>NZ_JADMSU010000009.1 GCF_015561195.1 Collinsella aerofaciens | reverse complement strand
CCGGTTCTCAAGGTGCACGCCCCGCGGCTGATCCGGTCCGACCGGGCCGCGCGGCAAGGAGATATATTGCCAGACCGGAGGGGCGCCGGGGGCGGGAATCTGGGCGTACACATTTCCTACACAGTTTGGAATCCGACTAACGTTTGCCAGCCGTTAACTACCGCTCGCCGAGCATCTCTTTATATAAGGCAGTCTCATGGTTAAAGCGGATACGTTCCCCTAGCTAAAGCACAGCCAGCATCGAGCAACTCATCACGTTCTTCCACCGAGAACCCCTCGGCGTAGACGCGCACCACTGGTTCGGTCCCGCTAGGACGGACTAGCAGCCACGTGTCATCCTCAAATGCTAAACGCAAGCCATCCATATGACTAACGTTTTGCGGCACCTTGCCACAAATCGACTTGGGGTTTACGCCCGGCAGCAGGGTTCGTAACGTTTCGGCATCTTCGGCCTCAAGGCGCAAATCGCGTCGACCGTAACTCGTCTTACCAAAACTGTCCTCGAGTTGGTCGACCAGAACGCCCAAAGGCGCGTCCGTCTTTGCCATAAGCTCACACAGAATCAGACAGGCGAGGATTCCATCGCGCTCGGGCATATGCGCGGCGATGCCGATACCACCGGCTTCTTCGCCGCCTATGAGGACGCCACCCTTCTTCATCTCTGCCGCTATATATTTGAAACCGACTGGTTTGACGGTCACGCGGCAGCCAAGCGCCTCGGCAATGCGACGCACGAGCGTCGAGCACGAAAGATTGACGACGACGCGCCCCTCCAAATTACGAAATTGAACCAAGTCGCCCAAAACGAGCGCCATGATCTGATGCGGATGTATATATCTGCCGCGCTCGTCAACCGCGCCGATACGGTCGGCGTCGCCGTCGGTCACCAGGCCAGCGCAAGCTCCGTCCTCGATAACCGTATGCTCGCAAGCGTCCACCCACGGCTCAACGGGGTCGGGGCAGATATCCTCTTGGTCAGGCGCCTGCCCGGCGTGAATCTCGTGCACCTCAACGCCAAGCTCGCGCAGCAAGTCGGCTAGATAGCCCTGGGCTGCGCCGCCCATGGGATCAACAACCACGCGCAGGTGCGCGGCGCGGATGGCTTCGGCATCGACAAACGATGCCACCGCTTGCATATAGTCAGGAATGATATCCGCGGTGCGATATTGCCCCTCGATCCCCATTGGCTCGGGAGCCATGGTCTCTTCGAGCTCTTCGATGACATCCTGGTTGGCGGTCGAGCCGTCACCCATGCGAATCTTGAGACACAGATAACCCTGCGGATGATGGGACCCCGTCACCATGAGCGCGCCGCACGCCTCACCGTCATAAGCCGCCGCCCACGTAAGGGCAGGGGTCGGAACAGGTCGCGAAGCGAGCACGGCGTCTAGCCCGTGCGCTGCTAGCACACCCGCCGCAAGCTCAGCGAACTCGCGCGCCAGGGGCCGAGTGTCGAACCCTATATATACCGTTTTGCCCGGATTGATCTTTTGCCACAACTCGCCGACGGCATCGGCGATACGGGCAACGTTATCGGCAGTGAAGTCCTCATCGACGCGAGCGCGCCAACCGTCAGTTCCAAAATGAATTATCGCGCACACGCGCAGACACCTCACAGTGTTTGGATCATGGTACGCATGAGGTATACCCGCGATACACACTCGGCAACCTGCCGGCACCAGCATTCACCATTTGGGCAAATGCTGCCGAGGACATGCAAGCAATAAAAAAAACCGCCCCGTATGGAGCGGTTTTACCCTTTATATATCGAGCGCCTCGGCCATCGCTGCCGTAGTGATTGCCGTGGTTCCACAGCAACTGCCCACCATTGCGGCACCGGCATGTCTCCATTCGATGCATGCGCGCGCGAAAGCTTCGGGGTTCTCGTGCCATACGGGGCCATCCTGAGTCTGGACCGGATCGCCCACGTTGGGACGCACCGTGACGGGAGTAGTCGCCGATGCAACCATCCTGGGCACCGCCGCGTTCGCGGCCGCAAGCGAACAGCAATTAACACCAACCGAGTTTGCGCCGTGTTTTTCGGCGTACAAAACGGCTGCCTCGATGTTGAGGCCATCGCCCAACAGGTCGCCTTTGTCATCAACGACAAAACTCACCAGGACAGGCATGCCGTCAGCGGCATCTCGAGCGCCGGCAAGCATGGGCTGCAAATTACGGATAGACGTCACCGTCTCGATCAGCAGACCATCAACACCAGCATTGAGTAAGGCGTGCGCCTGTTCGCGCGCAATGCCTCGGATCTCACGAAACTCGGCAGAGTCCTCGGCAAACCACTCAATACCGATCGGACCCATCGAGCCCAGCAGCAGCTGAGGGTGCGCCTGGCGGGCATCGTCGACGGCCCCGCGATTGACCTCCGCCACGGACGGCGCAATCTGGTCGTGCTTGAGGGCATAGCTTGATGCCTGAAAGGTATTGGTAATGAGTACCTGCGCGCCGGCGGCGACATACAAGCGATGGATACGAGAAACGGTCTGCGGCTCTGCCAGATTCCAAAACGCCGGTGGAATATCGGCGGCATCGTACTCACTCAACAGAACACTGCCCATGGGGCCCTGCGCCAACAAGGTCTCGCTCGACAAGCGGCGCGTAAGTTCCTCGGCACCAAAGCGGTTGTAATAACTCGTATCCATATATATCCCGCTATTCCTCGACGCTGATTCCCTGCTTTTCGAGATAGGCGAGCCAGCGGCTCATCGTGTCCTCGGATAGCGCATGCTCCATCATGCAGGCCTCGGAATCGGCTCGCTCAAATTCGACACCGAGCTCCTGAACCAAAAACGTGCGGATGAGGCGATGACGGTACCAGATAGCCGTGCCAACCTCGCGGCCGCGATCGGTCAGGATTACCTTGCCATAGTGCGATTGCTCGACAAGCTCGGATGCCTTGAGCGCCGAAACCGCTTTATTGACCGATGCCTTGGAGACGCCAAGGCGCTGCGCGATGTCGACCGATCGCACGCCGTTGGTTTCCCCCTCTTCGCTTTCAATGCGAACCATGCACTCCAAGTAGTCTTCGTTCGCCACCGTCAGATGTAGTTCGCGCGAGCTATTTGTCGTATCCATGATCTTCCGTCCCTTCTGCATTCAATGGCTGATTCTACCCCATCCAAGCGTCGCGGTATGCCGTGGCATACCGTGCTAGAGTTCTTGTTGCACACGACGACCAAGATTGGAGCGGTCTTTATGGAAAACACCACCACGAACCCCGATGTCCTCGAGCGCTTTTTGCGCTACGTCCAGATCAACACGCAGTCCGAGGATGCAAACTGCGACCAGGTACCTTCGAGCGCCGTTCAGTTTGACCTTGCCAACGTGCTGGCTGAAGAGCTGCGCGAGCTTGGTGCGGAAGATGCCCACGTGACCGAGCATGCCTATGTCTGCGCGCATATCCCCGCAAGTGCGGGCGCTGAGGACAAGCCCGCCCTGGGCCTGATCGCCCATCTCGACACCACCGAAGTTGCACCGGGCGCCGGCGTGAAGCCGCACATCGTACACTACGAAGGCGGCGACCTGGTCTGCGGCACGGTTGACGGTAAGCCCGTTGCCATGAGTACCGCCAAGCTTCCCGCCCTGAATGACCTCGCAGGTGAGGACCTGGTCTGCAGCGATGGCACCACGCTGCTGGGCGCGGACGACAAGGCAGGCGTCGCCGAGATCATGTCGCTTGTCGCGCGTATCGCTCAGGACCCTTCTCTGCCCCATCCCGCACTCGGTATTTGCTTCTGCCCTGACGAGGAGATCGGCCACGGAGCCGAGCTGTTGGATATCGATACCTTTGGCTGCAAGTACGCCTACACGGTCGACGGCGGCCCCATCGGCGAACTGGAGTGGGAGTGCTTTAACGCCGCCGAGGCGACCGTCTGCTTTGAGGGCCAGTCCATCCACCCGGGCGACGCCAAGGGCCGTATGGTCAACGCAGGCAATCTGTTCTGCGACTTCAACGCGTTGCTCCCCTACGTGCAGCGCCCGGAGTACACGGAAGGCTACGAGGGCTTTTATCACCTTGAGGGTGTATCTGCGACCGTCGATCACGCCACAGCGCGCTATATCGTCCGCGACCATGACGCCGCCAAGTTCCAGCAGAAACTCGACCTTATTGATGCCGCCGCCTCGATGCTCAACCAGCGTCTGGGTGAGGAGCGCGTGACGGTCGAGATTAAGCAGCAGTATCGAAATATGGCCGAGATCGTTCGTGACTATCCCGAGCTTATTGATGTTGCCAAGGAGGCCTACCTTGCCTGCGGCGTTGAGCCCCAAGTGCTGCCGATTCGCGGCGGCACCGACGGCGCGCAGCTGTCGTTCCGCGGTCTGCCCTGCCCCAACCTTTCCACCGGCGGCTATTGCTACCACGGCGTCAACGAGTTCGTCCCGGTCAGTTCACTCGTGAAGATGACCGACGTGCTCCAGGAGCTCGTCGCCCGCTTCGCATAAGCCTGGCCACACAAGCCTAAACGACAAACCGCCCCGTCCTCTACAGAGAACGGGGCGGTTTTTGCTGCAAGGGGAGTAATCAGCATCGCAGGTTGAGCCAACGTCAGCGAGCGACGTCCAAGGCGAACAAGTTGGCATGAAAAAGGCAGGGCATTGAC
Source organism: Collinsella aerofaciens (assembly GCF_015561195.1). Lineage (GTDB taxonomy): Bacteria > Actinomycetota > Coriobacteriia > Coriobacteriales > Coriobacteriaceae > Collinsella > Collinsella aerofaciens_AC. The sequence goes on along the minus strand of NZ_JADMSU010000009.1, from coordinate 63,557 downwards.
CTTCTGGTCATGCCCTGCCTTTTGAATGACAAATTGTCGCCTTGGGCGGCGCGCAGCGTCGAGCCGTTACGGCGTTTGTTAAAACGCCGTAACTTAGTAGTTGGCTTCGTAGCCGTTGCCGTCGCCGGTGGGCTCTTCGAAGTAGTCCGAATCGCTCGAATCGCTTGAGTCATCGGAATCGTCAGAGCTGACCGATGAGGTTGCGGTACCGTTTGCGTAGTCGTCAGACGTGTTGTTGTTCAGGTCGCCGATCGTGGAGCTGGAGCCGTCGGAAAGACCCATGGTGTTGGGGCCCTTGGGGTCCTTGCCGGCGTCGACACGGGCCATCATTTCCTTAAGCTCGTCCTCGTAGACAAAGACGTAGCTCACACCGTCGATCATGGTGCTGTCGTCGGCGTACGAGGGCAGGTTGGCCGAGTAGATACCGTCGACATCCATACCGCGCATGGCGTTGACCGTAGCCACGATATCCTGAACGCTCATATCGGTTACAAGCATATCGGACAGCGAATTAACCAGGCCAAAGATCTTCGTGGCATCGAAGTTATTGAGAATCTGGTTGGCAAGTGCGCCAAGCACCTGACGCTGGTGGCGCATGCGCGTGTAATCGCCGTCGGCATAGGTGTAGCGGCAGCGGGCATAGGTAAGGGCGGTGGCACCGTCCATATGCTGCTGGCCAGCGGTAATCTTAATATCCAGGTGCTCGGGGTCGTCAACATCATCGGTTGCGTTAATGTCGATACCGCCAACCGAATCAATCAGCGCCTGCATACCGTCGAAGCTGACCTCGGCATAGTGGGAAATCTGAACACCGCACAGCTCGTTGACCGCCTCGACCATGGCCTCGGCGCCGCCAACGGTATGGCAGGCGTTGATCTTCATGGTCTCGCCCTTGTACTCGACCTTGGTGTCGCGCGGAACGGAAATGAGCGTCGCCTGCTTTTCCGTGGGGTCGATGCGTGCCAGGATAATCGAGTCGGCACGATACGTATCCTCGCCCGGACGGCCGTCGGTGCCAAGAAGCAGCACGTAGAACGGATCCTTTGCCTCATCGGTGTCAACCAGAACCCGACGCAGATTGTCGGTAATGACATTAGAATCGCCGAGCTTGCCCATAATGGTGGCAAACCACAGGCCGGCAGCGGTAGTGGCACTCAGCAGCACGCCAAGCACGACAATGAGCGCGACGTGACGAATCGTGTGGCTACGGCGACGTTGACGAGCGCGCTCGGAATAGCGAGCCACGTTATCGCGACTGTAGATTTTGGCCTGCGCACCAGTTGAGGGTCTTCGGGTGGTGGTATCCGCGAGGGGCTTTTTATTAAACATAGGCAACCTGTATTAGTAGATGACGGGATCGGGGACGGTAGCATGCTCGACATGCGCGCCAAGCGCCTGCAGCTTTTCGACAAACTGCTCGTAGCCGCGCTTGATGTGATGGATAGCCGAAACCTCGGTCGTCCCGTCGGCGATCAAGCCCGCTACGACGAGGGCCGCTCCGCCGCGCAGATCGGGCGAGGTAACCTGTGCACCCGAGAAGCCCTTGACGCCATGAATCATGGCATGATGGCTCTCGATACGAATGTCGGCACCCATGCGCACCAGCTCAGAGGCAAACATAAAGCGATTCTCGAAGATGTTTTCGGTAATAACGGAACTACCGTCGGCAAGGGCGGAGAGCACCATAATCTGCGCCTGCATGTCGGTCGGGAAACCGGGGAACGGAAGCGTCTGGATGTCGACCGGCTTGATACGCTCGGCACGGCTCACATGGACGCCATCCTCGACGCGCTCGCAGTCGATACCCATGAGCTCCATCTTCTTGAGCACCATGCCCAAGTGAATGGGGCAAAAGCCCGTGACATCGACACCGCGATCGTCGGCCATCAACGCACCGGCAACGATAAAGGTACCGGCCTCGATGCGGTCGCCCACCACGCGATGGGTAACGGGATGGAGCTCTTCCACGCCTTCGATAGTCACGACGGGCGTACCGGCGCCAACAATCTTGGCGCCCATCTCGTTGAGCATGTTAGCGAGATCGACGATCTCGGGCTCGCGGGCGGCATTGTCGATAACCGTGGTGCCCTGTGCGCGCACAGAGGCCATGATGAGGTTCTCGGTCGCACCGACGCTGGCGAACTCGAGCGTGACGGTGGTACCGCGCAGACCTTGGGGCGCATTAGCGTTGATGTAACCGTGGGCGGTATCGAACTCAACGCCCAGGGCCTCAAGACCAAGAATGTGCATATCGATCTTGCGAGCACCCAGGTTGCAGCCGCCCGGCATGGCAATTTTGGCGCGATGGAAGCGGCCCAGCAGGGGTCCCATGACGGCGGTGGAAGCGCGCATCTTGGCAACGAGCTCGTAGGGGGCCTCCCATGAATCGACCTGAGAGGTATCAATCTCGAGCGTGTGCTCGTCGAGAACATCGATCGTAGCGCCCATGCCCTTGAGCACCTTGCCCATCACGTGGACATCGGAAATATCGGGCACGTTCTGCAGCGTCGTCTTGCCCGGCGCCAGAAGCGTTGCCGCCATGAGTTTGAGCGCGGAGTTCTTGGCGCCCGAGACGGGCACGGAGCCTCCGATGGCGTGGCCACCCTCAACGCGGATAATATCCAAGGTCTACCCTTTCAAAAAGCATGCCCGGGGTGGCTGGGCCATCCCGGGCATGATGTGTTCGCAAATGGTCGAACGCTAAATCGTTTGACTATTGGGCAAGCTTGAGCTTACACCATGCGATTTCATTATAGAGGTAGGCGCGGCGTGCATCATCCTCCGACAAATTACCCAGCTTCTCTTCAAAACCTTGAATATCAGCTTTAAGCTTGTCGGCATCGACGGTCGCCAAATCGCAAGCGCGCTCGGCGAGAACGGTCACGACATCGTCCGCAACCTGGGCATAGCCGCCGGCCACGGCAAACGTGTGGTCGACAGTGCCCATGGCCTTATCGGAAACGCGAACGTAACCGCGGTCGATCGTGCAGATCTCGCTGGAGTGAGCAGGCAGGACGCCAAACTCGCCATCCGTGGACGGAATCGACACAAACGCAGCGTCGCCCTCATAGGCGCAGCTCACGGGGCACACGATGCGGATACGCATAACCTACTTCTCCCCCATCTTGCGGGCGCGCTCGCGCACGTCCTCAATCGTGGAAGCATAGCGGAAAGCCTGCTCGGGCAGGTCATCGGCCTTGCCGTCGACAATCTCGGCGAAAGAGCGGACGGTATCCTCGACGCGGACGTAGACACCGGGGTTGCCGGTGAACTTCTCGGCGACGTGGAAGGACTGCGAGAGGAACTGCTGAATCTTACGGGCACGGTTGACCGTAAGGCGCTGCTCCTCGGACAGCTCGTCCATACCCAGAATGGCGATGATGTCCTGAAGGTCGGAGTACTCCTGCAGGAGCTCCTGGACCTTGACGGCGACACGGTAGTGCTCCTCGCCGACGATCGAGGGATCGAGAGCGTCGGAGGAAGACGCGAGCGGGTCGATAGCCGGGAACAGGCCGAGCGACGAAATGCTACGCGAAAGAACCGTGGTGGCGTCGAGGTGCGTAAACGTCGTGGCAGGCGCCGGGTCGGTCAGGTCGTCTGCGGGGACGTAGACAGCCTGGACGGAGGTAATGGAGCCCGTCTTGGTCGAGGTAATGCGCTCCTGGAGGTCGCCCATCTCGGTTGCCAGCGTGGGCTGGTAACCAACGGCGGACGGCATACGGCCCAGCAGTGCGGAAACCTCGGAACCCGCCTGGGAGAAGCGGAAGATGTTGTCGATGAACAGCAGAACGTCCTGGCCGCGATCGCGGAAGTACTCAGCGGTGGTAAGGCCGGCCAGACCGATGCGCAGACGCGCTCCGGGCGGCTCGTTCATCTGACCATAGACCAAGCAGGTCTTGTCGATAACGCCAGACTCGCTCATCTCGAGGAACAGGTCGGTGCCCTCGCGGGTACGCTCGCCGACGCCGGTGAACACCGAGGTGCCGCCGTGCTCCTGGGCGAGGTTGTTGATGAGCTCCTGAATCAGAACGGTCTTGCCGACGCCGGCGCCGCCGAACAGGCCCGTCTTGCCGCCACGGATGTAGGGCTCGAGCAGGTCAACGGCCTTGATGCCGGTCTCGAAGATCTCGGTCTTGGTGGTGAGCTCGTCGAAACGGGGCGCTGCATGGTGGATGGGGTAGAACTCCTCCACCTCAGGCATGGGCTTGCCGTCGACAGGCTTGCCCATGACGTTCCAAATGCGGCCGAGCGTCTTGGGGCCAACGGGCATCTTCATGGGCTCTCCGGTATCGGTGGCGATGAGGCCGCGCTGCAGGCCGTCGGTCGAGGACATGGCGACCGTGCGGACGACGCCGCCCGGAAGCTGGCTCTCGACCTCGAGGATCGTGCTCAGATGACCGATCGGGGTCTCGGCCTCGACCGTGAGCGCGTTGTAGATCGGGGGCACCGCACCGTCAAACTTGACGTCGACGACAGGACCGATGATTCGCACGATGCGACCATCACCGGCAGTCGTCTTCTTGGTGGCTTCCTCGACCGCAAGCTTTACGGTGTTATTAGCCATTACTGTTCCTCCAATGCTGAGGCTCCGCCGACGATCTCGTTAATCTCGGTCGTGATCGAAGCCTGGCGCACGCGACTATACGTGCGGGTAAGGGTCGAGATGATCGCGGTGGCGTTTTCCGTCGCGGAGTGCATGGCCTTGCGGCGTGCACCCTGCTCGGCAGCCGCCGAATCGATCAGGGCCTGGTAGATGACCGTCAGGATATAAGACGGCACAAGCTTGCCGAGAACATGCTCGGGAGAGGGCACGAACTCGAACGTGGACGAGATGCGCTTAGGGGCGTCGGTCTCGTTCTTACGCGGACCGTGGGCCATAGCGATCATCTCGGGGTCGAGCGGCAACAGATGCTCGACGCGAAGCTCCTGATCCACGCGGTTCTTGGCGTGGTGGTAGACAAGCTCGACACGGTCAAGCTCACCGGCACGATACGCATCGCAGATATGAGAGGAGATCATGCGGGCCTGATTGAAATCGGGCTCAGAGGAGTTGCCCTCAAAGTGCATGACAACGTTTGCGCGGTCACGGAAATACGTGGCCGGCTTACGCCCGCACGCGATGATCTCGCACTCGATGCCGTCGTTCGCCCAAGAAGCGGCGAGCTTTTCGGCCGTGCGCTCCACCGTCGTATTGAAACCGCCGGCAAGGCCGCGGTCCGAGGCAATAACGACAATCAGGCCATGCTTGACGCTCTCATGCTTCTGCAGCATGGGATCGGTGCCCGAACAGGAGGCGTCGCCGGCGACCGTCAACATGACGTCGGTCAGCGCCTCCTTATAGGGCTCGGCCTGCTTGGAGCGATCGAGGGCACGACGGATCTTGGCCGTAGAGACCATCTCCATCGTGCGCGTGATCTGCTTGGTCGTGGTAACCGAGGAGATTCGCTTCTTAATGTCGCGAAGGTTGGCCATGGGGCTTAGTTCTCCTCTGATCCAGAAACATCCGAATGGTGCTTGGCCATGAACTGCTGCTTGAAGTCGCCGATGACGCGCAAGAGCTCAGCCTTGGTGTCATCATCGATCTTCTTGGCGCGGACCTTGTCGAGCAGCGAACCAAAGCCATTGTCCATGTACTCGATGAGCTCGGCACGGAAGGGCAGCACGTCGGCGATCTCCAAGTCATCCAGGAAGCCCTCGTTGCCAGCGAACAGCGTAACGATCTGCTCGCCAACCTCAAACGGCTTGTAACGCGGCTGCTTCAGGAGCTCGGTCATGCGAGCACCATGGGTCAGCTGCTTCTGAGTAGCCTCGTCGAGGTCGGAGCCGAACTGCGTAAAGCCAGCGAGCTCCTGATAGGAAGCGAGATCCAGACGGAGGTTGCCGGCGACCTGCTTCATGGCCTTGGTCTGCGCATCGCCACCGACGCGGGACACGGAGATGCCCACGTCGACTGCCGGGCGCTGACCCTGGAAGAAGAGCTCAGACTGCAGGTAGATCTGACCATCGGTAATGGAAATGACGTTGGTCGGAATGTAGGCCGAGACGTCGCCGTCCTGGGTCTCGATGATCGGCAGTGCCGTCATGGAGCCGTAACCGTTCTTCTTGGACATCTTGACGGCACGCTCGAGCAGACGAGAGTGCAGGTAGAAGATGTCGCCAGGATAGGCCTCGCGTCCGGGCGGACGATGCAGCGTCAGCGACATCTGACGGTAGGCCACAGCCTGCTTGGACAGGTCGTCGTAGATGACGAGCACGTGGCCGCCGGGGTTGGTCTCGCTGGCGGGCTTGCCGTCCTCGCCGTTGTACATGAAGAACTCGCCGATAGCGGCACCGGCCATAGGCGCGATGTACTGCATAGGGGCGGAATCGGCAGCGGTGGCCGAAACGATGATGGTGTAGTCGAGCGCACCGTGCTGAGCGAGGGTCTCGCGGATGTTGGCAACCGTGGAGGCCTTCTGGCCGATGGCGACATAGATGCAGACCATGCCCTTGCCGCGCTGGTTGAGGATAGCGTCGATGGCAATGGCGGTCTTACCGGTCTTACGGTCGCCGATGATGAGCTCACGCTGACCGCGGCCGATAGGCACCATGGAGTCGATAGCGAGCAGACCGGTCTGAACCGGCTCGCACACCGGGGTACGGTCGATGACGCCGGGGGCCTTGAACTCGATGGGGCGACGGTGCGTGGCGACGATGTCGCCCAGACCGTCGATGGGCTGGCCGAGCGGATTGACGACGCGGCCGAGCATGGCGCGGCTCACAGGGATATCCATAATGCGGCCAGTGGTGCGGCACTCGTCGCCTTCCTTGATGGAGTCGACGGCACCAAACAGAACGGCGCCGACCTCGTCACGGTCAAGGTTCTGGGCAAGGCCGAAGACGGTCTCACCGGTATCGGAGCTCTTGAACTCCAGAAGCTCGCCTGCCATGGCGCTCTTGAGGCCGGAGACGCGCGCGATGCCGTCGCCTACCTCGTCGACCGTTGAAACCTCATGCGTATCGACCGTCGCGGAGAGGCTCGTGAGCTGCTCCTGCAGTTTCTTGGCGATATCCTGGGCATTGAGGGTTTCGGACATTAGGCTTCACCTCCGTACGAATTAGCAGAGTTTGCGAGGGTCTCCTGCGCGATGCGCAGCTGCGTCTTGACGGAAATGTCACGACGCTCGCCGCGGGCCTCGAGCACCAGGCCGCCCACGATAGACGGGTCGACCTGCTCGATAAGGAATACCTTGCGGCCGAAGTCCTGCTCGCATTTCTTAGTGATGGTTTGACGCAGCTCGTCGTCGAGCGGGATCGCCGTGGTGACGGTCACGCCCACTACATCCTCGTCTTCCTCGGCAACATACTTAAAGGCAGCTGCCACCTTGGGAAGAAGGTCGAGCTGGTCGCGCTTGGACATGGTGTCGAGCACGGCGATGATCTCGGGGCTGGCAGAAGCCAAGCGCTCGATCATCTCGAGGTCCTCGAACACATGGTTCTCGGCCTTAGCGGCTTCCAGAAGGGAGCGCGCGTAGGTCTCGAGCACCTTGTCCTGATAGCGGCTAGTCGGCATTCAGGCTACCTGCTTCCTGGATGTAGCGCTCGATGAGCTTCTTCTGCTCGGTCTCGTCCTCGAGTGCCTCGCCCACGATCTTGGTGGCGACGGCAACGGACAGGTCGGCGATGGAGCTCGCGGCACCGGCGTAGATGGACTTGCGCTCGTCCTCGACGGTCGTATGGGCCTTGGCGATGATCTCCTCGGCCTCCTTGTGAGCAGCCTCGATGATACGGGCGCGCTCGGACTCGGCGTCCTTACGGGCCTCGAGAACGATGTCAGCAGCCTGACGACGGGCGTCGGTGACGATCGAGTCGGACTCAGCGCGCTTGGCGATAGCCTCCTGCTTGGTCTTCTCGGCCTCGTCGAGGCTCTCCTCGATCTTCTTGCCGCGCTCCTCCATGGTTTTCATGATGCCCGGCAGGGCGACCTTGGCCAGCACGATCCAGATAATCAGGAAGGCGATAAGCGCCGGGATGAACTCCGCCATCTTAGGGATGAGGATGTCCGCACCGGCAGCGCCGTCCTCGGCGAACGCGGAAACCGGCATGAGCAGCGCGGCCGCGGACGCGGAGAGTGCGATCGCGCTCTTCTGGGATGAAAGATTCATACTTGACGCTCCGTGCTATTTAACGATCAGCGCGACAACGAAGCCGATCAGAGCCAGAGCCTCGCCGAAGGCGGAGCCCATGATGAAGACGGTGAACACGCGGCCCTGGACCTCAGGCTGACGGGCCATAGCACCCGTAGCACCCAGAGCAGACAGGCCGATAGCAAGACCAGCGCCGATAACACCGAGACCGTAACCGATAACTCCCACGATTCCTCCTTTGTCGTGCGTGTCTTATTTCACGCAGGATAACCTTTTTATAACTGCCGGGCTCCATGGGTACGGGCACCGGCGGTTTAACGAATTGCCTTACCTTTAAGACGCGAACGGAAGGCTACTCCTCCTCCGCGACCTCCTCTGCCTCGGAGACATACACGGCGGTAAGGACCGTGAAGACGTAAGCCTGGATGGCGCCGACCACAAGCTCGATCGCATAGATCAGGATGAGGATGGCAAGCCAAGCCAGCGAAGGCAGGGCGCCGACGGCGTGGGCCGCGGAAACCTGCTGAAGCAGCGGCTGCATGAACATGCTCGCCATGATGGCGAACGAGCCCATGACCACGTGTCCTGCGAACATGTTGCAGAACAGACGGACGGCGAGCGTGATGAGACGCAGGAAGGTCGAGAAAAGCTCGACGACCCACACAAGCACGTTCATCGGGAAGCTCACGCCCTGCGGGGCGAGGCTCTTGATGTAGCCGATCACGCCGTGAGCCTTGCATCCGTAGTAGATGAAGTACACGAAGGCGAAGATGGCGAGCGCGGCGGTGGAGCCGATTGCGCCGGTGCCGGGCTTCATTCCCGGAATCAGGCCGATCATGTTATTGATCAGGATGAACAGGAAAAGCGAGCACAGGAACGGGAAGTGCTTCTTCCAGTTCTCACCCACGACGCCCTTGCCGATATCGTTCTCGACGTACTCGATGATGTACTCGAAACCGTTGACGAAGAAGCCCTTGGGGACCAGGGTCTGCTTCTTCTTGAACACGGCCAGGACGATCAGGAGCACGATCGTGGAGACGATCAGCCAAAACGAGTACTGCGTGATGCCGCAGCTCAGATCGCCCACGACAGGGGTGGAGCTGAACTCGCTGACCAGATGATTAATCTCATCAGGCAGCTTTTCAAAAATTTCCACGACTTACCTTTCGACCTCATGAGGATCTCGCAGCGCCTTGACGACACGAACCGTGCAGGCAGCCATAAAGGCCACGAAGCCGATCGCCTCGCCCAGGAGGAACATGCGAAATGCCTCTCCGAACAACGCAAACACAACCAAGGTAAAGACGAGCAGGGCGATTGCCGAGACCGCCAGACTCACCATACCCTTGAGCATGTCCGCATTCTGCCTATCGTCAAGAACCGGCTTGAGCGTATAGACAAAGGGAAGGAAGGCAATTGCGCCCGCGATGGCGCCTGCAACGATAGCGAGCAGATCGGCTATCTGAAACACTGGCGTCCTCACTTTCCTTTTTAACGCCTCACAGAACAGTTCCCGCCAAACATTGGTGACTATTGTACGAGCCAATCGTTAAAGTACAACCGAAAAAGCATCGGTTAATACGCACCTGTTCGTTTTCTTAAGACCTTCTTTATGCCGCAGGTAGGTAATACGTTTTTCTCGAACCCTGCAGGGCAAAACGTCCGTTAACGGGAGTGCGCGCGGTCACCTTTTGTTCGTCCGCGCGCACCGTTTCTTCGTATTTGCAGCCGCGGCCGTCTTAGCCCGACGACTAGAGCGTGCCGTAGATGCGGTCGCCGGCGTCGCCCAGGCCAGGGACGATGTAGGCGGCCTCGTTGAGATGGTCGTCGATGGCGCAGGTATAGATATGCACATCTGGGTCCTTCTCGGTCAGCGACTTGAGACCCTCGGGGGCCGCGACGATGCACAGCATGCGGATGTCCTTGACACCGCGCTCGCGCAGGTAGCTGATGGCCATCTCGGCCGAACCGCCCGTGGCGAGCATGGGGTCGACGACCAGGCAGATACGCTGGTCGATATCCTTGGGCATCTTGCAGTAATACTCATGCGGCTCGTGTGTGACCTCGTCGCGTTCCATGCCGATGTGGCCCACGCGGGCAGAGGGTACCAGGTCGAGGATGCCGTCGACCATGCCAAGGCCCGCACGCAGGATGGGAACGATGGCGAGCTTTTTGCCGGCAAGCTGCTTAAACGTGGCGGTAGTGATGGGGGTCTCGACCTCGACGTCTTCCATGGGCAGGTCGCGCATGACCTCGTAGCCGTCAAAAAGCGCGAGTTCGCGCACGAGCTGGCGGAACTGGTTGGTGCCGGTGTTTTTATCGCGCAGGATCGACAGCTTGTGCTGAACGAGCGGATGATCGACAAGCGTCACACGGGACGCATCGTAGGTGACGGTCATGGGTTGATTGCCCCTTTCGTTGCGGCCGCAAAACGGCCTTGCTGACAAGGCGCGCAGCAATGTCGCCACCGCACGCCATGCATTAGTTTAGCGGTTTGTTGTATCGAGCAGCCCACCGCGGCCCTACTGTGCGGTACTGAGCGAGCGCTTGACTGCATCACGCCAGCCCGCAAGGTTTTGCTCGCGGCGCTCGGCGGACATGTGGGGAAGGAAGGTCCTAACGATCTGGGCATTTTGCTCCAGCTCTTCCAGGTCTTCCCAATAGCCGACGGCAAGACCCGCCAAGTACGCGGCACCGATTGCCGTGGTCTCCACCGTCTCGCATTGCAGCACGGGGATATCCAGCAGGTCGGCCTGAAATTGCATGATGAACTCGTTGCGCGAGGCGCCGCCATCGACGGACAGGCGCTCGATCGAAAGCCCCACGTCCTGCTCCATGGCGCGCAGCACGTCGTAGCTCTGATATGCCATGGATTCGCAGGCGGCGCGCACGATGGTCGCACGGCTCGAGGCGCCGGTCAGACCGCACACGATACCGCGGGCATGCGGGTCCCACCAGGGAGCGCCCAAACCCGCAAAGGCGGGAACGAAGTAGCAGCCCTCGTTGTCGTTAATCGAAGCGGCGAGTTGTGCCGACTCGCTCACGCTCGAGATGATGCCCATGTTGTTACGAAGCCAGTTCATGGTGGAGCCAGCAGCAAAGATGGAGCCCTCGAGTGCATAGCCGATCTTCCCGTTCGCAGCGATACCGATGGTGGAGACCAGGCCGTTCTTGGATTCGACGATCTCGTCGCCGGTGTTCATGAGCATAAAGCAACCCGTGCCATAGGTGTTTTTGGTCTGGCCGGGACGGAAACAGCAGTGGCCGAACAGCGACGCCTGCTGGTCGCCCGCCACGCCCATGATGGGCGGCATGTTGGTCATGATGTCGCTCGCGACGCGGCCGTAGTCGCCCGAGCTCCAGCGAACCTCGGGCATCATGGAACGTGGAACGTCAAAGAGCGCCAGCAGGTCGTCGTCCCAATCGAGCGTATGGATATTAAAGAGTGCCGTGCGGCTGGCATTGGTGTAGTCGGTGGCGAAGACCTGACCGCCGGTGAGGTTATAAATGAGCCAGGTATCGATGGTGCCAAACATAAGGTCGCCCGCCGCCGCGCTCTCGCGCGCACCGTCGACGTTGTCGAGGATCCACTGCACCTTGGATGCCGAAAAATACGGGTCGAGCGTAAGGCCGGTACGGGAGCGCACCAGCTCCTCGCAACCCTGCTCGACCAGCTTGTCGATTGTCGAGGCGGTGCGTCGACACTGCCACACGATGGCGTTGTAGATAGGCTGGCCGCTCACGCGGTCCCACACCACCGTGGTCTCGCGCTGGTTGGAGATGCCGATGGCGGCAATGCGGTCGGAGTGGATACCGCTCTTAAACTGGACTTCCATCATGACGGCGATCTGGCTGGCAAGCACCGCCATGGGGTCTTGCTCTACCCAACCGGGACGCGGGAAGCTGGTTTTGACGCTGCGACGTGCCTGCGCGACGATGCATCCGTACTCGTCGACGATGGTCGCAAGTACCGAGGTGGTGCCGCAGTCGAGTGCCATGATGTAGGAACCGCCAAAGTTAAACGAGGCATCTTCCATGCCCAGGCTACCCAGATTCAACGACATCGCTTATACCTTTCTATTGCATCGGGTCGGACAGGACCCGTTCGATTTCTGATGCGGGAAGTGCGCCTTGGCGCAGGATCTGGAGCCCGCCGTGCTGAAACGACACGATGGTCGAGGCGTCGCGACACGGGGTCTCACCGGCGTCGACGGCAACATCGACCCCCTCCAGGATGCGACCCTCGACGGCGGCAAAGCTTGCCGGCGAGGGCGCGCCGTGCGTGTTGGCGCTCGTGCAGGCAAGTGGACTGCCGCAGGCGCGGATGATCGCCTGCACCACAGGCGAGGCCGACGCGCGAAGAGCCACCGTGTCATCGGCGGCGCGCATAAAGGTCGGCACGCAGGGGGCTGCCTTAATCACGATAGTCAGGGCTCCCGGCCAGCATCGTCGCGCGAGTTCGCGGGCCTCGTTAGGGATATTCACGCCATAGCGGTCGAGCGCCTCGGCATCATCGACCAGCCAGGCAACCGTTTGGGTGAGCTCGCGCTGCTTGAGGGTAAAGATACGACGATAGCCGGTACCGAGTGCGGGGACCGCGGCGCCGTTGACGGTGGCCTGCGGATCTCGCGGCCACGATGGGAATTCGCTTGTATCTTGAGGCACGGCGTCCGAAAAGGCGTTAACTGCCACAGCGACACCATAGACGGTCTCGGTCGGGATCAGGGCCAGACCGCCACAGCCGAGCACCTCGGCCGTACGCTCGACGGCAAGCCGATGCGGCTCGCGCGCTCCCTCGTATACCCGATAGACCGTCTGCATGTGTATGCCAGCCCCTTACGCCCTGGTGCAAGTTTGTTTACTGTGGGGCATTCTCGCACGAAATGTTCAATCTATTTGCCCAGAGCGCATGTTGGTTTGGTGAGCGGCTCTAGTAGTCGGTGAAAGTGAGGGGGTTATTGGACGGCTACGAACTTCTTTGGTCTTCCGGCGTGACGTTCTTGGGCGGCGTAACGCTCGATACTGTCTATCGTTATCATCCGACGGCCGTCGACGAGTTCAACATCGAGTTTGCCGGCTTTGACCAGCGCGGTAATCCGCGGAGCGGAGACTTTGAGGTCCAGCGCTGCGTCTTTAAATGTTCGGCACGCCGCTTCCCGAGCGTCCTCGTGGTCGATTTCGACTGAAAGGGCCACGACCTCGGCCGAGCGTTCGTACCCTGCCGGAGTCAAACCGTTGTTGAGGTCGTCGGCCAAAAACGCCATCAGTGCCTCGGTGGCATGGGCAATCGCTTCTTCGCGCGTATCGCCATCGGCAAAGGCGCCGGGAATCTGCGGGAAGCTGGCGCAGTAACCGTCGTCTTCTTTTATGAGAACGCAGTCATAGGTAAATCGCTGCCTCATTTTGCCTCCAACTACCATCCAGCTTGGCGACGAATACTTGCCCACGTGCCCTTCTTTGGTCGATCGCCACCAGAGCCGTTCACGGTGACAACACGGTCACCAGAAACATACTTAGCATGACTACCGACTTGCGCGACCTTCACGAATCCATCGTGCTTGAGTAGGGCAATGATTTCCCGAAAGGTAGGAGGTTGCATGGGCCGACCTCTTTCAGCCGTCCTAATTATAAACTACTTTATAATTTTTGCTAACCAGTTAATAAATATTACTGGCGCTGTTTGGGCTCGGTGATGATAGCTCGGACGATGCGGGGGCGATCGGTGAGGTCGTGGACGATGCGCACGTCCGACAGACCCGCTTGGCGGCAGAGCTCGGCCGCAGCGTCGAGCGCGCCCTCGTAGAGCTCGCAGGCAAAGAGGCCGCCGGCGCGCAACATGTAGGGCGCCGCGTTGAGCAGGCGGCGGAAGATATCGAGGCCGTCGGCGCCACCCTCGAGCGCCAGATCGGGCTCAAAGTCCTTGACCTCGTGCGGCAGCGAGCGCATGACATCGGTGGGGATGTAGGGCGGGTTGGAGACGAGCACGTCGAAGGTGCCCCACTCCTCGCGGGGGATGGAGCTCACCAGGTTCGTGAGGCTGAAGGCGACCTCGTCGGACGTGAGGCCAAGCGCATCGCGGTTTTTGGTAGCAAGGTCGATGGCGCGCGGCTCGATATCGGTAGCAGTGCAGGTGACGTGGCCGCGACGCTCCCAGGCGATCGAGAGCGAGATACAGCCCGTGCCGCAGCCGACCTCGAGAACGCGGGCAGTGCGGGGCTCGGCCGGGGCAGATACGTTGGCCTCGGCGGCATCTTGCGCGGGAGTCGTCTGTTGGTCGTTGCCCTCAATGGCGATGCCGTATTCGTCGAGCTCGGACTCGGGGGTTTCCATGGCCTCTGCTTCCGCCGCCTGCGCGGCGGCTTCCTCTGCCTCGCGGTCGGCCAGCTCCTCGGCATAGGCACGGCTACCGAGCACGTCGCTACCCAGCGCAGCCTCATCGGCGGCCGTCAGGTTGGCAGCACGGCGCTCGGCGGTCGCGCGTTCGTCGGCCAGCGCCGCCTCGGCTTTGCGGGCCTGCTCGACCTCATCGTTCCAAGGCAGCTCAACGCGCTGACGGGCGGCGGCCTCGGGGCTCAGCACCTCGGTATCCAGATAGTTCAGGACTTCCTCGACGAGCATCTCGGTCTCGGGACGCGGAATGAGTACGCCAGGGGCGCACGCGACGTCGATCATGCGGAACTGCGTGCTGCCCGTGATGTACTGTAGCGGCTCGCCTTTGGCGCGGCGGACGACCGCCGCGTGCATGGTCTCGAGCTGGGCCGCGTTAAGCGTCTCGTCCATGCGCATATACAAGTCGATACGCGCCAGGCCCGTGGCCGCGCACAGCAGCCACTCGGCAGAAAGACGGGGATGCTCCTCGCCGCGCTCGGCCAGGTACTCCTTGGTCCACTCGAGACAACGCTTGATGGTCCAAATCTCGTTTGCCATGGGGTCCTCCCCTCTTATGCGCCGGGCGGCGCGCGAATGTCGGAGCAGATTGTACGCGAGGGCGACGCACGACAAGGGACGATTGAAGGCGATTATCGAGAATCAGCCCAGAATTTTGCACCGAGCTCGTTCAAAGTGCTCATTCGTCAACGTCTAGATTTGCATTCGTCAAGCTTTTGGCAAGGTTGCCCCAAAACTGACCAATATCTAACCAAATACTTACCACATCGCTTGACGCGCGACGCGCCAAAAAAAGCCCCGCGACTTCTTGGAGGATTTTTCGAGCAATATTTTCAATTGCAGATGTATGCCGTTACTTGCTTTAAGCAGGTAAGCAGCTCAAAGGCCATCACAGCTGATTGAATAACATCTCAAAGCAATGTCCCCAACGATTCCCTACGGGTCATTTGACAACCAAGGAAACGCCGATGTTTTGGCAATGCCAGCGAGCGACGTCCAGGGCGAACAAGTTGGCATGAAAAAGGCAAGGCATTGACCTTCTGGTCATGCCTTGCCTTTTGAATGACAAATTGTCGCCCTGGGCGGCGCGCAGCGTCGGCCGGTCCGCCGTTCGGTAGAACGGCGGAACCTATACGGCCTGCGCCAGCTTCTCGGCTCGCTCGGCGGCGGCGAGTGCCTCGATGACGGTGCCGAGCTGGTCGCCCAGAAGGACGCCGTTGTAGGTGGAGTTGAAGCCGATACGGTGATCGGTCACGCGGTCCTGGGGCTGGTTGTAGGTACGAATCTTCTCGGAACGGTTGCCGTGGCCGATCTGGCTCTGGCGCTCGGCACCGAGCTCTGCCTGCTGCTTCTCGAGCTCCATCTCGTACAGACGAGCGCGCAGCATCTGCATGCAGACCTCGCGGTTCTGGATCTGGGAGCGCTGCTCCTGCGACTGCACCACGGTGTTGGTGGGCAGGTGGGTGATGCGCACGGCGGAGTAGGTGGTGTTAACGCACTGACCGCCAGGGCCCGAAGCGCAGTAAGTGTCGATGCGCAGATCGGACTGGTTGATCTGGACGTCAATCTCCTCGGCCTCGGGAAGCACGGCGACGGTAGCCGTGGAGGTCTGGATGCGACCCTGGGACTCGGTCTTGGGAACGCGCTGGACACGGTGCACGCCGGACTCGAACTTCATGACGGAGTAGACGCGGTCGCCCTCGACCTTGAACTCGATAGACTTAAAGCCGCCGGCCTCGCTGGGGCTGGAGTCGAGCACGGTGGTCTTCCAGCCGCGCGACTCACAGAAGCGCTGGTACATCTTGTACAGATCGCCGGCAAAGATGGCCGCCTCGTCGCCACCGGCGGCGGATCGAATCTCGACGATGGTGTTCTTGTCGTCGTTGGGGTCGCTCGGGATGAGCATGTACTTAATGTCTTCCTCGAGCTGGGGAAGCTTGGCCTCGTTTTCGGAGATGTCCATCTGGAGCATCTCCTTCTCATCGGCATCGGTAGTATCGTGGAGCATTTCCTTGGCAGCCTCGATGTCATCGAGCGCGCCGATGTACTCGCGCGAGGCGGCGATGAGGTCGGACTGGTGCGCGTACTCCTTGTTGAGACGCGTGAACTCCTTGATATCGGAGGCGACGGCCGGGTCGGAAAGCTTCTTCTCGAGCTCCTCGTAGGCATTGATGATCTTTTCGAGCTTGTCGCGCATGACGGGACTCCTTTATATGCGTGAAGGTGAAAATCGGCAGAATTGATGGGGCGCACGACGCCACTGCGGGGGTAAGTCCAGCTAGAACATGTCGATCTTCAGATACATGCGCATCCCTTCGCGTACGGGGTACATAGTTGCGGTCTAACCCATACATGATAGCGTGCGCAGGCAAACCTGCATATAACCCGCACGGAATGAGTGGATGTAGCCGTTGGGGGCGTTCCTTAACGAGTAGTCGTTTAAGAGCGTCCCCAACGGCTAACAAAGGGAGCGTCGCTTTGTCACATTCTAGAGCGTGTGGAGCAGGGCGATGAGGAAGCGAACACCCTGGAGGTAGGCGCGGCGGGTGATGCGCTCGTTGGTGCCGTGGACGCCGCGGTCGCACTCGTCATCGTCGACCACAAACGCCGAAAAACGAATGCATTCGGAGCAAATGCGCTGGTAGTTGGCAGCGTCGGTCGCGCCGATCACGGTCGAGGGGACAATCGCCAACGGCTCGGATGATCCGTTTTCCTCCGTCCCCTTTGGATCGCGGAAATAGCGGGCGGCGATGGAGCGAACCGCCTCGAGGCCGGGACCACCGATGCGCGGGGACGGCGAGGGCTCGGAGCTGCCGAGACCCAGCTCCACTTCGACACGACCGGCAAGGTCCGCCTCGGCAACCGCCTCACGACAGCACGCCACAACGTCGGCCACGCTCGTGCCCTCGAGTATGCGGAAGTTAATGTTGGCCCACATATCCTGCGGCATCACGTTAGCACCGGTGCTACCGCCCTCGATTTGGGTCGGTGCACAGGTGGTGGTCACGAGCGGATAGAGCTTCTTGCTGGCGAGGCAATCGCGGACAATGGCGCCCCCGTTGGCGGCAATCTCATCCGCCGTGTAGAGCCCCAGCTCGACAAGCTGCGCGGCAAGCAGATCGGTCACGCGCGTCGGCCACTCGATATCGCAGATTGCGGCGATGGCACGGCTGAGCACCTCGAGCGACGTGCCGCCGTAGGGGTTGGACGAATGCCCGCCCTCGCTACGCGTACTCAACACGATATCGGCGTAGCCCTTCTCCGCGAGATCGGCATGCATAAGCCAGCCCTCGCCCGCGCCGTACTCGGCAGCCGAAACGATACGGTAGTCGCCCTCGTCGATCAGGTACTCAAGCTCAATGCCGCGCTCCTCGAGCACGCGGCCGATAGCCCCCGCGCCGTACTGCGTGGTCTCCTCATCCTGGCCAAAGGCGAGCAACAGTGTGCGCTTGTGCTCCCAGCCATGCGCCAGTGCATACTCGACCGCCTCGAGAATGCCTGCGACCTGGTCTTTCATGTCGATAGCGCCGCGACCCCAAATGTAGGTGTCGTCCACATGTCCGCTAAAGGGAGCGTGCGTCCAGTCGGCCTCGGTGCCGGGCACCACGGGGACCACGTCCATGTGGCCCATGAGCATGACGGGTTTGAGGGCGGAGTCGGAACCGCCAAGCGTCACCAACAGCGAATGGCCGACAAGCTCGACCTCGCCCGCCGCAAATACGTGCGGCCAGGCCTGCTGCATATACGCGCGCAGGTCGTCGAAGGGCTGCCAGTCCACCGCCTCGGCATCCATGCTCGAAATGGTCGGAAACGACAGCACGCGGCCCAAGCGCTCGCACGCGCCGGCCTCATCTATATCGGCAAAATCATCCTCATGTGCAAAGAAGCGCCAAACCTCGGCCATGACATCCTTTCGATTGTGACGACAAAGGCCGCCCCACGGGAGCGGCCCTGCAACGCAAGCGTTTGCGGTCGGTTATTTGTCCTCGAGATAACGCGAGAGGAACTCGCGGGTGCGCTGGTGTTTGGGGTTGCCGAAGAGCTCGGCCGGCGCGGCGTCCTCGAGCACCACGCCCTTGTCCATAAAGACCACGCGGTCGGACACCGTGCGGGCAAAGGCCATCTCGTGCGTGACGACGACCATGGTCATGCCGTCGGCGGCGAGCTTGCGCATGACCTCGAGCACCTCGCCCACGATCTCGGGGTCGAGCGCGGAGGTCGGCTCGTCGAACAGCATGATCCGCGGATTCATACATAGGGCACGAGCGATGGCCACGCGCTGCTTTTGGCCGCCGGACAGGCGACCAACGGCGGCGTGCGCGAACTTCTCGAGTCCCACGCTCGTCAGATGCTCCAGCGCGACCTTTTCGGCCTCGGCCTTGCTCATCTTTTTGAGCGTGACGGGCGCGAGCGTACAGTTGTCGAGCACATCCATGTTGTTGAACAGGTTAAAGCCCTGGAACACCATGCCGATGTCCTCGCGCAGCTTGTTGATGTTGCAGCGCTCGGCCGTGAGGTCCTGGCCGTGGAACCAGATGTGGCCCGCGTCCGGGGTCTCGAGCAGGTTGAGGCAGCGCAGGAAGGTCGACTTGCCCGAACCCGAGGCGCCGATGATGGTGACGACCTCACCGGGATTGACAGCGAGGTCGATGCCCTTAAGCACCTCAAGCGAGCCAAAGCTCTTGCGCAGGCCCTCGACGCGGATAAGCGGCTCATTGGTCTGTGCGGCGGCCGCGGTGCCGGTAGTGGCGGTATCTGCCATGATGATTCTCCTCGTCTTGAGCCTAGTTAGAGCTGGGCAGCGTGGCAGGAGCCTCGGCGCCGAGCTTTTTGCCAAAGGCCTCGAGCAGGCGGCTCGCCACGAGCGTCAGGATCAGATAGACCACGAGCGCCACGCAGTAGACCTCCATCTGGCGGTAGTACACGCCGGCGACGGTGGTGGTGGCATACATGAGGTCGAACACGCCGATGACCGAGAGCACCGACGAATCCTTGATGTTGATGATGAGCTCGTTGGTGAGCGCCGGAATCGCGTTTTTAATACCCTGAGGGAACACGACCCTGCGCATAGCCTGCCACTGCGACAGACCCAGCGAGCGCGCTGCCTCGGCCTGGCCGGGATCGATGGACTCGATGCCGCCGCGCAGGACCTCCATCATGTAGGCGGTGGAGTTGAGCGAGATGGTGACGAGGCCGGCGGTGAAGGTACTCCAAATCTGGTTGGCCTGGGCAGTCTCGAAGCCCATGCCGCGCAAAACGGTGAAGCCCGCGTAATAGATGAGCAGGCCCTGGACCATCATGGGCGTGCCGCGCACGATGGTGGAGTAGACGGTCGCAAAGCCGCGGCCGATGCTCTTAAAGAAGCGTGTGAGGTCGTTATCCACGCGGTCGAACGTCTGAATGCGCAAAAACACAAGGAGCAGCGCCAGGAAGAATGCGATGACGGTGCCGAAGGTCGCAAGTGCGATGGTGATCTCGATGCCACGGATGAAGAAGTCGCCGCTCTTGTAGGTCATGTAGACCAGGCTCGACAAAAAGTCGCTGGGGTTGGAGTCCGAGACAATGCTCACCTGCACCAGGTCGATAAATGACATGGCGCAGCGGTCGATAAAGAAGATCGCCGCAATAGCAACGACGACATAGCTGCCCAGGCGCGCGCCGCGACGGAAGCGCTCGGAAGCAAACGGCGACGTTTCGCGATAGTCGTTCCAGTGCATGAGCTTGGTGACCAGCGCCGCCGCCGACACAACGAGCCAGGCCCAAAGGATTGCCCAGAGGCAGTCTTGGAACACGCCCGTAGGCGCCAAGAAGCTCAGCGGCGTGGGGTTGCGTTGGCTAAACGCCAGGCCGAGCGCCGCGATAACGCTCGTGCCCAGGTATACATAACGGTGGTCGGCCTTGATAAAGGAGGCCAGGCGATTGATGGTTTTCATGCTGCCTCCCTATGCCGGCTGACGGTCGAGGCACGCGTCCCACATTTGGTCGCGCTCCTCTTGGCTAATGCCCTTGAGTGTCTTGTCGATGAGTTTAAGCAGCTTGTCCGAGCCCTTGCGGCAGCCGACGTTTGCCGTGACCTCCTGCTTGAAACCCTCGCCCTCGGCAAATTGAATCGGCACGATACCCGGGTTTTGGGCCATATAGCCCTTCTCGTTCTCGGTGTTGTAGGTCACGGCGTCGCACGTGCCCTGCAGCAGGTTCGAAAACACCGTGGGGACCGAATCGACCGGGTTCTTGTGGACAACGCCCGGGATCTCGTCGATGACGGTATCGAGCATGGTGTCCTTTTGGCCGAGCACCGTGGCACCACTGAAATCGCTGAGCTTGGTGGCGTTCTGGTAAGGCGAGCCCTCTTTTACGAACAGGCCAAAGTAGCCAATGAAGTACGGGTCGGAAAAGCCGACGGACTCCTCGCGCTCGGGCGTGGCACTCATGCCGGCGATGATGAGGTCAATCTGGCCGTTGTTGAGCGAATCGATAAGGCCCGAAAAGCTCTGCTTGACGGCGACGGGCTCGCCGCCGAGAGCCTTGCAGACGATCTTGGCGATCTGCACGTCGTAACCATCGGCATAGGCGCCCTGCACGTTGTCGATGGGGATCGTGAACTCGCTGGCCTCGGAAACCTGCCAGTTGTACGGGGCGTAGGCCGCCTCCATGCCAATGCGGATCTTATCCTTGCCGATAACGGAATCGGACAGGTCATCGCGACCGCCGCCCGTCGTGGGCTGAACTACTTCCAGCGTGGAGGGACGCTGGCAGCCGGCAAGTGCGCCGGCGACGACAGAAGCGCTCGCAGCGAGAGCGCTACCCAAAAAGATGCGACGGCTGCATACCGGCTGTGGATGCGCGTCGCGTTGATGGGGAGAATGCATAATCTGCCTTCCCTGTTGAATCGTATGCTGACGACTTAACAGGATATACGCCAGCGACCAGCAGCGCAGCACAAGCTCGAAAAATTAATAGACACGCGGTAGTCATTGGGAACGTCGATGTTTTGGCAATGCCAGCGAGCGCCGCCCAGAGCGAACAAGTTGGCATGAAAAAGGCACGGCATAGACCTTCTGGTCATGCCGTGCCTTTTGAATGACAAATTGTCGCTCTGGGTGGCGCGCAGCGTCGACCGACCCGCCGTTCGTCAGAACGGCGGAACCTAAGGGCGCAGCGTCGACCGGTCCGCCGTTCGTTAGAACGGCGGAACCTCTAGAGCAGGGTGACGCTAAAGGAACGGGTGTCGGTAGCGCCCGGCGCCAGCGTAATGGTGTTGACCTTGTGCTCGAAGACGTCCTCCTCGGTGTCCATCGTGGTGTGACCGGTCCAAGGCTCGAGCGCCACAAACGGGGCGTCGTTGGCGGCAGACCACACGCCGATGTACTTAAAGCCCTCAAAGTCGATCTTGACGCCGTGGCCCGACCTGCAACCGCGCAGCGTGAGCGTGGAGCCCGGGGTATCGGTGAACATGATGGCATCGTTATCGAAGCTGCGGTGCGTGATGGGCAGCACGTCCGAGTTATCGGGAGCCTTGTAGCTGCCCTCGAACGTCATGAGGCCATCGGGCGTGATGATGGGCGCCTCGTTGGTCCAAGCCTCGGTAAATGCCAGCTCGTAATCCTCGAACGTCTCGTCCTCGGCACCGGGGACGGGCACGTTAAACGCGGGGTGGCCGCCCACCGAGAACGGCAGGTCCACGTCGCCGGTGTTGGTGACGGCAAAGGTCTGGGTAAGCGTGGCGTCACCAGTCAGGGCATAGGTCATGTTGAGCTTAAAGTGGAACGGGAACGCCTTGAGCGACTCGGGCGTGTCGGTGATCTCGTAGGTGACGGACGAGCCGTCCTCGGAGACCTCGACCAGCTTGTGCTCGACGATGCGCGCGAGGCCGTGGCGCGGCATCTCGCAGGTGCCAGCCGCAGACGTCGCCGTGTTGTTGCGCAGCGAGCCCACAATGGGGAACAGAATGGGCGCGTGCTTGCCCCAAAAGGCCGGGTCGCCCTGCCACAGATACTCGTTGCCGTTGAGGGCAAGACTCGTGAGCTGGGCACCCATGGAATCGATGGCCGCGGTGAGGCCGCCGCGCTTGATGGTGGTGACGGTAGACATGCTACTTCCTCCAAAAGTAAACAACAGTGTCGAGGGCTATTGTCCCACTCTTGGCGGCAAGGAGAAGCGGCAGGCGCAGTTATTGAGCGATTGCGTAAAGGTCAAACCCGCCCTGCGGCGTGCTGTCGACCGTATCGGGCGCCTGCGAGTTAAAGCTCACGGGAACCATGCGCTTTGAGGCGCGGAAGCGCGTGCCATCGGTGGCGACGGGCGGCTCGTCGACCGTAAGCTCGTAGTCGCCGGGCTTGAGTTCGATGCCGTCACCAGCGGAGTTGACATATTGATACTCGTCAATCGCCTGTCCCCTGAGTGTGCGGCCCACGATATGGATGAGCATCTGGCTGTCGCCGCGGGCGGTGTCCCATGTCGCGCCGTCCTTGACCTCGACCGATACATGCACCGAGCGCGTGCGGCTGAGCGATTGCTCGACGGACATCTCGACCTTGGCGGCGTCTTGGCGCTGCTGCTCGACATGACCCCAGATGCTGCCGATTGCCGAGCAGGCGATAACGCCGGCCATGAAGGCGATGAGAATGGGGCCGAGCGGAGAGCGGCGGCCCGCGTCTTCCTCGCGAGCCAGGTCGGGGCGATGCGTGGGCGCAGGCGCCTGGGCACCCTGCGCGGGCACGTCGAGAATGCTGAAAGATGCCGTGCTGTCGGGGTCGATGGTGTGGCGCGGCTGCGGGGTCTTTGCCGGCGAGATGGACATGTCGGCTGGCTCGCCAAGCGTGGCCGTGGCATCGGCCTTTGCCTCGTCTGCCTCGGCTTGGGCCCAGGCTTGTTCGAAGGTTAGGGGTTCGGCGGAGTCGGAAGCGGCGTCCGAGCCGGCGGCGGCGTCGTTGCCGGTCTCGTCCTCGTCGCTCGACATGTCACGCGGCATGGGCTCGTCCCACTCCTCATCCGGAGCCTCACCCTCGCTATACCACCATTCAAAGTTATCGATATCCATACGGGGCGCCCCTTAGGCCTCGCAAATAAACACTTGCTAGCCTTATATCCCCAGATGGCACGGAAGCTCACCCGCGCCGGGCACGAAAACCGTCACAACATTCGACGCTTTTCCTCGTTTTCGAGATTTCCGCCGAATGTTGTGACGGTTTGGGCAGCAGCCACACCACGAATGCGACGAAGGAGCAGCCCCCTTGTCACATCTGGAGGACAACGGGGATTTGGATACAGCAGAAGTCCTCTTGGTGGGACTCGTCGTAGCTGGTGGTATCGAGGTAGCAAAAATCGAAGGCGTTGCCGATGGGCTGGAGTGCGTGCTTGTCCATGCATGCCACGATGGCACGGATGCCCTCGGGCTCGTACGGCATGCCCCAGCGGCTCATGCACAGGTATGTGCCCTCGGGCAGTACTTCGATGCCGATTTCTGCCAGCTCGGCGGGATCGCTCGGCAGCAACTCCTCGACACCGCGCGGTAGCACGGCAAAGGAGCCGGCGCCGGCAATGGGGTCGTCGGAATGCAGCGCCTCGCGACGCAGCATGGCGCCCCAGCCGCGCATGGGACGCGTGCCCGTCAACGTACGCATGCGCAGGATGGCCCGCATGAGCGTGGGGTGCAGCATCGAGCGGCCACGCTCGATATCGCCCGGAAACTCCTCAAAGACCACGTAGCGGCGCTCAAACTGTTTGAGCTCCGGCTTGCCCTCGCGCTCGCGCCAGTAAACCGCCTCGTCGTAAAAGCTCAGACGCTCCTGCACACTCGCGCGCTCGGCTTTGAGCCCGGCGATCTGTTCATCGAGCGCCTGCACCCGCGAGCGCAGGTGATCGGTCATCTCGCCAATGTCGAACGTCGAGGTTAGGCGGTCGACCTCATCGAGCTCGAGCCCCAGGTCGCGCAGCATGCAGATCAGACGCATGAGCGGGATCTGCGTGGGCGAATAGAAACGGTAGCCTTTTTCGTTCACCACGGCGGGCTTAAACAGGCCGATCTTGTCGTAATAGATGAGCGTTTGACGCGAAACGTTGAACAAGCTCGCCATCTCGCTAATCGCATACATGCCCGTCTGCATAAGTCCTCCCGACACATCCTTTTAGCGCACAAAGCCCGCCGCCCACAGGGGCAGCGGGCTCAAACACTACTCGTATCCTACCCTAAAGACACCTATGACCAGCGCTTATAGTTTGCGCATGACACGCCGACGGCCTCGAGCGCCTTGGCGGCGATGTGATGCACCGCGTCATCGAGCGTGGCGGGGCCGTTGTAAAACGTGAGCATGGGCGGCATGAGCATGACGCCCGGTACGCGCGCCAGGCGCGCCATGTTGTCGACATGAATGGCGCTGAAGGGCGTCTCGCGCACCATGAGCACCAGGCGGCGCTGCTCTTTCATCTGCACGTCGGCCGCACGCAGCAACAGATTTTCGCTGTAGCCGCTCGCGATGCCGGCGAGCGTCTTCATGGAGCAGGGCGCCACGATCATGCCGTCGATCGGATAGGTACCGCTTGCGATGGCGGCGCCGATGTTCTTGTTGTCGTAGACCACATCGGCATGCGCGGCAAACTCGTCGAGCGTCATGCCGAGCTCCTGCTCGATGGTGATCTCTCCCCCACGCGTGACGACAAGCGCCGACTCGGCACCGGCCTGACGCAGGCACTTGAGACACTCGAGGCCCAGCGCAGCGCCGCTGGCACCAGAAACGCCAACGACAATGCGACGGGGACGAACAGAAGACTCAGGCATGACAACTCCTTGACTACTTGGTAGGGCTTACCAGCAACAACAAAATGGCGGCTATAGGTCGGGCAATGTCAGCGAGCGCGCGCCTGGCGAGACAAGGTGCCCCGAAACAAGAAGGCATAGGGCTTATGCCCATGCCTTCGCAGCTGAGGGGCAGATTGTCCGCCAGGCGCGGGCGCAGCGTCGACCGGTGCGGCGTTTGTTAAAACGCCGCAATCTCCCTAGCCCACTTGTCTGTGTCGATCTCCATGAACTGCGAGCGAATGAAGTTCTTCTTGAGGTCGAACGGGACCGTGCAGTCGAAGATGGCCTTGCAGGCGATGCCGTGCTCGCGGATCGAAGGATCGAACGCGGGGTCGTTGGACGGGTCGAGCACGTGGCAGTGGCAGCCGGGGATGGTGATGAGGTCCACGTCGGCCTGGAAGCGTGTGGTCATGGCCCACATCACGTCGCTCATATCGAAGATGTCGACGTCCTCGTCGACCAGGATGACGTGCTTGAGCTCGGAGAATGCCGAGAAAGCGAGCATGGCGGCGTTGCGCTGACGGCCCTCGTCATTTTTGCTCGACTTCTTAAACTGCATGATGGCAACGAACTTGCCGCCGCCGCAGGGGGCAGCGTGGACGTTGAGCAGGCGGCCCGGGATGGCGGTCTCGACCATCTTGTAGATGGATGCCTCGGTGGGGATGCCGGCCATGGAAACGTGCTCGTGCGAAGGGCCGATGCAGCTCTCCATGATGGGATTGACGCGCGTGGTGACGGCGGTGATCTTGATCACCGGGCAGACCTTGGCGCCGCCGGTGTAGCCGGGGAACTCGGGCATGGCGTAGCCGTGGCCGTTGACGTCCTCGTTGATGGTCTCGTCGTGCATGAGGTAGCCCTCGAGCACGTACTCGGCATTGGCAATGCACTTCTGCGGAACGGTGACGCAGTCGGCAAGCTCGACGGCGTGGCCACGCAGGGCGCCGGCAATCTGCAGCTCGTTAAAGCCGAGCGGCGTGGTGGGCGCCTCGAAACCGCAGCACATGTACACGGCGGGGTCCAGGCCGATGGAGATGGAGATGGGCATGTCCTCGCCGCGCTGGCAGTACTCGTCAAAGAACGCGCCCAGGTGACGGCTGCCCGGGGTGATCCACATGGCGAGCTTGTCCTTGTCGACGCAGGAGAAGCGGTGGATGGTCACGTCGGACTGGGAGCCGTCGGGGCTCGTGCCATAGGCGAGACCCATGGTGATGTAGGGGCCGCCGTCGACGGGCGTGTTGGTGGGAGCGGGAACGATCTTGCGCAGGTCAAAGCCCTCGTCGGTCGCCTTGTACACGACCTCCTGACAGTCGACGTGCGCACCCTCGGCGATCTGCTTAGGCGCGATCAGGTTCTCGAAGCGCTTGCCGATCTCGAGGCCCAGGTGCTCCTCGTCCAGGTCGAGCAGGGCGGCAACGCGCTTGCGGCTGGCAAGCATGCCGATGCAGACCTTGGCATCGTCAAAGCCCTTGACGTTGTTGAAGACCATCGCCGGACCCTCTTTGGTCGGACGCATAACGGTACCGCCGGCACCGACGTGGCGATAGACGCCCGAGACCTCGGCATCGGGATCGACCTGGGTGTCGGTCTCGAGCAGCTGGCCCGGCATCTCGCGCAAAAAGTCGAGCGCGGAGCGCAGATCGTGAATCTGGGAAGCATCGGTAGTGGACATAGCATGCTCCTTTCGGGAGAGTGCCCGACGGCGGGGATGCCGCCGGGCTGGGTAACGTAGTGGGGCCGCGGCGCTCATAGATAGAGCGCTCGGCCACTCGCAGTTAGAGCACTCGGCCGCTTACAGCCCAAGCGCTCGGCCGCTTACATAAGGCCAAAGAGGTGGAACCAGGCGGCCTCGACCAGCACGACGATAAAGACGACCGCGGTGAGGGGAATACCCATGCGCATGGCCTCTTTGGAGGTGTAGCCGCCGGCGTCCTTGCCCTCGCCGATAAGGATCGGCAGGTTGTGGAACGGCAGGATGTAGTGGATGTTGATGGACGTGAAGACGATGAGCGCCACGGCGAGCGGGCTCACGCTGGAGCCGGCCGCGAAGCTGATGAACGCCGGCACGCACACGCCGAGCACGGCCATGACCGAGCCCATGAACATATGGATAACCATGGAGAGCGCGGCGACAAGCAGGGCGAACAGGAAGATGTTCTCGGGTACGGAGCTGGGAAGCACGACGTCGGCGATCCAGGCGTTCATGCCGGTGGCGCCGCCCACGGAACCCACGGCCATGGCGGCCGTCAGGAACATGAGGGACTTGATGTCGACAGCGTTCCAGCTGGCGGGGGTAAGGACCTCGCCGATGATGGGCATGGCGAGAGACACGCCGATGGCAAGCGTCACCCAGCCGATGTAATCGCCCGAGACGGTAAGCCACAGCGCGATGGCGATGACAAGCCACACGATGGTGCGGATCTCCTTGACGGAAAGCTTGCCGAGCGCGGCCTGCTTGGCCACGATCTGTTCGCGATCGTAGACGAGCTCCTTGCTGGGCTTAAAGAGGAAGAGGCCCAAGAACAGGGTGCACAGCAGCGCGACCAGCATGGGCACGCTCATGTACAGGAACCAGTCGACAAAGGACGGGCTCATGCCGCCGGCCTCGGCGCTGTACTGCGCAACGAGCGGGTTGAGCGTGGAGTCGCCCGTCAGGAAGAACATGGAGCCCGGGGCGGCAGCGGCAAACACGAGGAAGCCGAGCTTGCCGCGGTCGTCGTCACCGTAGCCGGCGGACTCGGCGATAACCGAGACGACGGCGAGGATGAGGAAGGCGCGGGGGAACGGATGCGGGATCAGCAGCGACAGCACAAAGGTGAGCGCGAAAATCGAGATGATGAGCGACTTGGCATCGCGCACGAACTTGAGCATAAACGCGTAGGCGATACGCTCGCCCAGGCCCGACTCCTTGACCGCGCTGGCGATGAGGTAGGCGCCGATGACGAGCCACATAGTGGCCTTAGTCCACGAGCTAAACGTGGAGGCGACCGTCGCCGAGATGCTCGCGGTGCCCGCGTCGTCCACGCACACCTTGAACAGAACGAGCAGCGCGCAGTAGAGCAGGCCCACAAAGCCCGGCTGCGCCACGCCGCACGCCCAGAACACCACTGTGGCGAGCGTCAGTGCCAGACAGGTCTGACCGCCGACCGTGAGCTCGACCGTCGAGCTCAGCTCCGCCAAAGGAAGAAACTTCACCAGCAAAAAGACAACGATGCCCAGCACAAAGCCAATTTCGCGCTTGGTGATCTTAAACGCCTTCTTTTCCGCTTCCATCTCCCCACCTTTCTTGTTGGGGGCGCTCCGGACTCGCGGCCACGTTACCGCTTAAAAAGGGGCGCCCGTTATCGGACACCCCTTACGTTGCGCTGTGTTGCGGCAATACAGTCAAGCAGATTTTTTGGATGAGAAGCGATCCCCTGGACAAAAACCGTCACAACATTCGACGGTTTTCTTCGTTTTCGAGATTTTCATCGAATGTTGTGACGGTTTGGATATGGCAAAGAGACTGTACCTTTGTTACATAGCGAGATCCGTACGGATGGATGGATCGCTGAGGGCCTCGCGGAGCCAGGGGGCCAGCTGCTCGGGGCGACCCCGCAGGTAGCCGTCGAGCTCGGACGGGGCGACCGGGCGCACTTCCGAGATCTCCTCTTGGTTGATGTGCAGCTCGCCCGGCTCAACATGGGCAAGGTAGACCTCGCACCATTCGCACTCGCAGCGGCCGTCGCCGTGGTCCTCGCGGTAGGTCACGTGACCGAGGTGTTTGAGCTGGTCGGGTGCGCGCGTGATGCCGAGCTCTTCGTTGATGCGGCGCGCCGTCGCGGCGACAACGTCCTCCCCGGGGAGCGGATGGCCGGCACAGCTATCGGCCAGCACCCCGCCCCACAGGCGTTTGAGCGGACTGCGGCGACAGAGCAGCAGGCGCGCGTCTTCGCCCTGGCCCTCGACCAGAAGCGTCAGAAATGCCTGATGCAGAATGCCCTCACCGGCATGGGCCTCGGTGCGGTCGACGGGGCCAAGCGCCTCGCCGGTCGCGGCATCGACCGCCACGACCTCGGCGCCTGCGCCGCCCTCATCCCAGCCGGCGCGCAGAATGCGGGCGGCGGCTTCCTCGAGCGCGGCGATGAGCTCCTTGGTGGTGTCGAGCACGCGCTGCAGGTCGTCCGCGGTCGCGTTCTCCACATGAAAACCCGTGCTTACGACTACCGGCACGCCAAAGCGCGTGGCCAGCGCCGCCGCGATATCGTGCGCCGGGATCTCGTCTCGATGACACGGAACGGCCAGGATGCTCACCGTCGCCGTACGGCCGGGCTCGGGGCGCGGAATGGCCTGCGCCGTGGCGCCCAGGTGCGCGAACTCAGGCGAGCAGGCGTACACCGCCATGCCTCGCGGCGTCACCGTCAGCTGGGCCTCGAGCACAAACTTGCCCTCGCCCACTGCAACCTTTGTCGTGTGCATACCCATGGGATCTCCTGTCGCCCGCAATGTATCTGAGACCATCTTCGCCTGTATTGCGACTATACAGGCAAGCGCAGCCTGCGACAAAGGAGGCAGGCACCTGACACATTCTGTTAGAGTTGCAGGGATTGAATCCCACTTATTCATGCGACATTGGAGTGACAACCTTGACCGCCGCAACCACGCCTAAAAGTAAGTCAACCGCCGCCGCGCTCTCCCCCGCGCGCACCAGGCTCTGCCTGGCGCTGCTCGTGCTGCTGGGATTCTCGCTCGGCTGCTCCGAGTTCGTGGTCATCGGCATCGAAAGTGACTTGGCGACGGAACTCGGCATATCGCTTGCCACTGCGGGCCAGCTCATCAGCGTTTTTGCACTGGTCTACGCCATCGCGACGCCGGTGCTTGCACTCAGCACGGGGCGCTTCCGTCGTTACCAGCTGCTCGTGTGCTACAGCATTATCTTTGTGCTCGGCAATCTGGTCATGGCGCTGGCGCCCAACTTCCAGGTGCTGTTTATCTCGCGCATCATCCTAGGTTCCGTCTCGGGCGCACTGCTCGCCGTGGGTGTGACGTACATCCCCGAGCTGCTGTCCCCGCAGCAAACTTCGCTTGCCATCTCAGTGGTATATGGTGCGTTTTCCGTGGCAATGGTCTTTGTCACTTCGATCGGCAAGTTCGTGGCCGACACGCTCGATTGGCACGTGGCCATGTACGGCACGCTGACCTTTGCCGTTTTGATCTGCGGAGCGCTCGTGGCGTTTATGCCGCGCGCTGGGCAAACCGACGAGCCTGCCACCTTTCGCGAGCAGGCGGGGCTTCTACGCGAACCGAGCATCATCACCGGCATGCTCATCTTTTTGTTTGGCGTGGGATCGGTCTATGTGTTCTACGGCTATGTGACGCCTTATCTTGAGCAGGTGCTGGGCATGGGCACTGTTCAGGCGAGCACCACGCTTATGGCCTACGGCGTGTTCTGCCTGATCTCGAACATCCTGGGCGGATGGATCGACGCGCGCTTTGGCATGAAGGCGCTGCTTGTGACGTTTGTGCTGCAAGCTGCGGCGTTACTCGGGCTGTTTGCCGTGGGCGACACCATGCCGCTCGCGCTGGTCTTTGTCTTTAGCCTAGCGCTGCTCATGTACCTGTTCTCGGTGTCATGCATCACGCACTTTATGGACGTGGCGCGCAGCCGCCATCCCAAATCGATGGTACTCGCGAGCTCGGTAGAACCCATGGCGTTTAACGTCGGCATTTCGTTTGGCACCGCAGTAGGCGGCGCCGTGGTGAGCAGCGTTGGCATTGCCTACGTTGGCGCGGTTGGTGCCGCGTTCTCGCTTGTGGCTTGGGCGCTCACGCTGGTGACGATTAAGTTGGCTCGCTGGGAGCGCAAGCGGGCAAGGGCGTAAGCGCAGATGCGATACTCGAGCTCGATGATGGCGATCGAAAGGAAACCGCATATGCAATGCGTACTGTTTATCTGTCATGGGAACATCTGCCGCTCGACGATGGCTGAGTCGGTGTTTACCGAGCTGGTGCGCCGCGCTGGGCACGCGGGCGAGTTTGTCATCGATTCTGCAGCGACCTCAACTGAGGAGATCGGCAACCCGCCGCACCACGGTACCGTTGCCAAGCTGCGTGAAGTCGGGATTCCTGTCGTTGCCCACCGTGCGCGCCAGGTGCGTCGCGCGGAGTATGGCGACTGGGATCACATTGTCTATATGGATGCTGAGAACGCGCGTGGCCTGCGTCGCATCTTTGGCGACGACCCCGACGGCAAGATTACGCGCTTGCTCGATTGGACCGAGCGCCCCGGCGACGTGGCCGATCCCTGGTACACCGGCAACTTCGACGCCACCTACCGCGATGTGCTCGCCGGCTGCACCGCTATGCTCGAGCAGCTGTAGGTTCGCGGGCGCGCGAGGTGCGCCATTGGCATAAAACGAGCGTGGATTATCTCCCGCATACAAATTGAGCGTGGATTTCCTCCCACTTTGAGCGTTCAAGTGCGCTCTAAACGGGAGAAAATCCACGCTCATTTTCTCGGTGGGAGAAAATCCACGTTCAACTACTCGTCGACGATCTCGGCAAGCCAGACGTTCAGCGTATCAATCTCGGGGCAGCAGAACTTTGCCGTGCCAGGCTCGTTGCCAGGCACGGTTCCGCCATAGCGCAGGATATCGATATAGGGAAAGCCCACGTGACAGGCCATGGCGCACATCTTGCCGCGGTCTCGGTCAAAGTCAAAGACGTCGCCCGGCTTGTGACCATGGTGGCAGCGGCACGTCCCCAGCTGGTCCACGCAGCTCACGCGGATACGCGGCCGCTTGCCACGCGGCGCGCCGAGTGGCCTGTTCTCGCCCGCAGGCTTGACGCCGCCCTCGCCAGCGTTACTCATGGTCAATCACATCCAGGCAGGCCTCGATGGGAAGGCCGGCCGACTTGTCCTCTTGGTTGGCATTGCGCTCGATAAGCTCAGCCACCACACGCATGGCATCGGACGTCGCGCGCTGCAGACTCCAACCTGCCATAACGCGGCCCATGAGCACCGCCGAGAACGTATCGCCCGTACCCGGGAAATAGACCGGAATGAGCTCAAAGGGAATCGTGAAGTACTCCCCCGCCACATGGTCGTAACCGATAACCGCGTTCGTGCCATTTACCACGGCGCTCGTAATGACCACCGACTTGGCACCCAGCTCGCGCACGGCGTCCACAAGGGCGCGGGCCTCATCGGGCGTGATCTGCTCTGCAATAGGCGTATCGGCGAGCAGACAGGCCTCGGTGTAGTTGGGCACCGCGTAGTCTGCGCACTCCAGCAGGTGCCGCATAAGGCCAATCGTGGACTCGGGCACACCGGCATAGAGCTTGCCGTTGTCGCCCATGATGGGATCGACGAACACCTTGGTGCCCTTTTGCGCGCGGCGGTGGCAAAAGTCCGAGATGATGCGCGTCTCTTCCTCGGTCACGATAAAGCCGGTCGAGATGGCGTCGAACTCAAAGCCGAGCTCTTCCCAGATGGCAAGACTCTGACGCACGTACTCGGTGGTGTCGTGGATGTAGAACTTGGGGTAGTTGAGCGTGTCGGAAACGAGCGCCGTCGGCAGGTTGTGGATGCGATAGCCCATGTGCGACAGCACCGGCAGCATGGCAGAAAGCGCGACCTTGCCGTAGCCGCACATATCGTTAATCAGCAGCAGCTGAGTATTCTTCATGAAAGTCCCCCTTGGGTCGGGCGCGGCGCAACGGCGCCACAGTGCAACTAAGTGTAGCGCAGGGGACGTTGCGAGCGGAGTCGAGCGGCACGAAGGGCAAATTGTTGCGGAAAGGTTTCGGAAAATGATCCCTTTTCCTCCGTCCCCAAGGGATCACATGCACCGAAGCGGACCGTGGCGGAATCACATGTTGAGGACGGACAGCGAAAACGTTCCTAAGCGAGCAAGGTGGCGTGAAAGAGGAGGGCATAGGCCTTGTGGCCATGCCCGACGATTGAACGCCAGATTGCCGCTTAGGAACGCTTGCAGCGTCGAGTGCTTACGGCGTTTGGTAAAACGCCGTAACTTAATAAGTTTGGTACCTTGACATTGATTTCTCACGCTCCTAAATTGG
This sequence comes from Collinsella aerofaciens, assembly GCF_015561195.1. GTDB lineage: Bacteria > Actinomycetota > Coriobacteriia > Coriobacteriales > Coriobacteriaceae > Collinsella > Collinsella aerofaciens_AC. The sequence continues at coordinate 30,188 of NZ_JADMSU010000009.1, read as the reverse complement.
TTAGGCACAAAACAATTCCACTACCTAACTAAAGAGAGGAGCGAAGCTTAGATATGTGTGTTGAACCACTCGTCCTTCCGCATGAGCCCGGCGGTGACCCGTCGCAACCGGTAGACATACCCGAAGCGGTCAGCGCCGAAGACAAACTCGCCAAGCGCATCCTGAGCGGCCTGGGCTTTTGCGGCCATTACATGCATTTTCATGGCGGAGGCGTATCCGGCAAGGCGCCCATTATCTGCCTGCTGGCCAAGCAGCCCGGCGGCGAGATGTCGCAGCAGGAACTCGGCATGCACTTTGACCTCAAGCCGGGGTCGCTTTCCGAGATCCTGTCCAAGCTCGAGGTCAACGGCCTCATCGAGCGCAGCCGTAACCCCCAGGATCGACGGCAACTCACCATTCGCCTAACCGAAACCGGCCGGGAAAACGCCCGCATCGACCAGGCGGCCCGCATCCGCTTTAGAGAACGGGCCTTTAGCGCGCTCACCCACGACGAGCGCGAGCAGCTCGCCGAAATGCTCGAGAAAATCCGTGTAACCTGGGAGGAACTGGATGATTAAAACCCTCATGGGCAGCATCCGCGACTATATGAAAGTCACTATTGCCACGCCGTTGCTCGTGCTTGGCGAGGTGCTCTGCGAGATGCTGATTCCATTTATCACCGCCAACCTAATCGACGCCGTCAAAGACGGTGCCACCGTAGCCGAGATGCTTCCCACCGCAGGCTTTTTGGTGCTCATCGCGCTGACGTCGCTTGCTTTTGGCGCCGCGGCAGGCGTCACCTGCAGCCATGCGAGCTGCGGCTTCGCCAAGAACCTGCGTCACGACCTGTTCTACAAGATCCAGACGTTCAGCTTTGCCAACATCGATGAGTTCTCGAGCTCCTCGCTCGTCACGCGCCTGACCACCGATATCAACAACGTGCAGCAGGCCTTTATGATGATCATCCGTATCGCCGTGCGCGCGCCGCTTGTCTTGATCTTCGCCTTTACCATGGCGTTTATCATGGGCGGCAGCGTCGCCATGGTCTACCTGGTCATCATTCCGCTGCTGGGCTTTGGACTGTTCTTTATCATCTTTAAGGTGCGCCCCATCTTCTCGCGCGTGTTCCACAAGTACGATGCCCTTAACGAGTCCGTCGAGGAAAACGTCACCGGCATGCGCGTGGTCAAGAGCTATGTGCGCGAAGACTTTGAGAAGGAGAAGTTCGCGACCGCCGCGCGCGACGTCCAGATGGACTTCACCCGCGCCGAGAAGCTGCTCGCCTTTAACAACCCCATGATGAACATCTGCGTCAACGGCGCGTTTGTCGTCATCATCTACCTGGGCTCCAAGCTCATCATCACGAGCCAGGGCACGCTGTTCGACGTGGGCCAGCTCTCCTCGACCTTTACCTATGGTTTCCAGATTCTCATGAGCCTGATGCAGCTGTCGATGATCTTTGTCATGGTGACCATGGCCGACGAATCGGCACACCGCATTGCCGAGGTGCTGGCCGCCGAGCCCACGATCGCCGATCCCGCCGAGCCCGTGCTCGAGGTTGCCGACGGTTCCATCGACTTTGACCACGTGAGCTTTAAGTATTCCGCGCATGCGAAACGCCAGGCGCTCGACGATATCGACCTGCACATTACGAGCGGCGAGACCATCGGCATCATCGGCGGCACCGGCTCGGCCAAGTCCACGCTCGTCAACCTCATCGCCCGCCTGTACGACACCACCGAAGGCGCTGTGCGCGTGGGCGGCGTGGACGTGCGCGACTACGACCTGGACGCGCTGCGTCACCAGGTCGCCATGGTGCTGCAGAAAAACGTGCTGTTTAGCGGCACCATCGCCGAGAACCTGCGTTGGGGCGACCCGAACGCCACCGACGAGGAAGTCCGCGAGGCGGCACATCTGGCCTGCGCCGACGAGTTTGTCGACGGCTTCCCCAAGGGCTACGACACCTGGATCGAACAGGGCGGCTCTAATGTTTCGGGCGGTCAGAAGCAGCGCCTGTGCATTGCACGCGCCCTGCTGCGTCGCCCCAAGATCTTGATCCTGGACGACTCCACCAGCGCCGTCGACACCAAGACCGACGCCAAGATCCGCGCAGGGCTGGCAAGCTATCTGCCCAACACGACCAAGCTCATCATCGCCCAGCGCATCAGCTCCGTGCAGGACGCAGACCGCATCATCGTCATGGAGGGCGGCCGCATCGCACAGATCGGCAACCACGAAGAGCTGCTCAAGACGAGCGAGATCTACCGAGAGACCTTTACCTCGCAAAACAAGATGTCTGCCGAAGGTACGCAAGACGCCGACGACGTCTCTGGCGACGCGAACACGGCGGCAGACAACACCGACATGACCGCAACGCAAGCTCAGACCCAGGAAGGAGGCGAGGCCCATGAGTAAGGCAACGACCGCCGAGCGCGCGCTCAACCGCAAGGGCGGCACCATGTCGCGCCTCATCAAGACGCTCTTTGGCTTCTATCCTGTGCTTTTGCCCCTCGTCGTCGCCGGCGTGGTGCTCTGCGCCATCATCAACTCCATCGGCGCGACCTTCCTGCAGAGCGCCCTGCAAATTATTAGCGAATCGTGGCAGTCGGGCGATTGGGAAGCCGCACAGCCCAAGATCGCACAGCTCGTGACCACCCTCGCCTGCATCTACGGCGTCGGCGTCCTGTCCTCGCTCTTCTGGAACCGCGCCATGGCTATCGTCACGCAGGGCTCGCTCGAGAAGCTGCGCGAGATGATGTTCAACCGCATGCAGGACCTGCCGATCCGCTACTTCGACACGCACCAGCGCGGCGATATCATGAGCCACTACACCAACGACATCGACACGCTGCGTCAGATGATCAGCCAGTCGCTGCCCAACCTGCTCATGACGATCATCATCATCGTCACGGTGTTCTTTATCATGCTGTACTACAGCGTGTGGATGTGCCTGGTCATCATCGCCGGCGTCGCCTTTATGACCTTTATGACCAAGCTGCTCGGCTCCAACTCCGCGCGCTTCTTCATTGCGCAGCAGACCGAGCTCGGCGTGGTCGAGGGCCATATCGAGGAGGTCATGAACGGCCAGAAGGTCGTCAAGGCGTTCTGCCACGAGTCTGCCGCCGAGGCCGATTTTGACGAGCGCAACGAAAAGCTCTTCGAGGTCTCCCAGAAGGCCAACATGTACGCCAACATCCTCATGCCCATCCTTATGAACCTGGGCAACCTGCTCTACGTGCTGGTCGCACTGGCGGGCGGCATTTTCCTGGCGCTGGGCGTGCCCAACCTGAGCATCTCGGGCATGGCGCTGTCCATCGCCGTCGTGGTGCCGTTCCTCAACATGACCAAGCAGTTCTGCGGACAGATCGGCCAGATCTCACAGCAGATCAACGCCGTGGTCATGGGCCTCGCCGGCGCCGACCGCATCTTTGAGCTCATCGACGAGAAGCCCGAGGCCGACGAAGGCTACGTGACACTCGTCAACGCGCAGGTGAACCCCGAGACTTGGGAGTTCGAGGAGGCGGACCACCACACCGGCATGTGGGCGTGGAAACATCCGCACCGCGCAACCGGCGAGATCGAGTACGTGCCGCTGCGCGGCGACCTGGTCATGGACAACGTCGACTTTGGCTACACCCCCGACCACGAGGTCCTGCACGGCGTGTCCGTGTTTGCCAAGCCGGGCCAGAAGGTCGCGTTTGTCGGCGCCACCGGTGCCGGTAAGACGACCATCACCAACCTCATCAACCGCTTCTATGACATCGCCGACGGCAAGATTCGCTACGACGGCATCAACGTCAACAAGATCCGCAAGGCCGACCTGCGCCGAAGCCTGGGCGTCGTGCTGCAGGACGTGAACCTGTTCACCGGCACCGTGATGGACAACATCCGCTACGGCAACTTGGACGCCACCGACGAGGAGTGCATCGCGGCGGCCAAGCTCGCGGGCGCGGACGACTTTATCACCCGCCTGCCCGACGGCTACGACACCATGCTCACCGGCAACGGCGCGCAGCTGTCGCAGGGCCAGCGCCAGCTGATTTCGATCGCACGCGCCGCCGTCGCCGATCCGCCGGCAATGATTCTGGACGAGGCCACGAGCTCCATCGACACCCGCACCGAGGCCATCGTGCAGGCCGGCATGGATAAGCTCATGGAGGGCCGCACGACGTTTGTCATCGCGCACCGCCTCTCCACCGTGCGCAACTCCGACGCGATTATCTGCCTGGACCACGGCCGCATCATCGAGCGCGGCAACCACGACGAACTGATCGCCAAGCGCGGGTATTACTACCAGCTCTACACCGGAGCGTTTGAGCTGGAGTAGGACCGATTACTGACGGAGGGTGCCCCGGGGACGGGCGGGGTATTTCCTCCGTGCTCAAACATTCTCGCTGCGCTGCGAAACTGCGCGCGGAGGAAATACCCCGCCCGTCCCCGGGGCACCCTCCTGTACGCGATTAGCCCGTCATTTAAAACGGAATAAAAGTTAGTGAGGCCCTGGCCGTTTGGCCAGGGCCTCGTTTTGTGTAAGCTACTTGAGGAGTTGGGCCATGGCGTTGACGAATTTTTGGACTTGGAGGGTGGGCTCGAGCGGATAGTGCAAAAAGACCGGCACCTCGCGGCCGCACAGGAACGGCACGCCCACAAAGGCTGGGTGCACCCCCGACCACGCTCCGCAGGTGAGTACCGCGTCGCCCTTTTCCTCCGCCTCGTTAAAGAGCGCAAAGTCGAAGCTGTCCACATCGATCACGTCCACGCCGCCGTCTGCCAACAGATCGATACGCAGGCTGTCCATAGCGTCGTTGCCGTGGCGGAGCACGCGCAGGCGCATGCCCTCTAAGTCGGCAACCGTAATGCGTGTCTTGCGCGCCAGCGGGCTCGTCCGTGGCACGTCGATATAAAACGTCACGTTAACGATGCGGAGCTTTTGGCAGGCATCACCCCAGCGCGGGGTCGAAAAACTCGACTGCACTACATCCACCTCGCGACCAAGGCTGCGCATGACGGATTCGCGCTCGTCATAGAGGTCGCTTACCGGCACGATCTCAAATCGCAGCGACGGTTCCAGATCGTGGATGCCCGACCACATCGACAGCGTCTGGCGCCCCGGACACATCATCGACACGCCCAGACGCACGGCCCCGCCATCGCCCGCCGCGCGTCGGGCGCGGCGCAGCGCGTCCTCGGACTGGCGCATGATCGAGCGCGCGTCGTCCACCAGCAGAGCGCCCGCCGGCGTCACCTTGACGCCCGAATGCGAGCGCTCGAACAGCGTGATGCCAAACTCGGCCTCGAAGCCCGACACCTGCTTGACGAGCGCCGGGGTCGACACGCGCAATTTTGCCGCCGCCCGTGAGAAGCTTCCCAGCTCCGCGGCGGCCGATATGGCCTCAAGTCGTCGATCGTACACGTCAATCTCCCGTTTTCGCGTCTGTGGCCACATGATGCCACAGGGGGTTGTTTTCGCAGGCCACGCGCTCAATTGAGAAAAACTGCATCGCACGGTGTAAACCTACGGTTAACGCCATTCTAACAAATATGCAATTCACCTGCGCAAATGCAAAGCATACGATAACCAGCGAAAACCACGTGGGTCGATTAATGGGAGCGACCCACCGGGAGGCACAAGAAGGGAAGTTCCTATGAGCAATTGGCTTAAGCTCGAGGGCGATGTCTGCGCCGTGACTGGCGCGCTCGGCGGTATGGGCGTCGAGATTTGCCGCGAGTTCGCCCGCAACGGCGCCAACGTCGTCCTGCTCGACCTGGACGAAGAGAAGGTCAAGGCCGCTGCCGCCGACCTCGCCGCTGAGTTTGGCATCCACGCCGAGGGTTACAAGATGAACGCCACCGACGAGGCCGAGGTTCAGGCTGCCGTCGACGCCACCATCGCCGACTTCGGCCGCGTCGACGTTCTCGTCAACACCGCCGGCATCCTGCGCTTCGCCGCCATGGAGGACCTGCCGCTGAGCGACTGGGAGCAGGTGCTCAACGTCAACCTCACCGGCTACTTCATCACCTCGCAGCGCTTTGGTCGCGAAATGATCAAGGCCGGCCAGGGTCGCCTGGTGCACATCTCGACCGTTGCCAGCCACTCCCCCGAGACGTTCTCGGGCGTGTACAGCTCCACTAAGGCCGGCGTCAACATGATGTCCAAGATGCTCGCCGCCGAGTGGGGCCCCTACGGCGTCCGCTCCAACTGCGTCGAGCCCTGCTTCGTTAAGACCCCGATGTCGGCCAACTTCTACGCCGACCCCGAGGTCGAGAAGAGCCGCAGCCGCCTCATCGCCACGCGCCGCATCGGCGAGGTCAGCGATATCGCCAACGCCGTCATGTTCCTGGCGTCCACGCGCTCGGACTTCACCACCGGCGACGCCATCAAGGTCGACGGCGGCTTCTCCAACATGATGGGCGACCTCACCGCCAAGCCCGGCGGCCGTCGCGCCTATGCCGACAACTACCTTAAGAACAAGGGTGTCGAGCTCTGGTCCGATGAGTCCGGCGTCGCCAAGCCGACTGACCAGTAAACCAACCTAACAGGGAGGCCCGCGAATACGCCTGCTCCTCCCCCGTATCGATTAGAAAGAGTCCAATGGCTTCCACCAACTCCAACAAGGGTCGCGCCGTCGTGCTTTCCGCCGCGTGCGTCACCATGTTCTTCATCAGCTCCATCGCGCTGTATTCCGTCGTAAGCAAGAACCTGCTCGCCGTCTACCCCGAGTGGTCCAGCGCTCTTACCTGGGCCTTCCCGGTCTTTCAGACCATCATGGCCGCGACGGGCATCTTCGCCGGCCGCATCTCCGATAAGATCGGCCCGCGCAACGTCGTGATCGCCGCCGCCGTGTGCTACGGCCTGGGCTGGTTCATGTCCGGCACCGTCACCGAGCCGTGGCAGTTCTACCTGTGGTTCTCGCTCGTCGCCGCCATCGGCAACGGCCTGGGCTACAACCCGGCGCTCACCACCGGCCAAAAGTGGTTCATCGACAAGAAGGGTCTCGCCTCCGGCATCACCCTCGCCGCTTCGACCGCCGGCCCCGCTGTACTGTCCCCAGTGCTCGCCTCGCTGCTCATCCCGAGCCTGGGCATCTTTGGCGCCCTCAAGGCACTCGGCGTCATCTTCTTTGTGACGATCGCCGCCTCCGCCCTGTTCCTGAAGGCCCCTGAGGCCGGTTGGCTGCCCGAGGGCTTCGAGGCCCCCAAGGGCGGCGCGCATGCCGGCACCTTCGGCGACCTCACCCCGGGCGAGATGGTCAAGACCCCGCGCTTCTGGGTCCTCATCGTCACCTTCGCCTTTGCCGCCACCGCGGGCACCCTGCTCGTGGGCAAGGTTGCCTCCATCGCCGCCGTCCAGCTCTTCGCCGACCCCACGAGCGCCGCGGCCGTCGCCCTCGGCGGTGTGGTGGTCTCCGTCAACACCTGCGCCAACCTGGTTGGCCGTCTGTCCTTTGGCCAGATCATCGACAAGCTCGGCGCCTATAAGTCGCTGCTCATCAGCCTTGTCGTCACCATCGTCGCACTCGTCATCATGTCGATGAGCTTTACGCAGGCCATGTTCTTTGTTGCGCTCGCCCTGCTCGGCTTTAGCTTTGGCGCCCTGCTCGTCATCTACCCGCCGCTCACCGGTGGCGCCTTTGGCACCAGCAACATCGGTGTCAACTACGGCATCATGTTTTTGGGCTATGCCGCTTCCACCTGGATCAGCCAGCCCATCACCGCCGTGCTGTATCACGCCGAGGCCGGCAGCGCCGCCTACCAGCAGTCCTTCTACGGCGCCATCGTGATCGCCGCCATCGCCGTCGTGCTCACCGTCTACATGATGGTCTCCGACAGCAAGAAGAAGTCTGCCTAGTTTTACCGATGCGACAAAGGGACGGCCCCTTTGTCGCATTCCACCGGTCACCAGTATTAAGGAGTCGAAATGTCTGAGCTCAACCCCGTCCGCATTGCCGTTATCGGCGCCGGCGCCATGGGCCGCAACCACATCCGCTTTGTCACCGAGGAGCCCGAGGCCGAGCTCGTCGCCATCGCCGACGCCTTTGAGGGCGCCCGCGCCACGGCCGAGGCCGCCGGCGTGCCGTTTTACACCGATCCCGCTCAGATGATGGACGAGGTCAAGCCCGAGGCCGTCATCATCGCCACCCCCAACGACCTGCACCTGGGCGTTGCTCGCGAGGCTGTGAAGCGCAATATCGTGCCGTTGATCGAAAAGCCGATCTCCAACGATCTCGAGGATGCCCAGGCCTTCGCCGCCGAGGCCGAGACCGCCAGCGTGCCCGTGCTCGTGGGTCAGCACCGTCGTCACAACCCCTTCGTCAACAAGGCCAAGGAGATCATCGAGTCTGGCGAGCTGGGCAAGCTCACCGTGTCGAGCTTCCACTACATGATCTATAAGAACGACGAGTACTTCGATGTCGAGTGGCGCCGCAAGAAGGGTGCCGGCCCGATCCTGGTCAACCTGGTGCACGACGTCGACCTGCTCCGCTACCTGCTGGGCGAGCCCGTTGCCGTCCAGGGTATGCAGTCCAGCGCCGCCCGCGGTTTTGAGACCGAGGACTCCGCCGTGGTCAACGTCCGTTTTGCCGATGGCGCGCTCGCAAGCATGACCATCTCCGACGCCACCGCCAGCCCCTGGAACTGGGAGGCAAGCGCTCGCGAGGATCCGCAGTACCGCCCCTTCGACGCCGACGCCTACTTTATCGGCGGAACCCTGGGCGCCCTGTCGCTGCCCCGCCTGCACCAGTTCTCCTATGACGGCGCCTCCAACTGGCACAAGCCGCTGCAGATGGAGATTCCGGCTGTCGACCCGGCGTTGCCGCACAAGATGCAGCTCAAGCACTTTGTGAAGGTTGTCCGCCGCGAGGTCGAGCCCGTCGTGACCCCCGCCGATAATGTCAAGACGCTCACACTTCTCAACGCCATCAAGGAGGCCGCCGAGACCGGCCAGCTCGTCGAGCTGTAATGCCTTAAGAGCGACCGCGGCAGAAACCCCATGCCGGACCCCTCGGTCCGCCACCAATAAGCCCCTCTTCTTTGCCCCGCGAGCAGCCTCCTGCCCGTGGGGCATTTTGCTACCTTGCCGACGATTTTTCTGGGGCAGGGGCCATTTTGCGCCTCAGCTTGGTTCGTGCGCCACGAAATGGGCCTATCTACTACGTTTAGCCGACCACCCTCAACCATGCCGAATTTCGCGAAATAAAAACCGCAGGTAAACGGCTTGCCGATTTTCGGAAAACCCAGGTATGGTCAGCCCCTACGGGTAAAACGTAGTAGACGGGTCGTTTTCGTGGCGCGGCTCCAAAACAGTCTTTTGGGACGGGTGGTATCCTTGGTAGCCCTGTGCTGCAAACGCACCTTAAACGCAAGGAGTCCCATGGATCTTATCGCCCAGCTTGCCCGCGAGCTCAACCTTAAGGCCGCCAACATCGAGGCAGCCGTCAAGCTCATCGACGAGGGCAACACCATCCCCTTTATCTCGCGCTACCGCAAGGAAGCAACGGGCGGCATGGACGACGTCGCCCTGCGCGCACTCGACGAGCGCCTGTCCTACCTGCGCAATCTTGAACAGCGCAAAGAGGACGTCATTCTGCTCATCGACGCCCAGGGCAAACTCACGCCAGAGCTTGAGCAGCAAATTCGCGAGGCCACGCAGCTCCAGCGTGTCGAGGACCTCTACAAGCCCTACCGCAAAAAGCGTATGACCCGCGCGCAGAAGGCCCGCGAGGCCGGCCTGGAGCCGCTTGCCAACATGATCATCATGCAGGCCTCGGCCAAGGGCAGCGCACTCGACGCCGCCGCGGCATACGTCAACGAGGAGGCCGGCTTCGACACGCCCGAGAAGACGCTCGCCGGCGCCGCCGACATCGTGGCCGAGACGGTGGCCGAGGACCCCGAGAACGTCGCCGACCTGCGCGCCTTTACGCAAAACACCGCCGATATCGTCGTCGAGGCTACCGACCCCGCGGAGAAGACTCCCTACGAGCCCTACTACAACTTTGACGAGCCGCTGCGCCGTATTCCCAACCACCGTGTGCTGGCTATCGACCGCGGTGAGCGCGAGGGCAAGCTCCGCGTGCGCGTGAACGTCGACGGCGCCGCTGCCACGGCACGCCTCGGCAGCCGTTGGCCCCGACGCCAAGGCGTCTTCGCGCCCGTCTTTGACGCCGCCATCACCGACGGTTACAAGCGCCTGATGGCCCCCTCGCTGGAGCGCGAGGCCCGCGCCAAGCTCACCGTTCGCGCCCAGACCGAGGCCATCAACGTCTTTGCCAAGAACCTTGAGGGCCTGCTCTCGGCACGCCCCGTGCGCGGCGCCCGCGTGCTCGCGCTCGATCCGGGCTACCGCACCGGCTGCAAGGTCGCCGTTATGGACGAGACCGGCAAGCTGCTCGACCACGGCGTGGTCTACCCCACCAAGCCGCGTCACGACGTCGCCGGCACCAAGCGCGAGCTCGCCCGCCTCGTCAAGAAGGACGGCATCAACACCATCGTCATCGGCAACGGCACCGCCAGCCGCGAGACCGAGGAAGTCGTCTCGGAGTTCATTGCCGAGCAGGCGCCCAGCCTTCGCTACACCATCGTTAACGAAGCCGGCGCGTCGGTGTACTCCGCCTCCGAGCTCGCCAGCCAGGAATATCCCGACCTGGACGTCACCGTGCGTGGCGCCATGAGCCTGGGCCGTCGCCTGCAAGACCCGCTGGCAGAGCTCGTCAAGATTCCGCCCCAGTCTATCGGCGTGGGCCAGTACCAGCACGACCTTGACCAGGCCGAGCTCTCGCGCACTCTGGGCCACGTGGTGGAGGACGTCGTCAACCGCGTAGGCGTCGACGTAAACACCGCGAGCGCAAGTCTGCTGGGATACGTATCGGGTATTACGCCGAGCGTGGCCAAAAACATCGTGGCCTACCGCGAGGAAAACGGCGCCTTTACCGATCGCCGCCAGCTCAAGAAGGTCCCCAAGCTGGGACCCAAGGCATACCTCAACGCCGCGGGCTTTTTGCGCATCAGTGGCGGTAAGAACCCGCTCGACGCGACGAGCGTCCACCCCGAAAGCTACGAGGTGGCCACATCCGTCTTGGAGCGCGCCGGTGTGGCGGCCAGTGAACTCAGCCGTGGCGGCGTGCCCGATATCGAGCGCCGTCTGGGCAGCATCTCGGCGCTGGCAAGCGACCTGGACTGCGGCACCCTGACGCTCATCGACATCGTCAACGAGCTCAAGAAGCCCGGTCGCGACCCGCGCGACGACGCGCCCGAGGTGGTCTTTAGCCGCTCAGCGCTTTCCATCGACGACCTAGAGCCCGGCATGGAGCTCAAGGGCACGGTGCGCAACGTCGTCGACTTTGGCGCGTTCGTCGACGTCGGCGTGCACCAGGACGGCCTCGTACACATCTCCAAGCTGGCCAACCGCTTTGTCAAGCACCCGAGCGACGTGGTACGCGTCGGCGACACGGTAAAGGTGTGGGTAGAGAAGGTCGACCGCGACCGCAAAAAGATCTCCCTGACCATGGTGCAGGGGAAGTAAACCGCCAAAGCAAGGGTCCCCCCGGTAGCGACGTGCAAAATCGCGAGTATTCTGCAAATTCCGCCGTTCCGGATGCCCCTCAGAGGCGAAAAAGCAAAAACAGCCCCCGTTTTAGCGTCGTCAGAGCCAAAACGGGGGCTGTTCCGTGCTTTATCTAGCTGGTAAAAGCCTTTACCTTGCTGAATACTCTCAATTTTGCACGGCGCAGGCGGGGGTACCTTTGTCCACGGCAGGATATGGAAGCCGATTACCAACCTGCTGGCAAGTTCGTGTCGGCAGCCCCGGCCTTTCCTTTGCCTAGCGCGACCCTCGCGAAGCGCGTGAGCGATAGGGAAAGGAAAGGCCGGGGCGAACAACCCTCGGCGCAGCCAGTGTTCGCGTTACGGCAGGATATGGAAGCCGAGCGAGGCGATATCCTTGGCAAAGCCGCGGACGGTGTCGAGCGAGACCTCGTACGGGTCGCGACCGATGTTCTTGCGCTTGGCCAGGATGTTGTTGGGCACCGTGATGATCTGGCAACCGCAGGCCTCGGCCTGGTAAATGTTGATGAGCTCGCGCGTGGACGCCCACAGGACCTCACAGTTGGGCTTGACGGCGGCCTTCTTGACCGACTCCGTCATAAACGGAATGGGGTCGACGCCGATATCGGCGATACGGCCGGCAAAGAGCGAGATAATAGACGGCGTCTCGGTGTCAACGGCCTCGACCATCTCGTCAACCTGCTTAGGCGTAAAGATGGTGGTGACGTTGACCTTGATGCCGTCGGCCGAAAGCTTGCGCACCAGCTCGGCGGTGGACTCGCCCTTGGTGGTCACGCACGGAATCTTGACGTAGACGTTCTCGGCCCAGGTAGCGATCTCGCGGGCCTCGACCTCCATGGTCTCGACGTCGTCGGCAAAAACCTCAAACGAGACGGACACATCGGTGATGTGGGCCAGGACCTCCTTGGCAAACGCGCGGTAGTCCGTCACGCCGCCCTTCTTCATAAGGGACGGGTTGGTCGTGAAACCCTGAACGTTGCCGTTCTCGTACATGTCGAGCATGCCCTCGAGGTTTGCACCGTCAGCGAACACCTTGATTGCCATCTGCCTGATTCCTTTCGCTTGCACATGGGCGTTAAACTGCTAAACACTTTACCTACGTTTATCAAGGCGTGAGCTGCGGTTTTTTATCTTCTCGGCGAACGGTATAAACACCTCAGTGTTTGGATTGATAAATCGATTGAGCATGTAAAAGCAAAGAGTCACAGTTTGAGTAAACGTCAGAACGCAGGATTCATTAGATGAGGCCGAAATGCTGCATCGCTGTGACGGTGCCATCGTGTGCGACATCGTCGGTCACGTAGTCGGCGAGCGCCTTGACCTCGGGCATGGCGTTGCCCATGGCCACGGCCGTCTCGACAGCAGCGAGCATACCCAGATCGTTGCCGGAATCACCAAAGCCAAAGGTGCGCGCGTTGCCGGTGCGACCCAGGTATTCCAGCGCTCGCGCCACGCCCACGCCCTTGTCAATGCCCTTGGGGCTCAGCTCGCGATTCTGACCACCGGTGTTGCACAGCTCAAACTCGCGATCGATAAAGCCATCATCGTTGGCTACGCGAGCCAGGTCACTCGCGACGATGCCTACCTTGCCCACGCGCAGACGGCCGTCGACGCGCATTTCCTCGGTGCTGTGCACCACAGAAGTGCCGATCAGAGACGACCGCTCAACACCCGCGGGTTCCAGGGCAAAAGTAGCCACGTTGGTCTCGAAAAAGGCCTCAATCCCTGCCGCGGCCATACGGCGCGCAAGCTCCTCGATAACGTCCTCGTCAAAGCAGTCCTCATGCACCACGCGGCCCTCGACCTCGAGCGTGGCGCCCGCCATGGCAACGACGCCCGCGGGGTCGAGCGCACGCAAGCTATCGGCGATGAGCCACAGGGGGCGACCCGTGCAGATAAACGCCTTGTGTCCCGCGTCGCGCAGACGATGAAACGCCTCGACGACCGCCTGCGAGGGGCGAACCGCCGAAAAGTCCTTGTCGGTCATGTTGTCGGGATCGAACGACGTCAGCGTGCCGTCCACGTCAAAAAAGAGCACAGCGGGTTCGGGACACGCATCAATCATATGGGTTCCTTTCGAGGATAAGGGCAAACGAAGCATCCATCATATAATGGAGCGACGCAACCAGAGAGGTCACCCATGGAATTTTACGCAAGCTGCCCCGAAGGCTTTGAGTCCGCACTCGCCGATGAGCTTAAACGCCTCGGGCTTTCGCATGTTCGCCGGCTGAAGGGCCGCGCCACGTTTGAGGGCGAGCTCGAAGAAGGCTACCGCGCCTGTCTGTGGTCGCGCCTAGCGAGCCGCGTGTTTGCGGTGCTCGGGCGCTTTGAGGCGCAGGATGCCGATGAGCTGTACGATAGCGTTTACGACATCGCCTGGGAGAACATCGTCCGCCCCGGCGCCACCATTGCCATCACCGCCCGCGGCGTGACCGAGCAGCTGCGCAACACGCGCTTCTCGGCCCTGCGCGCCAAGGACGCGCTGTGCGACCGTCTGGCCGAGACCACGGGCCGTCGCGCCGATGTCGACGCTGCCGATCCCGACGTTCACCTGTTGCTTTCGCTGCGCCAGCGCCGCGCGAGCATCAGCCTGGACCTTTCGGGCGACCCGCTGTTCAAGCGCCTGCCGCCCGCGGCGACCCGTGCCGGCGAGGGTGCGCACGTGTTGCGCCCCGACTACGCCGCCCTGGTGCTGGCGCAGGTCGGCTGGACCGCACTGTGCGAGCGCGAGTTGACGGCCGACGATTACGAGAATGAAGCCCTTCCCACGCTAATCGATGCCTCGTGCGCCGGCGGCGGCCTGTTGCTGGAAGCCGTGAACATTCTGACCGACCGCGCCCCGGGCGCCGCACGCGAGCGCTGGGGCTTTGAGGGCTGGCAGCTACACGACGCCGCTCTGTGGGAGCAGCTGCTTGCCGAGGCGCGCGAGCGCGAGGCGGCAGCGCGCGAGCGCCAGGCGCGCATCGTGGCCGCAGGCATCGACCCCACCGCCCGCAAGACCGCCGAGCGCATGGTTAAGTGTGCCGGCTACAAGCGCTTTGTCGATTTTTGCGCCGCCAAGTCCGCCACCGTGCTGGACCACGCAGGTGCCGTTGCCGGTGCCGCCCTGGTCGCGGACACGACCGAGACCCCGCTTTCGCTCATGCACGACGCCATGACGCTGATCGGCGAACTGCGCCGCGCGCCTGAGCTCACCGCCGCGCCGGTCGCCGCGCTCACCCGCGACGGATTGCTGGCCCGCGCGCTCCACGCCGAGCCCGAGCACTCGATCGCCGTCATGCCCAATAACGAGGAGGCGGCTATTGAGGTTTGGCCCTCGCTCGACCACGCCGCCGCAGCATTCGAAGCTGCGACCAGTGCGGATGTCGAGGCCGAGGTTGCGGATGCCAACGAAGTCAACGATGAAGCCGCCGCTTCCGCCATGCCCGCGCCTGCCGCCATGCTCGACTTGGGCGACGGCAAGCCGCTGCCCGTGCTCATCCCGGAGTCCGAGCAGTTCGCCAATCGCCTGCGCAAGAATGCCCGTCTGCGCCGCAAGTGGGCCAAGCGCGAGGGCGTGAGCTGCTACCGCGTCTACGATGCCGACCTACCCGACTACTCCGCCGCCATCGACCTGTACGAGGGCTGCCCGCAGACGCCGGGGCGTTGGCTCGTCATCGCCGAATACGCCGCACCCAAGACCATCGACCCCGCGCTGGCCCAGGCCCGTATGCTCGACATTCTGGCCATCGCGCCGCGCATCCTTGATGTTCCGGCCGAGCGCATGCACGCCAAGGCCCGCATGCGCTCACGCGGCGGCTCGCAGTACGGCAAACAGGGCGCCGGCAAGGGCGCATCGGGCGAGCGCGCCAATATCGCACGCCGCCGTCTGCCGCTCATCGAAGAGGGCGGACTCACCTTCGCCGTCAACTTTGACGACTACCTGGACGTCGGTATCTTCCTGGATCACCGCGTCACGCGCAACCTGGTGCGCGAGCACGCCAAGCAGGCGCGCCGCTTCCTCAACCTGTTTGCCTACACCGGCACCGCCACCTGCTACGCGGCCGATGGCGGCGTCGAGGAAACCGTGACGGTCGACCTCTCCAACACCTATCTGGACTGGGCCGAGCGCAATATGCGCCAGAACGGCTTTGTTGGTCCGCAGCATCATTTTGTGCGCGACGACGTGCTCGCCTGGATTCGTGACCAGCGCCAGACGCGCAACCGCTGGGACCTGATCTTTGTCGACCCGCCCACGTTCTCGAACTCGTCAAAGATGGGCCGCCGTACCTGGGATGTCCAGCGCGACCATGTTGAGCTGTTGGTCGGCGTATCGCGCCTGCTCGCACAGGGCGGCCACGCCATCTTTAGCTGCAACCTGCGCGGCTTCCGCCCCGAGACGCGCAAGCTCGCGCGCGCGGGCGTCGTGCTGGAGGACATTACGACGCAGACCATTCCCGAGGACTTCGCGCGCAACCAGAAGGTGCACCACTGCTATATCGTGCGCCGCCTGCCCATCGAGGACGCCATGGCCGAGGTCGGCTTTAGCGCCGAGGAGATTGCCGAGCGAACCGAGGAGCTGCGCAACCCCGAGGCCCGCAAGCCTCGCGCGGCAGCGCCCGCGCACGCGCAGGCAGGCGACCAGGGGCCGCACGGCAACGGCAAGTCCAACTTTGCTGGCAAACCCTCCCCTGCCGGCAAGTCCAAAAAGAAGAAGTTCTACGCCAGCAAGCCCAAGAATAAATAGACAACGTTGCGGTGGAATACGGACTGTTTTGCCTGGAATTAGGTAAATTTAGACCGTATTTCACCGCAACTCATATTGGGATGGTGGTTGGCGATCTAGCCTTGGGTGACCAGGCGATAGCCGATACCCACGTGCGTTTGGATGTAACGCGGATGCGCGGGGTCGGACTCTATCTTTTTACGCAGCGTACCCATAAAGACACGCAGGCTTGCCAGGTCACTCTTAGTTGCCGTGCCCCAAATCTCGTGCAGGATAAACTGGTGCGTCAGTACCTTGTCGGCGTTATGTGCCAGCAGGCACAGGAGCTTGTACTCAATCGGCGTCAGATGCAGCTCCTCGCCATCCATCGTGGCAATGCCGGCATCAAAGTCGATATGCAGCTCACCGGTATCGAACGAGCCCTCGGAGGCAACACCGCCCGTTTGCGCATACGAAAGGCGCCTGAGCGTCGTGCGAATACGCGCGAGCAGCTCCTCGACCGAAAACGGCTTGGTCAGGTAGTCGTCGGCGCCGGCATCGAGCGCGCGAATCTTGTCCGCATCCTCGCTGCGCGCCGAGACCACGATGATCGGCATGCCCGACCATGCGCGCACCGACTCCACCACCTTGACGCCGTCCATATCGGGCAGGCCCAGATCGAGCAGCACAATGCTCGGTGCCTGCGATGAGGCGGCGGCGATGGCGGCATGGGCGGTCTCCACAGCCATGTGGCGCAAGCCGTGCGCCTCGAGCGCGGCAACGATAAGGTTGCGGACAGCGGGGTCGTCCTCAACGACCAAGATGAGCGGTTTTACGGCAGAGTTCGGCACGGCGCTACTCCTTATCAAACGAAACATCGGCGACGGGAAGCTCAATCGTAAAGACCGAGCCGTGCGGGTCCGCCGCGGCAACCTCTATGCTACCGCCATGCGCCAGCGCAATGGAGCGGCAGAGCGAAAGCCCCAGGCCCACACTACGGTGGCTGTCGGCCAGGCCATGGTTGGCGGTATAGAACGACTCAAAGATGCGCTCGCGATCCTCGGGTGCGATGCCCGGACCATCATCGGCCACCGAGCACGCCACGCGTCCATCGTCGACGCCAATCGAAATCATGATATGCGAGCCTGCGGGCGTATAGGTGATGGCGTTGTTCACCAGATTGACCACCAGCTGCACCATCAGGCGCGCATCGACGTTGACGAGCGCCGGCTCATCGCACGCCACCACCTTAAGGTCGTGCTCGCGCACGGCAGGGTTCACGTGGCGCAGCGCCTCCTCGACGATATCGTCCATGAGCTCGAGCGTTGTCGACAGATGCATGCCGCCGCCCTCGAGCTTGGTGATGGCGAGCAGGTTCTCGACGGTGGCGTTGAGCCATTGCGCATCCGAGCGAATGGATAGAAGCAGGCCGCGGCGCGTCTGGGCATCGAGCACCGCGGTGCCGGTCGAGCCCTGATCGAGCAGCACGTCGGCATTACCCGAAATACTGGTAAGCGGTGTGCGCAGATCGTGCGAGATGGAGCGCAGCAGGTTGGCGCGCAACTGTTCGTTTTTGGCGAGCACCGCCGCCTCCTCGCGGGCCTCCATGGCGCGGGCGCGATCGAGTGCCAGCTCGCCTTCGCTCACGATAGCATCGGCAAGTGTCCGCTCCTCGTGCGTCAGCACGTCGGGCTCGGCAACGATAGCCAGCACGCCCACCACCGAGGCGGGGTCGCCCGAGCGCGCGAAGCCGTCGCCTGTGCGAACCGTCAGGTAGATGCCATAAAACGCCGAGCCACCATAGGTGGCATCGAGCGGCGTTCCCACATAGGCGGACGCCGAGAGCCGCGGCGGCATCTGCGGCGCCAGTTCGTGCACCGGCGCGGCATCGCCCACGGCCGTGTATGTCGCACGCGGCAGCAGGTCATCGCCCTCGGCGTCGGCGCTGTACCACACGACCGGGCAGCCCGAAAGACGCGCAAGCTGCGTTGCCATGGCATGGACAATCTGCTGCTGATCGGCGCACCGCTGCAGCATGCGGTTGGTCTCGAGCACCATATGCGTGCGGCGGTCGCTGGCGGCAGCCTGTGCCAAGGCACGGCGCAGGGCCAACGCAATCGAGCTCGACACAAGCGAGACCACGAACATGATGAAGAACATGCCGGGATAGCCGCGGTCGATAAGCGACAGCGAGTAGCGCGGGTCGACAAACAAGAAGTTGTAAAGCGCCACGGCGGCAGCCGAGCTCAGCAAGCAATACAGGCGACTCCAGGTAAAGAATGCGCACAGCTGAACGGCGAACACATAGACGATCATGATGCTCGGCGCGAGACCCGGATGGTCGAGCAGCGCGCCCATAATCGTCGCCGCGACCAGCAGCCCCACCGATACGCAGGCGTCATACAGAGGAGTGCGGCGCGTCAGAGTTGTGCGCCGCCACCAAAAGCTATCGGCAATATCGCCGTCCGTACGGACGTCCATCAGTGCCCCGCCCCTCTCTCAAAAACAAAAACCACCACAAAGGGACAGGCACCTTTGTGGTGGTTTCCCTTGTGGTGGTTCCAAGTGTATAGCCTTTGCAACCGGCGGTCGCTAGACAAACAACACGTGCGCGAGCAGCGCGCAAACGCACGCCGCGACAAGCAGCGTAACCACGATCGAGATCACGCGGTCGGCCATGTCCATGTTGGCACGATTCGTAAAGAACCGATCTTCGGCGGCGTCGACGCGCGCCTCACGCACCAGCTCGGCCGCAAGATCGCGACCGTCAAGCACCTTTGCATCCATGGTTTCCTCCCAGGACTCAATCCCCGTCAATACAAGCCCGCCCGTTCGCAGACAAACCTCGAGCGTCGCCTACGGCCGCTCGTTGGGAGCCAGGCGCTGCATCTTGTTCACGGCCTTGAACTTGGTGAACAGCGGCACGTACTCAAAGCTCACGTTGGAGTTCTCCAGGCCGTACCAACGCGCGGGCGTGCCGGCGGCACGGCGGATGATGTACTTGAGCGTGATGGCCGTACGCTCGCTCGGCTCCACGTCGCTTTCGGGCGCCAAAAGCTTACGGATCAGGACGAACTTGAACGTGCCGATGTTACCCGGGTCCTTGTAGACCGAGTAGTCATGCGTCTGCGGCGGCAGCTCGCCAGTGGCAGCCAGGTCCTGAACAACCTGACGCAGGTAGGCATTGACGCGCTGGTTGATCTTGTAGCCCAGGTACAGATGCACGCGGAACACGTAGTCGGTGCCGAACGTCTCGACCGAATAGGCAAAGGTATGCGGCTCGTCCATGGTCTCGACATTCACAAACCACCAGGCGCGGGCGCGCTTGGGATGCTTGTCCAGAATCGAGTAGACGATGTCGCGATCGATGTAGTCGGTATGGGTGTCCTTGGTCAGGTACACGACGTTGTCGCTCATGCGCTCGTAACGGTCGTCGTCGCGCAGGCGCTTGAGCTGCGGCAGGTAGCTGCGCAGCGGCAGCAGCGTAAACTGGCGCTGCTCAACAGCCGTACCGTTGTACCAGCACACCATAATGCCCATGATGAGTGCAGCCATGAGGATGGTGAAGTAGCCGCCGTGGAAGAACTTGGTGAGCGAGCTCACGAAGAAGAAGCCTTCGAGCAAAAGGAAGAAGGCCGCGAAGATCCACGGAGCAACCTTGAGCTTGCGCTCCTCGTGCAGGTAGAAGAAGAGCAGCAGCGTGGTGCACATCATAGTCAGCGTAATGGCAAGGCCGTACGCGGCTTCCATATGCGCCGAGTTCTGGAACAGCAGCACCACGATGACGCAGCCGACAAGCATGACGTTGTTGACCATGGGGATGTAGAGCTGGCCCTTGGTCTCGGCAGGGTAGAAGACCTGCATGTGCGGCATGAGGTCCAGACGGCTGGCCTCGGACACCAGCGAGAATGCGCCGGTGATGAGCGCCTGCGAGGCAATGATGGCCGCAACGGTGGAAAGGCCGACGGCAAACGGACGCAGGCCCGGGGCGAGCATCTGGTAGAACGGGTTGAGGTCGGCAATGCCCATGAGCTCGGGGTTGGCAGCGTTGTTCATAAGCCAAGCGCCCTGGCCCATATAGGAAAGCAGCAGGCAGCACTTAACGAACGGCCAGGTAGCGTAGATGTTGCCGCGGCCGACGTGGCCCATGTCGGAGTAGAGCGCCTCGGCACCGGTGGTGGCGAGGAAGCAGCTGCCCAGAATCATGATGCCCGCGTGGTTGTTGGGGCTCAGCAAAAAGGCGATGCCGCGCACCGGGTTGAGGCACAGCAGCACGGCGGGGTGCTGGAAGACAAAGAACAGACCCGTGCCGCCCAGGAACAGGAACCACAGCGTCATGATGGGGCCAAAGGCGTGACCGATCTTGGCCGTACCGATGCGCTGTACCAAGAAGAGCACGATGATGATGGCGAGCGTAATGGCGACGACGCGGCCCTGGTCATCGCCCAGCACGGCATGGACCGCCGGGATGGTGCGCAGGCCCTCGATGGCCGTGGTAACGGTAACGGCCGGCGTCAGGATGCCGTCGGCGAGCAGCGCGGCGCCACCCAGCATGGCGGGGATGATAAGCCACTTGCCGCAGCGCTTGACCAGGCTGTACAGGGCAAAGATGCCGCCCTCACCATGGTTATCGGCGCGCAGCGAGATGAGCACATACTTGATGGTGGTCAGCAGCGTGACCGTCCACACGACAAGGGAGAGCGCGCCGAGCACGAACTCCTCCGTGACGCTTCCGATGCCGCCGTTGCCGGCAACGAGCGCCTTGGTTACATACATAGGGCTGGTGCCGATATCGCCGTACACCACGCCCAGCGTGACGAGCATCGCCGAGATGCTCACAGGAATCGCAGCGTGCGAGGCTGCCTCCTTGGCCTTTTGTTCCATAAGCCGGTTTCCTCCCAACTTTAATGTTCGAAGGGATTATAGGTAATCGTCCTATGTTTGAATGGCACTGTTTTCCCAGCTAGATAAACATTTATACGGCCTTTAGGCCACCGCGGCGATATGGAATGTGACAAAGGGACTGTCCCTTTGTCACATTCGTCATTTTCCGAGCCAATTTTTGAACCACCACTCCATGGAGCGGCTCATCTCGGCCATAAAGGGACTCGTGTGCTTGCGGGTATAGATGTCCACGACGCGCTCCCCCACCTCGCGGGCATGCGGACGGAACATCGCGTCCATCTCGGCCACCTGCGCATCCATGGTCGCGGCATCCGCACGGCAGTAGCGCTCCTCGTGCACCAGGTTCACCACGGGATGCGCAATGGCCGGACGCTCCTTACGGGGCGTGCCGATGATGAGCATCGACAACGGCATGGTATAGGGCGGCAGATCGAGCAGCTCGGCAACTTCCTCGGCATTCTCGACGATATCACCGATATAGCAGCTCCCCAGGCCCAGGGCCTCGGCGGCAACCACGGCGTTTTGCGCGGCGATCACGGCGTCCTGGGCTGCGATGGCAAAGTCGCCCAAACCCGGCGCGCGGCGAGGTGCCTTGCCCGTGCGCTCGACAAACTCGGGCTCAAAGCAGCCCACGTGCTCAAACAGATCGATCCACTTGGCATAATCGACCACAAAAATTAGTGCCCAGGGCGCCTTGGCGATCATGGGCTGGTGGTCGCACAGGTCGGCCAGGCGGTCGAGCGTAGCCTGCTCGCGGATACTCACGATGGAATACATCATCATGGCGCCCGCCGACGGCGCGCGACTCGCCGCATGCAGAATCGCCGCACGCTGCTCGTCGGTCACCGCCACGGGACGGTCGTCGTCATCACGCGCGAAGGCACGCGTGGAGGAACGGTGCTCCAACGTGTCCAGCACCGCATTACCCGTAGTCTCGACCGGATAACCGTTCGCATCCACGCCCGCAGCTCCGCCGCAGTACTCGGCACCCGTCATACAAACCTGCTCGCCCATAGCTCTATCCTCGCTAATTCTTTAAGAAGCCTTTACGTTTCCGTGTAATTCCCGTCCATTATCGCGCAGGTCGCCACTACATTGCGCCACACCGCCACACGTGCGCGTTAATATGGCTGGTTGTTGTGCGCAGACACCAATTGCAGCGCATATCTTGGTAACAATCGGGTAAACCCCCGCTTTCGTACGTTTTAGTTTGTGAGGAGTCTCAGCATGTTCGCTGCCGCCATCTCGCTCGTCGGTCTTGCGGCGACCGTCTACCTTGTCTTGCGCGAGGCCAAGGCCATTCGCGCTCAGTCGGGCACCGTTGCCAAAAGCGCTCTTGGGTGGAGCGTCGCCTTCGGCCTGTTCCAGCTCTTTTTGACCATTTGGGGCGCCATTGGCCTCGTCGCCCAAAACGAGCCGCTCGCCTTTGTGATGCTCATCCTGACCAACGCCATCCTCACCGGCTGCGCTT
This sequence comes from Collinsella aerofaciens, assembly GCF_015561195.1. Classification (GTDB taxonomy): domain Bacteria; phylum Actinomycetota; class Coriobacteriia; order Coriobacteriales; family Coriobacteriaceae; genus Collinsella; species Collinsella aerofaciens_AC. The sequence goes on along the minus strand of NZ_JADMSU010000009.1, from coordinate 7,590 downwards.
GGGCCAGCATCGCACGCGACCGCATCGCCCCGCGCGTCTTTGCGTTCGCCGCGCCCGACGCCCCCGCTCCCACCGGCAAGCTCGCCCGCCTGCGCGGCGCCTTTGTGGGCAAGCCGCTCGTCGCCGCCGTGCTGTGCCTGCTGCTCGCCGGCGTCTTTGCGCTGCTAGGCATGGAGGTATCGTCCAACCACGACTTTACCTGGGTCTACCCCCTGTGCATCCTGCTCGAGTGGGCCATCATCACCACGCTCATGACCGGCCTGTTCTTCCTGTTCCAGCGCCACGGCGCAGCTCCCGCGGTCCTGGCCTTTGCCCTCTTTGTCCTGGGCATTGCCGAGTTCTTCGTCATCACATTTAAATCCATGCCCATCCAGCCGGGCGACCTTTCGGCCATCTCCACCGCCGCCGCGGTCGCCGGCACCGGCTACACCTTCTCGATCTCACTGTTCTGCGTGCTGTCCATGGGCTTTACCGCCATCGCCATGCTGCTGTGCGAGTACGCCGGCCTGGTGGCACCGCACCGTCAGAAGGGCGCCGCCAACGCCAAGCGCATGCTGCTCACCAACCTGCTCGTCGCCGTGCTGTGCCTGGGCGGTGTGACCGCACACGTCACGCTCATCGACTACTACAACACCCTCGGCATCACCGTCTACACCTGGCGCCCGCTCGAGAGCTACTGGCGCGAGGGCTACCTGCCCGCTTTCATTAGCGCAGCGCAGTCCATCAAGCCGCCCAAACCCGCCGACTACTCCGTCGACGATGCCAAGGCCACGCTCAAAAAGTACGCCAAGGCCTACGACAAGTCCGACGCGGCCGAGAGCGACGAGCGCGCCGCCGCAAAGGAGCAGTTCGACAGCGAGAAGCCCACGGTCATCGCCATCATGAACGAGACCTTCTCGGATCTTTCGATCTACCAGAACATGCGCGCCGGCTACGAAGGCCCGCAGTACTTTAAGAACCTGTCCAACTGCCTCAGCCGCGGCAAGCTCTACGTGAGCGCCTACGGCGGCGGCACCGCCAATACCGAGTTTGAGTTTATGACCGGCAACTCCATGGCCAACCTGGGCTCGGGCGTGTACCCCTACACCATCTACAACATGGAAACGACCGGGAATCTGGCAGAGCAGTTCAAATCGCTCGGATATTCCACCACGGCCATGCACCCCAACCACGCAACCAACTGGAACCGCGAGAACGTCTACAAGGACTTTGGTTTTGACCAGTTCCTGTCCATCAACGATTTCCAGGGCGCCGATACCCTGCGCGGCATGGTGACCGACCAGGCTACCTACGACAAGATTCTTGAGCTGCTCGACCAGAACGCCGATCCGCAGTTTATCTTCGACGTGACCATGCAGAACCACTCGGGCTACGATACGGGCCTGCTGCCGGTCGACAAGCAGATGCACCTGAATATCGACACGACCGATCTGGACGCCAAGACCGTCGAGGACGGCACGCTATCCGATGTCGACGAGTATGTCTCGTGCATCGAGCAGTCCGACCAGGCGCTGCGCTACTTCCTCAACGCCTTGAGCAAGCTCGACCGCAAGGTGGTCGTGGTGTTCTGGGGCGACCACCAGCCGTTCTTCCCGTCCAAGTTCAACGACAAGTGGTTTACCGGCGAGGACGACGCTACCCACCAGGAGCGCTTGTGGCAGACCGACTACATCATTTGGGCTAACTACGACGTTGCCGGTTGCGACCAGACGAGCGAGGTCGACGACCTGTCCACCAACTACCTGTCCACGCAGCTGATGCAGCTGATCGGCGCACCGCTGACCGACTACCAGAAGGCGCACATGACGCTGCGCGAGTCACTGCCCGCCATCAACTCGGTCGGCTACGAGGACGCCAGCCTGCGCTGGGCGCTCTCCTCCAACGTCACCGGTGACGACGCCGCCGCAGCAGCCGCCACCAAGGCGCGCGAGGATTACGCCAAGATGCAGTACTACGAGATGTTCCGCGATGGCAAGAACGTGTACACCGAGCACTTCCAGACCGAGGCCAACGAGACCGACCCCAACCTGGCACCGGGTACGACCAAGATCAAGTAACGACTAGCTGCGAGTTCATAACTGAAACGTCTGTCCGGGCGGAGGCATATAAGGTTCCCTGCTCGGACAGTCCTGCGCAAGACGAAGGCCACGTTATGTGGCCTTCTTTGTTTGCGGAAAGTGTGTCCCGGAATTCTTGTCTGGAATGGGATGCAGTTTCCGCTTGGGACCCGATTGGGAAAGTGTGTCCCACTATTCAGCTGGATTCCGGGATGTATTTTCCGGTTGAGGCTCGTTGGGAAAGTGCGTCCCACTTTGGGGGCTGATTCTGGGACGTGGTTTCCGGTTGGCTCTCATTGGGAAAGTTGTGTCCCACTTCGACCGCCCAGAGTGGGATGCACTTTCCGCAAAGCACCTCAACGGGAAACTACGTCCCATTCCAAAGGCAAATTCCGGGACGCATTTTTCGAAAGCCTGACCATCCGGAAAGCCCGTCCCACTTTGGACGCATCCGGGCACGGAACCATCGACCTATCAGGCCTCCCATCAATAAAGAGGCGTCCTCCCGGGCGTCGGGGCACGAAGTTCATCGCGAGTTCCGCACGCAAAGAAGGCCACTTAATGTGGCCTTCGTCTTGCGCAGGACTGTAGAGCAGGGAACTTCGTGCCCCGACGCCCGGGAGGACGTTTCATTTAGAAAGATGGACCGACCGCCGTCAGCGATGGGAGCTACTCCCCCAGCACGGCCTTTTTGGCGGCTGCAGCCATGTTATCCAGATCTTCCTTGGTGGGATGGTCCTTTGCGGCAACCCAGTTGTCGAGCAGCATCTTATAGCGCGCGTTGTCGGGATCTTGCTCGAGCATGGCCTCGTAGCGCTGCTTGACCGCGGGGCCCATCTTGCCCTGACACATCGCCCAGCCCGCAAGCTCGGCATCGTTGGCCAAATTGGAGGTCACGCGGTCGATAATCTGCTGATAGTAGCTCTGGTCGGCGCCAAAACCGCAGGTGCCAAACAAGAAGACGCGCTTGCCGTGCAAGGCGGAGAGCAACGCCGCGACCGAAGGCGTGCACGCACCCTTGTCGCACCAAAAACCGACGAGCACCGTGTCGGCCGCGCAGGCGCCCTGCGCCTCGAGCGCAACCTGATCTGCGTCCGCATCGTCGCTCAACGCCGCAGCGTGGACAAACTCAACGCCCGCAGCCTGCAGAGCGCGCTTGATCGCACCCGAAACCATCCTGGTATTACCGCTCTTGCTGTTAACCACCAAAGAGCACGTCATAGTCACGTTGCCTCGTTTCCCCCAAAACTAAAGCCACTAATGCAATTTATTAGATGAATATCTTAGTACTAACGTGACAGATGTAAACCACCGTCTGTCGATTGGCGACGCAGACGACATCTTTGGACAGATTTCGAACAGTATGTACTTCGGATTGAAACCGCCGCAGAACGTTGCACGAATGTCCGAAAAACTGTTTCACAAAACGCCGTCAAATTGTGTCACGGAGTATCGTCAAAATGTTTCACGCGCTGGTAGAACGCTATATAACAAGATCGCTCTATGGGACAAACAAACCTGATTAATTTGCCCCACGGGCTTGCTCACTGGGCGAATTGGCTGCGGTAGAGTTCGGCGTAGAAGCCGCCTGCCGCTAGCAGCTCGTCGTGCGTGCCGCGCTCGATAATCTCGCCGTCGCGCATCACCAGAATGCAGTCGGCGTTGCGGATGGTGCTCAGGCGATGCGCCACCACAAAGCTCGTACGGCCGGCCATAAGCTCGTCGAATGCCGCCTGCACCTGCAGCTCGGTGCGGGTATCGATGCTCGACGTCGCCTCGTCCAGCAGCAGAATCGCCGGGTCGGTGAGCATGACGCGCGCGATGCACAGCAGCTGTTTTTGACCCTGGCTAAACATGCCGCCGTCCTCGCCGATGACCGTATCGTAGCCGCTTGGCAGCTGCACGATAAACTTGTGCGCGTGCGCGCGCTTGGCGGCTTCGATAACCTGTTCACGCGTGGCATCCGGGCAACCGTAAGCGATATTTTCCGCCACCGTGCCCTCGAACAGCCACGTATCCTGCAGCACCATGCCAAAGGCGCGGCGCAGGCTTGCGCGCGTGTAGTCACGCGAAGACCGGCCATCGACCATGATGCGTCCGGCATCGATATCGTAAAACCGCAGCAGCAAATTGATGAGCGTTGTCTTTCCGCAGCCCGTGGGGCCGACCAGGGCAAAACGCATGCCGGGCTTGGCCTCGATGCAGATATCCTGCAGCAGCTTGCGGTCGGGCACATAGCTAAAGTCCACGTGTTCAAAAGTCACCTCGACACGCGGGGCGGCAAGCTCCACGGCGTCTGGCGCATCGGGCTCCTGCTCGCGGGCGTCGAGCAGTGCAAACATGCGGCGCGCCGAGGCATACGCCGTCTGGATTTGCGTAATGACGTTGGTAACCTCGTTGAACGGCTTGGTGTACTGGTTAGCATAGGACAGGAAAATCTGCACGCCGCCCACCGTAAGCGCCGCGGGCACGCCCGTGATCACGCCCACGCAGCCGATCACAGCGACCACGGCATAGATGATGTTATTGATGAAGCGCGTACCGGGGTTAGAAAGCGAACCCATAAACTGCGCGCGCTCGCCCGCCGTATAGAGCTCGGCGTTGAGGACATCGAAGCGCTGTTGAGCGTGCAGGCCGTAGGCGAAGGCGTCCACGAGCTTTTGCTCACCCACATACTCCTCGATATGACCGCCGAGTTGGCCCTGGATGCGCTGTTGAGCAGTGAAGCTCTTATTGGAAAGCTTGGCGATAGCACCGGCCGCAAAGATGGAAAGCGGCGTGACGAGCACCACAACGAGCGTCATGGTCAGGTTGATGGAGAGCATAAACGCGAGCGTGCCCACGATGGTGATGACGCCGGTAAAGAGCTGCGTAAAGCCCTGCAGCAGGCCGTCACCCACCTGATCGACGTCGTTGACCACGCGGCTCATGAGGTCGCCGTGGGCATGGCCGTCGATAAAGCTGAGCGGCATGCGGCTGAGCTTGTCGCTCGCCTCCACGCGCATGTCGCGCACCGTCTCGTAGGACAGACGGTTGACGCAGTAGCCCTGCAGCCACTGGAAGGCCGCCGCGCCCACCACGACAATCGCGAGCTTGGTAACGAGCGGCAGCAGCGACCCGAAGTCCACCTGCCCGGCGGCAACGATGAGGTCGATGCCCTCGCCGATGAGGATGGGCGTATAGAGCTGCAAGATCACCGAGATGGCGGCGCTCACAAACGACGCCGTAAACGAAATGCGATGCGGACGGACGTAGCCCAGCAGGCGGCGAGTCACCGCGCCCACGGGGTAGCGCTCGGGGTCGCCGGGCTGACGCGGGCCGTCACTCAAGTCGTTGAGGTTATCGTTGCCGGACACGTTGGCCGTCATCGTGGCGACCGAACCGGAAGAAGTATACGGATTCATTTAGCAGCCCTCCTTTGCGCAGACGGATGCCGGGGCAGCCGGGGCGGACGCGGGACTTGGGGCGGACGCGGGCATCGCGCTCCCCTGCTGACCCTCAAGCTCCTCGCGACGAAGCTGCGACTGGCAAATCTCGCGATAGAGCTGGCAGGTCGCATACAGCTCGTCATGCGCGCCCAGGCCCGCGACCGAGCCGTGATCGAGCACGCAGATCATGTCGGCGTCACGCACGGTCGAGACGCGCTGGCTCACAATCACCGTGGTCAGCGGGAGTCCGCCCGCGGCGGCCCCGCGTGCGCTGCGCTCGCGGATGGCATGGCGAAGCGCCGCGTCGGTCTTAAAGTCGAGCGCCGAGGCGGAATCGTCCATGATCAGAACCTGCGGCGAGCCCACCAGGGCACGCGCAATGGTCAGGCGCTGGCGCTGACCGCCGCTGAAGTTCTTGCCGCCCGCCTCGACCGGGGCGTCGAGCCCCTGCGGCTTGTTGCGCACGAACTCGCTGGCCTGCGCCATATCGAGCGCCGCCCAAAGCTCCTCGTCGGTCGCCGACTCGTCGCGCCAGGTTAGGTTGCTGCGGATCGTGCCGCTCACGAGCGACGCGCGCTGCGGAACGGTCGCGACCACGTGGCGCAGCTGATCGAGCGGCCAGGTGCGCACGTCGGCGCCCATCACGCTCACGCTGCCAGTGCTCGCATCGTACAGGCGCGGGATAAGCGAGACGAGCGTGGACTTGCCGCTACCCGTGCCGCCGATAATGCCAAGCGTTTTGCCCAGCAGCAGCTCCAGCGTCACATCGCTCACGGCATTTGCCGCGCCCGCGCCAAACGAAAAACTCGCATGGTCAAAGCTCAGCGCCGGGACCGAAACAGCGCCACCCGCCAGTTCGCTCGGCTCGGGCAGTGCGACTGGCTGATTGCCCTCGTCGGTAATGCTCGGCACGCAATTGAGCACCTCGTTGAGACGCGATGCACTGGCGCTCGCCTTGGTAAAGACCACGACCAGGTTGGCGACATACACGATGGAGGTCAGGGTCTGCGTCATGTAGTTGACGAACGCCATGACCTGGCCCTGCGTGAGCTCGCCCACGTTGACCTGAATGCCGCCCACCCACAGGATGGCGCACACGCCCAGGTTCATCACCAAAAACGTGACGGGGTTGAGAATCGACGAGAGCTTGCCCACCGCGATTGCGACACGCGCCTGGTCATCGGCCGCCTGGGCAAAACGCTCGCGCTCGTGGTCCTCGCGCACAAACGCCCGGACCACGCGGGCGCCCGAAAGTCCCTCGCGGCAAATAAGCGCGATGCGATCGAGCTTTGCCTGCAGCTGCTTGTAGTACGGGATGCAGCGCGCCATGACAAGCCAAAACACCAGGCCGATGGCGGGCGTGCAAATCAAAAAGATCATGCCGAGCTTAAGGTCGATGGCAAGGGCCGCAACCATGGAACCCACCGCCAGGAAAGGCCAGCGGATGAGCATACGCACGCCCAGCGCCACGGCAAGCTGCACCTGGTTGACGTCGTTGGTAATGCGCGTGATGAGCGACGGCGTGCCAAAGCGATCGAGTTCGGCATAGCTCAGCTTGTTGATGTGCTGGTAGAGTGCGCCGCGAATGTCGGTACCCATACCCTGCGAGGTGAGCGCCGCCATCTTTTGGCAGACGAGCGTAAACGAGATGCCGATCACGGCCATGGCGGCAAGTACCATGCCGTAGTGGACGACAGCGTTCACATTGTGTGCGCCGATGCCCTTATCGATCATCTGGGCAATCACCAGCGGCGTCAGCAGGTCAAAGATCACTTCAATCAACTTGCACGCAGGGCCAATCACCATATACCGGCGAAATATACCACCAAAACGCCTGAGCAGCTCAATCATAAAAAGGCGCTCCCTATCATCATCTCAATTCAATCTGATTCATGATAGTACGGAGAACCCTGGAGATGCGTAAGCAACTCGTTACAGATGTAAGGGCAACGGTCACTAGCGCCCAAGGCACGTAGCAGCCGATGTTTTGGCAACGCCAGCGAGCGGCATAACGCCGGGGATTCAATTAGGCTCTGTTAGACCAGGATTGACATTCCGCCCCGTCATCTTCTTGCGATTGCACAATGGTCGCCCCTTGTCGAATC
>NZ_JADMSU010000008.1 GCF_015561195.1 Collinsella aerofaciens | reverse complement strand
CCCATCATCGCGGTCTATGGGGTCAACGATATGGCACCGTGGGGACACATGTATGTCAATCCTGGTCTAACAGAGCCTTTTGTTATCTAGCTGGATGCAGAAAATGTCGGATTCCGGCTCTACAAGATTTAGCTTTCAATATTATGCAGATGCGAATTATTCAACTTCGCATAATCTTTGGGTGCGGTTTGCACTCCAGGACATGTATATCGACTGAGGTAGCGTGTCCGCCCCGCTTGCTTGCCCCGCGCCGTGGTACGATTTTTGAGTTTGAAAGTCCTGCCGCGCTCCGGCTGCCCTTGCAGCTCGGCGTGCGGCCGCACGTAAAGGAGCCATCATGGCCGGTATGAACATGCAGCAGATGATGAAGCAGGCTCGCAAGATGCAGGAGCAGCTTGCCGCCGCGCAGGAGAACCTCAAGTCCCAGACCGTCGACGCCTCTGCCGGCGGCGGTATGGTCAAGGTGACCGTTAACGGCGAGATGGAGCTCGTCAACCTTACCATCGACCCCGATGCCCTCGATCCCGAGGACGTCGATATGCTGCAGGACATGATCATGGCTGCCGTCAACGAGGCCGTCCGCGGCGTTAACGAGCTCGCCAACAAGCAGATGGGCGCCATCACCGGCGGCCTCAACATCCCGGGCATGCCGTTCTAAGACACGCATATATATGAGTGCGAATCACAGTCTGCAAAAACTGCTCGATGAGCTGGGCCGCCTGCCGGGCATTGGTCCTAAGTCGGCCCAGCGCATCGCCTATTACCTGTTGGAGGCTGACGCCGAGGAGGCGCGCCGCCTGGCCGAGGCCATCCTGGAGGTTAAGCAGGAGGTTCACTTTTGCAGCCGCTGCTTTAACTACGCCACGGCCGACGAGTGCTCCATCTGCCAGGATTCGATGCGCGACACCACTCGCATTTGCGTGGTGGGCGAGCCGCGCGACGTCCAGGCAATCGAGCGCACGGGCAGCTACCATGGCCTGTACCATGTGCTAGGCGGCGTGATCAGCCCCATGGACAAGATTGGTCCCGAGCAGTTGCACATCCGCGAGCTGCTGGCGCGTTTGGGCCACGAGGATATCCATGAGGTCATCATCGCCACCAACCCCAACATCGAGGGCGAGACCACGGCGAGCTACCTGGCCCGCACTATCAAGCCACTGGGCGTTGAGGTGTCGCGTCTGGCGAGCGGCCTGCCCGTGGGCGGCGACCTGGAGTATGCCGACGAGCTTACGCTCGGGCGCGCCATCGAGGCCCGTCGCACGATTTAGGTGGCGAGCCTGCTCCTGCCGTATGTTTTCCTCGCGACGCACGGGGTAGTCATAATTTTCCCGTGCGACTGTAAGTTTGTTGTGCAACAAAGATGCTTTGTATCCGCTTATCGCATGGATGCTTCCACTCGCATCCTTAATTTGCCCATTCGTTGCGCAACCTTTTGGGTTCGCTGATACACTCAAATATGGATTCGAATGAATGCGCCGCTCCCGAGCGGCGTGTTTTTGTTGGAGGAGAACGCATGCGGCCCGGTGGCACTCAGACAAAGCACGGCGCCGCGGTGCGCATGCGACGCCGACTGGGCTTGGCGCCGCGGGCGTACGCACTGCTGTCTTGCTCGCTGGTGCTGGTCATAGCTGGCGTTTCTGCCTATGGCATGACCGTGCCGTCCATGATACAGGCACATGCCGCACGCGAACCGCGCGTGGGGCATGAGGTCAAAAGTGACCTGGGCACCACGACTGGATATGCTTGGGCAAGTGTGGTCGCGCATATTGTGTTTGGCACTGACGACGCGGACGGCGCCGAGGCCCCGGACAACGAAGTCACGCTTGCCAATGGCAAAACCATCGTGCTCACCAACACCAAGATTATCGATCGGTTGTCCAACAATAGCGTGGCGGCAACGGTGAATAAGGTCGAGCAGCAGAAGGAGCAGGACGCCCAGCAGTCCGGAAAGCCCGGTAGCTCGGATACTTCTGGCTCCGGCTCGGATTCGTCGAGTTCGGGCGGCGGCTCTGGGTCGGGTTCCTCTGCCGGAGGGTCTGGAAGCGGCGGCTCGACGGGCGGCAACACTGACAACGATGCAAACTCCGGTGGCCTTTCCGCTGCTGAGGAAGAGAGCATTCACAGTTGGCTTGTGACCAAGTACAACATGCTCGACGGCTATGTTTCTCGTGCCAATGACGTGGTTTCGACCTATAACTCTACGGGAGATCCCAGGCCGTGCGACAGCCTGGTCGGGGAGATGTTTGTCATTCGAGCCGAGTTCGGTCGTCAGACATTCTCGCCCCGGTCAAAGTGGTATCAGCAGTATGCCAATCTGTGGGGCTGTTACACCAACCTATGTCAATGGGTCGGCCATTACGGCGATGATGACGTCGCGCTCGGTAACTTCAACAATAACGTGGCGGCGCTTGCCCTATGATGACCGATCTTGCATCCACCACACCGCAATCGCTCGGTCGCGATCCCATGGTCGGCCTGCGCCTGGCGCGTGTCGACGGGTTTGAGCCGGCCATTGCGCTCGGTCAGGACGAACTGCCTGCCTATCTGCGTCGTTTTACGATACTGTTTGCCGACGATGCCACCATGCGCCGTGGCGGTATCGGCCGCGTGACGCGTGCCGTCAACGCCCAAGGCGAGGCCGTGGCACTCAAACAGCTCATCTTGCCGACGCGCGATGAGTTTGACGACGATGCCGCCCATGAGGCGCTGGTCGCCAAGTTCAAAGCGGCATTTCGCGAGGAATATGAATGCCATCGCGCCCTTTCGGGCCTTAAGGGCTTTCCCCGCCTCTATGGCTGGGGCGAGGTTGACGGTGTGCCTGCAATTGTCATGGAATGGGTCGAGGGCGAGACGCTCGCCCGCTTGCGCTCGCGCTTTGCCGTGGACGATGCCGGCCGCCTATCGCCGCTTGTGGCGGCGCGCTTGGGGCGCGACCTGTTCGACCTGCTCTGCCGCATGAGCCTGGTGGGGGAGGGCTTTGTCCATCGCGATATCTCGCCCGCTAATATTATGGTGCGCACGGCGCGCCTGCCGCTTGACCGGCAGCTTGCCGAGGGCACCTTTGACCTGTGCCTGATCGACTTTGGCTCGTCGCTGGCGCTCGATCCTGCGTCGGCCGTGGCCGGTACCGGCGGCAAGGCGTCGTTTACGGAGCGCTATGCCACGCTGCGTCGCGCGACGGTGGCCTACGCTCCGCCCGAGATGCTCACCGACGATATTCCCGACCTGCGTGCTTTGCGTATGTCGCCGGCGATCGACGTCTATGCCGCAGCAAGCACGGTTTACGAGCTCATTGCCGGCGCCGCGCCATACGAAGCCGCGCCGAGCACTTCGGGCACCTCGGGTTCGCGCAAAAAGACGCGCGACATCGCCAGCCCCTACCGTCTCAAGATGGACACGCTGCCCGACTATCCCATTGGTGCCCATGCGCCCGGTTGCGATTTGACTCAGCTGCTTCGTCGTGAGCCCGATGTGGCGCTCGCTGCGGCCGAGCAGGCCCAGCAGCTGGGGCTTGAGCCGGATTCCGAGGAGCTACGCGATGCGCTGGCGTTTGTCGATGCCCAGCTGTTCGACGTGGTGATGGCCTGTCTGTCCAGCCATCAAAAAGATCGTCCCGAGCCGGCGGCGGTCGAGGCGGCGCTCTCGGCGTTTTGTGACCACTATGCGCAAAATGTCGGTCGTTCGCTCCGCGGCGAGCCGCTCACGCCGTGCCCCATGGATGCGTCTGGCCGCGCGGTTCGTCGCGCGCTGATGGTCGGCGCGACGGTCGTCTGTGGCGTGGTTTGGGCTGTGGTCGTGGTTTCGGCCGCGCTGCTGGCGTCGGGCGCTCGCGTGACGGCGACTTTGGGATCGCTCGTGTGGTCTGGGTCGCTACCGGGTATTATTGCCGCACTGGCGTTGGCGCTGCCAGGCATAGCCGGCGTTGCCGCGGGGGCACTTGCGCGCAATCGGCGCTCGGGCTTCCTGCAGGGTGTGCTTGCGCTTTCTGCCTGCGAGGTTCCGGTGCTGGTTGTGGCTGCATGTAGCGTATTTTCCCAACGCGCCGTGATGGGCGGCCTTGTTGCCGCTCTGGTTGCAACCTATACGCTTACGTGGTTTTTGCTTGCGATGGGCTTTGCCTTTGAACTTCCCGTTTCGGCACCGCGACGTACAAAAGCCCAGATGGCGACTCCGCTTGCCGGTGGAGCCGCAGCTGCCCGTACTTTTGGCGGACCTGTCGAAGTATCGTCCGATTCTATTTCTACGACCAAGGAGGCCTAGGTCATGGCATCTCAAGTTGAGCTCACCCCATGCGGGGCCATGTTTGACATCTTTAAGCGCGCGGCGCATCTGAGCCATATCGAGCTGTGCGGCTTGGTGCTTTCGTCCCGTCCGCTCGCCGACGGCCGCAGCCCGCAGAGCCGAGCCGCCGATCGCTCTTGGGTTTCCCGCTTTATCGTTCGCGCGCCGGTCGGCACGCTTCAGCAGCGCTGCTTTGCCGAATACGGTACCTCGGCTGCGCGTATTATGTCGCAACTGGCCCTGCGCCAGCGCAATCCCATGGACTCCACGGCTGTGATCAATATGGTGTGCGGTCCTGCAGGTGAACCGATGGTGCGCGCGCTCGAAGAGTGCCACCAGGACACGAATCTCTATCGCAACGCGCTCGATCGCCTGTCCCAGGCGGCAGAACTCATGCCCGCCGAGCGCGCCGAGGCCGTGCTGGTGCTGTTTGTCGCCGTCGGTTGTTCGGCGGATGTGCGGTCCTCGGTGAACTATGCCATCGACTACGCACACGCGACCTGTGGCGGAGGCACCTCCACGCCGCGTTCGCTTGGCATGTCGATGACCGCGGGCGAGCGCGAACCCGCCCCGGCGCATCCCTTGGGCTTGCTGCGCGTGCAAAACAGTTTTGTCGTGAGCGCCCCGCGTTGGATTCAGCCGAGCGAGCAGGGTGTTGAGATTGGCGCGCTGGCCACTGGTGAGGGCGATATTACCGACGTCGGCGACGATGTCTCGGCCCGCCATGCCCATATCTGGTGCGATGCTCAAAATATCTGGCACGTCGAGGACTTGTCGTCTACCAACGGAACCGTGGTGGTAAACGGGGCCACGCGCGTCTGCATTCAGGTCGAGCCCGGCCGTTCCGCCCAACTCAATCCCGGCGACGAGCTCAAGCTCGGCGAATCCACTACCTACGCCATCCTCTTCGGTGCCCTCTAGCCAGTCCCGCCAAATGGTCCCTCCGTCCCCAAGGGATCATTTTGCTCCCGGCAGTCACCCGAGGTAAACCTTTACCGCCCGCCTATATTTGCCGAAATTACACTTGACGGCGGGGTACAATAAACCCGCATGCGGATTTCCGTTGCGGGCGCTTCCCATCGCCGGGGCGTGCCCGGGAGCATCCGGCATGCGGCCTTTGCGGCGCTCGGTCATGTGCAAGACGGGCGGTCGGGTCTGTGGGGCGCATCAGTTGCCCCTCGCCTCGGCATGTCTTCTCTCCACGCCACGTACCTGCTGCTGAGCCTGCCTGCCAGATGATTGGAAGCAACAGCGTAAATCCCATCACGCCAACATCCCGGCGATCGCCGGGGCCTGTATACCTATATGAGAGGAGAGGGGTATATGGCGCGTAAGTTTAAGTCTATGGACGGCAACGAGGCGGCCGCATATGTTTCGTATGCGTACACCGAGGTAGCGGGAATCTATCCCATTACGCCGTCCAGCCCGATGGCCGACCATGTCGACCAGTGGGCGGCCCAGGGTCGCAAGAACATCTTCGGCACCCCGGTCAAGGTCGTCGAGATGGAGTCCGAGGCAGGTGCGGCCGGTACCGTTCACGGTTCGCTGGGCGCCGGTGCTCTGACCACCACCTACACGGCTTCTCAGGGTCTGCTCCTGATGATCCCGAACATGTACAAGATCGCGGGCGAGCAGCTCCCGGGCGTCTTCCACGTCTCCGCGCGTTGCGTCGCCTCCCACGCCCTGAACATTTTTGGCGATCACTCCGACGTCATGGCCTGTCGTCAGACCGGCTTCGCCATGCTCGCCGAGGGCAACGTCCAGGAGGTCATGGACCTCTCGCCGGTGGCTCACCTTGCCGCCATCGAGGGAAAGACCCCGTTCCTTAACTTCTTCGACGGCTTCCGCACCAGCCACGAGATCCAGAAGGTCGCCATGTGGGACTACAAGGATCTGGCCGAGATGTGCGACATGGACGCCGTCCAGGCTTTCCGCGACCATGCGCTCAACCCTGAGCACCCGCACACCCGCGGCAGCCACGAGAACGGCGATATCTTCTTCCAGAACCGTGAGGCCTGCAACAAGGTCTACGACGAGCTTCCCGCCGTCGTCGAGGGCTACATGAAGAAGATCAACGAGAAGCTCGGCACCGATTACGGCCTGTTCAACTACTACGGCGCTCCCGATGCCGATCGCGTCGTCGTGTGCATGGGCTCCTTCTGCGACGTGCTCGAGGAAGTCATCGACTACCTCAACGCTCACGGCGAGAAGGTCGGCCTGGTCAAGGTTCGTCTGTTCCGTCCGTTCTCCATCAAGCACTTCGTCGACGTTCTCCCCGAGACCGTCCAGAAGATCGCCGTCATGGACCGTACCAAGGAGCCGGGTTCCATCGGCGAGCCGCTCTACCAGGACGTCGTCTCCGCTCTCTACGAGGCTGGCAAGACGGGCATCAAGGTCGTCGGCGGCCGTTATGGCCTGGGCAGCAAGGACACGCCTCCCGCGTCCGCGTTCGCTGTCTTCGAGGAGCTCAAGAAGGACGAGCCCAAGCGCGAGTTCACCATCGGCATTGTCGATGACGTGACCAACCTGAGCCTGCCTGAGGCCGAGGATGCGCCCAACACCGCAGCCCCCGGCACCATCGAGTGCAAGTTCTGGGGTCTGGGTGGCGACGGTACCGTCGGCGCTAACAAGAACTCGATCAAGATCATCGGCGACCACACCGACAAGTACGTCCAGGCCTACTTCCAGTACGACTCCAAGAAGACCGGCGGCGTCACCGTCTCGCACCTGCGCTTTGGTGATTCTCCGATTCGTTCGCCGTACTACGTGACCAAGGCCGACTTTGTCGCCTGCCATAACCCTAGCTACATCGTTAAGGGCTTCAAGATGGTCCGCGACGTCAAGCCGGGCGGCACCTTCCTGGTCAACTGCCAGTGGAGCGACGAGGAGTTCGCCGAGCACATGCCCGCCGTGGCCAAGCGCTACATCGCGAACAACAACGTCAACGTCTACCTGATCGACGCTATCGACCTGGCGGCCAAGGTCGGCATGGGCAAGCGCACCAACACGGTGCTCCAGTCCGCCTTCTTCGCGCTGGCCAAGGTCCTGCCCGCCGAGGACGCCCTGCAGTACATGAAGGACGCGGCTACCAAGTCCTACATGAAGAAGGGCCAGGCTATCGTCGACGCCAACCACAAGGCCATCGATGCCGGCGCTACCGCTTTCCGTAAGTTCGAGGTTCCGGCCGACTGGGCTACCGCCGAGGACGCCGCTCCCGTCGAGCTCTCCGAGGAGACCAAGTCCGCCATCGCCCAGCAGGTCAAGAACCTGCTCGAGCCCATCGATCGCATGGATGGCGACAGCCTGCCCGTTTCCGCCTTCGTCGGTTGCGCCGACGGCCAGTTTGAGCTGGGCGCCTCCGCATACGAGAAGCGCGGCGTCGCCGTGGTCGTTCCCCACTGGGACGAGACCAAGTGCATCCAGTGCAACCAGTGCGCCTACGTGTGCCCGCATGCCACCATCCGTCCGTTCGCGATGACCGAGGACGAGGCTGCCGCCGCGCCCGAGGCTACCCGCACGCTCGACGCCATGGGCCCCAAGGCCAAGGGCATGAAGTTCACCATGGCTGTGTCCCCGCTCGACTGCATGGGTTGCACCAACTGCGTCAAGGTCTGCCCCAAGGGCGCCCTCGAGATGGTTCCCACCGAGCAGGAGATGGACCAGCAGCCCGTTTGGGACTACATGGTCGAGAACGTCTCCGAGAAGAAGGAGCTCATCGCGGCCAACGTCAAGGGCAGCCAGTTTAAGCAGCCCTACCTGGAGTTCTCGGGTTCCTGCGCCGGCTGTGCCGAGACCGCCTATGCACGTTTGGTGACCCAGGTCGCCGGCGACCGCATGTTCATTTCCAACGCCACCGGTTGCTCCTCCATTTGGGGTAACCCCGCTGCCACCGCTCCTTACTGCAAGGACAAGGACGGTCACGGCCCGGCGTGGAACAACTCCCTGTTCGAGGACAATGCCGAGCATGGTCTGGGCATGGCCGTTGGCTATGAGGCCGTTCAGCACAAGCTGATCGCCGCTACCCAGGACATCATCGCTGCCGATGGTCCGTCCGATGAGCTCAAGGCCGCCGGCCAGGCTTGGATCGACTCCGTCAATGACGCCGAGGCCTCCAAGACCGCTGCCGCTGCCTACGTTGCCGAGCTCGAGAAGTGCGGCTGCGACGCTTCCAAGGCAATCCTCGCCGACAAGGCTTACCTCACCAAGAAGTCCTTCTGGATCTTCGGCGGCGACGGCTGGGCCTACGACATCGGCTTCGGTGGCCTGGACCACGTCCTGGCTTCCGGCCACAACGTCAACGTCTTCGTCTTCGACACCGAGGTCTACTCCAACACCGGTGGTCAGGCCTCCAAGGCCTCGAACCTGGGCCAGGTCGCTCAGTTCGCCGCTGCCGGTAAGGTGACCAAGAAGAAGTCCCTGGCCGAGATCGCTATGAGCTACGGCTACGTCTACGTGGCACAGGTTGCCATGGGCGCCAACCCGGCTCAGACCCTCAAGGCCATTCACGAGGCCGAGGCCTACGACGGCCCGTCCCTCATCATCGGCTACAGCCCCTGCGAGATGCACTCCATCAAGAAGGGCGGCATGCAGAACTGCCAGGCCGAGATGAAGAAGGCTGTCGAGTGCGGTTACTGGAACCTCTTCCGCTTCAACCCCGAGGCTGCTGCCGGCAAGAAGTTCTCGCTCGATTCCAAGGAGCCCGCGGGCGGTTATCAGGAGTTCCTGATGAACGAGGCCCGTTACGCTTCGCTGACGCGTTCCTTCCCCGAGCGCGCCGAGGAGCTCTTCAAGGAGAATGAGCAGGCCGCTATGGACCGCTATCAGCACCTGCTGAAGCTCAAGACGGTGTACAACGAGGCTTAGGTCTCCCACCGCAGGATCTGAGGGCTGACCTTCGCGGACGTCCTCGGACATGAAAGAACCCCCGCTGCGCACTACGTGCGGCGGGGGTTCTTTCGTCCTGCGGAATGTCCGCGAAGGTCAGCCCTCAGATCCCGCTACGACTACGTCCTCGGATTGTGGGGCTGAATGAAGGACATGGCTGTGGGGGTGCCTTGTCCCTAGCGCTGTTTCGCGCCCTTGGCGCGAAAGGCGCGTTACTTTGGGAGTGGAGGGGGACTTGGCTGTCGCTGCCTTCTATTCCCTTACTGTTTCGGTGGCTTTGAGACCTCAGTGAATCACGCTATTTGCCGATTTTTGTACTATTTAGGTCATTACTATTTGCCAATTTTTGTACTATTACTAGTAATTCTATCTGCCAATTTTTGTCATTTAGGGGTTTTAATGCTACGCCGCAAGGTTACTGATAGGCTTTTGAGCTGGAAGAATAACTCCAATAAGGCGTTGCTTGTTACTGGCGCACGTCAGATTGGCAAGAGTTATGCGATTCGCGCGTTTGGAAAAGGCAACTACGCTTCGTATTTTGAGGTCAATTTGCTACTCGATGCCGAGGCAAGGGATGTGCTAATTGACGCTAAGAACGCCGTTGACTTTATCAACCGTGTAGCCCTTCTTGCGGACGCGCCGCTTGTTGAGGGGGATACGCTTGTCTTTGTCGATGAGATTCAGGAGTATCCGCAGATTGTCACACTTATGAAGGCGTTGGTCGAAGACGGGCGCTTTAGCTATGTATTCTCAGGGTCTATGCTTGGGACCGAGTTTAAGGGGATATCTTCTTTTCCGGTGGGGTATGTCGAGCACGTTGTTATGCGACCGATGGATTTTGAAGAGTTTTGTTGGGCAAATGGCGTCAGCGAGAATGTGCTTGCAGACATTCGCAACTGCCTTGTCGAGAGACGTCCCGTCGAAAACTACATTCATGAGGCAATGCTCAAAAACTATAGAGCTTATATCGTTTGCGGCGGCATGCCGGAGGTCGTTCAGAACTATATCGATTCGGGTTATTCGCTCGTGAGAACGCGTGAGCTTCAAATTCAGCTGGTCGATCAGTACAAGAGCGATATCTCTAAATATGCATCGACTCGAGCGTTTAACGTTCGCTCGATTTTCGAACAAATTCCCGTTCAGCTTGAAGCGGAGTCCCATCGCTTTGTTGTTTCGTCTCTGGGCGAGGGAGCGCGCCTTAAAAAATATGAGCAGGATTTCCTATGGCTGGTGAGCGCGGGCGTTGGATTGATGGTCGCCCAGGTAACGGAGCCTCGGAGCCCCCTCAAGAGGACGGAGAAGGCGACAGCCTTCAAGCTGTACGAGTCCGATACGGGTATGCTCGCATCGCGGTATCCCGGCAGCACGGCACGAGCTGTCTATCTTGATATGAAAACTCCCAACCTCGGCGGTCTCTACGAGAACGTGGTCGCTCAGGAGCTTGTCGCCCTTGGGGCTGATGCATGGTACTACCAGACGCGTGAGGTCGGTGAAGTTGACTTTGTGATCGAAGGCGCCCGCGGGCATGTTGTCCCGATCGAGGTCAAATCGGGCAAGAAAGTTCGAGCGCATGCGGCTCTCGATCGCCTAATGAGTGTAGACGAGTACAAAATTCCCGAGGCTGTTGTACTAAGCCACGAGAATCTCGGCAAAGAGGGCAAGATCCTGTACGTCCCTATCTATATGACATTCTGTCTCGATGAGTTTATAGAAAAGGATGACCCCGACAACGATTTCTCGTTTGCACCCATATCTCTCTAGGCTATCTGAGTCCGCAATCCAGCCCTTGTTGTTTCGCGGCTATGCCGCGAAAGGCGCGTCACTTTGCGAAAGGGCTGGGGTCGCTGCTGTATGCGTCTCCAGCCCTCTGATTGCTACTTTGGGTCCTGCGATGGGGTGTTGTTGGTGTTGCTAGTTCGGCTTACCTTGTCTCGCCGGTTTCGGTGCGTAGGCGGTAACCGTGGACCAGGTCACTGATGGCCGGCCAAGGAATCTGGCGATCGACCCAAAATTGCAGCTGAACCAGATAGCGCTCGGCGGCGCGGGTGAGGGCGGCAAACTGCTCGTGGGTTTCGACCTGAGCGTAGAGGTCGCGGCTGTGGGCGAGGATGGCGGTCGTATCGTCCATCTTGCCGGTTACATCGAAGGCGCCCGAGAACCAATTGCACAGGCGCGCGGCGCTGTTGCTGAGGGTGGCCAAGTCGGCGGTGTCGCCGTTGGCGTTCTCGGTTGCCTGGGCGCGCAGGAGCGAGAGGGCGTCGGCGGCGTTCATGCAGTAGCCGACGGTGAAGTTCCAGACGGCGAACTCACGGCCGGTGTCGAGCTTGCGGCGGCGCATATAGTCGATATCGCGCGGCTCCTCGAGCATCATTTGATCGGCAAGGGCTTCAAGCGAAGTGGTGTACTCCGCAAGATCGAGTGCAAGCAGGGTGTCGATATTCGTCATCTTTAGGCCTCCGCTTCGATCTCGATGATTTCGTTTTTGATATACATGCCCTGGTTGTCCCAGACGTTGCGGCAAGCGGCGGCAAAGCGCTCGCGATCGGCCTCGCAGATGCGGGCGAACATATTGCAGGTGCCAAAGGGCTCGCAAATATCAAAGAAGATGCAGATCGACGACCAGCCGCCGTACCAGCTCACCGCGCCTGCCGGCTCGTGAAAGACGGGGTTCTCGATGTGCTCGTAGTTGGCGATAGGTCCCGATACGGGATAGGTCACCTCAGCATCGCAGATCTTGGCCGAAAAGATGCGCGACTCGACCGGACAGGACGATTCGAACAGCCTGCATGTTTCGGGTGCCTCGTTCCAGAGCATGTCGGCGAGAAACGTCTCGTCATTCAGCGTAATCTTGAGCATTTTTGTCATGGTAAGGACCTCCTCAATCCGTCGCTCAAGGGGCTCGCTGGCGGATAAAGGAGAAGACAGCTACGGGGTCGCCGAACCCAAACTTCACGACAGATACCTGTCGCCCCAGCCCGTGCTGTACTCGGCTAAAGTATCATGCCGCAGGTACGGAAGCAATATCCCAGTTTTGTTTTGGACACTTGATTAGACCCGCTTGGCCAAAACGCAGTTCATTCTCAGTCGCTTGCCGCAGGGTGAGGCGCGATTGGTTATTCCTTATGTTGGATGAAAAGTCCCATGTTTTTGCAGGGGTGCATACTCGTCTTATAAGTGCATAGAATCTCGTATAGTGCGAGTAAGATTTTGCGCTGTCCGTTTTGTGTTTAGCAGAGATATAGTTTGCATAATCCGGTCTAATCCCTGCTCTATTTAAATAAAGTTGCACGTAAATGGCGTAGATATGCGTGAGCTGGGGTTCTTTACGCTGAGCGGGTAAAAACGACCGTTCACCGTTCCGCTATTTTCAAAATGAATAAAATGAGCGATAAAGAGAATATAAACCTTAATAAACTCGCGTATCGCACGGACGCGGGTTATTAATGGGTTGTAGGCCTTTTACAGAAAGGATTCCAGCAATGTCTAAGCCTCTTGGCAAGCCCGACCGCATCGTCGTCGCCCTCGGCGGCAACGCCCTCGGCAACAACCCCGTCGAGCAGATCGAGGCCGTGGGCAACACCGCCCACGCCCTCCTCGGCCTCATCGAGCAGGGCAACGAGATCATCATCACCCACGGCAACGGCCCGCAGGTCGGCATGATCCAGAACGCCTTCGCCGCCGCCCACGACGCCATCGGCACCCCCGAGATGCCGCTGCCCGAGTGCGGCGCCATGTCCCAGGGCTACATCGGCTACCACCTGCAGCAGGGTATCGGCCGCGAGATGCACAAGCGCTACAAGCGCTGGCACGCCGCAACCGTCGTCACCCAGATCGAGTGCGACCCGGATGATCCCGCGTTCAAGAACCCGACCAAGCCCATCGGCCCCTTCTACACCGAGGAGCAGGCCAAGGAGTTCATGGCCGAGGATCCCTCCAAGGTCTTCGTCGAGGATTCCGGCCGCGGCTGGCGTCGCGTCGTCGCCTCCCCCGATCCCAAGAAGATCGTCGAGGCCGACTCCATCCTCAACCTGCTCGACAACGAGTTCATCGTCATCGCCTGCGGTGGCGGCGGCATCCCCGTCGTCCGCGACTACGAGAACAAGGGCTGCTACAAGGGCGTTCCCGCCGTCATCGACAAGGACCTGGGCGGCGAGCTGCTGGCCGAGGACTGCGACGCCGACGTCCTGTTCCTGCTGACCGCCGTCGAGCATGTCGCCATCAACTTCGGCAAGCCCAACCAGGAGGAGCTCGAGGACCTCACCGCCGACGAGGCCGAGCGCCTGGCTGACGAGGGCCAGTTCGGCAAGGGTTCCATGGAGCCCAAGGTCCGCGCTGCCATCAAGTTCGCCCGCTCCCGCAAGGGCCGCACCTGCATCATCGGCGCCCTGGACAAGGCCGCCGAGACCATGGCCGGCCTCTCCGGTACCCGCATCCACGAGTAGCCTCTACTCTGTTGCCTCTCCCGTGGGCGCCAGGCAAAGCGCCCACAAACTAGCCTCTCTTCATGAGCCCCGCGGTCCGCTCCGACCGCGGGGCTTTTGCTATTCACCTAGTCATTGGGGACAGACTTAAATGAGTAGTCCAAAACGGGTGCATTTTCCTTTGAGGCCCTCAACCGGAAAATGCATCCCGGAAATATGCCGAAAAGTGGCTCTCAGTTTCCCAAGCAGGCCGCTAACGGAAAGCGTATCCCGCTATCGAACTTCAAAGCGGGATGCGCCTTCCGTGCCGGCAGTTCCGGGCAGTCTGGGGCCACTCATTTAAGTCTGTCCCCAATGAGTGCACCCAATGACTAGTAGTAGGCCCACATGGCTTCGATTTCGTTGAGGACCTCCACCACGCCCCAGCGGCGGGCGCTGCGGCTGGCCGAGTTGGGGTCGTAGACGCCAATCTGGTTGGCATCGTCGATGCCGTGGAGCACGATATAGTGGCCTACGTTGGTAAACGTGCCGGGGCGCACTGCGGCGATGACGGGCGCACCCGAGCGAAGTGCTTGGGTAATCGATTCGCGATTGTTATAGAGCTGTGTTCCGTTGAGCCCCAGCTGCCACGCACCGCCTGTCATAAACGACCACTCGGTGGCACCAGTGGGGGCGTAGTTGCCGGCTTCGGCCAGTGCGCATATATCGACCGGCGTCTTATCGGTGTGGCCGGTCTTAAAGATATAGACCATGGTGAGGCAAGTGGGACCGCAAGCGTTTTCGCGAATAGTGCCACCGGCATAGGGCAGCTCCGACCATGCGGGGTCAATTTGGTAGATGTGGGGCATGGTGCCGGCCTGCCATTGCGAGCGCGGGGTCGAAAAGGCAAATGAGTAGCCGGGCGCGACGGGAGCTTTAAGCAGCTTGTCCTCGGCAGTGGGCTCAAGACCGGCTGATCCGTGGGAGATACAGGATCCCAAAAACACAAAGACGAGGCAGGCGGCGATGGAGCAAAGCGCAAGGCGTAGGCGGCGGGCCGGAAGCGCGTGACTTGTGGCGTGCGACGCGGGGTGAGGGGCGGAATTGCCGCGATCGCGTTGAGGTCGCGAAAAGGAGCGCTTAACGTAGTAGTCGGTCTTATGGCGATCGTAGCGGCGTGGCCGCGATGTGTCGGTCTGGCGTTGGCGTGTGCTCGTACTCACGCGGTCTGACTGCTGCACGGTACGGCTATGTTGCCGCGAAGAAGCCCCGAGCTGCTCTTGGGGGCGCTGCGGGCTGTCGTTGTCGGAGGTGCTTCTGGGCGTTGGCGTGGTGCGGCCGGCAAGGCGCACGCTTTGTGGCCGTTGGTCGCCGTCATTGTATCCGTGTGCCATTCGAATCACCTTGCCTCGTGTGTAACTTGTCTATCCTACATAAAAAGATGCACGACACATGGGCATGTGCGCCAAAAGCCTGACAAATGGTATGAACGTTGCCGCGCCGCGCGCCAAGCGTCACGGCAACAGGTCTTCAAAAGCAGACAAGATGAAAGCGTCCAAGACGAATGACGTCTTCCGCCGTTCGTCCCAAAAACGGTGCCGCTCGTTTTGCAGTTCTGCCTTCGGTCGAGCTACAAGCGGCGCTGCTGTGCCAAGGCCGTATCTTAAAGCCACGAAATAAAAGCGCGCGGCAAAACAGACCGCGCAAGGGGTGACGCCAAAGAGGCGTCAATAAGGAAAGGAGGGGAACAATGGCGGACAAGAACGCAGAAGTTGCAGTCGAAGGTAACGGCGGCATGAAGAAAACACTCTCGCTCTGGAACTTCTTTACCATCGGTTTCGGTGCCATCATCGGTACCGGTTGGGTTCTGCAGGTCGGCGACTGGATGGTCGTGGGCGGCGGTCCCGTTCCCGCTATGATCGCATTCCTCTTGGGCGCGATCTTCCTCGTGCCCGTCGGAGCTGTTTTCGGTGAGCTCACGGCTGCTATCCCCATCTCGGGCGGCATCGTCGAGTATGTCGATCGTAGCTTTGGCCGTACGCTGAGCTACATCACCGGCTGGCTTTTGGCCCTGGGCAACGGAATCCTGTGCCCGTGGGAGGCCATCGCCATCTCGACCCTCGTGTCCGAGATGTTCGGCAGCCTGCCCGGTCTTGAGTGGCTGCGCGCCGTCAAGCTCTACACCATCCTGGGCGCAGACGTTTACCTGTTCCCGACGCTGATCGCGCTCGGCTTTGCAGCCTACGTCATCTTCCTCAACTTCCGCGGTGCCAGCTCGGCTGCCAAGCTCCAGGCCTTCCTGACCAAGGCCCTGCTCTGCGGCATGCTGCTCGCCATGGGCGTCTCGCTGTTCACCGGTTCGCCGGAACACGCCATGCCCGTGTTCTCCCAGGTCACCGGTGCTGGCGGCGGCAAGCCTGCTACCGAGAGCACCAGCCTGTTCGCCGGCATCGTGTCGGTCCTGGTTCTGACCCCGTTCTTCTACGCCGGCTTCGACACCATTCCTCAGCAGGCTGAGGAAGCAGCCGAGGGCCTCAACTGGAACAAATTCGGCAAGATCATCTCCCTGGCCCTGCTGGCCGCCGGCGGCTTCTACATGGTCTGCATCTATTCGTTCGGCACCATCCTCGACTGGCATGAGTTCGTTAAGAGCCCGGTTCCCGCACTCGCCTGCCTCAAGGGCATCAACATGCTCCTGTACTTGGCCATGCTCGTCATCGCCACGCTTGGACCCATGGGCCCGATGAACTCCTTCTACGGCGCCACGAGCCGCATCATGCTCGCCATGGGCCGCAAGGGCCAGCTGCCCGAGAAGTTTGCCGAGGTCGATCCCAGCTCTGGCGCTCCCAAGCTCGCCTGCGTCGTTCTGGCCGTCATCACCGTCGTCGGTCCGTTCCTGGGCAAGAACATGCTCATCCCTCTGACCAACGTGTCGGCTCTCGCCTTCATCTTCTCCTGCGGCATGGTCGCCCTCGCTTGCCTGCGCATGCGCTTTACCGAGCCCGACCTGCCTCGTCCCTACGAGGTGCCCGGCGGCAAGTTTGGCATCAGTCTCGCTGTTGCTGCCTGCGCCGTCATCATCGGCCTGCTCGTGATCCCGTTCTCTCCCGCCTCCCTCAACATGGTGGAGTGGAGCATCGTGATCGGCTGGTTGGCTATTGGCCTGGCCCTCATGGCCTTCACCAATTCCCGCAAAAAGTAACGCCGAGCCGGGGCGGATCGGGTGCGCGGACCCCTCTCTCCCGCGCACCGAACCCGGCACCACTTGGGTAGCTTTGTGAGGCCTTAACCCAACACGGCCTCGCCCACTATATGGATCCATAAGGAGGAACCATGTCCACTAAGTATGCAATCGTTGGCGGTAAGCTCATCGACGGTACCGGTGCCGAGCCGGTCGAGAACTCCCTCGTTCTCGTCGACGACAACGGCAAGATCGAGTACGCCGGTGTCATGCAGGACCTTCCCGAGGGCGTTGAGGTTATCGACGCCGCCGGCAAGACCGTCCTTCCCGGCCTGATCGACACCCACCTGCACTTCTCGGGCAACCTGACCGACGATGACACCGACTGGGTCATGCAGCCGCTCCTCGAGAAGCAGGCCGTCGCCGTCAAGCAGGCCTACGACTGCCTCACCCACGGCCTCACCACCGTCTGCGAGATCGGCCGCTTTGGTATCCAGATCCGCGACTGCATCGACAAGGGCGTCTTTAAGGGCCCGCGCGTTCTGGCCACCGGCCTGGGCTTCTGCCGCGTTGCCGGTCACGGTGACTCCCACCACTGCACCCAGGAGCTCAACAAGGAATCCCACCCCTGGGGCGACCAGGTCGATGGTCCTTGGGATCTGCGTAAGGCCGTCCGTCGCCGCCTGCGCGAGAATCCCGATGCCATCAAGATCTGGGCTACCGGTGGCGGCATCTGGCGCTGGGACTCCGGTCGCGACCAGCACTATTGCTCCGAGGAGATCCAGGCCGTGGTCGAAGAGGCCAAGATGGTCGGCATCCCCGTGTGGAGCCACTGCTACAACAACCACGCCGCTGCCTACGATTCCGTTCGCTTTGGCTGCGAACAGCTGATTCACGGCTTCGATATCGATGAGCGCACTATGGACCTCATGGCCGAGCAGGGCACCTTCTTCACCCCGACGATCGCCTTCCTGCCCACCTGGTACGCCACCTATCCGCCCGTCTACGTCCCCGAGCTGCACGACAAGTACGAGGGCACCCTGGTCGAGAAGGAGCTGCAGCGCAACTACGACTGCCTGCGCGAGGCCAAGAAGCGCGGCGTCGTCATGACGATCGGCTCCGACTCCTTCTCCTTCGTCACCCCGTATGGCACCTGCTCCATCGAGGAGATGTACGAGTTCGTCGACAAGATCGGCTTCACCCCGGTCGAGACCATCACCTGCGCCACCCTCAACGGTGCCAAGATGTGCCACATCGAGGACGAGACCGGTTCCATCGAGGCCGGCAAGTGCGCCGACCTGCTGGTCGTCAACGGTGACGTCGCCGCCGACATCCACGTGCTCAACACCGACAACATGGACGTCATCATGAAGGACGGCTGGATTGTCGAAGCCGGCAGCTTCGGCGAGGCAAACAAGTACAGCGCCTAAGCTACCGTTCATCGATGGCTGGATGTAAAACACAGTATTTGATTGCATAATGCAATGGAGAGGGTCGCTTGCGGCCCTCTTTATTGCTATGGGGTGCGTCAGTAAGAAGGGGATGACGGTGGATCTCAATAGGCTGATTCTGGGCAAGAGCTACAACTCTACCAAGGTCTTTCGTACCGCTCAGCATGTGGTTCAAGCCATCTTGCTCGGTATTGTCGTTCCGCTGCTTATCCTGCTGCTCATCTGGGATCTAACCGATAATCCCAATCCCGTTCCGGCCGTTGTCGTCATTGCCGGTTTGGTCATGCTGTGCTTCTTCTTCTCGTATGTCTTTGTCGTTCCCGACGACCTTACATCGAGCGCAACCGACCGCACGCTCGCTATCGCTTCAAAAATATTCGCCTACACGTCGCGCGGCCTTACGCCCGAGGCCGCCCTGGGCGCCTCTAAGATCATCCTGTCCGAAACTATTGCTTCTGCCATCTGCTTTACCGACGGCAAGCAGGTGCTGGCGAGCTGGGGCGAGGATTCGGCAAAGTGTCCCGCCGGCACCCCGGTGGTGCTCAAGACCACGCTCAACGTCATCGAGACGGGCGAGCAAAGCGTGTTTTCGCGCGATGCCTCGACCGAGACGGGTGGCTACTTTCCGCGCCTGCGCGCCGGTATTGTCGCACCGCTTACCGTGCGCGGGCATTGCGTGGGCACGCTCGAGTTGTATTATCCCCGTCTGAGCAGCATCGATATGCGCCAGACGGCGCTTGCCTCGGGCTTTGCCGACCTCATTTCCACGCAGCTTGCGAGCTTTGAGCTCGAGCGCCAGGACGAGCTCACGGCCCGCGTGGAGCTGCGCGCCTTGCAATCGCAGGTCGATCCTCATTTTCTGTTTAACACCATCAGCACCATCGTGTCGCTCGTTCGAACCGAGCCCGACAAGGCGCGATCGCTGCTGATCGACTTTTCCAATTACTATCGTCAGACGCTTTCTGATTCCGATACGCTCACCACGCTCGAGCACGAGGTGGAACAGGGCACTCGTTATATCAATCTTATGCAGGCCCGGTATGGCGACGGCCGTCTGCGCGTTTCGGTCGACATCGACTTTGAAGTGCGCGACAGCCTGGTGCCGCCGTTTATCTTGCAGCCGTTGCTCGAAAACTGCATCAAGCACGCGCAGCGCGAGACCGAGCCGCTTTCTATTCATGTTAGGGCTTTCGAGACCGATGACGGTTTGGAGATCATCGTCGAGGACGATGGCATCGGTATGAGCGAAGAGGTCTGCGCGCATCTGTTTGAGCAGCATCGCTTGGAGGAGCCCGAGAGCATTACCGCCGACGGCTCCGTCAAGCGAGGTTGCGGCCTGGCGCTCTTCAACGTGCTTCAGCGCATCCATTTCTTTTACGGAGAAGATTCCGGCATGCGCGTGAAGTCCCAGGAGGGCGTGGGAACGCAGGTCATCGTCGAGCTGAACGGCGAGCCGCATGAGCCGGCGCCGTTGACGGCGTAGCACGCGGTTGGATTGAGAGAAAAAGAGGGGAAGCACATATGTCCGAAGGCTGGAACATCTTGGTGGTTGATGACGAGCCTCCAATTAGGGCTGAGCTACGCTATCTGTTGGAAAAGGATACGCGTGTGGGTCAGATTGCCGAGGCGGGCAATGTCACCGAAGCCGTGGAGTCGATTCTGTCGAACAAGCCCGACGTGTTGTTTTTAGACATTACCATGCCCGGTCGCTCGGGAATTGAGCTTGCCGAGACGCTGCAGAACCTAAAGACGCCGCCGGTGGTTGTGTTTGTGACGGCGTTTGCCGAATTTGCCGCTGATGCGTATAACCTCGATGCGGTCGACTATGTCGTCAAGCCGGTCGAGGACGCACGCCTGTCAAAGGCACTCGACAAGATCGAGGCAGCCTTGGGTGCCCGTCGTGTTATCCATGCTCCGCGCCAGCCTTTGCGTCTGACGGTGGACCGCGGGGGCAAAAAGGTGTTCATTCCCGCCGCAGACGTCTGCTACTTTGAGGCGCGCGCCGATTTTTGCAACGCCATCTGCGCCGAGGGAACGTACCTGATCAATGAGTCGATCTCTTCGCTCGAGCGTCGCTTGGACTCCGAGGGCTTTATTCGCGTTCATCGCAGCTACCTGGTCAATTTGGAAGACGTGCACAATGTTGAGATTGGCTCCACGGGGTTGATGGAGCTCAGGCTCGACCGCGTGAGCTCGACGGTGCCGGTGTCCCGTCGTCGTGCCGCCGAGGTCAAGTCGCACCTGGGGCTTGCGTAAGAGGCTTGCGTGCCGTCGTTTACCATCGCAGGTTTGGCATGGGCGCGCGGTGGGCATAATGGGTGGCATCGAATGAAATCGAAAGGATCATTATGCCCGCGCTTATCACCCATCATCTGTTTGGCGAGGAAAGCATCGACCGTCTTCCGCAGGGCGTCATCACGTCCGATGAAGAGCGCATTGCCTTTATCTTGGGCAACCAAGGCCCCGACCCGTTTTTCTTTCACATTCTGACACCGCGTGTTTCCGACTGCACGCTGCTGGCGCAGGTCATGCATCGGTCGCGCATGTCTCGCCAGTTCGCGTGCCTGCGCGACGGCGTGTCGCACCTGCAGCCGCGCGATGCCAGCTTGGGTCGCGCCTTTGCGTTGGGCCTGCTGTCTCATTACGTGCTCGACCGCAACGCCCATCCCTTTGTCTATGAGCAGCAGTTTGGCATCGTGGAGTCCGATTCAGAGCTTGAGGATTCGAGCAGTCAGGTCCATGCCGTGATCGAGAGCGACCTGGATGTACTGATGCTGCAGCTTAAACGCGATGGCGCTACGGTCGACGATTACCCGCCGGCGGGCGAGATCGTCACCACCGATCGCATCAATCGCGTGGCCGGCGTGCTGATGAGCTATGTTGCCGGACGCGTGTACGGCATTGACATTCCGGCGGGGGAGTACGGTGCTGCCGTTGCCAATATGCAGCGACTTTACCGCGCGATTGAGCCGGCCGGCTCCGCAAAGACGCGCGCGATCTCGCTGGTTGAGGGCTTGGTGCACGACTACTCGCTGCTCGACGGCCTTGCCCATCGCGTGACGACGGAGCTGCCCGAGCGCACCGGTAACCTGGGCCATCTGACATGGAAGAATCCCTTTACCGACGAGGTCTCGAACGAGAGTTTCCCCGAGGTCTTTGATCGCGCGCTGGTCGATTACGAGTGCACGGTCGCACGTTTTATCGAGACCGGTGACATGGATGCCGTGACCAGTCGCGTCAACTACAGCGGTCGCGTGCTCAATGCCGATGAGGAGTTCGACCGCGAGGAATAGGGCCCGTGCGTGCCCCTTTGCCGAATCCTTACCGGCGGTTCTGGACAATTGGGGTACGATGAACTAACTGCATATCGGGCGAATACGAAGGGTCCCTGTCCATGAAATACACCAAGCTCGAGCGTAACTGGGTTATGTATGATGTGGGCAATTCGGCCCTTGTGCTGCTCAATACCTCGGTGGTGCCCATTTACTTTAACGCCATCAATACCGGCGCTTCCTCGGCCGACCTGGTGGTCGCTTGGGGCAATGCGCAGACGATCGCCTCGCTGGTCATCGCCATGCTCATGCCCATTCTGGGCGCGCTTGCCGACTACGCCGGCAACAAGATCAAGTTCTTCTTGGGCTTCTTCCTCACGGGCCTGGTGCTTTGCCTGGCGCAGGCTATCCCAATGTCCGCCATGGCATTTTTGACCGTGTACGTGCTGTGCACCATCGGCCTTAACTCTTCTATGACGTTCTACGACGCCATGCTGCCCGACATTACCACCGACGAGCGCATGGACGCCGTGTCCAGCTCGGGCTATGCCTGGGGCTACATCGGTTCCACCGTGCCGTTCGTCATCTGCCTGGCGCTCATCATGGGTGGCCCCGCTCTTGGCGTCCCCACCATGCTGGCAACGCGTCTGTCGTTTATCATCACTGGTGCCTGGTGGCTCATCTTTACCCTGCCGCTCATTCGCACCTATAAGCAAAAGTACGGTCGCGAGCGCGGTCCCGAGGACACTATCGGCCACATCGTGGGCGGTGTGTTCTCCGAGGTCGGACACACCATGCGCGAGATCGCCCACAACAAGACCGTGCTGGTCTACATGATCGCGTTCTTCTTCTATATCGACGGTGTGCACACGGTCATTTCCATGGCTACCAGCTACGGCTCGGCTTTGGGCATCGATTCGACCCAGTTGGTCCTGGCGCTGCTCGTCACGCAGTTCGTGGCCTTTCCATCCGCCATCATCTACGGCAAGCTCGCCGGCCGCGTGGGCACGCTCAACATGATCTTGGTGGCAGTCGCCGCCTATATGGGCATTGTGCTGTTCGCCGCGTTCTTCCTAAAGACCGCCTTTGAGTTTTGGGTGCTTGCCATTATGGTCGGCCTGTTCCAGGGCGGCGTGCAGGCGCTCAGCCGTAGCTACTTTGGCCGCATTATCCCCAAGGAAAAGTCCAACGAGTACTACGGCTTCTTTGACATCTTTGGTCGTTATGCAAGCGTTATGGGCACCTTCCTGGTGTCGGTCGTCACCTCGCTGACCGGCAACCCGTCGCTGGGCGTCCTTTCCATTGGCGTGCTGCTGATCGTTGGCTTTATGCTGCTGGTCCGCCTGTCCCGCATGACTCGGGCGGCAGAGCATGCCGCATAGGAGCGAGCGGCTATTGTGCCTGTCCACGGTACTCTTTTGGGGTTATCCGCAATAAACATTGCGACTTGCGAGCAATGATTTGCCCAAGTGGGTATGATGGAATCAGCTAGGTCGCGGGGCGTCGCCTGTGTTTGGCGGCGCCCCGTTTTTGTGTTGCAGGGAGGGTAAGGCATGAACGCCACGGTCGTGATTCCAACGTATTGGGCGGGCGATGACGCTTGCGCAAACGCCCCTGGCACCTATGACCATTCGACGCGACTCAACGCCGACAATCCCGAACTCGACCGCTGCCTGGCCTCGCTTGAGCAGGTACGTGACATCCCGCGCATCATCCTTTTGGTGGTCTGTCCCGTTTCTGCCACAGCCGATGTGTCGCTGCGCGTGCACGAGATTGTCGACGCGCATCCCACGCTCAAGGTCACCGTTGTCACCAACACCCAGGCCTCGCGCATCGCAGACCGGGTTGCTCAGATCGCGCCCAAGGGTTCGGGCGAGTGCGTGAGCCTGCGAGGCTACGGTGCCATCCGCAATATGGGGCTAGCCTGCGCCGCTGTGCTGGGGCATGACGCGGTTATCTTCTTGGATGACGATGAGACTGTCATCGACGCCGACTTCATGAAGCGCGCGACCTATGCGTTGGGGCAGCAGACGCGTCAGGGCTTGCCGATCTTGGTCAAGAGCGGCTATTTCTACGATTGCGACGGCTCGCCGCTGGCTCCCACGGACAAGGCGGGCATCTGCCATCGTTGGTGGACCAAGCGCATCGAGTTCAACCGTTGGATGAAAAAGGCGCTCTCGGGCACCCGCATCTCGCGCTCCAACTACGTGTGCGGCGGCCTGATGGCCCTGCACGCCCGCGCCTTTACGCGTGTGGCCTTTGACCCGTTTATCACCCGCGGCGAGGACTTGGATTACCTCTTTAACATGCGCATGTTTGGCTACGACGTGTGGTTCGATAACGAGTGGACCGTGCGCCATCTGCCTCCGGAGTCCGAAAAGCGCTCACCGCGCTTTATGCAGGATGTATACCGTTGGTACTACGAACGGGCCAAGTTGACATTCGCCGCGCATCAAAAGGAGCTCATTCCCGTTACGGCGGCATCGCTCATGCCCTACCCGGGCCCGTGGATTTCGCGCGAGCTCGACGACCGCGTGCGCAAGACCGCTATGGTCCGCAGCGTGTTTACCTGCGAGCATGAGGGCTACCTGCGCATCTGGCGCCATGGTATCGACGAGGCAAAGGCCTATGCGCGCCAAAACGCTGCAAGCTACCTGCGTTTCCAGAGCTTTTGGCCCAAGATCATGGACGGGCTTTGGCGTGACGCACAACTGATCAGTATCCTGGAGGGGGCCGAATGATCGACCGCCGCGCCCAGCGCGATAGTTCAATATCAATCTTTCGCATCATTGCCGTTGCCTGCGCCATTTGCGTGCTGGTATACTTTATTTTTGCCTTGGTGACCGGTATCGAGCCGATCGCCACGGTGATTGCCTGCGCGCTGCTGTGCATCTTTCTGTGCATCTTTATCTTTTTGACGCTCAATCCCGATTCGGTGCGCTCCCAGTACACCGAGGAGACGCTCTCGGTGGCCTCGGCCATGCTCGAGGACATTAAGGGCGGTCTGACGCAGGAGTCGGCGCGTTTGGTGTGCCGGCGCATTTTGCCCGAGACGCGCGCCATGACGGTGGCCATCACCGACGAGGACAACGTGCTTGCCTGCGCGGGCGAGTTTGAGGAAAAACTGCTGCCCGATACTCCCATCCACACGCTTGCCACACGCTACGTTATCGAACATGGCATCGTGCAGTCGTTCAACCGTATGGTGGATGTCGTGGGCTCGGACGGCTCGCACAACCAAGTCCCCGCCGGCATTATCGCCCCCATCAAGGTGGGCGATCGTACCGTCGGCACGCTCAAGTTCTACTACAAGACCCCGCGCGCCGTCGACCGTACCCAGTACGCGCTTGCCTCGGGCTTTGCCGAGATCTTGTCCACGCAGCTCGCCATCCACGAGCTCGAGGTGCAAAAGGAACTCACGGCGCGCGCCGAGGTGCGTGCGCTGCAGGCGCAGATTAACCCGCACTTCCTGTTCAACACGCTGAACACCATTGCATCGTTTACGCGCACCGACCCGCTGCGGGCCCGCGAACTGCTTCGTGAGTTCTCATCGTTCTATCGTGCCACGCTCGACAACTCGGGATCGCTTATTCCGGTCTCGCGCGAGGTCGCACAGACCAGGCGCTACCTTACCTTTGAGAAGGCCCGCTTTGGCGAGGACCGCGTGCTTGCGACGTTCGATGTGTCCGAGGACGTGGAAGATACGCTGGTGCCGGCGTTCGTGATCCAGCCGATTGTCGAGAACGCCGTACGTCATGGTATGGGCGATGACGACGCCCTGAGGATCGACGTGACCGTTCACCAAGACGGCGAGGATGCAATCTTGATTGCCGTGGCCGATAATGGCGTGGGCATGGATGAGGGTACCGCCGCCAGACTGTTTGACGAGCGTTCTGCCCGTCCCGACGCCAGCTCTCCCCAGGGTGGCGGCGCCGGTGTGGCCATGCACAATATTTCGGAGCGCATCCATCGCTTTTATGGGCCGCACTCCTATACGCGTGTCGAATCGGCGCCGGGCAAGGGCACCAAAGTGCTCCTTCATCTTGATTTGTCAGAGAGCATCTTTGACATTCAAGAGTAAAATAAAAGGCTACGGGCTCAACGTCATGCGACGGATGCCCGGCGTAGTTAGTTGACGAAAGGTTTTATCCCTATGCTGCGTGCGATGATTGTGGATGATGAGGCGCCGGCTCGCTCGGAGCTTCGCTTCCTGCTCGAGCAAACGGGCAAGATCGGCACGATCACGGAGGCGTCGAGCGTCCGCTCCGCCATCGAGATGCTTATGGAAAGTCGCGTGGATGTCGTGTTTCTCGATATCTCGATGCCCGGTGCCTCGGGCCTGCAACTTGCCGAGGCGCTGCATAAGCTCAAAAATCCGCCGGCGATCGTGTTTGTGACTGCGTATAGTGACCATGCGGTCGAGGCATTCGACGTGGATGCCGTCGATTATCTGATGAAGCCGGTCGAGGAAGCTCGCTTGGATCGCGCGATCGAGAAGGTCATGCAACGCACCAAGCCGGTTACGGACAGCAAGGTGACCATCGAGCGTATCCCGGTGGAAAAGGGCGGCCGCAAGGTGCTCATTCCCGTGGACGACATTCGCTTTATCATGGCCAAGGACGATTACTCCTGCATCTATACCGTCGATGATCGCTTTTTGTCGACGACCTCGCTGGCGCAGTTTGAGGCCAGACTCTGCGACTTTGGCTTCTTCCGTGTTCACCGCCGCTATATCGTCAACTTGGCGTGCGTCACGGATGTGGAGACGGTGCCCTCGGGCG
Organism: Collinsella aerofaciens; assembly: GCF_015561195.1. Classification (GTDB taxonomy): domain Bacteria; phylum Actinomycetota; class Coriobacteriia; order Coriobacteriales; family Coriobacteriaceae; genus Collinsella; species Collinsella aerofaciens_AC. The sequence goes on along the minus strand of NZ_JADMSU010000008.1, from coordinate 89,933 downwards.
CCATCCAGCTGGGCATTACGGGCGTCGACGAACGCGTGCCGGTTTCGCGCCGCCGCGTCGTGCCGCTCAAGAAGGCTCTGAGTCTCTAGCACACTGGCCCCGCAGCCCTGTAGACCCATCGTCTGCGGAGCCGTGGGGCCTTTTTGTATGTATCTGCCGAATCGTTTTTTGCGGAAGGGATCCCATGAACAGTGCAAGCGCCAAGCGTATCGACATCATCTCGGACACCCACGGCTATCTTTCGCCTGCGCTCCTGGATGAGCTTGAGGGCGCAGACCTGATTATCCACGCCGGCGACCTCACGTCAGAGATGGACTACGAGCACCTATGCACCATCGCCCCCGTGCGGGCCGTACTGGGCAACAACGATTACTACCGCGACTACGGCCCCGATGTAGACCGTCTTGCGCTCTTTACCTACGAAGGCCTTAAATTCGCCGTAGCCCACTACCGCGAAGACCTTCCGGTGGGATCCGTAGACGTAGCCATCAACGGCCACACCCACGTAACCAAAGAAGCCCAAGTGGGCCGTTGCTTAGTCCTCAACCCGGGCAGCGCCAGCTACCCCAGAGGCACCCGAGGCCCCACCATGGCCAGAATGCTAGTAAAAGACGGCAAGATCCTAAGCACTAAGTTTATTGACCTAGAGTAATCACAACAAAAACGGGGGATGCAGATGCGTCCCCCCGTTTCCATTTGAGCCAAAGGCGGAAGTTCAACAAGATCCATCAGACCAACCCCGCCGAGGAGCATGCGGGCTAGCCGCGCAGCGGCGCACGCCCGCAAAACTGATTGAACAATGTGACGGCAGGGAGGGTCTCCGGGGCTGAGGGCGGGGGTTAAGTTTGTCGCGAGTTCCGCACGCAAAGGAAAGCACTTAATGTGCTTTCCGTCTTGCGCAGGACTGTAGAGCAGCAAACTCAACCCGCGCCCGCCGGCCCCGGAGACCCTCCCGGAGGGACCGAAAAATTTTTTCAAAAAAGTTGTTGCGCGCCGGACAGACTTCTGTGTATACTAATCCCCGCAGCGCACGCGAGCGGAAACAAACGCGAACGTCTGCCTGGGGAGTTAGCTCAGTTTGGTTAGAGCGCCGGCCTGTCACGTCGGAGGTCGCGGGTTCGAGCCCCGTACTTCCCGCCAACGCAATTAAAGCCACGTCTTCGGACGTGGCTTTTTGCGTTTGATGCACTTTGTTTCGATAGAACGATCGCCCTGGTGCATCTTCGCCCAGAATCCCCGCGCCTTCGGGAACGCAAGTAAAATCTAATAAGTATATCTGTCTGAACAACAGCTTTGTTGCGCAACACCTGTTTTACGAGACAGGGGGTTAGGTTATACTAAATTGCACTGTGCGCCGCATCTGATGCATTTCGCTCCAAGCGCGGCACTCAGTGGATATCCGATTTACCATTTGGATGTCCTGGCGGTCATTTAGCGTCTCGACACAAGCTCGGCCCCGGAGCTCGTTCGAGCTGTTCGTATTCCTCGAAAGGGGAAAAATGGACATATCGAGGAAGACTGATTACGCCCTTCGCATGCTGGCGATGCTTGCCGAGGATCCGGAGCGTTTGCTTTCTGTTCGCACCGCTGCCGAAGAGGTCAATGTCCCGTATTCGTTTGCCCGTTCGATCCAGCACGGTTTGGTCCAGGCCGGTATTGTGGAGAGCCTGCGTGGCGTCCACGGTGGCATGCGTCTCAAGGTCAGTCCGGACGACGTCACTATCCGCCAGGTCGTCGAGGCCGTTCAGGGTCCTATGGTTATGAACGATTGCACCGCGCCCGATGGTGACTGTGCGCGCATGGGCGCGTGCTGCTATCATCCCCTGTGGGCCGGAGCCCAGGCGTTGATGCGCGACTACCTCGATTCCGTTTCGCTCGGCGACATCGTCGCTCACCGCCAGTTCCCGGCCGTCGATCCCAAGTTCGCCGACCGCGAAGCGTTTCCCGAGTACGCCACCTGCGCGTGCGCTTACCGGGAGGAATAGCGCCGCATAAGGAGCATAGCCATGATTCAGGACCCCTTTCGTTCGATGATTCGTTCGGAAGGGGTCCTGCGTTATCGCGACCTTCCGTGGCGCCGCACACGCGATCCGTACATCATTTGGCTTTCTGAGGTCATGCTGCAGCAAACGCAGGTGCCGCGTGTGGAGGCGCGCATGCCGGTGTGGCTCGATCGTTTTCCGACTGTGCAGGCGCTTGCCCAGGCCGCGCCTTCCGATGTTTTGGACGCTTGGCAGGGCATGGGCTACAACCGACGCGCTCTGGCGCTTCATGGGGCCGCTCAGCGCGTTGTAGAGGACTGGGACGGGGAGTTTCCGCGTGAGACGCGTGACTTGGTCGCTCTGCCCGGCATTGGCCCGGCAACGGCGCAGGGCATCCGTTCGTTTGCGTTTGATCTTCCAGGCGTGTATCTAGAGACCAATGTGCGCACGGTCTTTTTGCATCATTTCTTTCCCGATGTGCCGGCCGTTCCCGATCGCGAGCTGGTGCCGCTGATTCAAGCCGCCTGTCCGGCGGCCCCTGGTGCGGCGGCGGATGAGATTGCGCCCTTTGCCGTGCCTCAAGACGATGCCGACACGCCGCGCGCATGGTATTACGCGTTGCTGGATTACGGCGCGTATCTTAAAAAGACGCTGCCCAATCCGTCCAGGCGGTCGGCGGGCTATAGTCGTCAGTCCAAGTTTGAGGGCTCGCGTCGCCAAAAGCGCGCCCACATTGTGCGCATGCTGCTGGCGGCGCGCGATGGACAACCGGCAGGTATTACGCTCGATGAAGCCGTTGCAGGCGTTAACGAGATGGAGACGGCAGCCGGCCGAGAGCCGGTCGAGCGCGAGCTGGTCGCAAGCATTCTTGCCGATCTGGAGCGCGAGGGCTTTTGCGGCTCCGAGGGCGATCGTTGGCTGAGTGTGTAGCTCACTCGAATCTGAAGAACGGGATTGTAAGGTTTAAATTCGCGGCTTGAGGGCATCCTAAAGACGAGGCCGCTCGAAGCCTACGGGCGGCATGCGTTGAAGGGAAGTACACCTATGGATTTTGAGAATTCCCAAACCAAGAAGAACCTCGAGACCGCTTTTGCCGGTGAGTCCCAGGCACACACCAAGTATCGCTACTATGCATCCAAGGCCAAAAAGGACGGCTACGTTCAGATCTCGAATATTTTTGCCGAGACGGCGGGCAACGAGTCCGAGCACGCCAAGCTGTGGTTTAAGTATCTGCACGACGGCGCCGTTCCGGGCACTCTGGACAACCTGCGCGACGCCGCTGCGGGCGAGAACTACGAGTGGACCACGATGTACGACGAGTTTGCCAAGACCGCCGAGGAGGAGGGCTTTGCCGAGATTGCCGCAAAGTTCCGTGGTGTCGCCGCCGTCGAGAAGGCCCACGAGGAGCGCTACAACAAGCTCGTCGAGCGCATCGAGTCGGGCGAGGTGTTTGAGCGTGAGGGCGTAAAGGTGTGGAAGTGCCTGAACTGCGGGCACCTGCATGTGGGTGCCGAGGCGCCTGAGGTGTGCCCGGTGTGCAACCACCCCAAGGCGTACTTTGAGGAGCAGGTGGTGAACTACTAGCGCTTGGCGCTGGCTGCTGCGGGGCGCAGGGCGGGAGGCCGGATCGCCTTCCCTCCCCGCTCACGGCTCCGCAGGGTCGCGTTGAGGGAAGGCGATCCGGCCTCCCGCCCTGCGCCCCGGCTTCGGTTCGTCGCGTGCTCGCTACAGAAAAGCTGATATTAAAGTTTGTGTGCCGCCCCTTTTTGGGGCGGCACGTTTTGTGTGGGGGCCAGTTGGGGCCGCACCATCGCTTAGGGGTAAACTGGGTAGTGTTTTTGTTTATTTACTGCCTGATGTGGGGTGCTTTATGGGTAAGAAGTCTCGGGCTCGGATGGCTGCTGCTGGGACTCGTCGTGATCCTAATCGCGTGGTTAATGAGGACGGTAAGGTTGCCCGTGCCGATAAGGAGAAAAAGGTTGGGGCGCATGCTCATCCTGAGTGGGCGCCTCATTTGAATTCGGCTAGTGAGGATTTGACTGCCAAGTTGTTTACTCTGGTCGAGGTCATCTTGGGCGTGGTGCCCGTGGTGGTCATTGGCCTGTTCCTGGCCTCTAAGGATGCCACGAGCGTGGATAAGCTCACCGATGTCTTTTCTCAGGAGCCCTCGATGGTGGTTACGTTTATTTCTGCGTGCTTGCAGCCGTTTGTGGCGTACATGCTGTATATGGTCTACCGCAAATACTGCGAGGGCGATGCTGGTTTTGTTGCCGGCAACCTGATCGGTCTTTTGTGCTCCGAGATCCTACTGCTCAATATCCCGGGCGTCATCGGTATGGGCATCTTGCTGTGGCGTGTTTGGCGCAACGTCGCCCCGCACTTTGAGAGTTGGCTGTTTGAGCGCCGCGTAATGGGCGTGCTGGCAGACATCGCCGGGTCGCTCGTGATTCTCGTCTTGGCATTTATGTGCGCCACCGCCGCCCGCGGTCTCGCGGGCATGTAGTCTGTTCTCACCGACCACGGGGCGCAGGGCGGGGAAACCTTCCCCTCTCGCTCACGGCTTCGCAGGGTCGCGCGAGGCAAAGGTTTCCCCGCCCTGCGCCCCGGCGTTGAGTCGCCGCATGCTCGTTACAGAAAAGCTGATAATAAGTTTGTGTGCCGCCCCTTTGGGGCGGCACTTTTTGTGTGGGGTCCCGGTCTCCACAATTTTCGTCAAGCTATTGGTTAGATTTTGGTCAGTTGGCGTAAGGGTGGAAGGCCAAAAGATTGTTGGCGAAAAAAGCTCAGAGAAAGTGCTGGTAGGGGAGTTGTTGAGCTTTTCGACAGCTTTTGAGCAGAAGAAACTTTGTGGCTATTGCCGGCGATTGCGTTGTCGCGGTCATGGCGGTGCGGGATGCTGGTCGTAAGCGTCGAATGCTCCGATTTTGGAGGCCAGCATGGATCTGTTTCTTGAGACTCCGCAGCAACAAGCCGAGCGCATGTTGCGCCAACAGCAACGGCTTATAGAGATGCAAATGCAAGGGGTTGCCAACCAGGCGCCCGTGCAAAATGTCGTGCCCGCTGCTGTACCTGCAGCTGTGCCCGGGTGTAAATCGGCGCCAGAGGCCTATTCCGTACAGCAAGATTCATATGCGCAGGAGCTCGCGTTCGACAAGCGTCGTGCGCGTCGTCGCCGCGTGGGCCAGCGCTTGCGCATATTGGCGATGATCGTGCTCATCCCGTTAGGGCTTGCGGCCATCTTTCTGGCGTCGTATGCCCTCACGTGCATCCTCAACGGCGCATCGCCCAACGAGGTGCTCCAACATCTGTCAGCCCTCGGCCAGCGCCTAGGCGATGTCATAACAACAATCCGCGCCGGCTGGGAGAGTTAGCGTTTTAGCGTCCGCGGCTCTAAGAGAAATTTGTCTGCAAGGCAGTGAGTGATCCGTGTGTGTGACGGGGTAAGATTGATCGCGATTTTGATTGGTGCTCGATTGGGTTTGTTGGGCGGAGTTTATGTCTGCTATTGATATTGTGCTTGTTGTGATCGCCTTGGTGGCGGTGGGGGTTGCTGTGGCTTGCGCCCTCCAGCTCAAGAGCCTGCGTGCCGAGTTGCGGGAGCGTGGCGACAGTAGCGCGGAAACGCTGGCAGCACTCGAGCAGGCCAACAACGCGCTCGATGCCCTGAACGTCGCGCTGGCCGAAACCCGCCGCACGGCCAATGCCATCGCGCAGCAGCAGACGACCGATGCGGCCGTGGAGCAGCAACGTTACCTGACCATCGCACGCGAGTTCTCGCAGGCTGGTGACCGGATGGATGACCTGCGCCGCGAGACGGCCCAACAGCTCGGCGCCAACCGCGAGGGCATCGAGCATCGCCTGGACAAGGTGCGCGAGACGGTCGATGCTCAGCTGGGCGCCATCCGCAAGGACAACAACGTGCAGCTCGATCAAATGCGTGCGACGGTGGACGAGAAACTCTCCCGCACGCTCAACGACCGCCTGTCGGCATCGTTTAAGCAGGTGAGCGACCAGCTCGAGGCCGTGTACAAGGGCCTGGGCGACATGCAGTCCATCGCCACCGGCGTGGGCGACCTTAAGCGCGTGCTGGGCAACGTGAAGGCGCGTGGCATTTTGGGCGAGGTACAGCTGGGTGCAATTCTGGCGGACATCCTTACACCCGACCAGTATCTGGAAAACGTCGCCACCAAGCCCGGCGCCTCGGAGCGCGTTGAGTTTGCCGTCAAGCTGCCGGTGGACGAGGGCGACCCCGTGCTGCTGCCGATTGACTCCAAGTTTCCGGGCGACGCGTACGAGCACTTGCTCGACGCGCAGGAGTCGGGCGATGCTGAGACCGTGGCGGCTGCGCGCAAGACGCTCGACACCATGGTCAAGCGCGAGGCCAAGGACATCTGCGAAAAGTACCTGAGTGTGCCGGCAACGACCAACTTTGGCATCATGTTCGTGCCGTTTGAAGGACTGTACGCCGAGGTCGTCAGCCGCCCCGGGCTTATCGAGACCCTGGGCCGCGACTATCACGTCAACGTTGCCGGCCCTAGCACCATGGCGGCCATTCTCAACAGCCTACAGATGAGTTACCAAACGTTTAAGCTGCAAAAACGCACCGACGATGTACTGCGCGTGCTCTCCGCTGTCAAGGCCGAGCTGCCGCGCTATCAAAAGGCGCTGCGCCGCGCCCAGCAGCAAATCGAGACCGCGGGCAAAACGGTCGAGGGCATCATCACCACGCGCACCAACGTTATGGAGCGCAAGCTCAAGGACATCGACGCGCCGGAAGACGCCGACCAAGCCGATGAGATCTTGGGACTCACGCTCGCGGGCCTTTCCACAGACCAAGAAGACGAGGACTAATTGCAACAAGGCAGCGGGGCACCGGCGCAAACGCGGGCACCCCGCTGCCTTTCACATCGCGCTTGCCTGAAGTGCGCTTTAGTGTGCAACAATGGCGTTTCGCCCTATCAGACGCGAAAGGAAGCCCATGTCTCAGAGAAGCACCAGTCCGCTCAAACGCTCCACCGTACGTCGCACGCTGCAGCGTTTTTGGGACGTCACGCGCACACAGCCGTTGATTGTTTTTCTCTCGGTGTTCTCGTCGGCGGGCTATATCTTTTTGCTTACGTTTGCCAACACCTACGTGATGGCCCTTATCGTCGACCGCGTCCAGGCCGGCCCCGTGGCGGGCGACCAGGTGTTTGAGGTCTTTGGTCCCTACATTCTGGCACTCGTGCTCGTTAACCTAGTGGGCCAAATCCTCTCCAAGCTGCAGGACTACACCGTCTACAAGCTCGAGATTGCGGGCAACTATCACCTGGCACGCCTGTGCTTCAACACGCTCTCCAATCAATCCATGACATTCCACACCAGCCGTTTTGGCGGATCGCTTGTGAGCCAGACGAGCCGTTTTATGAGCGGCTACACGGGGCTGGTGGACGTGACGGTGTATTCGCTCATTCCCACTATCACCTCGGTTGTCTGCACGGTGGCAGCACTCGCCCCGGTGGTGCCGACGTTTACCGTGATCCTGGTGGGCATCATGGTCGTCTACATCGCGTTTGTCTGGCTTATGTACAAGCGCATCATGCCGCTTTCGGCCGCGACGTCCGCCGCGCAGAACAAGCTGTCGGGCGTGCTGTCCGATGCGGTCACGAATATCCTGGCCGTCAAGACCTGTGGGCGCGAGGACTTTGAGCGCGACCTGTTCGATGCCGCCGACCGCGCTGCGCGCGATGCCGAAACGGTATCGATGCACGCCATGATGCAACGCAACTTTACGACCTCGGGCCTTATCGTTATCACCATGGCCGTGGTGAGTGTGTTCGTCGCGGGCGGCAACGCGTGGTTTGGCATCTCTGCCGGCGCGCTCGTCATGATCTTTACCTATACGTACAACCTCACCATGCGTCTGAACTACGTGAGCTCCATGATGCAGCGCATCAACCGCGCGCTGGGCGATGCGGCCGAGATGACGCGCGTGCTGGACGAGCCGTGTCTGGTGGCAGACGACGAGAACGCCCCCGAGCTCAAGGTGAGCGAGGGCGCGATTGATTTTGAGCACTTGAGCTTTGCATACCGTGATGCCGCGGCGGGCGAGAGCGTGTTCGACGACCTGACGCTCCATGTGGCGGCGGGCCAGCGCGTGGGCCTGGTGGGCAAATCGGGCTCGGGCAAGACAACACTCACCAAGCTGTTGCTACGCTTGGACGACGTGCAGGGAGGCTGCGTGCTCGTGGATGGTCAGGATGTCTCGCGCTGCACGCAGCAGAGCCTGCGCCGTCAGGTTGCCTACGTGCCGCAAGAGGCGCTGCTGTTCCACCGCTCTATCCGCGAAAATATCGCCTACGGCCGCCCCGACGCTACCGACGAGCAGATTCGCGAGGCTGCGCGCCTGGCCAACGCGACTGAGTTTATCGACCGCCTGCCCCGTGGCTTTGACACCATGGTGGGCGAGCGCGGCGTTAAGCTTTCGGGCGGCCAGCGCCAGCGCGTGGCCATCGCCCGTGCCATTCTCACTGACGCGCCGATTCTGGTGCTCGACGAGGCGACGTCTGCCCTCGACAGCGAGTCCGAGGCGCTGGTGCAGGAAGCGCTCGAGAACCTGATGCGCGGGCGCACCTCCATTGTGGTGGCGCATCGCCTGTCCACCGTGGCAGCGCTCGATCGCATCGTGGTGTTGGCCGACGGCGAGATTGTCGAAGATGGCACGCATGCTCAGCTCGTCGAGGCGGACGGCGAATACGCAAGCCTGTGGAGCCGCCAGACCGGCGCATTTTTGGAGGCTTAAGGCCCCCGTACGTGGGACAATCTTGCCTGTAGTTTGTTGTGCCGCCGAGCCGAGGAGTCGTTATGCCACGCGAGACCAATGCCGCCAAACGCGAGCGCGCCGTTGAGGTGTGCGAGCGCCTCAACCGCCGCTATGGACCGGTCGAGTGTTTCTTGGACCACGAGAATCCTTTTCGGCTGCTGATTGCAGTGCTGCTCTCGGCTCAAACGACCGATGCACAGGTCAACAAAGTGACGCCGCGGCTGTTTGCCCAGTGGCCCACGCCCGAGGCCATGGCGGGGGCGAGCGTGGCCGATGTGGCGGATACCATCAAGTCGCTCGGCTTTTATAAGAGCAAGGCCAAGCACGCCGTGGAGGCCGCGCAGATGATCGTTGCCGACTACGGCGGCGAGGTCCTGGCCGACATGAAGGAGCTCGTCAAGCTGCCGGGCGTGGGGCGCAAGACGGCGAACATCGTGCTCAACGTGGGATTTGGCATTGTTGAGGGCATCGCGGTCGATACGCACGTCAACCGCATCGCGCACCGCCTGATGCTGAGTCCCAAGACGCACGCCAAAGAGCCGCTCAAGACCGAGCAAGATCTGCTCAAGATTCTGCCGCACGAGTATTGGGAGTCGGTCAATCACCAGTGGATCACCTTTGGCCGCGAGATTTGCGACGCCCGCAAACCCAAGTGCGACGAGTGCCCGCTGGCGGATTTGTGCCCCAGCGTGCGCGTGATGGGGTAGGGCTCGGCACGTTTTGCCGGCGTCCGAAGACGGCGGCTAATGTTGCGCAACACATTTGGGCCGCGAAGGCTCAATATGATGGCGACAGATGCCGTTTGTTGTGAGGGGATGCCCGAATATGTTTTGCACCAAGTGTGGCTCCGAGATGCCCGACGGAACCGATTTTTGCACGAACTGCGGGGCACGCATGGGCGCCGCTTCTCCGGCTGCCGCGCCTGCTGAGCCCGCGCCGATGCCGGCGGCAGGGATGCCTCCCGTGCAGAAGAAGTCGCATAAGCGCGCGGTGATTGTCGGCGTGTGCGTGGTGGGCGTGCTGGTGGCGGGCGGTGCCGCTCTGGCGCTGACCGGCGTACTGGGTCCGCTTGGGCAGGGCAGCTCATCGCAGGTTACGGTGCTGGGGTCCGACGAGGGTTCGGCCGAGCATAAGGACAAGGGAAGCGCCAAGGAGAAGCCTACCGCCGACGAGGACGAGGCGGATGAGCCCGAGCAGACGGGCAGCAGTGTAAAGGTTGACCTCAACGACCAGGCAACCTATGCCGCCGCAAACCTGTTTCTGTCGAACTTTACGGAGGAGCACTTCGATCTGGACTGGTATCAGGCGGGTGCTTTCGATTCGACTGATGGGCTTTCGGATGACGAGAAATACAAGCTGGTCAAGTTTATCTGGTGCCATTTTATTGACAACGCGCCGTATCGAATCGAGAAAGGCGACTATGACAACGGTAATAGCCAGCGTATAGCGACTGATGCGGTCAATAGGGAACTCAACCGCTTGACGGGCCTGACGCTTTCCGATGCTGATATGACGTATGACAGAACGCCGGAGGGGCAGGTGATTCCTGATTCGGCCGAAGCGCATGGTGGGTACTTGTACCTGAAACAGGAATACGGCCAGGGGAATTACAACCCACCGTGTGCCATCGTTACGGGCGCGACTGACCTTGGCGACAACATCTACGAGCTCACCTATGAAGTCTACAGTGCTGGCGGCATGTTACTTCCTTCCGACATCCCCGAGAGCACCTACGGCCTGTCAAAGGATCAGTTCATCGCCGCAATTCAAGCGGACGCATCCAGGGGCCGTACCGAGACTTGCACGGTCCGCGTCGCGCAGGGTGACGGCGCCCCGACCTTCACGCTGCTTAAAATGGGCGTCTACGACTAGGCTCGGCGTATAGCTCACTCTGATAGCGCCAGGTGGCTCGTCTGTCTGGCGTTTTTGTTGCGGGGCTGGGCGTGCGCTTGAGCTGGAGTATATGTTGCCTCCCGCTGCCTCATGCAAAAATGTGTTGCTAATTTAGAAGGCTATTCAAGCGCGCCGAAGCCGCGCGCGCTGGCGTAGCATGAGCAAAAAATCGAGCAATGGAGGGTAACGTGGCAACATCGAAGACGCGAGAGCTTGAAGATTATTTTGAGCGCATCGTGCGCAAGCGCGAAGGTGACCTGCCTGGTCGTCGCAAAGGCGACGAGCACTTGTCTCAAACCCATGCGCTCTACCACGGCGATCCTGCGCCCTGGGCTCTGACGCCAAAGATATTCGACAAGAACATGACGGCGCTTCTTAAAGAGGCCGCCGAGCGTATGTACGGCATCATGGACAAGGTGACGCGGGCGTTTTGCTCCGATGCGTCCGTGCGTGCGTGGTTTCGCATGGATCCGGCTTTTGCTGACCTGTGCGCTATGGATGCCGGCTATGATTGCCAGATTCCCCTTGCGCGCGTCGATATCTTTCTTGACGAGGACACCGGGTCGTATACGTTTTGCGAGCTCAATACCGATGGCAGCGCTGGAATGGTAGTGACCGATGCGGTCTGCCAAGCCGTGCGAATGACACCTTCCTTTGAGGAGTTTGCGTCCAATCATCCCGGCTTTCGGCAGTACGATTTGTGCGGTAGCTGGATAGATGCATTGTTTGAGACCTATGCAGAGTGGGAGCTGGCCCATCCTCGCCGCACCGAGGATAGTGCACGATCGGACGACGGGGTCCGCGTTGACGAGGGACCCCATGCACCGCAATCAAAGATCTATCCCGCTTCGGTGGCAATCGTCGACTATTCGGAAAGCATCGACTTGGAAGATGCGGCTCATTTTGTCGACCTTATGAGGCGGCGGGGTGTAGTCGCACGCTTTGCGGACGTGCGCGACCTGCGGATTGCCGAAGAAGAGGGCGGTGCTAGGCGCCTGTGCGATGCCGCTGGTCCCATTGATTGCGTTTGGCGGCGCGCGGTGACCGGCGAGCTGTGGGATAAGCCGTGCGACGGACGCTCGGCCTTAATCGAGGCTGCCCAAGAAGGGCTTGCATGTATCGTTGGTGGTTTTAGAACGTGGCCGTGTGCGACTAAGACCGTATTTGCGTTTTTGTGGTCTCGGGCCGGTCAGTCCTTGTTGAGCTCGGAGGAGCAATCGTTTGTACGGGAGCATGTGCCCTATACCGAGATTTTGGACGAAAGCACCCAGTTGTTGAGATTTGTCGAAAAGGATCGATGGATCGTCAAGCCGTGCGGCGGCTACAATGCGGTTGGCGTTGTCGCTGGTTTGGATGTCACGGAACAGGAATGGTCCCAGGTGCTAGCTCGCGCTGCGGCCGCTGGGGCGATTGTACAGGAGTATGCTCAGCAGTATCAGACTCCCTGCTTGCGCGGAACGCTTGTCGATGGGCCGCATCGAGGAGAGGCGCCCAAAGGACTTGTGGATGATCTTGGTTTTGCGCCCGCTTCTAATATGGAAGGCCTGTACCTGTATCGCGGCCGTTTTGCGGGCGTGTATACACGCGTCGGTTTTGCCAACACCATAGGCGAGTGGACGAGCCGCTTAAACGTTGCGAGCTTTTTTGAGGAATAGCCGTTTCTTGGGGCACCTTCCGTGGTTGCGGCGTTCGACGTGACGGGGAAATTTTGGCGAAGCCGGTGAGTCCAGTTCTATCTGGCGTTTTTGTTGCGGGGCTGGGCGTACGCTTGAGCAGGAGTCCTCTCCATGCGCTACCATGACAGGCAGTGATTTTTGACGTACGACCCGCCGAGCTTGCCCCGGCGGGCTTTTGGCGTTGCAATGCCGGAGGAACAGCATGCTCATTCACCGTATAGCCGCGCAGCTCTACACTGCCGAGGCGCTGCAGACTGTCGAGGCCGGACTCGATGCCGGCGAGGACGTGACGCTGGCCGTGTCGCAATCGGGTCGCACGCTTATGGCGGCAGCCCAGTTTGCGCGCCGTCCGCGCCCCACGGTCTACATTGTGAGCGGCGAGGACGCGGCCGATCGCGCCGCGCGCAGCCTTGCTGCTTATGTGGGCCTGGCGCACGTGTGCCGTTTTCCCGAGCGCAAGGACTATCCGTGGCGCGAGCAGGCGCCTGACGATGCCGTGGTTGCCCAGCGCTGCGAGGCGCTCGGGCGCATCGTGCGCGGGGACAACTGCATCATGGTCGCCTCGGCCCGTGCGCTGCTGCGTTGCGTGCCGCCAGTCGAGAGCCGCTACTGGGAGTCCACTACTTTTGCGGTGGGCGAGGAGATTCCTTTTGACGAGGTGCCACAGCGCTTGGTGGGCATGGGCTACACCAATGCCGGTGCCGCCGACGCGCCCGGCCTGTTCCGTGTGCACGGCGACACCGTCGAGGTGTTCCCCGCGCAGGAAAAAGCGCCCGTGCGCATTGAGTTTTTCGGCGACGAGATCGATCGCATCCGCCGTATGGTGAGCTCAACGGGCCAGACCATCGGCAACGAAGACAGCATCGAGATCTTCCCCTGCCGTGAGCTGGCGCTTACCGACGAGGCCGTCCACAACATGCATGTGGCGCTCTATCGTGCCAGCCAGGACGACAGCAAACTGGCCGCATTGCTCGAGATGGTGGATGCGCGCATCGTCACGCCTGAGCTCGATCGCTTTTTGCCGGTGATGTACGGCCAGACCGTAAGCCCGCTGTCGCACGTGAGCGGCAAGGCGCTCGTGGTGCTGTCCGAGCCGCGCTCGCTGTTCGACGATTGCCTGCGCGCCTACGAGGATATCGAGGCCCGTGCCGGCGAGGCGGGGGTCGATCGCCTGGACGGCTTGTACGTGCGCGCCCAACAGCTCGACTTTGGTGCCCAGCAGCGCCTGAACTACGTGAGCCTCATCCGTGCCGGCGGTGCGGTGACGGCCGAGCTCAAGATTGAGCAGCCGGCCATCGCAGGCTCGGACAACCGTTTTATGACGCGCATCCAGGAGGTCGTGGGTAAGCGCTATGCCTGCGTGTTTGCCATCCCCGACCGCGGTGCGCGCGAGTCGATGGAGCTTACCTTTGGCGACGAGGGCATTACCTTTGAGGAGTCGCTGACCGCGGCGCCCGAAAATACCGGCGCTATCGGCGACCGCGTGCGCGTGGCAGCGGCGGATTCTGCCGACCGTGCCGCCCGCCAGGAGGCCCATGCTTCCATTCGCGAGCGCAAGGCAGATGCGCTCAACGCCCGCTCACTCGAGGCGGGTGCCGCCCAGGCTGCCGCCGGTGCTGCCGTGCCCACCATCTCGCGCGGACGCGTAACCTTTGTCGATGCCGCCCTGCCGCAGGGCGTAGTGGTGCCCGATGCCAACCTGGCCGTGTTCTCGATCGCCGACCTCAACGCCCGCATGGACGCCAACCGCGCGCGCAGCCGCCGCAAGGTGGACATTACGCAGATCACGTTCCCGTTTAAGCCGGGCGACTACGTGGTGCACGCCACTCACGGCATCGCGCTCTTTAGCGAGATCGCGCGCCAGGAAGTGGGCGGCAAGGAGCGCGACTACTTTTTGCTGGAATATGCCGACGGCGACAAACTCTACGTGCCGCTCGAGCAGGTCGACCGCATCACGCGATACGTCGGTCCCGACGGTGACAAGCCGCGCCTGACCAGGCTCAACACTGCCGACTGGACGCGTGCCACGAACAAGGCGCGCAAGAACGCCAAAAAGCTGGCGTTTGACCTGGTCGATCTGTATACGCGCCGTTCGTCGATTACCGGTATCGCCTGCCCGCCCGACACGCCCGAGCAGATCGAGATGGAGGAGAGTTTCCCTTACGACGAGACGCGCGACCAGCTGGAGGCCATCGCCGATATTAAGGCCGACATGGAGGCGCCCAAGCCCATGGACCGCCTGCTGTGCGGCGATGTGGGCTTTGGCAAGACCGAGGTCGCCCTGCGCGCGGCGTTTAAGTGCGTTGACTCCGGCCGCCAGGTCATGGTGCTCTGCCCCACGACCATTCTTGCGCAGCAGCACTATGAGACGTTCTTTGAGCGCTTTGCCCCGTTTGGCCTCGAGGTCGAGGTGCTCAGCCGCTTCCGCACGCCGGCGCAGCAAAAGCGCGCGCTCAAGGCGTTTGCCGAGGGCACGATCGACGTGCTCATCGGCACGCATCGTCTGCTTTCGGCCGATGTGAACCCCAAGAACCTGGGCCTGGTGATCATCGACGAGGAGCAGCGCTTTGGCGTGCAGCACAAGGAGCAGCTCAAGAACCTGCGCGAGCAGATTGACGTACTCACGCTTTCGGCAACGCCGATTCCGCGAACCATGCAGATGGCCACGAGTGGCGTGCGCGACATGAGCCTAATCACCACACCGCCGACCGGGCGTCGTCCCGTGATCGTGCACGTGGGGGAGTACGACCCCGACGTGGTGAGCGCGGCGATTCGCCTGGAGGTGGGTCGCGGCGGCCAGGTGTACTACGTGTCCAACCGCGTCAAGACCATCGACGACGCCGTGGCGCGCGTGCACGAGGCCGCGCCCGAGGCGCGCGTGGGTGTGGCACACGGCAAGATGAGCCCGCGTGAGGTCGAGGACGTGATGATCGAGTTCGCGACCAAAAAGATCGACGTGCTCATCGCCACGACCATCGTGGAGAGCGGCATCGACAACGCGACCGCCAACACGCTGATCATCGAGGACTCGCAGCGCTTGGGCCTGGCACAGCTCTACCAGCTCAAGGGCCGTGTGGGCCGCTCTGCCACGCAGGCCTACGCGTACTTTATGTTCCCGGGCGAGCTGCCGCTCACCGAGGAGGCCACGGCGCGCCTGACCGCACTTTCCGAGTTCCAGGACCTGGGCAGCGGCATGCGCATCGCCATGCGCGACCTGGAGATTCGCGGCGCCGGCTCGCTTATGGGCGCCGAGCAGCATGGCAACCTGTCGAGCGTGGGCTTTGACCTGTTTACGCAGATGCTGGGCCAGGCTGTGGCCGAGGCGCGCGGCGATGACGATGCCGGCGTGGAGGCGGCGAGCGTGGGCATTAACCTGCCGGCCGACTACTTCTTGTCCGAGGAGTACCTGCCGGCGGTGGACCAGCGCGTGCTCGTGTACCGCAAACTCGCGGCGGCCGAGGACCTGGAGAGTATCGACGAGGTGCAGGAAGAGACTGAGGCCGCGCACGGTGAGCTGCCGTTGGCGGGGCTTAACTTGTTCAACCGCGCTCGCATCCGCATTCGCGGCGAGCGCTTGGGGCTCGAGAGCGTCACGCTCAGCGGTGGACGCATTACCTTCCTGGGGGTTGACGTTCCCAAGAAGGTGGCCTTTGAGCTTAAGACCCGCTATGGCGCGGTGAACTTTCCCAAGAGCCGCAAACTGTCGGTGCCCTACAAGGCGGGTGCCGGCGCGGGCAGCGGCCTGGGTCGCGGTCTCGACGCCAGCGACGGCACCGGCCCCGTGGCCGCGGCACTCATGCTGCTGCAGCAATTAGGCACGAGCGACGATGACTAACAAGTAGGGGCGTGGCGGGGCATAGCTACCAGTTGTTCTTTGCCCCGCCACCTCGCAGGTTGATTCCAGCCCCATCGAAAGGAAAGCATGTTCGGATACATCTATAAGAAAGATGTCGCCATTATCGCGGTTGTCCTGTGTCTTTGTCTGGGCGTGGGCAGCTTCTTCGATTATCAGATCTCGAGCGCGCTGTTCAACATCGGCAGCATGTACGGCCGCTTTATCGAGGCGGCCGGCGAGCTGCCGTTCGAGCTGACGGCGAGCATCGCGGGCGTTATGCTCGTGCGCTCGGCGCGACCCGATTCCAAGACGAGCAAGTGGCTCGCCGTGCTCGGCATCCTCGTCAACGTTGGCCTGACCGGCTACGAGATCGTTTCGTCCCTGAGGGTTGGCGGCAAACTCATCGCGGTTCAGTTGGTGCTGACGTTTGTGCTGGTCATTGCTGCCAACCTCATCGTCTATCGCTTTACGCGCACGACCGAGCCCGACGAGCTCACGCGCTGGGCGTTGATGGTGCTGGCCGTGTGGGTCGCTCAGGCCATCATCCTCAACGTCATTGTTAAGCCGTTATGGTCGCGCCCGCGCATGCGCGTGATCGAGGTCACGCCGGGGCTCAATTTTCAGCCGTGGTGGGTGATCGGCAACCCCGACAAGTGGGCCTATATCGCCGCCGGCGTGATTAAGGACGGGTTCAAGTCGTTTGCGAGCGGACACACGGCGCATGCGGCGATTGGCCTTATGCTCGCCGGGCTTCCCGCGGCAGCCTTTAAGGAAAAACCTTCGCGTCGCCGCGTGATCTTTTGGGCGGCGGCTGTGATCGCGGCGCTCGTCGCCTTTGGGCGCATCGTGATTGGAGCGCACTTTTTGAGTGACGTGAGCTGCGGTTTTGCCCTGGTACTGGCACTTGAGTGCCTTGCCGCGCGCATCGCCTATCCCAACGGCGTACAATAGCCCCGTTTGAATCATCTGGCCGATACCCGGTAAGAGAGGATTGCCATGCTCGCGTTTAACAACGACTATTCCCACGGTGCACATCCGGCGGTGCTGCAGGCGCTTGTCGACACCAATATGGAGCCGCAGCCCGGCTACGGTACCGATGCGCACACCGAGCGTGCCAAGCAACTTATCCGCGAGGCCTGTCAGGCCCCCGATGCCGACGTGTTTTTTCTGGTGGGCGGCACGCAGGCCAACGCGACGGTGATCGACATGTTGCTTGCGCCGTACGAGGGCGTCGTTGCTGCCGAGACCGGCCACGTCGCCTGTCACGAGGCAGGCGCCATCGAGTTTGGCGGCCACAAGGTGCTCACCATCCCCGGCTACGAGGGCAAGATGCACGCCGAGGACCTCGAGAACTATATCCAGGTGTTCTACGAAAACGAGAGCTACGAGCACACGGTGTTCCCGGGCGCCGTGTACGTGAGTCTATCGACCGAGTACGGCACGCTGTACTCCAAGGCCGAGCTCGCGGCGATCCATGCAGTGTGCCAGAAGCGCGAGATTCCGCTGTTTGTGGATGGCGCCCGCCTGGCCTATGCGCTGGCGGCCGATGAGTGCGACATTACCCTGCCCGAGCTGGCGCAGCTGTGCGACGTGTTCTACATCGGCGGCACCAAGTGCGGCGCTCTGTGCGGCGAGGCTGTGGTGTTTTGCGGCATGCACACCCCGGCGCATCCCATTCCGCGTATTAAGCAGCACGGCGCGCTGCTTGCCAAGGGCCGCCTGACGGGTGTGCAGTTCGAGGCCCTTTTTACCGATGGCCTGTATTTTGAGATTGGTCGCCAGGCGATTGAGACCGCTCAGGCGCTGCGTCGCGTGCTGCACGAGCGCGGCTACCAGTTCTTCTTGGAGACGCCGACCAACCAGCAGTTTGTGATTCTGCCCAACGAGGACATGGCCCGCATTCGCGAGCATGCCTCGATCGAGTACTGGGAAAAGTACGACGAGACCCACACGGTGGTGCGCTTTTGCACCAGCTGGGCCACGACGCAGGAGGATATCGACGCGTTGGCGGCTGTCCTGTAGCCTGATGTAATGACAAGGGGCCGCCCTGCGCCTGAGCTTGGCGCAGGGCGGCCTTTGCTTTTGGGGAGAAGGGTTGTATGACCGAGATGTCCGAGCCGACGATTCGCCTGGCGACGCCCGATGATGCGCCGGCGTTGCTTGCCATCTATGAGCCGTATGTGCGCCAGACGGCGATTACCTGCGAATACGAGGTGCCGAGCGTTGAGGAGTTCGCTGGGCGCATCGAGCGTACGCTCAAGCGCTATCCATATTTGGTGATGGAGTTGGACGGGCGTCCGGTAGGCTATGCCTACGTGAGTTCGCTTAACAGCCGCGAGGCGTACGACTGGTCGGTCGAGACATCGATCTACCTGGCGCGCGATGTGCGCCACGGCGGGCTGGGCCGCAAGCTGCACGACGCGCTCAAGCAATGTCTGATCGCGATGGGCATCACCAACATGTGCGCGCTCATTGCCGTGCCGCACGACAAGGACGACGAGTACCTGACGCACAACAGCCAGGATTTCCATGCCCATATGGGATATCGCCTGGTGGGCGCCTTCGACCGCTGCGCCCAAAAGTTCGGCCGCTGGTACGACATGTGCTGGATGGAGCTGGTCCTGGCCGAGCGCGTCCCTAACCAACCTAAGCCAACCTGGTTCCCCGACCTCCTCGCCTAAAACCACCACAAAGGTGCCTGTCCCCTTTGTGGTGGTTTTGGTGTTGGTTAGCCGATGGGTTCGGTGTATTTGGCACGGTCGGTGCGTTGGATGCGCTTGGAGACATGGAGCGGGCGGCCGTCGGTGTCGTAGACGTAGTCGGTGATCAGGATTAGTGCCTGCCCGCGCTCGACGTTGAGCAAAAACGCCTCGTTTTGCGAGGCGTAGCACACCTCAAAGGTCTTATGCCCCTGTGCCGGCGCGCGATGGAATTCTTGGCGCAGCGTCGCGTAGAGCGAACCGTTGATATCGCGATCGATGAGCGTCTCGAAGCTTGGCGGCAGGTAGGTGGTCTCCAGGCACAGCGGCACGTCGTCCAGGTAGCGCAGACGGACAAGTTTGACGAGCTTGCTGCCCACGGCGGCGTCAAAGAACTTAGCTATGCTGCCGGCCGCCTTGGCAAAGCCCGAGTCCACGGTGCGCGTGGTGGGCTTCATGCCCTGACCTTCGACCTGCTTGGTATAGCTCGAAAACACTAGGTTGTTCTCGTGGAGCGCGGGCGTGTCGGCCACAAAGGCGCCACGCCCGCGCTCGGTGCGCACCAGGCCCTCATCAACGAGAACCTTAAGGGCGTGGCGCACGGTGCTGCGCGACAGCCCCGATTCGTCCATGAGTTCCATCTCGGACGGCAGCTTGTCTCCGCGTGCGTAGGTGCCGGCGGCGATGCGGTCGCGCAGCATGCCCGCCAAGCGCTCGTATTGGGCCAGTTTCTTTTTAGACGAAGCGTTCATGCGATCAACCTGTATCTAACTTGTATACTTACCGAACAAAGCATGTATCCAACATGACAACAAAACCGCTGGTAATGGATTGTCGAAAACCTTACCAACAAAATTTCTAAGACAAATATAGCATACAACTAGTCGACATAACCAAAACATGTATGTAACTTGTATGCCATCGAGAGCATCAAACGAGAAGAAAGGCTGATGCACGATGACTACTCAGGAACAGGTTAAGGATGTCGTCTCCCAGGTTTTGGCTGACAAGGCAGACAAGGGCGGCATCAAGCGCGTCGTGTGGATTGGCGCTGGCGGATCCAACGGCGGCAACTATCCTGCCCAGTACTTTATGGAGCACGAGGCCACGCAGGTCGTGAGCTCCAGCTACACCAGCAACGAGTTCGTGCACGCCACCCCGGCCTACGTCAACGAGAACACCCTGGCCGTGGTCGTGTCCATGCGCGGCACCAAGGAGACCATCGTTGCCGCCCAGGTCGCCAAGGACCACGGCGCCAGCACCATCGCCATCTATGTTGACGAGTCCGGCCTCACCGAGGTCTGCGACTACAAGATCCAGTACGATAGCCTGGCCGTCGATGAGTCCTGCATGGGCCGCACCAACTCCGCCGTCGTGACCATGATCGCCATGGAGCTTACGCAGCAGACCGAGGGCTATGCCGAGTACGAGACCGCTATGGCCGCGTTCGACTTGGTCGACCCCATCTATCGCAAGGCCGTCGAGTACACCCGTCCGCTCGCTGCCAAGTGGGCCGAGCAGAACGCCGACAAGCCCTGCATCAACGTCATGGCCCAGGGCCCGCTCTTTGGTGCCGCCTACGTCTTTAGCATCTGCAACGTGCAGGAGATGCTGCAGATCGACTCCTGCACCATCAACACCTGCGATTTCTTCCATGGCCCCTTCGAGATTCTGGACAAGCGCACCTCGCTGTTCCAGCTCATCAGCGTCGGCCGCAGCCGCTGCAACGACGAGCGCGGCATCCGCTTCGTCAACCAGTACGGTGGCGATCGCGTCTATCAGCTCGACGCCAAGGAGCTCGGCCTCAACGACATCAAGGACAGCGTGAGCGAGTACTTCAACCACCTGATCTTTGCCCCGATCCTCAACAACGTCTACATGCGTGCGCTTTCCGCCGTCACCCACAAGGACTACATGACGCGCCGCTACATGTGGAAGCTTGACTACTAGGGGATAGAGCGGCCTAACAGCTCGATGTCCTCATAAGTTGCGGTGGAATAGTTCCTGTTTGGGGGCTTGAAGCCTCTATTTAGGAACTATTTCACCGCAACCGCCAAGTAATCCGCTGGGGATGGAGGAAAACGGATCACTGACTCAGACCAGCCCCTCAGTGATCCGTTTTCCTCCATCCCCAGCGGATCATTTTTCCGTTCGGCGATTTGTGTCTTGAAAAATGTATATAACGACTATAACGTAGTGTGAAACATATTGGAAACAATACCGAGGAGGCTGCGTTGAAGAAAAGCAATCTGGGCTATGTGCTGGTGCTGATCGCCGCGCTTATGTGGGGCAGCATCGGAATCTTTGTAAACGGCATCTCGGCCATGGGTGTTTCGTCTCAGAGCATGGCGGCCTTTCGCCTGTTGTCGGGTGCCGTCTTAATGGCTCCGGTCTTGGCGTTCATGGGTTGCCAGGGAGGCGATCGTGAGGGAAAAGCATCGGGTCCCCTGGCACTGTTCAAGGCAAGTCCTAAAGAGCTTGTTCCCTGTGCGCTTCTTGGCATTATCGGCCTCGCCACCGCTAACACGCTTTATTACGAGTGCATGGGCGAGGTGGGCATGTCCACGGCCTCGGTGCTGCTCTACACCTCGCCGGTGTTTGGCGTCATGCTCGGCCGCGTGCTTTATCGCGAGGATGTGACTCCCAACAAGCTCGTTGCCATCGCTTTTAACATTGTGGGTTGCGTGCTCGCGGTGACGAGCGGCGACCTGTCCGGTTTCCATTTCTCGGCTTGGGGCGTCGTGTCGGGTGTGATCGCCGGGCTTTGCGGTGCGCTACTGGCTGTGTTTAGCCGTATGGCTACCAAGACGCTGCATCCGCTGGCGGTGACGTTTTGGGGCTTTGTCTTTGGCGGATGCTTTATGGCAGTGCTTTCGGCTCCGTGGTCCGATGTGGCCGCGGCAATGTCCCCGCAGCTCATTCTGCTGTTCGCGGGCTTTGGCTTTATTCCGACGGCTCTTGCGTACATCTTCTATATGCAGGGCCTTTCGATGGATCTTGAGACGTCGAAGGTGCCGGTCGTGGCTTCGTTTGAAACCGTTGCGACCGTTCTGGTCGGTATTGGCATCTATGCCGAGCCCGCCGGCGCGATCAAGGTCCTGGGCATCGTGCTGGTGCTCGCGTCCATCCTGATCATGAACACTAACTTCTCCAAGCTGCGCAACAGTGCCTTTGTCGGCCATATCGTTGAGAGCATGACCTTTAAGCCCAACGCGTGGTGGACGGAGAAATCGCAGGACATGGATCTGTTCCGCGAGCGCACCGGCATCGCGCTGGAGCCCACCGTGCAGGAAAGCCCCTGGTACTTCGTGCGATAGGGGATTGGCGAGGCGTCTGATCTGGGGTTATCCAGCTAGCGCCGGCCTACCTAGCCAAACGTTTCGAGTACGTTAAACCCGTCAACGGTCGATTTTCACCCGCGAACGGTCTTTATACTAATTAGCAATATAAGCAACGTATAAGACGTTATAATGACCATAACGAAAAGGAGGAGGCAAGATGAATCAGATCATTCTCGCATCTCATGGCGGCCTGGCCGCAGGCGCCAAAGACACGCTCGAGATGGTTCTCGGCGACGTGTCGAACGTCCACGTCGTGTCGCTTGCTCGTGACGACAAGGAGCCCATCACCAATAAGGTTGAGACTATGATCGCCACGTTCAACGCGGAAGACACCGTCTATGTGCTGACCGATATGCTCGGCAGCTCGGTCAACAACAACATGGTCGAGCTTTCCAAGAACGGCACGAAGTTCACGGTTGTCAGCGGTTTCAACATCCCGCTGGCGCTCACGCTCGCTATGAGCCCCGTCCCCGTCAAGGGTGCCGAGCTCGCAGCCCTCATCAACGAGGCCCGCGCCGGTCTGACCAACCCCAACGCACCGGTCGAGGCTGCCGCGGCTCCCGCCAAGAAGGCCAAGGCGTCCCGTCACAGCTCCGGTCCCGCCAAGATCGTCCTCGCACGTCTTGACTACCGTCTGCTGCACGGCCAGGTCGTCTTTACCTGGACCACCAAGGTTCAGGCCGAGCGCATCATCGTCGTCGACAACGCTGCCGCCAACGATGACATCAAGAAGGGCGCTCTTAAGCTGGCCAAGCCCCAGGGCGTGCGTCTGAACGTCTTCACCGTCGAGCGTGCCCTCGCCAAGATGGACAAGCTCAACACCCTCGGCGAGCGCGTCATGTTCGTCTTTGGCAACACTGCCGAGATGCTGCAGTTCTGCCAGGGCTACAAGCTCGACGCCATCAACCTGGGCGCCACCGCCAACCACGACGGCGCCGATCAGGTCGGCGGCAAGGACAGCTCCGTCTTCCTCGACGCCACCCAGAAGGCAGACGTCAACCAGCTGCTCGACATGGGCATTAAGCTCTACGTCCAGCAGACCCCTACGTATCAGAGCGTCGACATCGACGCCAAGCTGTAATCAACCAGGCTTTTGCCTGACTGAAAGGAGAAGGGTATGAATACGTTCATCAGTGCGGTGCTCGTCGGCCTCGTCGGCGTGTTCTGCATGTGGGACTCCCGCCTGCTCGGCCGTCTTAACTTCGAGCAGCCCCTCGTTGGCGCTACGCTCGTCGGTCTGCTGCTGGGCGATGTGCCCACCGGCCTTGCCGTCGGTGCCGCCGTCGAGCTCGTGTCCATGGGCCTGGTGCAGGTCGGCGCCGCCGTTCCGCCCGATATGGTCCTGGGCGGCATCGTGGCCGCTGCCTTTGCGTGCCTGACCGATGCTTCCGCCGAGACCGCCATGACGATCGCCATCCCGGTCGCCGTCCTGGGTCAGCTTCTCGGCATCGTGTTCCGTTCCATCATCGCCGCCCTCACCCATGTGGCAGATAGCGCGATCGATAACGGAAAGTTCAAGACCGCCTACCGTATGCACATCTGCGCCGGCTCCGGTCTGTACGCCGTCATGTACTTCCTGCCGATCTTCCTCGCCGTCTTTGTTGGCACCGACCTGGTTCAGGCCATCGTCAACATGGTTCCCGAGTGGCTGTCCACCGGTCTTAACGTTTCGACCAAGATCATGACCGCCTACGGCTTGGCCCTGCTGCTCACCATGATGATCAAGAAGGGTATGACTCCGTTCCTGTTCATCGGTTTCCTGTTCGCCGCTTACCTCAACCTGTCCGTCATCGCGGTCGCTCTGATCGGTGTGTGCCTGGCTGTCGTCTTCATGGGCTTCAAGTTCAACGGTTCCCATGCAGCCGCCGGTGTCGATTCCGACTACGATCCGCTCGAAGACGACGAAGACTAAGGAGGAACACACTATGGCAACCGCAACCAAGGACGTGTCCCTGAACAAGAAGGTCAGCCAGTTCTTCTGGCGCTCCTGGGCCATCCAGGCCTCTTGGAACTACGAGCGTCAGATGAACATGGGCTTCCTCTACGGCATGGTTCCCACGCTCGATCGCCTCTATCCGGACGAGTCCGACCCCAAGCAGCTCGCTGCTAAGAAAGAGGCTTACCACCGTCACATGGCGTTCTACAACTGCACCCCGCAGACGAGCGCTTTCATCCTGGGCCTCTCCGCCTCCATGGAGGAGGAGTACGCCAAGGATCCCGAGAACTTCGATCCCGATTCGATCAACGCGGTCAAGACCTCCCTCATGGGCCCGCTTTCCGGCATTGGTGACTCCTTCTTCCAGGGCACCATCCGCGTTATCGCCTTTGGTCTGGGCGTTCAGCTGGCTCAGCAGGGCTCCATCATGGGCCCGATCCTGGCCATGCTCATCTCCATCGTCCCCTCTGTGCTGATCACTTGGTTCGCAGCCAAGATGGGCTATCAGGGCGGCCACGAGTACCTGAGCAAGCTTCAGGGCGGCGATCTCATGGAGAAGCTCATGTATGTCTGCGGCATCGTGGGTCTTATGTCCGTGGGCGGCATGATCGCCACGCTGATCGGCGCCACCACCCCGCTGCAGTTCGCTGACGGCACCGTCGTTATCCAGGACATCCTGGATGGCATGATGCCCCAGATGATCTCCCTCGGCCTCACCGGCCTTATGTACTGGCTCATCAAGAAGAACGTCAACACCGGTTGGCTTCTCGTGATCGCCATCGTGGGCGGCATCGCCCTCTCCGCGGCCGGCATCCTGGCCTAGTCGCGATCAAGCGTCTAATCGCTTTCCCCGGGGAGCCTGCCTGACATCCCATACCCCAGGCAGGCTTCCATCCCTAAATGTGTCAAAGGGACAGTTCCTTTGACACATCCTCAACGGGCCGGCGACTCGGTCCAAACCACGGTAACCCTGCGAGCGCTCGGCAATGTGGCGCCGCAAAAATCGAAAGGAATGTGTCAGATGTACGAGATCGACCTTAACCTCCCTAAGCAGATCGTCGCTGACGTCCTGTCCAACCACGAGATCCACAGCGTCGCCTTCGTCGGCTGCGGTGCTTCCATGTCCGACCTTTACCCCGCCAAGTACTTCCTGGCCAACAACACGGACAAGCTGAACGTTCAGATCTTCACCGCTAACGAGTTCAACTACGACACGCCTTCCTGGGTCAACGAGCACACCTTCGTGATCACCTGCTCCCTCGGTGGCTCCACGCCCGAGACCGTCGAGGCCAACAAGACCGCCAAGAAGCACAACTGCCCGGTCGTCTCCCTCACCAACAAGGCTGGCTCCGCTCTGACCGTCGACGCTGACTACGTCATCGTTCACGGCTTCCACGCCAACTTCGCTGCCAAGTGCGAGAAGCCCGGCTATGCCATCGCTCTTGCTCTCGAGATCCTTCAGCAGACCGAGGGCTATGACAAGTACGACGACATGATCACCGGCCTCACCAACGTCTTCGATCTCTGCGAGAACGCTGCTCAGTCCTGCAAGAAGCTCGCCAAGAAGTTCGCTGAGGACTTCAAGGACGACAAGATGATTTACTTCATGGCCTCTGGTGCCTCCGAGAAGATGGCTTACTCTCACGCCGCCTTCCTGTTCACCGAGATGCAGTGGATCGACGCCGCCGCCTACAACACCGGCGAGTACTTCCACGGCCCGTTCGAGGTTTCCACCGAGGGTAAGCCCTACGTCTTCTTCATGTCCGATGGCGCTACCCGTCCGATGGACGCCCGCGCCCTCACCTTCCTTGAGCGCATGGGCGCCAAGGTCGCTCTGATCGATTCCAAGGACTACGGCCTGGCCGACGCCGTGCCGGCGAGCGTCGTCACCTACTTCAACCCGCTGCTGCACCTCGCCGTTATGCGCGAGTACGGCAACCAGATCGCCGAGGCCCGTCAGCACCCGCTGACCATGCGTCGCTACATGTGGAAGCTTTCCTACTAATCACAAGTAAGTAGACCTTACGGGTTGATTGAGAGGGGATGGGGTTTGCGCCCCGTCCCCTTTTTTGCTCTGGGGAGGGCGTGTCTGTCGCGTCGCAAATCCCAGATAAAACCTACCAAAATAAACCTGTCCCTTTTTGGCAGGTGGGAGGAGATGCGTATGATCAAGGCAGTGCTGTTCGACATGGACGGCGTGCTGGTCGATACCGAGTGGTTCTACAACCGCCGCCGCGTGGCGTTTATGGAGGAGCATGGCATTACGTACGATAGAATTCCAGATCTTTCGGGGTCTAATGAACCGGCAATCTGGGAAGCTCTAGTTCCTGGCAATCTCACGTTACGCGAGGAATTGCTCACGGAATATAAAAAAAGATATTGCCCCGCTCATCCCGTTCCGTATGCCGAGCTACTCAACGAGCAGACGGAGCCGGTGATGCGTGAGCTGCACGAGCGCGGCGTGAAGTGTGCCATCGCGAGCTCATCCTATCGCGAGCTGATCGACGAGCTGGTGGAGATTGCCGGCATCGCCGACGTGCTGGACTACACCATCAGCGGCCACGAGTGCAGCGCGTTTAAGCCCGATCCCGAGATCTACCTGCGCGCCATGGAGGCGCTGGGGGTGGAGCCCGCCGAGTGCTTGGTTATCGAGGACTCGCCTTTGGGCATCGAGGCTGGCAAACGTTCCGGCGCCCGCGTCCTGGCACTGCGCCCGCACGAGGGCGTCAACCTCGATCAATCGCGAGCCGATGCCGTTATTGATAATCTGACCGACATTTTGGCCGCTTTGTAGTGTCAATCCGCCGCGAGAAGCACGGGTTCAAACGTTTTTTGCGGTGGACTGGCTCAATTTGGTTTCGATTTTGATCCGTTTGGCTTCGATTCGGACTAAGTGAGTAGACTTTTTGGTGCAGGACGAGCACAAAGCGCATCTGCTCTAGTAAAACCGCAGGTCACAGGGGTGGCGGTTTTGGGTGTGCTCTGCAGGTCGCGTAAAGTCTACTCACTTGTAATTTGGGCCTTTGGTCGTGGGGTTGCTGGTCCCGCTTTGGTTGTCGAGAGAGGGTGAATTGAAGCGCCCCCGCACGCTCCATGCTACAATCGCGGACATACCCCACAACTACATCTGCCTTCGAAAGGAGCCTGCGTGGCGAACGCCATCGATCAGCTCACGGACCGAGTGCTCGTACTCGGCCGCCTCACCATCGTCCGCCGCGCTATTACTGCCGTGGCGGTCACCATTTCCGCCGTTCTCCAGACATTCCTGATCCAGGCGTTCATTCAGCCCGCCGACTTGCTTCCGAGCGGTCTTACCGGCGTCGCGGTCCTACTCGATCGCGTTACCTCGCTGGGCGGCGTCCACATCGACATCTCACTCGGCATGCTCGCGCTCAACATCCCCGTGGCGCTCCTATGCTGGAGCGGCATTAGCAAGCGCTTTGTCATCTTCTCGATGATGCAGGTCGTGCTCTCGTCGCTGTTCCTCAACATCTTTCACTTCGCCCCGTTTTTGGGCGACAAGATTATGCTCATCATTTTTGGCGGCGTGGTCTCGGGTCTGGGCGCTGCCATCGCGCTTAAATCCGGCGCATCCACCGGCGGCACCGACTTTATCGCGCTGTGGGTTTCCAACCACACGGGCAAGACCATCTGGGGCGTCATCTTTGGTTTCAACTGCTTTATCCTGGCGATCTTTGGCTTTATGTTTGGCTGGGACAAGGCGGCGTACTCCATCGTGTTCCAGTTTATTTCGACCAAGACCATCGACAGTTTCTATCGTCGCTACGACCGCGTGACGCTGCAGATCACGACGCGCAAGGCAGATGAGGTCATGACCGCCTATGTTGACCATTTTCAGCACGGCATTAGCTGCGCCGAGGTCATCGGCGGATACAGCCGCGAAAAGATGTACCTGCTGAACACCGTTGTTTCGACCTACGAGAGTCAGGACATTATCAAGCTGGTGTGCGACATTGATCCCGGGGCCGTGATCAACGTGTTTCACACGCTCAACTTTGTGGGCGGCTGGTGGGGAGGTCATGTCGACGAGCCCATGCCCACGGCCGTTCCCGATCCCGACAAGCCCGCACGCATGGCCAGCAGGCAGGCGCGCCTCAGCGAGCAGGACAGCCTGCAGCAGGACGACGGCAAGTAGGGTTTTGGCATTTTACCGGCCCGGCGCAACCCTTCCGTATGAGCCCCACGAAAGCCCCATTGCTTTCGAGGGACTTTCGTTTGCCCAGATAAAACCTGCCAAAATGAAGCTGTCGCTTTTTGGTAGGGAGGGTGTATCGTTTTATCAATATGAGGTAACATGAAACTAGACGTTATATACGTATTAGTTATTTCAATATTTCGATAAGAGTGATCAGATATGCCTGCGCCCAAAAATGCACCGCTTTACCAGCAGATTTACGACGAAATCAAGGATGCGATCGAGAAAGGTGTTTATGCACCCAAGGAGCGTATTCCGTCCGAGCTTGAGCTAGCCGAGCAGTACGACGTGAGCCGCATTACGGTGCGCCGCGCCGTCGAGGAGCTGTGCTCCGATGGCTACCTGGTTAAGCAGCAGGGCCGTGGCACCTTTGTCTCCACACCGCACATCAACCGCCAGTTCCACGCTTCGACGCTGCAGACGTTTACCGCGCTGTGTGCCGATAATGGCATGAAGGCGGGCGCGCATGTGGTCGATCGCCAGATTGTGCCGGCACGTCAAAACGAGATGGAGTTCTTTGGCCTGCAAAAGGACGCGCTGCTGCTGCATATTAAGCGCGTGCGTACAGCCGACGGCGAGCCCATCTTTGAGGAGAACATCTTTGTGCCGTTTGACGCCTACCGTGAGCTGTTGACGGCCGATCTTGAGGACAAGTCGATTTTTGCCGAGGTCGAGCGTGTTGGCGGAACGCCGATTGTCTCGGTTGGCTACCGTACGGTCGAGGCCGTTCGCGCCAATGCCGAGCAGGCGGCCGAGTTGGGTATTGCTCCGCACGATCCCCTGCTCAACCTGCGTGCCAGCTTTACCGGTCCCAATGGCGAGCCGGTCCTGATGGGTAAGCAGTACTACGTGGGATCGCGCTACGTTATGGTTATGTAGGGTTGGTTCGGGCTGGTTCCGCCGTTCTGACGAACGACGGACCTGTCGACGCTGCAAACGCCCCTAAGCGGCAATCTGACGTTCAATCGTCGGTCGCGTACCGAAGTACGCTTCCCTCCTCTTTCACGTCACCTTGCTCGCTTAGGGGCGTTTTCGCTGACTTTTGCTCAACCTGCGGGATTTCCGCGCTTGTCAAGAGACTAGTCGTTGGGGACGTTCTTAAACGACTAGTCATTCAAGAACGTCCCCAATGACTACCCGCAGAATGAGCGTGGCTGAGAGCCGGGCGACGCCTGTCCGCGTGGCGGCGTATAATCGGCGGCAGATGATTCTGACGTTAGGAAACCATGACCGATAGCATGCAGCAGATGGCGCTCGACACGCTCGGCGCCTATTTTGGCTACACCTCGTTTCGCCCGGGGCAGGACCGCATGGTGGATGCGATTCTTGCCGGCCGCGATGCGCTCGGCGTTATGCCCACAGGCGCCGGCAAGTCCATTTGCTACCAGGTGCCCGCGCTCATGCTGCCCGGCATCACCTTTGTGGTGAGCCCGTTGCTGTCGCTTATGGAGGACCAGACCCGCGCACTGCTCGCGGCGGGTGCGCGCCCCAGTTATCTCAACTCCAGCCTTACGCCGGCCCAGCAAAACACCGTGCTCAAGCGGGCGCGCGAGGGCCGCTATCAGCTTATGTACGTGGCACCCGAGCGTCTGCTCGAGCCGCGCTTTTTAGCCTTTGCGCAGGAAGCTGCGGCCAAAGGCGGCATCGGCGTTCCACTCGTGGCCATTGACGAGGCCCACTGCGTAAGCCAATGGGGCCAGGATTTCCGTCCTGCCTACCTGCAGATTCGCGAGTTTATCGATTCGCTGCCGCGGCGCCCCATCGTGGCGGCCTTTACCGCCACGGCGACCGAGCGTGTACGCGCCGATATCCAGCAAATGCTCGGCCTGCAAAACCCGGCGACCGTGGTGACGGGCTTCGATCGCAAGAACCTCTACTTTGGTTGCGAAGAGATGGGCGACAAGGCCAAGACCGCGTGGGTGCGCGACTACGTGATCGCGCATTCGAGCGAGAGCGGCATCGTGTATTGCTCGACCCGCAAGACGGTCGACGCGCTGGCCGCGGAGCTTGCCGAGGCACTGGGCCCCAGCGGCATTCGCGTGGGCCGCTACCATGCCGGCATGGGTAATGACGCCCGCCGCCAAAGCCAGCGCGCCTTTATCGACGACGATATTCAGGTGATGGTTGCCACCAACGCCTTTGGCATGGGCATCGACAAGCCCAACGTGCGCTACGTGATCCACAACAACGTGCCCGAGAGCATCGAGGCATACTACCAAGAGGCGGGCCGCGCCGGCCGCGATGGCGATCCGGCCAGCTGTCACCTGCTGTGGAACGGAAACGATTTTCGAATGCGTCGCTTCTTGATCGACCGCGGCGATGCGGCCGACGAGGCGCTCGACGACGAGCAACGCGCGTGGGCGCTCCAAAATCGATATCGCCTGCTCAGCCAGATGGAGGGCTACTGCAATACCACCGGCTGTCTGCGCGAATACATGCTGCGCTACTTTGGCGACGAGGCTGCAGCCGAGCATGCGGCTGCGGGCGGCGCCGCCACGGACGACGCCGAGGGCTGCGGCAACTGCAGCAACTGCCTCACGCAGTTCGAGGTCGAGGACGTCACCGATATGGCCCGCGCCGCCGTGCGCTACGTCGCCACGCGCCCCATGCGCTTTGGCAAGTCGCTCATCGCCGACGTGCTCCACGGCGGCAACACCGAGCGCATTCGCCAGATGCATCTGGACGAGGATTGCGGCTACGGTGAGCTGTCGAGCGAATCGGTCGGGCGCATCAAGGACATCATCGGCCAGCTGTGCGGCCGTGGCTATCTGGCCACCTCGCAGGGGCAGTACCCGGTCGTGGGGCTCGGTCCGCGCGCCGGCGAGGTCGAGGACGAGGCGTTCGCCTTTACCGTTAAGCGTCGCGCGTCCAAGCGCAAGGCCTCGGCACGCGCCCGCCGTGCGGTGGATCTGCTGCGCGAGGAGGCCGAGCTGGATCAGCGCCCGCGCGTGGGCGACGATGCCGAGCTGTTCGAGCGTCTGCGCGCCCTGCGCAAGGAGATTTCGACCGAGCTGGAGATGGCGCCGTATATGGTCTTCTCCGACAAGGCCCTGCGCGGCCTGTGCCGCCTGCGCCCTCAGACGCGTGCCGAGCTGATCCAGGTCAACGGCATTGGCGAGAAAAAGGCCGACGCCTTTGGCGAGCAGTTTATGGCGTCGATTGAAGAATTTGAGTCCGAGCATGCGCGGGATGGAGCGTAACGATGGCATTCGACGATAAAACCGGCCGCGCTGACGTGTCCGCCGTACCGCTGTACCAGCAGGTCATGGACGACCTAAAGGGCGAGATCGCGCGCGGCGTGTACCCCGCCGGCTCGCGCATCCCTGCCGAGATGGAGCTCGCGAAGTCCTACGGCGTGGGGCGCATCACCGTGCGCCGTGCCATCGAGGAGCTGTCGCGCGCGGGGTATCTCAACCGCCAGCAGGGGAGGGGCACGTTTGTGTGCGCCCCCAAGCTCAAGCGCAAGATTCGCCAGAAGGGTGACGTCCAGAGCTTTACTGAGGGTTGTGCTGCCAACGACATGGTGCCGGGTGCGCGTCTGGTGTCGCGCACGGTGGTCGCGGCGACTCACGAGGATGCGGCGTTCTTTGGCGTGGAGCCCGGCTGCGAGCTTATCGTGGTCGAGCGCGTGCGCACGGCCGACGGCATCCCCGTCATGCTCGAGAACAACGCCTTTGTGCTCGCCGACCATCCCTACCTGCAGACGCTGGCCGACGAGGACCTCACCGATAACTCAATCTTTGCGCTCGTTGCCGAGCATTCGGGTCGCGCGCCGCTCAAGTCCGACCCCTGCACCGTGGAGATTGCGCTTGCCGATACTCAGGCGGCCCCGCTGCTGGAGGTGCCGGTCGGCGAGCCTCTCTTCTATATGGAGGCCTACTTTACCGACGCCGGCGGGCGCCCTCTACTGCTCGGCCGCCAAAAGATCGTGGGCTCGCGCTACGTCTTCGACATCTAACATACACAGATAGAACAACATAGAACAAATTTGCCGAGATGACTTCACGGGCTTTGTTACACGTGTTATAAATAGGACAACATAGAACGACAGCAGGTACGAGCCGCCGTCGCTCAAAGCCGCCCCACAAGGAGGAACATCAGGATGAACGCACATGATCTGGTTCAGGAAATCATCGAGCGCAAGGGCAAGATCGAGAACGTCTTTTGGATCGCTTGCGGCGGTTCGATGATCGATCTCATGCCGGCCAACGAGCTGCTCAAGCGTGAGGCCACCACGTTTACCTCGACGGTCTACACGGCACGCGAGTTTTGCCTGATGGCTCCCAAGAGTCTTGGCGAGAAGTCGCTCGTCATCGCCTGCAGCCACAGCGGCAACACGCAGGAGGTCGTCGACGGCTGCGAGATGGCGCTGGCCGCCGGTGCCGAGGTCATTGCCCTTACCGACTGCGAGGGCTCAAAGATCGACAACGGCAAGTGGACTACCTGGGTCTATCCGTGGGGTGAGGGCGTGTCGCAGGCCGAGGTGCCGCAGGGCATTGGCGCTCTGATCGCCGCCGAGTTGCTCGACCAGCAGGAAGGCTACGAGTCACTCGCCGACATGTATGAGGGCCTCAAGCAGATGGATGCGCTGCTGCCCGCCGCCCGTGAGAAGGTCAACGCCGAGCTGGGCGCCCGCTTTGCCGAGCTCTGCCAGCAGCACAAGTTCTTCTATATCCTGGGCTCCGGTCCCAACTTTAGCCAGACCTATGCCATGGCGATTTGCTCGCTCATGGAGATGCAGTGGCAGCACTGCTGCTACATCCACTCCGGCGAGTACTTCCACGGCCCGTTCGAAGCCACCGAGCCCGGCGTGTTCTACTTTGTGCAGCTCGGATCGGGCGAGTGCCGCCCCATGGAGGAGCGCGCTCTTGCGTTCCTCAACACGCACACCGATACCGTCATGGTGCTCGATGCGCTCGAGTACGGCGTGGGTGAAGTGCCTGCCAGCGTGCGTTCGTACCTGGAGCCGATCTTCTTCTACAACATGAGCTGCGAGCTGCGCGCCGCCCGCGGCAAGGTCTTCGACCACAGCCCCGAGGTTCGTCGCTACATGGGCATCGAGCAGTACTAGGTACCGGGAAAAGTATTCACCTTCGATTCGCAAGCGAACAGCGTGCGTAAAAAGCGGGCCGCGCCGGGGATTTCCGGCGCGGCCCGCTTAGTATCGCGCTTAGATTCGCAAGGTTGCGGCAGCCGGCGGCCTACTTCGCGTCGTATGCCTCGGCGTCCCACCAGTCGAGCTGGGCGATGTTGTCGCGGATGTGCTGGCAGCTCTTGTGGAAGCCCTCGAGCTCGTGCTCGGACAGGTCGAGCGTGTAGACCTCCTCGACGCCCTCGGCGCCGATCACGCACGGCAGGGAGGTAAAGATGCCCTCCTCGCCATACTGGCCGGTTATGAGCGTGGAGGCGGAAAGCACGGCGTGCTCGTTGTGCAGCACGGCGGCGCAGACGCGCGCGGCGGAGTTGGCGACGGCGTACTCGGTGCACTGCTTGCCCTGGTAGGTAACATAGCCGCCCTTGCGCGCGAGCTCCTCGACCTCCATGTGGTCAAAGGCGTACTTGTCGGGGTTCTCGGCCTGGAGCTCGTTAAGGCTCTTGCCGGCGACGGTTGCGGCCTTAAAGGCGGCCAGCTGGCTAAAGCCGTGCTCGCCGATCATGTAGGCGTCGATGGACTTGGGGCTCACGCCGACCTTCTTGGAGATCTCGGTGCGCAGGCGGGCGGAATCCAGACCGCAGCCCGAGCCGATGATCTTTTTGGGATCGTAGCCGGTCAGGTGCCACAGCTCGGTGCACACGACGTCGCAGGGGTTGGAGATGCTTACGAAGATGCCGTCGAAGCCGGCGTCGACGATGCGCTTGGCAAAGGTGCGGGCGGCGTCGGTGGTAAAGAACAGCTCGCCGTCGCGGTTGCCAGCAGCCAGCGCGACCTTACCAGCAGCGTTGACGATGACGTCGCAGCAGGCCAGCTCCTCGTAGTGGTCGTAGCAGTTGACGATCTTGGTGTTATACGGGGCAAACGAAAGGGAGTCGCGCAGGTCCTGGACCTCGGACGTCACCTTGGCCTCGTTGATATCACACAGGTATAGTTCGTCAGCAATGCCCTGCATGAGCAGGCTATTGGCGACATGTGCTCCTACGTGGCCCTGGCCGACCACACCGATCTTACGCGTCTGGTACATATACGTATCCTTTCGGCCGACTTTTTCGCGTCGAACCATTGTAGCGTCCTGCTGCCACTTTGCCAGACTAAAGCGCCGTAGATTTTTGGGACATGCCTTAATCTCTACTTTTGGAGCGATTTGGGCCGCTGACGGCATCGCTGGGCGATGTGCTCGCGCGGATGGGGCCGCTCGTTGTACCATAGCTGCAACTGACTCGTAAGGAGCATCCATGCCCATTCGCATCCCCGACGCCCTCCCTGCCGCCGCGCAGCTCGAGAGCGAGAACATCTTTGTCATGACCGAGTACCGCGCGCTGCACCAGGACATCCGTCCGCTGCGCGTGCTCATCCTCAACCTCATGCCCACCAAAATCGCCACCGAGACACAGATCATGCGCAAGCTCTCCAACACGCCGCTGCAGGTGGAGGTGGACCTGCTGCGCACCAAAACGCACGAGGCCACGCACGTGAGCGCCGGCCACCTGGAGACGTTTTACCGCACATTCGACGACATCCGCGACATCCACTACGACGGCCTGATCATCACGGGCGCGCCGGTGGAGCAGATGCCGTTCGAGGAGGTCGACTACTGGCCCGAGCTCTGCCAGATCATGGATTGGTCCACCACGCACGTGCACTCTACGCTGCATATTTGTTGGGGCGCACAGGCCGGCCTGTACCATCATTACGGCATTCAGAAGTACGACCTGCCGGCAAAGGCGAGCGGCGTGTTCGAGCATTATCTGGTGAAGCCGCAAAGCCCGCTGGTCCGCGGCTTCGACGACCGCTTCTATGCCGTGCATTCGCGCAACACCGATGTGCGCCGCGAGGACGTGGAGGCCGAGCCGCAGCTTGAGGTCGTGGCCGTGTCCGACGAGGTGGGCCTGTACATCGTCAAGTCGACCGACAGCCGCCGTTTCTTTGTCTTTGGCCATCCCGAGTACGATACCGACACATTGCGCCTGGAGTACGAGCGCGACGTGAAGCGCGGGCTCAATCCGGAGGTGCCGGCGCATTACTTCCCGGGTGACGATCCCACCGCCGAGCCGCGCAACGTCTGGCGCAGCCAGGCCCAGCTGCTCTACACCAACTGGCTCAACTACTACGTCTACCAGACCACGCCCTACGACCTGGCCCGCGCTGGCGAGGAGCACTAGGCTGCTGTCGTGGCTGTGGCTGCGGCGGTTACCGTGGCCGCTACGCGACGAGCGTGGATAATCGGACACACGAGCGTGGATTTTCGGACGTTTGAAAACGAGCGTGGATAATCTCCCATTTTTGGCCGAGGAACGGGCTCAAAACGGGAAATTTTCCACGCTCAATTTCTTCAGCCGTCGTACCGGCGGCCCCATCACGCGTCGAGTACATACGGACCATGTCACAAACTAGGTAGTTTTGAGCCACGGCATATTTTCTTTCAATGAAATCGACGGCTTTTGAGGCTCAAAATGTGGAGACAGGGACCTCTCGACAACCGTTCTACCTGCAGATATAAGCCATTAACCTAAAACGTCCAAAACCGTCAAGCATTTGGTCAGCTGCTGGACAGCATTTGGTCAGACTTCGCATGAAACCGTCTGGTACGTTGGCGCCGTTCCAAGAGTTGGGAGGCGACATGGCAAACATGACGGCGAATCAAAGACTCACAAGCCACATTAAAGCTTGCGAGCAGCAGATGAGCTGCGTGTACGCGCGCACGACGGCGGAGGCAAAGCAGATTGAGCGGCGGGTGGTGGCGGGAAGTCTCGAGGTGGTCATGCCGGGGTTGTATGCGCGTCCGGAATACTGGTTCGAGCTCAAGTTTCGGCAACGTTATCTGCATCGGGTGCGGGCGCTTGCGCAAAAGCACCCCGACTGGACGTTTTGTTCCTATACGGCGGCTGTTATCTATGGTCTTTCGGTTTCGCATGCCAATTTGACGCACATCCATATTGCCGTGGCGCCGGCGCAATCGACGATGCCAGGCTCTCAGGTCGTTCGCCATCGGTATGCTTATCGGACACGGGCCAGCCAGATGGATATTGCCGTGACCGATATCGATCAGACGATTACGGATTGCCTGGTCGATGCGTCGTTTGTCGAGGGGCTGATCATTGCGGACTCGGCGCTCCATGAGCAGCTGTTGTCGAAGGAGCATCTCGTTGAGGCAGTCGACAAGCTTGGCTTAAATCGCCGCGGTGTTGTGACGGCGCGCAGGGTTGCACGGTGTGCCGACGGCCTGTCGGAAAGCGGCGGCGAGTCCAAGGCGCGGGCGCTGATGATCGAGCGCGGCTGGCAGGTTCCGGAGCTGCAAGTTGAGCTGTTCGATCCGGTCGAGCCGGGAAGGCCGTATCGCGTTGACTATTTGTGGCGCGTGGGTGACCGGTTGATTATTGGGGAGTTCGACGGATTCGTTAAAAGCGAGAAGGCGGCGGAGGAGGGCAAGCTCGCAAAGGCGCAATTTGACGAGCGCCAGCGCGAGTCGAGGCTTTCGCTGCTTGATAACTGCAAGATCGTGCGCTTGTGCTGGGATGATCTGAGGGATCCGGCAAAGCTCGATCGCAAGCTCAAAGTTGCCGGCGTGCCGCGTGCGTGCTGAGGCAGTAGCAGGGCGTTGAGTCGCACGAGCGTGGAAATCCGGACGGACGAGCGTGGAAATCTGGACGCGTATTGGTTGAGCGTGGATTATCGGACACACGAGCGTGGATTTTCGGACGCTTGCCGAATGAGCGTGGAAATCTGGACAGACGAGCGTGGAAAAACGGACGTTTGCAACATGAGCGTGGATAATCTCCCGTTTTTGGCTCGTAAGGGGGCTCAAAGTGGGAGATTTTCCACGCTCATTTTTTTTGGTGCAGCCCGCCAGCGGTTAGGCGCTGATGATGTTGGGCAGCGGCAGGTCGTGGGCGTCGGTGGGGACGTGGTCGATGCGCTGTTCGTCAAAGGCGATGCCGATGATCTGGCATGTGGCCGAAAGCGTGGGCAGGTAGCGGTCGTAGCAACCACCGCCGTAGCCCAGGCGCGCGCCGGCGCGGTTGAAGGCTACGAGCGGAACGACGATCATGTCGAGAGCTTCGGCGGGCACGATGGGAAAGCGGTCGCTGTCGATGTCCGTGGCCGCGAAGGGTCTCGTGGGGTGGGCGATAAACGGGACCTCGGATGCATCGCCGGCAGAGAGTGCCCGCATGCACATGCGCTGGCCGCATGCGGCGGCGTCGCTTGCCGAGAGCATGCATGGATAGGCTGCGCGCCAGCCACGCGTGGCGGCCGCAGCGGCAAACGCGGCTGGGTCTGCCTCGGAACCCATGGCGGCATAGACGGCGACGGTACGCGGCGTCGCCGAATCCGAGCGCTCCAACAGCTCAACAAGCCGCGCACAGATAGCAGCGGACTTTGCCGCCCGCACATCCAACCCAATCGCATCACGCCGAGCAATCACCGCCCGCCGCAACTCAGCCTTATCCATCCCAGCCCCCTCTCCCAAACCTACCAAAAAGGGACAGGTTTATTTTGACAGGTTTTATCTGGGTAAACGTCAAAACCACCACAAAGGTGCCTGTCCCCTTTGTGGTGGTTTTGCTTGCTGTGGTTAGCCCAGCAGGTCGACTACGTTGAAGTTGGCGTTGCTCTTGGCGATGACGTCGCGGCCGCCAAAGACGCAGGTGGGCGACTCGGCTGCGATGCGCGTGACATCGGCGCCGAGCGAGCGCAGCTCACCGGGCGTGGCGGCGAGCATCTGGGCGCGACGCTCCTCGCGCGCGTGCGGATCGAGCCCGGCCAGGTAGGTCGTGTTGCGGCGCTTGGTGAGCGCGTACGGCTTCACCGGCGCGTCCATGCCGCTCACGCAGCTCACGATAAAGCCCTCGAAGGCGGCCTCGTCGGGCTCAAAGCTGCCGAGCCATTCGCCTGCGCGCGCCACGCGCTCAATCGAGGGGTCGATCGCCGGGTCGCGGTAGGTGTAGAACGCCGTCTGGCGCTCGCCGGCTGCGCGGAATCCGCAGCCGTATGCACCGCCCTTCACGCGGATCTCGTTCCACAGGTAGTCGTAGGAGAGCGCGTTGGCGGCCACGGCCCAAGCGCCTGTCACGTCGAGCCCCAAGCGACGCGGATCGCACGCACGCGCGGCAAAGCAGATGTCGCTGGGGATCACGAAAGCCTCGTGGCAGTCGCACGGCGCCGGCACCACGAGCGCGTCGCGGCCGGCGCCATCGCCCGCGCCAAGCCCCAGGTTGCCCGCGGCATCCCAGTACGCGTCAAAGTCCTCATCGCTGCCGGTAAAGCTCGCCATGCAGCCGTCGGCCACAAAGATGCGGCCTGCCAGCTCGGCAAGTTTGGCACGCAGGTCGTCCAGTCGCTCGTCAAAGTGCTCGAGCAGATCGCGCAGGAATAGGTAGAAGTCCACGCCCGAAAGCTGTTCGCGCACCACGGCTGAAGGCGAGCCGTAGCTCATCGCGCGACCGAGCGCCGCCGAGTGACCGTTGTTGATAAAGCCCTGCTCGAGCCCAATGCGAATCTGCGTGAGCACGTCGCGCACGCGGTCGGCGTCGGCGTCGAGCAATAGCGTGCTCGACCACACCTCGCGCGGCAGGCTCGCCAGCGCATCGATTTTTTCGGACAGGGCACCGGCGCTCACCAGCAGATAGGGGCGCACGCCGTCCACGTCGGGCTGGGTCATGACCTCGGTCGTGAAGCTCAAAAAACCCAGCTTGCCGGCAAGCAGGTTGTCGAGCTCCTCGGCCGAATGCTCGCTCGTGGGCAGCTGCTTGAGCAGGCGGCAGAGCAGCGTCACATAGGGCAGGTCCTCAAACGCGACACAACTCAGGTCGAAGTACTGCATGGCGTAGGCCAGGCGGTTGGTGGGGATGCCGTGGCGCAGACAGGGGATGGGCGCGGTCGTGTCCACAACGAGCGGCGGCTCGGGGCGCGCCTCGCCAATGTCGGACACGCGCAGGCGCGGCAGCGTGGCCTTGGCCTCGGGCGTGTCCTCGGCCTCCTGCGCGGCACGCAGCACGGCCGTGCGCTCGACCACATCGGCCAGCTCGGCATCGTTCATGGCGTCGCGCTTGGCTGTCAGCTCGGCGGCCTCGGTACCCTCCGAACCCTCGGCGGCGTCCACCGGCACCAGCTCGACCAGTGCCATGTGGTCGTTCTGCAGCACCAGCTCGCGCAGCAGGTCCTCAAAGTAGCTGCCGTTCAGCTCGCCGCGCAGCTCCTCGTACACCGGGCCGTACTTGAGTGCCAACGTTGCGGCGTCGTCATCGTAGAGCCAGGTGCTCAGCGCGTCGCACGCAATGGCCACGCCGTCGGCGATACCGTAGTCGCGCTGGCGCAGGTCGTATTCGTTGCTGCTGATGATGGCCTCCAGGCGCTCGCGCGGAACGCCGTGCTCGCACAGGTTGCGGCAGGCGTCTTGGAACACGCGGCGCAGCTCGCGCGCCACGCCGGGCTGCGCGTTTTGCAGCATGATGAGCTCGTAGGGCTGCAGGCTCTCGGCCGCGGTGTAGCTCACCACGTTGCCGCCCAGGCCGGCGGCCAGAATGGCCTTCTTAACCGGCGCTTCGTTGGAACCCAGCAGCGCCTCAAACAAGATGTCCGCTGCGATCGTGCGCTTGCGGTCGAGCGCGCTGCCCAGCACAAGGCCCAGGCCCACCAAGGCGTTCTCGGGCGTGGTGGCCATCTCGACACGCTTGTACTCGCAGGTCACGGGCGCTTGCACGCCCAGCGGATTGGGTGCCAGCGTGGACGGGTTCTCGCCGGCGGCGACGGCTGCGTCCATGCGGCGGCTCGCAGCGCTCGGCTGCGACAGATAGCGCTCGTCCAAAAAGGCCAGTGCGCGGTCCACGTCCAGGTCGCCGTAGAGCGTGATGTAGGAGTTGGAAGGATTGTAGTGGCGCGCGTGCGTGTCCAGGAACTGCTCGTAGGTGAGCGCGGGAATCGCGCGCGGGTCGCCGCCACTCTCGTGCGCATAGGCGGTGTCGGGATAGAGCGCGGCGTTGACGGCGTCGTCCAGCACGCTCATGGGGTCGGACAGCGCGCCCTTCATTTCGTTGAACACTACGCCGTTATAGCGCAGCGTGCCCTCGCGCAGGCTCGCGGAGCTGTCGCCGCCCTCGCCCCCGGCGCTCTCCGGCAGGTCCAGCTCGTAGTGCCAGCCCTCCTGCTCAAAAATGGTGGGCTTGGTATAGATGGCCGGGTTGAACACCGCGTCCAGGTACACGTCCATCAGGTTGTAGAGGTCCTGCTCGTTGGTGGTGGCGACGGGGTAGATGGTCTTGTCGGGGTAGGTCATGGCGTTGAGGAACGTCTGCATGGAGCTCTTGATCAGGTCCACGAACGGCTCCTTGACGGGAAACTTGGCCGACCCGCACAGCACCGAGTGCTCAAGAATATGGAACACGCCGGTGGAATCGGCCGGCGGCGTCTTAAAGCCAATGGCAAAGGCCTTGTTTTCGTCGTCGCACGCCAGGTACAGCAGGCGAGCGCCCGAGACGGTGTGGCGAAGCACGTAGGCGTCCGAGTCGAGCTCGGGTACGGTCTCGCAGCGCTCGACGGCAAAGCCGTGGCAGGTAGTGCCGGGCACCAGCAGTGCGGCGGCAGCGGCGCGCGGGTCGGTTGAGGTGGTGGGCATATGCAGTCTCCTTTGACGCCCCAGCGGGGGCGAATCGAGTCGAATCCTCGAGAGTATACCCATATGGGGGCGCGGCTCTGCGGCGAACTGAAGACGATGCCGGCGGATTGGACAAAGGTCCCGCGCGTTCACCGCACGAGCGTGGAAACTTGGACGCCTATCGAATGAGAGTGGATTTTCGGACGGAATCAGCCTCAAAACGCCCAAAAACCGTCCAAATATCCACCCTCATTTCCCGACCGTCCAAAATCCACGCTCATCCGCCGCCCGCACATCTCTCATATCTCATTCGTCTCTAATACGAGAGATAACAGAAAGATGAGAGATAAATATGAGAGATAACAATGCTGCAAGGAGACAGACAACCATGGTATTGTCTCAATATAGATTGTTTTACCAGCGAAAACATGTTTAAATGAAACAGATGACAGACATCTTATCTTTCATCTCTCACTCCTCTCTAATATGAGAGATAACAGAAAGATGAGAGATAATTACGAGAGATAACTGAGAGACGAAGGAAATCTATTCGCGGCATTCTTCGCAGAACCGAGCGAAAGGACGTGCAGATGAACGAAAACGAACTGACCGGTCTGCTCGAGTCTTTAAGGCGCATGGGCTCGGACGATCTTAACGTTGAGGTCAAGGAGAGCGCCACGACGCTTTCCCGCGACGTATGGGAAACGGTCAGCGCTTTCGCAAACACCGCCGGCGGCATCATCGTACTCGGAGTGAGCGAGCGCGCGGGTTTTGTCCCAGTTGCAAACTTTGAGACCGAGAAAGTGCTCAACCAATTCGTGGCGGGCATGGGCGATGCTGGCGGTCGCGGAAAGCTGGCCAATCCGCCCAAATACACCATTGAGCGCGTGGGGCTTCGGGGTACCGTTGTTCTCGTCATCACAATCGAGGAGCTCGGCCCGTCGAGCAAGCCTTGCTATGTAATAGAACGGGGCGCCCAGGGCGGCAGCTACAAGCGCATCGATGACAAAGACGTGCCGCTTTCGTCGACCGAGGTTTTGGCGCTGTCGTCATACGAACGGACGAGTCCTAGCGATCGCGATACGGTGCCCGGCACGAGTGTGAGCGATCTCGACGAGTCGCTGGTCGACCGCACGATAGAGCGTGCCTATTCGTTGACGCCTCGAGCGATGCACGGTGCGACGGACAGGAAGACAAAGATGGAGCGTCTGAATTTCCTCGACCCCCAGGGCAATGTTACCAAGGCTGGCCTCCTTGCCGCGGGCGTTTACCCTCAGCAGTTCTATCCCAAGCTCTTCATTGATGTAGCTGTCCATGCGGGAACTCAAAAGGGCGCTGCGGGACCGCTAAGGTTTATGGACCGCACAGTCTGCGAGGGCACCCTGGGCGAGATGATTTCGGATACTGTCGCGGCTGTCGCCAAAAACCTGCGCCGCACCTCGACCGTCCAAGGCATCTCGCGTATCGACTCGCTGGAGATTCCCGAGGAGGTCCTGCGCGAGGCAGTCGCCAACGCGGTTATCCACAGGGAATACGGGGATCGGTTCTGTGGGCAATCGATCGCCGTCGACGTTTTTGACGACCGTATCGAGGTGACGAATCCCGGCGGCCTTTATGGAGGGAAGACTCGCGAGAACTTGTTTGACGGCAGCTCCCGATGCCGTAACGCGACGCTCGTGAAACTCATGTCGATTGTCCCGCTGCCGGATGGCGCAGGTTCGCCGGCTGAGGGCAATGGCTCGGGCATCCCGATGATGATCGATGCCATGCGCGCACATGGTCTGGCCGAGCCCCTGTTCTGCCCGGGGTTCGATCGGTTCAAGGTCGTACTTTACCGTTCAAAGATCGAGTCGGTCGATCATGGCGGGGACTTGATTATGACGGCACTCAAGCGCTACGGCGAATTGGGGACGCGCGAACTGGCGGAGCGCACGGGACTCACGGTTTCCCAGGTTAGGGCACGCGTCAATGCGCTCATTGAGCAGGGTGAGCTTGAGCCGACGGCGCCGTCGACAAGCCGCAACCGCAAATATCGACTGTCAGAGCGCGTGGAATAAATGCGTTAGTGGACGAGGCGACCCAATAATCGACCCTCGATTGGCGCCCACTAAGGTAAAGCGGTTGTTGCTCAGTCGACGGTGATGCTAAAGACTCGGCTTACGCCGGCATGGCCCCGAACCCGTCCATCAAGAACAGCCTAAGAACCAGCTTGATGACATATCCCGGTTTGACTTCTGCCGCGTCAAAGACGTGGCGCTCGGTGAGCTCGCTGCAGTATGCATAGATGTCGCGGATAAGGTCCGCGCCCGAAAGCGTAAACATGTAGCCTGCGTCCGAAAGCGCATTGGGCGCGGCGGACAACTTGGCCATGTGACAGAACGTTTGCAGGTCGGGCGCCATAACATTCTGGTAGTCGAGGTGGCCGCTGGCATCCTGTGCGGCAAGCTCCAATTGGCGCACAGGATGCCAGCGCCGCCGCTAACACAAAGCTCGGCGTAGGCGCA
Organism: Collinsella aerofaciens; assembly: GCF_015561195.1. Taxonomy (GTDB): domain Bacteria; phylum Actinomycetota; class Coriobacteriia; order Coriobacteriales; family Coriobacteriaceae; genus Collinsella; species Collinsella aerofaciens_AC. The sequence continues at coordinate 46,303 of NZ_JADMSU010000008.1, read as the reverse complement.
TTAACGTCCTGAGTGGTCGCTACAAGCCTGCCCGCCGCCTGCGTGACAAGCCAGGCGACCTCGCGCTGGCAGCGCACGGCCTTGCGCGTAACCGGCTTGATGGACGAAGAAGAAACGCTCCCCTTAGGCGGATTCGAAGCAGTCATAAGACCCTCCCATGAACAATCCGGCCCAACAAGCCCGGATGAAACACGTGCTACATCAGTATACAGGGGAGTGGGGTAGCGGGGTACAAGCGCGCCAGCGGCAAACCGAGAGCATCAACGATGTGTCGATCGCGGAATGAGATCTCGTAATAATTGACTCTCGGCCATATTATTGAGGGGCATGACTCGCGTTCGTATGGTTGTAGGTGTTGGCGATGAACGACATTGACCTTGCTGTTCCGTTGATGGATGGACCAAGCTATGACCGTGCCTGCAGTCTCGTGCCTTCCGAATACGTTGAGGCATGGGAGTGGTTTCTGGGTGAGGAGCAGCGCGGCGGCGTTTGGACCAGCCTTCCGCACCGCACCAAGGTAGATAGCCCTCAGTATCAGTATCGTTTGAGAATTGGCTCGGACTTCTTTCCCGTAACGCGGGATTCAGGGATCTTCTGGCCGGGCCAGGATCGGGTGAAGCAAGATCCCAATAAGACGTTTGCGCTTTCGGTCCATAACTCTAAAAAGAGCTTCTACACCGATGTGCCTCCGCTCTATTTGGACGATGGTACGTGGGTCATTAAGTACTCGGTTCAAGCGCCGGGTACCGTTGGTTTTCGAGACCAGAATTACAACCGTAAAATGCTCAACTGCATGGAATGTGGCGTCCCAGTCGGAGTCATATTTGCAACCGAGGTGGGCTATAAGGTGCTCGGCCTTGCGTTTGTTGAGCGGTTCGAGCCGGAAAACGGATGGTTTGTTTTGCACGGTCCTGTTCATAAAGGCGGACCGGACCCTCGTTTTGCGCCCGACATGAGTTATCTGAAGCACGTACCCGTCAATATTGAGTTTGCCGGACAGGGTGCAACCGACGACGAAAAGGTCCGCTATGCGTTAAGGCGCGAGCGATTGGGGCAACAATGGTTCCGCAAGCAGCTCGTTGCCGCCTATGACGGTCGTTGCGCGGTGTCGGACTGCGGCGTCAGCGAAGCTCTGGAGGCTGCACATATCGAGAATTACTCGGGACCCAAATCGCAGGTTGCCAGCAACGGCATTCTGCTTCGGCGCGACCTTCATTCCCTATTTGATGCTCACCTGATTTCGTTTGAGCCTGTTTGCGGCGAATATCGGCTGTGCGGATCGTACCTGCTGGATAAGACCGACTACGCTTCCTTTGCGGGTGCGACGCTAAGGCAGCCGAATGAGCGTCAGTGGCGACCCAATACGGTGTTTCTTGAGGCCCATCGCATTGAGTTCGATCGCTCGGAAAAGAAGCGTGAAAAGGTGGGGCTTCTGCCGTATTAGCGTATTTGGCTTTGGCGGTCTTTTACGATCGTGTTGTTTGATCGGATCGCGTGGCGATGCAATCTCGCGCACGCCTGCTGGTGCATGCTCTTCCTGATTTGTATAGCGAGAGGGGAGCGAGCGTGAGCTGGCGAGGCGATATTGCGATGGGGAAGTACGGAAAACTGCCGTGCGCCCTTATAGACAACAAGATGTTTCCGAGCGTAGAAGTTGATTGCGGGTCGTTTGTCGTCGCCTGTCCTTGCTGCGGCTCGCAAATACCGTGCCTCGACATTTGGTTCATCGATGCGCGCGACAGACTTAGCGACGAAGCGAGAAAACGGACAGGCGTTCATATGCCGGTGTATCAGGAGAAATGCCCTGTTTGTGGCCTCGATATCGTGTACGATGCCGGCGACGAGGGATAGGTGATGCGGAGGAGCTGGCTGTGAAGGCATCTCCGTTCCTACAAATAAATCCCCTCACCGAGCTGCTTGTGGAACTCGGCGTGATGGTCGCGTGCCCAAGTAAAGAGTGCCTGGTCAAAGTCGGTGCGCGTGGCCGGGACGCCAAAGACGCCGGCAACTTCGACACGCACAAAGTCCAGTGCCGGCAGCTTGTTGATGGCGGTGAGGGCAAACGGGGACGTGGGTTCTTCGAACAGATAGTGGCTGCCTTGCAGCGCGTCGCAACTGGTGCACGTGTTGCCGAGCGACGGGGCTTTGGAGGCTCGCGCGCCTACGGGCTTGTAGCCGCAGCGCTTAGAAAGATAGTCGCGGATCTCGCCCGGGACGCAGCCAAGAGCGGGCACGATGGCGAGTGCGTTGGCGTTGGCCGTGTCGATGGTAATGTGCCCGGCTTCGTTGGGCGCGTGCGCGATGGCGATGCCCTTGCCGTCATCGGTTCGATAGGGAATGCCGAAGGCCGCGACCGAGGTCTCTTTGTGACACTTCCAGCACTCGCGCTTGCCCAGTACTAGATATATATACGGCGCTGAGGGGTCGGATCGGTCAACACCGGGCAGCCACTCGGCAAAGGGCTCGGGGTTGACGCCGCTGGGTACATACCAGATCTTCTTGGTTCGGTCCCATTTGGCGCCCAGCGCCTTGGCTTCTTCTTTGTGCGAAAAGGGGACATCGAGCTCGGTGCGCATGGCGGCTCCTTGGTGCTGCAGGTGCAAGTGGCTCAAGGATACCGCAGGGCGCAGACATCGCGGCGTTTTGCTGAGAAGTTGCGGTGCGGACTGATTGGTTATGCCGATGGATAGATCGGCAAGTAGATGGTCGGCTTTTGGCCAGTTGGGCGGTTGGAGCAGCTTGCGGCGCAGTTTTGTGCCTGGCTATTGTTGATGTTGGGGTATTGAATATGTTTGGCAGCCATTCGTCAGGTGAATTGATGCTACGTTGCGATGACGGTTGGAACTGCCAGCGGATTTGGCGACATAAAACAAAACAGCCCAGAGGACATGGCCTCTGAGCTGCGAACATTTGGTGGGCGTTAGAAGATTTGAACTTCTGACCTCTTCCGTGTCAGGGAAGCGCTCTCCCCCTGAGCTAAACGCCCGATCAAGGGTGCGCAAGCGCGCAAGGGATAATATAACGGAGCCTGAACTCGGTGGCAAGAACATTTTTAAAAATCGCTTACATTGTGGAATTCGGGAGCTTTGTCATATCCATTTCAAAAGAGCCCGCTGCCGCGATTTGGCTGTCGCATAATGCAAGGCCATTGCGGTATCGAGCTATGGAAAGACGCCTGCGGAATTGTCCTACCGATAAGCGGACAAGCCTTCGGCTGGTGCCTTCGCCGTGGTAAGGTAAGCCGAATTGCTTCCAGACTGTTTCGGGGGAGTGGAATGAGCAAAGAGTGTGTCGAGCAGGTCGAAGGCGCAGGGGCTTCGGTGCCGATGACCGATATATCGAACATTGATGTGCCCGAGGGCACCGACGAGCTCAGCCGCAACACCCGTCGCGCATGGCGCGACCGCCTGAACAGCGCTTCGACGCGCAAGATGATCACGGGCGTCTTGGCTACGCTGGTGGGCGGTTCGTTTTGGGGCTTCTCGGGCACCAGCGCGAGCTTTCTGTTCGATACCTACCACGTCGACACCTTGTGGCTTATGAGCGTGCGTCAGATTCTCGCCGGTCTACTCTTTATGGCCGTGGTTGTTACGCGCGACCGCGAGCGCCTGATTAAGCTCTGGACCACACCCGCCGATCGCAAGCAGCTGCTGCTCTTTACCGCCTTTGGTCTGCTGTTCAACCAGTTTTGCTATCTTTCGGCCGTGCGCCTGACGAACGCCGGAACCGCGACGGTGCTCCAGTGCCTGCAGCTCGTTATCATCATGGGCTACACCTGCGTGACCGATCGCCGCATGCCGCGTACTCGCGAAGTCATCGGCATTGGCCTGGCTCTGGGTGGAACCTTTTTAATCGCCACCGGCGGCGACCCCACCAGCCTGAATATCTCGCCGCTTGGCCTGGCAGCAGGTCTTATGTGTGCGGTCAGCGCCACGTGTATGGCGGTGATTCCCGCCAAGATCCTGCCCGAATACGGCAGCCCCATCGTCACGGGCTCGGCAATGCTCACGGCGGGCGTGGTCTCGTGCGTCTTCGTGCAGCCTTGGGCGCATATGCCGGCACTCGACGCTGCCGGCGTCGAGGCGCTCGCGGTGTTCGTGGTTATCGGCTCGTTTTTTGCTTACATGCTCTATATGCAGGGCGTTAAGGACATCGGCTCGGTGCGTGCGAGTCTCATCGGAACTGTGGAGCCGGTTTCGGCGACCATCACCAGCGCCGTTATGCTGGGCACGGTGTTTTTGCCGACCGACCTTATCGGCTTTGCCATGATCATCGTGATGATGTTCCTCACGGTGTAGCTGGCGCCGCCGCCAAGACAGAAAAGGTGTTGTGCCGCATTTTCGCCAATTGATGTCCGTGTCTGGAGTTTAGCTGTCGATGTCCAAAATGCCATAAACTAGTAACGTTATGGACTTTTTCATTGCGACTCAATTGCGAGGATTTCTTTATGGCTGGTAATCACTTTAAGGGCAGCGATAGCGGCCGTCCTGCAGTTCCGCCGCGTCCGAACGGGGCTGGTAAGGCCGGCACGCCGGGCGGCGCTGGACAGGGCGGTTCCGGTAAGCGCGTGTCCCCGGGCGAGACGGCGATGTTTACCGCTCTGTACGAGCAGTCACAAAAGGCAAAAAAGACCGGCCGTGCAAGAGGGAATGTCTTTGCGGGCGGTGCAACCTCCACGTCGCAGCCGAGTGGGGCTCCTTCGGTACCCGCGAACAACGCAGGTGCTACCAACGCCGCGAATGCCGCCAGCAACGTTAATGCCGGCAAGGCCGCCAACAATACTCCCTCTGCCGGTGGCGCGGGGCTTACGGGTAACCTTGGCACGATTTACACCGGCGCCTCCGAGACTGGCACGTTCGCCCGCCTGGATGATAGCGGTGCCGAGTTTGCGGGCTCGGGTTCCAAGGAAGATTATTACGATTTTGGCTTGAACTACGGTAGCGACACTTCGTCGAGTTCGACCTCTGACGGCCTGGTCCGTCATCGCCATCGCAAGGGCGAGCGCAAAAAACGTCACACTGGCGCCATTATTGCCGCTGTAGTCGCGGTGCTTCTCGTTGTGCTTGGCGCAAGCGGCTTTATGCTGCTTAACTCGGCAAAGACCGTAAAGAGCGAAGCGAAGGAGGCCGTCGAGATCGTCGGTGGCCTTAAGGACAAGGTCACGTCGGGCGATTTTTCGACGCTGCCTGACGACGCGAAGAAGATTGATGAGCTCTGCGACAGCATGAAGGCGGAGACCTCGAGCCCGCTGTGGACGGCGGCTTCGTTTATCCCGGTGTATGGCAGCGACATCAATGCGGCCCGCACCATGATCGACGCCCTGTCCGATGTCTCGAGCAATGCGCTGGTTCCCATGGCCGATAACCTTTCGCAGGCCACGCCCGGCAAGCTGTTCCAGGACGGCATGATTAACGTGTCCGCGCTGCAGGCGGTCGCCGATTCGCTCTCCGATAGCTCCAAGGTGTTCAAGAGCGCCAACGAGAAGATCCAAGGTATTGGCGATACTCATATTTCCCAGGTGACCGAGCTGGTCGATAAGGCCAAGGACGGCTTTGCTACCCTCAACGGCGCGGTTGACGCGGCGGAGAAGGTCGCCCCCGTCCTTCCCCAGATGCTCGGCGCCAACGGCCAGACGCGTAACTACCTTGTGTACGCCATGAACAACGTCGAGATTCGTGCTTGCGGCGGCTTTGGCGGTTCGCAGGGCCTGATTTCGGTCACCGACGGCCAGATGTCGATTGGCGAGTTTGTTCCCTGCATTGCGCGCAGCAAAGACGGGGCGGTTGAGAGCGTCGACGAAGAAGATGAGACGCTGTTTGGTGACCACAGCAACCTATACATCTCGGGCAACACCTATTCGCCCGACTGGCCCCGTAATTCGCAGCGTGTTGCCGCGCTGTGGAAGTCTGAATATGGTCAGGACGTCGATGGCGTCATTGGTATCGATCCGGTATTCCTGCAGTATCTGTTGGGCCTCGTGGGTAATGTTTCACTGCCCGACGGTACAGTCGTTGACGGCACTAACGCGGCGAAGGTGCTTATGCATGATGTGTACTGGAACTATCCGGTCGAGGAGTCGGACGGCATCTTTGCATCCGTCGCCAGCGCTGCCTTCGACAAGATCCTTGGCGGTATCGGCGACGTCGATGTTGCGAACCTTGTCAGCGCCGTTGAGCGCGGTGCCGAAGAGGGCCGCCTGATCGCGTGGATGAAAAACGATGACGAGCAGAACGCTATCAAGGAGATGAACATCGACGCCTCGCTGCCCGATCCGGATGACCCGAGTGAAGATCCCGTTGCTGGTGTCTACTTTAACAACCTGAGCTTCTCCAAGCTCGACTGGTATCTGAACGCCGATACGCAGATTGGTCAGGGCGTGAAGAACGGCGACGGCGCTTGCTCGTATCGCATCACCGTTACCCTGACGAACATCATGACGCAGGAGGAGGCAGGTAAGCTGCCCGACTACGTAGCGGCCAGTGCGCCTGGGACCTCGCGTGACGATGAGCGCTTGTATGTATCGCTGTTTGCGCCGACAGGCGGCAGCATTACCGATCTAACCGTTGAGGGGACTCAGTTTGGACTGTTCGCTGCCACTTGGCACGGAGTTCCCTGCTATTCGGGAACCGTTGACCTGCATGCTGGCGAGACGACGACGATCACGTATACGCTGACCACGTCGGCCGAGGCGGGGGACAAGCCGCTTACGCTGCGTCAGACTCCTACATGCCAGGCGGCTCGCGACAGCGCGTCGGCGTAGGGTTTTTCTGGTAGCGCAGATAATCGAGTACCATTTTGGGGCGGACAGGCAATCTGTTCGCCCCTATTTTGTAAGGAGAGCGCATGAAGTACTTTGGCACCGACGGCTTTCGCGGTGAGGCCAACGTTGGGCTGACGGTAGAGCACGCTTATAAGATTGGCCGTTTTGTGGGCTGGTATTACGGCGCCAACCGCGAGCGCAAGGCGCGCGTCATCGTGGGTAAGGACACGCGTCGCTCGAGTTATATGTTCGAGGCGGCGCTGGTGAGTGGCCTGGTCGCGAGCGGTGCGGACGCCTATATGCTGCACGTGATCCCCACGCCGGGCGTAGCACATCAGACCGTGGAAGGCTGCTTCGATTGCGGCATCATGATCAGCGCGAGCCACAACCCGTTTTGCGATAACGGCATTAAGCTCGTCAATAGCGACGGTTTTAAGATGGACGAGGACGTACTGGAGCTCATCGAGGACTACGTCGATGGCAAGAGCGAGGTGCCGCTGGCCACGGGCAACCACATCGGCGCCACGGTGGACTACATGCAGGGCCGCAACCGCTATATTGCCTCGCTCATCGCCAGCGCGAACTTTTCGCTGCAGGGCGTCAAGATCGGCATCGACTGCGCCAACGGCTCGGCGTCCTCGGTGGCCAAGCCGGTGTTCGACGCGCTGGGCGCCGACGTGCGCGTGATCAACGCCGCGCCTGATGGTTTTAACATCAACGTCGACTGCGGCTCCACGCATATGGAGCGTCTGCAGCGCCACGTGGTGGAGCAGGGCCTGGACGTGGGCTTTGCCTACGACGGCGATGCCGACCGCTGCCTGGCCGTGGACGAGCGCGGCCGCGTGGTCGATGGCGACCAGATCCTGTACGTGTGCGGCGTGTACCTGAACAAGCACGGTCGCCTTTCGGGCGGTACCGTGGTTCCGACGATTGCCAGCAACTTTGGCCTGATCAAGTCGTTGGAACTTGCCGGCCTAAGCGCCGTGACCAGCGGTGTGGGCGACCGTCACGTGTATGCCAAGATGCGCGAGGGCGGTTACAGCCTGGGCGGCGAGCAGACGGGCCATACGATCTTTGGCGATATCGAGCGCACGGGCGACGGCATTATGACCTCGCTGCGCGTGATGGAAGTGATCCGCGCCGAGCGCGAGACGCTCTCGCAGCTCACGGCTCCGTGCAAGCTGCTACCGCAGGCGCAGGTGGCCGTGCGCGTGGCGGACAAGGACGCCGCGCTCGAGAACATGGGCGTGCAGAACGCCATCGCCGAGGCCGAGGCTGCGCTGGCAGGCGAGGGCCGCGTGCTCGTGCGCAAGAGCGGAACCGAGTCGGTTATCCGCGTGCTGGCCGAGGCGCCCGACCAAGCATCCGCCGATGCCGCTATGAAGCGCATCGCCAACGCACTCGAGGCTCTGTAGTTACGCGGTTTTACCAAACCGCGTAACTACTCGACGCTGCAAACGCCCCTAAGCGGCAATCTGACGTTCAATTTCAAGGGCGCGACCAGAAGGTCAGCGCCCTTTCATTTCACGTCACCTTGCTCGCTTTGGGTCGTTTTCGCTGACGTTGCCAAGACATTGGCGTCAACATGGTTGGCGTTGGCGATGGCGTGCTGGTCAATCCTTACAACTCGTACAGCGTGGTGAACTTGTCCTGCAGGTAGCTGCAGTAGTAGCGGGCGTCAAAGTCCATGCCGCAGGCACCCTTGATGAGCTCCGGCGCGTCTTTGGCGCGGCCCCACTGCCAAATGTGCTCGCCCAGCCAGGTGCGGACGGGTGCTAGGTCGCCGCTCGCACAGGCGCCATTGAGGTCGACACCGTCGCGGCACATGGCCGGCACAAACATGGCATCGTAGGCGCTACCCAGCGCATACGTGGGGAAGTAGCCAAACGATCCGCCGCTCCAATGCGTATCCTGCAGGCAGCCGTGCGTGTCGTCGGGAACGGGAATGCCCAGGTACTCGTCCATAAAGCGATTCCAAAGCGCGGGGATGTCCTTGGCCGTAGCCTCGCCGGCAAACAGCATGCGCTCGATCTGGTAGCGCACCATAATATGCAGCGGATAGGTGAGCTCGTCGGCCTCGGTGCGGATCAACGACGGCTGCGCGATGTTCACGGCGCGGTAGAGCGTGTCTTCGTCGACGTCGCCGTAGACCTCGGGTGCGTGACGACGCAGCACCTCGAGCAGCGGGCCCATAAAGGCGCGGCTGCGACCCACGGTGTTCTCGAAAAAGCGGCTCTGGCTCTCGTGGATGCCCATGGAGGTGCCGCCCTCCAAGCACGTGCGCGCATAGGCGGGATTGACGCCCAGCTCGTACATGGCGTGTCCCGCCTCGTGGATGATGCTGTAAACGTTGGAGATGCAATCGTCCTCGTAGATGTGCGTCGCGATGCGCGCATCACCCACGGCAAAGCCCTCGCTAAACGGATGCTCGGTAAAGGCAAGCGTGGTGTCGTCCAGGTCCAGGCCGACAAGCTTCATAAGGTCGAAGCTCATGGCGCGCTGGGCGGCCTCGGGCACGTGGGCGTGCAAAAAGTCGGCAGCCGGCTGCTGGCCGCGCTCGCCGATGGCGTGCACGAGCGGCACGACCGTGGCCTTGACCTCATCGCAAAACGCATCGAAGCTCTTGGCGGAAAGGCCGCGCTCGTACTGGTCGAGCCAAACGTCGTATGGATCGCGCTTGGGGTCCATGAGCTCGGCCTGATGCTTAAGTTGGGCGACGATTCTATCCACATAGGTCTCAAAGCTCGCCCAGTCGTTGGCTGCCTTGGCCTTGTGCCACACGGCGTCCGCCTCGCAGGTGAGCCTGGTCCAGGCCTCGGCCTCCTCGGTGGGGATGACGCTCGCCTCGCGCTGGTCGCGGCCGAGCACGCGGATCTCGTCGAGCAGCTGCGGGTCGTCGATCTTGCCGCCCGCGACCGTCTCGCGTGCCAGCGAGCGCACAAGTTCGATAGACTTTTTGCTGGTCAGAAGCTCGTGATGCTCGCCGGCAAGGGTGCCCATGGCGTCGGCGCGCGCTGCGGCGCCGTTGGCGGGAGCAATGGTCGCGCCGTCAAACTCGGCAATCTTGAGCAGGTACTCGCGGGTCCACAGTTTGCCCTCGAGCTTGCGGAACTTCTTGACGGCCTTATCGACCTTCATGCTCTTGGGCATCTTGTCCGCTGCGGGCTTGGCCTTCTTATCTTTACTCTTTCCCATACCATATCCTTGATCTCGCAGGTCGAGCGCCACGGGTGGGCGCGCGGCCAGTTTGCACAGCTACCTGCCTTGTACCCAGCGCGAACAAAACGGAACGCGGCGATATGCTCGCAGAATGTGTTATCCTATAGCCCAATGCGTTGACGGAGAGGGTTTTGCCCGCCGCGTCGCCGGCAAGAGAGGGAAGGTCATGGGCTGCAAGCCTTCCTGCGGCGGCAAGGGCCAAGCGTTCACTCCCGAGCAGCAACCTCAACGGGCGCGCGGCCAGCGGCGGCGAAGCCCCAGTAGGGAAGCCGTGAGCCTCGCGATAAGGGGCGCAGAGTGGGCGCGGCGGGCCAGACATCCGCCGGGTCAAACAAGGTGGTACCGCGGAATTCAACCGTCCTTGGGCAATGCACATGCCCGAGGACGGTTTTTTGTTACCGAACCGGGCCGCGTTTTCGCAGCGCCAAGTGGCATCGGTCGCCCCGGCAAGCGAATGCGCGAGAGACGAAAGGGAAGACATGAGTCTGATTGATGATCTGGTCAAACTCGAGGAAGAGGCCAAGGAGCTCGTCGCAGGCGCCGACGACGCCGCCAAGCTCGAGGCTGCGCGCGTTGAGCTGCTCGGCCGCAAGGGCCGCATCACCGGCCTGATGCGCATGATGGGCAAGCTCGCCCCCGAGGATCGCCCCGTTATGGGCAAACGCGCCAACGAGATGCGCCAGCTGATCGAGGGCATGCTCGACGAGCGCAACACCGAGATGAAGGCCGCCGCCCTCAAGCGCGCACTGGAGCACGACGCCGTCGACATCACGCTGCCGGGCGTCCGTCCGCAGATCGGTCACCAGCACCTGATCAAGCAGATCATCGAGGAGGCCGAGGACATCTTCTGCGGCATCGGCTATACCGTCGAGTCCGGCCCCATGGTCGACACCTCCTACTACAACTTCACCGCGCTCAACGCCCCCATGGATCACCCGAGCCGCTCGGCCCGCGACACGTTCTACGTGGTTGACAACAACCCCGGTAGCGTCGCGCACCCCGAGGCCCACGCCCACGGCGAGTCCGACGTGCTGCTGCGCACCCAGACCTCGGGCGTGCAGATCCACACCATGGAGTCGCAAAAGCCGCCCATCTACATGATCTGCCCGGGCACCGTCTACCGCCCCGACACGGCCGACGCCTGCCACCTGCCGCAGTTCAACCAGATCGAGGGCCTGGTCGTCGACGAGGGCATCACCTTTGGCGACCTTAAGGGCACGCTCGACTACTTTGTTAAGTGCATGTTTGGCGAGGACCGCAAGACGCGCTACCGCCCGCACTTCTTCCCCTTCACCGAGCCCAGCTGCGAGGTGGACGTGAGCTGCCACGTGTGCGGCGGCAAGGGCTGCAACTTCTGCAAGCACAGCGGCTGGATCGAGATCCTGGGCTGCGGCATGGTCGACCCCAACGTGCTCATCAACTGCGGCATTGATCCCGAGAAGTACACCGGCTTCGCCTTTGGTATTGGCGCCGAGCGCGTCGCGGCCCTGCGCTACGACCTGCCCGACCTCAGAACGCTCATGACAGGCGATATGCGCTTCTTGAACCAATTTTAAGTTGACCTGTCCCGGCGGCTTCCCGAGCCACCGCACCTTGCCTTTCAATCGTCGGTTGCGTACCTAAGTACGCGGCCCTCCTCTTTCAAGGCAATCTGCGGCACCTCGGAAACCCGTCTCCGTAGCTGGAGTTTTCCGTCTGTTTAATGCAGGCGTTACAGATGAAAGGAGACCAGTTAGATGCGCGTTTCTTACGACTGGCTCAAGACCATGATCGATATTCCGGAGGATCCCAAGACTCTTTCGGACGAATATATCCGTACCGGCACCGAGGTCGAGGCGATCGACACCGTGGGCGAGTCCTTCGACCACGTGGTGACTGCCAAGGTGCTCACCAAGACCCCGCACCCCGATAGCGACCATATGTATGTGTGCTCGGTCGACGTGGGCGACAAGAACCTCGACGCCGATGGCAACCCCGCTCCGCTGCAGATCGTTTGCGGCGCGCAGAACTTCGAGGCCGGCGACCACATCGTCACGGCCATGATCGGCGCAGTTCTGCCTGGCGACGTCAAGATCAAGAAGAGCAAACTGCGCGGCGTCGTGTCCATGGGCATGAACTGCTCCGCGCGCGAGCTCGGCCTGGGCGGCGACCACTCCGGCATCATGATCCTGCCCGAGGATACGCCCTGCGGCATGCCGTTTGCCGAGTACGTGGGCTCGAGCGACACCGTGCTCGACTGCGAGATCACGCCCAACCGTCCCGACTGCCTGTCCATGATCGGCATGGCCCGCGAGACCGGCGCCATCTTCGACCGCGATTTCCACGTTGAGCTGCCCGCCATCAAGGCCGAGACCGGCCGCGCGACCGACGACGAGCTTTCCGTCGAGATCGCCGACGAGGGCCTGTGCGACCGCTATGTCGCCCGCATCGTGCGCAACGTGAAGGTCGGCCCGTCGCCCGACTGGATGGTCAAGCGCCTCAACGCTCTGGGCGTGCGCCCGCACAACAACATCGTCGACATCACCAACTATGTGATGATGCTTACCGGTCAGCCGCTGCACGCCTTTGACCTGGACACCTTTGCCGAGCGCGATGGCCACCGTCGCGTGGTGGTTCGCGCCGCCCAGCAGGATGAGAAATTCACGACGCTCGACGGCGAGGAACGCACGCTCGACGCCGGCATGGGTCTCATCACCGACGGCGAGCGCCCCGTGGCGTTGGCCGGCGTTATGGGCGGCATGGATTCCGAGATCGAGGATGACACCGTCGACGTGATGGTCGAGAGCGCCTGCTTCAACGCCGGTCGCACCTCGCACACCAGCCGCGATCTGTCGCTGATCTCCGACGCCTCCATTCGCTTTGAGCGCCAGGTTGACGAGACCGGCTGCGTGGATGTCGCCAACGTTACCTGCGCGCTCATCGAAGAGATCGCCGGCGGCGAGGTTGCTCCCGGCTATGTCGATGTTTTCCCCGCGCCCAAGACCATCGACAGCATTAAGCTGCGCCTGGCCCGCGTGCACGCCATCTGCGGTGCCGACATCGAGCCCGACTTTATCGAGCGCTCGCTCACCCGCCTGGGCTGCACCGTCGAGCGCGACGGCGAGGACTTTATGGTCACGCCGCCGAGCTTCCGTCCCGACCTGCCGCGTGAGATCGACCTGATCGAGGAGGTCCTGCGCCTGTGGGGCATGGGCCGCGTCACGGCGACCATTCCGGCTGCCAAGAACCACATCGGCGGCCTGACGCGCGAGCAGAAGCTCACCCGCAAGGTCGGCGAGATCCTGCGCGCCTGTGGCCTCAACGAGACCACGACCTTTGGCTTTGCCGCCCCGGGCGACCTGGAGAAGATTGGCATGTCCACCGAAGGCCGCGGCTGCCCCGTGGTGCTCATGAACCCGCTGGTGGCCGAGCAGACCGAGATGCGTCGTTCGCTGCTGCCGGGCCTGCTGCAGTCCGTGGCCTACAACGAGGCGCACGGTACGCCCAACGTGCACCTGTACGAGGTCGGCAGCCTGTTCCACGGTCGTGAGAACGCCAGCCTGCCCAAGGAGACCAAGTCCGTGGCGGGTGTGCTCTCGGGCCAGTGGAGCGAGCAGTCCTGGAACATGAAGTACCGCAAGCTGCGCTTCTTCTTTGGCAAGGGCATTGTCGAGGAGCTGCTCGCCCAGCTGCGCATCGAGAAGGTTCGCTTCCGTCCCGTCGAGGGCGAGGGCTACGCTTTCTTGCAGCCGGGTCGTGCGGCCGAGGTTCTGTCCGGCGGAACCGTGCTGGGCTGGGTCGGCGAGATTCACCCCGAGGCGCGCGAGGCTATGGGCATCGATGAGGTCGTCGTTGCCTTTGAGCTCGATCTGGACAAGCTGATCAAGGGCGCCCGCAATCAGGAGAACTACCGTGAGTTCTCGCAGTACCCGGCCGTTGAGCACGACCTTGCTATCGTGGTCGACAACACTGTGACCTGCGAGGATCTTGAGCGTCGTATTACGAGTGCCGGCGGCAAGCTGCTCGAGGGCGTGCGCCTGTTCGATGTCTACCGCGATCCGGTCCGCATCGGCAAGGGCAAGAAGTCCATGGCCTTCGCGCTCACGTATCGCTCGGAGGACCACACGCTTACCAGCGAAGAGGTCGAGAAGGCGCACCAGAAGATCGTCACCAAGGTGTGCAAGGGCGTAAACGGCGAGGTTCGCTCGTAATCTTTGCCGTTCGGAACCCGCCCCCTGCGGGGTTTTCACGGCAACTTCCTCGCCGCTTCGCGGCTGCGGGATGTTGCCTTAGAAAACCCCTCTCGGGGGCGGGTTCCTGCGTTAACCTTGTTGCGAGCGGACCGTACCTTCTTCCGGGTGACCGGAAAGTTGGGAGTGCATGGGCCTTTATTGGACGGTGCGTGGACCTGGGTTAATAACGTACGTATTGCAAGGGCGTGCTGCGTTGTGGGCGGTGCGCCTTTTTGTTAGTATGCAGAGTCGGTGTTACGGATTGTTGGAAACGTAACACGCAACGTTCTGATTGAGAGGGCTCATGCATATTCCCGATAATTATCTGTCCCCGCAGACCGATGCCGTTATGGCGGTGGCGATGGTGCCCGTTTGGGTCCATTGCATCAAAAAGGTACGCGCCACGCTCGATCGCGAGCATATGGCGTTCCTGGGCATTTGCGCCGCATTCTCCTTCTTGCTCATGATGTTCAACGTGCCGCTGCCCGGTGGCACCACTGGTCACGCCGTTGGTGGTGCGCTCATCGCACTGCTGCTGGGTCCCGAGGCCGCTGCCATCGCGGTTTCGGTCGCGCTGGCGCTGCAGGCGCTGCTGTTTGGCGACGGCGGCGTTCTGTCCTTTGGCGCCAACTGCTTTAACATGGCCTTTGTGCTGCCGTTTACCGCTGCTATCGTGTTCCGTGCGCTCAACAGCCGTCTGAACGACAAGAGCTGGGGCACCTCGGTTTCTGCCATCGTGAGCGGTTGGGTCGGCCTGTGTCTGGCGGCCCTGTGCGCGGCGATCGAGTTTGGCATTCAGCCGATGCTCTTCACCAACGCTTCGGGCGCTCCGCTGTACTGCCCCTTCCCGCTGTCCGTGGCTATTCCGGCCATGTTGGTCCCGCATATGCTGGTTGCCGGCGTGGTCGAGGGCGTGGCGACGGCCGCCATCTACGGCTTCATTAAGAAGACGGCGCCGAGCATTATCGTCGGCCCCGAGGCCGCCGATGGCCAGCTTGCCGCCGATGGTACCGCCAAGAAGACTTCCCTGATCCCTACGCTCATTCTGGTCGCCGTGCTTGTCGTGGCTACGCCGCTCGGCTTGCTTGCCACCGGTGACGCCTGGGGTGAATGGGACGCCGAGGGCGCCGCGACCGCCGTTCAGGAGGCTGGCGACGACAGCCTGCAGGCTTCGGTCGGCCTCGATACCCCGACCTTTGCCGATGCTCTGCCTACGGGTGATTACCTGCAGGCCTATTCCGAGGAACAGGGTCTTGGCTTTGCCGGCCAGGCTGCCATGTATATCCTGTCCGGCGTGATTGGCGTGGCGGTGCTCACCATCGCATTTCGTCTGATCTCGCTGACGGTTAAGGAAAGCGGTGCTCATGGCAATAGCCGAGCTGCCTAGCTGGCTCGCGGTCGAGCAGCGTTACGAGCCCGCGGGGGCTCGACATCGTGTGATGCAAAAGAACGTCCTGCACCTGGCGAGCCTGCTTGAGCGGGTTCGCCTGGGCGGCGGCGCACACAAGGGCGGGTCGATAATCGACCGCGCCCTTTCTTCCGTTTCGGCCCCGGTGCGTTTGGTAGGGATGTTCGTTTGCGTTCTGTGCGTGTGCCTGACGCAGAGCCCGCTGTACCTCATGTTGATGGCGGCTATCGCGCTGGTGCTCGTTGCCGTGCGCCCCGTACGCGGGCTGCGGGCAACCTTTGTGCCGGCGCTTGGCGCTGCGGGGCTCGCGGTGGTTCTGGCACTGCCTGCCCTGCTGCTGGGCGCGTCTGCCACGGGTGCCATGCTCAAGATCGCGCTCAAGACGTTTATTAATGTGTCGCTGGTGCTGGGTGTTTCGTGGACCCTCACGTGGAGCCGCATGTCGGCGGCGCTCAAGATGCTACATCTACCCGACGAAGTTATCTTTACGTTTGATATGGCGCTCAAGCATATCGAGGTGCTGGGACGCACGGCGCACGATCTGTGCGAATCGGTCATGCTGCGCAGCGTTGGCCGTGCACCTGCGGGTTTTTCGCGCACCGACTCGCTGGCGGGTATCATGGGCATGACCTTTATCAAGGCGATGGAATGCAGCAGCGCGATGGACGAGGCTATGCTTTGCCGCGGCTTTGCCGGCGTGTATCCGGCGCCTGCACGCGGCGGGTTTGGCTGGCGCGATGCAATCTATGCGGCCGGCGTGGCGCTGCTGGCAGTGTTGTGCGCCGTGCTGTAGGCGCTGCTGGTTCCGACTGGGGATGCAAATAGGGAAGGGCGACGTTTTGACGATCGATATGAATGGTGCGGCGGGCACGAACGGTGCGGGCGGCACCAAGGTCGCGCCGCTCATCGAGCTGCGCGACGTGGTGTTCTCCTATGCGGGGCATACGGTTGTCGATGGTGTGTCGCTGCAGGTCGATCGTGGTGAACTCGTTGCCCTGCTCGGTCCCAACGGCTGCGGCAAGACCACGATCATGCGGCTCATCAATGGCCTTGAGCTCGCGGATGCCGGCACGTATCTGTTTGATGGACGCGTGGTTGACGCAGCGTATCTCAAGGATTCCGCGGCCGCTCAACGGTTCCATCAGCGCGTGGGCTTTGTGTTCCAGAACGCCGATGCTCAGCTCTTTTGCGCCACGGTCGGCGAGGAAGTTGCGTTTGGCCCCGCCCAGATGGGACTTCCGGCAGACGAGCTCGACCGCCGCGTGCGCGATGCCATGGAGCTGTTTCAAGTTGCCGACCTGGTCGATGCCTCGCCCTATCAGCTCTCGGGCGGGCAAAAGAAGCGCGTTGCGCTGGCTGCGGTGGTGTCGATGAACCCGGATATCTTGGTCCTCGACGAGCCAACCAATGGGCTCGACGAGGATTCATGCGACATCGTGGTCAACTTCTTGCTGGCCTACGTTGCTGCTGGTAAGACGGTTTTGATGAGCACGCATCACCAGGATTTGGTGCGACGCCTGGGGGCCCGTGCAATCTATATCGATCGATATCACCATGTGGTCGAGGCGCCCGTGCCGTCGTATGGAACCGAAAGCGGTGCTACAGAATAGTTGCTGCGTAGAGCGTGCGTAGCCGCCCGCGCGGCTTTGCCGTGATGGTATAGTTATCCAGGTTTTTTATGGGGGTGGCTATGCCAAGTTGGAACATTCATATCGCTCAAACGGAGCGCTTGCTGGCGCGTGCTGGCGTGCTTGCCGATAGCGTTCGTGACCGCAATGCCTTTTTGTTTGGCTGCGTGGTTCCGGACATTTTTGTGGGCTACATGGTTCCCGGTATCGCTGATCCCATTCCGTATCGCATTACGCACTTTGCAAAGCCCGAGCCTATCCCTAAGCCGCGCGAGCACGAGTTCTGGGATACCTATGTGGCGCCGCTGCTTAAAGGCGCACCCGCGGGCGAACCCGCTGAGGCTACCTCGATTGTCGAGGAGCGCGAGCGACTGAATCGCGTGCACTATCCCCAGCGCTACAGGGATGCTGAGCCGGTTATCGGTCCCGGCGCTCGTGAGTTCTCGCTTGCGTCTGAGGATGTGGCGCAGTCGTTGCTCGATTTGACACTGGGAGTCTGGTCGCATCTGGTGGCCGATACCGTATGGAATACGCGCGTGAACCAGTACCTGGAGGCGCACGGCGGCAAACCGTGCGAGGAATTCCGCATTAAAAAGCAAGGCGACTTTGACTGGTTTGGCAAGACGCTCGGTATTGTTTCGATTCCGCGCGCGACCGATCGCCTGTATACTGCGGCGACGCGTTTCGGGCAGTATCCCATCCAGAAGGAGTATGTACTCAAGACCATCGGCGTTATACACGAGATCGTGCGCGAAAACCCCGGTGAGCCCGATCATCCGCCATACCGCCTGCTGACCGAGGAGTTCTTCGACGCAACGTTTACCGAGGTCATCGAGCTGACCGAGGCGGGCTTTGCGGCTCGCGTTGCCGCTTCTGACGTTTCCGCAGTCCCTCTGATCACTAGCTGCTAGCCGACGACTTGACGGTGAACAGTTCATCCCAATTGACCAACAGTTCCTGTCGCAGGGCATCTTCGATGGTGCACTCAGTATCGGAAAGGCTCGCGACTGATCACAAATCGATGAAGCGGCATACGAAGAAGGTTTAAAAAAGGGCCCGGAAGGCAAAGCCTTCCGGGCCCTTTGCAATGCAAATCTGCTTGCAAGTGCGATTTAGCGTACCTGAGCGACGTAAGCGACGTTGGTCGAGGAGACCTTGTCCTCGAGCTGGACGCTCATGCGGGGATCGCCGGCGGTGGCGACGGTCAGATCGCCGGCCTCGACGTAGCCGAGCTCCTTAGCGGTCTCGATCGCCTTGACAATCGTGCCGTTGACGGTGCCCTGGGTAATCTCGGCCTGGTGCGGGATAACGCCCCAGTACATGATCATCTGCTGGACGGCCCACTCGTGGCGGGAGAACGCGCAGATCGGCATGTTGGGACGGAAGTGCGAGATCAGGCGAGCGGTACGACCGGTGGTCGTCGGCACGGTGATGCACTTGGCGCCAACGGTGGTAGCCATGTTCACAGCGGACATACCCACAACGTTGTTGACGACGCGGGTGCCGTGAGCATCGGCCGGAACCTCGAGCGGAGCGTGGGCCGGGAGGTACTTCTCGGTCTCGAGAGCGATGCTGGCCTGCATCTTGACGGCCTCGACCGGGTACTTACCGGCAGCGGACTCGCCAGAGAGCATAACGGCGTCGGTGCCGTCGTAGATGGCGTTAGCAACGTCGGCAACCTCGGCGCGCGTCGGGCGCGGGTTCTGCTGCATGGAGTCGAGCATCTGCGTAGCGGTGATGACGGGCTTGTAAGCCGCGTTGCACTTGGCGATGATCTCCTTCTGGATGTGGGGAACGAGCTCGGGCTTGATCTCGATGCCCAGGTCGCCACGGGCGACCATGATGCCGTCGGAAGCCTCGAGGATCTCGTCAAAGTTCTCGACGCCCAGGGCGCACTCGATCTTCGGGAAGATCGTCACGTGCTCGCCACCGTTCTCGCGGCAAAGCTCGCGGATGCCGCGGACGGACTCGCCGTCACGGATGAAGGAAGCGGCGATGTAGTCGATGTTCTCGGTCAGGCCAAAGAGGATGTCCTGACGATCGCGCTCGGTGATGGCGGGCAGCGAGATGTTGACGTTGGGCATGTTGACGCCCTTGCGCTCGCCGATCAGGCCGTCGTTCTTGACGACGCAGGTCATGTCCTGGCCGCTGACGGACTCGACCTCGAGGGCAACCAGACCGTCATCGATCAGGATGAGGGAGCCCTTCTCGACCTCGGAGGGCAGAGCCAGGTAGTCGAGGGAGATGTGCTCGGCGGTGCCGTGGAAATCCTCGGACGTGGGCTGAGCGGTGACGACAATCTTGTCGCCGGTCTTGACGGCAACCTTCTTGCCGTCGACCAGAAGGCCGGTGCGGACCTCGGGGCCCTTGGTGTCGAGCAGGATGCCGACGGGCAGACCGAGCTCCTTGGAAATACGACGGACGCGCTCGATGCGACCGTGGTGCTCGTCGTAGGATCCGTGCGAGAAGTTAAAACGGGCGACGTTCATGCCCGCCTTGATCATCTCGCGGATGGTCTCGTCGCTATCGCAGGCGGGACCCATGGTGCATACAATCTTAGTGCGCTTGTACATTCAGACCTCCATCTGACATCGTCTTGCGCTGATAGATAAACCATAAGAAATAAAATCGAGTTGATTATAACGAAATACCGACCGAATACCCCAAAAAAACGACCGTATGCCGATTAAGAAGTTCATTTTTTGCGGGAAAAACGGTATATGCAAAAATTTTACCAACTGCTCTTACCGCTGCTATCTGGGCGATATTTCAGTTTGACGAAGTGCCGAAGAAAAAACGTTTTACCAACATTGAGCATCACACGGTCTGCACCGTTGCACTCGAGCCGTGTTTCCAATTGGAATGTTTTGGCTAGACCCGCCGCTTTGGGGTACCATAGCCCCACTATCAACTGCCGCTCAGCACGGCAGCCTTGATGAGCCCTTGCCCTTCTCCTGGGAATTATGATCGGGCATCAATCTGCTGAGTGGCTCGAATCCCAGGAGGGGACTCTATATGCAAAAGGAATACCTGTCCGCCGCGGCGGAGGTGCTCAGCGACCAGGGTGTCGATGAGAACCTCGGCCTGAGCACCGGCGAGGCGTCGTCGCGCCTCGCCAAGACAGGCCCTAACAAGCTCGAGGAAGCAGAGAAGACACCGTTGTGGAAGCGCTTCTTTGAGCAGATGGCCGACCCCATGGTCATCATGCTGATCGTTGCCGCCGTCATCAGTGCACTCACGGGCATGGTCAAGGGCGAGCCCGACTTTGCCGATGTCTTCATCATCATGTTCGTCGTTATCGTCAACTCGGTGCTGGGCGTGGTCCAGGAAGCCAAGAGCGAGGAGGCCCTCGAGGCCCTGCAGGAGATGAGCGCGGCGCAGTCCAAGGTGCTGCGCGACGGCAAGCTCGTGCACCTGCCGAGCGCTGAGCTCGTGCCCGGCGACGTTATCATGCTCGAGGCGGGCGACTCCGTCCCGGCCGACTGCCGTGTGCTCGAGAGCGCCACGATGAAGATCGAAGAGGCCGCACTCACCGGCGAGTCGGTGCCCGTAGAGAAGCACGCCGACGTGATTGAGCTTGCCGCGGGCACCGATGACGTGCCGCTCGGCGACCGCAAGAACATGTGCTACATGGGTTCCACCGTGGTGTACGGTCGCGGCCGCGCCGTCGTGGTCGGCACCGGCATGGATACCGAGATGGGCAAGATCGCCGGTGCCCTGGCCGAGGCCAAGGAAGAGCTCACACCGTTGCAGGTGAAGCTCGCCGAGCTCAGCCGCATCCTTACCATTATGGTTATCGTCATCTGCGTTGTGATCTTTGGCGTCGACATCCTGCGCCACGGCGTGGGCAACGTCCTTACCGACCCGACTGCCCTGCTCGACACCTTTATGGTTGCCGTCTCGCTCGCCGTCGCCGCCATCCCCGAGGGCCTGGTCGCCGTCGTGACCATCGTCCTTTCGCTTGGCGTGACCAAGATGGCCAAGCGCCAGGCGATTATCCGCAAGCTCTCTGCCGTCGAGACCCTTGGCTGCACGCAGACCATCTGCTCCGACAAGACCGGTACCCTTACCCAAAACAAGATGACCGTCGTCAAGCACGAGCTCGCCGCGCCTGAGGAGAAGTTCCTGGCCGGTATGGCTCTGTGCTCCGACGCCCAGTGGGATGAGGAGCTGGGCGAGGCCGTGGGTGAGCCGACTGAGTGCGCGCTCGTCAACGACGCCGGCAAGGCGGGGCTCACCGGCCTGACCGCCGAGCATCCGCGTGTGGGCGAGGCCCCGTTTGACTCGGGCCGCAAGATGATGTCCGTGGTCGTCGAGACCCTGGACGGCGAGTATGAGCAGTACACCAAGGGCGCGCCCGATGTGGTGATCGGCCTGTGCACCCATATCTACGACGGCGACAAGGTCGTTCCACTGACCGAGGAGCGTCGTGCCGAGCTCGTGGCCGCCAACAAGGCCATGGCCGACGAGGCCCTGCGCGTGCTGGCGCTGGCAAGCCGCACCTACACCGAGGTCCCGGCCGACTGCAGCCCCGCCGCGCTCGAGCACGACCTGGTCTTTTGCGGCCTGTCCGGCATGATTGACCCGGTCCGCCCCGAGGTCGCCGACGCCATACGCGAGGCGCACGACGCCGGTATCCGCACCGTCATGATCACGGGCGACCACATCGACACCGCCGTGGCCATCGCCAAGCAGCTGGGCATCGTCGCCGATCGCAGCCAGGCCATCACCGGTGCCGACCTCGATCGCATGAGCGACGAGGAACTCGACGCGCACATCGAGGATTACGGCGTGTACGCCCGCGTCCAGCCCGAGCACAAGACCCGCATCGTCGAGGCTTGGAAGTCGCGCGACCAGATCGTGGCCATGACGGGCGACGGCGTCAACGACGCTCCGTCCATCAAGCGCGCCGACATCGGCGTGGGCATGGGCATCACCGGTACCGATGTCACCAAGAACGTCGCCGACATGGTGCTTGCCGACGACAACTTCGCCACCATCATCGGTGCCTGCGAAGAGGGCCGTCGCATCTACGACAACATCCGCAAGGTCATCCAGTTCCTGCTTTCGGCCAACCTTGCCGAGGTATTCTCGGTGTTTATCGCCACGCTCATCGGCTTTACCATCTTCCAGCCGGTGCAGCTGCTGTGGGTGAACCTAGTTACCGACTGCTTCCCCGCGCTCGCGTTGGGCATGGAGGATGCCGAGGGCGACATCATGAAGCGCAAACCGCGCAACGCCAAGGACGGCGTCTTTGCCGGCAATATGGGCCTGGACTGTGTGGTCCAGGGCCTAATCATCACCGTGCTGGTGCTGGCGAGCTTCTTTGTGGGCGTGTACTTTGACATGGGCTACATCCACATCGCCGATATGATCGCCGGCAATGCCGACGAGGAAGGCGTGATGATGGCGTTCATCACGCTCAACATGGTCGAGATTTTCCACTGCTTCAATATGCGCAGCCGTCGTGCGTCGCTGTTCACCATGAAGAAGCAGAACAAGTGGCTGTGGGCTTCCGCCGCGCTGGCGCTGGTGCTGACGGTGATCGTAACCGTGCAGCCGACGCTTGCCGAGATGTTCTTTGGCCCCGTGACGCTTGAGCTCAAGGGCGTTCTTGCCGCGCTGGGCCTTGCCTTCCTGATTATCCCGCTGATGGAGATCTACAAGGCGATCATGCGCGCGGTTGAGAAGGAGTAGCGCACTCGTCCGGGCCCGCCCCACGCCCTTTCTCCCTCACTGGTCCTCGCGCTTCGCGCTGCGGGATCGTTCGGGAGAAAGGGCTTCCGGGGCGGGCCCTGCGGTGACGTTGCTGACTTTTCTCCCGTGTGGATGATAAAGGCCGAGGGAAAGTGTGTGAGTCGGTCGAGCATTTGCTCGACCGACTCTTTTTTGTGGGAAAATACCTGTTCAGTTGTGATTTATGGTGCTGGGAGGCGCTTGTGGGCAAGGCGAAGGCTAAGGCGAAGAAAAAGACGACGGGGGCGCGGGCTAAGCGCGATCGTCGTCGGAAGCTCGCGACCGAGGCTCCCGCGTCTGCTGAGGAGCTGCTGGCAAGCGTGCCGGGACTCGACGCGCTGCAGGATGTTCCGGCGTTTGATGACCTGCCGGTCGATGAAGCTCAGCAGGCTGCCTTTGATGATTTCTGCGCACATGCCGAGGAGCCCGAGCAGATGCAGCTTGGCGCCGTGGTGCGCTTGGATCGTGGGTTTCCGCTGGTGGCGACTGCCGACGATACCTTCCGCGCCGAGCATGCCGTGGGATTTGCCAAGTCGCGCGGTGGGGACGAGGTCCTGCTGCCTGCCGTGGGCGATCGTGTGGCGGTGCGCCGTGCTCCCGGGCACGATATGGGCGTGATTGAATGCGTGCTGCCGCGCCGTACGAGCTTTGAGCGTTGGCGCGGCTGTGCCCGCGGAGAGCGCCAGGTGCTCTGCTCCAACGTGGATAGCGTGCTAATCGTGCAGGCGCTCGGTGCCGGCGAGGTGCTGCTCGACCGTGTGGCGCGCTCGCTGGTGTTGGCGCTCGACTGCGATGCCGAACCGGTGGTGGTACTCACCAAAGCTGACCGTTGCGATGCCGAGGAGCTCGAGCGCGATCTGGACCGCGTGCGCCGCCTGGTGGGTCCGGACGTGCGCGTGATCGTGACGTCCTCTGCCGAGGGCCGCGGCCTGGACGAGGTCCGTGCCTGCGTGCCTGTCGGGAGCTGCGCCATGATTCTGGGCGAGTCGGGTGCCGGCAAGTCGACGCTGCTCAATGCACTGCTGGGCCACGATACGTTGGCGACCGGCGGTGTGCGCGAACGCGACGACCAGGGCCGTCACACTACCGTCGCGCGCGTGATGGTGGCGCTGCCGGGCGACGCCGGCGTGATCGCCGATGCCCCGGGCCTGCGCAGCCTGCCGCTCGTGGGTCACGAGCGGGGTCTGGCCCGCGCCTTCCCCGAGATTGTCGAGGCATCGCGCGCGTGCCGGTTTGGCGATTGCACGCATACCCATGAGCCAGGTTGTGCCGTTCGCGAGGCCGAGGACGCCGGGCAGATCGACAGCCTGCGTCTGGAAACGTTCCAAAACCTGGCGTCATCCATGCGCGTGAGCGCTCAAATGCTCGATCCCGATGTCCATCTGTAATTGATTTTTCCTATGACAGCCGTCTCCCAACTGTTCGGGAGACGGCTTTTTGCTGCGGAAAAGCCTCGAAACATGCAGTTTGCTGACGTGCCGACCAAAACCTTGCCACGAGCTTGACGGGCTGGTCAGCTTTTGGTCAGCGATTGGTTTGACATCGAAAACCAAGATCGCGATTGCGCCGCTTTGCACTCTGACCGCCCAGACAATGGTGGTACGGGCATTCGCCCGGCACTGCCATGAGAGGAGCGGCCGTGAACAAGAGCAAGCGCATCGCCATCAGTCTGGTCGCGGGCGTGCTCGCTGCTCTGCTCTGCATGGTTTACGGCTCGTCGATCCGCTCGCAAGCCGAACAGGTCCAGGCTGAGACCTTGGCCAAGTACGGTGGCGACCGCGTCGAGGTATGTGTCGCGGCGCGCGATATCGATGTGGGCGAGACCCTCGATGAGACCAATGTCATAACCCAGGAATGGCTGACGAGTCTGCTGCCGCGTGACACGGCGACCGAGCTGCGCCAGGTGCGCGGCGACGTGACGACTTCGCGTATTCCCAAAAACGCCGTGATCTGCAATGTCTACACCAAGGCCGAGAGCCACAAGCTCGAGGTGCCTAAGGGCAAGGTCGCCGTTTCGGTGGCGGTCGATGCCGAGCACTCGGTCGGCGGTGCTGCGGGCGTGGGCAGCTACGTGGATGTGTATGTGCAAAAAGACGGCGTAACCGATCGGCTGTGCGGCGCGTACGTGATCGATACCAGTGAGGATTCCGGTGCCACGCGCGAGGGCAAGATCGAATGGGTGACGCTGGCGGCTGACCCCGAAGACGTCAAGGAACTGCTGGGAGCCTCGGGCAAGGGAACGGTCAGCTTGACGATTCCCGCCACGGCGCGCGGCAAAAAGAGCGGAGGCGACGAGTGATGAAGGCGATCTGGCTTGCGTGCTGTGCGTGCGGCGATTACGGGCTGTTGCAGCGGGAAGTCGAGGGCCGTGATGTGGGTGCACAGGTGCTTCGCGTGGGTGACCTGGACGGGCTGATTTCCATGGCGCGGGCGTTTCCGTCGCGCCGCGGGGCTGCCATCATCGCGGCGTCTCTGTTTGATACCGAAGATGTGCGCAAGACTGTTGCGCGCCTGACGGCCGAAGGCCGCGTGAGTCGCGTGGTCGTGTTGATAGAGGCGCTCGATCCGTCGGATATCGAGGGGCTGTTTCGCGCGGGGGCGACCGAGGTCATCGCTGCACACAGTATATGCGGCAACGGGCGCGCGGGCGAGGGAGCGGTTGATTCCGATCGGCGCATGACGATTGAGCCCGATGCTTTTGTTGATAGGGAACCCGGGGCGCCTCGCGCTACAAGAGGCCCGCGTGTTGATGATTATGGAAAAGCGGAAGCCGAGCATGGTCGGCGCCCCCGGAACCCCCTTGTATACGATGACGCTGGAGGGCCGGCGCAGCATGCTGGCGATTCCCCGGCTGTAGATATGGGATACGTGCACGGCGTGAATCCGGCGGATGAACTCGATGAAGTTGAGGGCTTTGCCGGGTGCGGCGAGCTGTCGCTGATGCAGCATGAGCAGATTGCACAGAACGAGCCTGCCTCGCAGACCGAACAAGCTGCCATGCCGGCTTGGACGCAGCGTGTGGTTGCGGCGGGGGAGACGGGGACGCTGTCACCGACGCCCGCCCCGCCGCCTCCGATGCCGCCGGCAGACGCTGCCGCTTCGCCGCATCGAGCTCCGGTCATCTGCGCCATTTCGGGTTCGGGCGGTTGCGGCAAGTCGACGATCGTTGCCACCATGGCACACACATCGTCGCTGTTGGGCTTGCGTGCCGCCGTGCTCGACCTGGACCTGATGTTTGGAAACCTTTACGACTTGTTAGGCGTCGATGCTCCGCGCGATATGGCGGCACTTATCGAGCCGTCGGCGGCGGGCACGCTCACCGAGCCGGATATCGTAGCCACATCGATGCGCGTGGCACCGGGCGTTACGCTCTGGGGTCCCGTCGCGGCGCCCGAGCAAGCCGAGCTCATGGCACGTCCGGTGGAGCTACTGCTTGATGTTCTGCGTCGCGAATCCGACGTGGTCTTTATCGATACCTCGGTCTTTTGGGGCGACGCCGTGGCGGCTGCGGTGGCGGCGAGCGACCGTTGCCTGGTCGTTGGCGATGCGGCGGTGTCGTCCGCGGCATCGGCATCGCGCGTCATTGAACTGGCAGGTCGAGTAGGTGTGCCGCGCACGCGCATGAGCGCCGTGTTCAACCGGTTCGGTGCGCGCGGGGCAGACGAGGACGTCGTCATGCGCTTTGAGATTGCCTGCGCGTTGAGCTCCAAGATTCGTATCGCCGATGGCGGGCAGGATCTCGCCGCGCTCATGGCGTTTGGGCGCGCTGACGAGGCGGTGGGGCAGACCAGCGCTTTCGCGACTAGCGTGCGCGAGGCCACGCGCGAGATGCTCGTGGAACTGGGGTGCGCCGTCGGCCTTTGGAGCGATATGGTCGCCGACCGTGCAACGCGTACCGAACGCCCGCGTATCCGCCTTCCCTGGTCGCGCGAGGGTGATCAGCGATGAGCCTGCAAACGAGGATTAAGGCTGCCGGCGCTGCGGCGGCGGCAGCGCCTGTAGATGCGGGGCGTCGCCGCGCTGTGAAACGACGCACCAAGCGCGCCGTGATGGACCGCATGGGTTACGACGAAGTGGCGCGTATCAGCGCCTATATCGACCCGGCACTTGCCCGCTCGGAATTGCGTCCTGCGGTGGAGGCGGCGCTCAATGTTGAGGAGCCGACCGATCTCGCGACGCCCGAGCGCGAGACCATCATTGACGAGATTTTGGATGACGTGGTGGGCTTGGGGCCGTTGCAGCCGCTCATCGAGGACGACACCGTTACCGAGATCATGATCAACGGCTGCCGCTCGGCTTTCTTTGAACGCGGCGGCGTCTTGCACCCCATCGAGCATGCGTTTGAGGATGATGAGCAGATCCGTGTGCTTATCGACCGCATTATCTCGCCACTTGGCCGCCGTATCGACGAGCGCAGCCCCATCGTCAACGCCCGCCTCAAAACGGGCTATCGCGTCAACGCGGTGATTCCGCCTGTGGCGATTGACGGACCGATTCTCACCATCCGAAAGTTCTCGGACCGTATCTGCTCGCTGGACGAGCTCGTGGGGTTGGGATCGCTGCCGCTTTGGTATGCGCAGCTGCTGTCGTGTGCGGTGTCGCTGCGACAGGACCTGGCGGTTGCGGGGGGCACGGGATCTGGTAAGACCACCCTGCTCAACGCGTTGTCATGTGAGATTTCCACCGGCGAGCGCATCGTGACGATCGAGGACTCTGCCGAGCTCAAGTTTGCGCATCATCCGCACGTGGTGCGCCTAGAGGCGCGCGAGGCTTCAATTGAGGGCGAGGGCGCGGTGACGATCCGCGACCTGGTAACTAATGCCCTACGCATGCGCCCCGACCGCATCGTGGTGGGCGAGGTGCGCGGTGCCGAGTGCTGCGACATGTTGCAGGCCATGAACACGGGCCACGACGGGTCGCTCACCACGCTTCATGCGGGTTCAGAACAGGAGACCGTGGTGCGTCTGACGTTGCTTGCACGTTATGGCATCGATCTGCCGAGCGAGCTCATCGAGGAGCAGATTGCCATGGCGCTCGACGGCATCGTGATGTCCGAGCGCCACGCCGATGGCAGGCGTTTCGTCTCCTCGTATTCGGGGGTGCGACGCGCCGCATCGGGCGGCGTAGAGCTCGAGCGCTATGTGACGTTCGATGCCGCCGAGCGCACCTGGACGCTTGACCGCGAGCCGCCGTTTATCGCAGAAGGCCTGCGGTCGGGGGCGCTCACACAAGAGGAGGTGGACGAATGGAGATCACTGTGCCCCTCGTCGTAGGGGGCTTGGCAGGGCTTTCTGTCGCGACGGCGTGCGGGGCGGAACCTCGTGTGCCGCAGGTACCGCCGGCGGAGCTGGCACGTCAGGCGCTCGAGACGGTGGCAGAGAAGCTGCCGCGTGAGCTGGTGGAAAACGATCTGCTGAAAAAGATCGCCCGTTCGTGGGCATCGCTGGCTCCGGCGCATCGCCTTGGCCTCGTGATCGAAGATGCTTCGGGACGTTTGGCGTTTCTGCTGCTATCGAGCGGTGTCTGCTGCGTTTTACTAACGATGGTGTCGTTATCGCCCCTCGGATTTGCCTTGGGACTTGTTGCTCCGTTTGCCGTTGGTGCCGCTCGGGATGGCTTTGAGAGCCGGCGCGAGCAACACGATGCAGAAGAGGCAATGCCCGAGGCGTTTACCGCACTTTCCATGTCGCTTGCCTCGGGACATTCGCTGGCCCAGGGCATGCGCTTTGTGGGCGCTCATGCGCAAGAGCCAGTGCATACCGAGTTTTTGCGGGTGGCGGCGGCGATCGACTGCGGCGTCTCGGCGACCGACGCGCTCGATGACTTGCTCGTGCGTATCGACGCCCCCGGTCTTTCACTTGTGACCTTGGCGCTTAAGGTGTCTCAGCGCACCGGCGCTCCGCTTGCCGACTTACTGTCCGAGGCGTCGAGCATGGTGGGGGAGCGCATTGAGCTCAAGCGCCGCCTGGATGTTAAGACGTCGCAGGCTCGCATGTCTGCGCATATGGTCGCAGCGATGCCGGCGGGCATGTGCGCGGTGTTGGCGCTGCTTTCGGCAGATTTTCGTCGCGGTCTTGCGACGCCTGCCGGCGCGGGCGCTGTGGTGCTGGGTCTTGCCCTCAACGCCGTTGCCCTGGTGGTTATCCGGCGCATTATGCGGGTGGAGCTATGAGCGCCCCGGTTGCAGTTGCGGCTTGCCTGTGCGCCCTGAGTGTATTTGTCGCGACGGGTTTGGATCGGGCGGATGCACGCAAGATCGCAGGGGCCTGCAAGCGCGAGGCGGTGCTGGTCGCTGCCGCGGGTCGCTCGGTGGTCGATGCTCTGACCGCGCGAGTGAAGGGCGCGGTTGGAGCGGGCGGCCCGGCGCGAGTGTCGCTCGGCGAAGTGTCCGAGATGATCGATGTTGTGCGCTTGGGTCTTTCGGCCGGTCTTTCGTTTGATGCGGCGCTTGAGATTTTCTGCGCCAACCGCCGGTCAGTGCTGGCTCTTCGCCTTGAGCGCGCCTGCATGGCGTGGCAGGTGGGCGTGGGCACGCGTGAGGACGAGTTGTTGGCCGCCGCGCGCGACCTGGACGTGCGAGCGCTCGAGACCTTTGCCATCACGGTGGGGCAGGCGCTCGCCCTGGGTGCCCCACTTGCCGAGACGCTGGCCGCTCAAAGTCGCGAGATCCGTGCGGCTCATCGCGCCGCGGTCGAGCGCGAGATCGAGCGTGCGCCCGTCAAGCTGCTGATTCCCACCGGCACGCTCATCTTGCCGGCGTTGCTTCTGTCCATATTGGGCCCGCTGCTGGGAGCAGGCGGGATGATGTAGGGAGGAATACATGAACACGATGACTGACGCTGCTGGCAAGGTCCAGGGCTGGGCGTTTTGCCGGGCGGCACATGTTCGTCAGCGCGCCAAGGAACTATTGCAGGAGGAGAGTGCACAGGGTACCACCGAGTATGCCATCTTGGTCGGCGTGCTCGTGGTGATCGCGATTATCGCCATCGTCGCATTTAAGGGCAAGGTCCAAGATCTATGGAACGCTATCAGCGAGGGCATCAACAGCCTGTAGAGGGCGAGCGCCCCATCGGGGTGCTGCTGGTGTTTGCTTGCCTGACCGTGGCGATAGCGGCGGTGCTTTGGGGGCTTAACGCCGCGCGGCAGCAGCGTCCTGGGACCGCCTCCAATTTGGGCTCAGATTCGGCGGTGGCGTCTCAAAAAGATGAGATGCGAGATGCGGACGATTCGGATGTCGCTGTCACGGCGCAAACCTTTCTGCGGACGCTCGACAAGCGGTCTGGCACTGCGACGGATTCGCCTGAGGGCAACGCGATTGCGGTCCGGCTTGCATGGTCCGAGGACCGACCGATGACCGAAGCGGCGGCGGATATGCTGCGTGCCTATCGCGAGGTACCCACGGCGCAACTTGCTCTGAGCGGCTATCTCGACATCAAGGGAAACGTGTGGGGCGCCATCGTGCGCGACGGACGCGGCTGGGTCGATATGGTGACAATTGCCGCGGATGCTGGCGATGCTTCGTGTCGTCTGCGCGCCGTGCGCCTAAGCCCGCAGGCAACGGACTCAAAGGAGGGATCGTGAAATGCATGATGTCCTGTGTGAGGAATCTGCCCAGGCGACGGTCGAATACGCCATCGTCACGGTGGCGCTGTTATCGATCGTGCTGGCGATCGCGGGACTTTGGCGTGCCGGCACCGATGGGCGCTTGGCGGCGCTGGTTGAGCGGGCGGCATCCCATGGCGTTGCCTCGACGTCGGTTATCGACGCCGCTGCGGCCGCTAAGGACATCGCGTTGTATTGATGCCGCGCGCGAGGACCGGGCGCAGTCTACGGTCGAGGCCGCTTTTTTGCTGCCGACGTTTCTGACACTCATCCTTCTCGCGCTGCAACCGGTGTGCCTGCTCTATACGCGCGCGGTCATGGAGTCTGCCGCCGCCGAGACCGCGCGGCTCATGACCACGACGACGGCGGAGGACGACGATCTTAAGGAGTTCACCCGCCGCCGACTTGCCGCAGTGCCCAACGTTTCGATCTTTCATGCCGGCGGGCCGTTGTCGTGGGATATCGAGCTTGGCCGGGCCGGTGCGGGTGGCGTCTCGTCCGTGTCCGTTTCCGGCGAGGTCAAGCCGTTGCCTGTGATCGGTGCGTTTGCGCAGGCTATGGGTGGTACCGCCGAGGGCGGCTACGTTGAGCTCAAGGTCGATGTCTCGTATCAATCGCGTCCCGAATGGCTGGAGGGAGATTATGATTCGTGGATTGCTGCATGGGATTAAGCGTTTCTGGTCTAGACGCGTTTTGACGCACCGTCCGAGCTGCCATCGCAAGCGAGGCGGCTTTATGGGTCGAGCCGGTGTCGATCTGTTTATCGAAGACGGCGCCTATACCACGCTTTCTTCTGCCGTGGTCATCCTAGTGGTGCTCACATTGTTGTTTTCGTCGACCGCGGCGATATGGAGCATGTCGCGTGCCGGGGATACCCAGGTGGCGGCTGATAGCGGCGCGCTGGCGGGTGCCAACGTAGTGTCGTCCTATCACACGGCTGCCACGGTGGTTGATGCGAGCATCTTGAGTCTGGGGCTGGCGGGGTTTGCCACGATCGGGACGGGCCTGGTCGCCATCCTCATCCCGGGTGCCGAGCCGGTTGCCGGCAATATGGTCGACACCGGGATTGAGATCATTAAAACGCGCAACAAGTTTGCCAAAAGCGCATCGGAAGGCTTACAGAAAATCGAGACGGCTCTGCCGTATCTGATCGCCGCGCGTGCCACGCAGGCTGTGTCGGCGCAGGATACCGATAGTGTGACCTATACCGGTACGGCGCTTGCCGTGCCCAGGACATCCGAGTCTGACTTCGCTGCGCTCAAAGGATCAGAGATCTCGACCGATACCATTAAAGACACATCAGATGATTTAGAGTGTGCGGCCGAGGAGCTGCGGAAGGCTTCTGAGGACACGGCGAAGGCTAAAGAGCGTGCTTGGCTGGCGGATTGTGGTGGGTCTGACAAGAGCTCGGTCGGCAGCTGTTCTTGCATGTGGGAGCGTGCGAAAAGCCTAACGGATCTCTCCGGTGTTCAAAATCCGCATTACTCATCGAGCGTTACGTGGGAGCCCCAAGTTGCCCTTGATCGCGCGAAGGACTACTACCATTGGCGTCTGACAAATGAGAAGCCCCACGGCTCGAGTGTCGAGATGAAGGCAGAGTCTGCGGCGCGTAAGGCGTTTTATACCTATGCGAGCGCGGAGGTCGATCGGGCACATATAACCGAGAACGGAGACAGGGTTTCCTCCTATATTCCGCTGCTGCCGCGCAACTCTGATGAGGTTCGGGCGACGGAACTCTATACCGATGCGGTGTGGCCGACTAGCGTGAACGATGACAAGGCGTATCTGCATTACGGGACGACCTGCCCTAACTATAAGAAAGGGACGCCGAGCGGATTTGCTTCGGTTGCCGATTACGATGGACAGGATAAATGCAGCAAATGCCATTTTGGCGTTTTGTCGCTTGGTGCTGTTGCGGTGCCTTCAACCTCTATCGAAAACGGCTTTGAGTATCACTTTGACAAGTTTAAAGACGCCCTGGAGGACTACGTCGACTGTCGCAACAAGGAGCTCGAGCTCGAGCGTCAGACCGAGGACGAAGCCGACCGTGCGGGCAATGCGTTCGATACCGCCATCAAAGAACTTTCCGGTGAGCGTCCGCGTATCGCCCCACCTGGCCGCAACGGCGTAGTCGCCTTTGCAGTTTCGGGTGATATTACCAGCCCCGATCAACTTAACTCTTCGTTTAACACGGCGGTTGAGCTTGGCAGTCGCGGTGCCATCTCTGCCGCGGTGCTGGCGCCCGATGAGGCGACGGCGCAAAACAACGTGCTTTCGCGATTTTTCTCGACATTGAAGGAACGCTCGGGTGGCGTTGCCGGCGTACTCGATGGCGTCATGGATGTTTGGGGACGGCTGCTTGTGGGATACGGAGACATCCAAGGTTCGGCCGACGAACTTGTGGACGAGATGATTAAGGGCCTAGGAGGGGGCAACGGTGCGTTGGGCTCCATTGCATCGTGGCTCGGCGATACCGTTTCGGCGTCCGTGGCGGCGCTGGGTTTGGAACCGTGCGACTTGCGCCTGCGAAAGCCGGTGCTGACCGATTCCGCCAACGTCATTAAGAGTCCGGGGTCTGACATTGCCGGTCTCTCTCAAGCGCAAGACAAGCTGCGAAGTATTCCGTTGGGCGTGACCGATCCCAAGGCGCTTTGCGAGGCGTTGGAATATCAAGTCGAACGCACCATCAGCGGTACGGTGTTCACGCTTGCGGAGATTCCTCTGCCCGGCGGCGGCTCCATCCCGCTCACCGTCGATGTCGCCACGCTGGTTGGCGCTCTGGGCGGTGGGTCGTAATGAGTATCCGCATGCGTCTGCGCGAGGAGCACGCCCAAGCGACGGTGGAGATGGCAGTGGTTACGCCCGTTTTGCTGGTGCTGGCACTCATCGTGTACAACGTCATGATCTTTGCCAGTGCTGTCGCGCGCTTCGACCGCGTGGTGCCCGACATCGTGTTGGCGCACGCCGTGGCGTCGGAGGGGGAGGGCGACGAAAGCTCTGTCGATGCCTCGGCGACGGTCCAGACTCAAATTCTGAATGCCATGGAAGGCTATGACTTGCAGATTGAAGTGTCGAGCGAGCAAGGCGCGGAGGCATCGGATGGTGGCCTGCTCTCCCTATCCGGTACGTTTAGGACCTATACCTGCACCATGCACTATGAACCGTGGCCGAGTTCGCTGAGCATCGCCGGCGTTTCCCTGGGGGCGCCGGCCGTGCTCACGCATGAACGTGCGGTGACGGTCGATCCATGGCGCCCGGGGGTGGTCATGTGAGTGCGGCCTCGTCCTATATCGCCTACGCGCGGGCGCTCAACAGGTTGGGCTGGACGCCGGCCGAGTTTGTGGTGGCGGAGTCGTTTACCGTGCGTCTGCGCGGCATGCTGGGACGGCGGCCGATTGCCGCCAGCGGACTGCCGCTTGTCATGGCGTTTCCGCGCTGTTCCTCGGTTCACACCTGCTTTATGGCCTATCCCATCGACATCGCCTTTATCGATCGCAATGGCAATGTTCTTGCTTGCTGCGAAAACGTTCGCCCATGGCGCATGTGTTCCTGCCCCGGCGCCTGGGCGGCACTCGAGCGCCCTTCGATCATTGTTTCGACCCCTGCTCTCCAACGCGTGCCGGCTTAAGAATTGGCGACAGCGGACTTTCGTCATACGAAATTTGGTACGATGGAGGAGGAGATGCATGGATGTTGAGATCCATCCCAACGCTAAAAAGCACCTGACGGAAAAACAGGTGCTTGGTGCTTGGCTCGCGGTTACTGAGTGTATTCGCCGCGAGTCGGAAGACGAGCCGCCGAGATGGCTTGCGATTGGATGGCTTCCGGACGGACGAAGCGTGGAGCTCGTTGCGGTCGAACTTATTCGTGGATGGCTCATTATTCATGCCTTGTCTCCGGTTCAGAAGAAATTCTGGCAAGAGATTGAGCGAGCTCGGCAAAGGGGTCGATGATGGGCAAGACATATACGACCGCTAATGGTCAGGTTGTAACGGATGAAATGATTGACGCGTGGTGTGAGTCGTACGAGCGCGGAGAGTTTCCGGATGGCGAACACACCGTTGGTGGGATCGTGCATGGACGGCCCCCGCTCTCAGGTGAGGGGACGGCAACGCTGTCGGTCAAGATTCCTCTGGGAATGAAGGAGGCCATTCGTCGACGGGCGGCTGCCGAGGGAATGACGCCAAGTGAGTTTGCCCGTGCGGCTCTGAGCGAAAAACTTCTTGCTGCCGGCTGATGCCTCTGACGTGCCGATTTAAAGAACCGAGGCTGTGCTCAAAAACTTTTTTGAAATTCTCGGTTGACCGGAACGCGTCCTTGGTTATACTAATCAAGCCTTGAAACAAGGCACACCTCAAATGGCTGGGTAGCTCAGTTGGTAGAGCAGAGGACTGAAAATCCTCGTGTCAGGGGTTCGATTCCCTTCCCCGCCACCTTGAATTGACTAGGACCTCTGCAAAGGGGTCCTTTTCTTTTATGCAGCCCCCACATGGAATCGAACCCCGTGAGGGCGCGGAGCTGAGTAAACGCGTAAGCGTTTGCCAGCGCAGCTCGCAAGGCGCGTAAGCGCCGCAGCGGTCCGTCCGCGCAGCGCGCGGACGCGATTCCCTTCCCCGCCACCTTGAATTGACTAGGACCTCTGCAAAGGGGTCCTTTTCTTTTATGTAGGGTTCTGCGGAAACTGCGTCCCAGAATAAGGGCTCAGAACGGGACACACTTTCCGGTGCCTGCCTCCGGCGCGCGTACGTACCTTGTCGCACCATTCCGAGCCCGTCTGCTCCCAGACATTCCTCCCACTTTCGCGTCACTTTACAGACCGTTCGGTCGCCTGTCCGCACACGCGGGTATACTCAAAACGATACTTATCCTATGCAATACGATGCGGGTTCGACCTGCATGATCCGAAGGGGGCAGTGATGGAGAGGATACTCGGCGTTAATCTCTCTGGTTGGTTTATTCCCGAGCCTTGGGTGACCCCGTCGCTGTACGCGGCGACCGGTGCATCCAACGCAGCCGAGCTGCAGGAGGCCATGGGTACCGCCGCCTATAACGAGCGCATGCGCCGCCATTACGAGACGTTTGTGAGCGAGGACGATTTTCGTCGCATGGCGCAGATCGGTCTCAATGCCGTGCGTCTGCCGGTGCCCTGGTATGCCTTTGGCTCACAGGAGTCCGATGCCTCCTACATATCGGTTGTCGATTACATCGACCGCGCGATTGAGTGGGCTGCCAAGTACGACATCCGCGTGCTGCTCGATCTGGCAACCGTGCCCGGTGGCCAGGGCGATTCCAACGATTCGCCCACCACGCCGGAGGCTGTCGCCGAGTGGCATTCGTCCACCAACGGCCGTCATGTCGCACTCGACGTGCTTGAGCGCTTGGCCGATCGCTATGGCGAGGCCGAGAGCCTGCTGGGCATTGAGCTGCTGGACACGCCGCAGATGAGCGTTCGCAAGAGCCTCTTCACCATGACGGATGGCATTCCCGCTCACTACCTGCGCAATTTCTATCGCGATGCCTACGAGCTCGTCCGTTCGTATATGCCCGAGGATAAAATCGTCGTCTTCTCGTCGTCGGGGCATCCCAGCGAGTGGAAGCATTTTATGCGCGGCGCCAAGTACAAGAACGTCTACATGGACCTTCACCTGTACCATTACCGCGACGAGTATGCGCTCGACATCACGAGCCCCCGCGGGCTGACGACGGCGATTTCGCGTAACAAGCGCGAGCTTAAAGAAGCGATTTCGACAGGGTTCCCCGTGCTGGTGGGCGAATGGTCGGGCGCGGCGATCTTTGCCAACTCGTCGGTTACGCCCGAGGGCCGCAATGCTTACGAGCGCGTGTTTATCGCCAACCAGCTGGCTTCGTTTGCGCCGGCTGCCGGTTGGTTCTTCCAAACGTGGAAGACCGAGAAGCGCATTGCAGCATGGGACGCCCGCGCGGCGCTCGGTACGCTCGAGCGCGGCATGATTGAATAGGTTGATATGACGCAAAACAGCGCCCATATGGGCAAACTCTATATGGTCGGCACGCCCATCGGCAACCTGGGCGACCTGTCCCCGCGCGTTGGC
The DNA here is from genome assembly GCF_015561195.1 of Collinsella aerofaciens. Classification (GTDB taxonomy): domain Bacteria; phylum Actinomycetota; class Coriobacteriia; order Coriobacteriales; family Coriobacteriaceae; genus Collinsella; species Collinsella aerofaciens_AC. The sequence continues at coordinate 9,668 of NZ_JADMSU010000008.1, read as the reverse complement.
GAGGCGTTTGCCGCCGCCGATGCCATCTGCTGCGAAGACACGCGTGTGACGTCAAAGCTGCTGATGCATCTGGGCATTTCCAAGCCGCTTGTCCGTTGCGACGAGAATGTGATCGCCAACCGCGCCGCCGGCCTGGTCGACCGCCTGCTGGCGGGGGAGACCCTCGCCTTTGCCTCGGACGCCGGCATGCCGAGCGTGTCCGATCCCGGCCAGGCGCTGGTCGAGGCGGCACGTGAGGCCGATGTGCCCGTCGAAGTTATTCCCGGGCCCTCTGCTTGCGTCACGGCGCTCGTTTCGTCCGGCATTCCCTGCGAGCATTTTTTCTTCGAGGGCTTTTTGGGCCGAAAGCACGGCGACCGCGTGCGCCGTTTGCAGCGCCTTGCCGTGGTGCCCGGCGCACTCATCTTCTACGAGTCTCCACATCGCATCGTCGCGACGCTCGAGGCCGTGGCGGAGGTCTTTCCCCAGCGTGAGGTTGCCGTCTGCCGCGAACTCACCAAGCTGCACGAGGAGGTCTTGCGCGGGCCCGCTGACCAGCTTGCCGAGGAGCTGCGTGCTCGCGGCGAGGTAAAGGGCGAGATTGCGCTGGTCATCGCGCCGCCGAGCGAGGATGAGGAGGCCGGCATCGCGCCGGTTGGCGCTGCGGTAGCGGATCCCGACGAGGCCCTGCGCGAGGATATCCGCACCGCGCTCGAGGAGGGGGAGCCCGCCTCTGCGGTGGCCAAGCGCCTGTCTCAGAAGTATTCGCGCCGCAAGCGCGATGTCTATGCCATGGTGCTCGATATGCAATAGATGGAGGATATCCAGCCCTTGCGCTAGAATCATCCCCTGTATGCAACGTTTTTCTGGAGGACAAACCCCATGGATCAAAGCAAGCCTTCGTTCTTTATCACGACGCCCATCTACTACGTCAACGCCGATCCGCACCTGGGCACGGCTTATTCCACCATCATCGCCGACGTTCAGGCTCGCTATCGCCGCTCCGCCGGCTATAACGTCAAGTTCCTGACTGGCATGGACGAGCACGGCGAGAAGGTCGCCGAGGCCGCTGCCAAGCACAACATGACGCCGCAGGAGTGGACCGACAGCCAGGCTCCGCACTTCAAGGAGCTTTGGAGCAAGCTCGAGATCTCCAACGACGACTTCATCCGCACCACCGAGCCGCGCCAGCATCATGCCGTGCAGTACCTGTGGGAGCGCATGAAGGAGTCCGGCTACCTGTATAAGGGCAGCTACGACGGTTGGTATTGCGTGCCTGACGAGACCTACTTCACCGATACGCAGGTCCAGAAGGGCGACGAGGAGTACGGCAGCGTCGGCCAGCACCTGTGCCCTGACTGCCACCGTCCGCTTGAGCGCGTGCAGGAGGAGTCCTACTTCTTTAAGCTTTCCGCTTTCCAGGACAAGCTGCTCAAGCTTTACGACGAGCACCCCGACTTTGTCGAGCCTGCGTTCCGCATGAACGAGGTACGTAGCTTTGTCGAGGGCGGCCTTAATGACCTTTCCGTGAGCCGTACGAGCTTTGACTGGGGCATTCAGGTCCCGTTTGACGAGGGTCACGTGACCTACGTGTGGTTCGATGCGCTGCTCAACTATATGACGGCCGTCGGCTACGGTGTCGACACCGACGAGGCGCGTGCCGAGCTGGCCTATCGCTGGCCCGCGCAGTTCCACATCGTGGGCAAGGACATCATCCGCTTCCACTGCGTCATTTGGCCCGCCATGCTCATGGCCATCGGCGAGGCCCTGCCCGAGCACGTCTTTGCCCACGGCTTCCTGACCGTGCGCAATGCCGAGACCGGCAAGGCCGAGAAGATGTCCAAGAGCCGCGGCAACGCCATCGCTCCGCAGGACGTTATCGACATGTTGGGCGTCGAGGGCTATCGCTACTACTTTATGACCGACGTCGTCCCCGGCACCGACGGTGCCATCAGCTTCGATCGCATGGAGCAGGTCTACAACGCCGACCTGGCCAACAGTTGGGGCAACCTTATCTCGCGTTCGCTCAACATGAGCGGCAAGTACTTTGATGGTTGCGCGCCCGCCAAGCCCGCATCGTTCGATGCGTTCGACAACCCGCTGGCAAAGATCGCCGATGGTCTGGTCGAGCGCTACATGGCCAAGATGGACGTGCTCGATTACGGCGGAGCCAAGGACGAGGTTATGGAGCTCATCCATGCCGCTAACCACTACATCGAGGACTCCGAGCCCTGGGCGCTTGCCAAGGACGAGGCCAAGGCTGACGAGCTGGCATTTGTGATCTACAACCTGCTCGAGGCCATCCGCATCGCCGCCCACCTGCTGATGCCGCTCATGCCCCAGACTTCTGCCGAGGCTCTGCGTCGCCTGTCTTGCGAGGACGAGGCCGCGAGCGACGACCTCAAGGGCATTTGCACTTGGGGCCTGCTTGCTGGCGGTCAGCCCGTCGAGAAGGGCGATCCGCTGTTCCCGCGTCTGGCGTAGAGACCGCGCGAGCGCCATATCGGCAATTTGCTGTTTAGCTGTAAGGGCATGGCCGCCACGGTCCATGCCCTTTTGTTTCAAGACGCCGCCATCATGCTAAGGAGGCAACCATGACAACTTCGCCTTTGGCAAACCCCACGGCCACCAGGGAGCTGCTGGAGGAGTTTGGCCTTGCGACCAAGCATCGCCTGGGCCAGAACTTTCTAATCGACAATCATGTGATCGAGCGTATCTGCGAGCTTGCCGAGCTTGCAGGTGACGAGCGCGTACTCGAGGTGGGTCCGGGTTGTGGAACGTTGACACTTGCGTTGCTGCAGGAAGCGGCGTGCGTTACGTCCATTGAGGCCGATCCCGAGCTTGAGCCGGTGCTCGATGCCCACGCCGCCGACTATGCCAACTTCCGCTTTATCATGGGCGATGCGCTCAAGGTGACGCCGGAGCAGATTGAGCAGGCCGCCGGTGGTGAACCCACGGTGTTTGTCGCGAATCTGCCCTATAACGTGGCGGCGACGATCATTCTTCAGTTCTTCCAGACGATGCCCGCGCTTAAGCGCGCTGTCGTCATGGTGCAAAAGGAGGTTGCCGATCGCATTGCCGCAACGCCGGGCAACAAGACCTATGGCGGCTACACGGCAAAGCTTGGCCTGTATGCGCAGGTGACGGGTCGCTTTGAGGTGCCGCCGCGTTGCTTTATGCCGGCGCCACACGTGGACTCGGCCGTCGTGCGTATCGACCGTGTTGACGGTGTGGTGCCCGAAGGACTCGATCGCGAATTTGTGGCCCGCGTGATTGATGCTGCATTTGCTCAGCGTCGCAAGACCATCCGCAATTCCATGAGCGCCAACGGCTTTGCCAAGGACGTGCTCGATGCCGCCTTTGAGGCTTGCGGTATCGCACCCACCACGCGCGCCGAGACGCTCGGCGTCGCCGCCTTTGTCCGTCTGGCCCAGGAGCTAATCCATGATGCCTAATGCCGAACGCGTGACGTTTACCAAGAAAAAGAAGACAGTTGCTTGTCCCGTGCCCTTGGCACCGCTTGCCGACACACATGCGCATCTGCTTTCGTTCTGGGGCAAGGACGTGCCCGAGACACTCGTGCGTGCCAAGGCGGCAGGCATCGACCTGTTGGTGACGGTCTTCGATCCCATTGCCGATAAGCGCAGCGTGACGGACTATAGCGACTGGCTGACGCGCGAGATTCTGCCGATGCGGGATATCCCGCAGATCAAGTATCTTGCCGGCGTGCATCCGTATGGCGCGCCGGACTATACCGACGACGTTCACGCACAGGTCGTTGCCGCACTCGATGACCCCTTATGCGCCGGTATTGGCGAAATCGGTCTGGACTACCACATGGATTACGACGACGACATCACGCCGGCGCCCCACAGCGTGCAGATTGATTGCATGGCGCGTCAGCTCGAAGTCGCCGTGCGCTGCAATGTGCCGGTGGAGTTGCACCTGCGGCACGAGGACTCGGATGGGGAGCGCACCTCGCATATGGATGCGTACAACGTGCTTCGTGAGGTGGGCGTGCCCCAGGCCGGTTGTGTGCTGCACTGTTTTGGCGAGGACCGCGCCACGATGGAGCGCTTTGTGGAGCTGGGCTGCTATATCGCCTATGGTGGTGCGGCCACCTTTAAGCGCAACGACGACGTGCGCGAGGCATTTGTGGCAACCCCACTCGACCGCATTTTGTTCGAGACGGATTGCCCGTATATGGCACCGGAGCCCATCCGCGGTCTTGAATGCGAGCCCGCAATGATCTCCATTACGGCAAACGCGCTGGTTAACGACCGTGTCGATCGCACTGGTGAGGACGCCGAAACAATCGCGCATGCCGCTTGGGAAAATGCCTGCAAACTTTTTCAAAAATAGTTCTTGCGTTCGCGGTGGCGCTCCGTTATTCTAATTCCTGCACGCGGGCGTGGCGGAATTGGCAGACGCGTACGGTTCAGGTCCGTATGGGGGCAACCCCATGAAGGTTCAAGTCCTTTCGCCCGCACCATTGATTGAAAGAGCTCCCAGCAATGGGAGCTTTTTTGTTATGGGCTGTTTTTGGCAGGTTTGGCTTATCAATTTCGCACGACAGAAACCCCTGTGGTCAAAAAACGGCAAATATGAGTACTGTTATGAAAATGGATACATTTCTCGAAACCATTTTCTTGCATGTTACGCAACAGATGTACGTTAATCTGGCTTATCTCAGAGATAAAGTGAAGCGATTTCGATCTAGATCTCTGCTCCAACGGGGCGATTTTGCTTAGAAAACGCTGCTACTAAACTTGTAACAGTACTCATATTTGGCCTTTTTTGACCACGGGCCCTCTTGTTAGTGTCACGCGGCCGCTCCGTGCGGGTATCCTAGTGCCAACGTGCGCCTATCAGAGGAGAGACCATGCTGTTTTCCGGTATCATCGCCGCCCTTACCAGCCTTTTGATTCCCATTATCATCCTGTTGCTGCTGCTCCCCAACGCCTGCTACGTCGTTGAGCAGCAGCACGCTGTGATCATCGAGCGCCTGGGCAAGTTCAACCGCATCGTCAACGCGGGCTTCCACATGAAGGTGCCCGTGATCGACCGCAAGGCCGCTACGGTGAGCCTGCGCACCATGAAAAACGGCTTTGGGATCGACGTTAAGACCCAGGATAACGTGACTATCGGCCTTGAGGTCTCCGCTCAGTACCACGTGAGCTACGACATGGGCGCCGGCCCGGCAGATTCGGGCATCTACAAGAGCTACTACATGCTGCAGGAGCCCGTCGACCAGATGCGCGACTTCATCACCGACGCCCTGCGCTCCTCCATCCCCGTCTACACACTCGATGAGGTCTTTGCCAAGAAGGACGACATCGCCAAGGATGTCAACGCTACCGTTTCCGAGCAGATGGCCGCCTACGGCTTCACCCTCGTGTCGACGCTCATCACCAAAATCGCACTGCCGACCGAGGTCGAGAACTCCATGAACGACATCAACGCCGCCCAGCGCAAGCGCGCTGCCGCGCAGGAGCTCGCCGAGGCCGACCGCATCAAGCGCGTCACCGAGGCGACCGCCGAGGCCGAGGCGATGGAAAAGGCGGGTGAGGGCATCGCCAACCAGCGCAAAGCCATCGCGCTGGGCATCAAGGATTCGCTCGAGATTATCCAGGAGACAGGCGTTGGCAACGATGAGGCCAACCAGCTGTTCATGTTTACGCAGTGGACCGAGATGATGACGGAGTTCGCGCGTACGGGCAAAAACTCGACGGTCGTGTTGCCGAGCGACTTCTCACAGTCGGCCTCTATGTTCGAGCAGATGCTGGCCGCAGGCAAAGTTCAAAACGATTCGAAGGAGTAGGCGCGCGTGAAATACACCGTCGTTTGCGTCGGCAAGCTCAAAGAGCGCTTTTGGAAGGATGCCTGCGCTGAGTACACCAAGCGTCTGGGCGCCTATGCCAAGGTGGATATCCGCGAGGTGGCCGATATCGACCCGGCCAAGGCGGGCGGTGTGGATGCCGCGCGTGACAAGGAGGGGGCGGCGATTCTTGCTGCCTTGCCGTCCCGAGCGCATGTGATCCTGCTGGCTATCGAGGGCAAGGAGCGTTCGAGTGAGGAGCTCTCGGCGAGGCTCGACGATCTTATGCTGCGAGGCAGCAGCGACATTGCCTTTGTAATCGGCGGTTCGGACGGCGTGAGTGATGAGGTGCGCGCCCGCGCCGACGAGATGCTCAGCTTTGGACGCATTACCTTGCCGCATAACCTGGCGCGTGTGGTGCTGCTAGAGCAGATTTACCGTGCCTGCAAGATCAGCCGTGGCGAGCCGTATCACAAATAGGTCGGCAATACGAAACAATGGCGTGGGACAATACCTTTCGTTTTGAGGAATGTGTCTGAAAGGACTGTGTGATATGAAGATTGGATTTGTCGGTTTTGGCAATATGGCGAGCGCTATGGCTGATGGCTGGATCGCTGCCGGTGTAGCCGCGAGCGACATGTGCGCCTGTGCGGGTCGCTACGACGCACTGGTTGAGCGTTGTGAGACGCGCGGGATGGTCGCTTGCCACGATGCCGCCGAGGTTGTCGCCGCATCCGATATCGTGGTCGCTGCGGTCAAGCCGTACATGATCGAGAAGGTATTCGCCCCGCTCCAGGATGCTCTTGCCAAAAAGGTCGTTCTGTCGGTTGCCTGGACCTGGGACAGTGCCAAGTGGGAGCAGGTCCTGCCGGGTGTCGCGCATATCTCGACGGTGCCCAACACACCGGTTTCGGTGGGCGAGGGTGTCATCGCCTGCGAGAAGTCCTCTACGCTTAGCGATGAGCAGCGTGCTGTTGTGCTCGACCTGCTCGGTAAGCTTGGCACGGTGGTTGAGCTCGATACGAGCCTGCTGTTTGTGGGCGGCACGGTTGGTGGTTGCGCTCCGGCGTTTGTCGCCATGGCAATCGAGGCCCTGGGCGATGCGGCGGTCAAGCACGGTATCCCGCGTGCGGATGCCTATCGCATTGTGAGCCAGATGGCGCTGGGTACGGCAAAGCTGCAGCTTGCAACCGGTCAGCATCCTGCGGCGATGAAGGATGCCGTGTGCTCGCCCGGCGGTGCCACCATCAAGGGCGTCGTTGCGCTCGAGGACGCCGGCATGCGCAGCGCCCTGGTCAAGGCAATCGACGCAACCCTTCAGTAAAACCTGCTATTTAGGGACAGGTTTATTTTGGCAGGTTTTTCCTGCGGTTTTGTCCTTTTAGCGAAAAGCGCCCCGCAACTGGTTCAATTCCAGTTGCGGGGCGCTTGCGTTTGCCCAGATAAAACCGACCAAAATAAACCTGTCCCTTTTTGGCAGGTTAGTCCCAGAAGCTGTCTTCTTCGTCCTCGGACTTGGGGCCGCGGTCGACATACATCTTATGGGTGCGCTTCTCCATTACAAAGGCAAGAATCGCAAACAGCAGGATGCCGCCGGCGAAAAGGATGGCAAAACCGGTGCGGGTGCCAAACAAAAAGGAAAAAACTGCGTCCATTGGGTGCCTTCTTGCGTAGTTGAGTTGGGTCGTAAACGCTCATAAGTATATACTTGCCCATACATGTACAAGGTTGCAACCTAAATGGAATGTATATCGCCGGAGGATCTAATGCTTGATATCAAGTTTGTTCGCGAAAACCCCGATGCCATCGATGTCGCCATGGCTAACCGCCAGACGTCTTGGGATCGCGAGAAGTTCTTTGAGCTCGACGACGAGCGTCGTGCCGTCATCACCGAGGTCGAGGAGCTTCAAGCCACGCGCAACGCCGAGTCCAAGAAGATTGGCGCCCTGATGAAGGAGGGCAAGAAGGACGAGGCCGAGGCCGCCAAGGAGGTCGTGCGCGCCGTCAACGAGAAGATTGACGGTCTGGCCGAGCGCCGCACCGCCCTCGAGCAGGAGCAGTACGACTTCATGGCTCACCTGCCCAACATTCCGTGCGATGCCACCCCGTACGGTAAGGACGAGGACGAGAACATCGAGCGTCGCCGCTGGGGCACCCCGCGCGAGTTCGACTTCGACTTTAAGCCGCACTGGGACCTGGGCACCGATCTGGACATCCTCGACTTCGAGCGCGGCAACAAGCTCTCCGGCAGCCGCTTCACCGTTCTCGGTGGCGCCGGCGCCCGCTTGGAGCGCGCCCTTATCAACTTCTTCCTGGACACGCACACGAGCCGTGGCTTCAAGGAGTGGTGGCCGCCTATCGTCGTCAAGCGTCAGACCATGTTCGGTACGGGCCAGCTGCCCAAGTTTGAGGACGACGCCTATCACGTCTCGGGCGACAACTTCCTGATCCCCACCGCCGAGGTCGTGCTCACCAACCTGCACGCCGGCGAGGTTCTCGACGCCGACACCCTGCCGCGCCGCTACACCGCCTTCACTCCCTGCTTCCGCGAGGAGGCCGGTTCCGCCGGTCGTGACACCCGCGGCATCATCCGTCAGCACGAGTTCGACAAGGTCGAGATGGTCAAGTTTGCCAAGCCGGAGGAGTCCGACGAGGAGCTCGAGAGCATGACCGCCGAGGCCGAGTACCTGCTGCAGCAGCTGGGTCTTCCGTATCGCGTGATTAGCCTGTGCACCGGCGACCTGGGCTTCTCTGCCCGTCAGACCTACGACGTCGAGGTCTGGCTGCCGAGCTACAACGCCTACAAGGAGATCAGCTCCTGCTCCAACTGCGGCGACTTCCAGGCTCGCCGCGCCAACATCAAGTATCGCGACCCCGAGAACTTCAAGGGTTCGCGCTACCTGCACACCCTTAACGGTTCCGGCCTGCCGGCTGGTCGTACCATGGCTGCCATTCTGGAGAACTACCAGAACGCCGACGGCACCATCACGATCCCCGAGGTCCTGCGTCCCTACATGGGCGGCCTCGAGAAGATCGAGCCGGTCGCGTAACTTGGCTGCATAGGGGATATGCAAGGGCGCTCCTTCGGGGGCGCCCTATTTCGTGCGCAGGTCCATACCATGCCGTGCGGACAGCTCAATAGAAAACACACGAACAAATGTTCTGTATACAGTCATCTACCTGCTATGCTTTTGCTAAATAAGAGCGAGAGAAAGGGGACACGATGGAACTGTTTGATGATCGGGTGGTTTTGTTTGAGAGCGACGAGGGCGGGGAGTACCTGCTTGTAACGTGTGAACCGTCTGGCATGGGTGGCCTGGTGGTTCGACAGACGAGCGAGGGGCCGTTGACGCAATGGTGCTACGAGGAGTCGCCTCATGTGGTTGAGACGTTTGTGGCGCACGAGGGGCTTGTGGTCCTAGAGCATTTCTATGGGGTCCAGACATCTAATCAGGTTGCTCGCATGTTGAGCATCTCGTTTGCCGATTACGATTGTGCCCAGCGGGTGAGATCGCTTCTGAGGGAACTTGATGCTAAGTTTGACGTGATCGAAAGGCCAATCGATCGTACGGGGAACGGCGGTATATGCGGAGCAGCATGACAAAACTGCGTTCCACAAAAAAGTTTGAGATTGTGCTTGACTCCAATAAGCTAAAGTGGTTTTATATGTCTTGCGCTGCGGCGTTACCTCAGCTGGATAGAGGGTCTGACTACGAATCAGAACGTCATAGGTTCGAATCCTATACGCCGCACCAATCGAACTTGAAGCCTCCGGCAACGGGGGCTTTTCTTTTGGCTCTGTTAGACCAGGATTGACATACATGTGTCCCCACGGTGCCATATCGTTGACCCCATAGACCGCGATGATGGG
>NZ_JADMSU010000007.1 GCF_015561195.1 Collinsella aerofaciens | reverse complement strand
GCCCTCTACGGGGCAGGGGCTGACGGCCGTCCGGGGCGGTCGGCCAGCGACCACCGGTACGGCTCAATCGTATAGCCGTGCAACGGAAAAGAGCCGCCCTTTCGGACGACTCAAACTGTAATGGGGCTAAAAAGACTGGTGGAGTACATGAGCTGGTGAGTGAGAGCGTCGCTGAGTCAATCGTTTGTTTCCAGACTGTGTATCTGCGCGTTGGGGAACTCGTCTCGCGCGCACGCTATATTGTCAATGGGTTACAGTATGGACGGCGGCTATATGTCCGCCAACGCACGAGGGAGTCGTCAACAAGGAGGATGCACGACGATGCAGCGTGCCAAGCAGATATCGGAGTCTATTGAGCTGGGCATCATCTTGGCGCTCGCCGGTGGCTTTATGGACGTTTATTCGTACATTGGGCGCGACCATGTTTTCGCAAACGCTCAGACGGGCAACATCCTGCTCGTGGGTGTAAGCATCTCGGAGGGCAACTGGGCGCTGGCGGGACGCTATTTCTTCCCCGTGGTGTCGTTTGCCGTGGGCATTATGCTTGCCGACTTGGTTCACGAGCGGTTTGGCAGTGTGATTCACTGGCGCCAGGTGACGGTGTTTTTTGAAGCCGTTATCTTGCTGGGCGTGAGCTTTATCCCGGGCGGCGGTTACAACCTGCTCGCCAACTGCCTCACCTCGTTTGCCTGCGGCATGCAGGTCGAGAGCTTCCGCAAGATCCACGGTCACGGCATCGCCACGACCATGTGTATCGGCAACCTCCGTAATGCCTTGCAAAACGTGGACGACTACATCATCACCCACAAGCGCGGCTTTTTGGAAAACGGCCTGCTGTACTTTGGCGTGATCTTTACCTTTGTGTTTGGCGCCGTGTTGGGCAACTGGTGTATTGAGCGCATGGGCCTGCACGCCATCGTCGTGGCGAGCGTGCTGCTGTTTGTCGCGTTTGCCATCATGTTCATCGACCGCGAGCGCGACTTGCGTTTTCGCTGGAAGGTTGCGGCCGAGGCTTGGAAAGAGGGCTGTCGAAAGTAACCGAATGCGGCAAAGGGGTTGTCCCTTTGCCGCAATATTTTTCATCTTCTGTTGAAACGCTTTAACAATTTTGACGTTCTCACGTGTTTTTTGTTTCAAAAGCGTTAGGATGGGACTCATAGCGTGGGGCGTAATGGGTGCCCCGCACACGATGGGAGGCTATCAATGGCTAATCGTTTCGTTCTCAATACCATCTCTTATCATGGTTCCGGCGCCATCAAGGAGATCCCCGGCGAGCTCCAGCGTCGCGGCTACAAGAAGATCTTCGTCTGCTCCGACCCCGATCTGGTCAAGTTTGGCGTTACCGCTAAGGTGACCGACGAGCTCGACGCTGCCGGCATCGCTTGGAGCCTCTACTCCGAGATCAAGCCCAACCCCACTATCCAGAACGTCAAGGACGGCGTCGAGGCCTTCAAGGCCGCCGAGGCTGACGCTATCGTTACCATCGGTGGCGGCTCCTCTATGGACACTGCCAAGGCCATCGGCATCATCATCAACAACCCCGAGTTCGCCGATGTCCGCAGCCTCGAGGGCGTTGCTCCGACTAAGAACCACGCCGTGTTCACCATCGCCGTGCCGACGACTGCCGGTACCGCCGCCGAGGTGACCATCAACTACGTCATCACCGACCCCGAGAAGGTCCGCAAGTTCGTGTGCGTCGACACCAACGACGCCCCCGAGGTCGCCGTCGTCGACCCCGACATGATGGCTTCCATGCCCGCTGGCCTGACCGCCTCCACCGGCATGGACGCTCTAACCCACGCCATCGAGGGCTACACCACCAAGGGCGCTTGGGAGCTCTCCGACATGTTCCACTTTGAGGCTATTAAGCTGATCAGCGAGAACCTGCGCGACTCCGTCGCCGAGGCCAAGTCCGGCCAGCCCGGCTCCGGCCGCGAGGGCATGGCTCTTGGCCAGTATGTCGCCGGCATGGGCTTCTCCAATGTCGGCCTGGGCATCGACCACGCCATGGCTCACACCCTGTCCGCTCACTACGACACCCCGCACGGCGTCGCTTGCGCCATGCTGCTGCCGATCGCCATGGAGTTCAACAAGCCGGTTTGCGCCGAGCGTCTGGCCAAGGTTGCCGTCGCCATGGGCGTTGACACCACGGGCATGAGCACCGACGAGGCCGCCGACGCCGCCATCGCCGCCGTCAAGCAGCTCTCTGCCGACGTGAACATTCCGCACGTCTGCGAGGCCATGAAGGCTGACGAGATCGAGGTCCTGGCCAAGGACGCCATGGCTGACGCCTGCTTCCCGGGTAACCCGCGCGAGGCGACGCTCGACGACGTCATCGAGCTCTTCAAGAAGATCTGCCCGGCTGCCTAACTTGGTTCGGCGGGCCCCTGCCCGTTAGCCCCACAATCGTCCTCGGACATGTCGGAAGCCTCCGCTGCGCACTTCGTGCGGCGGGGGCTTCCTCCGTCCTGCGGAAAGATTGTGGGGCTAACGGCAGGGGGCCGCCGGCTCGTTATCGTGGCGGGCGCAGTCCTGGCGAGCTCGATGGGTCATCTCGCTAGGTAAAAAGATGGTTCGCGGTGGTATTGTTGCTGTGGGTTTAATTCGATATGAAAGGGTGACTTTGGTGTCCAAGATGGATTCTACGCTCTCCTATATTACTGACCAGTTGAAGGCACTGACTTCTATTGCTTCGCCTACGGGCTATACCCGTGCGGCGACTGATTATCTGATGGAAACGTTGCGCGAGATGGGGTTTGGGCCCGAGCGTTCCAATAAGGGCAACGTGTTGGTTGAGCTTGGTGGCGAGGGTGAGCCGCTCGTACTGGCGAGCCATGTCGATACCCTGGGCGCCATGGTACGCTCCATTAAGGACAATGGTCGCCTGCGCCCCACGACGCTCGGCGGACATCAGTGGTCTACGGCCGATGGCGAGAACTGCACCGTCTACACGCGTGACGGCAATGTGTATACGGGCGTGGTCCTCAATACCGAGCCTTCGGCGCATGTGGCCGATGAGCCGGTCAAGACCATCGAGAAGAACATGGAAATCCTGCTCGACGAGAACGTTGACAGCAAGGACGATGTGCTCGAGCTGGGTATTCAGACCGGCGACATCATCGCTATGGATCCGCGTACCACGGTGACGGAGAGCGGCTACATCAAGAGCCGCTTCTTGGACGACAAGCTGTCGGCGTCGATTCTGCTGGGCCTGGCCCGCGCCGTTGCTGGCGGCGAGGTGACGCTTTCGCGCAAGGTATCGCTGCTCTTTACGGTGTACGAGGAGGTCGGCCACGGCGGTGCCTTTGTGCCGGACGACACACGCGAGATGATCAGCGTGGACATGGGCTGCGTGGGCGACGACCTGGGTTGCACCGAGCGCATGGTTTCGATTTGCGCCAAGGATTCGGGCGGTCCGTACAACTACGACCTGGTGACCACGCTGTCCAACATCGCGCGCGAGCTGGAGCTCGATTACGCCATCGACGTGTATCCGCACTACGGCTCCGACGTCGAGGCCACACTCTCGGCCGGCTACGACATTCGCCATGGCCTGATCGGCCCCGGCGTGTACGCGAGCCACAACTACGAGCGCAGCCACATCGACGGTGTGCGCAACACCTACGAGCTCGTCCGCGCCTACGTTCAGCGCTAGGGGAGCAGCTTGCGACTCGGCTGACCAATCACTAAGGCCCGATTTCTCGGGCCTTTTTTCGCTTTAGGTCGTTTAGTATTATGATGTATGTAATATGTTAACTAAACGCGTAAATTACTTAACGAGGTGATGCGGCATATGAATACATCTGAGTACTTATCTATGGGTGATGCCGCCCGCCTGTTGGGCGTTACGAAAGCCCGCATATCGCAACTTGCCGCATCGGGAACGCTCGCGTGCGATATTGTGGGCGGACGGAAGATGGTTGAGTATGATTCTGCGCTCGCTTATCAAAAGGTCCGCAAACGTGGACGCCGTCCTGCGGCCGATGTGGGGCGCAAGTTTACGCTGATGTCGGCCGACCATGAGGTCGCGCATGTCTCATTTGATCCGACACGTGAGTTTCCCTTCGAAATCGCCGAGGTGCTCGATGCGCAAAGGATGCCGTTTGGCACGTGCTCGAGTTCTTCTCCTACGGTGAATAAACGGGAGCTCAACGTGTGGTGGAGCCATCGGTCGGTGCCTGACGTCCGCCCCGGACTCGTCTCGCGCTATCGTGAACTGGGAATTGCCAGTGGCATTGAGGTGCCGGTTCAGTGCCTGGGCCTATCGCTTTCGGATTGCTATTGGCTGCGGCCGGCCGATTGCGCCGAACTCAAATGGCAAAACATCAATTACTTTGAGAACGAATTTGAGCGATCGGCGCCCGAAGAGCGTTCGGGTTGGCTGGAAGGCATCGGTCTTAAAAATCCTGATAACACGTCCGAGGGCGAGCTCCCTAAATCGTGGATGATTCGCAACGGTGTTCGCGTTCTGGTCAAGGGATGCGGCATGGACGACCAACGGCCCTTTAACGAGGCGGTTGCAACGGCTCTGCATCGTCGCTTGCTGTCGGAGGGCGAGTTTGTTCCTTATACGGTTGATCGGATGTTCGATGGCCCTGCGTGCCTGTGCGAGGATTTTCTTGACGGCCGCGAGGAATACGTTCCGGCTGTTTACGTTAAGGGCGCACTTGGTGGCCAGCGGGGAAACTCGACATACGATCGATACTGTCGCTGCCTTGGCAAGCATGGTGCCGATGAGGCCGCTGTGAGAAAGTCTATGTCGCAGATGATTGTCTGCGATGCCCTTTTGGCCAACAGCGACCGCCATTGGCGAAACTTCGGCATCATCCGCAATGTCGACACCCTGGAGATAAAACCTGCTCCGCTGTTCGATAGCGGCAACTGCCTGTGGTACAACGTACCAACTGCCGTGCTCGCAGCTGGGGAGTTTGGGTTTTCCGCTAAGCCGTTTGGGCCCGACCCTTCCGTCCAGCTGGCGCTTGCGGATTTGCTCGATTGGTTCGATTCATCGCGGCTCAACGGATTTGTTGATGAGGCGATCGAGATTCTTTCGCAGAGCAAATTGGCCACGGCGGAGGGTCGACTCGAGGCCATCCGCCGCGGCCTCGAGCGTCGCGTAATCGAGGTTGGTGCCGCTGTTGAGGTACTTCGACACGTGCAGCGATAAACCCGCGGCTACTTAAGTGCACCGGTCACGGTGCCGCCGCCCAGGACGATGTCGCCGCGGTATATAACGACAGCCTGGCCGGGGGCGATGGCGCGCTGCGGCTCGTCAAAGGTCAGCAACATTTGCCCGTCTTCGCCGCGCGTAAGGATCGCTGCCTGGTCTTTCTGTCGGTAGCGGTACTTGGCGCCCACGCGGATGCCGCCGGCATCCAGCTCGGCTTCCATGTGGTCGGCAGGGGCGCTCCAAATCCAGTCGTTGGCCGTGAGCGCCGTGGCCGTCAGGTCCTCGGCCTCGCCCAGATGCACGGTGTTGTTAGCGGCGTCGACGCCCGTCACATACACAGGATGCGCCATCGCGACGCCCAGGCCTTTGCGCTGGCCGATGGTGTAGCGCAGCGCGCCGTTGTGGCGCCCGACCACGCTGCCGTCGCGCCACACAATGTCGCCCGGTGCAGCGGGATGTCCGCAGCGGCGCTCGATATAGCCCGCGTAGTTACCGTCTGGAATAAAGCAGATATCCTCGCTTTCGGCCTTCTGGGCGTTGATGAAGCCCTGCTCGGCGGCAATCCGGCGCACGTCGCGCTCCTTGTTCAGACCCGCCAGCGGAAAAATCGTGCGCGCCAGACGCTCCTGCGTAAGCGAATACAAAAAGTAACTCTGGTCCTTTTTGGGGTCCTCGCCGCGATGCAGCTGCCAGGTGCCGTCTGCCGCCTGGCTTGTTTTGGCGTAATGGCCCGTGGCGATGTAGTCGCAGCCCATGTCCAGCGCTGCATCGAGCAGCGCGCCAAACTTAATGTGGCGGTTGCAGATAATGCACGGATTGGGCGTCAGCCCCTCCTGGTAGGCGTTCATAAAACGCTCGACAACGTTGCGGTCGAAGGTTTGCTGCAAGTCGAGCACGTGATGGGGTATCCCCAGGCGCTCGGCGACGGCCTTTGCATCGGCGATGTCGTGGTCGACCTTACTCATGCCCGTGGCGGGATCGGGCGCGGGGCAGGTGAGGCGCATGGTGGCACCGACACATTCGTAACCCTGACTTTTGAGCAGATACGCGGTCACGCTGGAATCGACGCCGCCGCTCATGGCGACGAGCACGCGCTTGTTGTGCATGAGGAGGTTCTCCTTGGTGGCATGTGGCCAAAAAAGAAAAGCGGCGCGGGAGGCTGGTTCCGCGCCGCAGACATTGTAGCAAGTTCGGACGTCTCGTGGGGCATCCTGTTGGGATGAGCTCAGGCTGCCAGAAGAGAGGGGAGACCGGCGTGCCTTGGACTCGTTCTAAGAACGAGAAGCTCTAGTCCTGGAAGAGCGCCGTGGACAGGTAGCGCTCGCCGGTGTCGGCGAGCAGCGCCACGATGGTCTTGCCTTCGTTCTCGGGGCGCTTGGCCAGCTGCAGAGCGGCCCAGACGGCGGCGCCGGACGAAATGCCCACGAGCACGCCTTCCTTGTGGCCCACGGCGCGGCCGGTGGCAAAGGCATCGTCGTTCTCGACGGGGATGATCTCGTCATAGACCTGGGTATCGAGGACGTCGGGCACAAAGCCGGCGCCGATGCCCTGGATCTTGTGCGGGCCGGCCTGGCCCTTAGAGAGCACCGGGGAGGTGGCGGGCTCGACGGCGACGACCTGAATCTCGGGGTTCTGCTCCTTGAGGAACTCGCCCACGCCGGTCACGGTGCCGCCGGTGCCAACGCCGGCGACGAAGATGTCGACCTTGCCGTCGGTGTCGTCCCAGATCTCGGGGCCGGTCGTGGCCTTGTGGATGGCGGGGTTGGCGGGGTTCACAAACTGGCCGGCGATGATGCTGTTGGGGGTCTCCTTCTGCAGCTCCTCGGCCTTGGCGATAGCGCCCTTCATGCCTTTGGAGCCGTCGGTGAGCACGAGCTGCGCACCGTATGCCTGCATCAGCTTGCGGCGCTCGACGGACATGGTCTCGGGCATGGTGATGATCACCTTGTAGCCGCGGGCCGCCGCCACCGAAGCGATGCCGACGCCGGTGTTGCCGCTCGTGGGCTCGATGATGGTGTAGTCGCCACCGCGCACGAGCTTGCCGGCCTTCTCGGCCTCGTCAATCATGTTCTTGGCGACGCGGTCTTTGACGGACCCGGCGGGGTTGAAGTATTCCAGTTTGACGAGCACACGGGCCTTGAGGTCCTCGTCGGCCTCGAAGTGGGTGAGCTCCAGAAGCGGGGTGTGGCCGATAAGCTGATCGATGGACGTGTAAACATTGCTCATGGTGAACCTCCAAAGTGTTCAAATGACTGGATACCGTGTGGTTTTACGGTGTGTGTAGCAGCGAAACCCACAAACCTTATAGGTTGTTCGTTTTGCTGTTGGCAAGCATAGTAGACAGTAAAGCCTAGTAACGCAATAGGAAATAGAAGATTATTACGAGTCGATTAACCATCTTGACGGGAATAGGTATTTTCAAAACCAATTTTTCGGCTAGAATTTCTACGAATTAAAAGACCGAAAGGCAGCTATATATATGTTGGTTTCCACAAAGGGCAGATATGCCCTGCGCGTTATGGTCGACCTGGCCGAGCACCAGGCGACAGGCCGTATCCCGCTTAAAGAGATTGCGGCGCGTCAGGGTATTTCGGAGAAGTACCTCGAGAATATTCTGGCTACGCTCGTGCGCGCCAACATGCTCTCGGGCATGCGCGGCAAGGGCGGCGGCTATGTGCTCACGCGCCCGCCTGAGCAGTACACGGTGGGCGAGATCTTGCGCCTGACCGAGGGCAGCCTGGCGCCGGTCGCCTGCCTGGATGGCGACTGCAAGGGTTGTTCGCGCTCTGACGAGTGCCCCACGCTCGACGTGTGGAAGAACCTGGACAAGCTTATCAACGACTACCTCGACGGTGTGACGCTCGATCAACTTGTCGCTCCCAACGAAGGCTACGACTACGTGATCTAGCCCACCTGCCATTTGGGGACGGGGTGGAAATGGCAGATTCTCTCGCCCTTTGAGACTTGGCAAATAAGAAGGCCGCCCATTTTTGTGATGGGCGGCCTTCGTTTTGGGCTGTTGAGACGGGCGCGGCCGGAATGGCCGTTTTAGCCCTCGGCGATGCTGTCGAGGATGCTGCGCATGATGGACACCAGGATGCTGCCCATGAAGGCCGATCCAAAGCTGGCGATGGAGATACCCGCGCCCAGCAGATTGACCGACAGATAGCTGGCCAGCTCGAGCATAAAGCTGTTGACTACGAGCTGAAAAATACCCAGCGTAATGATCGTGAGCGGCAGCGAGATAACCGTCAGGAACGGCTTGACGAGCGAATCGACGATGTTCAGGAACAGTCCCACGAAGGCGAAACAGACCCAGGCCTCGGCAAAACCGAAGGGCTGGATGCCGGGGACGAGGAACGTGGCAATCGCGATGGCGATCGAGGTAAAGAGCCAGTTAAGCATAAAGCGCATGGTGCGAATCCTTTCTTGCGCAGGGTGCGTCGGCGTCGCGTGAAGCGGTTTGCTGCGGCAGCTTGGACGGCCGCTCGGGTGTGCCGCCTTGTTCGGCCGCCCATTGTCTCAGATATTCGTGGAGCTTACGTGCGCATTCGGTTTCAAAACGGCGTTCGTCCTGAAAAACGCGCCGCTGGCAGAGAGTCTTGTCGCTTTAGTTTGGTGGTGTGCTACACTGCTACGGGCAAAAGCCACAGGCGTTGCCCTATTGCATAGAACGGGCGAACGATGCCCGATGTCAGTATCAACTTCGATGCCTTATGGCGGGTTTGGCGGTGATCGATGAATATCGAGAACATGTTTGACAAGCCTGATGTCAAGCAGCTGGTCCACGCATTTAGTCTTTTGGATGACGAGAAGGATATCCAGGCGTTTTTGACCGATATCTGCACGCCGCGCGAGATCTGCGATCTTTCGCAACGTCTGCAGGTTGCGCGTTATCTGGATGAGGGCGAGCCTTATGTTGAGGTTCAGGCCCGCACCGGCGCTTCGTCCACTACGGTGAGCCGCGTGTCCAAGGCACTCAACGGCGAGTACGGCGGCTATCGCAAGATCCTCATCAAGCTGGAGGATGGCGAGTAGGCCAGCGGTAAAAACGAATTGCGCAGAACCGTCCCTTCGGGGGCGGTTTTTTGATCCTTTGGGGACGGAGGAAAACGGATCACTGGGTTAGACTGACCTCCTCGGTGATCCATTTTCCTCCGTCTCCAAGGGGTCAAATCTGTTGGCGTAGGGCAAATCTGTCCGCGCGGGCGGGTAGGATGAAAGCATTGAATATTGCGAACGGTTTGAGTGGAGGACCATGCCTGTTCGAATCTATACCACCAACGCCGGCGCGGATTTGAGCGATGCCGAGGCGGCGCTGCTTGCCGACCTTATTGCCCGCCACGGGCGTGCCGTGCTGCTGGCGCCAACGTTTGCCGAGCTCGACCTGTGCCGTCATGATGCGGCGGAAGCCGGCGTTTCGCTGGGTATTGACTACAAGACGCCTACATCGTGGCTTCGCTCGCTTTGGGAGCTTTTGGGCGACGGGCGCGGTTTCGTCGACAACCTGCAGCGCCAGATGCTGTTTTCGGACATGGTAGCGCGCCTCGACGACGCCGACCTGCAGCCGCTTTCGCGCAGCCAGGGCACGGTGCGTATGCTCGCGCGTATGGCTCGCGATGTGCTGCCGGGTGTGGCAGGGACAGGCACCGAGCGTTGCTGCGACAACGTTTGCAAGCCCAAGCCCAAAAGCGACGCCGAGGCTCGCGTGTTTGAACTTTTGTGCGCCTATGCGCGCGGTTTGGACCGTCGAGATATGGTCGAGCCCTGCGAGGCGGCTGACATTATGGCCGGCGCTTTGGCCGACAACCTGCCGGGGTGCGCCCGCGCCGTTTGCGTGCGCGGCGTCACGTCATTTACGTATAGCCTGCTCGAGCTGCTGTCCGCCGTGGCAAACAACGGGGGAGAGGTTGTCGTGCTGCTTGCCCGCGAGCAAGCGGCGATGCGCGAGGAGCTTGCCGCGGCATTTGATGTCCGCGGTGTGCTGTTTGGGATCGCGCCGCTGGGGGAGGGCGCCGCCGCGCCCCAGACTGCCTCCAAGTCCGCTGCTCAGCCTGCCTTTATTGAGGTCGCCGGCCCCCATGCCCGTGCCCATGCTTATGCGGACGTCATCGATAAGTTGGTGAAAGCGCACAAGGAGTCCAAGGACGATAAAGTTGCTGCAACACCCGCCGACCCCGTACGCGTGCTCGTTGTTTCTGCCCGGGCACCCCAGCTGTTCGGCGAGCTTGCCGCTCGTTTGGCGGCGCGCCACGTTGCTGCCGAGACGGCCGAGTTCACGGCGTTTTCCCAATCCATTGCGGGCAGGCAGTTCACGGCGCTCGCCAACCTGATCGAGCGTATGAAGGCCGCCGACGAAGGGGCAGCTTCTAAGACTGAGTGGTGGCCCGCTCCGGAGCTTACCGACTGGATTTACAGCCCGCTTTCGGGTGCCGACGCCGCCAGCGCGCGCACGTTCGACAAGAATATGCGACTGTCGCGCAGCAAGACCACTGCGGGCGTCAAGAGCCTGCTGCAGAGCGTGCAGGGCCAGGTGAGGGGCGCGCGTAAAGCGGCGAGTGACGAGAACTGGTTTAAGAACGTGCCGTGCGTGATCTCGGACGTGTTCCAGGCGCTGTGGCGCGACAAACCCGTGACGGCGCTCAAGGCCATGCTTGCCGTTGCCGAGGCACTGCCCGATCGCGCACTTGGCGGTCTCGACGGTCAGGCCCGTCGCCAGGCGGAGGTGGCCCTGCTGCGCCACGTCATCGACATCCTTATGAATGGCGCCCGTGCGCTCGACGTGTCGCAGGCCGCGACCGTGCCCGTGCTCGACGACATTCGAACCAAGGTGGACAAGCGTAGCGCCGCCTACGATTACGAGACCTACGAGGTTGACCGTGCGCCACGCGCCCAGGTTCGCTTTGCTTCGCTTGCCGATGCGGCGGCTCTGCGCCCCGGCAGCTACGATGCCGTGCTGTTTGCCGATGTCGATCTGGACAGCTATCCGCTCTCACACGAAGAGGGGCCGCTGACCACGCTGACGGCGAGCCTCGGTCGCGAGGGCGTGACGCTTGAGCCTGCGGCCTTGCTGCGCGCACGCTTTGGCCGCGCGATACAAGCGTCGCGTGGTCCGGTTACGCTCGCCCGTGTGACCCACGATCGTCAGGCGCGCGAGTGCTATCCGGCGGCCGTGTGGACCGAGTTGCGGGCGCATGCCGAGGCCGCTAACGATGCTAAGGCCGCTGACGCCGACAAGGCCGCTGACGACGCTAAGGCCGTTGGCGCCGACAAGGCGAAGTGCGTGGGTGAGGGCGATATCGTAAGGGACTTCGATCCCGCGGCAGGCGAAGGTCTTAGGCGCGAGCGCGTGACCTGCGAAGCTCCTCAGCATCTGAGCGATGAAGCCATTCCGTATCTGGTCCTGCGCCGTCGCGATGGCGAGGGCGAGGATGCGCCGCTGGTGCCGCGCCTGACGTCTGCCTCGCAGATCGAGGCCTATTCGACCTGCCCGCTGTGCTGGTTCGTCTCGTATCGCGTCAAACCCCAGTCGATCGACGCCGGCTTTGGCAACATGGAGAAGGGCAACTTTGTCCATGACGTGCTGGAGCACTTGCATGCCCGTCTGCCCCAGGAGGGCATGGAGCGCGTGACGCCCGAGAACTTGCCACGTGCTCAGGAGCTGCTGCACGAGGTCTTTGCCGAGACCCTGGCCGAGCACGCCGGCAAGCGCGGTACCGAGGGCCCGCTGGTGCCGCTCTCTCCAGTGGAGGAGCGCCAAGTGGCCGAGATTTTGCCGCAGCTGGAGGGCGTGCTTGCCTATGAAGCCGAGGCGCTCGCGCCCTTCGCGCCGCGCTACCTGGAGTTTGCGTTCAACGAGCTCCAGGTCGAGTATGCCGGCTGGCCGCTTGGCGGGCGCATCGACCGCGTGGACGTGGACGCCGAGAATCGCGCCGTGGTAATCGACTACAAGCATCGCACGGGCGTTGAGGAGTTTAAGCTCGCCGACCCTACGGTGCGCGACGAGGAATCAGGCACGGCGCCCATCGACGATCCGCGGTGGCTGCCGCCCCATACCCAGACGCTTATCTATGCGCAGGCTATGCGCCGGGCGCTGGATCTGGACACCCGCGCGGCGCTCTATTTTTCGACCAAGGGCGGCAAACCGGCGCTGCGAGGCGCCGCGAGTGCCGAGCTGCTCGAGGAGGAGCGTGGTGACGGCCGCATCCCGGGGCTTAAGAAGGGCTTTCCCGGCGAGGGCGGCAGCATGGACTTCGACGCCCTGCTCGATCGCGTGGAGGACGGCATCGCCGAGCGCCTGCGCGAGCTCGAGGCAGGCAACGTTGCCGCCGTCGACCCGGCGTCGACGCAGGCCGCGCATGCGCGCTGCTCGTATAACCACGAAGGAACGTTTGTAAGGAGGGACGTGTAGACCATGGATCTTTCGACTTTGATGCCGCAACAGCTGCAGATCGTCAAAACGCTCGACCGTCCGCTGTTTGTCTCGGCGGGTGCCGGTTCGGGCAAGACCTTTACCCTCACGCGCCGCATCGTCTACGCGCTCTCGCCCGAATCCGGTCCGTTCGTTGAGCATCTGGACCAGGTGCTCGCCATTACCTTTACCAAAGACGCCGCGGCCGAGATCCGTGACCGTGTGCGCCGCGCGCTCATCGACGAGGGCATGGACGAGGAAGCCCTGACCGTCGACGATGCGTGGATCTCGACCATTCACGGCATGTGCTCGCGTATCCTGCGCGCACATGCGTTGGAGCTGGGCATCGATCCCGAGTTCACGGTGCTCACCGATACCGACGAGCTTATGGACCAGGCTGTTGAGCATGTGCTGGCCCGCGCGACGGCGCCCGATGCCGCCCCCGAGCTCGCCGCTTCGCTTAAGGCCCTCTACGCTTGGTATCCCATGGCGGGCGAGGGTGGGCCGTTTGGCGCCGGTACCACCATTAAAGGACTGGTGCGCGACCTGCTGGAGCTATCGAGCCAGCTGCCGGGCGGCATGGACGATGTGTGCGTGGCGCGCGGCCAGGCTGACACCTCGGCGCTTGCCGACGCCTATCGCGCGGCGTTGGGTGCGAGCAAGGCCGCGACCGAAAAGGCACAGGTGGCACTCGACGCCATCGACGCGTTTGAGGCGAGCGGCAAAACCATGGAGGATGCGGCGCGACTCATGATGTCGTGCAGCATGCCTCGGGCGAGCAAGGCGTTTTCTAAGGAGCAGGTGGAGCTACTCAAGGCCGAGGCTGCCGATGCGTTTATCAATATCGTGCTGGCCTGCGGTGGTCCCGCACTCGATGCGCTGGTGGGCCTGGCCCGTTCCGTGGAGGCTGAGTATCGCGCGCTGAAGGCCGGCCAGTCCGCGCTCGATAACAACGACCTACTGCGTATGGCGTACGAGGCGCTGCGCGACTACCCGGCTATTCGAGCGGCCTATGAGGGCCGCTTTAAGATGGTCATGATCGACGAGTTCCAGGATACCGACCAGATGCAGGTCGACCTGATCCGTTACCTGACCGGCGCGGGTGAGCGTGCGCTGTGTACCGTGGGCGATGCACAGCAGTCGATCTACCGCTTCCGTGGTGCCGAGGTCGAGGTGTTCCGTCGCCAGGAGCGCAAGGTGGGTTCGACGACGGCGTCCGAGACGGTCGCCACGTCCGATGCCCCCGCCGGCGAGCTTGTCAAGCTTGTACGCAACTTCCGCAGCCACGACGAGGTGCTGCGCTATGTGGCGCGCGTCTTTGACGGCGACACCGGTGGTTTGATGCAGGGGTTCTTGGATCTTGAACCGAGCGACGAACGCGAGGACAAGCTCAAGGCAAAGGCTTCGCGCCGCCAGGCGGTCTTCGTTGCCGGTGGCAGCACGCAGGAGCGAACGCAGGCGAAAGCTCGTGCGATTGCCGAGCGGTTCCAAGCGCTCGTCAAAGCGGGGCAGCCCCAGGGCAGCATGGTCCTGCTGCTGGGCCGCATGACCAACGCCGATGTCTATGCGCAGGCCTTCCGCGACCAAGGGCTCGACTGCGTGATCGCAGGCGGCTCGGTCTTTGCCCAGGCTGCCGAGGTGCAGACGGTGCGCGCTCTGGTGTGCGCGCTCGCCAATCCGGTCGATACGGCGCAGGGCCTTATGCCACTGCTCGCCTCGCCGATGTTTGCGCTCGGCGCCCAGGAGTTCCTGGCGCTGGCGACCAAGCTGGACGACCAGACGGGGGAGACCTCGCGCCGCAACATCGACGTGGGCATCATGAGCGATTCCGATGTGCCGGGTTTGCAAGACTTGCCGCTCGTGACGCGCGCCCGCGAGGTGCTGCGGTATGCGCTTCGTCGCGTGGGCCGCGATTCGTTCGCCGCCATCGCGCGCGATACTGTCAACGCTTCCGGCTGGTTTGTGCGTCTGGCACAGCGTGGTCCCGAGGGCAAGGCCATTGCCGCCAACGTGCTTAAGGCGCTCGATGCCGTGGCCGAGGCGGAGGCCGAGTTCGGTAACTCGCCGCGTTCCATTGCGCTTGCCTTCGACCGCTTCTTGGCGGGCAAGGAGGCCCCAGGCGCCCTCAACGAGGAGGGCGACGGCGCGGTGCGCATCATGACGGTGCATGCCTCCAAGGGCCTGGAGTATCCGGTCGTGGCGGTTGCGGAGTGCTTTGGCGTGCGTAAGTCCTCGGGTGCGGCTCAGATGGGGCGTGTCGAGGGTGGAGCGCAGGTCGTGGCGCTGCCGGCACGCTTCGACGGCGTTAAACTCGCGGACGGCACGTTCGTAAAGGGCGATGACGTCAAAAAGCAGTTTGAGCATGCGTTTAAGGGTAAGGGCACGTCGCTATGGTTGCCGCCGGAGCTCATGGAGGATGTCTGCGCGACGGGTTCTCCCGCCGAGGCATTCGTTCGCCTGCGCAACGACGACCTGCAGCTTTCGCTCGAGGAGCGGGCTCGCTTGCTCTATGTCGCCATGACGCGAGCGCGCGAGCTGGTCATTCTGGCGATGGATGTCGGCGTGAGCCGCGGCAAGGTGACGGCGCCGACCTTCGATGTCGAGACGGATCTGACCTACGACGTGCTGCGCCGCATCCTGCCGACCGACAGCCTGGACATACCGCAGCTCGATAGCGACCGTTTGGTGTTCGACAACTCCAAGCCGGGCGACTACGAGCTCATCTCGCTGGCGGACTTTACGTTTGGCGAGCAGGCGTTTGAGGTCAACGCTTCGCTGGATGTCGAGGGCAGGCTTGTCCGCGGCGATGCGGAGCCGGAGGGTGCCGGTGCGGATGCCCACGCCGCTGTTCCCGGTCCAGCCGACCCCGAGCCCGATGCGTTTGAGCTCGTGTATCCCCAGGCGGCGGGCGTGCGCATGGGCACCTGCCCGTATCCGGCGCGCGATTCGTACAGCTACTCGTCAATTGCCGCGGCGCTGCATGCCGAGTCCGAGGACCGAGCCGCCGAGGCGCATGTGCCCATGGACGAGGCTGGCGATGATGCGGAGTCGGATGGTTCCGAGATGACGGATGCAGGCGTGGCCGCCGTTGAGCCCGCCGGCAACCCCATGGCGCTGGGCTCGGCGTTCCATGCCGCCTGCCAGTGGCTGATCGAGATGGGTGCCGATGCGCTGCCCGCCGAGCGTGCCGACGCCCTGGCTCGCCTGTGGCGCCTGACGCCGGAACAGCGCGAACGCTTCGACGTTGCCCTGGATCGCTGGCTCAAGTCGGCGGTCCGTGCCGAGCTGCTTGCCTGGCCGTGCGTTCGCGCCGAGGTGCCGTTCTTTTCGCTGGGCTGCGAGGATGAGGACATCGCTCGCTACGGTGCATATGCCGAGGGCGCCATCGATGCTTTGGCGACGAACCCGGCGGATTCGTCACGCGCGCTGGTCATCGACTACAAGACGGGCGGCACACCGGACGAGACGCCGGAACAGCTGCAGGAGAAGCACGCCCTGCAGGCGCGCGTTTACGCTGATGTTCTGCACAAGGCGGGCTTTGAGGCCGTGACCGTCAAGTTCGTCCGCGTGGAGCAAGTCGACCCCGCCAACCCGTGCGAGCCTCAGGTGGTCACCTACAGCCTCTAGCCCTCAATAACTTGCGGTGGAATACGGACTGTTTTGGCCAAAAAAGCCGCCAAACAGTCCGCATTTCACCGCAACGCATGGGAGAGCCTGGGGCGGTACAATGGCTCGAACGGTTCAAACGAATAAGGAGCCATCATGCAGCTCGCCAAAACGCTTAAGGTGACGCCGGAGGAGCTTTTTGACGCTCTGGCGGGGTCCATCATGCAGGATATCGAGAACGCCACGGGCAAGCGTCCCAGCCGCAACAAGCTCAACGGCTATAAGTACGAGAAGCGCGCCCAGTCCGCAAAAGGCAAGGCCAAGGGCATGGCGATCAAGGTTAAAATCAAGCACTTTGACTACCCGTGTCTCTATGAGGTCCGTTTTCAGTATGCGGCGGGCATCAATACTATGCGCTATGAGGCTGCACCTGCTGGCGATGGTGCCTGCGAGCTCACCTATACCGAGGATTTTAGGGTGTGGGTGGCAACACGTCTGGCACGCGCGGCAAGCTCGGCCTCTTCTTCTATGAGCGCAAGCTCAAGAGCCACGCCAACCAGACGATTGATCAAATCGTCAAATACATCGAGGGTGAGCGCCGCGTAAAGGCTAATCCCGCCTTCGCCGATGATACTGCCGAAAACGCTTCGGATGTATTCCATTGATACCCTGTGCAAAAGCTTTACCGCTCTTCACATCAACTGTGAACACTTCAGGCTTCGAGTCAGTAGCGAGCGGCCCGACAAAAGTAGTTGATGGAAGTGCCAAATGAATAAGAATGCCGCTACGCAACTGCACATCTATTCCGCCTTTTTCGTTCTCGCGGGATTTGTTTTAAATCGGGGAGTGTTTCTACTTTTCCTTGCGGAGAAAGGAATGTCTGTCACGGAAATCGCGCTTTATCAAGCCCTGTTTAACATTACAACGGTCGTCCTCGAGCTGCCAACAGGGCTGATAGGCGATTTCTTTGGAAAGAAGTTTTCGATTCAAGTGGGCGTGCTGCTGCTTTTCTTCCATACGGCTGGCATGCTGTTGCTCTCAGGTCCCTTTCTTGTCGTGCTTTCCCTTGTTGAGGCACTCGCCTACTCCCTTCAATCGGGATCCGAACAAGCACTTTTATATGAAATTGCCCGGAATGCCGGTCAAGGAGAGCGTTTCCTCACCATCAACGCTCGGCTGCTTGCCGCGCAATCAATCGCGACGGGAATGGCGATTGTGCTCGGATCTTTCATTGCCCAAGTATCTTGGAGCGCCCTCTACGTATGTGTCTCCGTTTTCTATCTCCTGCAGCTTTTCCTTCTGTATCCCATTGAGAGGACGGAAGCGACCCGTTCTGAAAGCTCTGAAAAGGGAAGGTTTGACGCGGCCAAGATGTTCAGACGCGAAACCTGGCGTGTTGGAGAATCCGCTTTTGCGGTATTGCTTCTTCTAATCGGCACAAGCATGCTCGATGGATTCTATGGGAGTTATTACAACTTGAATCAGTTGGTATTCGACGCATTTGATGCTCCCGTCTCCATAATAGGAATCTTTTTCGGTGCATCCTATGCAGTAAATGCGACGGCCTACATTGCAGCAGATTTCTTCTCATTGCGTTTCGGGAAAAGAAATACCATGCTCGGCTCGATGCTAATCGAGGCTGGCCTTTTCATGATTCTTCCGTGGTTCGCTTCAAATCCGCTGTGTTTGTTTGGCCTTAGCATGGTGCTTTGTTTTCTCCCAGAAGTGGTGTACATCACTTCGGAAAACTTAATCCAAGACGCGATAGCGGACGATCTCCGCGCGACGATCCTTTCCGTCGCGTCTCTGGTAAGGGCTCTCTTTTCTGCAGTGTTTTTCTCCATATTTGGACATGTGTTGGGGTTATATCCCATTCAGATAGCGCTCGGTATTATTGGTGCAATCGCGATAGCAATTACCGCCGTTGTTTCATTAAAAATGGTTGGAATACAGGTCTCCAAGAATTGATATATCGATTGACGAGCTATCCGAAGCGTCGAGCCTTCTTGATGGACATGACTATTCGTCACAAATCATTCCGCGCATCGCCGGGGTTCCAGTAATACTCGATATATCTGGATGCCCTCATTCCCCTTTTTGAAGGTCCCAAATTGACTACCCGTGTTGGTTTGGCTAGGTTCGGGTGCTGTCCGTGCCGTGGGGTAAAATCGTTCAGTCAGAACACGAACCCGCATCGGAGCTCATCACATGGCATTTGTCCATCTGCACAATCACACTGTTTTCTCCATGCTCGACGGCGCAACCCGTATCCAGGATATGGTCAATCGTGCCGTTGAGCTTGGCATGCCCGCCGTGGCCATTACCGACCACGGCTACATGTACGGCGTGCCCGACCTGGCGCTGGCCTGCGACGCCGTCAACCACAACACGCCCGAGTACAAGACATGGAGCCACGACAAGGCCTTCTTGGAAAAGGATCGCCGCGACGAGCTGGTGGAGCCCGATCCCGAGGCAAACCCGCGCGAGCATGCCCAGTATGTGAAGGACATGGCCATGTGGGACGAGAAGGGCAACATCGACGAGCTCAAGCCGCCCCTGGTCATCAAACCCATCTTTGGCTGCGAGGTCTACTTTACGCCGGACGAGACGCTCGCCCGCGACCACAAGCCCGAGCTCTACCACATGATCCTTCTGGCCAAGGACCAGGAGGGCTACGTCAACCTGATGCAGACGGTTTCCGAGGCAGCCGTGCAGGGCTTTTACTACAAGCCGCGCGTGACGCTCGACAACCTGCGCCGCCACGCCAAGGGCATGATCTGCACGAGCGCCTGCATCGCGGGCATCATCCCCAAATACATCGACCGCGGCGACATGGAAGGCGCCATCAAGTGGGCCGAGACCTTCCGCGATACCTTTGACCCCGGCGACTTTTACATCGAGATTCAGGAACACGGCATCACCACCGACAACGGCCTGACCGACGAGCAGATGGATCGCACGCTCATCGATATCGCCAAGCAGGTGGGCGTCAAGGTCATTGCCACTAACGACTTTCACTACCTGCGCCGCGAGGACGCTCCCGTGCAGGACGTCATCATGTGCATTGGCATGAACGCCAAGGTCGACGACCCCAACCGCATGCGCATGACCGGATCGGAGTTTTATATGAAGACCGAGGAGGAGATGCGGGCGATGTTCCCGTATTGCCCCGAGGCCTGCGACAACACGCTCGAGATCGCCGACAAGTGCTACGTAGAGCTGGACTGGGACTCCATCATCCTGCCGCGCTTCCCGCTGCTCGACCCCGGCGAGACACACGAGAGCCAGTTCCGCCGCGAGTGCGAGAAGGGCCTGCGCCAGCACTATGGTGACGACTGGGCCACGCGCGAGATCGGTGGCGTCAACATCAAAGAGCGCTTTGAGTACGAATACAAAGTCATCTGCGACAAGGGCTTTGCCGCCTACTTTTTGATTGTTGCCGAGTACGTGCAATGGGCCAAGGACAACGGCATCGGCGTCGGCCCCGGCCGTGGCTCGGCTGCCGGCGCTATCGTCGCCTACGCCATGAACATCACCGCGTTCGACCCGCTCGAGAACGGCCTGATGTTCGAGAGGTTCCTGTCCCCGCAGCGTACCGAGATGCCCGATATCGATATGGACTTCGACGATGAGCGGCGCCTCGAGGTCGTGGAGCACGTTCGCCAGCTCTACGGCCCCGAGAAGGTCACCCACGTCATCACCTACTCGACCATTAAGGCCAAGCAGGCCATCAACGACGCCGCTCGCGTCCTGGACTACCCGGTCTACATGGGCCAGCGTCTGTCCAAGATGGTCTCGAGCGACCCCAAGCTCAAGCTCAAGCAGGTGCTCGAAAAGCAACCCGGCAAAGAGGACCTGTTTAACCCCGACTTTGCCGAGGCCTATAAAAAGGATGACGACGCCCGCCGCATCATCGACACGGCGCTCTCGATTGAGGGCCTCACCCGTGGCGAGGGCGTGCACGCGTGCGCCGTTCTGATCTGCCGCGACCCCGTCAACGAGCATGTGCCCACCAAGCTCGACACCAAGGGCGGCGTCGAGATTACCCAGTACGAGGGCCATACCGTTGCCGACATGGGCCTGCTCAAGATGGACTTCTTGGGCCTGCGCACGCTGACGGTTATCTCCAAGGCCAAGGCAAACATCAAAAAGAACTTCGGCATCGACATCAAAGAGGAAGAGATCCCCTTTGACGATCCCGAGATCTTTAAGCTCATGGGTTCCGGCCACACCGCCGGCGTCTTCCAGGTCGAGTCCGCCGGCATGACGGCCACGATCAAGAACATGAAGCCCACCGAGTACAAGCACGTCGTGGCATTGATCGCTCTGTACCGCCCGGGCCCGCTGGGCGCCGGCATGGTTTCGTCCTACATCAACCGTATGAACGGCAAGGAGCCGGCCGTCTCCTACGACGACCGCCTGGACGACATCCTGGGCGAAACCTACGGCACCATGGTCTACCAGGAGCAGGTTATGCTCATCTCCGTCGAGATGTGCGGCTTCTCCAAGGGCGAATCGGACTCGCGTATCCGTAAGCCCGTGGCTAAGAAGAAAATCAAGCTGCTCACGTCGACGGTGCTCCACTGGGAGGATGGCTCCGACGAGACCACCTACGACCACTGGATGAACGGCGCCATCAAGAACAACTATACGCGCGAGGTCGCCCAGAAGATTTGGGACGATGTTCTCGAGTTCGCGTCCTACGCCTTCAACAAGTCGCACTCCGCCGGCTACGCCATCCTGGTTATGCAGACGGCGTGGCTCAAGGCGCACTATCCGCACGAGTACATGGCGGCCGTTCTGACGTCCTATACGGGCAAGACCGACAAGATCGTGCACTACGTCTCGGCGTGCCGTCACGACGGCATCCCCGTGCTGTCGCCAGATGTCAACGAGTCCGGTACCGAGTTCACGGCTACCAAGGAGGGCGTGCGCTTTGGTCTGGCCGGCATCCGCGGCGTGGGCACCGGCGTGGCGCAGGCGATTATCGCCGAGCGCGAGGCGGGCGGTCCGTTTAAGACACTGCACGACTTTGTCGAGCGCGTGGACTCGAGCCAGGCCAACCGTCGCGTAATCGAATCGCTCATCAAGGCGGGCGCCTTCGACTCCACGGGGTATCCGCGTCGTCAGATGATGCACTTTGTGGACAAGAACAACCCCGAGAACATCATCGACGCCGCGATAAAGCGCCAGAAGGACCGCGCGAGCGGCCAGACCTCGTTCTTCGATATGTTTGGCGACGTTGAGGGCTCGGGCTTCGAGGTCAGCGTGCCCGATCCGGACGGCCAGGAATGGGACCGACACCTCAAGCTGAGTCAGGAGAAGGAGGTTCTGGGCATCTATGTCTCGGACCATCCGCTGCGCCCGTTTGAGTATGCACTAGCCAAGGCGCGTGACTTCTCGTTCTCGCAGATCGACACCGGCTACGAAGTTCAGAATCCTACGGGCGGCACCATCAACCAGGAGATTCCCGAGGGCAAGGCGCTGTGGTGGGCCGGCATGGTCTCGAGCGTGTCCAAGCGCGTGACCAAAAACGGTGACCCCATGGGCATCGTGCAGCTCGAGGACATGGAAGGCGAGGCCACCGTCGTCGTGTTCCCCAAGACCTATAAAGAGGCCGAGGGGTACCTGTACGGCGAGGTCGATCCCGAGACCGGCGCGCAGCTGTCCGATGCCTTTGTGCGCATTAAGGGCAAGCTCGAGCGCTCGGACCGCGGCGACCAGATCATCGCGCAGGAGATTGTGCCGCTGGAGCTTAACGAGGAGAACAACAAGCCCAAGGTGTTTGAGGTCATGGTGCCCAACAGCCGCTTTAGCCAGGGCAATATGGCGCGTCTTGCCACGGTGCTTACCGCCAACCCGGGCGGCGACCGCGTGGAGATCTTTATCGAGCAGGTGGACGGGCGCGTGCTGCGTGCCGAGGTGCCGGCCAAGGTCAACGCGCGCTCGATTCCGCTGCTGGCCGAGGCCAAGGCCATCGTGGGTAACCAGGGCCGCGTGACGGTTATCTAAGCTACCCGGGGTGAGATTGGAGGAAGTGATGGCGCAGGGGACGTTTGTGCAGGCGCTCCGGAAAGAGGCGGCGCTGAGCGGCACCTTTATGAAGGGGCGTTCGCTCATGCTCAACGGTGCCGTGCTGTCGATCGAGGACAGCGGCTCGCGCTTCTCCAAAAACGTGACGGTCGAGGGCACGGTGCGCGGCTCGCGCGGTGACCTGTACAAGACGCACGTGGCGCTCGACATGGACGAGCACGAGGTTATCGACTACGACTGCGACTGCCCCGCCGCATACCGCTATCCCGGTATGTGCAAGCACGCCATCGCCACAGCGCTGGCGTACCTGGACACCAGCGGCATTGAGCCTGTTGAGGGGCTGCGCACGCCGGTTCGCACGTTTACGGCGCAGTCGAAACAGCCCGCGCGCACCGCACCCAAAGCGCCGGCCGTCAACCCCAACTTTCCCTTTCCGGCGCCCGTCCCCACGAGCCCGAGCCTTGTGGCAGCGCTCTCCGATCTTTCGGACGCGCGCATGGATGAGCTGGCGAGCATGCGCCGCAAGCTTGCCAGTGCCGTTGATCCCGACGCCCCCAAAGCGGTGTTGGAGCCCTCGTTGGTGCCGTACTACAATCCGCTGTTCGCCGACCGCTTTAGCTGGGCGCTCGAGTTCCGCATTCGCTGCGGCTCGGTGTCCTACGTGGTCAAGGACATCGACGGCATGGCTGATGCCTACGTGCGCGGCGGCACGTTCTCCTATGGCAAGAAGCTCACGTTTGTCCATTCACCTGAGGCCTTTGACGAAACATCGGCAAAGCTGCTCAACCTTGTTGTGACGACAGTTGCCTATCTCGATGACATCACAAGCTCGCGTTCGGCGTCGTACGACTTTGCCCGCAGCGGTTTTGTTGCCGAGCGTCAGTTGCCGCTGTCCGAGCATAGCATCGTATATGTGCTGGACCTGCTGCGCGGCCAGACCATCTCCTTTGAGCCCGCCTGGTCGCGCGGGATGACGACGCATCGCACCTACGACGTGGCGGTTGAGCTGTCTCCGCAAGGGGAGGACGAGGCGTCCGCTAAGCGCCCGCCGCTCCTTGCCGCCAAAATCGCGCCGGCGGCTGGTGGTAGCTATGACCTGCGCCTGCCCGCCGATATGTACTGCTTTGCGTCGGGCGATGCCGCCTACTTGGTTGATACGCGCCGCGCGCGCCGTACCGACGCTGCATTTGCTCAGCATGCCGCACCTTTTTTGTCACGCTTGCTGCCGTGCCGCACGCCCGCCCATATTGCCGCCGAGCAGGTGGGGGAGTTTTGCCGTATGGCGCTGCCCATTTTGCGCGACTACACCGACCTCACCGCGCCCGCCGCGCTCGATACCGTGGCACCCGAGCCGAGCTTTGCTATGGCGATCGGCGTCGACGATGGGCTCGTGACCTGCAAGATTACGGTTACCTACGGCGATTGGTCGGCGGATCTCTTTAGCCTGGGCGCTCCGGGCAGTCCCTTCGAAGAGCAACGCCCCGGCGTGCCGCCCCGCGACGAGATAGCGGAGTTTCGCGTTATGGATACAGCGGCTCTGTACTTCGATTTCTACGAGGGCGGCCTGGCGTTTGAGGAGCGCGATGATGAGAGCTTGTTCTGCCTGCTGACCGAGGGTCTGTCCGCCCTGTCCGAGCTGGGTGAGGTCATGCTCAGCGACCGTCTGCGCCAGATTTCGGTGCGTCCCGCGCCCAAACTCTCGGTTCGTGCGACCGTCAAGAGCAATCTGCTCGATGTCGAGCTGGGCGCGAGCGGGCTTTCGGCGGCAGATCTTGCCATCTATCTGGACTCGTACAAGCGCCACCAGACGTTTGCGCGCCTGACGTCCGGCGACATCGTGCGCCTGGATGAGGGAGCGCGCGCCGCGTTTGGCCTTGCCGAAGATCTGGGTGTCGATGCCGTCGACCTGCTCGACGGCGTGTCGCTTCCCGCGTCGAGCACCCTTTTTGTCGATAGCATGCTCGCGCGCACGCCGGCGCTCGAGGCCGATCGCGACGCCGCGTTCCGCCGCACCGTCGAGCGCCTGGACACGCTCGGCAAGATGGACTTTACGGTACCCGCCTCGCTCAAGGCCACGCTGCGTGGCTACCAGGTCGACGGATACCAGTGGCTCGGCTCGCTCGAACACCTGGGCCTTGGCGGCATCTTGGCCGACGACATGGGCCTGGGCAAAACGCTCCAGATGATCGCGCATATCCTGGCGCGCGTGGAGGCGGGGGACGCTAAGCCCACGCTTGTGGTGTGCCCTGCGTCGCTTGTGTACAACTGGACTGCCGAGCTGGAGCGCTTTGCCCCGTCGCTCGATGTGTGCGCTATCGTGGGCGCCAAGGCTCAACGTCGTGTACAGATTGCCGGCGTGGCCGAGCATAACGTGGTCGTAACGTCGTATGACCTTATGCGGCGCGATATCGACGAGTACGTCGAGCAGGATTTTGCCCGCGTGGTGCTCGATGAGGCCCAGTACATTAAAAACCCGCTCACGCAGGTGGCGCGCGCCGCAAAGCGCCTGCCTGCCGGCGCGCGCTTTGCCCTGACGGGCACGCCCATCGAAAACCGCTTGTCCGAGCTTTGGAGCATCTTCGACTTTTTGATGCCGGGCCTGCTGGGCACGCGCGAGTCGTTTGCCAAGCGCTTTGAGAGTCCCGTCGAGCATGCCGAGGGCGATGGCGCCGCTCGCCTGCAGGCGCTCGTGTCGCCGTTTGTGCTGCGCCGTGTTAAGGAAGACGTGGTGGCCGACCTGCCCGAAAAGATCGAGGACACTGTCGTGGCTCAGCTCACCGGTGAGCAGCGCAAGCTTTACCTGGCAAACCAGGACCGTATCGCCCAGCAGGTGCAGCACCGCGAGGCTGGGGAGTTTAAGAAAGACAAGCTCAAGGTGCTCGCCGAGCTCACCAAGCTGCGCCAGATCTGCTGCGACCCGCGTCTACACTACGAGGATTACAAGGCGGGGAGCGCCAAGCTCGATACGTGTATGGAGCTCGTACACGGCGCACTCGACGGTGGGCATCGCATCCTGTTGTTCAGCCAGTTTACGGGCATGCTCGATATCATCGGTAAGCGCTTGGCCAAGGAGGACATCGCCTTCCTTAAGCTCACGGGCGCTTCGTCTAAGGAGAGCCGCGCCAAGATGGTCGCGCAGTTCCAAGCGGGCGAGGTTCCGGTCTTTTTGATTTCGCTCAAGGCGGGCGGCGTGGGCCTCAACCTGACGGCGGCCGACGTGGTCATCCACTATGACCCGTGGTGGAACGTGGCGGCGCAGGACCAAGCGACCGACCGCGCGCATCGTATTGGCCAGCAACATACCGTGACCGTGTACAAGCTCATCGCCAAGGACACGATCGAGGAACGCATTATGCAGATGCAGGAGTCCAAGCGCGACCTGGTCAACAGCGTGCTCGGCGGCGACGGCATCTCGTCGGCGCTGTTTACCCGCGAAGATGTTCTGGCACTGCTGGGCGGCGACGGGCGCTAACCCGCTCGGGTGGGGTCGCCAGGGCGGATGGCACACGCTGCCCCATCGTCCCTGCCCGTTATGTGTTCATTTGCAATGCCGTGGATGGTTTGTCTGCCTTTGGGCATAAGAACCATCAAGAACATTGGCACATCAGCAAAGGAGAACATCATGGCGAAATTCTTTAAGGACCCCGACGGTAAGCTCATTGCCGCCCTTGGCAACGACGTTGCAACCCCTGCCGGCTGCACGGAGCTGACCGCGAACACTGAGGACGCGGCGCACGAGAAGCACGTGCCTGTTGTCGAGACCGAGCGCGACGGTCACGTGATTCGCGCACGCGTTGGCTCGGTCGAGCACCCCAGCCTGCCCGAGCACTATATTGAGTGGATCGCCCTTGAGGCCGAGGGCCGCTTAGAGGTCCATTACCTTGAGCCCGGCATGAAGCCCGCGACGTTTTTTGCCGGCGGTTCCAAGACCGGTACCGTCTATGCCTACTGCAACCTGCACGGGCTGTGGTCCGCGACGTTCTAGGAGCGCGCCCCCGCTCGGGGTATCATAGCTAGCATATGCACATGCGAGCGCCGACTGCATTATGCGGCCGGCGCTTTTACTACGACAACGATGGTTTACGACGGAAAGGGCTGAGCCATGAAGCTCGCGCTTGCACAGATCGATATGCGCCTGGGTGATATTGAGGGCATTTGCGGCCGCATCGAGGACCAGGCTCGTCTGGCCCACGAGCGCGGGGCGCGCGTGCTGTGCGTTCCGGCTCCGCTCTTTATGGGCGCCATGCCCGGGGGCCTGGTGGGCACTGCCGACTTTGAGCACGACATGCTTGCCGGCTTGACTGGTGTCGCCGAGCGTATCCAGGAGCTTGACATGATCTGCATCGTGCCCGCGGCGGTTTCGTTTGAGGGCCAGCCGCTGCTCGACTACATGATGCTCAGGGACGGTCATGTGGTGCCGGCGCGTTCGAGCATTGCCCTGCAGCGTGGTGAGAACAACGACACGCGTTGGGCGCCGCCGGTGTTCGACGTGGACGGCGTGCGCATCGCCGTGATTTTTGACTTGGACCGCGAACTCGAGATGTTGCCGACCGGTGTTGACCTCATTGCGTATTTCCAATTCAACGCGTTTGACATGACCGACCGCGAGACTGCTGCCATTGCCGCCGTACGCAGCGGCGCCTACCGCAAGATCGCATCCAAGCGCAGCGTGTGGTTTGCCTGCATGGCGCCGGTCGGTGCCTATGACGAGTCGGTGTATACCGGCGGTTCGTTTGTGCTCGACGACTGTGGTCGCGTGGTGGCCCAGGCGCCGTGTTTTGAGGAGAGCCTGCTGGTTCAGGAGATTCAGCGCGGCGTGATGCTCGATGCCCTGGAAGATCACGAACTGCCCGAGTTCCGTTCCGAGGAGTGGCTGTGGCAGGCGCTGGTGCTCGCCGTGCGCGACAACGCCCGAGCCCACGGTGCGTCGCGTGCTGTGGTGGCACTCGAGGGCGACTTGCCGTCGTCCCTGCTGGCGGCGCTGGCCGTCGACGCTCTGGGCCCGCGTAATGTGATTGGCCTGGTGCTGGGGCGTAACCGTATCTTTACGCCGGCGCAGGAAGAGGCCGAGGCTGCCCGCTGTGCCGCCGTCCGCGCCATCGCTGAGCGTCTGCACATTCGCATCGTCGAGCGCGATGCGCCGGATGCGGCGCGTGTGCTCGATCGCGACGTGTCGGCGGGCGATGCCGAGCGTCTGCGCTCGCGTACGCTGGGCCTCATGCTGGAGGACACGGCGCTCGAGTTGGGTGCGATGGCGCTGAGCCCGCTGTCCAAAACCGAGTACGCGCTGGCGGCGCCGGCGCTTTGCGGCGGCTACCAGGGCGATTACGCGCCCTTTGGCGATGTGTACCTGTCAACGCTTGAGTTTGTGGCGCGTGTGCGCAACCGCACGTCTGCCGTGGTGCCCCAAGAGCTCGTGACGCTCAACGCGGTGGAAGATTGTATGGAGCGAGTGCTGGCGCAGGCGCTCTCGACGCTCGACGGTCCGGTCGATATGCTCGACCGCGCGGCACAGCTGCTCGGCGGGCTTGAGCCGGGTGAGGTCGATGGCGCGCTCGAGTCGCACGTGGACCGCAACCGACCCTTCGACGACATCCCGATGGCCGCCGGCAAGCCCGAGGCCTGCTCGCTGCTGCTGATGCTCGTGCGTCAGGGCGAGGCCGCCCGCCGCATGCTGCCGACGACGCCGATCGTCTCGGCCCGTTCGTTTGTCGAGCGCGCCTGGCCGTACATGCTCGCGTGGTCCGATCTGGGGCTTAACGGCAAGGAGCGCATGACGGTTGATTCGCTGGCGCGCGCCGAGGTGCGTCGCTTTGCCGACGACGATACGAGTGACCGTATGCGCGGTGAGATGATGGGCATTTTGGGTGAGCTGCTGGGTATTTCGCCCGAGCAGATGGAGGAGCTGCGCTCCGAGGACGGCCAGCGCCGCCTGCACGAGGGTATAAAGAAGTTTGAGGGCGAGGTCCAGGACGCCATCGATAAGATGATGGGCGGCCAGGGTGGCCCGCAGGGTGGACCCCAGGGCACGCCGATGCCGCATCCGCCGGTGGATCCGAGGCAGTTCCCGTTCTTCTCGCAGAACTAACTATGGGATAGGATTCGCTTCCAACCCCGACACTTCAACTAAGCATCTCGGCCCCGTTGTGTTATTCTAGAACAGACGTTCGTGAGTAGTGCGCGGGGCCTTGCCTTGCGCTTGGTAAAAGGCGAGGGGAGGTTGGCTTGGTCATTTTGGGCATCGACCCCGGTTTGGCTCATACGGGTTGGGGGATTATCGAGGAGCGGCGCGGTGAGGTTCGCTGCCGTGCCTACGGTTGTATCGAGACCAGCGCGGGTAGTCCGCTCGCGGTGCGCCTGTCGCATATCGCCCGCGACCTCAAGGGTGTCGTGGAGCGTTATCGACCCGATACCGCTGCCATCGAGAGCATCTACTTTGGCGCCAACGTTCGCTCGGCCATCCCTACGGCGCATGCCCGCGGCGCTGCGCTCGTGGCTCTTTCGGAATGCGCACTCGAGATCGGCGAGTACACGCCTATGCAGATTAAGCAGGCTGTGGTGGGTACCGGTGCCGCAGATAAGCGGCAGGTCGCCTACATGGTGCGCACGCTCACGCAGCTCGATCACGACCCGCATCCCGACCATGCCGCCGATGCCCTGGCCTGCGCCATCTGCCACGTTAACCTCAGCCGCACCCGGGCGCTTACCGGCGGCGAGTTCTATCAACAGAGAGGAACCGGATACTGATGATTTCCCAGCTCCACGGAACGCTTGTCGAGGCCACGATGAGCTCTGCTGTCGTCGACGTGTCGGGCGTTGGCTTTGAACTCGGCATCTCGGGCAGCACTGCGGCCACGTTGCCGACGCCCGGCGGCGAGGTCCGCCTCTACACGCGCATGCAGGTGCGCGAGGACGCCATGACACTTTTCGGTTTTTCCTCTAAGGATGAGCGCACGATGTTCGACCGGCTCGTGTCCGTTTCGGGCGTTGGCCCGCGCCTGGCGCTCGCCGTGCTTTCCACCTATACCGTGGGGCAGCTGTATTCGCTGGTGATGGCCGAGGACGACAAGGGCATGGCCAAGGTGCCCGGTGTGGGCAAAAAGACAGCTCAGCGTCTGATCCTGGAGCTCAAGAGCACCTTTGCCAAGGACAAGGGCTTTGTCCCGGCCGACGTGATTCCCGGCCAGGTTGCGATGCCCGTGCCCGCTGCTGCTCCCTCGGCGATCGATGACGCCCGTGCGGCACTCCTTTCCATGGGCTTTAGCCCGCAGGAGACCGATGTTGCCCTGAGCGGGTATGATGGGCAGGATATGCGTGTCGAGGATCTGCTCGGCGCGGCGCTTAAGCGACTCGGAATGGATGCGTGATGTGGGAAGCCGATGACTCTCAGGACCTGTGGGCGACGCCTGGCAACTCGCCGGCGGCATCCATGGCGCACGGTGAACGCATGGTGGGCTCGGAGCTGACGGCCGAGGACCTCGATGTCGATCGCACTTTGCGCCCCCAGCGCCTGGACGATTACTGCGGCCAGGAGCATATCAAGCAGAGCCTGCGCGTGTTGATCGAAGCGGCGCAGAGCCGTGGCGAGACGCTCGACCACGTGATCTTCTCGGGCCCTCCGGGTCTGGGCAAGACCACGCTGGCTACGGTTATCGCCAACGAGCTGGGCGCTCAGATCAAGACCACGAGTGGCCCTGCCATCGCGCGCACCGGCGACCTGGCAGCCATTCTTACTAACTTGCAGCCGGGTGACGTGCTGTTTATCGACGAGATCCACCGCCTCAACCGCTCGGTCGAGGAGGTCCTGTACCCCGCGATGGAGGACTTTGCCCTCGATATCGTGATCGGTAAAGGCCCGGCCGCACGATCGATTCGCCTGGATATCCCCAAGTTTACGCTGGTGGCGGCAACGACCCGCTCGGGTATGCTGACTGGCCCGCTGCGCGACCGCTTTGGCATTTCATATCGCTTGGATTACTACACGGTCGAAGAACTCGCGCAGATTGTGACACGCTCGGCGTCCATCCTGGGTGTGACAATAGACCATCCGAGCGCGCTCGAGATCGGCTCACGCTCGCGTGGCACGCCGCGCTTGGCTAACCGTTTGCTCAAGCGCGTGCGCGACTATGCGCAGGTGCGTGGCAACGGTCCCATTGAGCTTGATATTTGCCGTCAGGCGCTCGAGTTCTTCGAGATCGATGAGCTTGGTCTGGACTGGATGGATATTCGCATTTTGGAGACACTCGCTAAGACGTTCTCCGGACGTGCCGTGGGCCTGACAACGCTTGCCAGCGCGGTGGGCGAGGACCCGGGCACGCTCGAGGATGTCTATGAGCCCTATCTGCTGCAGTGCGGGTTGATGATTCGTACGCCGCAGGGCCGTCAGGCAACCCTTCGCACCTTTGAGCACCTGGGGATTGAACCTACCGTTTAGGGCGCTTTGTTTTGGCGGGCTGTTGGGCTATCGCTGGGCATCGGGTAAACATATCGCCGTTCATCGGTTATGGGTGTTTTACTATTGCGCGCCCGTGCTATGCTGAATTGGTCTTTTTCTCATTCGGTAACGAAAGGACCGCCCATGCCTACTGACATCGAAATCGCACGTTCTGTCACGCCGCTGCCTATTACCGAGGTGGCCAAGAACGCCGGCGTCGACGTTAAGCACCTTATTCCGTACGGCTTCGACAAGGCTAAGGTCGACTATTCACTGCTCAACGAGCCGACTGACCACCAGGCCAAGCTCGTCCTCGTGACTGCCATCAACCCCACACCCGCTGGCGAGGGTAAGACCACCACGACCATCGGTCTGGCCGATGGCTTGCGCCGACGCGGCGTCAAGAGTGCCGTGGCCCTGCGCGAGCCTTCGCTCGGCCCCGTCTTTGGCGTTAAGGGCGGCGCTGCCGGCGGCGGCTGGGCTCAGGTCATCCCTATGGAGGATATCAACCTGCACTTTACCGGTGACTTCCATGCTATCGGCGCCGCCAATAACCTGCTGGCCGCCATGCTCGACAACCATATTCAGCAGGGCAATCAGCTCGGTATTGACGTTAAGCGCATCACTTGGAAGCGCGTCGTCGATATGAACGACCGTCAGCTGCGCCACGTCATCGATGGTATTGGCGGTAAGGCTCAGGGCGTGCCGCGCGAGGATGGCTTCGACATCACTGTTGCCTCCGAGGTCATGGCAATCCTGTGCCTGTCCACGAGCATCAATGACCTCAAGGAGCGCCTGGGCGAGATCGTCGTCGGCTACAGCTTTGCCGGCGAGCCCGTCCGTGCCCGCGACCTTAAGGCCCAGGGTGCCATGGCCGCGTTGCTTAAGGACGCGCTCAAGCCCAACCTGGTGCAAACGCTCGAGGGTACGCCCGCGTTTGTCCACGGCGGTCCCTTCGCCAACATTGCCCACGGCTGCAACTCTATCATGGCTACGCGTATGGCGATGCGCTTTGGCGATGTCGCTATTACCGAGGCCGGCTTCGGTGCCGATCTGGGTGCCGAGAAGTTCCTCGACATTAAGTGCCGCATGACGGGCGTTCGCCCCAGCGCCGTCGTGATTGTCGCTACCGCCCGCGCGCTTAAGTACAACGGCGGCGTTGCCAAGGCCGACCTCAACGAGGAGAACCTCGAGGCTCTCAAGGCCGGTATGCCCAATCTGCTGCGTCACGTCGACAACATCCAGAACGTTTATGGTCTGCCCTGCGTAGTCGCCATCAACCGCTTCCCGACGGACACCGAGGCCGAGCTTGCGCTCATCGAGTCCGAGTGCCAGAAGCTCGGCGTCAACGTTAAGCTTTCCGAGGTCTGGGCCAAGGGCGGCGAGGGCGCGCTCGAGCTGGCCGATGAGGTCATGCGTCTGATTGAGCAACCGAGCGAGCTCAAGTTTGCCTATGAGGACGGCGCCGATGTGGTCGATGCTCTCGAGGCCATTGCCACCAAGGTCTACCGTGCCGATGGCGTTGACTTTACGCCGGCCGCCAAGCGCCAGCTCGTCGAGCTGCGCGAGAACGGCTTTGGTAACCTGCCGGTGTGCGTCGCCAAGACGCAGTACAGCTTTAGCGACAACGCCAAGGCTCTGGGCGCTCCCGAGAACTTCCGCATCACCGTGCGCGAGCTTAAGGTTTCTGCCGGCGCCCACTTTGTGGTCGCGTTGACTGGCAGCGTTCTGACCATGCCGGGCCTGCCCAAGGTGCCCGCGGCCGAAAACATCGACGTCGATAACGACGGAAACATCACTGGCCTGTTCTAGGCCTGTTGTTCCTAGCTACCTGCCCGCCCCGCCGTGCCCCCAAGGCCCGGCGGGGCTTTTGTTTTCTAGCCGCGCTTGTCTTGTAGATATGGACGGGCTCTGTCCGTCACGGGCTTTTGCGCGGGTAGAATGCATGGATAACTTGATGCTTAAGGGCGACGGAAAGGAATCGTTGCATGGATCAGGACAAGACAACCGTGATGGGCGGCTACGGTTCCGCGCAGGCTGGCGATAGCGCCGATGCGACCCGCGTTGTTCCCAATCCCGGTTATACCGACCCCGCCGCGACGCAGCCTTCGGCCGAGCCCACCCGGGTTATGGGCTATGGCGACACGGCGCAGGATTCTTACGCTGCATCTTCGCAAGGCCCCTATGGTAACGCAGCTCCGGACCCGTTTGATTACGTGCCGCAGAATCCCATTCCGCAGCCTCAGCAGACGACGTATATGCCTCGCACGGCGCAGTCTCGCTACGAGTCGCGCGAGCCGTATCGCGAGTACCCCAAATCGATCCCGCAGTATGGTGAGGACGAGGAAGAGACGCCGTCGCGTTCGTCGAGCGTGATCAAGAAGATCCTCATCGTACTGGCGATCTTCTTTGCGCTGTCGGTTGTGTTTGCCATCGTGTCGGGCATGCTTAACAAACGAGGGAGTTCAACGGCCGATACCGCTGCCGAGCAAACCGAGTCCGCCTCGTCTAGCACCGTCGATCTGAGCGATATCCCGGGGCAGTACTGGTCCAACGCCAAGAAACTTCTCAAGTCGCGCGGTGCCAATCTTTCGAATGCCGTGGTCCTGACTGATGATGGCTCAACGCCCGTCATCGATGCCAACTGGGTCGTTACTTCTGCTTACTATAACGACAGCGGCAATCTCGAAATTCAACTCACGCACAAGAACAGCTCGGGCAACTCGTCCGGCGGCCAAAGCGGTACCGACAGCTCGAGCTCTAATACGCTGGAGGACCTGAGCAACAAGGCACAGGAGCTTGGGGATAAGGCCCAAGAGCTGGGTGACACGGCTCAGAATCTCGGCGATACCGCGCAGAACCTGGGTGATATGGTAACGAACGCCTGGGATGCCCTGCAAAACGGCATTTCGGGCGCTCAGGGAAACTAGCTGTTAAGCGGGCTACAGCTGCTCGGCCGGACGCTCGGGCGAGCTAAAGCCTGAGTCAAATGTGACGACGCACGAGGCATTGGGCCGGCGCTCGTGCACGATGCGCGTGACGAGCTCCAGCAGCTCCTCGTCGGATATGTCAAAGCCGTCGGGGCGCACAAGGTCAAATGACACAAAGCCATCGTGTTCGTGAAGGTCGTGGATGGAAAGCGCGGGGTCGATCTGCATGACGCCGCGCTTGACCCAGCCGCGCAGGTCGTCGCCGGTGGTGGCGATAGGGTCGCAGTGCAGCGTGATATCGATGCCCATTTGGCGCTTGATGTCGTGCTCGATGGTGTCCAAAATCTCGTGG
Organism: Collinsella aerofaciens; assembly: GCF_015561195.1. Taxonomy (GTDB): domain Bacteria; phylum Actinomycetota; class Coriobacteriia; order Coriobacteriales; family Coriobacteriaceae; genus Collinsella; species Collinsella aerofaciens_AC. Next base: position 98,500 of record NZ_JADMSU010000007.1, on the reverse strand, counting down.
TGCTCAAATGCGTCGCCCTCGCCGGGCATCTCCACGTGGGCGCTGGCAAACTGACGACCGGGGCCGTAGTCGTGCACCATGAGGTCGTGTGTGCCCAAGACCTGCGGATAGGACATGATCTTGTCGCGGATTGCCTGGACGAGCTTGGGGTCGGGCGCTTGTCCCAGCAACGGGCTGATGGCGTCGCGCACTAGGCCCATGCCGCTGATGCAGATGAAGATGCCCACACCCAGGCCTGCCCAGCCATCGAGGTCAAAGCCGGTCGTCTGCGAAATAAGCGCCGCCACCAAGACCGAGCCCGAGGTGATGACGTCGTTTTTGGAGTCCTGTGCTGTGGCGATGAGCGTCTCCGAGTCGATGCGGTCGCCCAACGTGCGGTTGAACGCGGCCATCCAGAGCTTAACGAGCATGGACAAGACGAGGGCGGCTAAGGAGAGCACCGAATATGCAGTGGGGGAGGGCTTGATGATTTTGGTGACCGACTCGAGGATCAGGTTGATGCCGACGGCGCAAACCAGGACGGCGACGAACAGACCGGCTAGGTACTCGTAGCGGCCGTGGCCATAGGGGTGGCCTTCGTCTGCCGGGCGGCTGGCAAGGCGGAACCCGAGCAGGCTCACGATGTTGCTCGAGGCGTCGGAGAGGTTGTTGAAGGCGTCGGCGATGAGCGAGACAGAGCCGGCGAGCAGGCCCGCGATGCCCTTGGCCAGGCACAGGGTGATGTTGAGGCCAATGCAGATGAGGCTTGCGGCGAAACCCGCGTTGGTGCGGCAGGAGGTATCGACCGGCTCGCCCTCGCTGCCGGGAACAAGCGTATGTACCAGCCGATTTACAAATAGCATAGCGGTCGTCCTCACAATCATGTTTAAGGGGATAGTGTAGCTCGCGCGGAGGCGCCGTGCACCGATGCTCAGAAAATGCAGCAATGGTCTGCCGGTGCTAACGAGCGAGCCTTCTCGTCTGCCTGGGTGGTCCATTTTGGGCCACATGGGTATGGGCATGTGTCTGTTTGCTCGACATACTTAATGTCGACAGTCCCTGTGCAAAGGAGGACGTTTCCATGGACGAGATGTTTGCCATTAAATGTCAAAACTGCGGCGGCCCTATGTACTCGCACCAGACTAAGCGCAGCTTTGAGTGCGCCTATTGCGGCACGGTGGTTCCGTGGCAGGCGGACGCCGGAGAGCCCAAGAGCGCTTTGGGCATTCGCCATACGCCGTTGACGGTGGTGGATGGACTGCTCAAGCTCACGCATGTGTCGCAACTCGAGCGCCCGGAGGACCCGGACTGGTATTTCTTTAATGAGCACTGGCGCAATCAGTCGGTTCTGGAGCATCTGCTGTGGGAAGACCGCGGCACGGCCCAGGAGTTCCAAGAGGCCACGCACGTGAGCATCCCCTGTCCCTTCTGCGGAGCGTCCTTTGAGGGCGAGTCGACCCAGCGCGTGTTTGAGTGCCCGTCCTGCGGCAACAAGATCGGTGTCGCCGACCTGCTCAAGCCGGGGACGTTTAGCAAGCGCCTGACCATGGGCGTTGGTGCGGAATATGTGCTCGAGCAGGGTATTCCCTGCGAGATAACGCCGCAGCAGGCACGTGCCAACGCGCTGCAGCTGGTGCGCCAGTACCTGGATGCCTTTGCCGGGCACGACGTGGAAGATGCGATCCAGAACGACATGATGCTCTTCTATTTCCCCATGGCGCTGGCGGACCTGCGCATGATGGCGAGCTTCCCGGGCAAGGGCCTGAGCAAGGAAACCCTGGTGTACTACGAGGTGCTCGACTGGGCATACCCCAGGGCAAACTACCTGGACGTTCGCCTCATGGGCATTTTGGAGCCGTGGGACTTTGCCAAGGTCGGTCCGTTCGATCCCGCCATGCAGGAAGGCGACTTTCGCGTTGTCTCCGTCGATGCATCTACCAAGGACCAGGTGGTCATTGATAAGCTGGCGCTCGACGTTGCGGGCAACGATGCCGAGGCGGTGCTGGGGCTCAATAAAAAGAGCATCCGCACCTGGGCGCGCAAGGCCCGCAAGCATAAGGACGGCCTGGTGATGGTGCCGGTTTACTTTGTCGACCGTCCGGCAACGGACAGCCGCGACGGCGAGCAGGTGCGCATTGCCGTAAACGGCCAGACGGGCCGCGCGGCCGCGGTGGTGTTTAGCGACAAGCGCGAAACGCATATCGTGGCGCCGCTCAGCCCGAGCCTGCATCTGTCCGGGGAGAGCACCGTACATGCCGCGCCCGTCGAGGTCAAATATGTTAAATCTCCGTTCCTATACCAGATCGTGCGCCGTGGAGATGGCGAGCAACCGCGCCAGGTTGCAGCCGCCGTCGAGGGTTCCTACCGAGAAGAAAAGCCCAAACGCAAGGGATTGTTCGCTGCGATATTTGGGAAGTAGGGAAGCGCAGCACGGGACGGCTCGCAGGCATGGGGCTGCCATCCGGTAGTTTGGCAGGGGGTAGATGTAAATAAACGGTGGACCGGCTGCAAAAGGGCCGCCTCGCTGGGCAAGATCAGGTTGTGCCACGGAACCCGCTCCTCAGTTAGTCGCACTTCGGAAGCGTGGGCAACGCAGGTGCAAGTGTCTTGAGGGCCGGCTGCAACCGGTCCTTTTCTGTGGCAGCCAATGGGCCCACATCAGACGAAGGCCGCGTCTTTGCCTGTCAGGTCACGCTCGCCAGCCACGGCTAGAATGTCGTTGCCGGCGTCCATGACCGGTATTGTTTTGTAGCGTGCATCGCAACCGCGAGTGCGCCTGCGACGGCTGCGGTGGTTTCGGTCGCAATGTGCTGCTACCCTTGCGTTTCGCCATTGGTCGCTTCGTTGATGGCGCGGTACTCGGCACTCAGCTCGCGCGCCAGCTCTTCCTTGCTTGGAAGATATGGCAGGTATTTGGCGGCAAACACTTGGTCGTTGTCTTCGGGCAGCGTGTACTCGACGATCGAATCGCTTTTGTCCGCGCAGAGCACGATGCCTATGGGCGGATTGTCGCCTTCGTTCATGAGTTCGCGCGTGTAGTAGTTCACATACATTTGCATCTGGCCCAGGTCCTGATGCGTAAGGTCATCGGTCTTAAGGTCGATGAGCACGAAGCAGCGCATCAGATAGTTGTAAAAAACAAGGTCAATATAGAAATGGCGCCCATCAAAGGTGATGCGCTTTTGGCGCGCCTCGAAAGCGAAGCCACGGCCAAGCTCCAGCAGGAACTTCTGAAGATGCGTGATGAGCGCCTGCTCTAGATCGCTCTCACGAAACGTAGCATCGTCCGAGAAACCTAAAAACTCCAGTACATATGGGTCGCGGATGATATCCTCGGGGCGACGAGCCGGGGCGCTCTTTTGGATTTCCTAGGTGACGGCCTCTTTGTCCTTGCTGGCAAGTAGGCGCTCGCGGAACATGGTGTTGATCTGGCGCTCGAGCTGACGCGTGCTCCAACGAGAATCGGCGCATTCGTTCATGTACCAGGCGCGAGCATCAGGGTCGGGAATGCGCATCAACCTGCGGTAATGAGTCCAGCTCAATTCGCTACGCAGTGCGTCGCGAATTGGAAACGCAAGAAAGAACTGACGCATATTGCGAAGGTTTGCGATGCCAAAGCCTCTTCCGAAATCCGCGGTAAGCCTTCTGGAGAGGCCTGCAATCAATGCCTCCCCATATGCTGCGCGCTCCTCTCCGCCCTGCTCGTCAACAATGCTCTTGCCGATCTCCCAATACGCCTCAACCATCGCAAAGTTAACGGCGGTATAGGCCTTGTCGCGAGCGGCGTTGAGAATTGAGGAGACCTGCTTGTAAAAACCTTCGGGCACGATTGCCGATTCTCCACGGTTTACCAGTTCGCCCATCACTGTCGCCCCACTTTCCTCTTGTGGAATGCATCTTTATCGCATTTAGTTTAAAGCCTCGCGCGGACACGAATTGCTTTGCTGTCTGGCACCTTCGCATGGGAGCCTTGCGGTGACTAAAATGTGGCAATAGAGACAGTTTTAGCGAACCCCACGGGAGTGACGCGTATGGACAACAACACGCTGCTATTCCAGGACAAAGGTTCGGGTGGGTTTAAAGACGTTAAGATCTACCCCAATCGTATCGAGGTGCTCAAGAAGGGCACTTTCGGCGGCAAGCACACCGAGATTGTCTACCTTAAGGACATCACGGGGGTCAACAGGATCAAGGGTCGCGACGTTTTCCTGCGTAACAGGCTGTTGACCGCTTGCGTCTTTAGCCTGAGTAGCCGTGCGAAGGCCCAGGAATTTGTGAAAGCGCTGAACATGGTGATGTAGCCGATAGCGGCGTTCGGACCAAGGTAAAAATCAGGGGCACAGAACGGTGTTCTGCGCCCCTCATCGAGTTGATGCGCCCAAAAGGCCGGCTGGCCTATTCGCTACCGTCCCCAGCGTTTTCGCGGTCACTGGCAAGCATTGCTGCGCCGGCGACTGTCGTCGCCATGGCGGCAGCGGCGAGCCCGGCGGCAATGCCGGAACCGTCGCCCGTGTTGGCGAGCTTTCCGCCCGAGCCCTTGCCCTTGTTGCCCTTACCATTCTTATCAGCGCTGTCTGCGTTGGAACCCGTGCCGCTGCCGGTGCCGCCTGCACTGCCCGAGGCCGCTACGGTAAAGCTTGCGGCTCCATCGCTGACGAGCGTGTAGTTCTGTGCCGCGTCGCCCAAAAGGCCTTTCGCGCGCACCCAGTACGTCCCTGCGGCAAATGTTTCGCCCTCGGCCATTGCCGTGCCCGGAGCGCCGTTCGCGTCGTGCACAAACTCGAGCTGGGCCGTGCAGGCATCGGTTTCGAGCTTGCCCTCGAGTGATGCCGCAATCTTGGCGCGCACGTCTTCGCCGGCCTTAAGGCCTTCGAGCCCCTCAAAATGGGGCGTCAACGCGCGCGGATCGATATCGATGGGCACATGACCCCGCAGCTCCGTAACGGTCTCGTTGCCCAAGGCGTCGACATCCACATATTCGATGGTAAACGCATGGCCCGAAGCCGCCACGTTGAGTACGTTGCTGCTGTCGACAAGGCGGAAATGGCCCTCGCCAACGGTCTTGCCATCCTGGAGCGAGGCATCGCTCAGCGAGTCGCCGTACGTCATGCGCATGCGGGTCGGGAGGTAGTACGAAGCTGTCTGCTTGTGCTGTGTATCGTAATCGTAATTGCGCTGGTAGATGCTCCGGGCCAGCGCCGCATCAACAAAGTCGGATGCGATGATGCCAATGTGCTTGAGGTAATCTGACTTTGTTTCCTCGTTGTCGCTGGGGTTGATGTACGGGCTCTTGTACAGATGCTCGTTGACTACTCGCGCTGCGGTAAATGGGTTGCTTCCTTGCTTGTGATTCGTGCAGCTGGTGTAGTTGATAGACCAGCAGCGCTCCAGGACTTGCTCCTTGGCCCCGTTATCGTCCTCGACATCTACCTCGTTGCGGGTGAGCTTAGCCGTCTCCTGCAGGGCCATATCGACCCAGCTGATCTTGTCGGTTCCGGTGCATTCGTAATGGTCCTGGGCATATACCTTGGTGCAATAGGCTTTTTTGTCGCCGGTTTCCCCTGCGGCTTCAAAGCCTTGCGCGTTTTGGACGAGACACATAGAGGAGCTGCTGGGGTGTGCTGCGATTTTGTTGTCCCATTCGGTTAGGTCGAGGCCCCACGTGTGGCCGCTTACGCTGTCGCCGGCGAGTCCAAATCGGCGCAGCAGGACGATCTTTCCGCGCACCTCGTTCAGTGTGGGAACGCGGCTCGACGTATAGAACAGTTTGGGGTTGTCGTCTAAAACCTTGGCGAAAGCCGTCGTAAGGCTCTCGTCAGTAGCCTCGTTGTTGCCTCGGGATACAAGCATGATGAGCGCTTCTGACGGATTTTCGTTCAAAAACTTTTTGAAGTAGCCAACGACATCGGAGAGATGCATGAAGTGCCCGTCTTTTTTGAGCAGGTAGCAACTTCCATGGTCGATGCCGGGGTCGTTGCCTTTTCCGAGTCGGATATCAAAATAGCGAATGCCTTCGAGCAACTGCGTGGGGATGTAGTCCTGCTGGCACTTTGCTTGCGAGGATTGGGGTTCGGTGTCGTTGTCCACGCTGCAAGTTCCCGAATCGTGCGTGCCCGGGATGCTCAGCTCGTCGAGGTACTTGTTGCCTTCGACGTGGCTCATCCAACATGGTCCGTCGACGTAGCTGCTATACGTGGTCCAGTCGATGCTGCTAACTGTGGCATTGGTCTTGTCCATGCTGTAGCCGACAAGCTCGAGCTCCCACGGAATGGAATATTTCTTTTGGCAAATCTTGTTGTTGTCTTGGTCTTTACCTTTCGATTCTATGGCCAGGTAGTTAATACCGTTTTTCGTGTATATGCGGTCTCGAATAATATAAGTTCCGTCGAACTGGTGGTCGAACGTATAGGCGCGGCTGTCCTTATGGTCGTACTCGCCACTCCATACGTGGATGACCTTTCCATCTTTGTCCGAGTCGCCATCGACCGACCAAATGCTGTAGCCCGTCTTCTTGTGCTCTTCGAAATTGAGCAGGGTGCGGATGGCATACCAGTTTGTGCCGTCCGCATCGGTCCCTACGTGCTCAAGGATGAGCTTGCTGGACGTGCCGTCATTAAACAGGTGGCAGACGTTGCCGATGACGTTGCCATCTTCGTTGACGCTCGCGGTGCGAAAGTAGCCCGCGGGGCGAAGGCGAATGACGAAATTGTTGAGGTTGGCCGCTGGCTCGGCCGTGCCGTCCGCAAAGGCTGTCCGCGGGCTAATGCCCAGCGTGACGGTTTCGGGCAGGCTTGTCAGCGGCGACAACGCTGCAAGTCCAAGGCCCAGCGTAAACGCTCGGCGACTGATGGCATGATGTTCGGCCATGACTCCTCCATTCGCAGAGTGCGGTTATGCGATAGTTTTGGTCACTATACTGCCCAGATGTTTAAAGATGCTGGTTTAATTGTCTGCGCGGCGCAATAAATCGGTGGGTGGACGCGTTGGGGCGCTTGTCTATTTGTGCTGCTACCGCGCTGGGGGTGGTTTTGCCGCCCGGCACCCTCGCGTTCGCCGGCTATCGGCATAAGAAGGGGGGGCCGGCGAGCCGATCCTCCCTTGGTGCAAAGCGCTGGGGTATCGTCGCTTGTTTGCACTGTGCCCGTGTTTCCCGCTGCGCTCGCCAGTCGTTTAGCGCTTGATCTCGATATCGTCGAGCTTGACGTCCATGGCCTCGGTCTTGGCTTTGGCGATATCATCGGCAAATTCCAGGGACTTCATCATGGTCTCGACGGCGTCCTTGTGCTCCTCGACGTTGTCGATGCGCACATACACGCTGCCACCGTCAACGTCGGTGAAGTACTCGGTCGTCACGCCGCCCGAGTGCGTAAAGTAGGCACTGCGCCAGGTCTTGCCGTTGTACTTAACGGGATCGCTCTCGGTCCATCCGGAGTTGGCCTTCCACTTTGCCTCATAGTCGAACAGTTCATCGGCGTTCTTGTCAGGATCGAAGACGGGGATGAAGCGATCGCTGGCGTGCTCGCTCTCGGTGAACTTAAACTGGGCCCTGTCGGCGGTGTCGCCTGCGACGTCGGTGATCTCGACGCCCTCGGGCATCTCGACCTTAAACCAGATGAAGTCGGTCTTCTTGGCGACGGGGGCCTTTTCCTTGCTCTCGCTCTTGGCGGTGCTGCCGCCTCCGCCCGATGCGCTCCCGCCGCAGCCGACAAGGGCAAACGCGGCAAAGAGGGCGATGCAAAGGGAAAGAATCGATAGGGTCTTTTTCTTCATGGTGGCGTCCTCCTTGTCTGCCAGGGACATCGTGTGCCGCGGATCGCTGGGGCGGCGGTTGCGCGCACACGATGGCTTTGTTTGCTGTGCTGTTGTTCCTCCATTCGTCGTCCGGTGCCGTGTTAAGCATTGCCCCAACATAGGTTTCCTTACCTATATGTATGCCCCAGTTGCCGCTGCCCGGGAGTCTCGAAAGGTGGGCCATGTGTCCCATGTTTGTGTTGTTGCCGCCTATCGTGTGCCATAGAAATCCGCGATGGCCAGGTGCGCTGACGCTCGAGTACTTATGGGCTAGACTTAGCACCATTATGTGATCGATGCGGTCGGTCGGCGGTCGCCGCCCGACCGATGTATATGACTTGAAGGTGCGTGCGTATGAGCCAAGAGATGATGGATAAGACCTGCCGCGGATTTGCCGAGGCGCTTGCCGCGCGCGAGCCGGTGCCCGGCGGCGGCAGCGCGAGCGCCTTTGTGGGCGCGCTGGGCGCCTCGCTTTGCGGGATGGTCGCGCGTTACGGCGCGACCAATCCCGCGCTTGCCGATCGCGCGGACGATCTGACGCACGCGTTTGCCCAGGCAGATGAGCTGTCTCAGGAGCTTGTCGACTTGGTTGCCGAGGACGTTCGAGCCTACGGGCAGGTGTCGGCGGCGTACGGTATTTCGCGCGAGGATCCGGCTCGACCGGCTGCGATTCAGGACGCGTTACACGTGGCCGCCATGCCACCGTATCGGATCATGGACGCCTGCGGGCGCGCGCTGGCGCTGCTCGAGGACATGGCGGACAAGGGCTCCCGACAGCTGCTGTCCGATGTGGCCTGCGGCGCCGTATTCTGCCGCGCCGCCATGCAGGGCGCGAGCCTGACGCTCTTTGCCAATACCACGTCTATGAAAGACCGGGTGCGCGCTGAGGAGCTCGAGGCGGCGTGCGATGAGCTGCTGGATACGTGGTTGCCGCGCGCCGATGCGCTGGCGCGCCGCGCTGCCGATGCCGCAAGGAAGAGGGGATAGCCATGGCTGAGCTGCTCAAAGGGGCTCCCGTTGCCCGTGCTTTGACCGAGGAGCTCGTCGCTCGCTGCGCGGCTTTGCGCGAGCGCGGCGTTGCTCCGACGCTTGCTATCGTGCGCGTGGGCGAGCGCGAGGACGACCTATCCTACGAGCGCGGTGCACTCAAGCGCTGCGAAAAGGTGGGCATCGAAGCTCGTCGCGTGTTGCTGCCTGCCGACGTCTCGCAGGACGAGCTGTTGGCGGCCATCGAGGACATCAATACCGATTCGTCTGTTCATGGCTGCCTGATGTTCCGCCCGCTGCCCGCCGGCCTTGACGAGGACGCGGTTGCCGCGGCACTCGATCCTGCTAAGGACGTTGACTCCATGACGCCGGTTTCGCTGCTCACCACGCTTTCGGGGCGCGGCGAGGGTTTTGCCCCCTGCACAGCCGAAGCCGTGCTTGCTTTGCTGGATCATTACGGCGTTGAGCTGGATGGAGCTAAGGTTGCTGTGGTCGGGCGCTCGCTGGTGATCGGGCGTCCTGTTGCCGCCATGCTTACGGCGCGCAATGCGACCGTGACGACGTGCCATACGCATACGCGCGACCTTGCTGCCGAGTGCCGTGCTGCCGACATTGTGGTTGCCGCCGTTGGACGCGCGCGTACGATTGGCGTGGATGCGGTTCGCGAGGGCCAGACGATCATCGATGTTGGCATTAATTGGGACGAGGCCGCTGGCAAGCTGGTGGGTGACGTCGATTCTGATGCTGCGGAGCCGGTCGTTAACGCCATCACGCCCGTGCCGGGCGGCGTGGGCGCTGTGACGACGGCGATCCTCGCCAAACACGTGATCGAGGCGGCCGAGCGCGCATCGAAATAGGCGTTTTGGGCTGTTTGAGGGGTTAGTTCTATACCCCGTGGACAAAAAATGCCAAATATGAGTACTGTTGCCAAGATAGTCACATATATTTTAGGTCAAATAGGCTCTCTAACGATATTTATTATCGATAGAAAGCCTATTTTATTGGACCTATGAGGAATTACATCATCTAATTTCTGAACAAATGTAGATTTTTGACATCCATGCGTAGCAAAATTGCTGTTACTAAATTGGTTACAGTACTCATATTTGGCATTTTTTGACCACGGGGGTTGCCAACGCCGCGGTTTCGCCCTTTCTGCGCCGAAGCGATACACTGTTATCGTTTGATTTCTTCGCTCAAGGAGGATGCGCATGCCGTGCACAACGATTTTGGTTGGTAAGAACGCGAGCTACGACGGGTCGACGTTGGTTGCCCGCAACGAGGACTCGTCCAACGGGGTGTTTGAGCCCAAGCGTATGCGCGTGGTGCATCCCGACGAGCAGCCGCGCGTCTACACGAGCGTCCTGAGTCACCTGACCGTTGAACTGCCCGATAACCCCATGCGTTACACGAGCGTCCCCGATGTTGTTCCGGGCCACGGCATCTGGGCCGAGGCCGGTTTCAACGAGCTCAATGTGGGCATGTCCGCAACCGAGACGCTCACCACCAACGAGCGCGTTCGCGGCGCCGACCCGCTCGTGGACTACGTGCCCGCCAAGGGCAACGAGGGCGAGGACGGCTATGTTCCGGCGCAGCCCGGCGGTCTGGGCGAGGAGGACATGGTGACCCTGGTGCTGCCATATGCCAAATCCGCCCGCGACGGCGTACGCATTCTGGGTGACCTGCTCGAGCGCTACGGCACCTACGAGAACAATGGCATCGCCTTTAGCGACGTGAACGAGATCTGGTGGCTCGAGACCATCGGCGGCCACCACTGGATCGCCAAGCGCGTGCCCGATGACGCCTATGTGACCATGCCCAACCAGCTGGGTATCGACAGCTTTGACCTGGATGACGCCGAGGGCGCCCAGGCCGACCACATGTGCTCCGCCGACCTGCGCTCCTGGATGGCCGAGTGGCATCTGGACCTGACGCTGGGCGTCGAGGGCGACGGTCCGGCCGCGGTCTTTAACCCGCGCGAGGCCTTTGGCTCGCACAGTGACAGCGACCACGTTTACAACACGCCGCGCGCTTGGTACATGCAGCGCTGCCTTAACCCCAGCGATGTGTGGGACGGTCCCGAGGCCGACTACACGCCCGAGAGCGACGATATTCCCTGGAGCCGCGTGCCCGAGCGCAAGGTGACCATCGAGGACATCAAGTACGTGCTTTCGAGCCACTACCAGGGCACGGAGTACGACTGCTACGGCAGCAAGGGTACGCCCGCCACACGCGGCGCCTATCGTCCCATCGGCATCAACCGCAACAGCCAGCTCGCCGTGCTGCAGCTGCGCCCCTATGCGCAGCCGGCCTACCGCGCCGTGCAGTGGATGGCCTTTGGCTCCAACTCGTTTAACGCGCTGGTTCCGCTGTACGCCAACGTCGAGACCATGCCCGAGTACTATGCCGACACGCAGGCTCGCGTGACGTCCGAAAACTTCTACTGGGCCAACCGCCTGATCGGCGCCCTGGCCGATGTCCGTTTCCACGAGTGCGGTCGCGCCGTCGAGGACTACCAGGAGAAAGTCGGCGGCATGGGCCACAAGCAGATTCACGACGTTGACGCTGCCGTAGCCGCGCTGCCCGAGGCCGAGGTGCCCACCGAGCTTGCACGCGCCAACGAGGGGTTTGCCGAGCGTGTTCGCGTAGAGACCGATGCTCTACTGGGCAAGGTGCTCTACACTACGAGCTGCGCCATGAAGAACTCTTTCGCGATGAACGACAACGTGAGGTAGGGATTTCCCGTCGATCGAATAGCGCTAAAACGCTTTGTCGCTTTCACTCAATCTTGGGTACAAGAACGCCAATGCAGTTGTTTGTGATTGGAGACAACCATGGTTATGAAACTCGATCAGCTTGTTAACGGCGCCATCAACGTGGGCTTCGGCGCCGCCGCTGTTGCCGTCGAGGGCGGCAAGAAGGTTCTCGACGACCTCAATACCAAGGGCGAGCAGGTGCGCAAGGACGCAGGTGCTCCCGATATCGCCCGCAGTGTGTCCGACATGTTCGAACAGGCCGGTGGCACCATCTCCGATCTGACCGAGCGCTTGGGCATGCAGGGCGAGACCGCGGCCCAGCGCGTGCTCGACGAGCTCATTTTGGCTCGCGTCCGCGTCATGACCGCCCCCGAGCGCACGGCCTTCCTGGCCCATGTGCGCGACATCGTCGATTCGGTCGAGGACAACGTGACCTCGGTGCCCGTCGAGTCCGTTGAGCCCGACGATGCGAAGGATACCGAAGAGGCCGAGTAGCAGCGCAGATGGCAGATTCCACCACCGAATACAACAATCTAGATCCCTTGGGTGACGAGGCGGCGGTTGTCGATGAGGTCGACGCCGCCGTCTCGGGCGCTCGCAAGAAGCCGCGCGCTGTCGATATGGTGCCCGAGGAGCCCGAAGCGATGGCGCCGGATGAGGAATACCAGCTCACGCCGGCGGGTCGTCGCGAACGCATTGGGCAAATTGTTCGCTTGGTCAAAAAGTACCGCGTGTGGGATAACCTCACGCCGGTTCGTTTGCGCCGCCTGCTCGAGGAACTCGGCCCCATGTTCGTCAAGATGGGGCAGATTCTGGCCAACCGGTCCGAGATTTTGCCGCAACGCTTTTGCGACGAGCTGCGTCGTCTGCGCTCCGACGTGGAGCCGGTGCCGTACGAGGTCGTACTCAGTTGTCTGGAAGAAGAATACGGCCTGCGCCTGGGGGAGATGTTCGATGCGATCGACCCCAATCCGCTTGGTAGCGCGTCGCTCGCGCAGGTGCACCGCGCTCGTCTGGTGACGGGCGAGGACGTGGCCGTCAAGGTGCAGCGCCCCGGTGCGCAGCAGGTTATGGCACAGGACATCGATATCATCCGCTCGGTGGTGCGTATCGTTTCCAAGTTCGTCAACACCGATCAATTCGTTGACCTGCACGGCGTAGTCGAGGAGCTGTGGACCTCGTTTCGCGAGGAGACCAACTTTTTGGCCGAGGCCAAAAACCTCAACGACTTCTACGAGTTCCATAAGAGCGTTCATGGCGTGACGTGTCCTAAATCCTATCTGGATCTGTGCACCGAGCACGTTGTGGTCATGGACTACATCGACGGCATTTCGATCGCCGATCCTGAGTGCTTGGTGGCCGAGGGCTATGACTTGGAAAAGATCGGTGCCGCAATCGTCGAGGATTACTCGACGCAGGTGCTCGATGACGGCTTTTTCCATGCCGACCCGCATGCGGGAAACATTATTCTCAAGGACGGCATCGTCTACTTTATCGACTTGGGCATGGTCGGACGCATGTCGAGCCACGATCGCGGTATCGTAAAGGACATGATTTTCGCCGTGGCCGAGGGCGACGTGCCAAAGCTCAAGGATTCGCTCATGCGCTTTGCCGTGACGCGTGGCGATTCGGCCGAGCTCGATCATTCGGCCTTTTTGTCCGATTTGGACTTTATCGTGGCTGACTTTGCGGGCCTTGACCTGAAGGACTTGGATATCGGCGAGTTTTTGACCTCGCTGTTAAACCTGGCGCGCAAAAACGACGTTGAGCTGCCGAGCGTGGTGACGATGTTCGCCCGCGGCATGGTGACGCTCGAGGGCCTGTTGACCGAGTACATGCCCAACGTCAACATGATCCAGATCATCCAGACGCACATCAAAAACGAGAAGAGCACCTATGCGCGCGTGCGCGATATGGGGCGCGATCTTGCCGCGAGCAGCTATCGTGCGGCAAAAGGCTCGCTCGAGGCGGCCGAGTATCTGGGCTTGGCTTCGCGTATGCTCACGCGCGGCCAGCTTAAGGTGAACACACAGATCATGAGCAGCGATAAGGCGCTGCGACAGCTGGGCGGAATTATCGACCGCATGTCGATGGCTATCGTTATCGCCGGCCTGTTTATCGGTTCGTCGGTGGTGTACTACGCGCGCATCGAGCCGGTTGTGTTTGGTATCCCGGTCATTGGCTTTATGGGCTACGTCAGCGCACTGGTGCTGGCGCTTATGCTGGGCCGCAATATCTGGCTCAACAGTCACGGCGGCAAGCACTAGAGGCCGCGACCGTCACCGCATTTTCCTATCGCAAACAATAGCTTTTACCTTGGGCTTCGCCTGCGTGCGAGGCCCTTTTGCGTGCTACCATATCGACGGTAATAATCGATGGCCTAGATGGTGGTGCGGAGACGCACGAATGCGCGGTTTTCCTGCGCGTTTGGGAGAATCGGGGTGCAAGTCCCCGGCTGTACCAGTAACCGTAATTCCTCTTGGCTCGGGATGTTCGCGTCGCAGATCGGACGACGTGCCCGAGTCGTTAAGGTTAAGTCGGATCGCCTCCCATCTTGCATACGGCGGCGGCGTATGCCGCCGGTGTGCATAGGGCTCTGGAGGGAAGGGGGACCCCGATGGGGGAACTCGAGCGCAACATGCGCGATGACGTGGGGCAGCATCAAGGCAACGCTCCAAGTACAGACAATGGGGGACAAATGGATATGTTTGAGGACGAGCGTGAGCGCACCTCGTTGCATCGCCGTGGCGCGATTGCGCGCGGCGTAGCCAAGCGCGGCCTGGTGGCATTCCTGGCCTTCGCGATGGCCTTTGGCACCACGCCGGCTCAGCTGTGGGCCGAGGGTGCCGAGGGCATTGCTGAGGCTGTGGCTCAGGCTACGACGCTGGACGAGGGTGCAGCGCCTGCGGATGGTGCTGCCGACCAGGGCAAGGCCGAGGTTTCGGATTCTGGGAGCGCGCCCGCAGCTAGTGCCGCCACAACAGGGGCGGCAGCTGGCGACGAAGGCTCGGTGACGGGGGAGAACCCTGCCGCGAGCGAGCAGTCTTCGACGGCATCCGCTGGCCAAGCAGGATCTGCCGCCGCGGCCGCCGTCCAGGCAGAGAACCCGACGGAAACCGGCGATGTCGCCAAGAAGCAAGTCGAAGTCTCGTTCTCGATTATCGGCACCGATGCCGACGGCAAGGCTCAGACCTGGGTGGCACCTACGCAGCTCAAGCTCGACGAGGGCGCGACGGCTGCGGATGCCTTCATTAAGCTGCAGGAGAAGACGGGCTTCAAGGCGGACTACGATCCGAACACGGCATACGGGTTCTACCTCAAAAGCATCACATCCCCGAGCGATGGCCGCACGCTTGCCTTCGATCCGGCGACTTATGCCTACTGGCAGCTGTTCGTCGACGGCGCGTCTTCCTCGGTTGGCGCGAGCAGCGTCAAGCTCACCCAGGGGCAGAAGATTGAGTTTGCCTATACGGCTGGTAGCGCGTCCCCTGTCGTTAAGGACCAGGTTGCCGCAAATGTGACCGTCATTGGTCGCGATGCCCAGAGCAAGACTCAGACTTGGGTCGATAACGCGCAGTATGTGGTGACGTCCGGCTCGAGCGCACTTGACCTTACGAAGGTCGCGCTCGAGGCGAATGGCATCGACGCCTTTGCCGCGGGCTCCATCATTTTGAGCCTTAAGTACAACGGCGTTGAGCTGGGTACGCCGCTCGATTATTCGACCTATTGGCAGCTGTTCATCAACGGCAAGTCGAGCGACTACACGGCAGACAATGTCACCATTCATGCTGGCGATACCGTTACGTGGTTCTACGGTGGCTGGGGCGACCAGTTGCCCTCTGATTCCGTCCATGCTTCCGTTCAGGTCCTCGGTAAGGGCAAGGACGGCAAGCAGCAGGTTTGGGCTTCGACGGGCCAGACGAGTCTCAAGGCGGGTTCTACTGCCAAGGATCTCCTTGAGCAGACCGGCCTTAAGCTCGATGCTAGCGAATCGTCTTGCGGCTGGTTCCTCAACGGCATTACTTCGCCGTTCGATGGTAAATCCTATGGCTGGGACGCTGCGACCAAAAGCTATTGGCACTTCTACGTAAATGGCAAGTTCGCCGACGTTGGCGCCGGTGCCTACAAGCTCCAAGAGGGCGATACCGTCACCTTTATGTATGGTGCTGACGCCGATGCCCTCCCCGGTCAGGTTCTTGGGTCCGTCGATGTTATCGGTCCCGATGTCAACGGCAACAATACTCGCTGGGGCTCGGCAAGCAATGTTTCTTTGCCCGAAGGCTCTACGGCCCAGGACCTTATTGAGACGGTTCTGAAGGCGAAGGGCGTTAAGTACAACGCCTCCCAGAGCGGTGCATACTGGCTCCTGAATTCCATTACTTCGCCGTTCGATCATAAGCCGTATGTCTGGGATGCTGCGACCAATAAATATTGGCACCTGTATATCAATGGAGAGCCCTCCTTACTCTGCGCCAATCAGATTACGCTCAAGAGCGGCGATAAGGTTACGCTTGCCTATACCACCGACGATTCGGCCATGCCCGATCCCGACAAGATTGTCGTGGACCCGAGTGCGACGACTCCTGATTGGGATGCCGAGTGGGCCGGCTACGGCAACAGTGGCAACGGTTCGACCGTAACGGATGCCAAGACGCCTGCGCAGGCCGCCGGTCTTAAGTGGGCCTTCGATTGGAAGGCCGAGTCTGGCCAGCAGTATGCCAACTGCAGCGAGCCTGTCATTGCTAACGGTTTTGTGTACATCGCGACCGAGAACGAGCTCATTAAGATCGATTCGTCCACGGGCAAAAAGGTTGCCTCTGCGCCGCTTGCCTCCAAGGTGAGCTATACCTCTCGTCCGATCTATACCAATGGCCTTATCATTGTTCCGCTCAACGGCGGTGCGGTCCAGGCGATTACTGCAGACAAGCTGATCTGCAAGTGGCTGACGCCTGGTTTGACGGATTTGACGCAGAGCTCCTGCACCGTGGTTTCGGACGGCGAGTACGTCTATGTTGGTACGGTCGATATTTCGTATGACGAGAACTACAACGCGACCTACGGCAACGGCTCCCTGAAGCGTATCAAGATTGCCACGGGCGAAGTTTCTTGGCAGAACATTGACCCCTCCGAGGGCTATTATTGGACTGGCGCTGCGCTGACGGATAAGTACGCCATTGTTCCTACGAGCGCGGGCACGCTTAAGTGCATTGATAAGACGACGGGCGATGTCGTTTCGACCATGAAGCTCGGCACTGTCGCAAATGCCGATTGCATTGCCGATCCGTCCAATGGTTCGACCTTCTATCAGATGACGCACGATGGAAAGCTCCATGTGATTTCGCTTTCGGCGAAGGGCGTGCTGAGTGAACAGAAGACGGTTGATCTGGGCCTTACGAATAATCTGAGCGCCCCTGCGGTGTCTGGTGACAATCTGATTGTCGGCGGACAGACGGCTACTGGCTCTGCTCTGGTTCTCTATAACCTGAAGACGGGTAAGACCACGATGGTCGCTGCTGCCGACGGCAAGGCGCTGCCGGCTGGCCTCAACGGTATTGCTGCTACTCCGCTGGTGAGTGTTCAGGGCGGCAAGACCTATGTGTACTTCACCGTTAACAGCGCGGATAGCAAGGATTACGTCAACTACTCTGCTGGTGGTGGCGTGTATCGCTATACGCTCGGCGACGCAGAGGCGACGCAGATTTATGATGCGGCTGGCCATTACCAATACTGTGACTCTCCGGTCATTGCCGATGCTTCTGGCAACCTCTACTACATCAATGATTCGGGCACGCTGTTCAAGCTCGGGGCTGTTGAGTCTTGGACGGTTGCCTTTAATTCCAACGGCGGGTCTGCTTGCGACACTAAGTTTGTGGCTACGGCCGACGGCAAGCTGGTCAAGCCGGCCGATCCGACGCGCGATGGCTACACTTTCGGCGGTTGGTATACCGATGAGGCTTGCACGCAGGCGTATGACTTCAGTACGCCGGTGACGGCCGATCTGACGCTGTATGCCAAGTGGACCAAGAATGCTGTTAACCCTGGCGGTAATGGCGGTTCTGGCACTAATGGTGGTAACGGTGGCGCTGGCAACGGTTCTGGTGCTGGTGCCGGCACTGGCACGGGTTCCGGCTCCGGCACGAAGGGCCAGCAGGCTGGCGGCGTTGTCGCCCCGGGTCATAAGCCGACGACCAAGACGACGGTGTCGACCAAGACCGAGACCAAGGACAACAAGTCCGACAAGAAGGACTCCGATAAGTCCGATAAGAAGGACGAGAAGAAGTCTGACAAGAAGTCTGACAAGAAGGACAACAAGTCCGACAAGAAGTCCGATTCCAAGTCCGATACGGGCGCTGCTTCCACGACCACTGCTAAGAAGTCCTCTGGTGCTTCCGAGCAGGAGACTGGCACCAACCCACTCGCCATTGTTGGCGTTGCCGCCGGCGTCATCGGTCTCGCCATCGTCGGCGTGTTCGTGTTCACCAAACGTCGGTAGGTGAGGGCTGTGTCCAATAAATCCAAGGACGCTGACCCCAAGCAACCAGATTCCTCGTTTATCCAGCTTGACGATGCAAAGCAACAGGGCGCCGCTTCGGCGGCGTCCGCCCCTCGTCGCAAGGCGCTCCTCGGCGTCCTGACTGCCGCGTGCACCATTCTAATCGTCGTCTCGCTGGGCTTCGTCCATCCTTCCGAGAGCGGCGCCTGGTCCATCGACTGGATCATTCAGACCGTGACGGGGGAGAGCGTCGTCACCAAGGACGCCAAGGCGTCTGGCTCGACTACGACTTCGGGCGAGGCCAGTTCCAAGGATTCCAAGTCATCGAATGACGCAAAAGATGAGTCCAAGCATTCTGATGAGTCCAAGTCCAAGGACGATTCCGAGTCTTCAAACAAGGAATCGAACAAGAACTCGGATAACAAGAAGTCCGAGGACCAGGACGGCAAGAAGTCTGGCGATAAATCCGCTGCCCAAAATACGGGAGCCGGTGATGCTTCCAATGCGTCTGGCGGTGCTTCTTCGGGCGGTGGCCAGTCGTCCGATGGAGCCTCATCCTCTAATGGTGGAAACGCCTCCTCGGGCGGCCAGAGCGGCTCGCAGGAGTCCAGCTACGTAACAGTGACGGTTTCGGTCACATCGAGCGCTGTGGGTAATCCTGTGTCTTCTGGTGGCACCTTTACCTTTAACGAAGGCGCTACTGTCTACGATGCCCTGTGCGCGCTGGGCCTTTCTGTCAACGCACATGGCTCGTCGTACGGCACGTATGTCTCCGCGATTGGTGGTTTGGCCGAGAAACAGTACGGCGGTACGAGCGGCTGGATGTACTCCGTCAACGGCACAACGCCCATGACGGCCTGCAGCAACTACGTTCTCTCCAACGGCGACAACGTGGTCTGGTATTACGTTACAGGCTAGAGGCCTCGACATAGCGCGCCAGACGGGCGGTTCGGACAAACATCCGGGCCGCCCGTTTTTCATGCGAATGGGATTGGGCTGCCGGGTCTCTCAGCAAACAAAAAACCGGTTGGAATGGGAATTCCAACCGGTTATACATTCAAGCAAATAGTGAATTGACTACGACCGTGCGCCCTCGAGGAAGAAGCGGCGGCTGAAGTAGTTGTACCAGGTGACGAGGAACGTGGCGATGGCCTTCATGGCCTGGTAGCCGATGCTCAAAAACGTGACGCCCACAAACATGTATAGGTCGTTGAGGCCCAGGCCGATCACCGACAGGATGGTGAAGATCGTGAACTCGCGCTTGCGGCTCATGCCCTCGCGATGGTCGAACACGTACTTCATGCTGAGCCAGTAGTTGACCACGACGGACGTGGTAAACGAGACCGTGGTGCTCATCAAAAAGTCGAGGTGAAACAGCTCGACAAGCGCAATGAGCATACCCCAGTCGATGCCAAAGGAGATAAGACCCACGACAGCGAACTTGAGGAACTGCTTGGTATGAGGTTGTGCCAGTGCCTTGCGCACGTAATCACATCCAATGCGTTGATGAATCGAGCAGAGGATACTTTAGAGCTTTTGCAAGGGAAACGTAAGGTCTTTGCCAAGAACTATACGAACTCGCCAAATTTTCAAGAGCTAATCCGCAAACGTTGAAAATTTGCCCGTAAACGAGCAAAGCCCACGAACAACACAGCGCTCGACGCGCGTCATCCGTGGGCATCGTAAGGCTGTAAGGTTGCGAGTTACTTGGTCTCGTCGCCTTCCAGGAAGATCTTTCGGGTCACAAAGTTGTAGACCATGACAAGCGCGGTGGCGCAGATCTTGGCGATATTGGCCTCGAGTCCCAGACCGGCGTTGAGTGTCAACACGATACCGTCGTTGAGTGCCAGGCCGATCACGGACAGCACGACAAAGATAATGAACTCGCGGCGGCGGCTCATGCCCTCCTTGTGCGCAAACACGTACTTCATGCTGGCGAGGTAGTTAAAGATGAGTGAGATGATAAAGCCGCTGGTGTTGGCGATTAGGATGTTGAGGCCCAGACCGTAGTGGAGCAGATTCATAATGCCAAAGTCGATGACCGTGGCAATGACGCCGACGACGCCAAACTTCATGATCTGCGCAAGGAGCTTTTGCATGGTACCTGCCTTATGGTGGCGCCGGGGCGCCGTGGGGATGACAAACTCAGCAAGTTTAGCCAATCCCCACGGGTGGTGCTAGGCGCGCTCCTCGATAGCACCGTTTCTATATGCATCGAGCAGCTGGCGCAGGTCCTGGATTTGGCTGCGAATCTTGGCGCCCGTATCGGTATCGCTGACCATGCGGCGGCGGTCTGCTTGGTCAAAACGGTTGGTCTCGCTCTCGATGTCCACGTTGCGTGTGAGTGCCTCGGCAACCGTCGTAAAGGCCCGGTGCGACTTGAGACGGCAGCCGCGCGAGCTCGAGATAAGCGTATAGCCGGCGATACCCGTCTTGGGATGGTAGGCGCGGCAGAAGCCGCCATCGATGACCAGCAGCTTACCGTTGGCGCGGATGGGCTGCTCGCCCTTGGTGGTTTTAACGGGCGTGTGGCCGTTGATGATGTGGCCGGTCGGTGAACATGCCATGGGCGTGACGCCAAACTCGCGCATGATGTCGTCGCAGACCGAGGGCGACTTGGTAAGCGTAAAGTACGGGTCCATCGGCTCGACCCAGGTGCTCTTATCGGCGATATAGGCGCGCTCGAAGGTACGCACCAGGCGTCCGCTGGCGGGTGAGTTAAAGCCGATCCACAGGTACCACATCCAGTCGAGAGCGTCGCGGTCGCCCACGCGCCAGGCGCGGCGGGCGATGTGGTCGCAAAAATCGAGATAATCGCGGCCAGTGTGCCAGGTGCCCAGGCAGTTCATGCTGCTAAAGGTGCCGTCTTCGTTGAGTGGCACGCAGCCGTGGAACAGCAGGTTGCCGTTGGCGACCTTGTACATGGAGCCGTGGGTATAGAGGAAATCGATATGGCGATGCAGGTGATCGGCGGTGACAAACTCGGACACGAGCTTGTCGATGATGTGCTGCTCTTGGGGCGTGAGCGTGTAGGGGTCCGCCGGATCGACGGTGGGGAAGTCGTTGGTCGTGAGCGGCCACACGCTGCCGTCGGCGAGCGTGACCGTGCCGGTGTCATGATCGATCTTGTCGAGTAGCAGGCGGTCGGTCATATCGAACTCGGGGTGGCGCTGGATAATCTGGCCTTCGAGTTTAAAGAGCAGGACGTTGATGGCCTTGATCAGCGGGGTGATGGACTCACCGGCGGTGTAGGTGGCGTCGGCGAAGGCGACAAGCTCACGCAGCGAGATGCCGTAGTCGTTCTCCAGGATCTCGTAGTTGTCGTAGCGTAGGTTGTTGCGCAGCACCGTGGCGATGCAGGCGGGCTCACCGGCCGCAGCGCCCATCCACAGCAGGTCGTGGTTGCCCCACTGGATGTCGAGCGAATGGTAGGTGAGCAGGCGGTCCATAATCTTGGCCGCGCCGCCGCCGCGGTCGAAGACGTCGCCCACCAGGTGCAGGTGGTCGACGGCCAAGCGCTTGATGAGCGAGGCGAGCGACTCGATAAAGTCGTCGGCGCTGGCGGTCTCCAGAATGGACTCCACGATGCGCTCATGATAGCGCACGCGATAGTTGTTCTCGTCCGGATGCGTGTGCAGCAGCTCGTCGATGATGTAGGCGTAATCGCGTGGGATGGCCTTACGCACCTTGGAGCGCGTATAGCGGCTCGAAAGCGAGCGGGCGACCATGATGAGCTGGTCAAGCATCGTCTTGTACCAGGTGGGCGAGTCCTCGCGCTGGCTGCGGACCAGCTCGATCTTCTCGCGCGGGTAGTAGATGAGCGTGCACAGCTCGCCCTTTTCGTCAAAGGTGAGCGTGTCGCCAAAAATCTCGTCGACATGCTCGCGCACGACGCCCGAGCAGTTGTTGAGGATGTGCATAAAGGCTTCGTACTCGCCATGCACGTCGCTCATAAAATGCTCGGTGCCTTTGGGCAGGTTGAGGATGGCCGAGAGATTGATGATCTCGGTAAACGCGGATTGTTCGGTGGGGAACTGTCTCGACAGCAGGCGCAGATACTTGAAGTCTTGCGGGTTGCGATCGAATGCGACCATGAAACACCTTCCGATGGGGCTGGTAAAACTGATAAACAGCGTCAAACGTTTACCAGTATGCGCCGCTTTTGTTTCGATTTTGCGCCAGCGGCTGAATTGTCGGCTGAACGGTTTGGTAAATCGATTTAGTGAAGGTAGATGTGTTGGTCGGGTGGAGACGACAGAGGGTGTTTTCTCAGATATTTATGCGTCGGGTCGGTGGAGACGATGGTGGTAAAGATGTTCACTATTTTTGGTTCGATTTGGTAAATAGTGGACATATGTACCGCATGTAGGCTCACTGTGCAATAATTTGCGCAGCAATGAGTAAGGAGCCTCATATGAGTGATTTTGTCCTGACCTGTGAATCCGCCGCCGATCGAACCCGTGAGTTCTTTGCGTCGCGCAATATCCCTGTCGTGTGTTTTCATTACGAGATCGACGATGTTGTCTATACGGACGATCTGTATCAGTCGATTACGCCGGACGAGTTTTTTGCCCAGATTGCCGCGGGCGCCATGCCCAAGACGTCTCAGGTGAGCGTGGGTGAGTACGAGGAGTTTTGGGAGCCGTTTGTTGCCGAGGGTAAAGACGTGCTGCACCTGACGTTGTCGTCGGGTATTTCGGGCACGTATGGATCGGCCTGCGTCGCGGCGCAGATGCTTGCGGATCGCTATCCCGAGGGCGGCAAGGTGCGCGTCATCGATTCGCTGGCGGCGTCTTCGGGCTTTGGCCTGTTGTTGGAATATGCCGCCGATGTGCGCGATAGTGGGGCTTCACTCGACGAGACGGCTGCCTGGATCGAGGAGCACAAGCTCAACCTGCACCACTGGTTCTTCTCGACCGATCTGTCGAGCTACCTGCGCGGCGGTTGCATTTCGGCCGCGAGCGCGATCATCGGCACGGCGCTTAAGATTTGCCCGCTTATGACGGTCGATTGCGAAGGTAAGCTGTCGCCACGTGAGAAGATTCGCACTAAGAAGCGCGCGATTTCCGAGATGGCTAAGACCATGATGGCACACGTACAGGACGGTGCAGATTATTCGGGTAAGTGCATCATGTCGCAGTCGGCGTGCCGCGAGGATGCCGAGGCGGTCGCGGCGCTGATTGAGGAACAGGTTCCGCAGCTTAAAGGCAAGATTGAGATCAATGACATCGGTACTCTGATTGGCTCGCATACTGGACCTGGTACGGTGGCGCTCTTCTTTATGGGCGACAAGCGCGTGGATTAATTTGCCCCATCACGTCGCTGCATGATTGCTCAAACGAAAACGGCCCGCCTCACGTTTGTGGGGCGGGCCAAGATGTTTTGCTAGCGTTTCTTTCCGCGGAAGAAAAAGCCGTGCAGTGACGGCTTGAGGCCGCGGTTGGCGCGATGCTCCTCGACGCGCTCGTGGATCGAAGCGACGCGCTCGATGACTTCGTCGGGAATCGGCACATCGGGATTCATGTTCTCGACTTGGCTGACCTCGGCGGCGGCGACCTGGTCGATAATGGGCACATCGTCGCGCGAGATGACAGGTGTGGCGTCTTCCTTCATCTTGCGATAACGCTGCATCATGTCGGCCTGTAGCTGCTGTGCCGAAGGCGGCGTCCAGATGATGGCGTTGGCGCCGGCGGCGATGGTCTCACGGATGCTCTCGGGCGTCTTGCCGCCCGGCGCGATGAGCGGCAGGTTGGGATAGTGCTCGCGCAGTTCACGCAGGACCTGGGGCGTGTTTTTGCCGGCGGCGATGTTGAGAATCTTGGCTCCGGCGCGCACTTTGGCATGCGCATCGTCGTCGCAACGTACGACCGTGGCGATGACGGGGATGTCGGCGATGTTGGTGATGTGCTCGACCATCTCGGCAGTAGCGGGGGAGTTGACCACGCAGCCCGCCGCGCCCTGCATCTCGGAGACGGCTGCCATCTGCACGGAGCGCTTACCGGTCGTAGTTCCGCCGCCCACGCCTACAAAGACCGGGCACTCGGCGACGGTCAGCAGCGCTTGCGTAATGGCGGGCTGCGGCGTGAAAGGGTAGACCGCAAAAACGGCATCGGCGTTGGAGTTGCGGATAACCGCGACATCGGTAGTGTAAATGAGCGACTTGATGCGGCGGCCGAAGAGCGTGAAGCCGCTGGCCTCCTCGATCTCGTCGGGCATGCGAAGAGCAGCCTTGCGCAGACGTCCGTCGATGGGCAGGGGCTCCATGGGGAGCAGTCCGTTGGGGGTCACGGCTACCTGGGGCTCGGTGAACTCGTCTGCGAGCTCGACCTCGGAGAAATCGACCGAGGCGACGATGTCCTCGTGAACCTCGGCGGGTACATCGATGGGAGCTTGGTCGTTTGCCGCGGCAGGCGTGTCGAAGGAGCTGGTGCCGACAAAGGCGTCGACGCGTTCGTTTAGGTCGTTGAGGGTATCCATGGAGGCTCGATTCTATGCGATGGTGGCCGGCGCGATGCAGCCGGAATTGCGAATGCTAAATCGTTTGACGAGTTGATTTTTCCCCGCCGCACCATCCGTTAGACCGAAGGGCGGGAGAACGTGAAGGAGCTGTGGTGGCGAGGATCGAGGTGCTATCTTGAAAGTCCCGTTTAAAAGAGAGGTGACGCGGTATGGAATTGACAGCAATGTTTGGCTCGATTGGCCTGTGCGTGGGCGCAATCGTTGCCGCCGCGGTCATCTACTTTGTGGTCACGGCCATTAAGGGCAAAAGGGCCGATCGCAAGGAGCGCGCGATGCTTAAACAGCATCGCGACCAGCAGGGCAAACGCGCACAGAGATAGCTTGTTGAGTTTTTGATCCGTGCGCTAGCTGCGTTTTCGGATCAGGGCAATGTAGAAGCCCTCAAAATCGCGGCTAGGCGGAATGGTCAGCGTGCCGGGCATACCGTTGGCGATGGCCGAGACATGGCCGGCGGCGATGGCCTCGGTGAGGGCGTTGCACTCGATATGCGGCTCCTCGCCGGCATCCTGGGCGCGACGCGCTTCACTTTCGCTCGGTGTGCCGTCGAGGGGGATAAGCTCGCAGTCCATGTGCTTGTCGAGGGCCTCTTGCAGGGCGTCCTCGTTTTCCTGCGGCAAGATCGAACAAGTCGAATAGACGAGCGTGCCGCCCGGTTTGAGGGCACCCATGGCGCGGTCCAGAAGCGCGCGCTGCGAGCGGGCGCACTTGCAAAGCAGCTGCTCGGTGAGCCCGCGCAGACTTTTCTCGTTGCCGCTGATGACGGTGCCCGTGCCGGTGCAGGGAGCGTCGAGCAGGATGCGGTCAAAGCGGAAGAACTCGTCGAGCTCGCGTGCGTCGATGCGCATGACGGGTACGTTTTTGGCACCTTGGCGGTGGAGGTTGGACTCAAGCTTTTCGGCGCGGGGAATGCTCATCTCGCAGGCCGTGAGGTGTGCCTGGCCCTGGGTGAGGGCGGCGATCTGCGTCGTCTTGCCGCCAGGGGCTGCGCACATGTCCAGGATGTCCTCGCCTGCCTGGGCGCCCAACACCAAAGGCGGCATCATGGACGACAGGCTCTGTAGGTAGATCTTGCCGTCGCGGTAGATGTCGAGGTCCCATAGGTCGGAAACCTGGGCCTCGGGCAGGATAAAGGCGTCCGGATACCAGGTAACGGTTTGGTGCGCGATGCCGGCGGCATCGAGCGCCGCAACGATGTCCTCGGCGGTTGCCTTGAGCGTGTTGGCGCGCAGTGTGACCGGGCGTGTGACCGCGGCGCCGAAGCCCTCGATCATGAGCTCGGCATCGGCGGGCGCATAGGCGCCGGCGACCGTGTCGACCATAAAGCGCGGCAGGTCGGCGGCGGAGTGTTGGGCGGCAAGCTGGTCGGAAAGCTCGGTGGAGGCAAACTGCCTGAGCTTGATCTCGGGCTTGACCTGCTTTTTCTGCTTACGACGACGCGGCTTGGACATCCGTCTTTCCTTCCCATTCCATTAAAAGTAGTCAATTTGGGACGGGGCTATTTTAGCTGCCCGTCCGTTTCGGCAGGCGTTGCAGTTAAATTTGGGACGGGGTAGCTAAAATAGCCCGTCCCAAATTGACTACTCTGCCTTGGTGTTGGCTTAGTACTGGCTCTCGTGCTTGCTAAAGAAGTCGAAGCGCGGGGGCAGCGGCTTCACGCGGTGGTCTCCGGGCTTCTCGCCCAGGCTCTCTACGAACTCGTCCGTGGAGGCAAAGATGTTGTTCCAGCTAAAGAAAGCGACCGGATCGACGTCGAAGTACTCGCAGATGAGCTCGCACCCGGCCGGGACGATGCCGTGCATGAGCACGGTCGCCACGCGCAGCTCGGTAAAGGCGTCGACGAGGGCCTGCGTCATTGCGGCGTTTGCCTCGTTACCCTCGAGCTTGTTGGCGGCCTTGGAGGCATCGCTCCAGCGCTTGTTGGCGGCGCGCAGGTAGTCGTCGCACACGGCAAGCGCGCGGTGCGTCTCGAACTTGTACATGGCCTGCTCAAAGGCAAGAGCTGCCTGCTCGGCAGCCTCGACCACGGCGGCAGAGGCGGCACCGGCGGGGATGCAGCCGTTGCGATAGGGGCTCTCGTCGCCTTCCTTGACGGCGACGCCGTAGAAGCAGCTGCGGGCCAGACGGTTGAATACGCCGGTCAAAAGGGCGCTCTCCTTAAGGGCCGGATCGATAACGCGCTTGTCGTCGCAGGCGCGCACCTCGTTGCCGTCCTTGTCCTTGCCGGTCACGCGCGTGTCGTATGCCTTGGGGCTAAAGCTCACCGGCTTCTCGGACAGGCCGAGCGACAGCCAGTGCGCGCGCATCTGCTCGCAGGTGTAGTGGTTGAGCAGGTCGTCTGCCGGCGGGGGAGGCGTCTGCGAGGACGAGCTGGCTTTTTTGCCCATGTAGAGCAGGTGATAGCAGGCGCTGACGGTGCTCTGCGTAAGGTCCCAACCCAGGGCCTCCCACATGGCGGTCTGAGCGATGCAGTAGAAATAGATGTTGTCCTGACCGATGAACTGGTAGATCTGAGCGTCGTCAGAGCACCACCAGTCGCGCCAGTCGAGCGAGCTGTGCTGGTAGGTGGGAGCGGGTACCTGCGTGGAATCGGCAGCGGGCTCGCCCATGAGGGCGGCATCCTGGGCGGCGACGCCCTCGGTTACGCCGGCGGCCTTGGCATCGCGTGCGAGCACGGTACGCGTATAGCTGATGGGCGCCCACAGGCTCTCGGGCCAGCACCAGCAGGTGACGTCGGAGACGCCATCGACCTCGGGCACCGGAACGCCCCAGTCGATGTTGCCAGTGATGCGGAAGGGCACGAGTGCCTTGCCGCTGCGGAAACGCACGCCACCGTTGGCGAGCACCGCGTGGGCATCGTCGCGTTCCTTCCAGCTGGGGAAGGTGACGGTAAAGCTGCTCTTGTTGCCCTCGGGCTCCAGGACGGTGTGCTCGGGAAGCTGATCCTCGACGGCATCGAAGGCCTCGCGGAACTTGTTCTGAATATAGAGCTGAGCCGGCAGCAGCCACTCCTCCATGGTCTTGGAGACCACGGAACGAACCTGCGGGTTCTGGGCGAGCTTGGCGGTGTAGGTCTTCATAAAGTCGAGGTAGGCCGGCAGGTCGAAGTAGAGGTTGTCTACCGGGCGCAGCTCGGGCACCTCGCCGGTGAGCTGGCTCTTGGGCGCGATGAGCTCCTCGGGCTCAAACTGGTGGCCCAGGTCGCACTCGTCGGCATAGGCTTTCTCGGACTTGCAGCCCTGGATGGGGCAGCGGCCGATCACCTGACGGCCGTTGAGGAACGTGCCGGCCTTGGCATCGTAGAACTGCAGCGTGGAGCGCTTGGAGATGGTGCCCTGCTCGTGCAGGCGCTCGATAATCTCGGCGGTCACCTCGTTGTGGATCTGGGCCGCCGGCTCAAGGCCCGAGCCGCCGTAGATGTCACAGCTGATGTTGTAGTTGTTGAGGGTCGCGGCCTGGCGGGAGTGATTGGACTCGACATACTCGCTAATGGACTTGTCGTAGCCCTCGTTCTCCTTGAGCTTGCGGTAGCTCTCCATGATGGGCGAGCCATAGCAGTCGGTGCCCGAGGTGAAGATGACGTTCTCACGGCCCAGGCGGTCGCGCAGGAAGCGGGCGAAGAAGTCGGCAGGGACAAAGACGCCGCCAACGTGGCCAAAGTGAAGGCCCTTGTTGCCGTAGGGCTCGCCGGCGGTAACGATGGCGCGGCGAGGCCAGCTGGGACGGTCATTCATGGAGTATTTGGATGCCATGGGACTCCTTCGCATATGGTGAGGGCGCGGCCGGGCGCGGGGCTCGGCGGCGCGGTGGTCAATTCGTGCATATCGTTCGACATTATCGCACATGCGGACGGGTACGTGGCAGGGGCGCTATCCTAAGATGCTATGAATGAGATTTCCAACATACATGCGTTTGAAGACGAGGATTTCCTGCACGCCTGCTTTGTGTGGGGGATGGCCGTGCTTGGTGCATTTGCCGTGTGCCTGGTGCCGGTGTTTATGCTGCTGGGTGGGCCCGCGGATCTGGACGCGGCTGACGCGGGCGGTTGGATGGCCGTCTTGGGCTGGATAGTCGGCTTGGCTGCGATCTCAATGGCGTCGTTCGCCGTGCACGAGCTGGTGCACGGTGTGTTTTTTAAGCTGCTGGCGCCTGCGGGCGCGAAGGTGACCTTTGGGGCGAATCGCGAGACGGCGATGATCTATGCCTGCGCCGAGGGCGTTGTGTATTCGCGCCGGCGGTACATGGCGGTTTGCCTGGCGCCGACGGTTGTTGTGACGGCGGCGCTTGCCCTGGGGTTTGCGTTTTCGGGCTATCCGCTGCTGTGCTACCTGGCGGCCGGCTTGCATTTGTCGGGCTGTGTGGGCGACTGGTATTACGTGCGGACCATTTTGCGCGACCGCCGCATTGTCGCCTGCGAGGATACGTCCTTTGGCGTGCGCTTTTTCGGGTGAGGAGATGTCGATGAAGCCGTTGTTGCTGCATGCGTGCTGTGCGCCGTGCTCTCTTGAGCCGGTCCGCCTGCTGCGCGAGGAAGGGTTTGAGCCCACAATCTGCTGGACAAACCCCAATATTCAGCCGCACGATGAATGGCAGCGGCGTTTGGACGAGCTGCGCCGGTGGTGTGCCGATGGCGACATCGAGCTTATCGAGGCGGGGGAGGACCGGGAGCGCTGGGAGGCCGGCGTGGCCCCGCTGGGCGCCGATCGAGCCCGTCGCTGTCGCGCATGCTATGCCCTGCGTCTGGCCGAGGCGTGCCGTGTGGCCCAGGAGCGCGGGTTTGAGTTTGTGGGCACGACGCTCGCCGTCTCGCCGTACCAGTTGTTCGAAACCTGCAATGATGTGTTGGAGCGTCTGGCTGCTGCCCGCGGTCTCACTCCGGTGATTCGCGATTTTCGCACGTATTACCCCGAGGCGACACGTCGTTCGCGCGAGCTGGGCATGTATCGGCAGAACTACTGCGGCTGCCGTTTCTCGGCCGTCGAGGCGGCCATGGACCGCGCCCGCATCCGCGACGAGCGCAAAGCGTCCAAAAAGTAGTTCTTTTGGGCTGGGGCTTTGAGCTGTCTGTGCGGTACGGTCGTTTTTGGGAAAGTCGATTTAATTAAGCGTGTGATCGTGGCTCGCTTGATACCAAACGACGACTCCTATGATTCTAATCCTCCGTTTGTTAAACATCAGATCCGGACTTGCTGTTGCATATGAATGGGACGACAGCACAATCATGTCGTTTCCTTCTGCAAATCGCCTAATTACCGGTGTTTTACCGTCTGCGAGCGCCAATACAGCACAGCCGTTCCAAGGCTTTGCGGTGGTATCGACAAGTAGTAAGCTGCCGGGAGGGTAAATGCGGGACATTTCGTCACCTTTGATTTTAACGAAAACGCTATGTGGGTGACGCTTGGCTACGTCTACAGGCGCGCAAGCATTTTGTTGGCTGTGCGTGATGCGGCGCTTTTGCGATTCGATATCGATGACGGGAAATGCGCCCTCCATTTCGCGGATAGCAGGGTTTTCGTCGGTGACGATTCTTTTATTTGCGAGCTTTACGGCCAAACCGTTTTCCTCGCCAACAAGTTCATCGCGGGTGCAACCGAAGAGCGCTTGTAACTTTTCAATATGGCGCTCACGGGGGGCATACCGACTTTTTTCCCAACGACAAACGGTCTCTTTAGATACCCCCAACATCTCTGCAAGTTGCGCCTGACCAAGATGCTCCATGGTGCGGAGTTTACGAATATTTGCCCCGAAGCCCATGGCTATAGATCCTCTCGCCACAGAGGGAGGCATAGACAGTTTGTGCCACCATAGCCTTTGGTGAGCTCGTCAATGGATAACGGGAATAATTCCATTCCTGCTTTCTCAAGCGCTTCGTTGGTCCAAACGTTTTCTTCATATACGCATAGTTTTCCTGGCGAGAGCGCAAGGATAGACGTTGCGTTGTTCCGGCGCTCTCTTTCGTAGGCGGTTTGATTCCCGCCTCCGCAGTCAATTACTTTAATTGGTTCGCAACAGGCTACAGAGAGTATTTCCGGAATCGTGCGATCGATAGGAGTGATCGTAAGGCCCTTTCCGGATCGTTTTAGTTGAATGCTGTATGCATCAACGGCATTGCATATCTCACGATCGATGAGGAACGCGTCGTGATCAATTCTACTTATGAACGTATCGAGGTGGATACGCAGCCCGTCAGAGGGGACTCGAATCGCAATTAGCTCGGTGGTCTGGAATTTATTTGAGGTCAGGAGCTCTTTGGCAAGTGACTCGACGGCGGCGGGTTCAGTTCGGTCAGAGATTCCAACTAATAATGTCTTAGCACTGATAACAAGAACGTCTCCGCCTTCGATATGGTAACTACTCCTGTTCAAATCACATACCGGGGTTTCTCCCATGATCTTGTGGTGGGTGAATATCTGCCGGTATAAGGCGACCTCACGATCACGCTCAGGCCAATACATATGATTTAGGATGATGCCGTCTCCGACTACCACAGCAGGATCACGAGTGAAAAAAAGCGTGTTGAGGGGATTGACCAAGAGCGAGGCGGGGTCAAATTGCTCGTGCACGAGCGCCCGTAGTGTTTCCGACTGGTTTGAACATAGCTCAGTGTCTCCAAAGCGAATGCCGTTAAGTACTATATTCACCAATTCCTGGGTGTTCTTAGCGTTCTCAAACAGCTGGGTTATTGTCTCGAGGAACTCTCTGCCTGTTGCCCCACTGCAACGGAGGTAGTCATCAATAAAACATTTAAGTGATTGGGGCTCAGTTTCAAGTGAGTCTTCGAGAAGGTCCCTAATTTCAATGGTTTCTACGCCATGTTTCTCAAGCAATTGAACCATGGAATCGTGCTCATATATTGCTTTGTCGAGGTCAAAACGACCGCTCCATTTTCGCAGGGAGAAAACTTGGCTGAAGTCGGCATCAGGGTAGTTTTGTGTTTCAGCTCCTGGTCGATGGACAAGTACGGCTTTTAAATGACCGATTTCATTTGTTATGTGTATGCCTTGCATGTCTGTCTCCTGTCCTACTGGTTTTTATATAAGGCTAAGGCAGGTTCCTTGTTGTGTTGAGGAAAAGTTAAAAGACGTATGTAATTGATAAATAACATCAATTTAAAATATCAGATTGATTAATAACGTCACTTTAGCTGCCGTTCATAGGTGAAAAGCGACACGATGGCGATGATTGGCCGACACCGCTGAGCAACCTCATACATTTATGGTGCCAGCTGGATAGATGGGAAAAGGAATGAAGGAGGAGATATGGCAGCGGAAAGTTCGAAAGGCATCAAGCAGTTCAAGGTCCCGCACGTATATGCGATCATCTTTGCACTTATGGTCATCTTCGCTGTTCTCACGTGGATTGTTCCCTCTGGGTCCTATCAGCGTCAGGAGGTGAACGGTCGTGAAGTCACTGTCGCAGGTACGTATGAGCAGAGTGAAAAGACATATATTGACGAGGAAACCGGGGATGAAGTAGATCTCAGACAAGGCGTCTTCGATGTTCTTCAGGCTCCAACGCGCGGTATACAAGAGGCAATTGAGGTCGTTGCATTCATCTTGATTGTGGGCGGTTCGTTTCAGGTTATTACTAAAACGGGCGCTATCACGAGCGGAATGGGCCGTGTCGTTCGCCGCTTTAAGAACAAAGACATTCTAATTATTCCTATTGCGATGGTTCTCTTTGCATTGGGCGGAACGAGCTTTGGCATGGCGGAAGAAACTCTCCCGTTCTTTGCGATCTTCATGCCAATTATGATGGCTATGGGCTTCGACTCGATGACGGCGTTCATGGTCGTGTTCGTTGGAGCGCGCACGGGTTACATCGCCTCAACGATTAATCCGTTTAATGTTCTCATTGCGCAAGGTATTCTTGGTATTCAGGGCAACCCCCAGCTGTGGCTGCGTATGATTGCCTGGGTTGTTTTGACCGCCGTTGCAATTACTTGGGTTGTCCTCTATGCACGAAGGGTAAAGAAGAACCCTGAGTCATCGATCACATTTGAGGATGATATCGCCAAGAAAGTCGAGTTCGCTGCCGATGAATCTGCCCTTGACGCGGAATTTACGGGTCGTCAAAAAGGCGTGCTTGCGGTATTTATCGCTGGAATGTGCCTTATCATCTGGGGACTTGTGACCCAGGGCTGGTATATGAACGAGATTTCTGCGGTCTTTTTGGCCATGGGCCTGTTGGCTGGTGTTATTGCGGGCTTTAGTCAGGACGTCATCGCTCAGGAATTTGTTGCGGGTATCGCTGACTTTGCTTTCTCGGCAATTGTCGTTGGACTTGCGCGTGGCATCCTTGTCATTGCCTCTGACGGCATGATCATTGATACCATCCTCAATGCGCTCGCTACTGGTCTGGGCGGCATCCCGGCGGTTCTCTTTACTACGCTTCTTTATGCGGTTGAGAACCTCCTGACGATTCTGGTTCCCAGCTCATCTGGCCTTGCAGCACTGACCGCTCCCATTTTTGGACCTTTGACCGAACTCATGGGCCTTAATCCCGAGGCTGCCGTGTGGGCTCTCTCCATGGGTAGCGCGACGATGTCTTTGATCTGTCCTACTAGCGCCATTCTTGTAGCGGGTTTGGGCGTGTGTAAGATCAAACTTGGCCAGTGGTGGAAGACCGTTTGGAAATTCTTCCTGGTCGTGTCGCTCATCAATATCGTATTCGTAGCAATCTCGGGACTTATTGCCCTGTAGGTTTCATGGCTGAAATGGAGTAACAGGAATGTCTAAAGGACTGAATGTACACAGCGAGATTGGTAAGCTCAAGAAAGTTGTGCTTCACCGCCCCGGTCGTGACCTTGTGAACGTAAAGGCGGAAGAGTTCGAGGATGTCTGGATTCACGACTGTTTCTATCTTGATGTGGCTCAAAAGGAGCATGATGCCTTTGCGGATCTTCTGAGGAGCGAAGGTGTTGAGGTTCTCTATATGGAGAAACTCGTTGCTGAGGCGCTGGATGCATGCCCCTCGGCTCGCGCTGAGTTTACCGATACATTTATGGCTGAGAGCGGGATTGTCAATCCTCTGCTTGAGCAGGCTGTTCGTGAAAAGCTCGACGCTATTTCAGATTCGTATCAGTTTGTACTTGAGGCTATGGGGGGGTATCGTTATCGTGACCTTGAGCTGCCTCGCGTCTCGACTACGCTTAGTATGATGGATAATGAGGATGCGAAGCCCGATGATTTGGTGTTGAAGCCTCTTCCGAGCTCGTATTTCTCTCGCGATCCTCTTGCTTCCGTGGGCAAAGGCGTTCTGCTTCACCATATGTATTGGAAACAGCGAGATCGTGAAGTGCCCTTCTATGAAGCGATTTTCAAATACCATCCCGATTATGTAGGGACTCCGATTTGGTACGACCATAAGAATCCCTGGCATATCGAGGGCGGTGATGTGCTTAACATTAACGCTCATACCTTGGCTATTGGAATTAGCCAGCGAACTGAGGCGGCTGCGATTGAGGAGCTTGCAAAGAATTTGTTCTGGGGATCTGGGAATTCTGAGATCGATACCGTTTACGCTATTAAAATCCCCAACGGCTATGCTTACATGCATCTTGACACCGTTTGCACCATGGTGGATTTCGATAAGTTCACAGTTTATCCCGGTATTTTTGAGACCCTTCGTGTTTATCGTCTGACTCGTGGTGACTCTGAGGGAATGGTCGCTGTTCAAGAGATTGATGACACGCTTGAACATATTCTTGAAATGGCTACTGGCGTGGAGAAGGTGCAGCTTATTGAGTGCGGTGCCGGCGATATGGTTGAGGCATCTCGCGAGCAGTGGAACGACGGGTCGAACACTCTTGCCGTTGCTCCTGGTAAAGTCTGTGTTTACGAGCGCAATGTTGTCACAAATGATGAGCTCTACAAGAACGGTTTGGAACTTTTGGTCGTTCCCTCCGAGGAGCTGTCCCGCGGTCGTGGCGGCCCGCGCTGCATGAGCATGCCCTTCTGGCGCGAAGATATTTAGTTGCAAATCCACTGTGATAGGAGATGGCGAATATGGGTGTTAACATCGCTGGGCGCAGTTTTCTGAAGCTGCTTGATTACACGACGGAAGAGATTGAGTATCTGCTTGAGCTTTCTGCTAACTTCAAAAGCATGAAGCGTGCCGGTGTTCCGCATAAATACCTTGAAGGTAAGAATATTGTTTTGCTATTTGAGAAGACTTCCACGCGTACTCGTTGCGCCTTCGAAGTTGGTGCACTTGACCTTGGCATGGGTGTAACTTATTTGGATCCGGGCTCGTCCCAGATGGGCAAAAAGGAGTCGATTGAGGACACGGCTCGCGTCCTTGGCCGCATGTATGACGGAATTGAATACCGCGGCTTTGAACAGGCGAAGGTTGAGGAGCTTGCTGCAAAAGCTGGGGTTCCCGTTTGGAATGGGCTGACTACTGAATTTCACCCGACTCAAGTGCTTGCCGATATTTTGACCATGCGTGAAGAGTTTGGAGAGATTAAGGGCAGGAAACTTACATTTTTTGGTAAGGCGGCCGGAAACGTCGCTGATTCGCTCATGGTCATTTGCGCTAAGCTCGGCATTAACTACTGTTCTTGCGGCCCAATCGGGGGAAATTCGGAGGGGGCTACATCCTATGATCCTGAACTCCTTGCAGAATGTAGTCGTATTGCGGCCGAGCATGGATCGACGATTACCATTACAGAGGATATTGAGGAAGGCGCTCGTGATGCCGATGTAATTTACACGGATGTTTGGGTTGGCATGGGTCAGCCCGCAGAGCTGTGGGAAAGCCGCATTAAGCTCATGTCGCCGTATCGTGTGACCGCTGAGGTGATGTCTATGGCAAAGCCCGAGGCGATTTTCCTCCACTGCCTTCCGAGCTTCCACGATACTAATACTACTGTTGGTGCCGAAATTGCTGAGAAGTTTGGAGTTACCGAAATGGAAGTCACGGACGAGGTTTTTGAGTCCGATAAGTCTCGTGTTTTCCAAGAAGCGGAGAATCGCATGCATACGATTAAGGCGGTGATGTACGCAACGCTTAAGTAGCGGGGCGTTGAGAAAACAGTCGCAAATCTGTTTCCATACTATATTTCTCTCAACAAGCTGATAGGATACAGGGGAGAATGATGCGCGCGTCAGTCGATTTTTTCGACTGACGCGCTTTGTGAAAGAGGCAAAGATGCGTACCGATGATTTTGACTATAACCTGCCCGAAGAGCTCATTGCCCAGGCTCCTGCCGAGCCGCGCGACTCCTGCCGCCTGCTGGTGGTGGATCGCAAGGGCTCCCAGGCGGGAACGCCGCTGGAGCACGGCGGTACCGTTGAGCACCGCATCTTCCGCGACATCATCGACTATATCGAGCCGGGCGACGTGCTCGTCATCAACAAGACGCGCGTGATGCCGGCTCGCCTGATCGGTCGCAAAGCCGGCTCGGGCGGCGTGGTCGAGACGCTGCTGCTCAAGCGCCGCGAGGACGTGGATCCGCTGGGCCATGTTTGGGAGTGCCTGGTCAAACCGGGCAAGCGCCTGAAGCCCGGTGCTCATATTGAGTATCGCGCCGGTGGCGCCCATGCGCCCGAGGGGGCTCCCGTGGTGCTGACGGCCGAGGTTGTCGACTTTGTCACCGATAGCCGCGGCGGCCGTCTGGTGCGTTTTGAGCCGGCCGGTTGCAATGCCGCCGGCGACCCGCGCACGCTCGACGAGGCCATCCATGCTGCCGGCCACGTGCCGCTGCCGCCCTACATTACCGATTACGAGGGCGATCCCGAGAAGTACCAGACCGTCTACGCCATGAAGGAGGAGCACTCGGCCGCTGCTCCCACGGCGGGTCTGCATTTTACTCCCGAGCTCATGGCTGCCATCGAGGCCAAGGGTGCCAAGTTTGCCGCCGTCGAGCTCGAGGTGGGTATCGATACCTTCCGTCTGGTGGAGGAGGACGACCCCGCGCAGCACGTGATGCACACCGAGCGCTACCACGTGTCGCAGGAGGTTGTCGACGCCGTGCATAAGGCGAAGGCCGAGGGCCATCGTGTGATCGCCGTCGGCACTACCGCAGTGCGCTCGCTCGAGAGCGCGTTTGACGCGGACGCGCCGGTGTCCGATCCGGCTGTGACGGCGCGCTATTTTGAGGGCCGCGAGGACGGGGCCGACACGCTCGGCCGCGGCGACATCGTGGTGCGCGAGAACGCCACGACGCAGCTCTACCTTATGCCCGGCTCGACCTATCACGTGGTCGACGCGCTGATCACGAACTTCCACGTGCCGCGCTCCACGCTCATGATGCTCGTAAGCGCACTTGCCACCCGCGACCAGATCATGGATGCCTACGCCGCTGCTATCGAAGAACGCTACCGCTTCTTCAGCTTTGGTGACGCCATGCTCATCTTGTAGGTTACGGCGTTTTACAAACGCCGTAACCGGTCGACGCTGCGCGGGCCGCATTTGGACAATCTGACGTTCAACTTCAAGGGCGCGACCAGAAGGTCAGCGCCCTTTCGTTTCACGTCACCTTGCCTCAAATGCGACCCGCTCGCTGACTCTGCCATAACATCGGCATTTCTTTGGTTGTCAAGAGATTGGTGCAAAGGGGTCAGGTTACTTTGCACCAGGTTGGTGCATGTTAACCTGACCCCTTTGTAGTCATTGGGGACGTTCTTAAACGACTACTTGCTTGCGAACAGCCAGACAAGGATGATCACCAGGATTGCGGCGACGATGCAGACGATGGCGCCGGTGAATTTGATGCGTGAGTCGCGGGTACGCTCGCGCACCGCGTCCTCGGTGGCCTCGAGCTGGGCAACTTCTCGCTCGGTCTCGGCGTGTTCGGCTTTGTCTCGGGCCAAGGATCCTGCAAGCGACTCAGTAATCTCTGGGTGGTCGTGTACTTCGGTCGCCTGTTCGATAATCGACTGCGCATGCGCGGCATCTGCTTGGGCGTTGGCTATGCTCTGCTCTTGGTCGCGGCGTGCCTTGTCCTCGGCGGCGATCTTCTCGCGCAGTTCGCGCTGGCGCGTCGCGGCGGTGGTTTTTGCGGTCTGCAGCTCGTCGCGCGCGGCATCGGCCTCTGCCGTCACGGCCTGATGGGCTCGCTTGGCGTCGGCGATGGGGGCCTGCGCCTGTTCGACGGCCTGCTCGGCTGCGGCAAGCGAGTGCTCAAGGTCGGCGGTGATGCGCGGGACATCTTCTTCGGCTTTTCGCAGGGCATCTGCCGTGTCGGAGATCTGCATCGAGAGCTCGCTGGTGCGCACCGTATAGTTGGCGGGATTTGCCGAGGGATTGCGTTGCAGCTCGGCATACTCATGACGCAGTGTCTCGAGCTGGGCGCGCGCGGCGTCGACGGTTTGTTGTGCGGCGGCAATGCCGGCGTCTCGCTCGGCCTGCACCTTGTCGCGGATGCGCTTGGAATCCTCAAGACGGCGAACGAGGCGGTTGCCGGTCTCGCGCGAGCTCGCCTCGCGGGCCTCCACGGCATCGAGCGCGGCCTTCAGGCGGAGCTCAGTCGCGTCATCCTCTGTCTTCATTTGTTCGAACTGACCCTTGAGCTCTGTCGCTTTGGCGGCGTGGGCATCACGGTCAATCTCGGCTGCCGCAGCGGTCTTTTGCGCCGTGGCGATCGCCTGGCGCTGGTCGGCGACGATCTGGTCGTAGCGGCCTGCGATATCCTGGCGCGTCTCGAGTTCCTCGGCCTGATCGGCAATGCGCTGCTCAAGTTCGGCCAGGTGGGCGCGGGCATCGGCAAGTGCCTTTTTCGCGGCATTCATCTCGCGCATGGCCGAGGCGCCCTGGGCGATAAAGGTGCCCACGGCGTTCGCAGTGTTCGAGACAGCGGTCCCCAGATCGCGGCTCGCGGCGGGGGAGTGCGGGGCGGTCGGGCGAGCGGTGTCGGCGGCGTCCGCATCGGCAGCCTGCGGCGCGGCGATATTGCCGGTACCGCCCTCAACCACAGAAAAGCCTGCTGCGTGCGGATCGACCGCATCGGCGCCAATCGTGGGGTGCTCGAGCTGCAGAAACGAGGGCATGGTGCTGCCCTGGTCGGCAACCGGAGTCTCGCCGGGCACAAAGGTCGAGGCCGCCTCGGCGGCCTCCTCTTCCTCGGCATCGATATCGGCATCGGCGACGGCGTCTTTCATCGCTTTGACAGCATCCATCATGGAGTCCATGACGGCATCGAGCTCTTCTTCCGAAGACACCTCGATGGGGCCCGCTGCTTGCGGGGCGTCGTCCTGTACAGGGGCGTCGTCCTGAGCGGGCGCATCGTCGTTTTGCTCATCGGCGTTTTCTGTTTCGGGGGTTTCCGCCGCAGCGCTTTCGTCCAAGATGGGGTCGTCGATGTCGATACCATCGCAGGTCACAGCGTCAGTATCTGCGGTGACGTCTGCGGGATCATCAATATGCTGTTGAGTCTGGGGGTCCAGCTCGTCTGTCATAGGCATGTGCTCCTCATCGTTGTTTGTCACCCTATGATAAAGTCTCGCGCCGACTTCCCGCGCGCCGCAGCAAAGTTTCAAAACGTGTTCGATGGCTCGCGACGATAGCAAAAACTCGGCCACTCTATCCAATTTTTACTTGACATTCCCTTCGCCGAAAGACGTTGCGCCGTTCGCCTGCCATGGGCTTTATTTTTCACTTGAACCCGTTAAAGTTGCATTTCAGCTTTTGGCGCGTTTATTTGGATGCGCGCAGTCGGCGGGTGCGCCCGTCGCGATTTGAAAGGACTTTATATGGGACTTTTCACTGGTAAGACCGTGATCGTCACCGGCGGCGGCAAGGCCACGCTTAAGGACGGCTCCGCTGGCTCCATCGGTTACGGCATCGATATCGCTTTTGCCAAGGAGGGCGCGAACCTCGTTATCACCGGCCGCAACGTCGCCAAGCTCGAGGCCGCCAAGGAGTCCCTCGAGGCCGAGTACGGTGTCAAGGTTCTGCCTGTTCAGGCCGATGTTTCAGCCGGTCAGGACAACGAAGCCGTCGTCCAGAACGTCATCGACAAGGCCATTGAGGAGTTTGGCCGCATCGACGCCGTCGTCAACAATGCTCAGGCCAGCGCCTCGGGCGTGACCATCGCCGATCACACCATGGATCAGTTTAATCTGGCCATTTACTCCGGTCTGTATGCTACCTATCTGTACATGCAGAAGGCCTATCCGCACCTGAAGGAGACCAAGGGCTCCGTGGTCAACTTTGCCTCGGGTGCCGGCCTGTTTGGCAACTATGGCCAGTGCAGCTATGCTGCCGCCAAGGAGGGCATCCGCGGCCTGACCCGCGTTGCCGCCAACGAGTGGGGCAAGGACGGCATCAACGTCAATATCGTTTGCCCGCTTGCTTGGACCGCTGCGCTCGAGAACTTCCAGGATGCCTATCCCGAGGCGTTTAAGGCCAACGTCCACATGCCGCCGGCTGGTCACTACGGCGACGTCGAGAAGGAGATCGGCCGCGTGGTCGTTCAGCTCTGCGGTCCCGACTTTAAGTACATGAACGGCGAGACCGTCACCCTCGAGGGTGGCATGGGCCAGCGGCCTTAGGGGTTACGGCGTTTTACCAAACGCCGTAACGGGCCGACGCTGCGTGGGCCGCATTTGGACAATCTGACGTTCAACTTCAAGGGCGCGACCAAAAGGTCAGCGCCCTTTCGTTTCACGTCACCTTGTCTCAAATGCGACCCGCTCGCTGACTTATGCTCAACCTGCAGCGCCATTTTGCTTGAGGGCACCTTGTTCGCTCTGGCGGGTTTTCGCTGTCGGTGCCAGAGCATCGGCGTTGCCTTTGTTGATGTAGCCGTTGGGGACGTTCTTAAATGACTAGTCACAAGGGACACTCTTGCCGGCACTTGGGGACAGTTCCTAAGTGCCGGCAGATTGGGACGCTCCTTTGTAAGATGGCGTTGAAGAGTGTCCCCGACGGCTAGTCGTTTAAGAATGTCCCTAACGACTAGTTGTTTAATGCGCCAGTTTCTGTCGAGTCGGTGCTCCTTGCGGGTTGCCCGTATAATGGTTTGCGTATGAACCGCAACCAAGGAGTTCCAGTTTATGGACCAGAGCCTTTTTAAATTCGATCTGATCGCCGAGGACCCGACGACGCATGCGCGTGCCGGCGTGCTGCACACCCCGCACGGCGACATCGAGACGCCGATCTTTATGCCCGTGGGCACCAAGGCAAACGTCAAGGGCATTCCTACCGAGACCGTCAAACAGCTCGGCGCCCAGATCGTGCTTGCCAATACCTATCACCTGTCCATGCGTCCCGGCGAGGACACTATCGCCGAGCTGGGCGGCCTGCACAAGTTTATGAACTGGCACGGTCCTATCCTCACCGACTCGGGCGGTTTCCAGGTGTTCAGCCACAACGACGCGGTCAAGCTCACCGATGAGGGCGTGCGCTTTATCGTCAACGATTACGACGGCCGCCACGTGTTCTGGACGCCCGAGGACAACATGGAAATCGCCATGAAACTCGGCTCCGACATCTGCATGCAGCTGGACCAGTGCCCGGGCTATCCCGCCACGCGCGCCTACGTTGAGCGCGCCGTTGAGCTGTCGAGTATGTGGGCCGAGCGCTGCTATAAGGCGCATACCCGCGACGACCAGGCGCTCTTTGGCATTGTTCAGGGCGGCATGCACCTAGATCTGCGCCTGCGCTCGCTGCGCCATTTGGAGGAGTGCGGCGACTTCCCCGGTTACGGCATCGGCGGCTACTCGGTGGGCGAGGACCACGAGACCATGTTCGAGACCCTGGCACCGCTCGTAAGCGAGTACATGCCCAAGCACAAGCCGCGCTACCTGATGGGCGTCGGCAACCCCACCACCCTCGTGCGCGGTGTGGGCGTGGGCATCGACATGTTCGACTGCGTGCTGCCGACGCGCACCGGCCGCATGGGCACAGCGTTCTCGAGCGAGGGTCGCCTCAACTTCCGCAACGCGCGTTTTGCGCACGACGACGGCCCCATCGATCCCACCTGCACCTGCCCGGTGTGCACGGGCGGCTACAGCCGCGCGCTCATTCGCCACATGGTCACGCAGAAGGAGATGCTCGGCGGCATTCTGCTGTCGATGCACAACATCTACTACCTGCTCAACCTTATGCAGCGTGCCCGCCAGGCCATTATCGAGGGCCGTTACGGCGCGTTTGTGAGCGACTGGATGAACAGTCCTGCGGCGGTGGATTACTAAGGGCGACAGACACGCTTGCAGAGCGTGAGCAACGGCAATGGTCGAGCGCCAGCCGGTCGTCACATTCGCTGACACCGGCTGCGCGACTTCTGACCGATAGCTTGCAAATGCTTGATGCATCGTGGGTACCATACCGAATAGTTGATGTTCGGGCGGGTGTTTGACGCATGGCGTCGACCCCGCCCGTTTTCTTTTTCTCGATAGGAGTACCCATGATTAAGAATGAGAACGTCGAGGGCGAGCCTGCCTACGACGAGACGTACCGCCGCGGCCCCGTGGTCATGCGCGGCCCCATGATTCCTAAGGACAACACCTACGCCAACCTGCTGGCGCCCGAGGAGTCGACTGACTGGCTGCACGCCGATCCGTGGCGCGTCCTTCGTATTCAGGCAGAATTCGTCGATGGCTTTGGCGCGCTTGCCGAGCTCGGACCCGCGGTGACCATCTTCGGTAGCGCCCGCACGCCCAAGACCGATCCGCTCTACAAGGCGGCGCGTGCCGTCGGGCGCAAGATCGCGCAACGTGGCGTGGCGGTCATCACCGGTGGCGGCCCCGGCATCATGGAAGCGGCCAACAGGGGAGCGGCGAGTGTCAACGGCAAGTCAGTTGGCCTAGGCATTGAATTGCCGCACGAGCAGGGGCTCAACAAATACGTGAACCTCGGCATGGACTTCCGCTACTTCTTTGTGCGCAAAACCATGTTCGTTAAGTACAGCTCGGGCGCCATCGTATTTCCCGGCGGCTTTGGCACGCTCGACGAGATGTTCGAGGTTCTCACGCTGGTGCAGACGCACAAGGTCAAGCGCATGCCGCTCGTGCTGGTGGGCAGCGAGTACTGGCAGGGCCTGTTCGACTGGCTCAACGGTCCGGTGATGGACGCCGGCATGATCAGTCCGCTCGATCCGGATCTGGTACACATTACCGACGACCTCAACGAGGCCGTCGACATTGCGCTCAGCGGGTTGATGTAGAGCGAGCGTGTCTGCCGTTGCGGCAATGTGGGTTACAGTAATGTGAACGACAATCTGATGCTATCTAACATCAATCTGCCATCTAAATGGGGTATACTGATGCAAAAGACGAGGCGAGGAGGTCGCGTATGTCTACTGCAACGGCTAAGCCCACGACGGTTCGCATCGAAGAAGGACTCAAGGAACAGGCGACTGCGTTCTTGGATTCGGTTGGCCTGAGTCTCAATTCGTATCTCAACCTTGCTGTTCGGCAGCTGGTAAATCAACGAAAGATTCCTTTTGAGATCGTAGGAAGGGCGGAGGTGCCCAACGAGGCGACGAGGCGCGCCATGGTGATCGCCGAAGCTCATGAGTTGGGGATTCTGCCAGACGACAGCCCGTCATTCAATAACGCTGATGAGCTTATATCATTCCTCGATGAGGACTAGCGATGTTTGAGATTAAAGTCGAGGCCCAGTTTAAGGCGGATTACAAACGGACGATGCGCGTCCATCCGCAGCTAAAAACGGAGTTTAAGGCGGCTGTCGCAGAGCTTGCGGCTTACGGCTCGCTTCCCGCGGAATATGGCGCCCATGAGCTTTCAAACCCGGGCGGAAACTACAACGGCCACATCGATTTCCATCTATCCGATGGTTTGGTCGATGTGGTCGTTCTCTACCTGCCGCATAAGACTAATCCTGTGATCCGGCTGGTCAGAATGGGCTCGCATGAGGAGCTGTTCCAGGGTCCGCAGGGCTGATTGCCCACTTATGACTTGCGGTGAAATAGGGATTGATGAACGGCCGATTGGCTAAAAACAGCCCCTATTTCACCGCAACTGCTGGGGACGCCCCGTTCATTGCCGCGGCCTCCGGTTCCCCTTTTCGCTGGATTTCGCTCAAAAGCTCGGCTGCGACTTCGCTGCTTTTGAAACGGATGCTGCAGTCTTCTTTTTTAGGGAAAGCCAGCAACGGAATAGCTCCGTACCAGACGGTTTGCTCGTCAATCACTGATGCGCACAGGCGTCCTTCGGCTTTGATGAGATAGTCGACGTTCATCTCGGCAAAAATCGCTTTCACGTCATCGCGTGGAGTCGAAGCAATGGAAATCTCAAGGGAAATCCCACGGGCAGTGGCATCCGCGAGTGCGGCGGCGAGCTTTTCGAGGCATGCGGCGGATGCGTAGGGCGCGGCAATAAAAATGCTTTTCGATGCGTTCGCGATGTCATTCGCAAAAGCCTCCACGGCCCTTGCCGACCTAACGAGGATGTTTCGATCGTCCTGTCTGTTGTCGTTTGCTGCAAAGACTTCATACCCCAGCTTGGCGTAGGTCTTGAGTCTCTTTTGGTACATGCGTGCGAGCATGGGTATCGACAGGTCAACATAGTCGAATATCTCAACTCGCTGTTTGCCCTCGTGGTTTCTGTGCAGTCTGCCTGCCTGCTGCGTTATGCTGCCGTCCCAAGATATTGGTGTGGCAATGAGCAGAGTGTCAAGGTAGGACAGGTCGAAGCCCTCGCCCAGAAGGCTTTCGGTTGCAACGATGATTCGATGCTCGTGTTCGAAGCCGGGAAGACTGTTCAGTATTGCTTTTCTTTCTTTGGCGTCGATTTCTCCTGTTAAGAGTATGGGTTCGTGTCCGCGGCTTTGAAGTAGCTTGCATAGCTCTTCGGCATGCCTTTTCCTTTTAGATAGCACAAGCGGATGCCGGCCGTTTGATGCGGCATCGAGGGCGTCGTCGACAATTGCTTCGTTTCTCGCGGCGTGTGCACACAGGAGATCGAGAATTTGGTTAAAGGATGCCCCCGGTTCGTAGGCGGGTAATCGAATTCCGGTGAAACGCGGTCTAACAACGCGCTGAATCCCCTGTTGGATGGCTTGCGTTTTTGGATCGACGACATAGCGAACCGGGCCGCAGAGCATCGAGAGTGCCCGTGTGAGTCCGTCCGAACGCTCGGGCGTCGCGGAAAGGCCATATACATATTTGGCCGGAGCGGACTTGAGGGCAAGCTCAAGCTGCGGCGCGGCGGCATGGTGACATTCGTCGCAGATAATGAGGCCGTAATCGCGAACGAACTCCTTGGCGAATGACTCGTCGGTCTGGGGGTCCTTGCCGGATAGCGACTGGAATGAGGCAATGTCGATGAGGTGGCTTATGGCGGTCTTGCCTCCTCCGATTTGCCCAATGAGCGGGGGCTGCCTTTTGCTGATTCGTCCTTTTGGGGTTCGGACGGGCTCTCTGTTGTCCGTGATGTCGAGAAATCGTTCGAGCTGGGATTTCCATTGGGCAATGAGCGCGGTCTTGGGAACGATGACAAGCGTTGGAAGACCGATGGTAGCAATAAGATAGGC
The DNA here is from genome assembly GCF_015561195.1 of Collinsella aerofaciens. Lineage (GTDB taxonomy): Bacteria > Actinomycetota > Coriobacteriia > Coriobacteriales > Coriobacteriaceae > Collinsella > Collinsella aerofaciens_AC. Next base: position 53,539 of record NZ_JADMSU010000007.1, on the reverse strand, counting down.
TCCGATGACGGTTTTGCCGAAACCCGTCGGTGCAGACATGATCCCGTCTTCATAGCCGAGCATTTGTTCGGCGGCAATTTGCTGTTCAGGGCGAAGAATCCCTTTAAATGCCATCACAATTGGATTGCCCGACTTGCGCTTGTCTGAATAATGGGCAGAAACGCCGGTTTCTTGAAGCAGCCGCTCAAGCTGAGTCTTGCAGCCTCTGGGAATCGCGACGCAGCCATCTCTAAGTTCGCTGAGGTCAATGTAGCGCGGTTTGCCGAATACAGATTGATGCATTGATTGCGCGCGGAAGAATTCCGGGTTGGCAAATGTTGCAAGCCTGCGGACTTCCATTTGAGCTGCGGGGCTCAGAGATTTTTCGGGGATATAGAGCATATCTGCCTGCGTGACGGACAGCGATGACGGGAAGTCCCGCGGCGTGAGCGGAAGTCGCCTTCGCAGTCTCTGGGAATGTGGCGCAGCGGTGTTTGCCGCCGCTGCGGCTGCTATTCCATGCGGCCTATTTTCGATGCTCTCGATCAGACTTTGCACCGTCGCGCGCGGGATTAACTGGATTTGCGAAAGGTAAAGCCATTGATCGGGAAAGGGCTCAAATTGTTCGTCAACAAATACACTGTTTCCTTTTTGCTGCGCTTTTCCTTGAAAAGGCAGCGCTATGAGATTTCCGAAGCCGCCCTCAGGAATGGTGGACTGCGCGGGCAGCATTCGGTCAAAAGCCTTGAAGGTGATTGTCTTGTTGAGTGTCGCCGCTTCGGTGATTAGGCTGCTTCCAAAATCTCGTGCGGTCTTTGCGCTGATGAGCTCTAGGAAGAAAAACCAGACATGTGCGCCATTGCCTGATCTCGATCGCTCAACAGCGGCATCGATTCCATGGCTTTTTGCGGTAAGCCGAATGGCGTTTGCTGCTTCTTTCCAATCAGCTTCATCGAAATCGATGACCAGGACTTTTGTGTTGCTGTCACTATCGAGAACGTATTGACCTATGACATCTCGAAGCCTGTCGTCGTTGCCTTTGAAATGGGCGACGATCGCGGCGTCGCTCAGCTCGGGGAAGATGCGGTTGCCGCATTCCGCGCATTTTACTTTCTGATGGCTTGCTTTGGGGCAAATGCCTGCCTTCCACTCATTTGCGCAGGCGGGTGTATAGCCGATTCCCCCGTCTTTTCTGCGGTATCCATGAGCGTAAACGTCTTTGCGGCCGGTAAAGAGATTGCGAAAGAGCTCGAGCTTGTCGCGCGCTGGGCTCGCACTGGTGACGATGCCCTCGACCTGCGCCCGTCCATCGAAAGATTCGCCAGCTTTCTCCCATTCTTCCAGTGTTGCGTAACGGATGTCTGGACCGTTGCTGCAGATGACGATTTGGCTGTGCGGTTCCGATGCATGGGCAACGGTTTTCTTGAATTGGAATAGCGTGTCCCCGATGAGGGCGTATTGATGCGTGACGGTGCTCATGTGTATGCCGTTCTTGTCGGGGCTCATTGAAATGAGGGTACGTATTTTGATTTTAGGGGACTCGACTCTGATTTTGGTTCGGCGATAGTGGAGTACAGCTCCGTGAGTGGTGTTTGGCTGATGTCAAAATGTGCGGCAGCTGTTGCTGAATGGGTATTAGCGGCCATGAGGCGGGCTGGAGACGCAAGTAACTATCCTCGAATAGACCCTGTGGGCAAAAAATGGCAAATATGAGTACTGTTGTTTGGGCAGTATCATATCATCTTGAAAGTATTTAAGACCAATCGACTTGGATTGGATATAGCCAACCCTCTAAACATGGCGATTCGGGACTTTATGGCGCTCGGAATTGGTGAAAGATGGCAAATTCAGCCAGATTTCGCTGTCACTAAATTGGTAACAGTACTCATATTTGCCATTTTTTGACCAAGGGGTATCACGGGGGCTGGATAGGACGTCGATTGCCATCAATATCTCGATTGGGTAGTTGAACGGCAATGAAGTTGCGGCGTAATGGGAATCGGTGATGGCGGCCCTTCGGCTAAAACGGTCCCTTTTCCGCCGCAACTCCTAAAAAGACACCGGCGCGCTTTGAGTTGCGGCGCGTCGGCGTGGTTGCTTCGTTGTGGCTGGTTGTACCTCGGTTGTTCGGCAGCTTTGGCATGTTCGATCTTGTCAGGCAAGCCTTTGTTAGTGCCTGACGTTTGCCTAGATAAAACCTGCCAAAATAAACCTGTCCCTAATTGGTAGGTTGGTAGCGGGGGCAGTAGCTGATGGCGATGGCGTCGACGCCTACGTGGGTCGCGATGGTGCAGCCGATGGGGCCGGTGCCAGCATCGACAAAGTCCTGGCCTGCGAGCGCCTGGTTGACGAGCTCCTGCTCCTCGGCGGCGCCGGTCGTGAGCACGCGTACGCTGGAACCCGGATGCTCGGCCAAAAATGCGAGGCAGTCAGCCATGGTGTTGGCGACGATGCGCTTGGCGCCGCGGCCCTTTTTGATGGCCTTGATCTCGCCCGATTTCCACTCCGGCGAAACGGCCAGGCGAATGTTGAGCATCTGCGTGAGATGGCCGGCGAGCTTGGGTGCGCGGCCGTTCTTAACCAGGTTCTCGAGCGTGCGGGGAATCAGCAGCAGGTGGGCGTCGGGCAGCGTCGCGCGGATCTGCGCCTCGGTCTCGTCCAAGCTGCGGCCGTCCTCGCGCATGGCAAGCGCGTACTCCACCAGCAGACCCTCGGCGCCCGAGCCGGTGCGCGAATCGATGCAGCGCACGTCGAGCTCGTGGGTCTCGGCGACCAGGCATGCGTTGGCATAGCAGGCGGACCACTCGCTGCACAGCGAGATAAAGATCGCGCTGTCGTGGCCATCGGCGCGCACGCGGTCAAACAGCGCCTTGAACTCGCCGGCGCTCGGCTGCGAGGTGTGCGGCAGCCGCTCGGAGCCGGCCATGCGCGCGACGTATTCCTCGGCGGTAATCTGCACCTGGTCGAGCAGGTCCTCGCCCTCGATAATCACATGCAGCGGAATCACGTAAATGCCGAGCTCTTGAGCACGGGCGGGGGAGATGTCCGACGTGGAGTCGGTTATGATGGCAAAAGACATAATTGCACCTTTCGATGGGGCGCCACGGCGCCGCCGATTGAGAGCAAAGTGCGACAAGTATAGTGGAGTTGCTCTACATTGCTAGGTTCAATTGTTGAATAGTCAACAGTTTGAAGTGTCGGTGTGGAAATCATCAACTGGGGAAGAGGGATACCGATGGAGGCACTGGAGATAGGCAAGCGGCCGGTCGTGCTGTTTGATTTCGATGGCACGGTGGCAGATACGGGTCGGGCGGTGATGACCTCGACACGCAAAACGTTGGCCGCGCGCGGGTTTTCGGAGGCGCAGATGGGTGACCTGCGTCGCATGATCGGGCCTCCGCTGTGGAAGAGCTTCCACGACTTTTACGGCTTTACGCGCGAGGAGTCGCTCGTGGTGGCCGACGAGTACCGTGCCTTTTTTGACGAGCTGGGTCCGGAGGAGTATCCCGTGTTCGACGGAATCCCCGAGCTGCTCGATGGCTTGGCGGCGCAGGGTCATCGCATGGCCGTGGCGACGTCTCGCATGGAGGCAAAGTGTATCGACATGGTGCATGAGCTGGGACTTTCTCAGTTCGAAGCCGTGGTTGGCATGAATCCGCCACTGGGGCGTGAGACCAAGGCCGATTCGGTCCGCGATGCCCTGGCGGCCTTGGGCGCGGCCGCGGACGAGGCCGTGATGATCGGCGATCGCTTTAACGACGTCGAGGGCGCGCACGCAATGGGCGTGCCGTGCATCGGCATCTATTCGGGCGCGGCGGTGCCGGGCGAGCATGAGGCGGCGGGTGCCGATGCGGTGGTGCACTCGGCGGCCGAGCTTGCTAAACTTTTCGCTATCTAATGACGTAATGTGAGGGGCGGGTACGCTTGCCGCTCATTGGTAAGGAGGTCGTCCATGAATCAGGTGGAGCAGAGCGTTACCGAGTATGTCGACGAGGTCTGGGAAGATGTCGTCGCCGATATCGAGCAGCTGGTGAGCTATCCGTCCGTGGCAGTTTCTGCCGATGCGGAGCCCGGCGCGCCGTTTGGCCGCCCGGTCCGTGATGCGCTCGATTGCGCGCTCGGCATTGCGCAAAAGCTCGGCTACCAGACGAGCGATGACGAGGGCTTTGTGGGAATCGCCGATATCCCGGGCCGCGGCGATAAGCAGCTTGCGACTATCTGCCATGTGGACGTGGTACCCGCTGGCCCCGGTTGGAGCACCGACCCGTTTGCGATGGAGCGCCGCGAGGGCTGGCTGCTCGGTCGCGGCGTGATTGACGACAAGGGCCCGGCGGTGTTGTCGCTCTACGCCGGCGCCTACCTGCTCAAGCACGGCATTGTTCCGCGCTACACCTTCCGCGCGCTGCTGGGCTGCGATGAGGAAGTGGGCATGTCCGACGTTCACCATTATCTGGAGAACTACGCAGACCCCGACTTTCTGTTTACGCCCGATGCCGAGTTTCCGGTCTGCAATGCCGAGAAGGGCCAGTTTGGGGCGACGTTTGTGAGTCCCAAGATCGATGGCGGGCGCATCGTGTCCTGGAGCGGCGCCGAGGCAAGCAATGCCATTCCGTCGCAGTCCATCTGCGAGCTCGCGATTGCCGCCGATGAGCTGCCGGCGCCGGTCGAGAACGCCGACCGCCTGGAGATCACGACGCTCGATAACGGGCATGCGCAGATTTTCGCCCACGGTATTGGCGGTCACGCCTCGATGCCCGAGGGAACGATCAATGCCGTCGGCCTCATCGTGGCGTATCTGCGTGAGGCCGAGGACGCGTTTGGTGCACGCGACGAGCGCCTGCTGACGCCTGCCGAGCACGAGTTCGTCAAGTTCCTGGCCTTTGTGCATGCGGATGCCTATGGCCGCGGCCTGGGTATCGATGCGACGAGTCCGGCGTTTGGCCCGCTTACCTGCAACGCTGGCGTCATCCGCGTGGCGGATGGCCATATTGAGCAGGTCATCGACGTGCGCTTCCCCGGCAGCACCAGTGCCGATACCATCCGCGAGCAGCTCGAGCCGCTCGTGGGCCGCTTTGGTGTGACGTATCGCGTGGGTCGTGCCAAGGTGCCGTTCTCAGTTTCGGCCGACGATCCGGCCGTGAAGGCGCTTATTGATACCTATAACGAGTTTACGGGCAAGCATGCTGAGCCCTTTGCCATGGGCGGCGGTACGTACGCGCGCAACTTTGCCCGCGCCGTGTCGTTTGGCCCCGAGGAGACCGGTCTTGAGCTGCCCGCGTGGGGCGGCCAGATGCACGGCCCCAACGAGTGCGCCAGCGAGGAACAGCTCAAGCAGGCGCTCAAGATCTACATCGTGGCAATCCTGCGCTTGAATGAGCTGGAGTTGTAGGGCTTCCCCAGGCACCCGACCTTGCCCCTCAAACCGTCGCTTGCGTACCGAAGTACGCGGCGCTCCTCTTTCGGGGCAATCTCGGGCACCTGGGAAACCCCTATATCCTGCTTGGATACAAACTTGAATTACGAGCCCGGTGCTTTTGCCCGGGCTTTTTCTGTTGCGGTGGGATAGTCGTTGGGGACGCTCCTCCGGTGTAAAAGGTGTGCCATGTTCGACGCTGGATTGTTATCCGTTTGTAAAGGCTGGGTAGAGCTTGCGGTAAGGGTCTATCAATAGCCCGTAAGAAAGCGCAGTTGGCGCGGGCGCTGCCCGATCGAGGCCGTATCTTTCCAAACAGCAAAGCGGGCAGGGTGCCCGCGAGTCGCATGTATGAAAGGAAGATCATGCTCGATCAGGCTTATTCTCGTCGTCAGTTCCTCGGCCTCGCTGGTGGTCTTGCCAGCATCGTCGGTCTCGGTCTCGTTGGCTGCGGTGGCTCGGGCGCATCCGACGCCGCCGATAAGGGTAGCGCCGCTGCCGCTGCCGAGTCTGTCTCCGGCGAGGTAACCTACGACGGCGCCTCCTCGTTCCAGGCTCTCGTCGAGGCTGCTGCCGAGAAGTTCATGGACGCCAACCCGGACGTTTCCATCTCCGGCTCGGGTAACGGTTCGGGCAAGGGCCTGACCGCTGTTGCCGCCGGCACCGTCACCATCGGCAACTCCGACGTCTTTGCCGAGACCAAGCTCGAGGCCGATCAGGTCAAGAACCTCGTCGACCACGAGGTCGCCGTCGTGGGCATGGGCCCCGTCGTCTCCAAGAACGTGACGGTCGACGACCTGACCCTCGAGCAGCTCAAGGGCATCTTCTCCGGCCAGATCACCAACTGGAAGGAGGTCGGCGGCGACGACGCCAAGATCGTTGTTCTCAACCGCAAGGCCGGCTCCGGCACCCGCGCCACCTTCGAGGCCGCCGTCTTTGGCGACGAGGCCGTCGACTTCAAGGGCGACGCCGAGCTCGATAAGTCCGGCGACGTCCAGACCCAGATCGCCAGCACCGACAACGCCATCTCCTACCTCGACTTCTCGCACTTCGATGACTCCAAGTTCAACGCCATCAAGGTCGAAGGCGTCGAGCCCAAGAGCAAGAACGTCACCGACAACTCCTTCAAGATCTGGGCTACCGAGCATATGTACTGCTCTAAGGACGCCGATGAGGCGACCAAGGCCTTCCTGGAGTTTATGCTTTCCGACGACGTCCAGGGCAAGCTCGTCGAGGAGCAGGGCTTTATCCCCGTCTCTGCGATGAAGGTCGTCAAGGACGCCAGCGGCAAGGTCTCCGCTAAATAAGTAATCGCCCCGGAAAGGTTTGCAATGGCAAAACAGCTGCCAAAGCGCGACCTTGAGAACGTGGGCCTGGGCGTCACGGGCGCGTGCGTAGCGCTCGTGACGCTTGTCGTTGCCGCGCTCATCTTTATGGTCGCCCAAAAGGGCCTCTCGGCTTTTGTTAAGGACGGCGTCTCGGTCGTCGAGTTTTTTACCGGTACCAAGTGGGACCTGGCCAACACAGCCGAAAACGGCCTGCCTTATACCGGCGCCCTGCCCCTGATCGTCACCTCGTTTGCGGTCATGGTGCTCTCCACGCTCATCGCGCTGCCCATCGCCATCGGCTCTGCCATCTTTGCGGTCGAGATCCAACCCAAATTTGGCTCCAAGATCTTTCAACCACTTATTGAGCTTTTGACCGGCATTCCCTCGGTCGTCTTTGGCCTGATCGGTTTTCACGTGGCCGTCGGCCTTATGAAGAGCGTTTTCCACGTGAGCACGGGCCTGGGCATCCTGCCCGGCGCCATCGTGCTGGCCGTCATGATCCTGCCGACGATGACCACGCTTTCGGTCGATGGCCTGCGCGCCGTGCCCGACAGCTACCGTCAGGGCTCGCTCGCACTGGGCTACACCCGCTGGCAGACCATCTGGCACGTGGTGCTCAAGTCCGCCATGCCGTCGCTCATGACCGCGGTCATCCTTGGCATGACCCGCGCCTTTGGCGAAACGCTCGCCGTGCGTATGGTTATCGGCGGTATCGAGGCCATGCCGACGTCGCTGCTGTCGCCGGCGTCCACCATTACCACCACGCTCACCACATCCATGGCGGTTTATGCCGAGGGCTCGGCCCAGGACGATGTCCTGTGGGCGCTCGGTCTGCTGCTGATGGGCATGAGCCTCATCTTCATCCTGATCATCCACCTTATCGGCCGCAAGGGGGCGAAGGCTCGTGGCTAGCACGCGCATCCATATCGACGAGGCGAGACTCGGGCGTGTCCAAAAGCAGGACCGCATCGCCACGGGCGTGCTGACGGCGATCGTCGCCATCGTCATGCTCATCGTCGTCTCCATGGTGGCCTACATCCTGTTCGAGGGCATCTCGACGCTGTTCCAGCCGGGCTTTCTCACGCAGCCGTCACGCGCCAACGGAACGCAGGGCGGCGTACTCTATCAGCTGTTCGATTCGTTCTATCTGCTGCTGATTACCCTGGTCATCTCGGTGCCCATCAGCCTGGGCGGCGCGGTCTTTTTGGTTGAGTACGCGCCCGATGGGCCCATCCGCGACATCGCCTCCACCGCCATCGAGACGCTGTCCTCGCTGCCCTCCATTGTCGTGGGCATGTTCGGCTTTCTGGTGTTCTCGGTGCAGCTGGGCTGGAAGTACTCCATCATCTCCGGCGCCGTCGCGCTCACCATGTTCAACATCCCCATCCTGGTGCGCGTGATTCAGCAGGCGCTCGAGGACGTGCCGCAGGCCCAGCGCGATGCGTGCCTGGCTATGGGCCTCACCCGCTGGGAGGCCACGCTGCATATCCTGATCCCCGAGGCCATGCCCGCCATCGTGACCGGCATCGTGCTTTCGGCCGGCCGCGTGTTTGGCGAGGCCGCGGCGCTGCTCTTTACCTCGGGTATGAGCTCGCCGGTTCGCCTGAACTTCTTGAGCTTTAACCTGTCGAGCCCCACCTGCGCCTGGAACGTGTTCCGCCCCGGTGAGTCGCTCGCCGTGCACATCTACAAGATCTATGGCGAGGGCAGCCCCGAGGCCCAGCAGATCGTCTGGGGCACCGCGGCACTGCTGATGATTTGCGTGCTGCTGTTTAACGTGGTCGCCCGTATCGTGGGCAAGCAACTGGCAAGGAAGATGACGGCCGAATGAGCGATATGAATGCAACGCCCGCAACCGAGGCGGCATCGTCCGACACCCGGGACTTTCTGTCGAGCGTGGGGGAGAGCGAAAAGCGTGTGCGTGTGAGCGGCAAGGCCGTGAGCGACGAGGTCGTGCTCTCCACCAAGGACGTCAACGTGTACTATGGCGACCACCATGCGCTGCACAATACGTCGCTCGACTTTCACAAGGGTGAGATCACGGCGCTCATTGGGCCTTCAGGCTGCGGTAAGTCGACCTTCTTGCGTAGCCTCAACCTTATGAATCGCGAGATTCGCGGTTGCCGCGTGGAGGGCGAGATCAACTACCGCGGGCGCAACGTGAACACCAAGACCGAGAACACGTATGAGCTGCGCCGCTCCATCGGCATGGTGTTTCAACAGCCCAATCCATTTCGCAAGTCCATTCGCGACAATATCACGTTTGCGCCCAAGCGCCACGGCATCACCGACCGCGACGAGCTCGATCGCATGGTCGAGGAAAGCCTGCGCGGCGCGGCGCTGTGGGACGAGGTCAAGGATAAGCTCGACAAGAGCGCCTATGCGCTTTCGGGCGGCCAGCAGCAGCGTCTGTGCATCGCGCGCACGCTCGCGCTCAACCCCGACGTGATTCTGTTCGACGAGCCCTGCTCGGCGCTCGACCCCATCTCGACGCTGGCGATCGAGGACCTGATGTCGTCGATCGTGGCCGAGCGCGCCATCGTTATCGTGACGCACAACATGGAGCAGGCGTCGCGCGTGTCCAACCGCACGGCGTTCTTCTACATGGGCGATATGGTCGAGTACGACGAAACTGACGAGATTTTCCAACGGCCCAAGGATAAGCGGCTGAATGATTACCTCACCGGCATGTTCTCCTAGTCCGGGACATGCTTGAGGCCCGCGGCGGCCACGGTTGCCGCGGGACTGATTGGAGAGGCGGGTCATCTCTTTTGCGAGATGGCCCGCCTTTTTGCGTCGTGTGCTGGTGCGCTTGCCCAAAACCACCACAAAGGTGCCTGCCCCCTTTGTGGTGGTTTTCGCTATCATGGACAACGTTGAATTTCTACGAAGGAGCAGGGCATATGGCGATTCTTTTGGGATGCGATTCCGTCAGCCTAGAGTTTCCCACCAAGCATATTTTCGATAGCGTGACGCTCGGCGTGGGCGAGGGCGACCGTATTGGTATTGTCGGTAAAAACGGCGACGGCAAGTCGACGCTGCTGAGCGTGCTCGCCGGCACGCTGGAACCCGACGACGGACGCGTGACGCACCGCCGCGGCACCACGATCGGACTGCTCGGCCAAAAGGACCAGCTTGTCGACACTGATACCGTGCATCATGCCGTTGTGGGCGACACGCCCGAGTATGAGTGGGCCTCGAGCCCCCGCACGCGCCAGATCCTGGCCGGCCTCATTAGCGATGTGCCCTGGGAGGGCACGGTGGGCGAGCTCTCGGGCGGTCAGCGCCGTCGCGTGGACCTCGCGCGCCTGCTGATCGGCGACTATGACGTGCTCATGCTCGACGAGCCCACCAACCACCTGGACATGCGCACCATCAACTGGCTCGCACGCCATCTTAAGGCTCGCTGGCAGCGCGGTCAGGGCGCCATGCTCGTGGTCACGCACGATCGCTGGTTCTTGGACGAGGTCTGCACCAGCATGTGGGAGGTCCACGACGGCCAGGTTGATCCCTTCGAGGGCGGCTACTCGGCATATATCCTGCAGCGCGTGGAGCGCGACCGCATGGCCGCCGTCACCGAGGAGCGCCGCCGCAACATGGCGCGCAAGGAGCTCGCGTGGCTGAGCCGCGGTGCCCAGGCGCGCTCCACCAAGCCCAAGTTTCGCGTGGATGCCGCCCGCGAGCTGATCGCCGACGTACCGCCCGTGCGCGACGAGCTGGAGCTCAAGCGCCTGGCCGTGAGCCGCCTGGGCAAGCAGGTTATCGACGTGGTCGATGTGGACGCCGGCTATGCGGATACCGATGGCGCGCCCAAACAGGTGCTCACCGATGTGACCTGGCTCATTGGTGCGGGCGACCGCTATGGTCTTTTGGGCGAGAACGGCGCCGGCAAGTCGACCTTGCTCGACGTGATCCAGGGCAAGATTGAGCCCACGCGCGGCCGTGTGAAGATTGGCCAGACGGTGCGCTTTGGCGTTCTGTCACAGCAGCTCGAGGAACTCGAGCCCTACATGGGTGACACGATCCGCGAGGTGCTCGGCAACTATAAGAAGTACTACGTCATCGACGGCAAGGAGACTTCGCCCGAGAAACTTTGCGAGCGCCTGGGCTTTACGACACAGCAGCTCTGGAGTCGCATCGGCGATCTTTCGGGCGGCCAGCGCCGTCGCCTGTCGCTGCTGCTGACGATCCTGGACGAGCCCAACGTGCTTATCCTGGACGAGCCCGGCAACGACCTGGATACCGACATGCTCGCGATTGTCGAGGACCTGCTCGACGGCTGGCCCGGCACGCTAATCCTGGTGACGCACGACCGCTTCTTGATGGAGCGCGTGACCGACCAGCAGTGGGCGCTGCTCGACGGCCACCTGACGCATATGCCCGGCGGCGTGGACCAGTACCTGCGCCTGTGCAACGCCACCGCCGAGGGCGAGCCCGTGGGTGCGCCGAGCGCCAAGACCGGCACGTTTGACACCGGTGCCGCGGCGGCTGCGGCCGAAAAGCCCAAGTCGAGCGGGCAACCCAACGGTCTTTCCAACGCCGAGCGCCAGAAGCTTCGCCGCGAGGTGAGCTCGCTCGAGCGCAAAATGGAGACGCAGCGCGCCCGCGTGGAGGAGGCCGAGGCCGCGATGGCTCAGGTCGACCCCACCAACTACACGGCGCTGGGCGAGCAGCAGGCAAAGATCGACGAGGCCCACGCCGCCATGGACGAGTTGGAGATGGCGTGGCTCGAGGCGAGCGAGAAGCTCGAGGGCGAGGAGTAGGCGAGGATGATCAAGGCCGCGTTTTTCGATATCGACGGCACGTTGCTGAGCTTTAAGACCCATCGGATTCCGGCGTCGGCGCAGCAGGTGCTCGACAGCTTTCATGAGCAGGGGATTGCGTGCGTGGTCGCCACGGGTCGCCCGACCTATCAGATGCCCGATTGGCTGTTCGATCTTGGTTGGGATGCGTACATCACGCTTTCGGGTCAGCACTGTTTTGATGCCAAGGGCGTTTACCGCAGCTGCCCGATCGATTCGGACGACGTCGCGGCGATTGTGGACCAGGTGGCGCAGGGGCGCTATGACTCGCTGTGTATGCAGGGCGAGAACTCGTTTGTGAACCGCCTGTCCGAGCGCGTGGTGACGGCCGGGAGCAACGCGGGGATTGTCTACCACGAGGAGCCGTTTGAGCACGCCTTTGACGCGCCAGTCTACCAGTTCTGCGCCTTTGTGGACCCGGCCGACGAGCATATCGTGACCGACACCGTGTCGCATTCGCTCACCACGCGCTGGTGTGATCTGTTCTGCGACATTATTCCGGCCAACGGCGGCAAGGACCTGGGCGTGGCGGCGACGCTCGAGCGGCTGGATATCGACGCGAGCGAGGCGATCGCCTTTGGCGATGGCGAGAACGACCTGTCGATGTTCTCGGCCGTGGGCACGAGCGTGGCCATGGGCAACGCGCAGGATACCGTGAAGGCTGCGGCGACCTACGTGACGACCGCCGTGGACGACGACGGCATCTACAACGCCGCCAAACACTTTGGCCTGCTGTAGCTGCGGATTCGGCACTTGGGGATGTTCCTTATCTGCCGGCAGTTGGAGACACTCCTTGCGGGGCGTCCCCATTTTGTTTTCGCCCCGCGCGTTTTGTGAAACACGGCTAACTTTTTAAACATCTAGTAAGACACGGGCAACTTTTGCGGTAAAGTGAATCAGGTAAAAGTATCCAAAGGCTAACTAGAAGCCATCGCGAAAGGCGGCCCATGGCCCTACGTGAATCCGGAGAAGACTATCTCGAATCGATCTACGTCCTATCGGAACGTCAGGGCATCGTGCGCTCGATCGACGTTGCCGAATACTTGGGCGTAACCAAAGCAAGCGTCTCTAAAGCCATGGCGGCCTTGGAGAGCACCGGCTACGTGGAGATGGGCAAACGCGACGTGCATCTGACGGAACGCGGTCTTGAGGTTGCCCGTCAAATGTGGGAGCGTCACTGCTTTTTCGTGGGGCTGCTGAAGGATGCGGGTGTTTCGGCTGAGGTCGCGTCGCAAGAGGGCTGCCACATGGAGCATTGCCTGAGCGAGGAGAGCTTTGAGAAGCTGAAATCGATGCTGGGGCGGGACGGCGACCGGGATCAGTAACCCCACCAACCAAGTCCAACTCAGACAAGGAACCCCGCCAGCAAGCGATGCCCAAGAACCACCAGCAACGTCACCGCAGGCCGGGACCGGGCTATGTTTTGAAAACATTCCGCAGACCAGAAGCGCCCCCGTTCGTAGCTCCGAAGGAGCAGAACGGAGGCGCTTCATTGATCGAGGACGTTTTCAAAACCAAGCCCGGTCCCGGCCGGAGGGACCACAGGCGCTACAGGTTCTTGACACCCATCGCGCGCATGGCGTTCAGGATGGCGATGATCGCCACGCCCACGTCGCCAAAGACGGCAAGCCACATATTGGCGATGCCCAGTGCCGCAAGCACCAGAATCAGCAGCTTAATGCCCAGCGCAAAGATGATGTTCTGCCAAACAATCGTCATGGTCTTGCGCGCCACGCGGATCACGCGGGAAATGTTGGACGGCTTGTCGTCCATCAGCACCACGTCGGCGGCCTCGATCGCGGCGTCGGAGCCCATGGCGCCCATGGCAATGCCCACATCGGCGCGCGTAAGCACAGGCGCGTCGTTGATACCGTCGCCGACAAAGGCGAGCTTGCCCTTGCCACTTTCGGCCGCGAGCAGCGCCTCAACACGCTCGACCTTGTCGCCCGGCAGGAGCTGCGCGTGGAACTCGTCGAGACCGAGTTGCTTGGCCACAGACGCTGCAACCTCCTCGCGGTCGCCCGTGAGCATGACGGTGCGGTTGATACCGGCGGCATGCAGGTCGCGAATCGTTTGCTCCGCATCGGCCTTAACGGTGTCTGCAATCACGATGTGGCCGGCGTACACGCCGTCAACGAGCACGTGGAGGATCGTGCCGACAACCTCGCAGTCCGGTGCTTCAACGCCGGCCGCGGCGAGCATCTTGGCGTTGCCAACGACGACGTGCTTGCCGTCGATGGTTGCCGTCACGCCGTGGCCCGCGTCGTTGGCGGAGTCGCTCACGCGCTTGGGGTCGACCTCGCCCTGGTAGGCGTCGCGCACGGACTGCGCGATGGGGTGATCGGAGAACGATTCAGCAAGGGCTGCGACTTCAAGCAACGATTGCTCGGTATAGCCAGCCTCGGGGTGCACCGCGACGACCGAGAACGTTCCGTTGGTGAGCGTGCCGGTTTTGTCAAAGACGACGGTGTCCACATCGGCAAGCGCCTCGAGGTAGTTAGAACCCTTGATGAGAACGCCCAGCTTGGACGCGCCGCCGATGCCGCCAAAGAAGCTCAGCGGAACGCTGATCACGAGGGCGCACGGGCAGCTGACGACCAGGAAGGTCAGACCGCGCAGGATCCAGTCGGACCAGGCACCGGTGACCAGGCCGCCGCCGAGCGCGAGCACCGCGGCAGCGCCGGTGACGGCGGGCGTGTAGACGCGGGCGAAGCGCGTGATGAAGTTCTCGGTGCGCGCCTTCTTTTCGCTGGCATTCTCCACGAGTTCCAGGACGCGCGCGACGGTGGACTCGCCAAAGGGCTTGGTGGTGCGCACGTGGATGAGACCTGTCATGTTGATGCAGCCGCTGATGATATCGTCGCCGGACTTGGCGGGGCGGGGGACCGATTCGCCAGTGAGGGCAGCGGTGTCGAGCTGCGTCTCGCCCTCGACGATGACGCCATCGATAGGCACGCGCTCGCCGGGCTTGACGACGATGACAGTGCCGACGGCGATGTCATCGGGGAAGACTTGCTCGAGCGTGCCGTCGGGCTGCTCGACGTTAGCGTAGTCGGGCGCGATGTCCATCATGGCACTGATCGACTTGCGGCTCTTGCCCACGGCGTATGCCTGGAACAGCTCGCCGACCTGGTAGAACAGCATGACGGCGGCGCCTTCGGCCATGTGCGGGTCGGTATCGGGGAAGAGCACCATGGCAAACGCGCCGATGGTCGCGACTGCCATAAGGAAACTCTCGTCGAAGGCCTTGCCGCGGCGGATGTTATTGAATGCCTTTTGCAGTACGTCGTAGCCGGCAATCAAAAACGGCACGAGGAACAGCGCGAAGCTGGCGTAGATGTTGCCGGGCTCCCCAAATGCGATAGTGAGGGCGCCGAGCTCGTCGAGGGCATAAACAACGGCAAAAATGCCCAGTGCTACCAGGATGCGGTTGCGCTTGTGCTCAAGGGACTCTTTCTTCTTGCGCTTCTTCTTTTTCTTTTTGGGATCGGCGGCTGCCATGATTCAAACCTCCCATTTGAGTGTATGAACACTTGCTCATATAATTTCGCGAGCAAAGGCCGCGGCAAGCGCGGCCCTGCAGGTCAACGTATGCGCGGGTTAGAGAATGATTTCGCAGTCTGGCTCGGCGTCGGCGGTGAATTCAACGACGCGGTCCAGGACCTCGTCGAACTTGGCGTCGTCGGCCTCGAGCGTCAGCTTCTGGGTCATAAAGTTGACCGAAACGGACTTGACGCCCTCGAGCTTAGCCAGCTCGTCCTGAAGTTCACGCGCGCAGTTGGCGCAATCGATCTCGTCGAGCTTAAACTGCTTTTTCATGGTGGGTTCCTTTCCCTGTGTTAGCGGTCTGGGTGCCGGCCGCGCTGATACCGTGGTTGATTGCTATTCGCAGATATGGCTCATGCCCTGGTTGAGCATGGTGTAGACGTGATCGTCGGCAAGCGAGTAGAGAATGTTGCGGCCGTCGCGGCGGAACTTGACCAGGTGCGACTGCTTAAGCGTGCGCAGCTGGTGCGACACCGCAGACTGCGAGGTCGCGGTCGCTTCGGCGATGTCAGCCACGCAGAGCTCGCGACCCATGAGGGCGTAGAGGATTTTGATGCGCGTGGTGTCGCTGAAAACCTTAAACAGGTCGGCCAGGTCGTATAGCAGCTCCTCGTCGGGAAGATCCTCGGGCGAGCAGGTGGTGGGGACCACGGACTCGGCGGCTTCGACGCCGGTCTTTATTTCATCAGTGCGTTCGCTCACCGCAATATCCTTTCATATGAACATGCGCTCATATAACTTACTTTCGAGTATATGAGCGCATGTTCATATGTCAATACAATTCAGGAACTATTTTGAGCGCTAGCTTTGACAAACGGGGATCTCTTGGGCAACCGTTCCGGTGAGCAGTTCCTCGGGGGAGTAGCTCTTGTTGGTCCAGACGATTCGCACAATCTCTTCCGGTGACTCGACGCATCCCTTTTTGATCCAAAGCCACATCACCGCCGTGATGCCCGAAAGCACCATCTCGCGGCCGTAGTCCTCGGGGAGACCGCCAAAGCTTAGCTTTATGCCCTGGGCCGCGGCGCTCTGCTCTAGGAGCTCGCCGATGATGTCCTGCACGTGCTCGTGGAGCTGCATGTTTGTTCCACGCTGCGTGAGCGCAGCCACCAGGTCGTAATGCTCCTTAACGTACACGAGTGCCTTGAGCACGCCTTCTTGCGGGATAAGTTCATGTGGCGTTGTGCCTTTGAGCTCCATGACGGGTTCGAGGATGGTCTGCGAGAGCACCGCGACGAGGCTGTCGATTTGCTTATCAAAGAAATCGTACTTGTCTATATAGTGCGCATAAAAGGTTCCGCGATTGATGCCGGCCTCGCGGCAAATGTCGCTCACGCTGACCTGGTCCAGCGTCTTGACCGAGAGCAGTTTGGTGATTGCCTGTTGAAGTTTTGTTTCGGTGGCGGTATTTCTCTTGCCTGCCATTGGTGTTTCCTACCTCTTTTACCTGCGCGAACAACCTTAAATCAACAACGTGTACAATTTTGATTATTGTCTTTGTCCCGCTCCATTCTTACACTTCACTTCATTTAAAACAACAACGTGTTGATTTAAGAACCTTACTGCAAGGAACATCGAAACTAAGGGAGCAAGAATGGCATACATAGAGATGCGCGGCGAATGCAAGCGCTATCACATGGGCGAGACAGTGATCACGGCCAACGACCACGTGAGCTTTGAGGTGGAGAAAGGTGAGCTTGCCATTGTGTTGGGCACTTCCGGTGCTGGCAAGTCCACGGTGCTGAACATCTTGGGCGGCATGGACACCTGCGACGAGGGCGCGGTCGTCATCGACGGGCGCGACATTGCAAAGCTCGACGCGCGCGGCCGCACGGCCTATCGCCGCACCGACGTGGGCTTTGTGTTCCAGTTCTACAACCTGGTGCCCAACCTCACGTCCAAGGAAAACGTCGAGCTCGCGAGCGAGATCGTGGCTGACGCCATGGACCCGGTCGAGGTACTCAACATGGTGGGCCTTTCCCGACGTATCGATAACTTTCCCGCGCAGCTCTCGGGCGGTGAGCAGCAGCGCGTGGCTATCGCGCGCGCCGTGGCAAAGAACCCCAAGATCCTGCTTTGCGACGAGCCTACGGGCGCGCTCGACTACAACACGGGCAAGCAGATTCTACAGATCCTGCAGGACATGAGCCGCAAGCGCGGCGCGACCGTGGTGATCGTTACGCACAACTCCGCCATCGCACCCATCGCCGACCGTGTGATCCGCATGCACGATGGCCATGTGACCGCCGTCGACATCAACAAACACCCGCAGGCGATCGCGAACATTGAGTGGTAGGTGGCGTGCATGGCTAAACGAATGCTCTGGAAGGACATACGGTCTACCTTCAAAAAGTCGCGCGGGCGTTATTTCTCGATCGTAGCCTTGCTGGCCTTGGGCGCCTTTGCCCTGGTGGGCCTCAAGGTGGCGGGCCCCGACATGCGCGCGACCTCGGGCGATTATTTTACCGACTACGACATGATGGACCTGGCCGTGATCGGTGACCTTGGCATCGATAAGGATGACGAGGCCGTTATCGAGCAGCTGGACGGCGTGCGCGCCGTTGAGTACGGATACCTTGTGGACGTTACCATCAAGGGTGCCAACAGCGCCGTGCGCGTGGAGTCGACGCCCGACAAGGTGAGCCGCTATGAGCTCGCCGACGGCCGCATGCCCAAGACCGAGAACGAAATCGCGATCGATTCGTTTATGGCTGACGATTACCCCGTGGGCTCAAAGATCACGTTATCGCAAAAGAAGAACGCAGATGGCAGCAAGACGCTCAAACGCTCGACCTTTACCGTGGTGGGCCACGTCAAATCCATGGAGATCATCGCGGGCATCAACATGGGAAAGACTACCGTGGGCACGGGCGACCTCATGGGCTATGCCGTCGTGTCGCCCAAGGTGTTTTCGACCGACTACCGCATGATCGCGCGTTTGACGTTCGATGACACCCAGGGCCTCGATCCTTATAGCGCCGAGTATCTGGATAAGATCGCGGCCCATAAAAAGGAGCTCAAGAAACTGCTCAAGAATGCGCCCGAGCGCAGGCTTGCCGTGGTGCGCGATACCTATGACGAAAAGATTGCCGATGGCGAGCAGCAGATTGCGGACGCTCGCCAGAAGCTCAGCGATGCCAAGGCGACGCTGGACGATGCGGCCTCGCAGCTTGCCGACGGAAAGGGCCAGCTTGCCTTGTCGTGGAACAAGCTTGAGCAGGCGGCTTTGCAGCTGGCGAGCGCCCGCACGCAGCTTGCCGACGGCGCGTCGCAGCTCTCGGCCGCACGGTCTACGCTGGCGTCCTCGCGCTCGCAGCTCGATAGCGGCTGGGACGAGTACAACGACGGGGCGGCCGCTTTGGCGACCGCCAAGAGCGATGCCGAGTCGCAGATTGCGCAGGCCCAGTCCACGATCGATGCAAGCCGCAAGAAGCTTGATGATGGCAAGGCCGCCTATGAGGAGGGCATCGCCCGGCTCGAGGACGGCGTCGAGCAATATGAGACAGGCATCGCTAAGCTCGATGTTGGGCTGGATCAGTGCGGCAAGGGCATTGCCGCTGTGGAGCAACAGCTTGCGGCCCCCAGTCTGACGGGCGAGCAGCGCTCGCAGCTCGAGGCTCAAAAGCAGCAGCTCGAGGACCGAAAGTCCCAGCTCCAGCAGCAAAGGGCCTCCGCCGTGCAGCAGCGCGATGCGCTGAGTCAGCAGTTGTCTCAGACCGAGGCCGCCTACGAGCGCTTTATGAACACCGATGCCGATGCCAGCACCGAGGGCGAGGACGGTGGTTACACCGCGCTCGTGGCACAGCTCGATGCCGCGCAAAAGCAGCTCGACCAGAAGCAGGCGGCCGCGAACAAGGAGATTGCTTCCAGGGAGTCGCAGCTGGCGAGCGCCAAATCCCAGCTCGATACGGGGGAGACCGCGTACCGGCAGGGTGTTGCCACGTATAACGCCAAGAAGGCCGAGTACGAGGCGGGTGTTGCCGAGTATAACGATGGCGTGGCGAGCTACAGCAGCGGTCTTGCCACCTACAACGAGGCCGCGGGCACACTCGCGAGCAAACAGTCCGAGTACGAGGACGGCCTGGCCGAGTATAACGAGCGGCTCCCCGACGCGGAGGAGAAGATCGCCAAGGCGGAGCGTAAGCTCGACGACGCCCGCACGCAGCGCGACAAGCTTGAGAAGCCCACGTATGCGGTGGACACGCGCCGCGAGACCCCCGGCTCCGATGGCTATCGCACTTATGACAGCGTTTCCGAGATCGTCGACTCGCTCGCCAATATCTTCCCGTACTTCCTTTACCTGGTGGCGGCCCTCGTGGCGTCCACCACGATGACCCGCATGGTCGACGAGGAGCGCATCAACGCCGGCACGCTCAAGGCGCTCGGCTACGACGATGCCGACATCATGAAGAAGTTTGTGGTCTACGGCGCTTCGGCCGGCGCCATCGGCTCTGTCATCGGCATCGTGCTGGGCCATACACTGCTGCCCTACATCGTCTACAGCGCGTACAGTGCTAAGTTCTCGCTGCCTCCGATCGTACTTCAGTGGCACGGGGGCGTGGCCGTCTCGGCGCTCGCGCTCGGTCTTGCCGTGGCTGTGGTGCCCGCCGTGCTTGTCGCCCGCCGCATGCTCGCCGAGCAGCCCGCGCAGCTCCTACTGCCCAAGGCGCCCACGGCCGGTTCCAAGATCTTCCTCGAGCACATCAAGTCGCTCTGGAGCCGCCTGACCTTCACGCAGAAGGTCACCTTCCGCAACCTCCTGCGCTACAAGAAGCGCATGCTCATGACCGTGATCGGTGTTTCGGGTGCTGTCTGTCTCATGTTCTGCGGCTATGCCGTGCGCAACTCCATCGACGGTCTCTCCGAGACGCAGTTTGGCGACATCATTGGTTACGACCTCATCGTTGCTCAGAACGATGACGCCTCCAAGGCACAGCGTAAGGAAGTTGCCGACGAGCTCGCGTCGAAGCGCGTCACGGACTATTCGAGTATCGCGTACGAGAGCGTGACCAAGACGGCCGGCGACAAGGGCGACGATCAGAGCATCAACCTGCTCGTGCCTATGGATGGGGAGACGTTCTCTAAGTATCTCGACATTCGCGACCGCAAGACGGGCGAGGCGCTGCCGCTCGAGGACGACGGCGCTGTGATCTCGGAACGTTTGGCCACCCTTACGGGCACCAAGGTGGGCGACACCATGACCTTCACCGACGCAAGCGGCGTCAAGCGCAAGGTGCGCATCACGGGCATCTGCGAGATGTATATGGAGCACTTTATGTTCATGAGCCCCAAGGCATATCAAACGTGCTTTGGCAAGGCCGCCACGGGCAATGCTTACGTGGCCAAGCTTAAGGACAGCTCTATAGAGGGGACCCGCGCCGAGGCCGCACGCTTTATGAAGCTCGACGGCGTGCTGGGCTGCGTTCAGAGCGCTACGCTCATCAACCAGATTAACGTGATCGTGACCTCGCTCAACAAGATCATGCTGGTCCTCATTGTGGTCGCCATCCTGCTTGCCGTGGTCATCGTGTACAACCTCGTGACCATTAACGTGGCCGAGCGCATCCGCGAGCTCTCGACCGTCAAGGTACTCGGCTTCTTTGATAACGAGGTGTCGATGTACATCTACCGCGAGACGATCATCAATGCCGCGATTGCGTTGCCGGTGGGATGGATCTTGGGCTGGCTGCTCCAGCAGTACATCATCACCGCGGTGCCGCCCGAGAACGTGATGTTCGACCCGGCGTGCGGCTGGTTGCCGTACGTGGTCTCGACGGTGGTCGTGGTTGTGGTCGTTGCCGTGATGTATGCGGTGGTGAACCATAGGCTCAAGAACGTCGACATGCTCGAGGCGCTCAAGAGCGTGGACTAGCGACTGGCGGGTTTGAAGCCTCTGCGCACGAAGGCGCCCCCGCAACCGAGGGATGGTTGCGGGGGCGCCTTGCGTTCTGGGTTTGGGGCGCTGGGGCTACTTCGCGAAAAGCCCCTTGAGGTTGAACTCGGCCTGCACCGTGCGGAGCATAAGGTCGGTGTCGTCGAGG
Source organism: Collinsella aerofaciens (assembly GCF_015561195.1). Lineage (GTDB taxonomy): Bacteria > Actinomycetota > Coriobacteriia > Coriobacteriales > Coriobacteriaceae > Collinsella > Collinsella aerofaciens_AC. The sequence continues at coordinate 32,430 of NZ_JADMSU010000007.1, read as the reverse complement.
CCCAGGTGCTGCTCGTTGGCGTCGGCGGCGAGGGTGCCACGGCGGCGCGCCCAGTTCTCGAGCGCGGCGGGCGCGGACTCGCGGGGGAGCGAGCGCACGTCGGCGTCCAGGCTGCGGCAGATCTGGCGCGAGTCGATGACGATGATCTTGCCGGCACGGCGCGCCTCGGCGTAGCCGTCCAGGTGGATCTTGAACCAGCTGTCCTCAAAGGCGGCGTTGTGCGCCATGTACGGATACTTCTTCATGAGCTTGAGCAGCTGCTTCTGCAGCTCCTTATCCTCGCGGAATGGCTTTTTGCCGTCGATGTCGGTCCAGGTAATGTGGTGGATATTCGACAGCGGCACATTCTCGCCGCGATAGATGTCGGGCAGACCGCAGTAGTGCGCCTCGGCGTCGTGCGGGACGGCGTCGCTCGTGAGGTCCATAATCTCCCAGCCCACGTTGATGATATAGCCGCGCTCGGGCGCACGGCCGGTGGTCTCGATGTCGATGCCCAGCACGGTGCCCTGGATGGGCTTGCGGGCGTAGGCCACGCCGAGTGCGTCGCGGTCGCCGCGGATCTCGCGCATGACCGATGCGGCGGTACGCTTTTGCATCTTACCGATGGCCGCGCAGGTGTCGGCATCGGACAGACCACGTGAAAGCGTCGCGGGCGTCACATTGCGCAGACGCGCCTCGCCGATCTGGTCGCACAGGTCGCGGTTGCGATCGGCCAGGTCGCGCACGGTGGCAAAGTCGAAGCCGGGGTCGCCCTCGGCGGTAAAGTACTCGGTCTCGAGCACCTTGAGGGCCTCCTCGCCCTTCTGGCGCTCGGATTCCATGGCGCCGTGGTCGCCGTAGATAAACATGGGGATAAACGGCTGACGCTCGTATTCGAGTGCTTGCGATACGTTCATATACTGCTCCTTGGACGGGCCGCGTCGCGCGGCTCGGGGTTACTGAGTTGTGGCGAGATGATAGTTTACCATGGGCAACTATTGGCACCGCGCCCGGGACAACTACAATACCCTAGTTGACCGCTAGGACTTTTACAATGTTGCCGAAAGACACGAAAGGTTCCATCCGTCATGGATTTACTGATTGATATTCTGCTCGACGCCGGCAAGGACACGCTGTCCCTGGTGCCGTTTTTGTTGGTGACGTATCTTGCCCTCGAGACGCTGGAGCATGTGGCGGGCGACCGCGTCAACGGTGCTATCAAGCGCGCCGGCGCCGCCGGCCCCGTGGTTGGCTCGTTGCTGGGCATGGTGCCACAGTGCGGGTTTTCGGCCATGGCGGCGACGCTGTACGCCGGCCGCGTCGTGACGCTGGGCACGCTGGTTGCGGTTTTCCTCTCGACTTCAGACGAGATGCTGCCGCTGTTGCTTGCCGAGCAGGTTCCCGTGCAGACCATGGCGATGCTTCTGGCTTCGAAGGCGCTGATCGCGCTGGTCACGGGCTTTATCGTGGACGCCGCCATTCGCGGCCTGCGTCGTAACGCTCGCGCGCATGCGGCGATTCGCCGTACCGTGCTGGGAACCGCGGCCAACCCGGCCCACGTGAACTGCGCGCACGACGACCACACTGGCGGTGACATCATCGACGAGGTGGCCGAGGCGGGCGTGAGCGCCGACCACATCCACGAGTTATGCGAGCGCGACCATTGCGGTTGCGATGATGATGAAGATGAACATGAGCGCGTCCACGGGCACAGCCATGATCACGGTCACACGAGCGAGCATGAGCACCACCACGGCCACAGCCACGACCACTCCCACGAGGGCGCGCCCGTTCTGTCGATTATCCGCAGTGCGATCTCGCACACTGTGCAGGTATCGGTATTCATTTTTCTGGTGACGCTGATTCTGGTCGCCGTGCTCGAGACCTTCGGCGAATCGGCGATTGAGCAGTTCCTGCGCGGCAACGAGACGCTTGCGGTCCTGGGCTCGGCACTCGTTGGCCTGATTCCCAACTGCTCGGCCAGCGTCGTTATTACGCAGTTGTACCTCGAAGGTGCGCTGCAGCTGGCGCCGATGCTCGCCGGCACGCTCATTTCCGCTGGCGTGGGCTACCTGGTGCTGTTCCGCACCAACCGCAGTGCCCGCGAAAACGTCCTGTTCCTGATCATGATGTACGTCATCGGTGCGGGCTGGGGCCTCATCCTCTCCGCCTTTGGTCTCTAAGTAGTTTTTGGGACATGCCTTACAATCCACCGTCATGACCTGGGCGCTGGATGCGCGCCATTCGCCAAACAAAAAGGTAGATTTTTAGGCATGTCCCAAAAATCTACCTTGTCTAGCGTAGCAGCTCGGTGAGGTTGCGTTTAAAGCGGGCTCGATCCTCGCTGGTGAAGGCTGCCGGACCGCGGGTGCGTCCCCCGGCGCGGCGCACCTTCTTTTCCTCGTGGCGAATAAACAGTTGCATGTCGATGGTCGCTTTGTCGTAGACGCGCCCGCGCACGCCGATGGCGGCGGCATCGCGTCCGAGCACCATGCTCGCCAGGCCTATGTCCTGCGTCACGACCACGTCGCCAGCCTGCAGGCGCTCGATAATGGCAAAGTCGGCGCTATCGGCGCCTACGCTCACGTCAAGCGTCGTCACCCAAAAGCCGCGCCGCGCGTGCTCGGCGTCGCGCGGGTCGTCGCGGCGAATGTGCCGCTCCAGGTTTTGCGTGCTGTTGCCGGCGATTACCACGGCGACGCCCGCCCGCCGCGCGCAGTCGATCGACTCGCGCGTGACCGGGCAGGCGTCGGCATCAATAAACAGCGTTCGCGGCATCTAGTGCACCAGCTTGCCAAAACGGACGGCACGAATAATCAGTGTCACGCCAAACACCAGGAGTGCAGCGCCGGTAAAGATGACGAGCATCTTGGCCGACCACAGCGGGTAGATAAACACGAACACGCCGGCGATGATGGAGAGCGCACCGCTCAGGATGGCGATGCCGCGGTTGGACGAAAGCTCGGACTCCAGGATCGACATAACGCCCTCGACAATCCAGCCAAAGCCGGCCACGACCACAACAAGCGTGCTGAGCGTCGCGGTCGATAGGGCCTGGTTGCGCAGGATCACCACGCCGCCCAAAATGATGAGCAGGTTGGTGAGGATGCTCGCCACGCGCCAGCCGGCGGGCAGCAGCGGCTCAAAAATGGCGGTGAACAGCCTGACGCCGGCCGTGATCACAAAGTAGAAGCCCAGTACGGTCGTCAAAAAGACGAGGGTCTTGGCGGGGGCAAACAGCAGCGCGATGCCGGCGAGCAGTGCGATAACGCCCGTGACGGCATAGATCCAGCGCACGGCTTTAATCGCCTTGCCCGCCATGCTTTTCTCGTCAAATCCAAACAGATTCGAATCCTGCTCATTGTTCTTAAAGATGCCCATGAGGTCTCCTTTCCGCGCGGCATAAACCGTGATCGTTGCAACCAGTATCGCCTAAAGGCGCCGGCGTGTGGGTCGGGGAGGGCGAAACGTAACCCAAAGGCCCCGATTTGCTTCCGTTGTTCCCCACGCCGTGATTTTCTATTCAACAGGTGTAGAACATTGCGGCTCTGTTCGTTATTGCCTACGTTTTAGGTTAGATTTTCCTAAGAACAATTGCCTTTAATTGGGGGTCCCTATGAACGAAACAGTTCCCGCGGCGCCGGTAAGTGCAGAATCGATGGCAAAGCAAGGTTGCGAAAAGCTCGGTCTGGAATCGTTTGACGCGCTGGTCCGTCGTGCCCGTACGTGCCGCCGCTTTGACGAGTCCATGCGCGTGCCGCGCGAGTTTTTGCTCGAGCTGGCGGAACTGGCGCACCTGACCCCGTGTGGTGCCAATGCTCAGCGTCTTCGTTTTCATGTGGTGAGCGGTGCCGAGGACTGCGCGCGTGTATTTGATGAGCTTGCGTGGGCCGGTGCGCTTAAGGATTGGCCGGGTCCTGCCGAGGGCGAGCGCCCGACCGGCTACATCGCGATTCTGGCTGAGCGCGCCGTTCCGGGCAAGCCTGCCGCTCCCATTACCGAGGTCGACACGGGCATTGCCGCGCAGACGATGATGCTCGCCGCCCGCAGCGCAACGCCCGAGGTGGCTGCCTGCATGTTCAAGGCCTTTACGCCCCACGCGATCGATGCCATGGGGCTCGATAACGACAAGTATGAGCTCAAGCTGATCATGGCCTTTGGCGTGCCGGCCGAGACGCAGATGATCGATGCGATCGATTCCAACCCCGACGGCTCAATTAATTACTGGCGTGACGATGCGCAGGTGCACCACGTACCCAAGCGCCCGCTCGCCGACGTACTGGTGTAGTTGAGCGTCGCCGCGGCGTGATCCGGCGGCAAAACCACCACAAAGGTGCCTGTCCCCTTTGTGGTGGTACGAGGGGAGGGCGTGTGGCAGATTTATATTTGGTGCGGCATGGGCAGACTGAGCTCAATGTGCAGAACATTTTGCAGGGCTGGCACGATTCGCCGCTGACGGCACGCGGGCGCGAGCAGGCGCTGGCGACGCGCTCGGCGTTCGAGGACCGCGGCGTGGCCTTTGATCATGTGTATTCCTCGCCGTTGGGTCGGGCGCGGCGTACGGTCGAGCTTATCGTTGGCGAGGGCCGTTCCATTGAGCTGGTCGATGACCTGCGCGAGTGGCATTTGGGCTCGCTGGAGGGTACATCAAATCGCGAGATGCCACCGCAGCCCTGGGGCGATTATCCGGTGGCCTTTGGCGGCGAGTCGGAAGTACAGCTTCAGTCGCGTATGGTCGCGGCGCTGTCCCGCATCATGGCCCGGCCCCGGCACGACTGCGTGCTGGTCGTCTCCCACGGTTCCGCTTGCCAGGAGTTTCTTGAGTATGTGACCGGCGGGGGAGAACTGCCCGACAACGGCGCCGTGCTTCATTTTGGCCATTGCGACGGGGCGTTTTCGCTCCTTGATTGGTAACGAACGAAAGGACCCCTATGAATAAAGACCTGTATCTGGTTCGTCATGGGCAGACAATATTCAACCTTAAGCGCATCATTCAGGGTTGGAGTGACTCGCCGCTCACACAGCTGGGCTGCGATCAGGCGGCGCGTGCCGGCATGTTCTTGCGTGCGCGCGGTATTGAGCCCGACCACGCCTACACCTCTACGTTGCACCGCACCGAACAGACCATCGCCAACCTGTGGCCGGGCATGACGTATGAGCGCCTGGACGGTCTGCGCGAGTGGTTCTTTGGCGACTTTGAGGCCGAGCGCGTGATGCTTATGCCCGAGCGCCCGTGGCGCGATTTCTATCGTCAGTTTGGCGGCGAGGGCCAGATGCAGGTACGCGAGCGCATGGTGGCGACGCTGACCGAGCTCATGCGGCGCTCGGACCATTCGTGCGTGCTCGCGGTGAGCCACGCCTCGGCCATCAAGGAGTTTTTGGACCACTCTAGGGGAGCGGCGGCAGACGAGCGCGAGCGCGTGCCGGGCAACTGCTCGGTGCTGCATTTTGCGTTTGACGATGCGACCGATACGTTTGACCTGGTCGAAGTCTTTACGCAGGAGGATTATGCGCGCGAGCTGGGTCTTGAGCCGCTGGTGGCTGCCGCGGGTCCGCAGCGCGGGTAGCTTGGGCGTGGCGACGCGGATCGCCGACATCATTGCTCGATGCGAAAGGGGCGGGGATGCATGCGCATGTATTGCATCTCCGCCCCTTGTTTGTTGGGCTGCCGAGTCTTTGTGCTGGGCGTTTAGGCCCTGTTAGAACCGCGCGATTTGGTGAGTGAGCAGGCCCGTTGGAACCTGCGGCGCGCCGCCGCTGGCCTGCGCGGTGGGGAACAGCACGGCTACAGCAAAGTTGAACGGCTCTCTGCCCGTGTAGGTGCCGGCTGTGTGGGCCTCGTTTGCCAGGAGCTGCGCCGCCCCTGCCAGCGCGGCGGCGTAGGCGGGGTCGTCGGCCAGTGTCGGCTCTGGTGCTTGGTCGAGCATAGCGCGGATGGCCCCGACGGCGTCCTCGCGCTTGACCTCCCACACACGGTGCGTAATGCCGGCGGGGTCGGTGACGGCATAGAGCGACGCTCCCTCTTTGGCGGCGCCCAGGATGATATCCATGACGGGCGAGGCCTCGTAGGCGAGCGACACGGGACGAGGCTGAACTTTGAGTTCGGCGATCGCGTGCGCGGCGGCGAGTGCGTCGATGCTCTCGGCGGCAGCCTCGTCGCTACCCGTCAGTACGTTAACCGGGCAAATCGCCACGACACCCGTCGCGCGACCCGGCTCGCCCGAGCATTCGTACACGTAATACGCCGCGCCTGGATCCTTGAGCATTAGGCCGTCAGCAATGGCGCCGCGCAGGGCGTCGTTGCCGCTCAGGATACCGCCCATCGCAGGCAGCGCCTCGAGCACACGGTCCTGAGCCGGGCGAATGCAGGGAAACGGAAGTGCTTTCATGGGCGGTCCTAACGCGCGAGTCGGTTTGTTCGCGGCTTATTATGCCCCAACTTGGCCGCTTGCGTCCCAGAGCGTGTTATCGGCAAGCGCGATGAGCACGTTTTGGCAGCGAACGATATCGGCATGGGGCACATACTCGTTGGGCTTGTGCGCGAGCGCCAACGAGCCGGGGCCGTAGCTCATACAATTGCGGTTGCCTGTCTTGCCGGCAATGACGGCGGTATCGGTGTAGCCGGTAAAGAAGCCGACGGTCGTGTCCGCGTCCGTCACGCCATCGGCGGCACGCTTGAGCGCTGCTAGAAGGGGAGAGCTCGGGTCGCGCTCGATGGCGGGGCGGTCGCCCGTCACGGTGTAGCTGCCATGGCAACCGGGAACCGCGTCCTCGGCGGCGGCAATGGCCTGCTCGACCATGTTGATCGCGGCGGTCGTGTCGGTCGGCGGCGTCAGGCGCATGTCGACCCAGACCTTGGCATGGTCGGGCACGACATAGGGACGGTAGCCACCTTCGATCTGTCCAAACGTGATGGTCGATGGTCCCAGCTCATCATGCACGGGCAGCGCCGCGAACGCACGGCGCAGCGCGCAGACGGCCTCGGCCATGGCGGCGACGGCGTCTGCGCCCTTCCAAGGCTGGCTCGCATGCGCCGTGACGCCGGTCATCTCGATCTCGAACCACGTGCGACCCTTGTGCGCCACCTGGATCTGTCCGTCGGTGGGCTCGGTGTCCAGCACCCATTCGCGCGAACCGACCCAGCCAGCATCGATCGCGGCCTCTGAGCCGCGCATGAAGTCTTCCTCGTCGACCGAGCAGATGAGCGAAAAGCCGCGGCGTGGCAGCGCGCCATCCGCCGCCACGCGCTCGAGCGTATGGACCAGTGCGGCAATGGCGCAGGCCAGGCCACCCTTCATGTCGCAGGCGCCCCGGCCGTAGAGTTTGCCGTCGCGCACGACCGCCCCGAGCGGCGGCGTGTCTGCCTCCCAGCCATCGCCCAAGGTGACGGTATCCATGTGGCAGATATAGACCAGCCGCGGCTCGTCGCTTTGGCCCGGCACGGTGACTTTAAGGTTGCGGCGCCCGGGCAGCACTTCGAGCTCCTCAATCTGCACGGCATGGAGCACCGGATGACTCAACCGCTCCGGCTGAGCCTCAACCAGCGCTTTGATATACCGCTCAATTTCATCCTCATACGCGCCCGGGTCTGAGCTGTCGATCCGCACAAGCTCCTGAGCAAGCCGCCAGGCAAAGTCCTCATCAACCATATGTAACCTCACAATCAGTCTGCTTTCCAAACCGATTGTAAGTCTCCTGAGAGATCCGCGACGTGCGCGTGGCGGTATTTACCGTTCGCAGGCGGAGCCATCGCGCTCGCCGTCTGAGCGGGTTCACAAACGATACAGCGGGTATGTACCCTTCATGGACGACATACTGTGCGACATATCTGCCTTTCGGTATCACCGGATACCTCCACAGGTTTTGGCGATAATGCCGGACCTGCCCGATTCTGTGGACGATCCGCGCAGGGAGCGCCTTTGCGAGCATCCGCTCGTCGCGCATTTCCTGGGCACCCCGTTACACGTTTTGGCGCAGGGCGGCTGCGGGCGTAAGGGCGATCGCATTGTCAGGCATGTTTGGAACGGGGAGAGGCCGTTTGATTCCGTGCGGCAGACAGAGTTTGGCCTCGATGTCGCGTCCCCACTCTTTACCCTGCTGTCCCTGGCTTCCTCGGTCTCAAACGAGCGTTTAATCATGTGCATGTATGAGATGTGCGGCACCTTTGCCGTGTGCAAGATTGCGCCTCAGGTAAAGTCGGCACTTGTGCAGGCATATGGGGGCCAGTGGGGTGACGCACGTTTGGGCTGGGAAAACGTAAAGGATGTCTCGGGGAGTCCAACGGACTTGTGGAAACGACCGCCCTTGATCGAGCTCTCTGAGCTTGCAGAGTACGTCGATAAGATCCGGGGGCTCCGCGGCGCTAAATCGTTCATACGAGCCGCGAAATGCATTACGGGGGTGGCAGCATCGCCGCTCGAGGTCCAGGCTTCGATGCTGTTTGGCCTTACGAGGTTGCGCGGCGGCGAAGGGCTGCGCCTTACCAATAACGTCGAGATTCGCATGACACGCAGTGCCCGCCTGATTTCGGGGCTCGATAGGCGCTATGCCGATATCCTGCTGGCAAATAAGGACGGCAGCCGAGAGTGCCTGGTCGAATGTCAAGGTAAAGCCATTCATGGATCCATTGAATCCAAGATCTCGGACTCCGATCGAACGACGGCGCTGCAAGCGATGGGATATCCCGTCGTTCTGATGACCTATGGCCAGCTGGCCGACTCTGATGCCTTCCGCGTGGTGATGGAGCTCATCATGTCCTATCTCGATGTGCCGCTGAAAGACAAGACGCCGCGACAGCAGGAGCTCGAACGGCGGCTTCGTGAGGAGATTTTTATCAATTGGGCGGAAATGTAGTCGCGCGGGTGGAAAACGGTCGCGTGAACTAGAGTTTTGGTCGCGAAAAAGGCTTCAGTTTCGCCTTGGAAGGGCATTAAAAATGCTATCTAGAATAAGTTGTTTCGGAAAATCGACAGTCAACTTACATTCGGCATATAGAAATCGATTATTACCCACTAAAGTCCCTGATAAAGTTGTTTATCAAAAGGGGTGCGCTTGGTGATTTGGGTCTTACTGTCGATTATCCGAAAAAACTTGTTCTGGGTATCATTTCTAAAGTCGTCAGGAGCAACGAAATCGGCCCCCGTTTCGTGAAAACGGGGGCCGAATGGGCTTCATGGCCTGTCTGGCAGGCTTGGCACCGGCGCTATTTAATCACGCGCACGCGATACATCGACGGAATCTGCTTGAGCGCCTCGATCGTGCTGCCGTCCAGGTGCTCATCGGTGTCGAACATGGTGTAGGCGTTCTCGCCAGCGGACTCGTTGGTCATACGCTGCACGTTGGCGTTGTCCTTGGCGAGGATGGCCGTGATCTGGCCGATCATGTTGGGCACGTTGGCGTGCAGACAGGCGATGCGGCTCGCGGCGCGCGCCTTGCCCATGCTGCAGGCGGGGTAGTTGACGCTGTGCGCGATGTTGCCGTTTTCCAGGTAATCCTTGAGCTCGCTGATGGCCATGTCGGCGCAGTTGGCCTCGGCCTCGCCGGTGCCGGCGCCCGAGTGCGTGGTGATAAACGTGTTGGGCATCTTGACGGTCTTGGGCGTGGCAAAGTCGCAGCTAAACCAGCTCAGCTTGCCCTTGCGCAGGGCGGCATCGACGGCGTCCTCGTCAATGATGGTTTCGCGCGCGTAGTTGATGAGTACGGCGTCTGGTGCCAACAGGTTAATCTGCTCGGTGCTGATCATGCCGATGGTGTCGGCCTTGCTGGGCACGTGCACGGTGAGGTAGTCGCAGCCGCGGCACAGATCCTCGAGCGTGCCCACGCGCTGCACCTCGCGGCTCAGCACCCACGCGTGCTCGACGGAAATGAACGGATCGTAGCCGTAAACGTCCATGCCCAGGTCGACACAGGCGTTGGCGACCTTGGAGCCTACGTTGCCCAGGCCGATGACGCCGATGCGCTTGCCCTTGAGCTCGCGGCCCACAAAGGCCTTCTTGGCTTTTTCGGCATCGACCTGGATCTCGGGGTCGTCGGCGTTGTCGCGCACCCAGTTCATCGACTGCACTACTCCGCGGCTCGAGAGCACCAGCATGCCCAGGACGAGCTCCTTGACGGCGTTGCTGTTGGCACCGGGGGAGTTAAAGACGACGACGCCCTTCTTGGCGTACTCCTCGACGGGGATGTTGTTGACGCCGGCGCCGCAGCGGGCGATGGCGCGGATGCCCTCGGGCAGCTCGTAGCCGTGCAGGTCGGTGGAGCGCATCAGGATGGCGTCGGCCTCCTCGGCGGTGCCCACAAACTCGTAGCCCTCGCCAAACTCGACTTTGCCGTCTTTGGTGATGTCGTCGATGGTCTTAATCTTACGCATGGAAAAACTCCTTAGCAGGTTTTGATCTAAACAGGGTGGTCTGAGGTGGCTGGTCAGCCCGCGCGTTGCGGGCTAGTTAGATCGCGGACTCAAACTATGCTGCGCTTCGAAGTCCTTCATGTACGAGGCCAGTGCCTGCGCGTCTTCCATGGTTACGGCGTTGTAGACGCTGGCGCGCATGCCACCCACCAGGCGATGGCCCTTGACGTTTTGAATCTGGTGCTCGGCCGCGCCTGCGACAAAGGCGGCGTCGAGGTCGGCATCGCCGGTACGGAACGTGACGTTGGCGATGGAGCGGCTGTCGGCCTGTGTGGTGCCATGGAACAGCACGCTGTGCTCGAGCAGGTTATAGAGCAGGTTGGCCTTGGCCCAGTTGCGCTCGGCCATGGCGGCAAGTCCGCCGGTCTGCTCAACCCAGCGGAATACCTTGCCGCACACGTAGATACCAAAGGTGTTGGGCGTGTTGAGCATGGAGCCCTTGGCGGCCTGGGTCTTAAGGTCCAGGTACTGCGGCGTCTGCGCAAAAGCGGGGCCATCTGCGATGAGGTCGTCGCGCACGATGACCACGGTCACGCCCGCGGCGCCGGCGTTTTTCTGCGCACCGGCGTAGATGAGCCCGTAGCGCTCAACGTCGAGCGGCTGCGACAGAAAGCAGCTCGAGACATCGGCGACCAGCGGCACGTCGTCGCAAGCGGGCAGCTCGTGGTACATGGTGCCAAAGATGGTGTTGTTCTGGCAGATGTAGACGTAGTCGAGCCCGCCGCCCGCGGCCTCGGCGGCAATGCGCGCGTTGATGTCGACTATGGTGGGTATGCGGTCGAAATTGGTGTCCTCGGAGCTCGCGAGCAGCACGGCCTCGCCGTACTTGGCGGCCTCCTTGTACGCCTTGTTGGCAAAGTTGCCGGTCACGACGTAGCCGGCGCGGCCGCGGCGCATGAGGTTCATGGGGATGCCCGCAAACTGCAGCGTGGCGCCGCCCTGCAAAAACAGGACACGGTAGTTGTCCGGGATGCTCAGCAGGCGACGCAGGGTTGCCTCGGCGTCGTCGATGATCTGCTGGTACATGCTAGATCGATGGCTCATCTCGAGCACGGACATGCCGCAACCGCGGTAGTCCATCATCTCGTCGGCGATCTCGGCGAGCACGCTTGTGGGCAGCGCGGCCGGGCCAGCTGAGAAGTTGTGCACACGTGCCATCTTCTAGTCCCCCTCGTAGTCGTTTGAACGTTCGGGATACTTTAGCACAGTGGAGCGCCGGGCGCGACCGCATCACGGTAAAACTCGAGTGCGCCGCTATGATTTACAGGATGGTTACATGGGGGGAGGGCTTATCTCGAGGCTCGCATCCGATCCGCCTCGGCCTTCGCTTGTTTCCAGGGGCGCACACGACCGTTGGTGAGGTCGTCATAACCATGAGCGATGGTACGTTGAATGTGATCTTCGCGTTCCTGAATGGTAGTTAGCGCGCGCGTCTGATCAGAAATAGGCTTTACGACAGGCATATGAAACTCCTTACATAGAATCATATGTAGAACTCTATGTTGAGTGTAGCGGAGGGTGGCGTTGGGCGTGTGCGTGCCTGCATTCGTAAGCGCGGTTGTCTGGCAAGTGTGATTTGGGGCGACCTCGTTAAAGTTTCTAAGCTGCGAAAATGACCGTTAACCGGATTAAATTTTGTTGCTCAACATTTGACGCGCTGGGCGTGGTAACTTTTTTACCAACAGGTATGATTATTGTCATGTGCGCCGCGCCTGCCTGCCGGGTTGCGGCGTACTTGTGACAGCCTTTGACACCCTTGGAGCGTGTACTGTGGATGTAACCACAAAAAGCGTTCGGGGGGGGGTGCTCACCCGCGAGCAATTCCTCCCGCATGAGATGCGCATCGTCGCTGCCCTTCGTATGCAGGGCGCAAGCGACGAGCAGGTCATTGTACGCGTAAAGAGCGAGAACCTCTTTCAATATCCCACGGAGCGCATGGTCGCCAACCGCGCAACCGTGTGCCTTCGCCGCCTTGACGCCATGGTGCCCACGGACGCCGTATGCGCCGCGCGCGGCATCGACCCCAAAACCGCCGTCGAGGCTGCGTCATCCCTAACCAGGCTCATGGCATCCGGCACTCCCACGCAGACGGACCAGGCCATCTTCTACAGCATGATCTGCCGCTACGATATCGTGCGCGAGCTCGTGCTCGTCGAGGTAGGGGAGCGCCTACAAAACTTCGATTATGCCTTTACGGCGGTTGACCTCAACGCCTTTATGACACGCTTTACCACGGAGTATCCGGACGCGGCCCGCTGGACTGAGGCCACGGTCAAGCGCCTTAAGGGCTCGCTCCGCCAGACGCTCCGCCATGCCGGCCTTATCGGCGAGGGCCAGGGCCCGGAGTCCGAGCGCCTGTCACCACTCTTCCTCGATTCCGATGTCGAGCGAGCCTTGGTTCAGCTGGGCGAGCAGTCGCTTATCGCGGCCCTTACCGGCAGGGCGGTGATGTAGCGTGGCTCCCGTCAAAAGCGCCGTCGACCCTGTTATCACCCCGGCGACCGATCTCACCACCAATATCGGCATCCATTCCCGCAAGAGCGTCGTGGCGGCGCATGCTCGCTCCGAGCGCGCCTGTCAGGAATTTGAGCGCCGTGCGCAGCTTCTGCGCGAGTGCCTGTGCAGCGAGGACTTTTTGGCCAACAAGGGCATAGGCAATGAGATCGGTTTCCACACTTTTTGCTATGACCCCGCGCTGGAGTTTGAGGCGCGTGCATTATTTGACACCCTTGCGCGCGATGCCGAGGCCGGCAAGCTTCGGTGCACGCTCAAGGTCGTGAACCTCTACGACGCCGTGCTGGCAATTCTCGAAAAGCGCCGTGTCCTCAAGGCTATCCCGCACCAAGAGGAGCGCCGCGGTACCCAACGCGTGCTCGAGGACGTGGCCAAGTTCGCCTCGCCCGAGAAGATCGCAGCGTACATCCTCGAGCAAACCGAGCCTCATGCACCTGGCGACGTCATTCTTCTGACCGGTGCCGGCGAGGTCTATCCCTTCTTTCGCATGCACACGCTTCTCCACTGCATGCTCGCGGATTTTGATGATGTGCCGGTGGTCGCCGCCTATCCGGGCAGCTTCAACGGCTCTTCTTTCCAGCTCTTTAACCGCCTGCCGGCCGATAACTACTACCGCGCCATCGATATCTCGTAAACACGGTTTCCCGCATACAAGGCCCTGCCGCCGGTAACAGCCCTTTGCCATAACGTTCCCAAACCCAAAGGAGCACCCATGGACAACACGATCATTCGCGACCTCTTTGCAAAAGACATCAACCGCTCCATCAACGGCGTGGTCAAGGTCCAGGATTCAAAAGACGAGTCCATCCGTCAGGAGCTTGACGAGTACGTGGTGACGCGCGAGTTGCAGGGGCACTTTGCCACGTTCTTCAAGGCCTACGGCGATGCCATCGATGTGCGCACCGACAAGATCGGCGTATGGATCAGCGGCTTCTTCGGTTCCGGTAAATCGCACTTTCTCAAGATGCTGAGCTACCTGCTCGAGAATCGCCAGATTGGCGGTAAGAGCGCCATCCGCTACTTTGATGGCAAGATCGTCGACCCCATGGTCGCGGCTGCCATGGAGCGCGCCTGCTCGGTGCCCACGCAAGCCATCCTCTTTAACATCGATAGCAAGGCGGGCCAGTGGAAGCAGGGCGATACGGCTCCCACGGCGCTGCTTCGCGGCTTTGAGCGCATGTTATACGAGGCACGCGGCTTCTACGGCGAGGACCTCAAGCTTGCAAAGCTCGAGGATCACATCGATTCCCTGGGCAAGACCCAGGAGTTCCGCGAGGCCTTTGAGCGCGTCAACGGCGAGTCCTGGCTCCAGACCCGCGACACCTACAGCTACTTTGAGGATGACGTCGTCGAGGTGCTGCAGAGCGTGCTCGGCATGAGCGAAAAGGCCGCATGGAACTGGCTCGAGGGTTCTGAGGACGAGGTTTTGGCCCCCGATGTCTTTGCCAAAAAGGTCAAGGACTACGTGGACGCTCAGGCGGCGGCCCGCGGCGGCAACTTCCGCCTGCTCTTTATGGTCGACGAGGTGGGTCAGTTTATTACAAACGACCAGGACCCAAGCCTTATGCTGAGCCTTCAGACCATTGTCGAGGAGCTGGGGGCCGCCTGCGGTGGCCGCGTGTGGGTGATGGTCACGAGCCAGGAGGCCATCGACAACCTGAGCCTGCCCGTGGGCAACGACTTTTCAAAGATCCAAGGCCGCTTCAATACCCGCCTTTCGCTCTCCAGCTCCAGCGTGGACGAGGTCATCCAGCGCCGTGTGCTCGAGAAGACCGCGTCGGCGGCCGATATGCTTGCACAGGTCTACGAGCAAGACGCCGCCGTGCTCAAAAACAACTTTACCTTTGAGGGTGGCTCGCGCTCCGACCTCGCCGGCTACGCCAACTCCAAGGATTTTGTGGCCAGCTACCCGTTTGTGGGCTACCAGTTTAAGCTCCTGCCCGACGTGATGACCGAGGTGCGCAAGCACGGTGTCAAGGCCAAGCACATGTCAACGGGCGAGCGCTCCATGCTGAGCGCGTTCCAGGAGAGCGCTCAGGCCATCCAGTATGACTAGACCGGTGCACTCGTGCCGTTCTGGTGCTTCTTCGACACTATCTCCAAAGACCTTGAGCACGGCATCAACCAGGTGGTCGACCGCGCGGTCCGTGCGGCCGAGGACGCAAAGGGCCTTGAACCCTACGACGTTCAGGTGCTCAAGCTCCTGTACCTGATTCGTTACATCGGCTACGTTAAGGCCACGGTCGAGAACATCTCCATCTTCATGATCGACGGCCTCGACGTGGACATGCGCGCCCTCAAGGACCGCGTCAAGGAGTCCCTTGCCCGCCTGGAGCGCGAGAACTACGTGGCACGCCAGGGTGATGCCTATAGCTTCCTCACCGACGAGGAGCAGGAGATAGCGCAGGGGATCGCACGCACTCCGGTCGATAACGCGCAGGTGATCGAGTCTATCAAAAAGCGCCTGTTCGACAGCATCTACACCGCGCGTAAACTCAACCGCGGGGCCAACGACTTTCCGTTTGACCGCTATGTGGACGGCTCAATCCACGGTGCCAGCATGGGCGGCATGGAGCTTTGCGTGGCGACTATGGCGAGCGATCTGGGCCGTGCGGACGATACCGAGCTGGCCTTGGCTTCTTCGGGCAAAGCCATCGTGGCTTTGAGCGACGAGGCGGATTATTGGGAGACGCTCGTCAACGCCGCCAAGATCCGCAAGTACGCCAAGACGCGAAATCTCCAGGAGCTTCAGCCGAGTACGCGCCAGATCGTCGAGTCCAAGATGCGCGAGGCAGCCTATAACGAGAAAGAGGCCGATGTCCTTTTGAGCGAGGCCGTACTCCATGCACGTTGCGCGGTCAACAGCCGCATAATTGAGGTCCGCGCGGCCAAACCCGCTCAGGTCTTTGAGCAAGTGCTGGCGCAGCTGTGCGATGTGGTCTTTGAAAAGGCCGACTATATCGGCGCGCCGGTCACGAGCGATTCCGATATCCGCTCCACTCTGGCGGGCAACGTTCAAGCGGGGCTCGCTGGCATGGACGCGGGCAACACGCGTGCGCTCAAGGAGGTCGAGGACTACCTCAAAGTTCAGCACCAGCGCCACCTGGATACCGCTATGGGCGATATCCAGCGCAGGTACCAGCAAAAGCCCTATGGCTGGCGCGAGGTTGACATCGCAAATGTGGTGGCGCAGCTTGTAGTGGAGCAGCGCGCGCAGGTGCTGTTTGGCGGTCAGACGGTTCAAGCTAACGACAGCCGCATGGTGTCGCTCCTGCGTAAGGATGCCGATAAGGCCCAGGTGCGTTTGCGCGTGCGCATGAGCGACCGGTTGCTGCGCGCCACGGGCGAGCTTATGCGTGACCTGTTTGATCTCAAGACCGTGCCCTCCAACGAGGATAAGCTCGTGGCCGAGCTCAAGGAGCGCCTTGAGGGCTTGCGTGAGGTGTGCGTCGCCATGGCACGCGACTACTACACGGGTATCAAGCCGGCCTACCCGTATCCCGGTGAGGACGAGTGCGAGAAGATGCGCTCGGAGGTGGTCGACGTTCTTAAGGACCAGAGCGATTCCGAGGCGTTCTTGACCACGTTCACCAAGCACGAGGACCGCCTGCTCGATGCCAAGGAAGACTTTGACAAGGTGGTTGAGTTCTTCGAGTCCAACCAACGAACAGCGTTTGACCACGCCAAGGATTTCTTGAGCCGCACCGAGGGCATCGAGTATGCCTCCGATGACATTCCCAACGCGGTGGAGAACGTGGCAAAGGTACGCGAGATCCTCAAAGACCCAAAGCCCTACGGCCGCATTAAAGACCTT
Organism: Collinsella aerofaciens; assembly: GCF_015561195.1. Taxonomy (GTDB): domain Bacteria; phylum Actinomycetota; class Coriobacteriia; order Coriobacteriales; family Coriobacteriaceae; genus Collinsella; species Collinsella aerofaciens_AC. Next base: position 15,718 of record NZ_JADMSU010000007.1, on the reverse strand, counting down.
CAGCCGTTGATGGCACCCGTCAAGGAAGACATCAAAAAGCACCTGGGCATTCGCCGCAACGAGTTCTTGTGTCGTATCGAAAACGACCTGCAGGATTTGCGGAAGCAGGCCGAGAGCCAAGAAGGTTTTGTCAAGCAGGCCAAGGATGCCATCGCGGACGCCAACACCAGGTATGAGTCGTTCAAGAACCGCGCCCATGGCGTCCAGAGCCTCAACGAGCTTAACGCCCTCGCGGCAAACTGGGAAAACTGGATCGTTGCTGCAACCAACAAGATATACGACGCCGTGGATGAGGCCCACATGCGAATGGACAACGAGCGCCGCACCACCGAGGTCACGAGTACGGGTGAGGTGGTCAAGAAGATCTCCAACAAGGGCGCCGCATCGTCTGCGCCCGTGCCCGCGTCTAAGCCCCAGCGCAAGATCAAGACCGTGCGCCGCGCCGATTTGGCCAAGCCGAGTCGCCTCTTGTCCGCAGAGGACGTGGAGCGCTACGTGGACGACCTGCGCTCCCGCCTTATGCAGGCGCTCGCTGCAAACGACGAGATTCGTATCAACTAACCCGCGGAGCCACCGGTGCCAAAGCGCGCACCGGTGGCTTATGGCGTTTAGAAAGGCTCATCAACCATGAACGATTCTGCTCTTAAGAGCTTCTGCACCTGGGCCCGTACGGAGCTCATCAAAGGCGTGGAGGCGCAGATGGTGCGCTACGGCATCACCGAACCTGCACCCGCGCCCGTTGGGTCCGAGACCGTCAACGGCCTGCCCCTAAGTCCGGCTGAGATTGAGCAACGCGACGAACTGCTGCGCATGCAGGCAGAGGTGGGTCACGAGGCGCTGCTCGACCGTGCGGCCTACACCTGGTTCAACCGCATCGTGGCCATTCGCTTTATGGATGCACGCGGATGGCTCCCCAGCCGTATGCGCATGCTAAGTCGTGCGGACGGCAGCCATGGCAGCGAGGCCGTGGAGAACGCACTGGACGTGGAAATAACGACGGCCGATACCGATCGCATAGCCGAGCTCAAGATGGCGGGCTTGGATGAACCGTTGTGGCGCTACCTGTTTGTTGCTCAGTGCGAGGAGCTTGCCGATTGCCTGCCGGGCGTCTTTGAACGCGTGGGCGGAGCCATGGAGCTGCTGTTGCCCCAGGGCCTCATGATGGCTGACAGTGTGGTGGGCAAACTCAATGCCGTCCTCACTGACGAGGACTGGCGCGAGGGCGTGACCGTTCTGGGCTGGATGTATCAGTACTACAATGCTGACGTTAAAGACGAGTTCTTCAAGTCCAAGCGCAAGGCAGCGGCGGCGGACATCGCGCCCGCCACGCAGCTCTTCACCCCCGAGTGGATCGTGCGCTATATGGTCGAGAACTTGCTCGGCCGTCTGTGGATGCTCAACAATCCGGGGAGTTCGCTACGCGAGCGCATGGAGTATTACATCGAGCCCGATGCTGAGCACGAGGACTTCATCCGCATTTCGAGTCCCGAGGAGATAACCCTCTGCGACCCCGCATGCGGCTCGGGCCATATCTTGGTCTATGCGTTTGAGCTGCTCTTCCATATGTACGAGGAGCGCGGCTATCGTGAGCGCGAGATTCCCGAGCTCATTCTTACTAAAAACCTTGCAGGTATGGAAATCGATTCCCGCGCGGCACAGATCGCGGAGCTGGCGCTTGCCATGTGCGCCCGCGAGCACGATCGTCGCTTCTTTAGGCGTGGCGTTCGCGCCGACGTTACCGTGCTCTCGAGCATCCCGCTAGGGGAGGACGAGCTGCCGGGTAACAAGAAGCTCGCCGAGGAATTGAGCCATTTGGGCGAGATCGGTTCGCTGCTCAATCCCTCAGAGGACGAGATCGACGAGCTCAAGGCTGCCGCTGCGAGTTGTTCCGAGGACCTTTTTGCTTCTGCGACCAAAACTAAGCTCGAAAGCGCTGTCGCCATTTGCGAGAAACTGTCCCGTCGTTTTATCTGCGTCGTGGCGAATCCTCCGTATATGGGCAGCAGCAGCTTTAACCCCTTCATGAGCAAGTGGGTCAAGAAGAACTACCCCGACGTGAAGAGCGACCTCTGCACGTGCTTTATCGAGCGCGGTTTTAACCTTGTCGAAGATAAGGGCTATGCCGCAATGGTTACCATGCAGAGCTGGATGTTCCTGGGCAGCTTTGAGAAGATGCGCTCTTCGATCATCGAGGGCAAAACGATTGTCTCGATGGCTCATCTCGGCCCCCGCGCATTTGACGCCATCGGCGGCGAGGTCGTCAACGTAACCGCCGATGTCATCTACAACGGCCGCGCGGCATACGAGGGCGCTTACGTGCGCCTCGTCGACATCAACGGCAGCGAGGCGAAGCGCCTTAAGCTGCTTGCGGCGATCCAGAACCCCGACTGCGGCTGGTTCTACCGTCGCGGCGCCGACACCTTTAAACAGATCCCAGGCATCCCCATAGCCTACTGGGCCAGTGACGCTCTTCTGGATGCGTTTGGAAACGCAAAACAGCTCAGTGAGTATGGCAAGCCGCGCCAAGGGCTTGCTACTGGCGAGAACGCTCGTTTCGTTCGCGAGTGGTGGGAAGTCGATGATTGCAAGAGCGTCTATTCCTGTGGATCTATTCAAGAGTCGATTGAAAGCGCTTGCAAGTGGTTCCCCTACAACAAGGGCGGCGATTTCCGCAAATGGTACGGAAATAATAGCTCAGTTGTTAACTGGGAGAATGACGGACAGGAGATCCGTAATTTCAAAGACCAGAATGGTAGATTGCTTTCCAGGCCACAGAATACAAACTGCTTCTTTAGCCCATCGATTACCTGGTCGAAGATTTCAAGCGGGTCCATTGCGTTTCGTTTTAAGCCTGCTGGGCATATCTTTGATGTGGCGGGCACGAGCGTTTTTAGCGACGAGGAGTCACTCAAGTATCTCCAGGGAGCTTGTAACAGCTCTGTGATCATGCGTGTCGCAAGCATGCTCTCGCCGACGCTTAATTTCGAGGTAGGCCAAATCGCAACCTACCCGATCATTCAGAACGAGGAACAGGAGCCGTTGGTCAACGACATGGTCGACTCGTGCCGCGAACTATCAAAAACCGATTGGGATTCGTTTGAAACCTCCTGGGATTTCAAACGCAACCCCTTGGTTTAGGTGAGATTCATGTTTGAAACAGTATCAGCAAATAAGGTTGTGTTTGTTGAATCTAATCCTGCATGGGTTAAATGTGGTCTATCTCAAAAGTCACTGGGCCCTGTGCTTTCCCCGCTTCTTAGGTTCTTTGTTGTCGAAACTCCAGCTCCGGGGCTGTCTAGCAGAAGCATTCCGGTATCTGAATACGGGTGGGATACTCCCTGGAGAAAACCCCAATATTTGAATAAAAAACTTAAGGCAGCAAGCTCAAATAAGTCTTTATATTGGGCTGCCGCGGCTGTTGGTGATATGGAACAGGCTTTGCGTAATGCTGATTTGTTTGATTGCGCTGGCATCGAGTCAAAGCCCTTCGAGTCTGCTGTCTTTTATGATGCCAAAAGTAATCAAACACTCAGTTTGTTTTATCACCTACGAAATGGATTTGCTCACGGCAGATTCTGTGCATTTAAGTCAAAGGGCGATGTATGGTTCGCTATCGAGGATGTTGCGGGAAAACGAAAGAATGACCCGGCAGGTGACATCAAAAGACTCACTGCAAGAATTTTAATCAAGAATTCGACTCTATGTAAATGGATGAAGCTGATAAAGGATGGGCCTGGTATTCGTTAATGGGTTTCACCTCGTGTCCGGGTGTTTAGCTGGCTTTAACTAGTGAGCTGAGAAATGATATCAGGTTGTCTTTCCTTTACGCTTGATGCAGTTTGCAGGGTTTGACTTGCGATGTCGTGAGTCACTAGTGCGTTTCTGCAAATGTCCGATGCGGTGAATAGCTTTTCCAGAAGTCGATCGGTAAGGTCGAGGCATTCTTGGAGATTCCGGTCCCTTAGTTTAAGCCTCTTGACAACTTATCAACAATGAAAGGACGGCCTTATGGCCACGCTACTCAAAGATAAATACAAGGTTCGCAAGGCCGAGGTCAATGCTCGCTTCGAGCAGCTTCGCACTAACGAGGAGGAGCTCAACCGAATCTTTGCCAAGATCTACAACATGGAGGGCGAAGTGCCCATCGAGGTCGAGGACAAGTACGTATCGGTGGCACGCATCTTTGATACCGCCGACGAGATCCCCGAGAGCTATAAGGGCAACAAATACGTGCGCACCAAGCGAGACGAGATCACCTCGCTCATAAGCTATGCCGTGGGTTGCGTGTTTGGCCGCTATTCGCTGGATGTGGACGGGCTGGTCCTGGCCGATCAGGGCGCCACAGTCGATGACTATCTGGCCAAGATGCCCAACTCTGATCATGTGACCTTTATGCCCGATAGCGATAACGTGCTGCCCATTACCGATGACGAGTACTTTGACGACGACATCGTGCGCTACTTTATCGACTTTGTGCGCACCGTGTATGGCGAGGAGACGCTTGAGCAGAACCTGGCCTTTATTGCCGAGGCACTCGGCGGCAAGGGTACCTCGCGCGAGGTCATCCGCACCTACTTTTTGAAGGACTTCTTTAAGGACCACTGCCAGACCTATAAGAAGCGCCCCATCTACTGGCTGTTCGACAGCGGCAAAAAGAACGGCTTCAAGTGCCTTGTTTACATGCATCGCTATCAGCCCGACCTGTTGGCTCGCATCCGCACCGACTATGTGCATGAGCAGCAGGAGCGCTATCGCTCGCAGATCGGCTATGCCAACGATGCCCTTGCCAGTGCTGAGCGTGGTGAGCGCGTGCGCTTGGATAAGCGTGTCAAAAAGCTCAATGACCAGCTTAAAGAGACCATCGGCTACGAGGAGAAGTTGCACCACTTGGCAGACCAGATGATTAAGATCGACCTGGATGACGGCGTCAAGGTCAACTACGCCAAGTTTCAGGATGTACTGGCAAAGATCAAGTAACTGCAGATACGGTAAGGATATTCATGCCCAAGATCGATGTAGAAGAACAGCTTAAGCTGCGGTTTTTGCAGCCGTTGTCCGCATGCATGCCCCGTCGTGTGGTGGTTTGGCACGATGCGGACGGCGAGTTTGCCCCTGAGTTTGAGCGATTGGCCGCCGAGGGTTTCGACGGCGCGGGGGCCGATGACAGCGTCATGCCCGCTCACGGGGACTTTGAGCGCCCGGTGCGGTTTGTTGAGGCTTGCGAGGGCCGCATGTTTGCGGTCAAGAAGCTCATCAACCGCGATGACCTTGCGAGCGATATCTTGTTGTATCGTCGTTGCCCGCGCGGCAGGCTTGAGGGCGATTGGCTTGCCGATGTCGAGCTGTATGCTGACCGGTTTCAAGCTGATTATCTTTCGCTTTTGGCCGATCAAATGGGTATCGAGAATATCGATGCCGTGCGCGAGAGCTTGCGAGCGCACAAGGCGTTCTTTGTCGCCAAGTCCCGCTGCGCTAAGTTTGTCGCATGCGTTCCGCATGCCGCGAGTGCATCCGATATCGAGCTCGGAATCCTTACGGTGATCTTTGGCGGCAAGGAGCCGGACGACGCGCGGCCCGCGTTTGTATTGCGCGGCTGCATGGCCACGCTGCTGCACGAGGGTCCCGAGGCGCTGGCCGCGCTGGTGGATAAGTACTGTGTGCGCGATGTTCTCGCTGCCTTTATGCTGCGCTGTTATGGGTTTGATGGACCGCTGCGCGAGCGTGATTCACTGCTTATGCTTGCATCCCATGTGCTTCTTACGGCGGCATCCACCGCACTTCCCGAGGGAGCGCTCAAGGGGCTCGAAAACTATATGGCTCCCGCCTACGGCCCCTATTGCCTTGAGGCGGTGCGTACGTGGGACCAGGCCGCCGATGCCCGGGCATCGAGCGAGGACCTATTTGAGATTTGTCGTTTAGTTGAGGATGCCCGCGGGCTCTTTGCGCGGTTCGAGACTCTGCCGATCGATGCGCTGGCTTCGCTTGATGTGTTCCCGTGCGTCAACGAGGTTGTGCTCTCGCAGCTGTTCTGCTCGTTTGCGCAAGGTGCAGACCGTGTTGAGGATGCGCGTGCCTTTGCTGCGCGCCGTTGCGACCTAAGCTGGTACCGTCGTGTCGAGAGCTACTTTGACCTGCTTGTCGCTGTGGCCGATATGTGCGCGTTTAGGCAGACGCATGCGGGTGGGTTCCATCTGGCGCAGTCCCAGCAGGTGTGGGATGCCTATACGTCCGAATGGTATGCCATGGACGCTGCCTATCGCCATATGTGCACCGCGTATCTGCGGGCACGCTCCGTCGAGTGCGATGCGCTCGAGGAACCTGCCCGCGCCGTGGCGGACTGGGCGGAGAATCTCTACAGCAACTGGTTCTTGGCGGATGCCAATGCCTGCTGGGCGGCTGCTGCGCAAGGGGAGTGGGCCGATTGCGGCTACATCGATGGTCCCGCACGGCAGGATGAGTTTTACTGGCATGTGCTACCCGCCTTTGTGGGTTCTGCCAAAACAACGGTCGTTATCGTGAGCGATGCGCTGCGCTATGAGGTTGCCCGCGACGTTGCGGCGCTGCTCGAGTGCGAACGCGGCGGCAACGTCAAGGTCTCTAGCATGCAGGCGGTCTTTCCCTCCATTACCGAGGTGGGCATGCCTGCGCTGCTGCCGCACCAGGTGCTTGAGCTTGCAGAGGATGGCGCGTTTGTGTTGGCTGACGACATGCCCACTGCGACGACTCCGCAGCGCGAGGCCGTGCTTGCCCACGTTGAGCCTACAGCCCGCGCTTTGCGCTCGAGCGCATACCTCAACATGGCGGGAACCGAGCGCAAGGCGATGCTCAAAGACTCCAGGCTCGTTTATCTCTACCACAACAAGATCGATGCCACGGGCGAGAAGGCAGCTACGCAGGATGACGTTTTCGATGCCTGCGCGGACACCGTGGAGGAACTTGCCGCGTTGGCGCGCCGCGTGTGCACCGACGCCCCGGCCGCGCGTGTTGTTATGACGGCGGATCACGGCTTCATCTACACGCGTCGTGAGCTCAACGAGTGCCAGATGCTCGGCAAGCCAGACCTTCCCTTCCTTGACGCTCCTGTCATGCACGGCAAGCGTCATCTGGTGGTGCCCAACGAGGCCGTGGCCAAGCTTTCGGAAGAGGCATGCGAGATGTTTGTTAATGTTGGCATGGGACGTTTAGGTGCCGGTTTTGAGGGATTTGCCCCGCGCGAGAACGTGCACTTCAAGCGTCCCGGCGGCACTAACAACTACGTCCACGGCGGCATGAGCCTGCAGGAGCTCTGCGTGCCCGTTATCGGATTTTGGCGTGCGCGCTCGGGTTCCAAGGACTTTGTCGATACGCGCGTGGCGACGCTGCGCGTGCTAAGCGAGGGACGCCGAGTGACCAACTCGCTCTTCTCGGTCAACTTGATCCAGGAAGAACCCGCCCAAGGCAAGGTCTTGCCGTGCGAGTATGAGCTGGTGTTTACCGACGCAAGCGGCAACGAGGTGAGCGATACAGTCAAGGCGCATGCCAACAAGACTTCTGCTAACTCGCAGGAGCGCGTCGTGCATGCCAAGTTTGCGCTGCGTGCAGCGGATGGATTCTCGGCCAAGGGTCCGTACTATCTGGTCTGCCGCGAGCGCGAAACGGGCAAGATCGTTTGGCGCGAGACGTATACCATCGCTGTTTCGTTTGCCCCTGTTGCTGACTTTGGTTTTTAGGAGTGTGCCCTATGTTTGATAGCCATGACGACGGTCTGTGGGAAGTCCCCTTGATTGATGAGGATGTGCCTGCGGAGGCTGCGGTGCCTGAGGCCGCGCCCGTGAAGGCCCCGGAGGTTGAGACCGCTGCGCCTGCCCCGGAGACGGCGACTGCTGCCGCGCCCGCTGAGGCTGCGGTGGCCGCCGAGGACGAGTCCTCGACCGATGGCTATGACCAGGCTGCGGCCGAGGCTCCCGAGGATGAGGGCTACGACATGGACGGGCTGGACGGTAAGCTGCTCGAGCACTTTGGCGGCAAGATCGTGCGCAAGGACCTGACGGCCTTTATGAAGCGCGGCGCCAACGTGCCCACCTTTGTGTTGGAGTATCTGCTGGGCATGTACTGCTCAACCGATGACGAGGAAGCCGTGGCAGAGGGCCTGGATCGCATCCGCAGGATCCTCACCGATAACTACGTGCGTCCCGACGAGTCCGAGCGCATTAAGTCCAAGATCCGTGAGCTGGGCCGTTTTACCATCATCGACAAGGTTACGGCCAAGCTCGACGAGTACAAAGACATCTACGTGGCATCGTTTGCCAATTTGACCATCGAGCCTTTTGTGATGCCGGCCGAGTACGTGCGCGACTATTCCAAGATTCTGCAGGGTGGCATTTGGTGCATTATGAGCATCGAGTATCGCCATCCCGTGGATGAGGAAGACGAGTTTGGCATGGAGGTCTTTGGTGACGATGCGCCGCGCCGCTCCAAGGCCAAGCGCAAAAAGCGCGGACCCGAGGACTCTCCGTTTAGTGTGGCGTCGCTCACTCCCATCCAGATGCCCAACCTGGACCTGGATGCCATGGTCGAAGAGCGCCAGTATTTCTCGCGCGACGAGTGGCTCAACATGCTGCTGCGCTCCGCTGGCTATGAGCCCAGCGAGCTTTCCGAGAAAGAGCGCCTGCACTTTATCGAGCGTATGGTGCCGCTCATCGAGCGCAACTACAACCTGTGCGAGCTGGGTCCCCGCGGTACTGGTAAGAGCCACATCTACAAAGAGGTCTCGCCCTACGCCATTTTGCTTTCGGGCGGTCAAACCACCACGGCCAACCTGTTCGGCCGTATGAACTCCATGCGCGCCGATCGCGTGGGCCTGGTGGGCCACTGGGATTGCGTGACTTTCGACGAGGTCGCCGGCATGCGGTTTAAGGACACCAACGCCGTGCAGATCATGAAGGACTACATGGCGAGTGGCAGTTACGCACGCGGCCGCGATTAGATTAACGCCGACGCCTCCATGGTCTTTGAGGACAACATCAACGACACCGTGCAAAATGTCCTTAAGACCACGCACCTGTTTGATCCGTTCCCGCCGGAGTTTAACAACGATTCGGCCTTCTTCGACCGTATCCATTACTACCTGCCGGGCTGGGAGATTCCCAAGATGCGCTCGAGCCTGCTGACCGGGCATTATGGCCTGATCACCGACTGTTTGTCGGAGTTTTGCAAGGAGATGCGCCGCAAAGACTTTACGCACCATATCGACCGGTATTTCCGCTTTAACAGCGACTTTAACAAGCGTGACGAGATTGCCGTGCGCAAGACCTTTAGCGGCCTTGCCAAGCTGCTGTTCCCCGACGAGGCCATGGACAAGGACGATGTGCGCTGGCTGCTGGACTACGCCATCGAGGGCCGTCGCCGCGTCAAGGAGCAGCTCAAGATTATGGCGGGCGTCGAGTTTATCGACGTCAACCTGGGCTATATGGATGCCGACAACCCGCAGGACGTGCACGTGGTGCGCGTGCCCGAACAGACCGAGGACACGCTGATTCCCGACGGGCCGCTGCTGTCCGGCCACGTATTTGGCGTGGGCAGGTCGCAGGGCGGCGAGGTTGCCGTATACAAGCTGGAGAACAAGGCCGTTGCCGGCGAGTGCAAGTTTAAGTACGAGGGCGTGGCCTTTAACAAGCCAGTGCGCGATACGCTGGAAGCCGCGTTCGACAACTTTGTGAACCTGGCGAACCGCGTGGCGCCGGGCATGCACATTGGCTCCAAGGATTACCTGCTGTTCTACAACGACCTGCAGAGCAAGGGCCTGTCCGAGGAAGTTTCGCTCGCCGAGTTTGTGGGACTTTGCTCTGCGGCATGCAACCGCCCGGTGATGCCTGCACTGGCGATTCCGGGAATCTTGCGCATGTCAGGCTCTATGGACGAGATCCGCGGGCTCGAGGACATTATGCGCGTGGCCAAAAACGCCGGCGCCAAGCGCGTGATTTTGCCGCTGAGTGCCATCGCGGGCCTGCAGAGCGTTTCGTCCGAGATTATCTCGGGCCTGAGCCCGGTGTTCTACATGGATGGCGATCCCGTCGACGCCGCGAAAAAGGCTCTGGATCTGTAGGAGTGCGGCGAGCGGGGCGTCCGGTGTTCGGGCGCCCCGCGAGCATGTTGGTGCGTAGTGCGTGAGGGGGCCTGCTATGGCGGGCGAGCGTTCTGTTGGCGAGTTGCTCGACGAGCTGTTTGGCTTTGAATCGGTAGCCAAGCGCCAGGCGGCGCTTGAGCAGTACGATCGCGGGGAGTTGGTGCGCAAGGCGCGCTCCCGCGAGCTGCTGGGCGTGCTTAGGGACGTCGAGACTGCCGAGCGCGCTGCGCGCGAGTCTGCCGTACGGGCTGTTGACGGGTATGTCCGTCGTGTTGAGGGCGCTGCGCTTGCACGCGCTCGCAAGCAGGCGGGCATTGTTGGTCCGCTGCAGATGGAGCGGCGCTATGCTGCCTTTTTGCGTATGGAGGACAAGGCCGAGCTGCTGGCCCGTTTGGAGCAGACGCTTGCGTTTATCGAGGTAAAGCTGCGCGCCAATACGGCGGACAGGGTTCGCGCGGCGTACAATGCTGCGGGGGCTATGGTGCTGCAGGGCGTGGCGCGTCTGAGTGACGTGCGCATTGTGGATGCCGTGCCCCTAGATGCCGATCTGCTGTGCACGCAGCTGGAGCAGTTGCGTTGTGCCGCCGACGCAACGGACCTTGCGGGTATGATCACAGCGACGTTTGAGTCTGAGCTGAGCGCGACCGGGCCGCAGGGCACTGACGGGTTTGCGGGCGATGTTGCTGGCGACGTGGCGTTGGAGCGTGAACTTACCAACGTGCGCGGTGCTGCGCAGCGGGCACGCTTGGCGGCGCAGGCGTATCGGGCCGAGCGTGCCGCCCGTATTGCGGGGAGCATGGTGGAGCCGGTATCGTTGCCCGAGCCTGCGCGCGTTGCGATCGAGACGGCGTGCGATGCCGGGGAGCTTTCCGAGTTGCTCGCTCAGGTTAAGAAGTCGTTTGAGACCTACCGTCGTGTTGTTGCCGACGGCGGGTTATTCTGCGCGTTTGGCACGGGCTCGCCGCACGGCATTTGTTGCGGCACGAGCTATTTGGACTACGATTCTCGGCTTGATGAGGACGTGCTGGTGGGCGAGTACGATGGTGCAACCAGGCATACTGTTCGGCGTGAGGTTACGATTCCCGAGCTGGTGGATGAGGCTTCTGCCGAGGGCGGCGATTCGCTCAAGGTTGCCGTGGCGCGCATGCGCGAGTTTAACGGGCGTCGCTACGATGGTGTGCTGGATGAGGATCCTGCGCGCCATGTGAATGCGTTTTGGTATGGACTCAAAAAGCTCAGCCAGTATTGCGAGGCCGCCGTGCGTGTGGATGAGCGTGCTTGGGATTGCTTTATCGATAAGGTGCAGTTCGCCTACGATGAGCCCGTGGGGCGCTTGGCCATGCAGATGGACAACAAGCAGGTGGCGGCTTTTGTTGCTGCCGTGAATGAGCTTGGCACTGACGAGTAAGGGCCTGGTTTGGCGGGAGGTATCACCATGAAAATCGACATTGATGTAGATCAGCTGCGCGAGAGCCTGCTCGACCGTGCGGGGAGTGCGGCTGGCGTAGGCTTTCCGGCCGCCATGCTCGACGTAGTAGATATCGAGGCCGAGTCGCCCCAAGAGCTCCTAGCCCGAGCCGAACGCGAAGGCCTCGACCTCCGCGACTTTGCCGTCGATGACGACTGCGGAGCGTCTGACGACTGGTGACCCCGGGTCAGTTCATCCTTTTCTTCCTGAGATATAAGAGAAATCCCTTTTTGAACGTCCTTCGGGTTCCAAAAAATAGCCGATCAGTCTTTGTATCTTCCTTGCTGTCAAACTTGATAGCCGTTAGCTCGATCGTACAGATGTAGTCAGCAACTTGGAATAGCCGGTAGGCTCGTGGTGTGGCTTCTCGGTATACGATGACATCCCTTGCTAGAACGTACTCAAGCGCAGAATGAATGACCTCCGTTACAATCGGTTGGCCGTTGTCGTAGTAAATCTTAACGGTGTCGTATCGCTGGAAGAATTCCAGATGGTCGAAAAGTTCAACTGTGAGGTCTCGCCTCATTCTCTCCGCGAGACCGTTTTGGTTGCCGGCGAATTCGCTCATTCGGTATTGCAGACAGAGATAGCGTATGGGGAGATGCTGAATGAACGCGCGAAATGCGCTCAACATGTGCCTTCGCTGCTCCTTGGGAAGATCTTTGTAGTCGCCGTTTCCATTCAGTAGGGGTCCTGCATGAAAAGGCGTATTGGGAAGCGAGGACTGCGACAGGGCGCGCTCGTAGCGGTCAATGCGTTCAACGATTGCATCGTTTTGATCGTGAAAAACGAGGGTGACGAGGTAGTAGTTGGAGACGCCTCCGAGGTCGCCAGATTCGTCAACAAAGACGGAGAGTTCGCTCATGATGGGCCTCCATTTTTGCAAAAAAAATGCCGGGGGTAAGACCCCGGCTCTTGGAGGCCCCTCTTTTAGAGGGAACCATATTCTTTATACCATGAGATAGGGGTGCTTTCAAGTATAATTATAATAAGCAAACATATGTTCGTCAAACTACCTGCGAAAAGTCCTTAGCCGCCGAGATGTGGGGTAGAGCGGCTCGCAAATTGCTGACGCAATGGCGCCGGCGGTTTCCAGAGAACTGTTTAGTCTTGGCTCACATAAAAAATGCCGAGGGACATCCCCCGGCTTTTTTCATTTCGGTGTCAATTCAAATGTTTTTCAATCCATCCCCTCAATAAGTTGCGGTGAAATAGGGACTGAAATGGCTGTTCAGAGGCCTATTCAATCCCTATTTCACCGCAACTTATGGGTGGGGATGGCTACGATGCCAGCGTGGCAATGACGGCTTCGTCGCCGGCGTATATTAGGGTGTTGCCATCGGGGATGATCGTTTGGCCGTCGCGCTTGAGCATCACCACGATAAAGGGGTGCTTGCCCTGCGGCACATCGCGAAGACGCTGGCCGGCCAGGCGACCGTGGGGGGTCACGGTGACCTCGCGCAGCGTAACTTCGGCACGCTCTTCAAACGTTGGCGCGGCCATCACCAGCAGGTCACCTTTCTCGATGACGGTATCGCCGTTGGGCAGCACCGGGTGCGCACCGTCGCGCAGCACCAAGACCACCAGCATGTCCGTCGCGCTGCCAATATCGGCGAGCGAGCGTCCGTCAAACGGATGTCCAGCGCCCACCTTGAGCTTTACAAACGACATGCCGTCCTCGTCGCGGTAGTCGTTAAAGGTGCGGCGCACGTCGCCGGTCGCATCGATCATATCGAGCTTCTTCGCCACCGCCGGCAGCAGCGAGCCCTGCACCACAATGCTCGACACGGCAATCACAAACACCAGGTCAAATAGGTCGTGTCCGCCGGGAACGCCGGCCACCACGGCAAAGAGACTAAAGACGACCGAAGCTGCTCCGCGCAGACCCGCCCAGCTTACGAGCGCAACCTGGCGAGGGTTCGTCCTAAACGGCGCCAGCAGCATGCCTACGGCGATGGGGCGGCTCGCAAAGAGCATAAACGCCATGAGTGCCAGGCCCGGTAGCAGCATTTGCGGCAGGCGTGCGGGTGTAACGAGCAGGCCCAGCAAAAAGAAGATGGTCATCTCTGCCATCTCGGTGAGGGTGTCAAAGAAGTGCGCCATCTCGACTTTGCCGGTGATGTCGCTGGCACCCAGCACAATGCCGGCCAGGTATACAGCCAAAAAGCCGTTGCCGCCCAGGTAGCTCGGCAGCGCGTAGGCGACGATGGCCACGGCGAACAAAAAGATGGTCTGCGCGCCCTCGGCCGTTGCGTGCGCGCGTTCAATCAGGCGGCCCGCCGCCCAGCCGATGGCAAGGCCCAGGCCCACGCCCAGGATAATCTGCTTGGCCAGCAGTGCGGGAATGTTGATGTCGCCGCCGGCCGCGAGTGTAGCGAGCACAGCGGTGAGCATGTAGGCGACGGGGTCGTTGGAGCCCGATTCGACCTCGAGCAGCGAATCGGTGCCGCTCCTCAGCGAAAGGCTGTGCTCGCGCAGAACGCTAAAGACGCTCGCCGCATCGGTAGACGCCACGACCGATCCCAGCAGCAGGCCGCCGATCCAGTCGAAGCCCAGCACAAAGTGGGCGAATACGCCGGTGATGCCGGCAGTGATGACGACGCCGAGCGTGCTCAGCAGCACCGCCGGCGCGGCGACGGGCTTGGCGCGGTCGATGTTGGTGTTAAAGCCACCGTAGAACATGATGAACAGCAGCGCCGTGCTGCAGGCGGTTTCGGTGAGTGCGTAGTCGCTAAAGTCGATGTGCGCCGGGCCGTTGACGCCCAACAGCATTCCGAGCGCGATGAAGATAAGCAGGGTGGGGAAGGGGAGTTTTTTGCCGACGGGTTTGATGGTCAGGCACAAAATGATGACGAGGCCGATAAAAAGAAGGATCTGGTTCATGGATGGTGTCCGCTCCTGGGTGGTTGGCGTGGCACGGTCAGTTGTCTGCGCTTATTTGTACCCAAAGATGGTGGGTTTATGGGGTTGGATTGCGGGCGTGCGCGATATCGTCATAGACGGCTGCCGTCTTTGCCTCTGCTCGGAAACCCTTTCCAGCTTTATTGCAACGGAGTACAATGGGTAACGTTTAAGTTCAACTTGAAGTTTTAGTTGCGGCGCCGGGCTTCGGCCGCAATGCAAGGAGAGGCGTACCATGGCGATCTATGTGACATCTGATGCTCACGGGCACGTGCGTGCGCTTGACGAGGCCCTGTCTAAGATCTCGTTGACGTCCGACGACACGCTGTACGTGTTGGGCGACATGATCGATCGCGGGCCCGATTCGGTCGGCGTTATTAAGCTCGTGCGCTCGCTGCCCAACGCCCGCGTGCTCAAGGGCAATCACGAGCAGATCATGCTCGATGCCATCATTGGCCAGGATCCGCTCGATGCCGAGACCTGGGATATCAACGGTGGCTGGACGACGCGTGGGCAGCTCAACGACATGGAATTTGAGGCATACGAGGAGCTCGTGCGATGGGTGGCCGCGCTGCCGCTCTACGCGGTGGTCGAGACCGAGGAGCGCCCGTATCTGCTGGTACATGCCGGTATTGAGATGAAGGCGGCGCGTGCGTTTTTGCTTGAGCATGGCGTCGATTGTGCCGATGGCGTTGGAGCGGTGGGTGCCGATCGCGAGCTGCTGCAGCAGATGCTCGCGGTGCAGTCGTCCGATGACCTGCTGTGGATTCGTCATGGCTATTGGGATGCGTCGACCGGGCTGCTTTCTGCCGAGGGCAAGGGCCCGGTCGTGGTGAGCGGTCACACGCCAACGGTGTCGCTCGGGCGTTATTGCGAGGTCGGTGGTCTTGCGGGGCTCGATGAGGAATCGGGACGCGGGAAGATCGTGCGCCTGGGCGGCGAGGACACTGCTGGCGTGCCCGATCGCATCGACATCGACTGCGCTGCCGCCACCGGCTCCGAGTTCGGCCGCGTGGGCATCCTGCGCCTGGACGACGGGGCGGAGTTCTACGCGAACATCAACCCGGGCGAATAATCGGTGCAAGGGGTAGCTAATTTGGGAAGGGTTTTTTGACTACTTTTGCCCTTCTGCCCGCTAATTGATTTCTCTGGGACGGGATTAAATAAGGCTCTGTTAGACCAGGATTGACATACATGTGTCCCCACGGTGCCATATCGTTGACCCCATAGACCGCGATGATGGG
>NZ_JADMSU010000006.1 GCF_015561195.1 Collinsella aerofaciens | reverse complement strand
GATCTCCCCACAAGCGGGGTAGCTAAAAAAGCCCCGTCCCAAATTAGCTACCCTGTTCCGCTGTAACTCGTGGTGAGGTCGTGAGCCTGTAAAACGTGTGCGTGCGCTTGTCGTTCGTATCTGCTATCATTCCTAGTCTGTGCGCTCATGCGGGCGTGGCGGAATTGGTAGACGCGCCAGATTTAGGTTCTGGTGGGATTCCCGTGAAGGTTCGAGTCCTTTCGCCCGCACCAACGCATCTGCGTCGGCTTCGGCCGTCGCGACTCTTTGTTGCATAAAGGTACCAGCACCTCAGATAAGCTGGGCAGTATGAGGAGGAACGTGTTGAACATCACCGCTTCTGACGTCAAGGACGCCAAGCTCACCGCTACGGTCACCATCCCGGCCGCCGACGTCGACGCCGCGATCAAGAAGGCCTACAAGGACACCGCCAAGAAGTACCGCTTCCCGGGCTTCCGTGCCGGCAAGGCTCCCCGTCCGGTCATCGACTCCGCACTTGGCGCCGAGGCCACCCTCGCTCAGGCCACCAACGACCTGATCGCCGCCAACGAGCCCGCCGTCCTCAACGAGCTGGACATCGTCCCCACCAAGAACGGTGACTACAAGGAGCTCGATCTCGCTAAGGATCACGAGGACTACACCTACACCGTCGAGTTCTCCCTGCGTCCCGCCGCTGAGCTCTCCTCCTTCGACGCTGTCGAGATCGAGATGCCCCCTGCGGAGGTCACCGAGTCCGAGATCAACAACCAGGTCGAGATGCTTCTCAACTACCGCGCCACCTTCGAGGACGTCGAGGGTCGTGCCGTCGAGGCTGACGACTATGTGACCGTCGACCTCAAGGCCGTCGAGAACGCCGACAACTTTGCCGCCGAGGGCCGCATGCTCATTGCCGGTAGCGACAGCAACCCCAAGGAGTTCAACGAGGCCCTGATCGGCGCTAACGTTGACGACGTCAAGACCGTCACCTGGACCGACGAGGTCGAGGAGGGCGAGGAGGCCGAGACCCACACCGTCGAGGTCACCGTCAAGGGCATCAAGGTCCGCAACACCCCCGAGCTCACCGACGAGCTTGTCAAGTCCGACTTCGGCTTCGACAGCATCGACGCCATGCGCGACGCCATCAAGATCGAGATCGAGCAGGACAAGGCTTCCCGCCTGCCGGCCGAGAAGGAGAACCGTTGCGTCTCCGCTCTCGCCGAGCGTCTGCAGCTCGACGAGATGGACGCCGACTACGAGCAGTCCGTCTTTGAGGAGCTTGGCCAGAACTTCCTGTCCAACCTCGCTGCCCGCGGCATGACGCTGGACACCTGGCTGCCCGCTTCCGGTCTGACCATGGAGCAGTTCATCGGCGATCTGCACAAGCAGGCCAACGACGTTGCCCGTGAGTCCCTGGCTCTCGACGCCCTCGCCCGTGAGCTCAAGATCGAGGTCACCGAGGACGACATCAACGCCGAGTTCGAGAAGGCCGGCGTTAAGGACGTCGAGGCTTCCAAGGCCGAGTTCATCGCCGATGGCCGCATGCCTGCCGTCCGCGAGTCCATCCGTCGCTCCAAGGCCGTCGATCACCTGGTCGAGAACGCCAAGGTGACTGAGGTCGACGAGACCGCCAAGGACGCCGAGTAATTCTCGCCACCTTGCCCGCGAGCGCATGTATGTGCCCGTGATGGGGTAAAGTTAATAGCCGGTTATCCGGTTGCTTCGTACGGTGCCAGCCAATGCATAGCATGCGGGCACCGTACGTTTATCTAGAACCAATTTGGTCCGCAAGAGAGAAATGGAGATGCGTATGATCGCTAAGTTCGATTCCGCCCTCGTGCCATACGTTATCGAGCAGACGCCGCGCGGCGAGCGCAGCTACGATATCTATTCGCGCCTGCTCAACGACCGCATCATCTTCTTGGGCGAGGAGATCAACTCCGTCAGCGCCAA
This sequence comes from Collinsella aerofaciens, assembly GCF_015561195.1. GTDB lineage: Bacteria > Actinomycetota > Coriobacteriia > Coriobacteriales > Coriobacteriaceae > Collinsella > Collinsella aerofaciens_AC. The sequence goes on along the minus strand of NZ_JADMSU010000006.1, from coordinate 174,128 downwards.
CCTGGTCGTTGCCCAGCTGCTGCATCTTGAGAGTCAGGATGCCGAGAAGGATATCTCGCTCTACATCAATTCGCCCGGTGGCGAGGTCTACTCCGGCCTGGCGATTCTGGACACCATGAACTTTATCAAGCCGCAGGTCTCCACCATTTGTGTTGGTATGGCTGCGTCCATGGCCGCCGTGCTGCTTTCGGCTGGCGCCAAGGGCAAGCGCTTCTGCCTGCCGCACTCCAAGGTCATGATTCACCAGCCCAGCGGCGGTGCCCAGGGCCAGCAGACCGAGATCGAGATCGTGGCCGAGGAGATCAAGAAGACCCGCCGCGAGCTCAACCAGATCCTGTCCGACGCCTCGGGCCAGCCCATCGAGAAGGTTCAGGCCGATACCGAGCGCGACAACTACCTGACCGCTGCCGAGGCCCTCGACTACGGCCTGATCGACCGTATCGTTACCTCGCGCGACCTCGCCGCGAAGGACGCCTAGGATGGCAGGAAACATGCAGGACAACTTTGACGAGAACGGCAACCCCATCCGCTGCTCCTTCTGCGGAAAAGAGCAGGGCCAGGTCCGTCGCCTCGTAAAGGGCCCGACCAACATCTTTATCTGCGACGAGTGCGTCGCCGCCTGCTCCGAGATCTTGGAGGAGTCGCTGGCTTCGGACTTTATGAACGCTGCCCGCAACGGTAAGCTGCCGGGCTTCCTCAACGACCACGGCCAGGCTGCTGGGCAGCCCGCCGTGGACCCCGAGGCCGAGGGCTTTGAGCTCGAGGACGACCGCCAGGTCATCACGCACGTGCCGACGCCGCACGAGATCTATGACGAGCTTTCGGCCTATGTTATGGGCCAGGAGGACGCCAAGCGCGCCATGTCGGTGGCCGTGTACAACCACTACCGTCGCGTGATTGAGGGCGGTGCCGCGGTGTCTGCCTTTGACGACGGCATGGGCTCGCAGTTCAACGACGATATGGACGAGGTAGAGCTCGCCAAGTCCAACATCCTGCTGCTCGGCCCCACCGGTACCGGCAAGACCCTGCTCGCCCAGACGCTCGCGCGCATCCTCGAGGTGCCGTTTGCCATCGCCGATGCCACCGCGCTCACCGAGGCTGGTTACGTTGGCGAGGACGTGGAGAACATCCTGCTTAAGCTCATCAATGCTGCCGATGGCGACATTGAGCGCGCGCAGGTCGGCATTATCTACGTGGACGAGATCGACAAGATTGCCCGCAAGGCCGAGAACCTCTCCATTACCCGCGATGTCTCGGGCGAGGGCGTTCAGCAGGCGCTGCTTAAGATTCTTGAGGGCACGGTGGCAAGCGTTCCGCCCACCGGCGGCCGCAAGCATCCCCAGCAGGAGCTGCTGCAGATCGACACGACGAACATCCTGTTCATCTGCGGCGGTGCCTTTGTGGGCTTGGACAAGATCATCGCTGACCGCGTGGGCAACAAGGGCGTGGGCTTTAACTCCGAGATCGCCGGCCCCACCTCGGTGGACGAGAACGACCTGCTGCGTCAGGTGCTCCCGCAGGACCTCAACGCCTTTGGCATGATTCCCGAGTTCGTGGGCCGTACGCCCGTCGTCACCCAGACGCAGGCGCTCGACGAGGACGACCTGGTGTCGATTCTGACCGAGCCCAAGAACGCCGTGGTGCGCCAGTATCGCAAGATGTTCCAGCTCGAGGACGTTGAGCTTGTGTTTGAGGACGCTGCTCTGCACGAGATCGCCCGTATGGCGCTTGCCCGCAAGACCGGCGCCCGCGGCCTGCGCTCCATCTGCGAGGACGTGCTGCAGCAGACGATGTTCGACCTCCCCAGCGAGGAGGGCGTTTCCAAGGTCGTTGTGACCGAAGCCTCCGTAAAGGGCGAAGAGCAGCCCCAACGCATCTACGGGTAAAACCTGTCAAAACGTCTTTGTCGATAGCCTCCGACCATCCGCGGTCGGAGGCTATTTTATATATACGCAATAACCCCAACTACCTGTGTTATTCTGTGTGTTTGTTTAAGCCTCAGCGAAGTCATATCAGACTGAAGTAATCGATACCTAAGGCGTGTCCGCCTGCTTGGTTTTCGTAGATTCCGCACGAGCCGAAGAGCACTAAATGTGCTCTTCGTGCGAGCCAGGACCTGACCGAGCGAAAACCAAGCAGGCGGACACGCCGACGGGCAAGGGAGAGATATATGGAAGAAATGCCCAAGAACTATGATCCGTCGACCAATGAGCCGGCGATCCTGCAGAAGTGGCTTGACGGCGGCTACTACAAGCGCCGCGAGGGCGTGGGCGATTGCACCGTCACCATTCCGCCTCCCAACGTGACCGGCAAGCTCCACATGGGCCACGCCACCGACGACTCCATCCAGGACGCCATCGTCCGTATGGCCCGCATGCGCGGCAAGTCCACGCGCTGGGTGCTGGGCACCGACCACGCCGGTATCGCCACGCAGACCAAGGTCGACAAGAAGCTCAAGAGCGAGGGCATTAGCCGCCTGGAGATTGGTCGCGACAAGTTTGTCGACGCCTGCTGGGACTGGACCCACGAGTACGGCGGCATCATCGTCGAGCAGATTAAGCGTATGGGCTGCTCCGTCGACTTCGACAACGAGCGCTTCACCATGGACGAGGACTACGCCCAGGCCGTGCGCAAGGTCTTCTGCGACTGGTACCACGACGGCCTGATCTATCGCGGCAAGCGCATCGTCAACTGGTGCCCCAACTGCACTACCGCTATCTCGGACGACGAGGCCGAGTACAAGGACGAGAAGGGCCACCTGTGGCACCTGCGCTATCCGCTGACCGAGCCGGTCAACGGCCAGGACTACATCGTCGTCGCCACCACGCGCCCCGAGACCATGCTCGGCGACACGGGCGTTGCCGTCTCCCCGAAGGACCCCGAGAAGGCCGCCTTCGTGGGCAAGACCGTCAAGCTCCCCATTGTCGACCGCGAGATTCCCATCTTTGAGGATTGGCATGTCGACGCCAACTTTGGCTCCGGCTTCGTTAAGGTCACCCCGGCCCACGACCCCAACGACTACGCCATGGGTCAGGCCCACGACCTGCCGCAGATCAACATCTTCGACGAGCACGCGGTGGTCGTCGAGGGCTATGGCGAGTTTACCGGCATGAACCGCGACGAGTGCCGCGAGGCCGTCATCAAGTGGTTCGACGAGCACGGCCTGCTCGACCACGTCGAGGAGCATGATCACTCCGTCATGCACTGCTACCGTTGCGACTCCGCCCTGGAGCCGTGGCTGTCCGAGCAGTGGTTTGTGGCCGTCGACAAGCTCAAGGGGCCGGCGCTCGACGCCGTCAACTCCGGCAAGGTCACCTTCCACCCCGCGCGCTGGACGCAGACCTACACCACCTGGATGGAGAACCTCAAGGACTGGTGCATCTCGCGCCAGCTGTGGTGGGGCCACCGCATCCCCGTGTTCTACTGCGAGGACTGCGGCTGGGAGGACGCCCTTACCGAGGACACCGACGTGTGCCCCAAGTGCGGCGGTCATCACGTGCATCAGGACGAGAACGTGCTAGACACCTGGTTCAGCTCGCAGCTGTGGACCTTCGCCACGCAGGGCTGGCCGCAAAAGCCGGAGCTGCTCGAGGGCCATCATCCCACGACGGCGCTTGTCACCGCGCGCGACATCATCGCGCTGTGGGTCGCCCGCATGGTCATGAGCTCGCTGTACTTCCTGGACGAGGTGCCGTTTAAGGACGTCGTTATCTATCCGACGATCCTTGCCAAGGACGGCAGCCGCATGTCCAAGTCCAAGGGAAACGGTGTTGACCCCATGGACCTCATTGGCATGTACGGTGCCGATGCCATGCGTTATAACCTGCTCACGCTGTGCACCAACAACCAGGACGTCAAGTTCGATGCGAACATCGACAAGAAGACCAAGAAGCTCATCGACAGCCCGCGTACCGACCAGGCCAAGTCGTTTGTGACCAAGATCTGGAACGCCAGCCGCTTCCTGCTTATGAATATGGAGGGCTACACGCCCGGCGAGCCCGTCGTTGAGACGCCGGCCGACGCCTGGATGTTTAGCCGCCTGGCCAAGGCCGTCAAGATGGTCACCGAGGGTATCGAGAACTACACCTTTGGCGACATGGCCCGCGGCGTGCAGCAGTTCTTCTGGAACGAGGTCTGCGACTGGTACGTCGAGGTCACCAAGGCCCGCCTGAAGGGCGAGGGCCGTCTGCAGGCCCAGCGCAACCTGATCTTTGTGCTTGACACCTCCATTCGCCTGATGCACCCGCTTATGCCGTTTGTCACTGAGGAGATCTGGGACAACATGCCGGCGAGCGTGCTCGACCTGGACGCCGAGGGCAACGTTGACCGCGCCGAGGCGCTCATGATCGCCAAGTGGCCCGAGCCCGCCGACTACGCCAAGTACGTCGACGAGGATGCCGAGCGCGCGTTTGAGCTGTGCCGTACCGTGGTGTCTGCTGCCCGAGCCACCCGTTCGCGTTATCGCTTGAGCCCCAAGGCCGAGCTCGACGTGGTCGTGCGCGCCGGTGCCGAGGATATTGAGAAGCTCGAGAGTCTGCGCTCGACCATCGAGCCGCTGGCCAACACCGCTTCGCTGATTATGGGTACCGACGTTGAGAAGCCGGCTGCGAGCATTGCCGTGGTCGATAGCGGCGTCGAGGTCTTTGTGGTGCTCGAGGGCAAGGTTGATCTTTCGGCCGAGAAGGCGCGCCTGGAGAAGGAGATCGCCGCGGCGCAGAAGGAGCTCGCCGGCTGCGAGAAGACGCTTGCCAACGAGGGCTTTGTGGCCAAGGCCGCGCCCGCGGTGGTCCAGAAGAAGAGGGACCGTGCAGCTGAGCTCAAGGAGATCCTGGCGGCGCTGACTGCTCAGGTTGCTGACTTCTCGTAAGGTTTACTCGGGGGCGCGTCCCGACGCTTTGCTCGCTACTGCGGACACCTATTCCGCCGTTCTAACGAACGGCGGCTGGCTCGACGCTGCAAACGCCTCTGATGGCCAATCTGCCGTTCAACTTCGGGCGCATGGGCATAAGCCCTATGCGCCCTTGTTTCACGGCACCTTGGCTCATCAGAGGCGTTTTCGCTGACTATCCTCAACCTATACTGTTTTATTTTTCTATGAATGGCGGTTCTAAAAATGCCTAAGCGTTCCGGCTTGTATACCGTTCCTTTTGAGTTTGAGTTGCTTTCGTTTGATGAGGCTGTTGGGCTGGCTGCTGATACGGGGCGGATTTCTGGGGATGCTGGGCCTCTGCTTGAGACGGTTGTCGATATGCTCGATGAGCTCGGGCGTCCGGATGAGTATTTCGATTGCATCCAGGTTGCCGGTACCAATGGCAAGACTTCGACTACGCGTTTTTCGGCTGCCATCCTTCGTGGTGAGGGGTTAAAGACCGCGCTGTATACGTCGCCGCAGCTGGTGCGCTATCCCGAGCGCATGGAGATTGACGGGCGTATTGTGAGCGACGAGGCCTTTACCCGTGGTGTTTCGGCGGCTGTCGAGGCAGGGCGTCGCGTGAATGCGCACCGTGTGGCGGCGGGGGAGCGCGCCTATTCCATCACGCCGTTTGACCTGCTGACGGCTGCCGCACTTGTCGTGTTTGCCGAGGCCGCGGTGGATGTTGCCGTGCTCGAGGTTGGCATGGGCGGGCGTTGGGACGCCACGAGCGCGACCGATCCCGTCGCCGTTGCCATTACGGGCATTGGGCTCGACCACACACGCATTTTGGGCGATACGCTCGAGGCCATTGCGGGGGAGAAGGCTGCGGTTATTAAGCCTGGGCGCCTGGTTGTTTTGGGCGAGGGTACGCACGAGGCGAGCGTTCAGCGCGTGATGGATGCCCGCTGCCGCGAGTGCGGCATTGTGCCGCTGGTGGTTAGCCACGCTACGACCAAGGTGCCGGCGCATGTGGGCGACACGGTTGAGTTTAGCTGCACCACGCCGCGTGCGATCTATACGTCGAGCATGGTCAAGCCGGCGTACCAGCCGCAGAATGCCGCGTGCGCGATTATGCTGTGCGAGGGGTATCTGGGTCGCGAGCTCGATCATGACAAGCTCGATGCGTCGCTTATGGGCTGCCCCACGCCGGGTCGCTTTGATGTGCTGGGAACCGATCCGCTCAAGCTGATCGACGCCTGCCATAACCCTCAGAGCTGCGAGAACTTTGTAAGCGCGCTGGACGAGATCGATCCGTGCGTGGAGAATCGCCCCACGCTGCTGTGTGCCGCGCTGGCCGATAAGGACGTGGCGGGTATCGTTGACGTTTTGGTTCCGGCGTTCCCCCGCGTGGTCGTGACCCAGACCGATTCCGATCGCGCTCTGCCGGCAGAGGAGCTCGCCGGCCTCGTTGATGCCGATAAGCTCGCGGGTGTATACCCGAGCGTGCCCGAGGCCCTCGCTGCCTTCGATGCCGCGGGCGAGTCCTTCGTAGCAGCCGGCACCATCACCCTAGCCGGCGAAGTGGCCGGTCTGCTGCGCTAACCCATCCCCTCATCAGTTGCGGTGAAATACGGACTGTTTTATAAGCCAGAAGCCTCAAACAGTCCGTATATCACCGCAACTCAAAAGCAGTCAATTTGGGACAGGGCTATTTTGGCTGCCCTGCGCCCCGAGTTGACTCGCTTGCCACGAAATGGGCCTATCTACTACGTTTTAGCGAATACCCCCGACCACACCGAGAATCGCAAAATGAAAACCGCAGGTAGATGGCTTGCGGGTTTTGCGAAAACCCAGTTATGGTCGACCTATGCGGGTTAAACGTAGTAGATGGCCCGTTTTCGTGGCGCGGCGTTAGCGGAAGGTGTCAAAGGGACTGTCCCTTTGACGAATTGCCTAGTCTAGACGGACCGGATCGTGGGGGTAGGCGTTGAGGATCTCGACGCCGTTCTCGGTCACCAGGGCCAGGTCCTCGATGCGGACGCCGGTGTGGCCGGGGAGGTAGATACCCGGCTCGATGGAGAACGTCATGCCCGGCTCTACGACCTGCTCGTTGACGAGCGAGACGTCGCCCGGCTCGTGGTCCTGCAGGCCGATCGAGTGACCCAGGCGATGCGTAAAGTATTCGCCGTAGCCCGCGTCCTCAATCACGTCGCGCGCGGCACGGTCCAGGTCGCACATGCGCACGCCCGGTGCGATGAGCGCCTCGGCGGCCTCGTTGGCGCGGCGCACGATATCGTAGATGCGCGCCGTCTCCTCGTCCGGCTCGCCCCAAAAGAACGTGCGCGTCATGTCCGAGCAGTAGTTGCGATGGCGTCCGCCAATGTCGAACAGCACCACGTTGCCACGCTTGAGTACGGTATCGTCGGGCTCGTGGTGCGGGTCGCCGGCGTTGGTGCCAAAGCTCACGATGGGCGGAAAGCTAAAGCCCTCGCAGCCGTGCTTGCGATACAGACTGAGCATCTGGTCGGCAATTTCGCGCTCCGTCACGCCCTCGTGGACGAGCGTGATGGCGTCGGCCATCACAGCGTCGTTAGCGGCCGAGGACGCGCGCATGAGCTCTTGCTCGACTTCGTCCTTGTGGGCGCGTGCTGCGGTGACGGCAAAGTCACCCAGGAAGAACTCGCTCGCGGCGTGGCGCTCCATGAGCGGCATCAAAAAGCCGGAGCGCATGACGGTATCGATGCCAAGCGGCTTGATCGGATCAACCTCGCGCGCGATGGCATCGGTCACGATATCGGTATCGGTGTGGTAGGCAACGCGGGCATTGTCGTATTCCGGCAGCTGGTGCAGGGCGTTGACTAGGATTACCGGCTCGGCATTGCGTGCGAGCAGCACGCCGCAAAAACGTTCGAACATATCGGCATAAAAGCCGGTCAGGTAATAGATCGACCACGGGTCGTTTACGAGCAGCTGTACGCCGGGGTGCTGAGCCTCGAGCGCATCGAGCACGCGCGCCACACGCTGGTCATCGACATGTGCCATACATCGTCCTTTCGCTAGGTTGCCACCATGGTATCCCATGCCCGGCACATAGGGACGTTCCTTTTATGCTGGCACCTTGGGACACTCCTCGGCCTTGACATGGTTTATCTGGGATGATTGGGCAAGTAAGGTAGCCAAAAGAGCCCCGTCCTAAATTAGCTGCTTAGGCGGGGTCGATGTCCATGCTGGCGATGAGGTCGATGTTGGTGTCTAGGAGGTTCTCCAGCACGACGTCGCCCATGCGTATGGGGGCCTCGACGACCACGCCGCGGATGACGTCCATGGCTTGGGCGTGGAGTGCCAGCGGGATGGCTTCGTCCGTGCGCACGGGCAGCAGCGCCTCGTCGCCGCCGGATACGGCCACGGTGGTGGTAAGCACGCGCATGGGGCAGGTGAGCTCCTGATGCGCGAACTTATCGCCACGCGGACAGCTGTTGCCGGTTACGGAGCGCACCTCTACCACGGCGCCGTCTGCGCCGCGCTCCACCTCCACGGTTAGGAGGCACTCGGATGGGCAGGTGGTGCAGTTGAACTGCAGCGTCTCAGTCACATTCGTGCTCATGGCCTTATGCCTCCTCAACGGGGTCGACGGACAGGACAATCTCGCTGACACCCAGGTCGAGTGCGCGTTGAATCACCTTTGCCGGTAGCGGGAAGCTTTCCATCACGCTCGGTTTAAACGGGCGGATCTTGCCTGCAAACAGCTCCTCGTCGCCTGCTAGAATGCGTACGCGGGCGGCGTCGACAGGTCGGCGTACGCGGAAGTTGAGTTTGGTGAGTGCCACCGCCGTAATGCGTCCCGGCAGCGCGTATCCCGCGATACCGGCAGGGAAGACCGTGAGCTCGCAGCCCGTGCCCGCAGCGCTCGCCCCGGCGTCGCCGTCCAACGCCCACGCCGCCGCAGCCGCACCGGCGCGCTCGGACTCGGTCGTCACGTTGTCGGCCAGGTCGTGTACGTGCAGCACGTTGCCGCAGGCAAAGATGCCCGGCACGCCCGTCTGCAGGCCCTGGTCCACCACGGCGCCGCGCGTGCGCGGGTCAAGTTCCACGCCTGCGGCTACCGAAAGCTCGTTCTCGGGAATCAATCCCACCGAAAGCAGCAGTGTGTCGCACGGAACAATGCGCTCGGTCCCCGGAATGGGCGTCAGGTGCTCGTCGACCTGACTCACCTCGACAGCCTCCACGCGGTCGTGGCCGATCACGCGCGTGACGGTGGTGGACAGGTGCAGCGGAATTCCAAAGTCGTCCAGGCAGTTCTTAACGTTGCGGCGCAGGCCGTTGGCGTACGGCATGAGCTCGTACACGCCCTCGACCGAAATCCCCTCGAGCGTGCAACGGCGTGCCATGATGAGCCCGATGTCGCCAGAGCCCAAAATGACGGCGCGCGAGCCGGGTTTGAGGTTTTCGATATTGATGTATCGCTGCGCCAGGCCGGCCGTAAACACGCCGGCGGGACGACTGCCGGGGATCTTGATCTCGTTGCGGGTGCGCTCACGGCAGCCCATGGCAAGGACGACCGCGCGCCCGGTGAGCTGCAGCATGCCGGCAGGGCTCATGAGTGTGACGGCATGGACCGCGGTGTCTTCCGTAGGCTCGCCTGAATCAATCCCAATCACCATGCTGTTCAGGAACAGCGCAATGTCGGTTGCGCGCACCTGGTCGATAAAGCGCTGCGCATACTCGGGGCCGGTGAGCTCCTTCCTAAAGTGTGACAGCCCAAAGCCGGGGTGGATGCACTGGCGCAGGATGCCGCCCAGGTGCTGCTCGCGCTCCACGATGGCCACGCGCGTTCCGGCCTTATGCGCGGCCAACGCGGCAGCCATGCCGGCAGGTCCGCCGCCGATAACGACCACGTCGAAGGCTTGCGTTTGTACGGCTTCCACGACGCCGCAATCAATCGCGCTCGATTTGAATTCCGCCATCCTAGCGCACCCCCTTCAAAGGTCCCTCGACCAGCCAGGAGCCGGTGTCCTCCAGCAGCACCTCGCTGAGGTCGCAGCCCAGCTCGCGGGCAAGAATCGTCACCACACGGCTCTGGCAAAACCCGCTCTGGCACCGACCCATGCCGGCGCGGCAGCGGCGCTTGACGCCCTCGACCGAAACCGCACCCGGGCGGCGTCGAATCGCGGCCACAATCTCGGCCTCGGGCACCGTCTCGCAGCGGCAGACAATCTGTCCCCACGCAGGATCGGACCCGATCAGCTCCTCCTTGCGCGCCAGCGGTGCGCGGTCAAAGTCGTTCGGTGCGTGGCGAATTGGGTTCCAGTCCGCCCGCTCGTGCAGCTCCACGCCCGCCTCACGCATCACGTGCTCCATGCGCTCGGCAATGGCCGGCGCGCTCGCCACGCCCGGCGACTGAATGCCCGCCGCCTGGAAAAGCCCTGGCACCACGGCCGACTGTCCAATAAAGAAGTCGTTCGTACCCTGAATAACCGGACGCCCGCCGGCAAATGCGCGCACCACGCGGCGCGTATCCAGATCGGGCACCAGCTTGCGCGCGCCGCTCAGCAGCGCGTTCACATCGCTCGCATAGGTCTGCGTGTCGCCCGGCTCGCGCACGGCGGCCGTCGCGGTGATCACGGTGTTGCCGTGCACGGTGCCCGTCACGATAACGCCCTTCGACACCGGCGTCGGCACGGGGTAGAGCGGCATGAGCGTGCGCGGTTCCTTGTCCAGCACTACGATGTTGCCCTGACGCCAGACCATCTGAAACTCCTCGGCGCCCGCCATATGCGAGATGTCGGCGGCGCCGTTGCCCGCGGCGTTGATCAGGTAGCGGCAGCGCACGTCTCCGGCGGGCGTCGCCAGCGTAAAGCGTGCGCGGTCCTTGCCATCGGCAGCAACGCCCTCGTCAGCGCCGCCGGCAACCTCAATCGCTTCCACCGGCGCGGATCGCATAAATGTCACGCCGTTGGCCACGGCGTTCTCCAGTGCGGCGATGGCAACCTCAAACGGGTCGACAAACCCAGTCGAGGGGCACCACAATGCGCACGTTGCATCGGCACTGGCACGCGGCTCTAATTCGTGGATGCGGTCGGGTCCGATGATCGACAGCTCGGGCACACCGTTGGCCAGGCCGTTGCACCGCAGCTGCTCAAGATGCGCGCGGTCCTCGTCGTTAAAGCCCAACACCATCGACCCGGTGCGGCGGAACAGAAAGCCCAGCTCCTGCGCCCACGTACCGTACAACTCGCAGCCACGGGCGTTGACCTGCGCCTTTACGGTGCCCGGCGCCGGATCGTAGCCAGCGTGCACCAGGCCGCCGTTGGCCTTCGACGCGCCCAGCGCAATATCGTTAGCCGCCTCGACCACGCAAATGGACAGGTCATAGCGCGCGAGCTGCCGCGCGATGGCGCATCCGGTGATGCCCGCGCCGACAATCGCGATATCAAACGTTTCTGTCACAGTGCCTCCCAGACGAGTTGACAGGCTGTCAATAAGACTATCCTACGGTCTGCACGCCCCCAGCGCGGCGGCAATGCGGCGAACAGCCCCGCAACACCCGCCAACGGCAGGCGAGGGGAGACTCAGTAACGTCGACAATCTTGCCTGCCAGCTCTGGTCTCGGAGATTTGTCTCGATCAGTAACATCTGGGACCGTTTTTGCCGAGTGGTTGTTACAGATTGAGACATTCGGTTTGGACGTTTTCCTTTGTCTCGATCTGTAACAGCTAGCTGATGATTTGGGTTCCAGATGTTACAGATCAAGACAAACCTTCAGGCGGATTTTGAATGTCTCGATCTGTAACAGTAAGAGGGGTTTTGGGGCCCAAGATGTTACAGATCGAGATTGAAGTCGGGGAGGGACCCCTGTGTCTCGATCTGTAACATCTGGACCCGGATTCCGCCTCCACCTGTTACAGATTGAGATGTTTGTGTCCGCGCCAGCCCCGCCCCTAGCCGTGGTCCCATATAAACAAACCCCGTGGTAAACTTGACCGGACTGTTAATATTCCGAAAGGTACCCGTAATGTCCAAGTACATCTCCGAGCTCATGTCGCCGCAGCTTATGGGCGTCGTCTATGCCTTCGTTGGCTTTATCATCGCCCTGTACGTGCTGTCGGTCGTCTATGTGTTCATCGACGCTCGCCGCCGCGGCGCCAGCGCCTACGTGGCATGGGGCATCATCGCCCTCATCCCGTTTGTTGGCCTCATTGCCTACCTGGTCCTGCGCCCGCACTCCTACGCGTCCGACCGCGAGGAGCAGGAGCTGGACATGGCCCTGCGCGAGCGCCAGCTTGCCCAGTACGGCACCTGCCCGCAGTGCGGCGCGCCCATCGAGAAGGACTTCGTCGTCTGCCCCGTGTGCGACACCCAGGTTCGCAACGTGTGCCCCAGCTGCCATCGCCCGCTCGATGCGCACTGGAAGGTCTGCCCCTACTGCCGAACTCGCATCCAGTAACGCATCCATCGCCGGGCCGGCCGCAAGCCACGGGCACGCCGCAAGCCACGCGCGCCCCACACCCCGCCCCACACGATGAAGCATGCGTAGAAAATCGCCCGCCGTGCCATTAAGGTGCGGCGGGCGCTTGTATACCAAGGCAACCTGCCTATAATGATGCAAGTTAAAACGCCGAGCGCATCGCACGCACTTGCATTAGGCATCCGAGAGGAGAAAACATACCCATGAAGGCACTCTACAATGACGGTTCGGTGGCCGAGCTCCCGCAGGACGAGGTCACGCACGTCATCCGCCACTCTGCCGCGCACATCATGGCGCAGGCCATCAAGCGCCTGTACCCCGAGGCCGACTTTGCCTACGGCCCCGCGACCGACAACGGCTTCTACTACGACGTCGACCTGCCCGAGGGCGTCAAGATCAGCGAGGACGACTTCCCCGCGATCGAGGCCGAGATGAAAAAGATCGTCAAGGAGAACCTCAAGTTTTCCGTGTACGAGAAGCCCCGCGCCGAGGCCATCGCCCTTATGGAGGAGCGCGGCGAGAAGTACAAGGTCGAGCACATCGGTGACCTGGAAGACGACGCCCGCATCACCTTCTACCAGCAGGGCGACTACATCGACATGTGCGTCGGCCCCCACATCTGCTACACCAAGGCGCTCAAGGCCTTTAAGCTCACCGGCGTCTCGGGCGCCTACTGGAAGGGCGACAAGGACAACAAGATGCTTACCCGCATCAACGGCGTCGCCTTTGCCACCAAGGAAGAGCTCGACGAGCACATGCACATGCTGGAGGAGGCCAAGAAGCGCGACCACCGCAAGATCGGCCGCGAGATGGACCTCTTTATGATGCGCGACGAGGCTCCCGGTTTTCCGTTCTTCCTGCCCAACGGCATGATCCTTAAGAACACGCTGCTGGACTACTGGCGCGAGATTCACCACAAGGCCGGCTACGTGGAGATCTCCACGCCGCTCATCATGAACAAGCAGCTGTGGAAGACCTCGGGCCACTGGGACCACTACAAGGACAACATGTACTCCACCGTCATCGACGACGAAGAGTACTGCATTAAGCCCATGAACTGCCCGGGCGGCGTGCTGGTGTACGCCTCCAAGCCGCACTCCTACCGCGAGCTGCCCATTCGCGCCGGCGAGATTGGCCTGGTGCACCGCCACGAGCTGCGCGGCGCCCTGCACGGCTTGTTCCGCGTGCGCTGCTTTAACCAGGACGACGCCCACCTGTTTGTGCGTCCCGACCAGCTGACCGACGAGATCGTGGGTGTGGTCAACCTCATCGATTCCGTGTACCAGAAGTTTGGCTTTAAGTATCACGTTGAGCTTTCCACCCGCCCCGAGGACTCCATGGGTTCGGACGAGGACTGGGCGCGCGCCGAGGAGGGCCTGCGCACCGCTCTGGAGCAGCTGGGCATGGACTACGAGGTCAACGAGGGCGACGGCGCCTTCTACGGCCCCAAGATCGACTTCCACCTGGAGGACTCGCTCGGCCGTACCTGGCAGTGCGGTACCGTGCAGCTCGACTTCCAGATGCCGCTCAACTTTGATCTGGAGTACGTGGACGCCGACGGCACCAAGAAGCGCCCCATCATGCTGCACCGCGTGTGCTTTGGCTCCATCGAGCGCTTCATCGGTATTCTGATTGAGCACTTTGCGGGCAAGTTCCCCACCTGGCTGGCCCCCGTGCAGGTCAAGGCCCTTCCGGTTTCCGAGAAGAGCCGCGACTACGCTCACGAGGTGTGCGCCAAGCTGGAGGAGGCCGGCATTCGCGTGGTCTGCGACGATCGCGACGAGAAGATCGGCTACAAGATCCGCGAGGCCCGCAGCATCGACCGCGTGCCCTACATGCTCATCCTGGGCGAGAAGGAGGTCGAGGCCGGCAACATCTCCGTCCGCGATCGCTCTAACGAGACCGTTCAGATGAGCGTCGACGAGTTTGTTGCCAAGGTTCTCGAGGAGATCAAGACCCGCGCCTAAGGCAAGCTGTATAACAATTTACAAAGGCGATCGTCCATAAAGGGCGGTCGCCTTTTTTCATGCCCAAATAAGAAAAGCCGCTGGTTGAGCGGCTTTTTTTGTTGCACAAAAAGGTACAGGTTTTTGTAGAGGGGTAAGGAGATGTACCTACTAGCAGTACATTTTGCGTAATCTGGGCAAACGCTGATTAATTGCTTGTATAATGTCATCTGTCGAAAGATACAAAAACCTGTACTTTTGCGACTGCGCCTTGCTGCGAGCGAGAAGCCTGTTCTAAACGCCCCTGCATTTGCGTGCACCGCAAAGCCAAAAGAGGGGGCGAGAACATAGAACGGGCGGCACGGCGCCAAGAGCAGCTGCCGGGCGCATTTAACGGCGCCATCACCAACAGCCAGCACGGCCGCGTCCGCTGGTATCTGGTCCACACCCCCAACGGTAAAGAGCGCGAGACCTGCGAAAAGGTTCGCCGCATTATCCCACACGAGCTGATGCAGGACGCTTTTGTGATGCAAAAGGAGTTCTGGTTTAAGCGGGACGGCGCCTGGTCGCTCCAAACCAAACCCATGTACAAGGAATATTTCTTCGTCGCCACGCACGATGCTGCCGCACTCGACAGGGCTTTAGCCCAGCTGAGCTTTGGCTGCCGCATCGCCGGTAGTAGGGAGCGGGCGTACATGCCCATGCCGGACGATGCGCAGGACTGGTATTGCAGCGTGCTCGACGACGACGGCGTGGTGCGCAACAGCGTCGCCCGCATAGAAGACGGCGTGTTGCACATAGAGCAGGGTCCCTTGGTGGGGCAAGAGGCCCGCGTTAAAAAGATCGACCGCCATAAACGCTGGTGTCTGGTAGACGTGGGCGAGGGCAACTCCGCATTTAGAGAGCTGCTACCGCTCGACGTTCCCAGCAAAACGTAAGGGAGACGTTGTACTAGCTGTTCGTTCGCGTTTTTGAATTTACCGATTGGGGGATCCCTGGGGAACGGGGATGTATTTTTGACTGTGGCTGCTAAAGAAGTAACAAAGAGCTGTGCGCCCGCGGGGGCGGCGCTGATTGCTCAGGCCATGGACCGGCGTGAGGGCGCCGGTCGCTACAGGGCCATGCAATCCATCATGGACTGGGACCGCACGCGTCTAGCCTACCGGGCCGTCAAGCGTACGTTCGACATTGTGTTTAGCGGTGTCGCGCTCGTCCTTATCGCTATCCCCAGCTTGGTGCTGGCCGCCGCCATCCGCCTAGAGAGCGAGGGCAATCCATTCTACAGCCAGATCCGTGTGGGCCAGACCCGCCTCGACGGCAGCCTGTCCACCTTCCGCATGTGGAAGTTCCGCTCCATGTACAAGGACGCCGACGAGCGTCTCGCCGAGCTCAAGGGGCAAAACGAGATCGCCGGCGCCATGTTCAAGATGAGGGACGACCCCCGCGTCACCAGGATCGGTAGGTTCATCCGTAAGCACTCCATCGACGAGTTCCCGCAGTTCCTCAACGTGTTTTTGGGGCAGATGTCCGTCGTCGGCCCGCGCCCGCCGCTGCCCAACGAGGTCGCGGAGTATACCGAGTACGACCTGCAGCGCTTGGCTGTGAAGCCGGGCATTACCGGCTGGTGGCAGGTGACTGACCGCAACGATACCGACTTCGACGGCATGGTCCGCCGTGATTTGGAGTACATCGCCAAGCGCGGCCCCATCACGGACTTGAAGATTGTTCTCCTCACGGTCGTTGAGGTCTTTACCGGTGGAGGTGCTTGCTAAATGACTGAACCGGTTAGGGTGGCTCAGGTTGTTGGCAAGATGGTTGGTGGCGGCGTCGAAGCTGTCGTTATGAATTACTATCGTCACATCGATCGCGGTAAAGTGCAGTTTGACTTTCTTGTTGATTCCGATTCGACGCTTGTTCCCCGTGACGAGATCGAATCGCTCGGTGGCAGGGTCTTTGAGATACCGCCCTATCAGCATGTAGCTGAATACCAGCGAGAGCTTCAGCGTCTCTTTAAGCAAGAGGGCTGGAAGATTGTCCATAGTCACATCAACGCGCTTTCGGTCTTTCCTCTTCGTGCTGCGAAGAAGGCGGGTGTCCCCGTGCGTATCGCCCATAGCCACTCTACGAGTGGTAGGGGTGAGTATGCCAAGAATGCCCTGAAGGCCGTGCTGAAAACGCAATCAAACCGGTATCCGACTCACCGTTTTGCATGTAGTAAATTCGCTGGTGAATGGTTATTTGGATCGAGTTCTCAATTTGTAGTCATGCGTAATGCTGTCGACTTGTCTGTTTTCGCGCCAGATGATGAGGATCGCCTAAGGACGCGGCGATCGCTTGGTGTTGCTGATGGACAGCTTCTAATTGGGCACATTGGTCGTTTTACAGAGCAGAAGAATCACTCATATTTGCTTAATATATTCGATCAGGTTTTAAAGATTCGTAATGATGCAGTTTTAGTTTTGGTTGGTTCTGGTCCGTTGGTTGAACAGATAAAGGACCAAGCTGATTGTCTGGGGATTAGCCATTCTGTTCGGTTTTTGGGCACTAGAAGCGACGCAGCATCTTTATATCGAGCATTTGATGTTTTCTGCCTGCCGAGCCTGTATGAAGGCCTCCCAATGGTCGGAGTTGAATGCCAGGCATCGCATACACCCATTCTTGCGTCTGATACCGTTACCTCTGAGACCGCTGTTACATCCATGATGCAATTTGAATCACTTTCTAGCTCCTGTATAAAGTGGGCCGAAAGACTTATTGAGTTGAGCACAGAGGTCTTCGCGCCTGGCGACGATGCCGGTTTGCAGGTATTTGAAATTAATGCTGCGGCCAGAGTGTTATTGGATTGTTATATGACCTATTTAGGTTCTGTTGATTAAGGGGATAGCTTGACTATTACATGTTCTAAGCGAGTCGCAGTCGCGTCGTGTCATGACAAAATCAACTTTGGCAGCGTTCTTCAGGCGTACGCGACCCAGCGTGCCCTTGAGGAGCTGGGAGTTGAAGTCAATACTATTGATAAACGTGGCCTGGGTCATGCTATTTCTGAAGGACGCAATGATTACTATCTTGAGCATCTATTTGATGTAGATCTTTATCGTGCAAAGCTGGGTTTTGTAAAGCATCGCATCAAGCAGAAGCTTGATGCTGACTTTGGAAAGAAAATGGCAAAGAGGAAAAGTGCATTTTCATCTTTCGAGTCAACACATTTTAGTTTTACTCCTCAAGCCGCTTCGTTTGAAGAACTTGGGGCGCTTGTGGCTGATTATGACAGCGTTGTTGTTGGCAGCGATCAGCTTTGGCTGCCTGTTAACATTGCTGGTAGGTACTTTACACTATCTTTCGTGCAGCCTCCTGTCCGCAAGGTGTCTTATTCCACTAGTTTTGGAGTATCTTCCCTTTCTGAAAAATATCTTCGTAAAACAAAAGATTTTCTTTCCGATTTTTCGGCCATTTCTGTTCGCGAGGATACGGGAGCGGATTTGGTAGAGAAAGCTACGGGCGTCCGATGCTCTGTTGTATGCGACCCTACGATGCTGCTGGCTAGAGATCAGTGGGCAAGCCTTGCTTGTTCCTCTTCGATTGACGTTCCTGACGAGCCCTATGTTTTCTGCTATTTCATGGGTAAGAATGCATGGAATCGTGAATGTGCCCAAGAGCTTGCCAAGCAGCATAATTTGAAGATCGTCGCCATTGCTCATCCCGATGAGTATGTTAAGGCTGATGATGATTACGCGGATTATTATCCTTGGGAAGCCGGTCCGGCTGAGTGGGTCAACTTGATTGCCCATGCTTCGTATGTCTGTACTGACTCTTTCCACGGAAGCGTTTTCTCAAATATTTTTGAGGTGCCCTTCTTCTCGTTCCGTCGCCACGAGAATATGGGTGCTCAGTCTACGAACTCACGTATTGATACATTGTTGCGTGTCCTTGGAAACTCCGATCGTATTTGCGAATCGAAGGATGCTTTCCGTGCCGCAATGGCAAATGAAATCGACTTTGTGTCAGTACGTCAACGACTTAATGTGTATAGGAATGAATCGGCCAATTGGCTTAAATCAGCTCTTGAGTTGTAGGGAACAGTATGATCTCCATCACGGACAAAAGTAAATGCTGCGGTTGCGCTGCCTGTGCTCAAAAATGTCCCAAGCAGTGCATATCAATGGAATATGACGCCGAGGGCTGCGAGTACCCCGTAGTCAATGCTGACCAGTGTATTGATTGCGGATTATGCGAAAAGGCTTGCCCAGTGCTTAATGTTGATAAGGACGAGCCTAAGTCCCAACGAGCCTTTCTAGTCCAGCATAATGATCAAAAGGTGCTTGCTGAAAGCACTTCTGGTGGAGCCTTCACTGCCCTTGCTCAGGCCGTGATTGCCAACGGCGGTATTGTGTTTGGTGCAGGTTATTTGCGCGGTGAACAGCTTGTGCGAGCCGAAGGAGCCCCTGGGCGACTTAAGGTCGGACATTTTTCTGTGGAAAGCGTTGATGAACTTTGGCGCTTCCGCAACAGTAAATATGTTCAGAGCGTTGTTGGCCCTGCGTATCCCGAGGTCAAACAACAACTAAAAACTGGACGTGAAGTTCTCTTTATTGGTACCCCTTGTCAATGCGAAGGCCTGCTTCGATTTTTGGGCGGCAAGCCGGCAAATTTACGCGTGGCAGACTTCGTCTGCCGCGCGAACCCCGCTCGCGCTGTGTTCGCGCGGCAGGTCGAATGGCTTGACGCAAAGGTTGGCATAAAAGGTGAGACCGTTCTTTTTAGAGATAAATCACGGTTTGGCTATCGCTATTCAAATATGTGCGAGCTCGAAGGCGAGACTCTGTATGGTGAACGGCTGTACAGTGAAGGTGTCGAAACAGATCCTTACCTAAGGGCCTTTTTTGCTGATCTTTCAGATCGACCCATTTGTTACGAATGCCCGTTTAAAAAGCGTTATCGCGTTACTGATTTGACTTGCTGGGATTTCTTCGATGTTTATCGACTCTCGAAAGAGTTCGACGACAATCGGGGCGTCACTCGAGTTCTCATCCAAAGCGATGAGGGACAAGAATTGCTTGATCGAGCCTCAAGCTATGCCCGTATGAAGGAGATTGATGTTGAGGCTGCAGTAGAAGGTGTTCGTGAACTTACTAAGTCCGTGAAGCTGAATCCGCGTCGCGATGAATTCATGGCTGATGTGGCGAATCTGGATGGTGAGGAGCTTATGAATAAGTGGTTCCCCGATTCCGGAAAAGTAAAAGCCGAGCGCTTTGCTAGGCATACATGCGAAAAGCTTGGAATTTATGACCCGATGAAGCATCTGGTTAAAAAAATCATCAAGAAGTAGCCTATTGTTCGAAAGGGAATTGATGATTCCTAAAGTTCTGCACTACATCTGGTTCGGTGGAAGTGAGCTTCCTGAACTTGAAAGAAAATGCATTGAGTCTTGGTCGAAGATCATGCCTGATTGGGAAATTCGTAGATGGGACGAAAGCAATTTCGATATAAATCAATGTGAATTTTGTCGTGAGGCATATGCCTCAAAAAAATGGGCGTTTGTCAGCGATTATGCGCGCTACAGAATACTGTATTCAGAGGGTGGAATCCTTCTCGATACAGATGTCGAAGTCCTGAAGCCTCTGGACGAGCTTTTAGATAATGAGGCTTTTGCGGGATTCATGAAGAATAATTTCTTCTTGAATCCCGGCCTCATCATGGGTTCTGAGGCCGGAAGCTATGTCATGAGCGATGTCGCAAAATTATATGAATCTATGAGATTTGAGATGCGAAAAGGCCGCAACTCTATGGATACCTCTCCGAGGGTGCTAACTGATTACCTGGAAGTGAGTTGTGCTCTTAAGAGAGATGGTTCATTTCAGCAGTTAAATGGTTTCACTGCATACCCTGCTACTTATTTTGATCCCCTAGACAGTCATAGTGGCAAGTTTGAAATTACTGATGATACATATTCTATTCACCATTATTCAGGCACCTGGTTGTCACCCGCTAAGAAGTTCCGTGTTGAAATGCGGAAAAAGCTTGCGCCAGTAATTGGACCCAAGCTGTCTTGGTTCATCTCCTCTGTTCTATCGGTACTTAGATTTGGAAGGAAGGCTTTTTAATGGTTTCGTCTGCCTTAGACCACAATAAGCCTAGGGTTTTAGTATCTGGCCTTTCAAATGGGCTGGGTGGAACCGAAATCGTTGTTGGTAGGTATATAAAGGCCCTCAGCTCATATGCTACGTTTGAATTTCTTGCAACGTCTGATTTATCAGATGTTGCATTCGTTCATGAGATGAACTCCGAAATCCACATTTGCCCGGATATTGATAGGCCTATTAAGCGCTTTGAGTATCTAGACCATCTATTTCAAGATGAACCAAATTGTTACCAGGCGGTTTGGTGTAACTTTAATCATCTTTTATATGCGGATGTCTTGCGAGCAGCTCAACGGGCGAATGTCTCTGTCCGCATTGCTCATTCTCACAATTCTCGTTTTTTGGGCGGTTTGCCGACTCAAGTTATAAGCCGTTTTAATCGCCGTGCGGCGTTACGTAATTCTAATGTTAGGCTTGCGTGTTCAAAAGAAGCGGGTTCATTCTTCTGGGGCGATAATTTTCAGGTGCTTCCAAATGCCTTAAATTTTAATGACATGGAGTACGATCCTGTCAGCAGGGTAGTAATTAGGGAAGAGTTCGGCCTTTCGTCAAAAGATTTTCTTATTGGTACTGTTGGACGTTTGACTAGTCAAAAGAATCATATTTTTCTTTTAAAGATAATGAAGGAACTGCTAACAGTTAAATCCAACTGTAAATTAATGATTGTTGGCGATGGCCCCCTACACAAGAGTCTTCAGGAATCTGCGGCTAAGCTGGGTATCTCATCTAGTGTCTTGTTTGCAGGCGAAAGAAAAGATATTAAAGACATTCTGTCTTCATTTGACTGTTTTGTATTTCCATCTACGTTTGAGGGCCTTGGTGTTGCCGCAATTGAAGCCCAGCTTAACGGATTACCTTGTGTCTGTTCATTTGGCGTTCCAGATGCGGCTGATATTTCTGATAAATTTTTAAAGTGTTCCTTTAATGTTGCCGAATGGATTGACGCAATTATTTCTATGGGTCGTCCAAATAAGCTTGCGGGGGGGGGCGTCTGTTTATGACGTCAACAAGCAAGCAAGTAAATTGCTGTCAATCTTCCTTGGTCGACAATCCTCTCGTGAGCGTGATTGTGCCGATGTATAACGCTGAAAAAACGATTCAAAAGACATTAAATAGTCTTCAGCGTCAGAGTGTGAGCAACATTGAAATAATTATTGTTGATGATGGGTCGACAGATCGTGGCGCTGAGCTAGTTATGGCTATTGCAGAGGGCGACAACCGGATTAAGCTGATTAGTCAAAACAATAGTGGTGTATGCGTGGCGCGTAATAGGGGTATCGATGAGGCCTCCGGTGATTGGGTGGCATTTGTTGATGCTGACGATATGCTGCCTATAAATGCAGTTAGGCTGTTGCTTGAATCCTCAGATGGCTGTAGCTTGGTTATCGGGGCTCTACTGAATGAGCATGGCGATTATTCGGGCAAGGCTATAAGCATCGACTGGAAAACAGCATGCTCTCTTAGCCTTGCATTTTGGGATAATGTTAATAAAGTTCCGTTTTCGAGCTTTACTAAAGGTGTTGTATTCCGAAGCGTTTGTGGAAAGATATTTAAGAAATCATTATTCCGGAATGGTTTTCTTAAATTTGAAGATGGCATTCGTTTCGGTGAAGACGCGTTGTTTATGGTAGATGCTTATCGTCTGGCTGAAAGTGTAAAAGTAGTGGACTCGGCGGTCTATTGCTATGTCAACAATAGTGATTCAGTAACGAGAAATACTGATATCTCGGCTATCGAGAGTGTTGATAATTTACTGGTAAAACTATATGAGCTATGTCACGTGAATCCGGATTTAAGCGAACTATATAAGCAATCTGCAGTCAGGGAAGTCTTATCTTTGATTCGTAATTGTGCACGTTTGGAATCGAATCAGCTTTTTAAGCCTGTCTCTAATATGGTCTGCCAGTCGTATTTCAGCTATTTAATGGAAGGCTTTGCTTCTCACCGCTATTCACGTCGATTTATCTCTGAAGTGAAAAATCGCATTACGATCCGTCTTCTTCTTGCGAGGCGTGTTATGGCTGCAATTGGCTTTACTAAGTTTGTTTATGGGGTACGTTAATTGAATTTGACTAATGTGGAAAGATCATGGACTGAGATTATACGAGCAAATGCCGGGGCTGTACTGTTCAGCTTTGCTTTGGCTTTATTTTCAGTTTCCTATTATATTGGATCAGTAAATGCTACCAATGTGTTTGGGATTTCTCTTGCGGTGCTTTCGCTGGTCCTTGAGTTGTTTGCCTTAGCGTTTCTACTGCTGAAGCTTTTACTACAAAAGACTTCTCATGTGAAAGTGCTAGTTGGCTTGCTGCTGATTTTAATTTGCGTCGGGTCGCTGAAATCAAATAAAGCCCCTCAGATTATTTGGTTGGCGCTGTTTTGCCTTTGCGCTGAAGACGTCCCTGAATACTACATCTCAAGGTCTATTCTTGTATCGTCCGTCTTTATGCTATTGATGGTTGTTGGTCTCAATAGTGTCGGTGCCATTCCTTCTGTATTAATGTCGCGCGGTAGCAATTTTGTACGAAATTCGATGGGTTTTGCCCATCCTAATAATTTTGGACAGCTTTTGTTTATTGCTTATTCTGCTTCTATTTTTGAGCTGAAAGGCAGAAGCGGTCTTGCGGGCATCTTCTGTTTCGCAATTGCTTTTTTCGTAGCTGATTCAAAAACTTCTGCAGCAGGCATTTTCGTAATGGCCTTGTATTCGGTTATTTCATTCAGAAGCCCCCGTTCAAAACCATATGGGTCCCTATTTACTTTTTTACCGCTTTTTCTGGCGATTGTTAGTATAGCCCTGCCCTTTATGTGGTCCCATGGTGCCAATAAATGTCTTGTTCAGCTTGATAATTTAATGACCAACCGGATTTTTTATTCCGCCTATTATTTTGAAAACTACCCTCTGACTGTTTTTGGTAATGACTTAACGGCCATAGTTTCGCTGCCGTCTGCAACGGGTGGTTATTTAATACAAACAAGAGTCATGCTTGACAATGCATATTGTCGACTACTTATTCAATACGGTTTGATCCCATTTACCGCGTTTGTTGCTTTCTATTGCGTAGCGATAAATAAAGCGCGTATTTCGGCCCACGTGACATTCATGGGCTTGGTCTTGTATTCCCTAATGGGGTTTGTTGAATGCGGAATGTTATATCCAGCATGTAATTTCTTTATGCTTATGGCGCTGCCCGCCTTTTCAGATAAGGGGCCCTGTCAATCCAGGGTGCCATCAAAGGATGTTGTGGAGATGGCTAAATAATGGCTAAAATTAATACTACCAAGTCAGACATTATATGGAACTATGTAAGCACTGTTCTTTCAATGGGGAGCAGCTTCCTTCTTCTTCCGTTTCTGCTTGCTTACTTATCTAACGCCGAACTTGGTCTCTGGTACACTTTTGTTGCCATTGGGAATTTAACGCTGTTATTTGAATTTGGCTTTACACCAACCTTTGCGAGAAATATTGTCTATTGTCTTAGCGGTGCGCGTAGCATTAGCAAGAGCGGCTACGATTCATCTCAAGTTGGTGATTCTGTAGACTATGAGCTGCTTGGCAAATTGATTAAAACATCCCGGATTGTTTACGCGTTAATTTCTTGCGTTGTCCTGATGCTTACCGCTACAGTTGGAACTGCCTACATTTCTTCAATTTCAAGTGCTATTGATCCCTTTTCTTGTTGGACCGCATGGTTAATTTTTTGTTTTGATGTGTTTTTTAATCTATTCTTTTTTCATTATACGACCTGCCTGAGAGGGTTCGGGGATATTTCCGCTGAAAGCAGGGCAAAGTCTTATGGTCGCATTGGGCAGCTTGTGGTTTCTGCGTTTTTGCTGTTTATGGGTTTTGGCATCATTGGCGCTGCCATCGGTTATCTGTTTAATGACATTGTGCTGAGATTTTTTTGCGGTCGCTTTCTGGAGGTTCACTCAGAGGCGATAAAAAAAGCAAACGATGCTTGTACGGGTGTTTCTATTTCTGAAATAAAAGAAACGTTTATTTCAGTGGCTTATTTGGCGTGGAGGGACGGCGTTGTTCAACTTTGCTGCTATGCTTCCACTCAGTTGAGTTCGCTGCTCTGCTCCTATTTTCTTGGTGTGGAGGTTAACTCTCAGTATTCATTAATTATTCAAGTTGGCGGTGCAATTTACGGGTTTGCCAGCGCCTACGTTCGATCTTTTATTCCAATGTTTCAATCTGCTTATGCTGGTGGCGAAGTTCAGACTGCACGAAAAATTATTGAAAAAAGTCTGTCTCTATATTGGATTTTAATTGTTGTATGCACGATCGGTGTCTGGTTTGTCGGCTTCCCAGTCTTGTTCCTAGTTAAGAAAGGTTTTTCCCCCGACGGGCTTCTTTATTTCGCCTTGGTTGTTTATCTTGCGGTTTGGAACCATCATTCATTGTGTTGTAATTACATTATCAGTACGAATGAAATCCCCTATCTCCCGGCTTATATAGTTTCGGCTATTGCAGGTTTTGTATTGTCGTATGTCTTAATTTCCTTTACTGGCATGGGCGTCTGGGCGCTTGTGGTTGGTAATGGGGCCGCTCAGCTTGCATATAATAATTGGAAATGGCCTATATACCTTGCGCGTAAATTCTCTTCCCATTATTTTGCGTTGATTAGAGCTGGTCTCATGCAGTGGTCCTGCGCATTGAAGAAATAAGTGTTAATCACTGCTTTAATGTGACTTATGATTTCGATCGCGCCGATAGTGCCGAGAAAGTGGTGTAGAGTCCGATCCGAAGTAAGTTGCATGGCGTTGGGGAGCAGAGCCTGCTCGGCAGATCACCATTTAGATGCAAGGCCTATAACCCGATCGCAAACCTCCAACGCAGCAGATCGATGTGTGACGATGATGACGGTATGACCGAGATTTCGCATGCGGTCCAGCATTTCTCGCTCGGTCTTGGGGTCGAGGGCCGATGTGCATACATCGAGCAGAAGCACGGGGGAGTCGGAGCAGACCGCACGCGCAACGGCAAGGCGCTGGTCCAGGTCCCCATACCAGTTGTCGTTGGTGTCGTCCCAGGTTAGGTCCATCTGGCACCATTTGCCGTCGATCTTTACGGCGTTCCAGGTGTGGCCGTTGCCGGTGATGCGGCCGTTGGCGATGCCCGCGGCGTCAAGGAGCTTGGAGTAGATGCGCTGATAGCTCTCGCAGGTGCCCTGGTGGCGCGTGAGGCCGCTTTCGGCCGAGCACCAGTTGAGGCTGTGATCGTACTCCAGCTGGTCGAGCGTCTAGTCGTGGAGCCACAGCGCCATGTCGTATTCTGAGCCGTTTGTCTCTTGCCTGCACAGGGCCACGGCGTCGTTGACGATCTGCGTGACGCTCGGGCGGGCGGCGTCGTTTACGGTCACCTCCGCCGTGGTGCGCAGGTAGTAGATCCCCTTGTCGTTTTGGGGGTCGTTTCTGTCGTTGTCCATAAAGTAGAAGTAGATGCGGTACGTGCCCGATGCCGTGAAGTCAAAGGTAAAGTCGTGGCCCGCCGTGCCCAGGCTGTAGTAGCTGGACCATGCCGGGCGCGACGGGTCGCAGACGCTTTCCTGGCTGCCGCCGTCCCAATAGGTGGGCACGTCCATGCGCGCCTTGGCCTGGGACGAGCCGTTGGTCTGGGTTACGTGGAAGGTCGTCGCGGTGCCCGCGGGGGCGTCGTTCCACGAGACGGTGAAGGTGCGCCGTTTTGGGTTGCCGTGGCGGAGTGGGCGTAGGTGGTTTGTGACGTGGCGGAGATTGCGGTGGGCGTGGGGGTGGTTTGGGCGCTAAGGGATGGGGCGGGGGCTGTGGTTGCGGTGGGGGAGCCGGGGGCGCCGTCAGCGCTTTCCGTGTTGACGGCGCTGGTGCCGGTGGATGTTGCGGCGCCGTCCTCTGCGGAATCTGCTGCCGTATTTGTGTTGTTGCCGTCTTCGGCCTTGTCTGTGTCGCTGCTCGTGGCGTCGGCTTGCGCTTGCTGCTCGGCGGTTTCTTGAGGCTGAATCGCCTCCGCAATGGCTGCCATGGGCATCGTCGCGCCGACCATGGACGTGCACGCGATCGCGCAGAGCAGGTAGTAAAGGGATCGTTTCATAGCGGAGCCTCTCGGTGAGCGGCCAATAGGGTCCGAAGGCAGCTTCAGGCCAGCACTCCGCACATATTATGTTGGGTTTATTTTACGGGAACCCCAGTCAACATCAGCGAACTTTCTGGGGAAGGTTGGGGAGGGGGCGCCATAGAGGATGGAGCCGTGTGGGGAAATGCCGTCCCCAGAATCGTTATCCCAATTTAGCAGCCGCTCAAAGCGGTCGTACCGCACGATGCCGATCCAGTCGTCGGCGCACCTGAACTCATCGTTCATTCGCCTGGTAACTACGACGGCGTTGTCAACGATGTCGCCCTCTCGCACCGTGAACGTGCAGCAGGTCGGCAAGAGCCAGTTGGCGTAGATGCCCATCATGTATGCTAAAGACGCTTCTAGCGGATCGCCCTGCTCTCCGGGCAGACCGTGGCAGTAATCGGCTGCGTTCATATTGAGGCGCCCGTCCATCAGTCCGTTGATATACGCCTCTTTGGGTGCGAACTTCAGCAGGCTGGCGATGTCGCCGTTAGGCATGGTGAGTCTTCTCGTTAGTGGGCGTGTCCTGAGCCGCCGCGTGGGCCCAGGGCTTTGTTCCAAAATGAGAGAGGCTCCTTAAACCATCGTCCCAGATTGACGTGCACTTGGTACAGCTCAGAGTGGCGGTGCCCTTTGGTATGGGAGCCCGCGCCCACGACGGGTGTTGCTGGGCGGTGATTATTGGCTTTCTCCATCGCCAGCAAAGCGATCGGGTAAAAGGGCACGTTCGCGCTGCCTGGGGCTCTTTTGTGCCGTGAGAGTAATTTGTTCAGTTTTAATTGAATGCGGTGAAGCGCTTAATCAGGGTTTCTCCCTTCTGCATTCAGTGGAGACATTGCATTCGGTCGGCCTATTCACGGGTATAAGGTGGCTGTCTGGTTCGATCGTGACGGGTGATGTTTATGACTAAGCAAAAGATGTCGGTTTACCTCATTAAAGAGGGTTTTAATATTGGTGATGTCGTTGACTCCAATGACCCCTATATCCATAGGCACCTTCTAGAGGATGGTTCAGTGGTTTATACAAAGCCATCAGACCCTCATCCGCCAAAATGGATTGATTATTTTGACGGTCAACTGGAGTCCGATACTTTGCTATCTTCTTCTGCAAGCGCTCTCCATCTGGTCCAAGTCGCCGTGGCGGAGGACGCCGAGCGTCTATTTGCCATTTCTTTTGGCTATGGTTTTACTTTGCTGGATAAAGAGGCGGTCGAGGAACGCTTTGGGCTTAAAGTGGCGCTCAATCAGGCGATGGATGGTGGACTTCGCAAACTAAAACGAACTGCAGTTTCAGGCAATGCTCGAAAGACCGACGAGCAAATGCCCCTTCCGTCTTCAGTTGATGCTTTTGAAATCGACGTCGAGCGCGATTTGCTAGAGGGAGTGACTGTGAGCGGAGGCGATGGGCTGCTTGCAACTGGATCTATTACTGGATCGGATTCTCTCGCATTGAGCGTTGGCGAGTCGGTAGAATCGATCAGAGACTATCTTAAGTCTGTCTATGCTGTTTATGTGCTTGATTCTTATAAGGCTAAATACGATTGGGTCGACAGAATCGTTCCGGTGCGCAAGCGGTCACTCGAAGATGCGTTGAATTCTAAAGTCATCAGCCTCATTAATGCTCACGATCAGAATATATGGCTTGCAGTGCCGGAAATCCTTGAATGGGAGGCGGTTGCCGGCTTTCGTGTTGGATCAAAGGGTTCTTTGCTTGACGATGTTTGTCTCGACATGGTCTATCCGGAACCGGAAAAGTTGCCTCAGAGCTACGAAGACCTTTGCAAAACCCGTATTTCTGTTATTGGACAGGCAGAGGGCTCGGTGATAAATAAATGGCGCGCATCTGAGTGTCTATATGGCGAGGTCGAATATCAAGGGGCCAGTTACTGTGCAAATAATGGAAAATGGTATCGAATTGATGGTGACTACAAATCATCGATTGAATCTCGCTTCTCTAAGATTCCGCTTTACCCAACGGAATTCCCAGAATATTTTAAGGGTGAATATGAGGGCCCGTATAACCAACGTGTCGTGGAGATGAATTCCTCGACCGAGTTGTTGCTAGACAAGAAGACCATTTACTACGGCGGTCGAGGCAGCCAGGTCGAGCTTTGTGACATATTATGCAAAGACGGTACGTTCATTCACGTTAAGCATTATCAAGGGTCTTCGACTTTAAGCCATCTGTTCAATCAGGGCTTGGTCTCGGCTCGTTTGGTAAAGGCAGACCCTAGTTTTAGGGAGTGCGCACAGGTTGTTCTAGACAAGATCGAACCTAATTGTTTTAAATTGGAAAGGGATTCGGTCAAACAGGTTTTTTTGCGATTATCTCTAAAAATGATGCGGTAAGGCCTGAGATTCCATTCTTTAGCAAAGTGGCGCTAGATGCCGTGTGCTCTCAGCTGGCCGCGATGGACATCGATGTCGCATTGGCGAGAATCAAGGAGGTCCGAGCCGATTGCGGTTGATTCATTGCTGCTAGATCGGTCGCCGGCTGGGAACTCTTGCTCTTGATTGATTTGTTAATTGGAGAGGGGCGTACTCGTGCCTGGGGTTAAGAATCAGCACTATGTGCCGCGTTTTTATCTTAGATCGTTTACCGATGACTCGGGCTATCTCAGCGTTGTAAGGCGCGATGCTGGTGGGTTGAAACCCGTCTTTCGAACGAAGCCCGAAAACGTTTGTGCAGAAAACTACCTCTATGAGGTCAGGCGACGTGAATCCCAGGGCGATGACGGATTCATCGAGAAGGGCGTCATCGAAGATGCTCTTGGGAAAATCGAGAACAATCTTGCACCTTCCTACCGATCGTTGCTCAGTTTTCTTGATTCCGGAAAACTGCCAAAAGGTGAAGAGTGCGTCGCGTTGATTTCTCGACTGGCATTTTTGCTCGCATCGCTCATTGCGAGACATCCTAAATGGTTGAGCAAGGTGAGGGGTAACGCTGGCGCTCACTCCGTCGAATTGTTGTCGAGCGCTTTTTTCTCTGACAAAGACATTTCTCAAATGGATTTGGCGGGCTACAGGAATGAATTTGAAGCCATTGTCGAGCTTGCTTGTCTGGATACAGCGCTGTTCAGGTTCGATAAGGGCGCGCCAATGTACGATTTACTTGTCTTATTGCTCGACATGGATTGTCTGTTTTATATAGCGCCAGAAGGCTCTGAGTTTATAACCTCGTCACTTCCCGTGCATGCAGAGTGGAAGGACGAGAGTGATGAAAACCCTTGTGGCATCTATTTCCCGTTGAACCCTCGTCACGCCGTTGTTTTTAGACAAAGATTGGAAGAGGATCGTTGCGTCTCCATCACTCGCTTGGCGGCCGTTGAAGTCGATTCGTTTAATCGCACTCTAATGAACGGTGACGGTTTGTGGGAGTTTCTGATTGCAAGAGCTCGGTCTAAATTGGAGCGTCTTATTGAGGAATAATTTGACAGGGTTTAGGCCGAGTGATTATTTGCTCGCCTGAGTACTACTGAATATCGTGAATGGCACAGCCTCACGGTGCCTTTGCCATGTCGACCTAGGTCGCGTTATTCGTACCCCTACTACTGCACACTGGACAACCTGACTTCGACCATAAGGCCCTCGCCAAGTCACCTCCATGTTATACTTGCCGTAAAAAGTTTACGGCAAGTATAACATGGAGGTTTCGATGCTAACGCGTTTTGAGGTCGAGGGATTCCGAAACTTCTCCCATAAATTTACCTTTAATTTGACCGATGTCAGGGACTACAGATTCAATACGTCAGCCATCGATGAGGGCATCGTTTCTTGTGGTCTCATCTACGGTAAAAACGCTGTCGGCAAAACAAATTTCTCCAATGCTCTTCTCGATATTTCAGCAAATGTGGGGCGTCGGATCTTCTATTCCAATAAAACTAATTACCTCAGCGCAGTTGATGGGGTCACGTCGGCGTGCTTTGCCTACACGTTTCGCTTTGGGAATGACGAAGTTGCTTATCGTTACGAAAAGACTGGGATAACAGACTATCTTCGTGAGACAGTGGCTGTTAACGGCAAGATTGCATTTGATTACGACCACCGTGCAGGTAAAGTGCTCGATGGCGATTTGGCTTCTATTGGTGCCGATCGATTGAACTGGGAGTTCAAATCTCCCGGCATTTCTGTTTTGGCGTATGTGTGCAATAACATTCCTTTTGAGAGGGCAATGCCTCTTTTTAAGCTTTATACGTTTGCGCGGTCAATGGATGCCATTGGCGACGCACATATGAACGACCGTAACCTTGTCTCTACCATCGCCGAAAACGTTATTTCGAATGGCTTGGTTTCTGAGCTTCAGGCTTTTTTGAATGACTTTGGAATTCGAGAACGCCTTACTGCGCGTGAAACGCCATCGGGTGATATCGCTTTGTACTTTGAAAAAAGTCGACTTATTCCGTTTGTAGAAAACTGTTCAAGCGGCACTGTTGCGCTGCTGCGACTGTTTAATTATTTTCATGCTACAAGTGTGCCGTCCTTGCTTTTTGTCGACGAGTTCGATGCGTTCTATCATCACGATCTCGCCGAGAAGGTCGTTGACTATTTTAAGTCCCAGACTGGACGCCAGGTGCTTTGCGCATCGCATAATACAGATTTGTTCAGCAATAAAATCCTTAGGCCAGACTGCTTATTCATTCTTTCGGATCACAATATTATTTCAGCTGCCAATGCAACAGATAGGGAACTAAGGGAAGGGCACAACCTCGAAAAGCTCTATAAGGCTGGCGAATTCGATGTCTAGGAAGCAAGTTCTGCTTATCGTTGAGGGTATAAAGCAAGAGATTAAACTCTTCCAGGCTCTCTTTAGGTGCTATGGCCTCGACATTGGCTATGAGATCGTTTCCTATAACACAAATATCTACGAGCTTTATGAAAGGATGTTTTCGGACGGCTTTCAGGACGACTTATCGCTTCTCGGCGTCCTTAAGGAACGTGCGTCCGAAGAGGATAAGTGGTTATTTGACCAGGATTATTCTGATGTTTTGCTGGTCTTTGACTATGAGCCCCAAGATAATAGGTTCTCACCTGCACGGTTAGAGGAAATGCAACGTTACTTTAACGAGAGCACAGACAATGGCAAGCTCTACGTTAACTATCCAATGGTCGAGGCATGTAAGCACTTTCTGAAAATGCCCGACGTAGAATATCTAAACAGAACTGTTTCCCGTAAAGATGTTTTGAAATACAAGTCAATCGTTGGCAATGCTTCTAGATACCAGAGTTTTGAGCGGCATTTTATTAGGCCTGACGTTGATGAAATGATTGTGCTTACCGCCATCAAGGCGCTTCGGTTGTGCGGCTATAACGGCGAGGCCGGTTATGAGTCTGAGTATAGAGACCTTGACCATGAGACGATCGTGAAGGCGCAAAACGATACTTTGCGTTTGGCTGATGAGGTATGGGTTCTTGGTACCTGTCTGCTATTTATTTTAGATTACTCAACGGGACTTATTGATTTCGCGGGAATCGAGTCGAAGCTACTTGGCTAGACTTCTGGACGCTGCTAGTTCTGATTAATGTTGTCGATGCGGGGCTGTCATTTCGGAAGTGCGGTGAAAAAATCGGAAACCTCCGAGCACAAACTGATTTTCGGCAACAAAACCGCAGGTCTCGGATGTCTAAAACAGGGGTCTGGTCGACAGGTCTCGGTTTTTCACCCCACTTCCGAATTGGTCGCTCATTTAGCACTCTCGATGTCCCCACATCCTCTAAAAAAGTTCTTAAAACAGCCTTAAAGGCGCTCTAGCTCGCGTTGACAGCGTAAAATACGCATGTTTGACTATGACAGAAGTGGATTTTAGAGGAAGGGTGCGCTATGGAGGTGCTGGTTGTTGGCAACACCGCATATGTTGACGATGACTTTTGCGCCAAGGCGTTCCCCGGGGACCACGTTAAGGTCGTCGCTGCCGCGGAAGCGCGCCGCGACGAGTCGTCGCCCCATGCCTCGTGGAAAGAGCTCCTCCAGCACCTGGATCAGGCCTACGAGTTCGACCGCGTGGTCTACATGTCTAATTTCCTTACCCCGCATACCGATACCGTGGGCGATATCGAGCTGCTGCGCTCGGTCTTTCGTACGTGCGCGGGTCGCCGGGTCCAACTACTGTATGTAGCGGGGCCCGCGGGTGCCGAGGGTGCCGCCGATGCCGCGGGGCGAACGGGCAAGGGCATTATCGCGCACGCAGCCAACGACCTGTGCCGCTACTACGCTGCTCGCGAGGGCGTTCAGACCAAGATCCTGCGCGTGCCGTTCCTGTATACCGCGTCTGCCGCGCTGGAGGACCCGTTTTTGGTGCCGATGTTCGACGCATGCTCAACCGGATCGGCCGCTTTGCAGGGCGCGCAGGATGCGGCGTTTCCGCTGCTGTGTGCCGAGGAACTTTCGGTGCTGGTACGCCGTATCTTCGACAGCTGGGATGGCAACTTTGAGACGCTCGATGTAGCCGATACCTTCCATCACACGGTGGGTGAGGTGGGCGAGGCCCTTCAGGCGCTGTTCCCAGGGCTCTCAGTTGCCTATGGCGAATCTGCCGGCTACGCCCTGCACGCCAGCGACGTCGCTCGCGTGCGCTATGGCTGGTTTCAGCGCTACGACTTGCTGCGCGACCTCTCGACCATTCAGGCTCGCTGGGATGCTGGTCGCGCAAAGAAGGTCAACCCCTTGCGCGCGGCCATCGACCGCATTCAAATGCGCACGCTGCCTGTCAAATGCCTGGAGACGGCAGCCGCCTGGGTGCTCTTTGAAGTGCTGGAGCGCTTGTTCTCCCAATCGACCCAGCTCAACGTGCTCGATTATCGCCTGCTCTACGTGGTGCTCATCGGCACGCTGTATGGCTTGGACTTTGGCCTGGTTGCGGCGCTGCTGGCGTCGGTGGGTTTGGCCGCGAGCTACTTTACTCAGTACGGCTATACCTTCCAGGGCCTTTTCTACGAGCCGTCCAACTGGCTGCCGTTTATTGCGTACTTTGTTGTGGGTGCCGTGTGCGGCTATGTGCAGCTGCGCAACAGCGAAGCCATTAGGGCGGAGCGCGATCAAAACAAGCTCGTGCGCAACCGCAATACGTTTCTTACGCAGCTCTACCACGACGCGATCGAGGACAAGCGTGCGTACAGGCGCCAGATCGTGGGTCGCCACGACAGCTTTGGCAAGATCTTTGCCGTGACGCAGGAGCTTGACGTGTTCAACCCACGCGACATCTATCGCAAGTGCTGCGAGCTTCTGGGCGAGATCCTCGAGAACGATTCGGTGGCGATCTACCATGTTTCGGGCGGAGCATTTGCACGCCTGGTGGCAGCAAGTCCCGCGATTGCCGAAGATGCCGCACGCTCGCTCACGCTTGAGCAGCTTGCACCTCTTTTGGGCGACGGGGGTCGTTCGAATCTGTGGGTGAACCGCGAGCTGACGCCGGGGCTTCCCATGTTTGGATACACGATCGAGCGCGACGGGGCACCCGCCGTGTTGATCTTTGTACGTCGCGCGGCCGAAAACCAAATGACCCTCTATTATCAAAACTTGTTCCGCATCTTGTGCGGCCTGGTCGAAAGCGCGCTGGGCCGTGCCTTTGACTACGAGGCGGTGGCACAGGATAAACGCTGCTTTGACGGCACTTGCGTGCTCAAGCAGGCTGCCTTTGGCCAAGAGCTCGCGGCCGAGCAGGCGCTGGCAGATGGCAAGATGGGCAGCTTTTTGCTCCTGCGCGTGGTACCGGGCATGGAGCCTGTCGGCGAGCTGGTGGGCGCAATTGGGTCGGCAATCCGCGAGAGCGATGCGGCGGGCTTGGTCGACGGCGACGTGCTTTACTTGCTTATGCGCCAGGCAAAGGCGTGCAATCTGCCCATTATCCGCGAGCGCCTGAGCGCAAAGCAGATTGCGGTGGAGCCCGTCGACGGCGAGGACATCGTGGCGCTGCTGCAACACATTGCTGACACCGGTGACGGTGAGGGGGATGCCGCTTGATCTCGCTTGTCGTTGCTGCCGTCTTGCTGTTGATTCATTCGCTGGTTTGCCTGGTGCTGTGGACGCTTATGAAGTTGGGCCTGCTGTCGGTGCGCGGGCACATGCTGGCTGTGATAGTGCTGGTGCCGCTGTGGGGCCCGTTGCTGGTGGTTCTGCTATCGGTCCGCGGCGCGGTGTTTGGCGAGGGGCTGAAAGAGTCTGCGCTGGAGTCGCTGCGCTTCAACGACGACCTGCATCGCAGCATCCTAGTGCACGAACGTGATGCCGATGCAGGCGTAGTGCCGCTCGAGGAGGCGCTCATCGTCAACGACCCGGCAGAACGGCGCCGACTAATGCTCTCCATGCTCACCGAGGAGCCCGACGCGTACCTGGCGCAGCTGCAGGCGGCTAAGCTTAACGACGACGTTGAGGTGGCTCACTATGCCGCGACGGCGGTGGCGCAGATCTCCAAGG
The DNA here is from genome assembly GCF_015561195.1 of Collinsella aerofaciens. GTDB lineage: Bacteria > Actinomycetota > Coriobacteriia > Coriobacteriales > Coriobacteriaceae > Collinsella > Collinsella aerofaciens_AC. Next base: position 139,219 of record NZ_JADMSU010000006.1, on the reverse strand, counting down.
AGTCCGACCTTAAACTGCAGCAGCTGGAGCGTGCCTTTAAGACGGACCCGAGCGCGCAAAGCCTCAACGAATACTGCGATTTTCTTGGTGAATACTTGGGCTCGGGCTTGGCTGAGGGGCGCGTGGCTCAGATTCAGCGCCAACAGTACGCGCGCTTGCTTGCGCGTCGCTGCGAGCGCGAGGACACCCTTGAGCTTCGCATTCGATACGCGACGGCGCTGGCCGATGTCGGACAGATCGACGAGGCGCAGGCCGTGACCGACCAGCTGGTGCTCGACGTGCCCGAGGAGCAGGAGGTTTGGATGCTTTGCCTGCGCCTGGCGGTGATGCGCCGCGACGGTGACGAGGTCCACCGTGTGATCGATGCGATTGGCAAACAGCATGTATACTTGAGCGCCGCCAACCGTGAGGAACTGGCGTTTTGGCGCAACGGAGAGGAGGCCCGATGAGCGTGGTGCAGCATATCCGCGACCGTGCGGGCCATTTTCGTTGGATGGGACTTCTCGTGGTGTGGGCGGTCTTTATTGCCATGGCGGCCGTGCTGCTGGTGGAGCGCGCCGGCGTGCAGTACAGCGCTGGACAGCACAAGCTGGGCATGCTCGCCGCCAACGATGCGGTGCCGGCCTCCTCGGCAATATTTGGCCAAAAGCCCACGTGCCTGGTCATTACCGATTCCGATCAAGCTGGCGTCGAGGACGTAAAGGAGCAGTTCGACCAGATTCTGCTCGACATGAAGATCGCGCACCGCGACGTGGACCTTGCCCTGGACGGCGCGGATGCCATTCCCTCGTTGACCTCCTACGATCGCGTGATTTTGCTCATGCCGACGCTCGATGGGCTCGGTACGCACCTGAGCGACATTATGAGTTGGGTGAGTGCCGGCGGTTCGCTTATGCTCGCCATGCCTCCGGATAACTCGGGCTATCTGCAAGTGATTGCTCCCAAGCTTGGCATTGAATCTGCCGGATATGACTATGTAAAAGCCGAAAGCATTGTGCCGAGCGAGGACTTTATGCTGGGCGGGGGAGAGCGCTACGAGCTCTCGGACCCCTTTGATTCGTCGCTTTCGGTTTCGCTGCGCGAGACGGCTCGTGTGTGGGCTAAGACCGGCGATGCGGGCGCCCCGCTCATTTGGTCGAATGACTGCGGTAGCGGTCGCACCGTGGTGTGCAATATCGGTATCTATGACAAGGTCATGCGCGGTTTTTACGCCGCGGCGATCAGCCTGCTGGGCGATGCCACGGCCTACCCCGTCATCAACAGCGCCGTCTTCTATCTGGACGACTTTCCCAGCCCCGTGCCCTCGGGCGACGGCACCTACATCAAGCGCGACTACGGGCTTTCCATCGCCGACTTTTATGCCAAGGTCTGGTGGCCCGATCTGCAAAAGCTCGCGCAAAAATATGGCGTTCGCTTTACTGGCGTGATGATCGAAAATTACGAGGACGCGGTCAACCAGACCGAGCCCGCGCGCCAGGCCGATACCACGCAGTTCCGCTACTTTGGCGGCATGCTGCTGCAGATGGGCGGAGAGCTGGGCTTTCACGGCTACAACCATCAGCCGCTGGCGCTCTGGGACACCGACTATGGCACGCTGTACGGCTACAAGACGTGGAAGAACAAGGAGACGCTTGTCGCATCGCTCAACGAGCTTATCGCTTTCCAGGACGAGGTGCTGCCCAACGCGCACGGCTCGGTCTATGTGCCACCGTCGAATATCCTTTCGGCACGTGCACGCAAGCTTATCGGCACCGACGTTCCGCGCATTAAGACTATTGCCAGTACGTATTTTGAGGACGGCACCGATCTGCCGTACGTACAGGAGTTTGGCGTGGCGAGCGACGGCATTGTGGAGCAGCCGCGTATCGTCTCGGGCGGCATGGTCGACGATTCCTACATGCGCCTGGCTGCCGTGTCCGAACTCAATATGCACTACGTGAGCACGCACTTTATGCATCCGGACGACCTGCTCGATCCCGATCGCGGCGCCAGGGAGGGCTGGGAGGTCTACAAGGGCGGCCTGACTGACTACCTGGACTGGCTTACCAAGTCTGCGCCCGACCTGCGGCGCCAGACCGGTTCGGAATGCTCGGGCGCCATCCAGCGCTTTTCGTCCGTGACGGTGAGCGTGGACACAGGCGCGGATGCCTGGACGATCAGCCTGGGCAATTTCCACGACGAGGCGTGGCTCATGTTCCGCGCCAACAACGGCGAGCCTGGTGCAGTCACGGGTGGCGAGATTACGCATCTGACGGGCGACCTGTACCTGGTCAAAGCCACGGACAAGACGGTGACCATTGCACGCAAGGAGGGTGGCGACAAATGAGAATCTGCTTGGTACTCGAGGGTTGCTACCCCTATGTGCACGGCGGCGTGTCTACTTGGATGCACGGCTACATCCAGGCCATGCCCGAGCACGAGTTTGTGCTGTGGGTGATTGGCGCGCATGCTGCCGACCGCGGCAAGTTTGTCTACGAGCTACCCAAAAACGTGGTCGAGGTACACGAGGTGTTTCTGGACGACGCCCTGCGGCTTTCGGGCGAGCAAGAAGAGGCCGACTTTAACGCCCGCGAGCGCGAGGCGCTGCGCCGCCTGGTGTCGCTCTCCAATCCGGACTGGGACGTGTTGTTCGATATCTTCCAGCGCCGTCGCGTGCATCCGCTCTCGTTTTTGCAGAGCCGCACGTTTATGGATATCTTTCGCGACGTGTGCCTGGCCGAGTACCCATACACGCCCTTTGCCGATGCATTCCACACCATGCGCTCGATGCTGCTGCCCGTGCTCTACCTTCTGGGCAGCGAGGTGCCGGTGGCTGATGTGTATCACGCCATCTCGACCGGCTACGGCGGCCTGCTCGCCTGCCTGGGCTCAAGCGTTCACCATGCGCCGGTGCTGCTCACCGAGCACGGCATCTATACCCGCGAACGCGAGGAAGAGATCATTCGCGCTGACTGGGTGGTGCCGTCGTTTAAGGACCGCTGGATCCGCTTTTTCTACCTGCTTTCGGAGGAGATCTACCGCCGCGCCTTCCGCGTGACGAGCTTGTTCCATAACGCTCGCATGACGCAGATCGATATGGGCTGCGATGCGGACAAATGCATGGTTATTCCCAACGGCATCCAGTTTGACCGCTTTAAGGACATTCCCTTAAAGCCCGATGACGGCTGGGTGGACATTGGCGCGGTGGTGCGCCTGGCGCCCATCAAGGACGTCAAGACCATGATCTATGCCTTCTTTGAGCTGCACGAGCGCCTGCCCAAGGTGCGTCTGCACATCATGGGTGGCGTGGACGATGAAGAGTACGGCGCCGAGTGCCATGCGCTCGTCGACACCCTGGGCGTGCGCAACCTGATCTTTACCGGCCGCGTCAACGTGGTCGAGTACATGGAAAAGCTCGACTTTACCATTTTGACGAGCATCTCCGAGGGCCAGCCGCTCAGCGTGCTGGAGTCGCTTGCAGCGCGCCGTCCCTGCGTGACGACCGAGGTGGGCTGCTGCCGCGAGCTGCTCGAAGGTGCCCCGGGCGATGACTTTGGCGTGGCGGGTTTTGTGACGCCGCCCATGTATCGCAAGGGCTTGGCCGATGCCATGGAGCGCATGTGCACAAGCCGCGCCCGCCGCATTGAGATGGGGGAGCGCGGCCAGCGTCGCGTCGCCACGTACTTTTTGCACGAGCAGATGCTCGCCAACTATCGCGCACTGTACGACGAGACGGCGCGTGCGTTTGACCTGCCCAGAGAGGGGGAGTAGCCGGTGGCCGGAATCGGTTTTGAGCTCAAACGCCTGTTTAGGCGCAAGGGTCTGTTTGCCACGATGCGCGCCTATGGCTACGCCGGCATTGTGTGCACGGGCCCCATGCTGCTTGGCGTGCTGCTCCAGGTGGGTATCTTGGTGCTGTGCGGTCTGTGGGGTGTGGGCCGCGCCAACCAGGATCTGCTGGTGTGCATGGTGACCTATACGCTGCTGGCATCGCTCACGCTCACAAGCTTTTTCTCCATGCCGGTCACGCGCTTTTTGGCCGACATGCTCTTTGCCGAGCGCGAGGATGAGATCCTGCCTTCGTTTTGGGGATCTAATGCCATCATGCTCGTTGCGGGCACGGTGCTCTACGGCGTCTTTTTGCTGTTCTCGGGCGCCACGCTGCTGCAGGGGCTGCTGTGCCTGTGGCTCTTCAACATCATGATCGTCAACTGGAACGGCATGAGCTATCTCACGGCCATCAAAGATTATCGCGGTATCCTGTGCAGCTTTGCGGCCGCCATTGGCGTGGCGTGCCTGTGCGCCCTGGCAGCGCTGACGTTGGGACTGCCGCCGGTCGAGGGCCTGTTGGCGTCAATCGCCCTAGGCTACGGCGTCATGCTTGCCTGGGATGTGGTACTGCTGTACCGGTATTTTCCACAGAGTGATCGGAGTCCCTGGCGTTTTTTGCGCTGGCTCGACCAATTTATGCCGCTTGCGCTTACGGGGCTGTTTACCAACTTGGGGCTTTTCGTACACCTGGTTATTATCTGGGCGGGCCCTATTGGCGTGCAGATCAAAGGCCTGTTTTACGGGGCTCCTTACCATGACGTTCCGGCACTCATTGCGTTTTTGACCACACTCGTCACGACCGTCAACTTTGTGGTGTCGGTCGAGGTCAATTTCTATCCGCGCTACCGTGACTACTACAGCCTGTTCAACGACGGCGGCGTGGTGGGCGATATTGTGGTGGCCGAGGAGGAGATGCTCTCCACGCTCAACAGCGAACTGCGCTTTTGCGCGCTCAAGCAGCTGTTTGTGACCGCGGCGGTCATCTCGCTCGAGACTACAGTGCTCTCGGCCCTGCCGCTGGGCTTTAACAATCTTATGCACGGGTATTTTCGCACGTTATGCGTAGGCTACGGCCTGTATGCCGTGGGCAACACGATCCTGCTTATCTTGCTGTACTTTACCGACTACAAGGGAGCCGTTCTGGCCTCGGGCCTGTTTGCCGGTGTGGCAGGGCTGGCGACCGCCGTGTCGTTGCTTTTGCCGCAGCAGTTTTACGGCTTTGGCTTTTTGTTGGGTGCGGTGGTGTTTTTTATCGTGGCGCTGCTGCGGCTCGATACCTATACCGCCAACTTACCGTATCGTATCCTGAGTCAGCAGCCCATTGTGGCGACCGACAAAACGGGTCGTTTTACACAGCTGGGCCGCTTGCTCGACCGTGCCGAGCAACGCTATGAGGAGTGCCGCCGCAAGGGCGTGCCGCACAGCGCGTTTGAGCGCGCAGTAGTTCACGTGTACCGTAACCATTGGGGAGGTTCTGATGATCGATAAGTTGATGTCTCGCCGCTGTCTGATCGAGGCGGCTGCCGGCGCGCTGCTGCTTTCGGGCTGCTCATCTCAGGACGAATCCTCGACAAATAAGGTAAAAAAGCAGGACAAGATTAAAAAGGCCGAGGCCTCCGACCAGTCCAAGCATTTGCGCGATAAAGATGAGCTGTACGAGGTCTACGACGACTCGGACATTGTGACCATGTACCTGACGGTCTCGCGCGGCAACAGCTCCGAGAACACGGACCATAGCTGGGCCGAGATCAACACGTACTCGGTGTATGACTATGCCGACATGGGCGTGACGCGCTATCAGGTTATGGGCCTGCTGCAGGCGGGCGACGAAGACGGCCCGGTGGCCGGCGAGGTTGGCTATGGCGAGGAAGCGCCCAATGCCACCGTGCAGGTGCGCGGCCAGACATCGAGCTCCTACACGCAAAAGAATTACAAGGTGGAGCTCAAAAAGGGCAAGGGTACCTGGCGCCAACAGCGCGCGATTGCGCTCAACAAGCACATGGGCGAGGGTATGCGTTTTCGCAACAAGATGGCCTACGACCTTATCCGTGGGATTCCCCAGATGATGGGCCTGCGCACGCAGTTCGTGCATCTGTGGGTGTGTGACCAGACCGAAAAGTCCAACGATACCTTTGAGGACTACGGCCTGTTTACGCAGGTGGAGCAGCTCAACAAGACGGCGCTTAAGGCACATGGCCTGGATAAGAGCGGGCGCCTGTACAAGGTGAACAGCTTTGATTTCCATCGCTACGAGGACACCATTAAGCTTGCCGACGATCCCGACTACAACCAGGCGAGCTTTGAGGGCATGCTCGAGATTAAGGGCGATTCGGACCACACCAAGCTCATCGAGATGCTCGATTCGCTCAACGACGAATCGCAAAAGATCGATGACGTGCTCGACACCTACTTTGATACCGAGAACCTGGTCTATTGGCTGGGGTTTCAGATTCTGACGGGCAACTGCGATACGCAGAACCGTAACTGCTATCTGTATAGCCCGCTCAACTCCAATACGTGGTACATCCTCGATTGGGACAACGACGGTATGCTGCGCAAGCTGGAGCTTTCTCTTGCCGGGTTCTCGGACTATGCGAGCTGGGAGCGCGGCGTAAGCAACTACTGGGGCAACGTGCTATTCAATCGTGCGCTGCGCAGTAAATCGTTCCGCAGTGAGCTCGACCGCGCCGTAAAGGACCTGCGCTCGTATATGACCGAGGCACGCCTGGCCAAGATGATTAAACATTATCGTGAGGTTACCGAATCGCTGGTCTTTGCTTTGCCCGATATCGACAACCTGCCTGTCACCAAGGACGAATACGAGCAGATTGCCGCGGCGATTCCCTCCGAGATCGAGGAGAACTATAAGAGCTTTCGCGAGAGCTATAAAAAGCCCATGCCGTTCTACATTGGCGTGCCGCAGATCGATAACGGTAAGCTGCGCATTAACTGGGATGCGTCCTACGACTTTGAGGCGCGCGACATTCGCTATACCGTGGAGCTGGCGCGCGACTATGCCATCAAGGACGTGTTTTTTAAGGCCGAGGACGTGCTACTGCCCGAGGTGACCTGCGATGCGCCCGAAACCGGCCAGTATTTTGTGCGCGTGCGCGCCACCAACTCAGACGGCTATATACAAGATGCGTTTGACTACTATGTGACCGACGACGGCAAGCACTACGGCATGAAGTGTTTTTACGTGCAAGACGGCGGTAAGGTCGTGGAGGACACGTATGAGGAGGGCTAGCGCGCTGCTTGAGCGCTTAGCGGCTCCGCCTGTGCGCGCCACGCAGGAGCGCTATCGCCACGAGCTCAAATATCTCATTAACGAGGGCGAGCACGCCGCGCTTGCCTGCCGCATGGCGCCGGTGTTTAAGCTGGACAAGCATGCGCGGGCGGGTGGCTACACCATTCGCAGCCTGTACTTTGACGACTACTGCAACTCGGCCTACGAGGAAAAAGACGCCGGTATTCTCATGCGCAAAAAGTATCGCGTGCGCATTTATAACGGCAGCGACAAGGTGATTAAGCTCGAGCGCAAGAAGAAGTACGGCAGCTGGATCTACAAGGAGGACGCGTCGCTCACGCGTGGCGAGTTTGAGCAGATTCTGGCTGGCGACTACGACTTTTTGCTGAGGAGCCCCTATCCGGTCTGTCGCGAGTTCTACATCGAGTGCATCTGTAATATGATGCGCCCGCGGACCATCGTGGACTACGAGCGCGAGCCGTGGGTGATGGACGAGGGCACCGTGCGCATTACCTTTGATAGCGACGTGCGTGCGGCGGTGGGGAGCTTTGACATCTTTGACGCGACGTTGCCCGCGTTGTCCGTGTTGGAGCCCGGCAAGCTGGTGATGGAGGTCAAGTTTACCGAGTTTTGCCCGCAGCTGGTGCGCGATATGGTGCCGCCAGGTGCGGCCGAGCTTACGGCGGTCTCCAAGTACTGCCTGTGTTACGAAAAGACCGCCTACCTGCGCGGATTTAATTACTGGGAATCGGATTTTGAGAACCGAGGGGATATTTAGACCATGAGCACCAGGGACTTTTTTAAGAACTCCGTCTTGGAGGCGTTTGGTCAGGTCGACCCTGCCAAGATCGGCCTGTCGCTGCTCGTGGCGCTCGCCATGGGCATCCTGATCTATTACGTGTACAAGCGCTTTTTTACCGGCGTGGTGTATTCGCGCAGTTTTGCCGTAACGCTCGTGGGCATGTGCGTGCTCACCTGCATGGTCACGCTCGCGATCTCGACAAACGTGGTCATCTCGCTTGGTATGGTCGGTGCTCTGTCTATCGTCCGCTACCGTACGGCGGTCAAGGACCCGCTCGACCTGCTGTATCTGTTTTGGTCCATTACCACGGGCATTACAGCGGGAGCCGGTATGTATGCGCTCGTGGGGCTCACGGCGGTGGTGATCGTGGTGATGATTGCCGGCTTTGCGAGCCACCAGGACAAGGCGCGCGTGTACATGATGGTCATCCACTACACGGGGCAGACCACCGGCGATGATATCGTGCGTGCATTTGGGCGCACCAAGTTTTCCGTCAAGTCCAAGACGATGCGCGGTGACAAGGTCGAGATGGCCGTCGAGGTGTTCTCGGACGGTGTGGATATGCCCTACGCCGATGCGATTCGCGCGCTCGACGGCGTTGAGGACCTGACGCTCATCCAGTACAACGGCGAATACCACGGTTAGTTTGGTTCAATTTTTTTAAGGGGTGGTGTCGCGTGGACGTGCAACAGCTAGAAGAGGCCTGGGCTATAAGGGCTGGTGCGCGTGAGGCGCGTCTTGTTGCGGCCTCGCATGTGCCGGCGGCACTGTCGCTGCTGGGGATCGTGCGGCCCGGCGATCGCCTGGTGGCCTTTGCGGACGACTTTGCCGATGCGTTTGCTCGCGGCTTTGATGCCTGCGACGTTGTGCTCGTGGGGGAGCCGTCGGTTGCGGCGTTTGCTGCTGCATCCGAGGGCTTTGATGTTTCGTTTGAGGTCGAGGGGCCTCACCTGTGGTGGTTCGTCAACTCTATTGGCGGGTTTGGTCTGCGTGTGCCCGATCTGCGTACGCTGGGTCGGGCGGCGCGTGAGGCCCATGCGCTGCTGGTTGTGGACAACACCGTGGCATGCGTCTTTGGCTGCGATCCGTTGCGGCTGGGCGCTGCGCTGTCGCTCGAGGCGCTCGATCGCGTATGCGCCGGTAAGGCTCCGCGCAAGCTGGTTGCCGCTTCGTTGGCGCGCTCGCAGCTCAAGCGCCATCGCGTGGATGCCGCGGCTGAATGCGCGCACGCGTTGTTTGCGGGCTGCGGTGCGTCGGCGCTCGACCTTTCTACCGAGGAGGCCGACGTGCTGGAGTGTGGGCTTTCCTCGCTCGACGCTCGCATGCAGGCGCACTTTGACCGCGCACGTGCACTGGCCGAGTATTTGGCTGCCAATGAGGTGGTGCGCAACGTGTGCTATCCCGGACTGAGCTCGCATCCCGACCATGCGGTTGCAACGGGAATCCTCGAGCACGGCTTTGGCCCCGCAGTTGAGTTTGACCTTATCGAGCGTAGCGCGGGTGATCTCTTCGATGCTTTGCCGGGGGAGTTTCGCACATCGCCCGCCGGCGGCGCAACGACGCGCCTTTCGGCTCCACGCGGCAAGCAGGGGAGCACCGTCCGCCTCTTCGCCGGTACCGACGATCCCCTGCAGGTGGCTGCCACTCTCGATAACGCCCTTCGCAAGTAGCTAATCGGGGTCTGTGTCACGAAAACGGCCTATTTACTACGTTTAAGCAATAGGGTTCGACCACACTCGCCTATTTTGAAAATTACCAAGCTGTTTACCAGCGGTTTTATTTTCATAATGTCCGGTATGGTCGTGGGTATTCAACTAAACGTAGTAGATGGGCCCGTTTTGTGACGCGAGTCTCAACCCGAGGGCGCTGTGGGCTAAAAACCGCCTAAAAGGACTACCCTGCATTGATGCTGGCGATGAGGACGTCGGCTTTGGCGGCTATGGCCTGGTTGATGTCGGCCTGCAGCTCCTCGTAGACCGCTATGGCGCGCTCGCCGGCGGGGGTGAGCGATGATCCGCGGGCTCCGTCGCGCTCGATGAGCTTGCAGCCCAGCTGGCCTTCGGCCTCGTTCACGATGCGCCAGGCCTTGGAATACGCCATGCCCATGCTCTTGGCGGCACGGTTGAGCGAATGCTCTCGGGCAATACCTTGCAGCAGCAAGACACAGCCGTGGCCAAACACGCCCGGCAGGTCTTTGTCGCACGCTTGAATGACCAACTTTGCCGTCGTCTTGTACTCCATGTGCTCCACGTCTCTCCGCTAAAGTGTTTGCTGGGCAAACGCAAAGCCTGCGTCAAACCCTCGTGTGCTCTTCTTAAATCATGCATTGTAGCAGTCAAAGTGCGTTAAGATACTTGCCCAGTATTGGGCGCCCAAGGTTGGGCTGGGTCCTACGAGGCCTGCAGCCGACCGGTCGCATGGAAAAAGGAGAAACATGGCTACGTTCTTTCCCGGTGAGTCCCACACGTTTTCGGAGTATCTGCTGGTCCCTGGCTACTCGTCCTCGCAGTGCATCCCCAACAACGTCTCTCTTAAGACGCCGCTAACCCGCTTTAAGCGCGGTGAGAAGCCGGCAATCACCCTGAACATCCCCATGGTTTCCGCCATCATGCAGTCCGTCTCGGGCGTCGACATGGGTGTCGCGCTCGCTACCGAGGGTGGCCTGTCCTTCATCTACGGTTCTCAGACCCCCGAGTCCGAGGCCGCCATGGTCAAGGCCGTCAAGGATCACAAGGCCGGCTTTGTTCAGTCCGATTCCACGCTGACCCCCGACATGACCATGGAACAGGTCATCGAGCTCAAGGAGAAGACCGGTCACTCCACCATGCCGGTCACCGACGATGGCACCCCCAAGGGCAAGCTCCTGGGCATCGTCACCAGCCGTGACTATCGCCCCAGCCGCGATGATCACCAGAAGAAGGTCTCCGAGTTCATGACCCCGCGTGAGCAGCTTATCGTGGGCGACAAGAACATCAGCCTCAAGGTTGCCAACGACGTCATCTGGGACAACAAGCTCAACGCTCTGCCCATCGTTGACGACAACGATCACCTCATGGGCATCGTCTTCCGCAAGGACTACGACAGCCACAAGACCAACCCAAACGAGCTGCTCGATAACGACAAGCGCTATATGGTCGGCGCCGGTATCAATACCCGCGACTATGCCGAGCGCGTGCCGCTGCTCATCGAGGCTGGCGCCGATGTCCTGTGTATCGACTCTTCCGAGGGCTTCAGCGAGTGGCAGAAGCGCACCATCGAGTGGATCCGCGCCAACTACGGCGAGGACGTCAAGGTCGGTGCCGGTAACGTTGTCGACGCCGAGGGCTTCCGCTTCTTGGCCGACTGCGGTGCCGACTTCATCAAGGTCGGTATCGGCGGCGGTTCCATCTGCATCACTCGCGAGACCAAGGGTATCGGTCGTGGCCAGGCCACCGCGCTGATCGACGTCTGCCGCGCCCGTGACGAGTACTACGAGGAGACCGGCGTCTACGTGCCCGTGTGCTCCGACGGCGGTATCGTATACGACTACCACATGACGCTCGCCCTTGCTATGGGTGCCGACTTTATGATGCTGGGCCGTTATTTCGCCCGCTTCGATGAGAGCCCGACCGAGCGCGTCAACGTCAACGGCCAGTACATGAAGGAGTACTGGGGCGAGGGTTCTGCGCGTGCCCGCAACTGGCAGCGCTACGACCTGGGCGGCGCCGCGAAGCTCAGCTTCGTCGAGGGCGTCGACTCCTACGTTCCCTACGCCGGCTCCCTCAAGGACGGCGTGGGCGGCACGCTCTACAAGGTCAAGTCCACGATGTGCAACTGCGGTGCCCTCTCGATCCCCGAGCTCCAGGAAAAGGCACGCCTGACTCTGGTCAGCTCGACATCGATCGTCGAAGGCGGAGCCCACGACGTAGTCGTCAAGGATTCCCAGCAGAGCGTCAGCTACCGCTAAGCGGTTTTCCCAAGCACCGCACCTTGCCGTTCAAACCGTCGCTCGCGTACCAAAGTACGCGTCGCTCCTCTTTCACGGCAATCTGCGGCACTTGGAAAAGCCGACCATGCTTGGGCGGGTAACAATTAGTGGTTGATTCACAACCACGTTATTTAGATAAAGCGAGATGCCTGCAAGTCGCAGGCATCTCGCTTGTCGTATTTGCTATCATCATGCGAGTTAACGATGTGGCGGGGCGTTCTTACCTTTGCTCACTGCAAGTTCCGCACGAGCCGAAGAGCACTTAATGTGCTCTTCGTGCGAGCAGGACTGTCCGCAGCAGCGAGTAAAGGTAAGAACGCCCCGCCCCAACCCAGCTAACAAAGGAGCTGATATGTGCGATTGCACAGATCATAAGGACGAGATCCCTGCCTACGACGCACAGGCCATTGAGTCCAAGTGGATGAAGGCCTGGGCGGACTCCAACCTCTTTGCCGTCGACACCGACGCCAGCAAGCCCAAGAAGTACGTGCTCGAGATGTTCCCGTATCCGTCGGGCGACCTGCACATGGGTCACGCGCGCAACTACACCATCGGCGATGCCATGGCCCGTCAGGCCCGTATGCGCGGCTACGACGTGCTTCACCCCATCGGCTTCGATGCCTTTGGCCTGCCGGCCGAGAATGCCGCCATCAAGCACAACACGCAGGCTGCCGCCTGGACGTATAAGAACATGGACCAGGCGCTCGCCACGATGAAGCGCATGGGCTTCTCCTACGATCTGGATCGCATGGTCAAGACCTGTAGCCCCGATTATTACCGTTGGGGTCAGTGGATCTTTGAGAAGTTGTGGGAAAAGGGCCTGGTCTACCGCAAGAAGAACCCGGTCAACTGGTGCCCCACCTGCAAGACCGTTCTGGCCAACGAGCAGGTCACCGAGGGCAAGTGCTGGCGCTGCGGCACCGAGCCCGAGAAGCGCGACCTGGAGCAGTGGTACTTCAAGATTACCGAGTACTCTCAGGAGCTGCTCGATGACCTGGAGAAGCTCCCCGGCTGGCCCGAGCGCGTCAAGCAGATGCAGGCCAACTGGATCGGTCGTTCCGAGGGCGCCGAGGTCGACTTTACCCTGTGCGACAAGGATGGCGAGCCCATCGAGGGCGACGAGGGTAAGATCACCGTCTTCACCACGCGAGCCGACACGCTCTTCGGTGTCTCCTTCTTTGTCCTGGCTCCCGAGTACGCTCGTCTGCACGAGCTCGTCGAGGGCACGGAGTACGAGGAGGCCGTGACCAAGATTGTCGAGGACTCCAAGCATATCTCCGCCGTCGAGCGTGCTCAGGGCACCCTCGAGAAGCACGGTGCCTTTACCGGCCGCTACGTGGTGAACCCGGTCAACGGCGAGAAGGTCCCCGTGTGGGTTGCCGACTACGTTGTTGCCGACTACGGCACCGGCGCCGTCATGGCCGTTCCCTGCGGCGACCAGCGCGACTTTGAGTTCGCCCGCAAGTACGACCTGCCGATCGTGCCGATCATCCTGGACGATGACGACCGCGCAGCCGTCGAGGCTAACGGCGAGACCATCGATACCTTCCATGCCGAGACCGTCGACTGGGATTGCGCCCACGCTGCCGAGGGCACGCTCGTCCAGTCCGGCAAGTACACCGGTATGCGCGGCGGCAAGCACTCCGAGGGCGAGGCTGCAATCGTGGCCGACCTCGAGGCCATGGGCTGCGGTCGTCGTAAGGTCGAGTTCCGTCTGCGCGACTGGCTCATTTCCCGCCAGCGTTATTGGGGCAACCCCATCCCGGCCATCCACTGCGAGCACTGCGGCATCGTGCCCGTGCCCGAGGACCAGCTGCCGGTCACGCTGCCCGAGAATCTTGACCTGGGCGCCGGCGAGACCCTCGCCGAGTGCAAGGAGTTCTACGAGACCACCTGCCCGGTCTGTGGTCGCCCGGCCAAGCGCGAGACCGATACCATGGACACCTTCACCTGCTCCAGCTGGTATTACCTGCGCTATACCGACCCGCACAACACCGAGCTGCCCTTCTCCCGCGAGGCCGCCGACCGTTGGATGCCCGTCGATAACTACATCGGCGGCATCGAGCATGCCATTCTGCACCTGCTCTACAGCCGCTTCTTTACCAAGGCGCTGCGCGACCTGGGTCTGTTGAGCGTGGACGAGCCCTTCACCAACCTGCTGTGCCAGGGCATGGTCAAGGACGAGAATGGCGACACCATGTCCAAGTCCAAGGGCAACGTCGTGCCCCCGAGCTCGGTCATCGAGCCCTACGGCGCCGACACCATGCGTCTGGCGATCCTGTTTATCGCCCCGCCCGAGAAGGACTTCGACTGGGATCCCAAGGCCGTTGAGGGCGCCAACCGCTTCATCAAGCGCGCCTGGCGTATCGTGTGGCAGCTCGTCCAGTCCGGCGACGCCAACGTGGCCTTCGACAAGTCCGCGCTCGACGAGGTTGCGATGAAGCTCTATCGCGAGCGTCACCGCACCATCGCCAAGTGCACCGAGGACTTCGATCGCGGCCAGTTCAACACCGCCATCTCGGCCGTCATGGAACTCGTCAATGCCGCGAGTGCCTACCTCAATGCTACTGAGGGCGCTTCCCGTGACAAGGCGATGTGCTACGGCGTGGCTAAGGATATCGTGAGCGTCCTTGCCCCCATCTGCCCGTTCTGGGCCGACGAGCTGTGGCACGAGGCGCTCGGCTGCGAGGGCAACGCCTACACCGCCGCCTGGCCCGAGTTCGACCTGGCCGAGTCCGTTGAGGACACGGTGCAGATCGTGGTCCAGGTGCTCGGTAAGGTCCGCGGCCGCGTCGAGGTGGCCCGCAATGCCTCCAATGAGGATATGCAGGCTGCCGCCGAGGCCGCCGTCGCCAAGTGGCTCGAGGGCAAGACGGTCGTCAAGGCCATCTGCGTGCCCGGCAAGCTGGTCAACCTGGTGGTCAAGTAAGCACTGCGCGCTTAACTGACGCATAAAAGACGAGGGGCGATCCGGTTGGGTCGTCCCTCTTTTTGTGTTGTATGACCTGCTTAGTCAGTGCGTCGCACCGTCTTCTACGGGATGTGTACCAGGTCCCTAAAGTAAACGTTGCCCGTTTGCTCCTCGAACATCCAGATGTTGAGGTAGATGTCGTTGAGGTCGTTGTTCACATCAAAGTCCGGGTCGTCGAAGGTGCCCACAAAGGTGAGCATGGCGCGCGTTTCCTCGCCTGCTGCGACCTGCTGGCGCATGCGCACATCGCGGACCATGCCGTTGACGTAGGCATAGGAGTCCACATCGCCAAACATCATGTCGACACCGGTGTTGTTGGTCACCGTAAAGATGAGCGCAGCGTCGCCGTAGCCGTCGGTGTCCTTGCCCACGCAGGTAACATGGACGTTCTCGTCTGCTTCAAGGTCGATGGGGAACTGTTCTTGGGGGTCGGGGTCCAAACCTTGGGGATCGATGATGTCCTCGTCTATTTTGTCGAAGCTCTCCGATGGCGTCGTTTTCTCGATGGCTTTGGTACTGCCAGGGTTCGGTTCGCATGTT
Organism: Collinsella aerofaciens; assembly: GCF_015561195.1. Lineage (GTDB taxonomy): Bacteria > Actinomycetota > Coriobacteriia > Coriobacteriales > Coriobacteriaceae > Collinsella > Collinsella aerofaciens_AC. The sequence goes on along the minus strand of NZ_JADMSU010000006.1, from coordinate 123,882 downwards.
CCGGTTTTGCCATTCGCGTTGCCGCAGCCCAAGAGGGCCAACGAGCACGCTGCGATGGCGAGTGCAGTCATGCAGGGGGTGCCTAGACGTTTCATGGGTGCCTCCTTGCCGTAGAGGATTTGGAAAGGTTCGTCGTTGCGCGACTTGCTGGCCGGCTTGTTACAGAATGTCCCTTAGCGTAAGTCTGATCGATAGGGGCTCGGGGAGGAATGCCCTTGGGGTCCGAACTGGCCTTTGGATTGGGACGCATGGCCCGTTTTGGGGCTGTTGAGGGTGCGCCGCATGGGGTTCCTCGGCCAATTGTCCTATTCTTGTGGAGAAGCTGTGCGCACGCTGACCTGCAGATTCGTACGGTGCTTGCACGTTTCCGCAGCTATTGGTATAGTTTGCTTGCAAATGAAGTTGTAATTGAAAGAAGTGGGGTTTCGGCCCCGCTTCTTTTTTGTATGGATGGAGGTGCCGCAATGGTCAAGACCAAGACCGAGCAGGCGATCATTGACGCGCTCGAGGCCGTCGCCCCCCAGCACGATGTCGACATCGTCGACGTCGAGCTCGTGGGCGCCACCAAGGCCCCCTGCGTGCGCGTGCGTATCGAGGGTGCCGAGGGTCAGAGCCTGTCTCTCAACGACGTCACGGCCAACACCAAGTGGGTCGGCGATGTGATTGAGGAACTCGATCCTATCTCTTCGAGCTATACGCTTGAGGTGTCGAGCCCGGGCATGGCGCGCCCGCTGCGCCGCCCGTGCGACTTTGCCCGTTTTGTTGGCGAGAACTGTGAGCTCACCTCCACCGCTACCGAGGGCCGTCGCAAGTACGCCGGCAAGATTGCCGCTGCGACCGAGACCGACGTGACCCTCGAGCTCGAGGACGGCGAGTCCGTCACCCTCGATTTCTCTGATGTTAAAAAGTGCAAGTTGAAGCCCACCTACGACTTCAAGCCCGCGAAGGAAGGAAAGTAAGATGGCAGCATCCGACATGATGTCAGCCCTGATGGAGCTTTGCCAGGAGAAGCACATCGACCAGCTCTACCTGATCGACCGCCTGGAGCAGTCGCTCGCCAAGAGTTATGCCGAGATTCTGCATCTTGAGTGGGGCGCTAAGGTGACCATCGACCGCACCACCGGCAAGATCTACGTCTACCGCTTGGAGCCGATCGACGATTCCATGGACGAGGAGGGCAACTTCACCGAGTTCGAGGAGATCGACGTCACCCCCAAGAACACGAGCCGCATCGCCGCCCAGCACGCCAAGGCCGAGATCAACGCCATCGTGCGCAACTCCGCCCGCGAGCAGATCTACGAGGAGTTCTCCGGCCGCATCGGTGACCTCATCAGCGGCACCGTGCTGCAGTCCACGCCCGACTTCACGATCGTCAAGATTCGTGAGGGCGTCGAGGCCGAGCTGCCGCACTTCGATCAGCGCCGTTACGAGAACGAGCGCAACGAGCGCCCGATGGGTGAGCGCTACCTGCACAACCAGCATATCAAGGCTGTAATCATCGACGTTCGCGACCCCAACTCCAACCTGCAGCCGGTTCGTGGCGAGCACAGCCGTCCGCCGATTGTCATCTCCCGTACCCACCCCGAGCTCATGCGTCGTCTGTTTGAGCAGGAGGTGCCCGAGATCTATGAGGGCACCGTCCAGATCAAGTCGATCGCCCGCGAGCCCGGCCAGCGTTCCAAGGTTGCCGTCCACTCGCTCGACGACCGCCTGGATCCCGTGGGCGCCTGCGTCGGCCCCAAGGGCAGCCGTGTTCGCGCTGTCGTGGGCGAGCTCCGTGGCGAGCGCGTCGACGTCATCCTGTGGGATGCCGATCCTGCCGTCTACGTCGCCAACGCCCTGTCGCCCGCTAAGGTCACCCGCGTCCTCATTGACGAGGAGAAGGCCTACGCCGGCGTCATCGTCCCCGACGACCAGCTGTCCCTCGCCATCGGCAAGGAGGGCCAGAACGCCCGCCTCGCCGCGCGCCTGACCGGCTGGCACATCGACATCAAGTCCGAGACGCTTGCCGCCGACATCCTCAAGAACGTTCCCGTTCACGAGGAGCCCGCCGCCGACCTGATCGGTGATGAGGAGGACGAGGACGTCCGCCGCTGCGAGTACGTGTCCGAGGACGGCATCCAGTGCCGCAACCAGGCCCGTCCCGGCTCCCGTTTCTGCGGTGTCCACGACACCGACGCCTTCGATGATGCGGAGGACCTGATCTAGCGCGCGGTCGCGCCGGGTGGGTCCCGGCGCGTCTCCCACGCTCGTTCAGTCTCTAGGCACCCAAGGTGCCAGAAAGGGTAGGTGAAGTCATATGGCAAAAGTCCGTGTGTCCACCCTGGCCAAAGAGTTCGGCATGACCTCCAAGGAACTGATGGGTCATCTCGCCGATATGAAGATTCCCGCTAAGTCCGCTTCCTCCACCTTGGAGGACGCCTATGTCGCCATGGTCCGCAAGCAGCTCGCCTCGGTGATCGAGGCCCGCGCTCAGGAAGTCGAGGCCGCCAAGCAGGCCGAGGAGCAGGCAGCTGCCGCCGAGGAAGCCGCTCGCGCCGCCGAGGCCGAGCGCGAGCGCATCGCCGCCGAGAAGGCACGCGAGGAGGAGCGCCGCCAGTTTGCCGCAGCCCAGGCTGCCGAGGAGGCTGCCCGCGCCGAGGCCGAGGCCAAGAAGAAGGCCGAGCAGGAGCGCCTTGCTCGCGAGAAGGAGGAGGCTGCCCGCGAGGCCCAGCGCCGCGCCGTTCCCGCTTCCGATTCCGGTTCGCGCTTCCGTTCGCTGCTCGACCAGATTGCCGCACAGGAGACCGTGCTCAAGGAGAAGAAGGACGCCGAGGACAAGGCCAAGGCCGAGCGCGCCGCCGAGCGCGGTAACCGTCGTGGCGGCAACAACGACCGCCGCGGTGGCCGTCGTAACGATCGCAATGCCTCCGACAACAACTCCGAGCGTAACGCCTCCGAGAGCCGTCCGCACAGCCATCGCACCAACGCCAGCAACAACGTCGCTGCCGGCATGGACTTCCCCAACCCCGATAAGCAGGGCAAGGGCAAGAAGCGCAAGGGCGGTCACAACAACGAAGAGGACCACTATAGCCGCATGGCTCGCGAGGCCGAGGAGTATAGCCGCGAGAAGGTGCTCGAGGAGGCTCGTGCTGCCGTCGAGGAGGCCTCTCGCGAGTCCACCGGTCGCCGCAAGAAGCGCAAGGAGAAGCGCGAGCGCGAGGCTGCCAAGGCTCAGGAGGAGCGCAAGATAGAGGAGGCGCTGGCCCAGGGCGTGAACCCCGAGGAGCTCGATGCCATCAAGGTCTCCCAGGGCGTTACCGTCCAGGAGCTTGCCGAGGCGCTCGACGTTCCGGCCAACGACATCATCAAGCGCCTGTTCCTGCTGGGTACGCCGCTCACCATGACGCAGTCCATGTCCGACGACCTCGTCGAGCTCGTTGCCGACGACCTGGGCCGTCAGATCAAGATCATCACCCCCGAGGAGGAGAACACCTTCTCGTTCTACGACGATCCCGCCGACCTTAAACCGCGCGCCCCGGTCGTCACCGTCATGGGCCACGTCGACCACGGCAAGACGTCGCTGCTCGACGCCATCCGTCACACCGGTGTCGCTGCCGGCGAGGCGGGCGGCATCACCCAGGCAATCGGCGCTTCGCAGGTTATGATCAACGACCGCAAGATCACCTTCATCGATACCCCGGGCCATGCCACCTTTACGGCCATGCGTGCCCGTGGTGCCAAGGTGACCGACATCGTCATTCTGATCGTGGCTGCCGACGACGGCGTCATGCCCCAGACCGTCGAGTCGATCAACCACGCCAAGGCCGCCGGCGTACCCATCGTCGTCGCCGTCAACAAGATCGATAAGCCGGGTGCCAACCCCGACCGCGTGCGCCAGGAGCTCACCGAGTACGGTGTCATCCCCGAGGAGTGGGGCGGACAGAACATGTTCGTCAACATCTCGGCGAAGCAGAAGATCGGTATCGACGATCTGCTCGAGACCGTGCTGCTCCAGGCAGATGTGCTCGAGCTCAAGGCCAACCCGGACACCTTTGCCTCCGGCAACGTCCTCGAGGCCAAGCTCGACAAGGGCCGCGGCTCGGTCGCTACCGTGCTCGTGACCCGCGGTACCCTGCACGTGGGCGATACGCTGGTCGCCGGCCTCACCTACGGCCGCGTCCGCGCCATGCTCGACCCCAAGGGCCGCGCCGTCACCGAGGCCGGTCCCTCTGACGCCGTCGAGATCCTGGGCCTGCAGTCCGTGCCCAACGCCGGTGACGAGTTCCGCGTGTTCGAGGACGAGCGCGAGGCTCGCGCGCTTGCTGACGAACGTTCGCTCAAGGCCCGTATCGAGGAGCAGAGCCGCGTCAAGCACGTCACGCTCGAGAACCTCTTCGAGACCATTGCCGACGCCGAGGTCAAGGAGCTTAACCTGATCATCAAGGCCGACGTCCAGGGTTCCATCGAGGCCCTTCAGGACTCGCTCGACAAGATGGATCAGTCCGAGGTTCGCATCAACACGATCCACTCCGCCGTTGGTGCCATCAACGAGACCGACGTCGTCCTGGCCGACGCCTCCAACGCCATCATCATCGGCTTTGGCGTCCGCCCCGACGGTAAGGCCCGTTCCGCCGCCGAGCGCGAGGGCGTCGAGATCCGTTGCTACGACGTTATCTACAAGTGCCTCGAGGAACTTGACGCTGCCCGTATCGGCATGCTCAAGCCCACCGAGGTCGAGGTCTCCACGGGTACCGCGACCGTCCTGGACACCTTCAAGGTGCCCAAAGTCGGTATCGCCGCCGGTGTCCGCGTCGAAGAGGGCGAGATCGCCGCGACCGATTCCGTGCGTCTGGTGCGCGACGGCATCGTGGTCTTCAACGGCAAGATCGCATCGATGCGTCACTATAAGGACGAGGCCAAGAGCCTCAAGAGCGGTTCCGAGGGCGGCATTGGCCTGGAGAACTTCCAGGACATCAAGCCCGGCGACCAGATCGAGGGTTACCGCATCGACCAGGTTGCCCGTACCGAGTAGGGGGTAGCGCTATGAAGCAAACGCAGGCAACCCGCCGTCTGGGCGAGCAGCTTCGCGAGAAGCTTGGTTATATCCTGCTCTTTGAGGTTTCCGATCCGCGTCTCGACCTGGTTACTTTGACCGCGGTTGAGGTCGCGGTGGACCGTTCGTTCGCGCGTGTGTTCGTGTCGTGCGATGCGAGCCGCTACGACGAGGTCATGGAGGCGCTCGCAAGCGCTAAGGGCCGTATTCGCAGCCTGTTGGCTCGCTCGCTCGATTGGCGTGTTACGCCCGAGCTCGATTTTCGCATCGATCGCTCGACCGATGAGGCCGAGCGCATCACGCGTGCGCTGGAAAACGTTCCCGCCACGCTTGCGATCGAAAAGGACGAGGACGGCTATCCGATAGCGGATGCCGCCCAGGAGGCAGCTTTAGATGACTAATTCCGCCGACCTCGCCTCGTGCGAGTCTGCAGATATTCAACGACGCATCCTCGAGCTTATCGAGGGTGCGTCCTCCATTGCGATTTCGGGACACACTTCTCCCGATGGCGACGCCCTGGGCTCCGTGCTGGGTTTGGGCCTCTCGCTTATGAAGTTTTTCCCTAATAAGGACATTGCCCTGCTGCTGGCAGATGATGACCCGGTTCCGCGCATCTACCGCTTTATGGAAGGCTCCGATCGCCTGGTAGCGGCATCTGCGTATACCGGCAATCCGGACCTGTTCATCTCGGTGGACGTACCGGTCGTCGAGCGTCTCAATAATTCCGCCGAGGTGCTTCGTCGCTCCAAGCATGTGGTGTGCTTCGATCACCATCCGGCGCGCGAGGAGTTTGCCGAGCTCAGCCTGAGGCGCGTCGAAGCTGCAGCCTGCGCCATGATCATCGACCGCTTCTTGGACAATTGCGGCATTGTCGCACGTGATGGCGTTGCGACCTGCCTGCTGTGTGGCTTGGTTACCGATACCGGCCGTTTTCAGTACCAAAATGCCGATGCCGCCGCGTTCCATGCAGCCTCGCGTCTGGTTGCCCACGGTGCCGATCCGGCGCGTGTGGCACTCGAGGTCTACCAGAGCATGCGCGTTGAGTTTTTGCACCTCAAGTCTATCGTTATGGGCCGCATCAAGACGGTGGCCCACGGGCGCGTTGCGTATAGTTACGCGTACCAGAGTGACCTTGAGGCTTGCGGTGTCACCTCGGATGAGTGCGACGGCCTGGTTGACGTGGTGCGCTCGGTGATGGGCGTGGAGGTCTGCCTGTTCCTGAAGGGCATTGAGGGCGATACCAAGGTGCGCGGCAACCTGCGCTCCAAGGGCGACCTCAACGTGTCCGAGATCGCTGCTGCATTTGGCGGAGGCGGACATCCCGCTGCCGCCGGTTTCTCCAACAACGGAACGATTCTCGAGACGCTTACCGTGGCACTTCCCATGCTGGCCGAGCTGGTGGGGGAGGATCCCGCTTCGGTGACCGTCGAGCTTTAACTTTTTGGATGGTACATGGCTCGTCGTACACCTTCTCAACTGAATATGCTGCTCGCCGTCGATAAGCCGGTGGGCTGCACGTCCCACGATGTGGTTTCGAAATGCCGGCGCGCCCTCCATGAGCGGCGCGTCGGCCATGCCGGCACGCTCGACCCCATGGCATCGGGTGTCATGGTGGTGGGTGTGGGCCAGGCCACCCGTCTGCTGGGCATGCTAACCCTCGATACCAAAAGCTATGTCGCCGACATTTCGTTTGGCGCCGAGACAAATACCGATGATGCGGAGGGCGAGGCGGTCCGCACGGTGGCTGTTGCCAACGAGCTCCGCGATCCTTCCTATGCACGTGAGCGCTTGGCCGCTATGCTGGGTCCGCAGATGCAGGTGCCGCCGGCGTTTTCGGCTATCTCGGTCAATGGCGTTCGCGCCTACAAGTCTGCTCGCGAGGGCAATGCGGTGGACCTACCTCCGCGCCCCGTCGAGGTCTATGCCGCCGACCTGATCGCCGTGGGAGGCGAAGGTGATACGTGTGTGTGGACCGTGGCGTTCTCAGTGAGCAAGGGTACCTATATCCGTGCGCTCGCTCGCGACTTGGGCCGCGCCTGCGAGAGCGCCGCGCATATTTCCGCGCTGCGCCGCACGGCCTCCGGTGTTGTTTCCATTGGCGCCTGCCATGCGGTCGAGGAGCTTTCTCCCGAGTCCGCGGCTGGCTTTGCCCTGGATCCCATTGCGGCCCTGGGCGCCACGCGTGTTGACTTGCCGGGCAATCTTGCCGACGACCTGCTCTGCGGCCGACGCATTCCCGTTGAGCGTGCGCTTGCCGATTTCGATACCGCGAAGGCGCCTTTTGCGTTGGTGCTCGATGGGGGACTCAAGGCGCTCGCCCGCATTGAGAGTGGCCGCTTTGTCATGGAGCACGTGTTTCCGCAGGCAATCGGCGGTGTTCGATGATGTTGTCCGCTCGCGAGCTCGCGCGTATCTTTTTCGAGGGCGAGTCGGACGAGGCCCGCATCGTTACTGCCGATGCGTTTGATGAGTGCGAGCACTTGTGTGCCGCATCGATTGCCATCGGCGTGTTCGACGGCGTTCACCGTGGACACCAGGAGCTCATTGCGGCGCTTGTTAGCGATGCGCGCGCCCATGACTGCAAGGCGGTCGTGGTCACTTTCGATCCCGATCCGGACGTTGTGGTGAGTCCTTCGCCCGCTCATAAATTGATGACGACGGCCGACCGTCTACATGCCTTGGCTCAGACCGGGGTCGATGCAGTGGTGGCCGTTCCCTTTACGCCTGAGGTTGCGGCACTCGACCATGTCGGTTTTCTCACACTGTTGTCACGCGTGGTCGACATTCGTTCGATTCGCGTTGGCAGCGATTTTAGGCTGGGTCGTGGCGGTGCTTCTGGTGTTGCCGAGATGCGCGTCTGGGGTTCCGAGCACGGCGTTGACGTGTATGGTCACGATCTGCTTTGCGAGGGCGGTGAGGCCATTTGCGCCACCCGCATCCGTCATGAGCTGGGACAGGGCCATGTGGAGCTGGCTGCTGAGTTGCTCGGCCGCCCGTATATGCTGCGCGGCGGTGTTATTCGCGGCCGTCACGAGGGCTCTGGCATGGGCTTTCCCACGGCAAACCTGCAGGTTCCCGATGGCATTCAGGTGCCTGCCGATGGCGTGTATGAGGGCCTGGTGCTCGTCGATGACACCGTATGGCCTGCTGCCGTTAACGTCGGCCTGCCGCCGACGTATGCCGACGATGCCGCTTCATCGCATCTCGAGGCTAACTTAATTGGTTATACGGGCGACCTGTACGGCGCTTCCGTTTCGCTGGCGTTTACGCGCTGGCTGCGTCCCTCGCGTGTGTTCGAATCGCTGGATGAGTTGATCTCGACCGTCGAGGGTAATATCGAGGATATTCGTCACAACTTGGGCGAGCAGGGGGTGAGTATCCGTGATTAGCGATGAGGAAAAAGACCAGGTACGCGCTGCGTCCGACTTAGTTGCTATCGTGCAGGAAACGGTTGAGCTCAAGCCCCGCGGCCATGAGTTTTGGGGTTGCTGCCCCTTCCATGGCGAAAAGACGCCTTCTTTCCACATTATCCCCGCTACGCAGGTCTGGCACTGCTTTGGCTGCGGCGAAGGCGGCGACGTCTTCACCTATATCATGAAGCGCGAAAACCTGAGCTTTCCCGAGTCAATCCGCTATTTGGCCGATCGTGCGGGTATTGAGCTGCATGACACCGGAGATCGTCGCGAGCGCGGTACCAAGCGTGCCCGCATCTACGATCTGTGTGCCGAGACCGCCCAGTTCTACCACACCATGCTTATGCGCGGTAAGGACGGCCGTCCACGCGAGTACTTTGCCAGCCGTGGTATGGGTGGCGACGTCTGCCGCCGCTACTGCCTGGGCTTTGCACCGGGCCGCAACGCGCTGGTGTCGCACCTGTCCCAGGCGGGTTTTACCCCGCAGGAGATGATCGACGCCAACGTTGCCGTGAGCCGCGGGCGCGGGCAGCTTGCCGACCGCTTCTACGACCGCGTGATGTTTCCCATCTTTGACGAGCAGGGTCACAACATTGCCTTTGGCGGGCGCATCATGGGTGACGGCCAACCCAAGTACCTCAACACCGCCGAGACGAGCGTGTTCCATAAAAAGCGAAACCTCTATGGCTTTAACTGGGCCAAGGAGTTTATCGTCGCGCAGGATACGGCCATCGTGGTGGAGGGCTATACCGATTGTATCGCCTGCTGGGAGGCGGGGATCAAAAACGTTGTCGCCACGCTGGGCACCGCGCTCACGGAGCATCACGTCAAGACGCTCACCCGCTTTGCCAAGCGTATCGTGTATATGTTCGATGGCGATGCCGCGGGCCAGAAGGCCGCCCGTCGCGCGATTCAATTTATCGAGCAGGATTCGATGGACCTGCGCTGCGTGGTGCTGCCCGACGGCAACGACCCCATGGAGTTCATCACAGCGCATGGTGGACAGGAGCTTCAGGCGCGCATCGACGCTGCCGAGCCGCTCATGGACTTTGTCTACCGTTCGCTGCAGGAGTCGAGTGACATCACCACGCCGGGCGGTCGTGCCAAGGCGCTGGAAGATGCGCTGACGCTTATCTATCCGCTGCGCGATAGCTATATGATCGACACATACTTTATCCAGATTGCCGATCTGCTGGGTTTGGATCTGGAGACGGTTCGCGCGAGTTCGGGTCGCGTGTTTCGCGATGTCGCCAAGCGCGAAGATGCGGAACGACGTCGTGAGCAGAACTATGAACGCCAGCGGGCGCAAGCCGAGCGCTCTGTTAGCGCGGGCGGTCGGACGTCTGGTTCGCTGGGGGCATCTCGCGGTGCTTGGGCATCGGGCGCGACGCCGCCGGTGTCCGCGCCGGTCGAAGAAGAGCCGTATGACTACGTCCCGCTCGATGCCTACGGTGCCGCGCCCGTGGAGGTCGTCGACGACCTGCCGCCGATCGATGTGCCTGATGGTATAGGCTCTGCGCCCGCCGATGGCCCGGCAGACGCCTCGGCCCCTATGGTCCTGACCGATTTGGAACGCAAGTCCTTGGCAGGGGAGCGCGAGCTGTTGACGATGCTTACGAGCTACCCCGACCTGTTCCGCACGTATGCCGACCGCATCTGCTCTATCGAGTGGGTTGACCCTCGTCACGAGTCCATCGCATGGGCCGTTCTGGCAACGCCGCCGGGAACCGATCCTGCGGCCTGCATGGATGCGGCGCGCTCGGTGTGTCCCGAGGCGGCAACGCTTGTGAGTGCCGGGCGCATCTCGGCGACGAGCAAGCATCCCACCGAGACGAACATCGTGTTTATGCTCGATACGCTCGAGCTCTACACCATCAAGCGCCGCATGCGTGCCGCACAGGCCAAGCTGCGCCAGGACCGTTCGCTCGATGATGAGGCCCGTCGCGCGCTGACCGTGCAGGCCGCGCAGGATTCGCAGCGTCAACGCGAACTGCAAAAGTCGATCGGCGGCGTGGCGGACCCGTTCCGTTTGATTGGTCTGGAGGCCGCAGGCACCGAACAGGCCTAGATGTTGTGGTCAACCAGCGTATTCTCGCCTATATCCAGTCCTCTTTTTGGGTATAGACGTCTATGTGTGTGCTAAAGTATTGAGTCCTGTGGACTATGAAGGGAGAATCTGTGCCAAAAAAGACTGAGAGCACGGGTACTGGGCTGGAATCCTACGTTGCAAAGCTCATGGGCAACGGCTCAAACAGGACTTCGGTAACCGAGGACGAGATTCAGGTCGCCCTGAAGGATATCGATGTTTCTGACGAGCAGCTCACCGCGGTGTATTCCGCGCTGCGCAACAGCGGCATCCAGATTATCTCCGCGAGCGGTAACGACGACGCCCCCATGGACGTCGACGATGACGATAACGATACCGATACCGACGATTTCGATGACGACGACGAGCACGATTCCGGCTCGCTCGACGATCATGAGCTCAAGATGGCCCGTCAGGCCGACGCCGAGATGGGTTCTTCCAAGAGCAAGAAGAAGCGCACCGTGCGCACGTCCCGTTCACGCTCGCGCGTGCGTGGCATCGATGCCTCCACGGTGATGCTGACCGGCGATCCGGTTCGTATGTACCTCAAGGAGATCGGCAAGGTCGACCTGCTGACCGCCTCCGAAGAGGTCGATCTGGCTATGAAGATCGAGGCCGGTCTTGAGGCCACCGAGAAGCTCGAGGCTGCCGATGCCGGTGAGCTCGAGCTCACGCGTGCCGAGATGCGTCGTCTTACGCGCATTGAGAACGTCGGCCTCGAAGCCAAGCAGGCACTCATCAGCGCAAACCTGCGTCTGGTTGTCTCCATTGCCAAGCGCTATGTCGGCCGCGGCATGCTGTTCCTTGACCTGATCCAGGAGGGCAACCTCGGTCTGATTCGCGCCGTCGAGAAGTTCGACTACCAGAAGGGTTTCAAGTTCTCCACGTACGCCACGTGGTGGATCCGTCAGGCCATTACGCGCGCCATTGCCGACCAGGCCCGTACCATCCGTATTCCCGTACACATGGTCGAGACCATCAACAAGCTCGTCCGCGTGCAGCGCCAGCTCCTTCAGGACCTGGGCCGCGACCCGACCCCCGAGGAGATCGGTGCCGAGATGGACATGAGCGCCGATCGCGTCCGCGAGATCCAGAAGATCTCGCAGGAGCCCGTGTCGCTCGAGACCCCCATCGGCGAGGAAGAGGATTCCCAGCTGGGCGACTTCATCGAGGACTCCCAGGCAATCGTTCCTCCCGATGCCGCCAGCTTCTCCATGCTGCAGGAGCAGCTCACTCAGGTGCTCGACTCGCTTGCCGATCGTGAGCGCAAGGTTATCGAGCTGCGCTTTGGCCTTGTCGACGGGCATCCCCGTACGCTCGAGGAAGTCGGCCGCGAGTTTGGCGTCACGCGCGAGCGTATCCGCCAGATCGAGTCCAAGACCCTGGCCAAGCTCCGCCACCCGAGCCGCAGCAGCAAGCTGAAGGACTACATCGAGTCATAACCTCGCAAGCAAGAAGCGCCCTCAAGCACATCCGCTTGGGGGCGCTTTCATGTGGTCATTGGGGACGTCTCCAATGACTAGGTCGGAAAAATTCTTAAAAAAGTTCTTGCCCTGAGCTGATTCGTCCGTATAATAAACTTCGTTGCTTGAGAGCACGCACCTATTCCTCGGTAGCTCAATGGTAGAGCACGCGGCTGTTAACCGCGCTGTTGTAGGTTCGAGTCCTACCCGGGGAGCCAGGTTGTAAAACCCGTCGCTTATGCGGCGGGTTTTTTCATGCCGCGACCACTTGACTCGAACGTTGCCATATCAACATTTCGTGTCGAGGATGTAATCCCGCGACCCACCACCTCAACATGGCGCGGTCGTTGTAGAATATTGCAATGATTGCTCCCACGACATGGTGTCGCGAGCACCAGATAAGGAGATTCTTGTGTCTGAGACCATTAACGGCAGCCTGAGCGTCTCGAACGACGTTATTGCCGATATTGCCGGTTATGCCGCGATGACATGCTATGGCGTCGTCGGTATGGCTGAGCAGCTCCAAGGCGCCGAGAGCGTGCGCCTGCTTGCCGGTCAGCGCCTCCGCAAGGGCGTGCTTGTCTCCGCCGACGAGAACGGCCTTACGGTCGATCTTCACGTCGTGCTCGAGAACGGCGTCAACATGAAGTCCGTCTGCCACAATCTTTCGAGCTCCGTTGCCTTCACCCTGCAGGAGATCGCCCAGATCGATCCCGCCAGCCTTAAGATCGGCATTCACATCGACGCGCTCAAGAGCCGTCTGAACTAGCATCCGAAAACGGAGATTCAAATACCCATGATTGCAAAGACCATTCGCACCTGTTTTCCGATCGCTGCGGCTGCTGTTTCCGACAAGGCCGAGGAGATCAACAAGCTCAATGTCTTCCCCGTACCCGACGGCGACACCGGTACCAACATGTCGCTCACGCTCGCCTCGGTGACCAAGGAGCTTTCCGCCCTTCCCGCCGATGCCGATATGGAGGCCATCGCCGGCGCCATCACCCACGGCTCCCTGATGGGTGCCCGCGGCAACTCCGGCGTCATCACCTCTCAGATCCTGCGCGGCGTGGCCGAGGGTCTCGTCTCTGCTGATGAGCCCATCACGTCCGCCAACATCGCCTATGCGTTCCGCCGCGCCGTCAAGGTCGCCTTCCAGGCCGTCCGTAAGCCCATCGAGGGCACGATTCTCACGGTGCTGCGCGATGTCTCGACCAAGGCCGACGAGTGCGAAAAGAAGAAGTTCTCGGCCGAGGACGCGCTCGATGCCATCGTCGTCGAGGCCTACCAGTCCGTCGCTCGCACGCCCGACCTGCTGCCCGTTCTGAAGGAGAACGGCGTGGTCGACTCCGGCGCCTTTGGCTTTGCCATCTTCCTCGAGAACTTCGTAGCTGCCGCTCTTGGCCGCAGCACCGTTGTCGAGGATTTCTCCGCTACGTTTGACTCCGCCGGCTCTGCCCGTGATGCCGCTCTTGGCCGCGTTGAGATCGAGGCCAACGACGACTGGGAGGGCTCGGAATTCCGTTACTGCAATGAGTTCCTGTTTAAGGCCGACGCCCCGTTTGACGAGGACGAGTGCCTTAAGTTCCTGGGTTCCATGGGCGACTGTGAGCTGCTCGTGGGCGCATATCCCGACTACAAGATCCACGTGCACTCCAACACCCCGAACCTGGTGCTCGAGCACATGCTGCAGCTTGGCCAGATCTACGAGGTCTTTATCCACAACATGGAGATGGAGGCCCACGACCGTACCGCCAAGATCCACGAGGACCAGGAGAAGGCCGCCGAGCCCGCGAAGACCCTGGGCTTTGTCGCCGTTGCCGCCGGTTCCGGCGAGGCAGACATCCTCAAGTCCCTCGGCGTTGACGTGATCGTGTCCGGTGGCCAGACCATGAATCCCTCGACTGCAGACCTGCTGGGCGCCGTCGACCAGGTCAACGCGACCTCGGTCATCATTCTGCCCAACAACGGCAACATCCGCATGGCCGCCGAGGCCGCTGCCTCTGCCTGCACCGACAAGAAGGTCGCCGTCGTTCCCACCAAGACCGTTCCGCAGGCCTTCTCCGCGCTGTTCGCGGTCCTGCCCGATTCCGAGCTCGCTGATGCCGTCGCCGCTATGGTCGACGCCATCAGCGAGGTCCGCGATGGCGAGGTCACCCGCGCCGTGCGCGACTCCAGTGCCTCCGACGGTTCGCCAATTCACTCCGGTGACGTCATGGGCATCATTGCCGGCTCCATCGACGTGGTCGGCTCCGACGTGAAGCAGGTCACGCTCGATTGCATCAACCGTATGCAGGAGGAAGAGGAGGGCGACGCGCTGACGATTCTGGCCGGCGAGGAACTGTCCGATGAGGCCTTCCAGGAGATCGTCGACGCTATCGAGGAGGCTCAGCCCGATCTGGAGATTGACGCCCATCGTGGCGAGCAGCCGCTCTATCCCGTTATCTTCTCGATCGAGTAGGCAACTGCCCATGTCCGAGCTGTGCTCCGTGCCGCGCGTCTCGGAGCGCTTTGCCCAGAGCAATGCGCTCGACGAGGATATCGCGCGACTCAAATATGTTTCGGGTAAACGTGAGGAGGCCCTTCGCCGTCTGGGTATTCGGACGGTGGGGGACCTCCTTCTCCATATCCCTCATCGATACCTCGACTTTACGCGCTCCTGGTCCATCGAGATGGCGCCCATTGGTACCGTGTGCACCATCATCGCCACGGTCGACCGTATCGTTCAAAAGAAGCCGCGTCCGCGCATGCAGGTGACCGAGGTCTCACTCGTTGATGAGACGGGCGTGCTGCAGGTCGCCTTTTTCCGTCAGCCTTGGATTGCCCAGCAGCTTAAGCAGGGCGACCGCCTGGCCGTGATGGGCAAGGTTGAGTTTGCCTACGGTTTTAAGCAGATGGCCTCGCCGCACTTTGAAAAGCTCGATGAGGGGCGTGCTGCGGGCACCATTTTGCCGGTCCATTATGTGAGTGACGGCGTGAGCCAGGCATGGATGCGCCGCATCGTAAGTGGCGCGCTCGAGGTCGTCGGCAATCCCTTCGACCCGATTCCCGCACGCTTGCGCGTTAAACGTCGCCTGATGAGCAATGCCCGTGCGCTTCGATCGATCCACTTTCCTTCGAGCATGGCTGAGCGCGATATCGCGCGCGCACGGCTTGCCTACGAGGAGTGCCTCTACCTGCAGCTGGCGCTGCGCCTGCGCAACGACGGCGGCTTGGTCGATGTGGTGCCCTATGCCCACGCCGCGGGCGAGCACCTGGCCGCGCTTAAGCAGGCCCTGCCGTTTTCGCTGAGCGACGAGCAGGAGGCCGCGTTCCAAGATATCCTGCGCGATATGTGCGATGGCGGGCGCGTGATGAACCGCCTGCTGCTGGGCGATGTCGGTACCGGCAAG
Source organism: Collinsella aerofaciens (assembly GCF_015561195.1). Lineage (GTDB taxonomy): Bacteria > Actinomycetota > Coriobacteriia > Coriobacteriales > Coriobacteriaceae > Collinsella > Collinsella aerofaciens_AC. The sequence continues at coordinate 108,496 of NZ_JADMSU010000006.1, read as the reverse complement.
ACCGCTGTTGCCGCCTGCGCGCTGGCTGTGGCTGCCGATAGCGGCACGCAGGCCTGCGTTATGGCGCCCACGGGCGTGCTGGCGCGTCAATATGCCGATAAGACCGGCCCCTTGCTTTCGCAGGCTGGCATGACCTGGGCGCTCCTGACGGGCGCCACGCCGGCGGCCGAGCGCGAGCGGATCCATGCGCAGCTGGAATCGGGCGAGCTCGATGTCCTCTTTGGCACCCACGCGGTGCTTTCGGATAACGTTGCGTTCAAGCACCTGTCGCTCGTGGTCATCGATGAGCAGCACCGGTTTGGCGTCGGCCAACGCAACGCCCTGCGTGCGAAGGGCCCTGGTGCCGATCTGCTCGTTATGACGGCAACGCCCATCCCACGTACGCTGGCACTTTCGGTCTACGGCGATCTGGACACGAGCATCATCCGCCATCGGCCCGTCCCTGGCGCTGGCGTGACGACACGCGTGCTTACCGAGTCGAGCCGCGACCTTGCCTATGGCGCCATCCGCGAGGCGCATGAAAAGGGTCAGCAGGCCTACGTGATTTGCCCGCTCGTGGAGCCGAGCGACTCGGCCGATGAGCTGGAGGACGTGCCCGGTATCGCCCGCGACGGCGAGGGCCGCGTGACGGTCCCCGTGCCGCTGCACGATACGGCGACCGAGCTCGATCGCCTGCGTCTGGCGTTGCCGGGTCTTGCCATCGAGCGCCTTCACGGCCGCATGCCAGCGGGGGAGAAGGACCAGGTTATCGATGCCTTCAAGCGCGGCGAGATTGACGTGCTCGTCTCGACTACGGTGGTCGAGGTGGGCGTCGACGTGCCCAACGCCACCGTCATGGTCATCGAGAACGGTGAGCGCTTTGGCTTGGCGGCCCTGCACCAGCTGCGCGGCCGCGTGGGCCGCGGCAGCGTGTCGGGCACCTGCCTGGTCATGACGCACTCCAAGGGCAACGGCGGCGCTTCGGCGGCGCAAGACCGTCTCCAGTCGCTCGAAAAGACCTCGGACGGCTTTACGCTCGCCCAGATGGACCTGCGTCTGCGCCACGAGGGCGAAATTCTGGGGTACCGCCAGCATGGCGGTGTGACCCTGCGCTTTGTCGACCTGGATGCCGACGAGGAGCTGATCGAGTGGGCCCATTTGGACGCGGTCGAGCTCTTGCGGTATGCTTGCACCCTTGACTCCGTGGCGACGCGCCCCCTGCGCGATGCGGTCGCCATGCGATATCGACACATTTTTAAGGAGGTCAGCGGAGGATGAGAATCATCGGCGGCGAATGGCGCGGTCGTAAGATCGAGGAGCCTCGTGGTCGCGATGTCACCCGCCCCACGACCGATCGCGTGCGCGAGGCATGCGCATCTATGGTCATGTCGGCATTTGACTTCGATCTGGACGAGGTCCGCGTGCTGGACGCCTTTGGCGGCTCCGGTGCCTTAGGGTTAGAGATGCTCTCACGTGGTGCCCGCTCACTCACGACGTTCGAGATCGATCGGAATGCCGCGCGGCTCATTACCAAGAATATCGAGTCGCTCTGCCGTGACCGTGCGCGTTGGCGCGTGGTAACGGGCGACATGCTGGCGAGCGCCTCGCGCGGTCGTGTGCCGGGCGGCCCCTTTGATCTGGTCCTGCTCGACCCGCCCTATGCTTTTGGTGCCGAGCCGGTCGAGGAACTGCTGCAGAACCTGGCTCAGCAGGGTCTGCTTGCACCTGGCGCTTATGCCCTGTTTGAGCATGCCGCCGCCGATGCGGGCGCGCATCCGGCAGGCTTTGAGATCGTGCGCGAGAAGCGCTACGGCATTACCTCGGTCGACCTGCTTCGTTGGGTCGGCGATGACGATGGTGAGGGCGATAACGCCGGCACCGATGCTGACAACAACGATGCCACGACGTTTCAGGAGGACGCCCATGAATGACACCATCAACCGCGTGATCGTCCCGGGCACCTTCGATCCCATCACGTTTGGCCATATCGACGTCATCCGCCGCGCCCGTCGCATCTTTCCCAGCGTGATCGTCGCTGTTGCCGAGTCGCAGGGTAAAAACGGTGTGGGTACCACGTTTATGCTCGATGAGCGCGTGGCACTGGCCCGCGAGGCGCTCGGTGATATCGACGGCGTCGCGGTCCTGCCCTTTACCGGCCTCTTGGTCGACTTCGCTCGTGAGCAGGGGGCGGGGGCCGTGGTCAAGGGCCTGCGCGCCATGACCGACTTTGAGTACGAGCTGCAGCAGGCAGATCTCAACTATCGCTTGGATAACGAGCTGGAGTCCATCTTTGTCATGAGTGCGCCGCAGTACGGCTATATCTCGAGCTCGGTCGTTCGCCAGATCGCCTCACTCGGCAGCGATGTATCGACGTTTGTCCCGCCCAACGTGGTCGAAGCGCTCAGACATCGCTTTTCGTGACGTTTTTTATTGCCTGGTGGCATGTGGTAAACTAGCACGATGATATGTTACCTATGAAAGGAGACCGGATGCCGGGCGAGAATTTTCCTGGCGATAGGATCGTCAGCTTGGTCGATGAGCTCGAAGGGCTGATCGAGGAAGCCAAGCCGCCTTTCGGCAAGAACGCTCAGTTCAAGGTCATCGACGCCGACGTGTTCTTCAACATCCTCGACGAGATCCGCATGAGCTATCCCGAGGAGTGGCAGAAGTCCCGCCGTATCCTTAAGGAGCGCGAGGAGCTTATGGCTTCCGCCGCCGCTCAGGCCGATTCCATCATCGCCGACGCTCAGCAGCAGGCCCTCACCATTGCCGGTGAGCAGGAGATCGTCCGCTTGGCACAGCAGCAGGCCGATGACATCCGCGATCGTGCCCAGCAGTACGAGCGCGAGACGCGTTATGCTGCCGAGGACTACGCAGAGCAGGTCTTTACGCACCTGGAGGAGAACCTCAAGAGCCTGACCGGCACCGTTACCCGTTGCCGTCAGCAGCTCAACGAGGGTGCCGCCCAACAGAATGGTCAGTGGTAATGGCTGAGTTCCCGAGCGTTGCCGTCGATCTTTCCGAGCAGCTCGAGTTTCCTGGTGATTCGTATCCGCTGACCGGCAAGGTCGATGTCGCCACCTACACGGTGGGCGAGAAGGAGTACCAGCTGCAGGACGGCATCGACTACGACGTTGTCTTTACCAATGCCGGTACCGGTGTCTTGCTTACCGGCATGGTCCGCGCGCACGCCACCGGCGAGTGCGATCGTTGCCTGGAGCCCGCCTCGTTTGATATCGCCGGCGAGATCGAGGAGTTCTACCTCTTCGAGGAGCCCGAGGATCCCGAGGCTTACGAGGACGGCTACGAGCTCCTGGGTGAGGACCGCATCGTGGATCTGGGTGAGCCCATCAACGACGCGGTCGTTATGGACACGCCGTTTGTGGTGCTCTGCAAGCCCGATTGCCGCGGTCTGTGTCCCACTTGCGGTTGCAATCTCAATGTCGAGCAATGCGATTGCGCCGCCCAGGCAGAGGCAGAATGGGCCGCTGCCACGGAAAATCCATTTGCAGCATTGAAGAATCTCAAGCTCGATGAGTAAAACTGTGGTAGTATCGCTACTTGCGCGTAATCGCCACACTGGATAGTTCATAAGGAAGGTCACTATGCCCGTACCTAAACAAAAGCAGGGTCGTATCCGCACTCACACCCGTCGTTCCGCCAACATGAAGATTTCGGCTGCGGCTCAGTCCACGTGCCCCCGTTGCGGCGCTGTCAAGCTTCCGCACCACGTGTGCCCCAGCTGCGGTTTCTACAAGGACCGCGAGGTTATCGTTACCGAGTAACGGTATACTCTGGATGCGATGCCGTTCCAAATGGAACCACAATGGCCGGCTCAATGAGTCGGCCATTTTTGTATAAGGAGCATGTATATGAGTAACGTTCGCGTTTGTGTAGACGTTGTGGGCGGAGACGAGAAACCTCAGGTTGTTCTCGATGGTATCGAGGCTGCGCTTGCAGTCGATCCCGATATCGAGGTCTTGGCAGCTGGCCCCGCTGAAATCGTCAATCCATTTGCTGCTTCCCATGCACGTGTTGAGGCTCTTGAGGCACCCGACGTTATCGCCATGGATGACGATCCCATTCGCGCCGTGATGACCAAGCGTAAATCGTCGATCGTGCTTGCCTGCCGCGCCATCAAAAAGGGCAACGCGGACGCGTTCTTCTCCGCCGGCTCGACCGGTGCCATGACCGCTGCCGCCACCGCCTATGTGACGCCGTTTAGATATATGGCCGAAGGCAAGAAGCAGCCGGTGCGTCCCTGTCTGACCAATGCGCTGCCCAATCGCGCCGGCGGTCTGACGGTGCTGTGCGATATGGGCGCCAACCCCGATGTCGAGGTCGATGACATGGTGCGTTTTGCCCAGATGGGTAGCGCCTATGCCCGCGTCGTCTTGGGCATCGAGCGTCCCCGCGTGGGCCTGCTTGCCAATGGCACCGAGGACGAGAAGGGTTCCAACTTTACCAAGGCCTGCTTCCCGGCCATGAAAGCCGCCGTTCCCGGCTTTGTGGGCAACTGCGAAGGCACCGACCTCACCTCGGGCAATTTCGATGTCGTCGTTGCCGATGGCATGTCGGGCAATATTGCGCTCAAGGCCACCGAGGGCGCTGCCAAGTTTTTGCTGCAGGAGCTCAAGGGTGCCTTTATGGCCTCGCTCGGCACCAAGATCGCCGCGCTGCTCATCAAAAAGCAGATGCGCGAGATTAAGGCCAAGCTGTCTGGTGATGCCAAGGGCGGCGCGATTCTTTTGGGCCTGCGTGGCGTGGTCCTGATCGGTCACGGTGCCACTTCGGTCGAGGCCGTCAAAAACGGTACGCTCGCGGCGGCTGAAGCCGTGCGCGCCGGGCTGGTCGAGAACGTCGCCAACTCCATGGACGGTATCGTTTTATAAGAGCGAGTTAGAGCGCTGTTATGTGCCTCGCGGCGCACGTCGTGGGGTAGAATCAAAACCGTGTCTTGGTGCCGCCCGCGCGGTGCCAATCTTTTGGTATTCATGCACTATGAGAGGAAGCGCTATGGACCGCTCCGAAATCTTCGACAAGATCGCCGAGGTCGCTGCTGACGTTCTGGGCGTCGATGTTGCCGAAATTAGCGATGAGACCACCTTTGACGACCTCGATGCCAACTCGCTCGAGCGCCTGCAACTGGTTACGGCTATCGAGGACGAGTTCAATCTCGAGATCGATGATGAGACCCTGCTCTCGCTCAACTCTGTCGCCGACGCCGTCGACGCGATCGAAAACGCCAGGGAGGCTTAGGTCTTGGCTTTATCCGAACGACTTACGCGCGCCCAGGAGATTCTGGGCCACGAGTTCAATGACAAGGTGCTGCTGCGCGCGGCTCTTACGCATCCTTCGGCCGTCGAAGGCCAGCCAGTCTCGGCAAGCTACGAGCGCCTTGAGTTCTTGGGCGATTCCATTTTGGGCGCTGTGGTCGCCCGTTCGCTCTTTGAGTCCTATCCGGAGTTTGACGAGGGCAAGCTCACGCGCCTGAAGGTGTCGCTTGTCTCGGGCGCTACGCTGTCCGAGGTGTCTCATGAGCTGGGCATCGACGACATCATTATCTTTGGTGCCTCCGAGACCGGTACCGGTGCGCGCGGCCTGCACTCGGCGCTCGAGAACGTCTACGAGTCGCTCGTGGGCGCGCTGTACCTGGATGCTGGCTGGGATGCCGCGGCGGAGTTCATTCACCGTACGCTTAAGCCGCATTTGGCTTCCGAGCGTGCCGAGCATCCTGCGAACCCCAAGTCGTTTTTGCAGGAGTGCGTGCAAGCCGACGGTCATGAGCCCCCTGCGTATAAGCTCGTTGGCTCCGAGGGCCCGGCGCATGCGCCCACCTTTACCGCTGTGGTGCTCATCGACGGCATTCGCCAGGGCCGCGGCACCGGTTCCTCCAAGAAGGAGGCCGAGGGAGCCGCTGCGCTCGAGGCGCTCGACCGCATGGGCTACACCACCAACGGCGTGATTCTCAACAAGAAGCCTGTTTAAGCGAGGAACCGTGTATCTCAAGTCCCTCACGCTCAAAGGGTTCAAGTCGTTTGCCGACCGCGCCCATATGTCATTTGAGCCGGGCCTGACCGTCATCGTCGGTCCCAACGGCTCGGGAAAATCGAACATCTCCGACTCGATTCTGTGGGTCCTGGGCGAGCAGAGCGCCAAGCAGCTGCGCGGCCAGGCCATGGAGGACGTCATCTTCTCGGGCTCGTCGGCACGCAAGCCGGTGGGTGTCGCTGAGGTCACGCTGGTGCTCGATAACTCGGACCATATGCTGCCCGTCGATTTTGACGAGGTCGCCATCACCCGTCGCATGTATCGCTCGGGCGAAAGCGAGTACCTCATCAACTCGAGTCCGTGCCGCCTGATGGACATTCAGGACATCCTGCACGATTCGGGCCTGGGCAAGGATACGCATTCCATCATTAGCCAGGGCAAGCTCGACGCCATTTTGCAGAGCCGCCCCGAGGAGCGCCGCGCCCTCATCGAGGAGGCAGCCGGCATCTCCAAGCACAAGTGCCGCAAGGAGCGTGCGCTCAAAAAGATTAAATCGATGGACGAGCACCTGACCCGTGCCCGCGACATCAATAAGGAAATTGCCCGTCAGCTGCGACCGCTGGAGCGTCAGGTCGATCGTGCGCGCAAGTACAAAGAGCTGTCCTCGCGCGCGAACGAGCTTACGCAGATGCTAGCCGTCGACGAGCTGCGTTCGCTGCAGTCGCAGTGGAACGACCTGGAGAGCCGCTCCAAGGAAGGCGCCGCCGAGCTGGAGCTTGCGCAGTACCGCATGGGCGAAAAGGAGCGCGAGCTCGAGAAGCTCCAGGTCATGCTCGAGGAAAAGGGCTTGTTTGTGGGCGATCTGGGCGAGCAGCGCCGCCATATGCAAGATGTGGTCGGTCGCATTAACTCCGATATGCGCCTGCTCGAGGAAAAGGGCCACAACATGGTGTCGCGCTTGTCCGACATGCGCGGGCAGATTTCGAGCTCCGAGCATCAGCGTCGTCGCGTGGTAGAGGAGCTCGAGGATGCACGTGCGCAGCTTGAGGAAGTGACCGGCGCGCACATGCAGGCCCAGGAGGACGTTGACGCCGCCGGACCTGCCGCCGCCGAGCTCCACGAGCGTCGCGTTGCGCTCGACAATCAGATTTCGCAGCTTACGCGTGAGCAACGCGATGTGCAACGTGGGGCCGATAACGCGGCACTCGAACTCGCCAAGGTGAAGGACTCGCTGAGTAACGCCGAGGTCGAGGACAACATGTATGCCTCGCGCCTGGAGCAGATCGATGACCAGCTCGAGGAGGTCACGGCCTCGCTCGAGAGCCGTCGCGACCGCGCCGAGGAGCTTGAGGGTGCTCTTGAGGAAGCGCGCCAGGCTCAGGTCGATGCGCGTGAAGCCACCGAGACGGCACGCGCGGCCCTGAAGGACCTGCGTGCCCGCGAGAGCGAGGTACGCAACAAGTTATCCGAGGTGCGCTCGGAGCTTGCCAGCCAAAAGAAGCTTGATGCCCGCATGGCAGACAGCTCGCCGCTGGTGAGCCGTCTGATGGGCGCACTGGGCGATGATGTCTCGGGTCGTCTGGGTGACGTGCTCGAGGCTCCTCGTGAGCTCGAGGGCCTGGTTGAGCAATTGCTTGCCGGCGATATCGATGCTCTTTTGTTTGATGACGCCGCCACGCTTGAGCGTGCCGGTCGTGCCGCTCTGGACCAGAAGAAGGCCTCGGGCGAGGCACTGCTGGTGGCGCGCGGCGTGAGCGGCTCTACCGCCGCTGAGGGCGCCTCCGGTACCCGTCTGGTTGATCGTCTGTCCGTTCGCGCAGGCTTCGGCCCCGTCGTCGAGGCGCTGCTCGGCGGCTATTACGTCGTGGACGATCTTGCTGCCGCGCTGTCGGCGCCGGTTGTTGACGGCGTGACTTACGTGACCCCTGATGGCGCCCGCGTCGCCTGCGGCGGCCTGGTGCGTGTGGGGCTCGACGCCGGCGAGGCTTCGGGTGCTTTGGAGCGCAAGCGTCGCATTCGCGAGCTGGAGGGCCTGGAGCCCGATCTGGCTGCTGTGTTTGAGCATGTGTCGGATCAGGTCGTCGAGGCCAATGCGGCCGTCGAAGAGGCGCGTGCCGCTGAGGGCGATGCCGCCGGCGAGATCGCCCGTCTTGAGGGCGAGCGCCGTTCGCTGCTCTCCGAGATTGGCCGCCTGGAGCAAAGCGCCAACAATGCCGAGGTCGAGCGCGTGCGTATTTCCAAGCGCCGCGAGCAGGCTGCCGAGGCCGTTCGCGCTGCGCGCCCGCGCGTGGACGAGCTCACCCGTTCGCGCGACGAGGCTCGAGCGCAGGCAAGCGACCTGGGCTTGCAGATTGCCGAGGCCAACGACGAACTCGACCGCGTTCGCCGTGACGATTCCGAGGCCGCCGGCAAGCTCGCCGATGCCAAGGTCCGCCTGGCCCAGACGAGCGAGCGCCTTCGTTCTCTGAAGGGCCGCGTGCCCGATCTGGAGCATCGCCTGGAGGGCATCGACCGCCGTATCCGCGGAACACGCCAGGCCTCGCGCTCACTCGAGTTGCTGCGCCTGCGCGTCGATCCCATGCACGAGCGCTATTCGGCCCTGCTGGAGCGCGCGTCAGATTGGGCCGCACGTCTGCGTGACCAGGCCTCTCTGGAGGAGGCGGACTCCGCTTCGCTCAAGAAGACCATCGAGGATGCCAAGGCAGAGGTTGCCCGCGCTAAGGAGCGGGTCGATACCGCCGCCGCGACGCAAAACGAGTTTAAGGTCGCGCGTGGCAAGCTCGAGGTGCAGGTCGAGGCTGCCATCAAGGCCATCACCGCCGACGGTACCACGGTGCTCGAGGAAGCGCTCATGCTGCCGGCGCCCACCGATCGCGATGCCGCCGAGCGGGAACTTAACCAGCTCGTGCGCCAGATCAACAACCTGGGTCCTGTGAACCAGGTCGCCATGGAGGAGTACGAGCAGCTCAAGCGTCGCGCCGATTACATCGAGGAGCAGCTGGCCGATCTGGAGAGCGCGCGCAAGGCGCTCACCAAGATCACCGTGGCCATCGACCGCAAGATGCGTAAGGCCTTTCTGGTGACCTTTGAGAAGGTCGATGTGAACTTCCGTGAGATCTTCGCCATGCTGTTCCCGGGTGGTCAGGCGCATCTGGAGATGACCGACCCCGAGCATCCGGCCGAGACAGGCATCGAGGTCGTGGCGCAGCCGCGCGGCAAGCGCATCACCAAGATGATGCTCATGTCGGGCGGCGAGAAGAGTCTGACGGCGCTCGCCCTGCTCTTTGCCGTGTACCGCACGCGCACGGTGCCGTTCTATGTGCTGGACGAGGTCGAGGCGGCGCTCGACGACGCCAACCTGTCCAAGCTCATCGGTGCCCTCGATGTGCTGCGTTCCGATACGCAGCTCTTGGTCATTTCGCATCAGCGCCGTACTATGGAGGACGCTGACGTTCTCTACGGCGTCTCGATGCAAGCCGACGGCGTCAGTCGCGTCGTCTCGCAAAAACTCGATCGCGAAACCGGAAAGGTCGTGAATGCATAATGGGATTCTTTGACGCACTCTCGCGCGGACTCGAGCGCAGCCGCGAGGCCCTCAACGAGGTCTTCTACTTTGGCGGCGAGGTCGACGAGGATTTTTGGGAGGATCTTGAGGACACCCTCGTTATGGGTGACATGGGTGCCGAGGTCGCCATTCAGGTCTCCGATGACCTGCGCGAGACGGCCGCCAAGAAGAACCTCAAGACCGCCCCGCAGCTCCGTCGCGCCCTAGCCGAGCAGCTTGAGCAGCACTTTGTGCCCATCGAGCGCGATCCGTTCTCCGATACGCCGAGCTGCGTGCTGTTTGTAGGCATTAACGGTGCCGGCAAGACCACGACGGTCGGTAAGATCGCGAGCGCCATGGCTGCCCGCGGCAAGAATGTCGTGATCGGTTCGGCCGATACCTTCCGCGCTGCCGCCATCGAGCAGCTCGATGTGTGGGGCCAGCGTGCCGGCGTCCCCGTCATCAAGCGCGATCGCGGCTCCGATCCGGCAAGCGTTTGCTACGACGTGCTCGACGAGGCCGATAAACGCGGCAGCGACCTGGTGCTTATCGACACCGCCGGCCGCCTGCACACGAGCCCCGAGCTCATGCGCGAGCTCGCCAAGGTGGTCAACGTGACGCGTAAGCGCGCCGCCAATATGGCCGCCGGCCCCATGCCCGTCTCGGTCGTGCTCGTGATCGATGCCGCCACCGGCCAGAACGGTCTGAACCAGGCGCTCGAGTTTAACGAGGCACTGGGTCTGGACGGTATTATCATGACGAAGCTCGACGGCACGGCAAAGGGCGGTATCGCCATGGCCGTGGCCGAGAAGCTCAAGCTCCCGATCCTGCGCGTGGGCGTGGGCGAGCAGGTCGATGACCTGCAGGAGTTCAATGCCAAAGATTTCTGCCGCGCCCTGGTGGGCGAGTCCAATTAAGGAGTGACTAGTGTTTGATTCCCTGAGCGATCGCCTCAACGACACATTTGACCGTCTGCGCGGCAAGGGCAAGTTGACCGAGGCCGATATCACCTCGGCCATGCGCGACATCCGCATGGCGCTGCTCGAGGCCGACGTCAACTTTAAGGTCGTCAAGGAGTTTGTCGCCAAGACCAAGGAGCGCTGCATGACCGCCGAGGTCATGGAGTCGCTGTCGCCGGCACAAAATGTCGTCAAGATCGTGCTCGACGAGCTCACCGAGATGCTCGGCTCTACCGAGAGCAAGCTCGTCTTTAGCAACCGCATTCCCAATGTCATCATGCTCGTGGGCCTGCAGGGCTCCGGTAAGACCACGGCGGCCGTAAAGCTTGCCTACCTGCTCAAGAAGCAGGGCCGCTCGCCGCTGCTCGCCGCGTGCGATGTCTACCGTCCCGCCGCTGCCGACCAGCTGGCCACGCTTGGCGGAGAGATCGGCGTACCGGTCTTCCGCGGCGACGGTGCACACCCGGTCGACATCGCCAAGGGCGCCATCCAGGAGGCCGTCGACCACCTGCGCGACGTGGTCATCGTCGATACCGCCGGTCGTCTGCAGATCGACGAACAGATGATGCAGGAAGCCGTGGACATCAAGAAGGCCGTCAAGCCCGATCAGGTGCTGATGGTCGTCGATGCCATGACCGGCCAGGACATCGTCAACGTCGTCTCGACCTTTGCCGAGCGAACCGACTTTGACGGCGTGATCATCTCCAAGCTCGACGGCGATGCCCGTGGCGGCGGCGCGCTTTCCGTGCGCCAGGTGACCGGTAAGCCCATCAAGTTCGTGAGCATGGGCGAGAAACCCGATTCGCTGGAGCCGTTCTATCCCGATCGTATGGCCAAGCGCATTCTGGGCATGGGCGACGTCGTCGGCATCATCGAGAAGGCCCAGGAGGCCGCCGATGCCGAGCAGCTCGAGGCTGCCGAGCGCATGCTGCGCGAGGGCTTCACCATGAACGACATGCTCGACCAGATGAAGGCCGTCAAGAAGATGGGCGGTATGAAGGGCATCCTGGGCATGCTTCCCGGTGGCCAGCGTGCGCTCAACCAGATGGGCGGCAATCTGGACGAGGGCATCTTCGATAAGAACGAAGCCATCATCATGTCGATGACCAAGGAGGAGCGCCTGCGCCCCTCCATCATCAACGGTCAGCGCCGTGCCCGCATTGCCAAGGGTGCCGGTGTGACCCCCACTGAGGTCAACAGCCTTATGAAGCAGTGGGGCGAGATGAACAAGATGATGGGCCGCATGCGCACGATGGCCAATCAGGCACAGGCTGGTGGCAAGAAGGGCAAGAAGGGTAAGAAGGGCAAAAAGATGCGCATGCCCAATATTCCCGGTCTGGATGCCATGGGTCTGGGCGGCATGGGCGGCCTGGGTGGCTTGGGAACGGGCGGTCCCAAGTCCGATATGGACCTGCTGCGTCAGATGGAAGCGCAGATGCGCAATAAAAAGTAATGGCTCTTTTGAGTTGTGTATGGCGAAGGCCGCCTGGATCGTATTCCAGGCGGCCTTCGCCGTTCGGTTGCAGGTTGTTGTACGCGTGGGAGCGTGCTGGCGGCAGGGTATTTGCCGCTAGTGGCAGCCGCAACCCTCGTGGCCCTTGTGCTCGTGATGGCCGTGGCAGCCGCAGGACTCGCCATGCTCATGGGCGTGCTCGTGGTCGTGACCATGGCAGTCGCAGGTGGCCTCGCCGGTCTGCGCGAGCGTGCCCGCGATAAGGGCCTCGACGCAGGCGTCGCAGCTGCCCTGGGCGCCCGCGTAGACCGTGATGCCGGCCTGGGTGAGTGCGTTGATGGCGCCGCCGCCGATACCGCCGCAGATAAGCGTGTCGACGCCGCCGTTGGCAAGCAGGCCCGCCAATGCGCCGTGACCGGTGCCGCCGGTGCCCACGACCTGTTCGTTGAGCACCTTGCCATCCTGGATGTCGTAGATCTTGAACTGCTCACTACGGCCAAAGTGCATAAAGATGTTGCCGTTGTCGTACGTCGTTGCCACCCTCATGGCGCCGACCTCCTTTGCTGGCCATGCGGCCGTCGTTGCGGTGATGGGGGAGTACGCGATAGTGCCGCCCTCGATGACGAGCGCCCGACCATTGATCAGCGCGTTTGCCACCTTGCGATGCGCTCGGCTGCAAATAGCCGCCACCGTGGCACGAGCGATACCCATGTGCTGGGCGACAGCCTCCTGATTGAGGCCTTCCAGGTCGCACAGGCGCAGGACTTCGAGCTCATCGACCGTCATGTCGATCGCGTCTCCGCTGGCCAGGCCATCGGGGGTAAAGCCACGATATTCGGGGATGATCCCAACGCGGCGCAATTTTTCGCGTCTTCCTGCCATGCACACTCCAAACCTGACATATGTCAACAATAGAATAGCGCGCATGAGGAACCACGCAAGGTATTTCTGGCATATGTCAGAAAATGAGGGCTTATGTTTGGGCTGTGGGGCCGCGTGCGCCTGGGCTACAATAAAAATCGCTTATAGGCGACTGACAGGAGGGTCAATGAGCAAGGCTGATCAACAGTTTGTATCCATGTGCCGCGATATTCTGGACCATGGCACCACCACCGAGGGCCAAAAGGTCCGCCCGGTGTGGGAGGACGGCACCCCTGCTTATACCATTAAAAACTTTGGCGTCACGGCCCGCTACGACCTGCGTGAGGAGTTTCCGGCGCTTACCCTGCGTCGTACGGCCCTCAAATCTGCCATGGATGAGATCCTATGGATCTATCAAAAGAAGTCCAATAACGTGCATGACCTCAACAGCCATATTTGGGATGAGTGGGCCGACGAGACCGGCTCCATCGGCAAGGCCTACGGGTATCAGATTGGGCAGAAGAGCCATTATGCCGAGGGTGACTTCGATCAGATGGACCGTGTGCTGTACGACCTTAAGAACACGCCGTACAGCCGCCGCATTATGACGAATACCTACGTGTTTAGCGACCTTTCCGAGATGCACCTGTATCCGTGCGCCTACAGCGTGACGTATAACGTGACACAGCGCCCGCAGGACGATAAGCCCACGCTCAACATGATTCTCAACCAGCGCAGCCAGGACATTTTGGCCGCGAACAACTGGAACGTGTGCCAGTACGCCATCTTGCTGATGATGGTCGCGCAGTCGGTCGATATGATTCCCGGCGAGCTGCTGCATGTGATTGCCGATGCCCACATTTACGACCGCCATGTCGACATCGTCCGCGAACTTATCGAGCGTCCGCAGTTTGCGGCGCCCAAGGTAACGCTTAACCCCGATGTGCACGATTTCTACGCGTTTACGACCGACGACCTGATCGTCGAGGGCTACGAGCACGGCCCGCAGGTCAAGAACATCCCCATTGCGGTATAGGTGGCAGGTATGACGTGTGAGCTTTCTGCCATCGTCGCCGTGTGTGAAGACTGGGGCATTGGCTGCGAGGGCGATATGGTCGTGTCCAATCGCGCCGACATGCGCCATTTTGTGGCGTGTACCAAGGGCTGTCCGGTTATCATGGGACGCAAGACGCTGCTGAGTTTTCCCGGTGGACGTCCGCTCAAGAATCGTCGCAATATCGTGCTCACGCGCGACGAGGATTTTACGCCCGAGGGCGTCGACGTGGTGCATAGTATCGGCGAGGCGCTCGCCGCGGTTGCCGATGAGCCCGTTGCCTGGGTGCTCGGCGGCGGCGATGTCTATCGGCAGTTTTTGCCGTACTGCGTGGAGGCCGAGGTCACGCATAACCACTGCGTCCATCCCGTGGACACGTACTTTCCCAACTTGGACGCCGATCCCGCGTGGGAAGTTGCGCGGCGCGAAGGGGTTGCCACGATTGCCTCGGGCGAGGGCGACGAGGGTGTCGATTATGAGTTCGTAACGTATCGTCGCGTTGAGACGTAAATCGTCCGGCGTGAACGGTATCATCGGATTGTTTGAATGTATGGGGCGGCGCTTAGCGTCGCCTCGTTTGGTATAGATGTGCTGTAAAGAAGGGTGCGGGCTGGCTGCTATGACTGATGCCGTTGAGGTGCTGCGAATTGATTCGCTCGAGGACGAGCGGCTCGATGCCTACGTGCGACTGACCGAGCGCGAGCTGCGCTGCGTGCTGGAGCCGCAAAAGGGCATCTTTATCGCCGAGAGTGCCAAGGTCATCGAGCGTGCGGTTCGCGCCGGATATGAGCCGGTGAGCTTTCTTTTGGGCGAGCGCTGGCTCGACCAGATGATGCCGCTGTTTGAGCGCCTGGCGGCACGCGAGGGCGCGGGTCCGGTTCCCGTGTTCGTGGCCTCGATGGAGCTCATGGAGCAGCTGACGGGTTTTAACGTGACGCGCGGTGCGCTCGCGGCATTCCGTCGCCCGCGACAGATTCCGGTTGATGAGTTCTTGGGCGGCGTCGTCGAGGCGGCGGGGGAGCGCCCAGTGCGCGTGTGCGTGCTCGAGGGCATTGTCGACCACACAAATGTGGGCGCGATTTTCCGCTCGGCTGCCGCTCTCAATGTCGACGGCATTCTGGTGAGCCCTACGTGCTGCGATCCGCTGTACCGTCGCTCGGCCCGCGTGAGCATGGGCACGGTGTTCCAGGTGCCCTGGACGCGCATTGGCAGCGAGGCGCGCGTATGGCCGCATGATGGGCTGGCGGCGCTGCGCGATGCCGGCTTTTCGTGTGCCGCCATGGCGTTGACGGATGACTCCGTTTCGCTGGACGATCCCGCGCTGCAGGAGATTGACCGCCTGGCAATCTTTATGGGAACCGAGGGTGCTGGCTTGGGCGCCAAGACCATTGCCGGCTGCGACCGAGCCGTGCGCATTCCGATGGCGCACGGGGTCGATTCGCTCAACGTGGCCGCGGCGAGTGCCGTCGCCTTTTGGCAGCTGTGCCCGCACGTGAGCAACGAGTATCACTACCAGCCGGGTTTGTATCACTAGGCAAATATTTCGCACCGCGCTCTAATTCGGGGTGTTTCGGTTGCCGCCGGCCGGTGCTAAGCTGGTTTTGGCTTTGGCTTTGGCTTTGGTTCTAAATCGCTGTTTTGTTGTTTGACGTACGCTTTTGGGGAGGGCGTGTGGCTAAGAAATCTACGGCTATCGATGTAACGCAGGGTGTTATTTGGCAGCAGCTGCTTTCGCTGTGCGTTCCCATCTTTTTTAGTTCGTTTTTTCAGCAGGCCTACACGCTTATCGGTACCTATATTGTCGGCCAGTTTGGCGGCAAGCTCGCGCTGGGTGGCATTCAGGCCACGATGGTGCTCACCGAGCTCTGCATTGGTTTTTGCGTTGGAGTCGGTGCCGGCTGCGCGGTCATTACCGGTCAGTATTTTGGCCAGCACGATGATGAGCGACTGAGTCGTTCGGTCCATACGGCCATGACGCTCGCGCTGGTGGGCGGTATCGTTTTCTCGATTCTTGGCATAGTGTTCGTTGAGCCCATGCTGGTGCTTATGAACACGCCGCATGAACTATTGGCCGAGGGCGTGGCCTATGCTCGTTGTTATTTTGCCGCCATGGTTGCGGCGCTGCTGCTCAATATGGGAACGGCACTGCTGCGCGCCGTGGGCGACACGCGCGGGCCTGCTGTGATCATCGCTTCCGGCTGCCTTGTTAATGCGGTGCTGGATGTCATTTTCGTTGCCGTGCTTCATATGGAGGCTCTGGGCTGCGGCATCGCGGTGGCGCTGACCATTTGCTCCAACGCCACGATGATCGTGATTCGTATGATGCACGCACCGGGTGCGTGGCGGCTTTCACTGTCCAAACTCGGCATTGATCCTGGCATTTGTAAGAGCATGATCTCGTGTGGTCTGCCGCTTGGCTTTCAGTCTGCTGCGTATTCGATTTCCAACGTTTTGATTCAGGTGTCGGTCAATTCGTTTGGTGCCGATGTCACCACGGCGTGGGGTCTTTCGGGCCGTTTGGATGGCATTGTCTGGATGGTTACCGAGGCGCTTGGCGTTTCGATCACCACGTTCTCGGCACAGAACTTTGGCGCACGCAACTACGAGCGTATGCGCAAGGGCTACCATACGTCGCTCGTGCTGTCGTTTATGCTCATTGGTGGCCTGTCTGCCGTGCTGCTGGTGTTCTCGGGTCCGTTGTCGCGTCTGTTTGTCGACGATGCTTCGATTTCGGCGTACACCACGACGATTCTTCATTTTATCGCGCCGTTCTACGCGATCTTCTCGATTATCGAAAACGCGTCGGGCTCCATTCGCGGTGCCGGCGTGAGCTTGCAGCCCATGCTGCTCACGATTTTTGGCACTGTCGTGCTCAGGGTGATCTGGGTGTTTGCGATTATGCCGTTCGATCCATCGCTTGAGCACCTGCTGCTGGTTTACCCCGTAACCTGGCTTATCACGGCCACAATGTTCACCATCTACCACCACAGCGGCAACTGGCTAGGCCGCGCCACCGCCTAGCCATTGGGGACGTCCGCAATGGCTAGTATTCGATGCCTTGGCGGGCTAGGAGGCCTTCGTCGAAGTAGTGTTTGACGGGGCGCATTTCGGTTACTAGGTCGGCAAGATCGGCGAGGGGCAGCAGCCCGCGGCCGGTGAGCACGAGCTCCGTGATGGTTGGTTTCATCGCAATCAACGCTTCAACATCTTCGCGCGTCACAAAGCCCCGTCGCATGGCTTCCCCCAGCTCATCCAAGATCAGCACATCGACCTGGCTAATCTGCTCTCGCGCCAGCTCCATGATCTGTGCGGCACAGGCTCCGGGCGTGTCGCGGTCGGCTTGTACGATGCGTAGCCCCAATCGAGGTGCCGCGTCATGTTCGGCGCAGTGCAGCTTCTTGGCAAACTGAAGCATGAGCACGTTAAGTCCATAGCCCGTGGCGCGCAGCGCGAGCCCCAGCGCAGCCGTCGTCTTGCCCTTGCCGTCGCCCGTGTAGATCTGAACCTTGCCGACTTCCAGTGATGCCATCTCTGTCCTTTCGTGCCCGGCGTCGGTTTATCGCCGTCCCGGTTGGGTATTCTAGATAGCATTATCAACCCCAGTAGATGGAGTTCAAGCAGATGGAGATGGATGACAATAAACGTAGACGGAATATGATCCTCTACGTGCTCATCGCCTTCGTCGTCTACCTCGTGCTCTCGACCGTTCTGTTCCCCAACATCGGTCACACGCAGCAGATTACGAAGACCGATTACTCGACGTTTGTCAAAGCGCTCGATAAGAAGAGCGTCGACAAGGTCGAGTACAACACGGACGATTACACGATTTATTACACCAAGAAGGGCGAGGACGAGAACATCGCCTACAAGACGACCGGTGTGCCGAATGATGCGGGTTTTACCGATCGCGTGCTTGAGTCTGGCGCTTCGCTGGAGTCGGTCGTTCCCGATAAGAACTCGGGTTTGATGACCTACTACCTGCTCACCCTCATTCTTCCCATGGCGATCTTCTTCCTCATTGGCTGGTGGCTCAACCGCCGCATGAAGAAGGCCATGGGCGATGACGGTCCCTCGATGAACTTTGGCGGCGGTGGTTTTGGCGGCGGTGGACTGGGTAAGTCCGGCGCGCGCGTGATCGCCTCCAAGGACGTGGGCGTGACCTTTAAGGATGTCGCCGGCCAGGAAGAGGCCAAGGAGTCCCTCAAGGAGGTCGTCGACTTTCTGGAGAAGCCGCAGCGCTACGAGGAGATCGGCGCCAAGCTGCCGCGCGGTGCCCTCCTTGTCGGCCCTCCGGGTACGGGTAAGACCCTGCTTGCCAAGGCCGTTGCCGGCGAGGCGGGCGTTCCGTTCTTTAGTATTTCTGGTTCTGAGTTCGTCGAGATGTTCGTCGGCCGTGGCGCCGCCAAGGTACGCGATCTGTTTAAGCAGGCCAAGGAAAAGGCCCCGTGCATCGTCTTTATCGATGAGATCGATACCATCGGCAAGAAGCGCGATGGCGGCGGCTTTAGCGGCAACGACGAGCGCGAGCAGACGCTCAACCAGCTGCTGACCGAGATGGACGGCTTCGATAACCACAAGGGTATTGTCGTTCTCGCTGCAACGAACCGGCCTGACAGCCTTGACCCGGCTCTACTGCGCCCTGGCCGCTTTGACCGCCGCATTCCCGTCGAGCTGCCCGATCTGACCGGTCGCAAGAACATCCTCGAGCTGCACGCCAAGAGCGTGAAGACGGAGCCGCCGATCGACCTGACCGCGATTGCCCGCGCCACGCCCGGTGCCTCGGGCGCCGACCTGGCCAACATCATCAACGAGGGCGCCCTGCGTGCCGTCCGCGAGGGCCGCAAGCGCGCGACCCAGGACGACTTTGAGGAGTCGGTGGAGGTCGTCATTGCTGGCCAGCAGCGTAAGTCCACGGTGCTGTCCGACCATGAGAAGCAGGTCGTGTCCTACCATGAGATCGGCCATGCCATCGTTGCCGCCCGCCAGAAGGGATCTGCGCCGGTTACGAAGATCACTATCGTGCCGCGTACGAGCGGCGCTTTGGGCTACACCATGCAGGTCGAGGAGGATGAGCGCTTCCTGACCACGCGCCAGGAGGTGCTCGACAAGCTCGCTGTCTATTGCGGTGGCCGTGCAGCCGAGGAGCTTATCTTTGGCGAGATGACGACCGGCGCCGCCAACGATATCGAGCAGGCCACCAAGCTCGCTCGCAACATGGTGACGCGCTTTGGTATGTCCGACGAGTTTGGCATGATGGCGCTCGGTACCGTTCAGAATGCGTACCTCAACCAGGACACGTCGCTCACCTGCGCCCCCGGTACGGCCGAGCGCGTGGACGCAATTGTCGCCAAGCTGATCGAGGATGCGCACGATCGCGCCCTGCAGATCCTCAAGGAGAACAAGTTCAAGCTCCATGAGCTGGCTCGTTATCTCTACAAGAAGGAGACGATCACGGGCGAGGAGTTCATGAATCTCCTCACGCGCGAGAATCCGCTGATGCCAATGCAGCAGTAATACTGGTTGCGCAGTGTCTATCGCCCCATTTGAGTGTCCATCTCAAATGGGGCGTTTTGCGTGGGGAGAGTTGAATATGAAGATCGTGGTAAGTGCCTGCTTGATGGGCGAGAGCTGCAAGTATAACGGGCTCGACAACTACCATCGCGAGCTGGTCGAGGCTTGCGAGCGCACGGGGGCCGAGGTCCTGCTGGTGTGCCCCGAGGTCTTTGGCGGCCTTTCCACGCCGCGCAAGCCATCCGAGATTGTGAACGGCGAGGTCCGTACCTGCGAGGGCGTCTCGGTCGATCGCGAGTTTCGCCTGGGCGCAGAGCGCGCACTCGATATCTGCGAGCAGGCGGGCGGCCCGTCCGAAATCGCTGCGTGCATCCTTCAAGATCGTAGTCCCTCGTGCGGCGCGGGTCGCATCTACGACGGAACGTTCAGCGGTACGCTCACTGCGGGCAACGGTGTTTTTGTCGATCTGCTGCTGCGTCACGGGTACCGTGTGATTCCGGCTAGCGAGTTCGATCCCAGCATGCTGGAACATTGTCCACAGCACTCGAACCCAACACTTCCTCACGGGTGACCGTTTTGGCATCATCCGTGAAGTTGATATTGAGTACGACCCGGTCATCAAAGACGTAGACCGAGTTGACAGGCGCCGTACCCAGGCAGCCCCTCCCCGCGGCCCTCGCGCAGGAACGCGTAAACGGCCCTCCCGTCTCTTGCGCCTCTCCAGGAACTGTCCACATCAGTGTAGCCAATCCATCCAAGAAATCGTCCGCAGTCCCCATTCTTGCCCCTTTGGGACAGCTTCTTGTTGGGGCGTGCCTGCCCCAAACCCTGCTAGGAACGAGTACAGCAAACTGGAATTATTAAATTAGTCTTTGCAAATTACCTTTGAACCTTCACCATCAATTACAATTCCCTGACGGTTGTCAATTGGGCATAGATTCAAATCCGAAAACTCAGTCATTATTATCTCGGTAGCTTTCTTAAATGGTGCTGTAAGATAATGCGGAAGAACATAGAAATCAATCAAATTAAGCCCTGCATCATCTTCTTGTGAGTAGTCCTCCGGCTTTTCATCCATTTGCTCGATATATTGGATGCTTGGAGCGCATACAATCGCACCTGCCGATTCACCAATCATCAGTTTTCCCTTTGCCATTTCTTTCTTCAACAGCTCATCCGTTCCCGTTTTACGGAGCTGGTCTATAAGGAAAAAAGAATTTCCGCCGGTAAAATAGATCACATCCGTATCTTCAAAAAGAGACTGTATCGTTGAATAAGCCTCCGTTGAAATATCAATTTCAGTTACGATTGCTCCCAACTTTTTGAATAATTTTCGAGCCGAGCCGACATAACCGGTGTAGCCTTCACGCAGCGAAGCTGTTGGAATAAATGCGACTTTTTTATTTTCAATTTCTTCCTTTATCAGACTTCCTACACTTGAAAAGTGAGAGCATAAAAACAGTTTCATCAATATTCTCCTTTATATATAAATTCTTATTTGTTGAACTAAGCCGTGTATACCATACTCTCTAATGAAAGAACGCCCTGATATAGCGAAATTTTGCCGTTTTCCTGCGTACGTGCGTACACACTCCACAGGAATTCTAGGGGGCCTGTCCCCTTAGCACACGGACTTTGGAACAAAGTCTAGTGTGTTACGCCTTGCCAGAGGTGTACAGGCTCCCGGTATGCACGTACGAAGCAATTGCCATCAATGCGCCATATAAGTGGCGATCAAGTTCGCATAAAGCGACCTTGATCCCGCAAAACAAAAGGCAGGATACCATCACCACGATGATACCCTGCCTCTGTTCGTTCCTGTTTACCGTTCCGAGTAGTCCTTCCGCAGAGTTTCCGATAAACAAAAAACGTACCCGAACCCTTTCTCGTAAAGAATCGGGTTCGAGTACGAACTGAATGCTGGAGCAATAAAAAACCACCACAAAGGTGCCTGTCCCCTTTGTGGTGGTTTTGGGCTGGGCCTAGAGCGTGTGGCCGTAGGCGTTGGCGGCCTTGATGGCGGCGGCGAACTTCTCGTCGGTGAAGGGCTCCGGGTTACCCTGCTTCCACTCGTTGGTGGAGTGCGCATATTCACACAGCGCCGGGATATCGGACTCGGAAAGCCCGACCTGCTCAAGCGTCACGGGCAGCCCCATCTCCTTGTTAAAGGCTGCGTAGCGCTCAAGGTTCTCGGTATCGCCCGTGTAGGCAAACAGAACCAGCACGCCTAGACTCACGACCTCGCCGTGCAGGTAGGCGCCCTCGCGCGGGATGCTGCACGTGGCGTTGTAGAACGCATGCGCCACGCTCGAGTTGTAGTAGTAATCGTTTTGGTTGGTCAGGTTGGAGACGTAGCCCGTGTTGACCACGATATCGAGCGCGATCTGCTTGACGGCTTCGGTCGACAGGTTCTGGCGAACGTCCTTAAGACCCTGCACGCCATAGGTAAACAGCGGCTCGGAGCAGGTGTGTGCGAGCGCCAGGCCAAGACCTGCGGTGTGCTCCAGGTTGCCGGCGCTCGTGGCGTACTCGACCTCGGGCTGCTTGGACAGGGCATCGCCCACGCCGGCCCAGAAGTACTCCGCCGGTGCCTCGGCGATGATCTTGGGGTTGATGAAGATGTGCGCGGGGCGATTGGGGTACGAATAGCCCTCGAGCGAGCCGTCGTCGTTGTACACAACGGCAATGGCGGTCGCGGCCGAGCAGTTGGAACAGATCGTCGGTACCGTAAAGACGATCTTCTTGAGCTCGATGGCCGCTGTCTTTACGGTGTCGAGCGCCTTGCCGCCGCCGCATGCGATGAGCACGTCGGCCTCTTGGCATGCGGGGGAGTTCACAACCTTGGCGATATTGGCACGCGTGCTGTTGGTGCCGTAGACGCGCGTCTCCAAAATCTTGACGTCGGTGCCCTCCAGTGCCGCTTCGATACCGGGAAGTGCCGCGGCCAGTGCTCGTTTGCCACCGATGATTGCGACCTTGGTCGCCCCGTACTCGGCCAGCGCGCCGGGCAGCTCGGCAAAGCAGTCCTCGCCGACGGTATAGTCGCTCATTCCAATCGTGCGCATAGGAGCCTTCTTTCGCTAGATAAAGTGCTTTCAGGTATTTTGCTCCAAGTGAGTGCTTGCGGTAGCGAGAAATTTCTAAAGTATGAAACCAATGTTGAGGGTTTTTCGACGGCGCGGAACGTGCTAGCATACTCCGCATAAGCGTTGATGGGGACGAGTAGTCGGCCATCCGCATGCTACAGAGAGCGGGGAGTGCTGAGAGCCCGCGCATGCGACCGATGAAAATCACCCCGGAGCTGCGGTCCCAACGGACGCGCCGCGCAGGCACGTCTTAGTAGACATCGCCGAGATGGTCGTCGATACAGGCCAGCCGAGTAACGGATGCGAGCGCGCGAATACGCGGGCGAGGGCATCTAAGCTGGGTGGTTAAGCGAAGAGCTTTTACGGGCAGTTTGCCCGTTTTGTGGCGCTTCGTCCCAGCTTGTAGGGACGGGCGCTTTTTTGGTGCCCAGAGGGCGTGCGCGCCCACGACATGAAAGGGGTACCGTGGCAAACGAGTACAAGCAGACGATGAATCTGCCCAAGACCGGTTTTCCCATGCGTGCCGGTCTTTCCAAGTCCGAGCCTAAGCGACTCAAGGACTGGCAGGACAACAAGGTCTACGAGCAGGTTCTGAAGAAGAACGAGGGTCACAAGAAGTTCGTGCTGCACGACGGCCCTCCGTACGCCAACGGCCCGATCCACATCGGCCACGCCATGAACAAGATCTCCAAGGACATGATCAACCGTTACTGGATGATGCAGGGCTGCGAAGTTCCTTATGTCCCCGGTTGGGACTGCCACGGTCAGCCGATCGAGCACAAGGTCGAGGAGAAGCTCGGCACCGAGAAGTTCAACCAGACCTCTACGGCTAAGATCCGCGAGCTCTGCAACGAGTTCGCTGTCGAGAACATCGAGCTGCAGAAGGCCGGCTTCCGTCGCCTGGGCGTGCTCGGCGACTGGGATAACCCCTATCTGACGCTCTATCACCAGCATGATGCCGCCGACATCGAGGTCTTTAAGGCCATGTTCGATAAGGGTATGATCTATCGCGGCCACAAGCCGGTTCACTGGTGCAAGCACTGCCATACCGCGCTGGCCGAGGCCGAGATCGAGTACTCTGACGAGACGAGCCCCTCCATCTTCGTTCGCTTCGAGATGACCTCCAAGCCCGCCGGCCTCGAGGATTTCGACGGCCCGGTCGACTTCATCATCTGGACGACCACGCCGTGGACCATCCCCTCCGACCAGGCCGTTTCCCTTAAGCCCGGCGCCGCCTATGTCGCCGTTGAGCGCGAAGGTCGTGCCGAGGTCATGCTCGAGGACCTGGCTCCCAAGTGCTGTGAGGAGTTTGGCTGGGAGTACACCCCGGTTATGGTCGACGGCAAGCCCTACGTTGTTCCGGCCGAGACCTTCCATCACATCCACTACAAGCAGCCGATCTTTGACGGTGTTGAGGGCGTGGCGCTGCTGGCCGATTACGTCGGTGTCGATGACGGCACCGGTATCGTCCACAACTCGCCCGGCCATGGCGTCGACGACTACTTTGCCTGCCTCAAGGAGGGCATCACCGACATCTGCATGCCGGTCGATGACGACGGCAAGTTCTACACCGGCGAGGAGTTTGGTACCGGCGGTCCCTTCAGCGGCATGGATACCGATGAGGCCAACCCGCACATCATCGAGTTCCTGCGCGAGCGCGGCACCCTGGTCCTCGAGAAGAAGATCACGCACAGCTATCCGCACTGCTGGCGCTGCAAGCACCCTGTGCTCTTCCGTGCTACCGACCAGTGGTTCG
Organism: Collinsella aerofaciens; assembly: GCF_015561195.1. GTDB lineage: Bacteria > Actinomycetota > Coriobacteriia > Coriobacteriales > Coriobacteriaceae > Collinsella > Collinsella aerofaciens_AC. Next base: position 84,302 of record NZ_JADMSU010000006.1, on the reverse strand, counting down.
TCTCGATGGACAAGACGGGTTTGCGCGAGCAGGCTGGCAAGGAGGTCCGCGAGAACGTCAAGTGGTATCCGGCTCACGCCGCCAACCGCATCGGTGCCATGGTCGAGCAGCGTCCCGACTGGTGCATCAGCCGTCAGCGCAACTGGGGCGTGCCTATCCCCAGCTACACTTGCGCCGACTGCGGCGAGAAGGTCATGAACGACGCTACGCTCGACGCCGTTATCAAGCTCTTCCACGAGAAGGGCTCCGACGCCTGGTTCACGGATGCTCCCGAGAGCTACCTGGGCGAGGCCTGCGTCTGCCCCAAGTGCGGCGGCCATCACCTCAAGGCCGATAAGGACATCCTCGACGTGTGGTGGGACTCCGGCGTCTCCTGGAAGGCCGTCTGCGAGTATCGCCCCGAGCTGGAGTATCCGGCGGACGTGTACCTCGAGGGCTCCGACCAGCACCGCGGTTGGTTCCAGAGCTCGCTGCTCACCTCGGTGGGCGCCAACGGCCACGCTCCGTACAAGGCGGTCGTCTCGCAGGGCTTCACGCTCGACGGCCAGGGCCGCAAGATGTCCAAGTCGCTCGGTAACGTCATCGACCCTAATAAGGTCTGCGACGAGATGGGCGCCGACATCATCCGCCTGTGGGTCGCCTCGGTCGATACCAGCTCCGACGTCTCCATCGACCACGAGATTCTCGCTCGTACGTCCGATGCCTACCGTCGTTTCCGCAACACGCTGCGCTTCCTGCTCTCCGAGCTCGAGGGTCAGTTTGAGCCCGAGACCGACGGCGTCGCCTTTGCCGACCTGCTGCCGCTCGACAAGCTCATGGTTGCCCGTCTGACCCAGGTCCAGGCCGAGGTCGACGACGCTTACTCTTGCTACGAGTTCCCGCGCGCCTACCGTGCGCTCTACGACTTTGTTGTTACCGAGCTTTCCAACGTGTACCTCGACGCCCTGAAGGACCGTCTGTACTGCGACAAGCCCGGCTCGCTCGAGCGCCGCAGTGCCCAGACCGTGCTGGCCGAGCTCTTCTCGATGCTCATGCGCGACCTGCAGCCGATCCTGTCCTACACCGTCGACGAGGCCATGGCCTACGCGCCCGCCGGCTGCGTCGATCACCAGAAGTACGCCGCGCTGCTCGATTGGTACAAGTCGCCCATCACGGTTGACGAGGCCAATGAGTTTGAGGGCGTGCTCGAGGCTTCGCTCGAGCTCCGTAGCGCCGTGACCAAGGCCCTTGAGGATGCCCGTTCTGCCGGCACCTTCACCAAGAGCCAGCAGGTCCGCGTCAAGGCGGTCGTTCCCGCCGAGATGTATGCGCTACTGACCGGCGACAAGGCCGTCGACCTGGCCGAGTTCTACATCGTCTCCTCTGTTGAACTGACCCAGGGCGAGGAGCTCTCCGTTGCCATCGAGGCTGCCGAGGGCGAGTGCTGCGACCGTTGCTGGAACTACCGCACCACCGTCGGCGAGTACAACGGCCACGCTCACATCTGCGAGAGGTGTGCGAATGCCCTTTAAGGCACGGTAACTCGGCATTTTAGTAAAAGGGAGAATTTGGGCGCCTTCGGCCCATTTGCTCCGCTGAATAAAAGCGGCATTCTGTTTTTCGGAATGCCGCTTTCGTTTTTAGCTGGTTATTTCGCTTGCGTTGGTGGATATGTCGTGCGCTCTGCGTGTGGCAATATAAGATGGTTATTTGCGTTAAACGTTATTCGATGTTCTTGAGGGTAGGGGATTGATTTGGGTCGTCCTGGGGATATGACGCCGCCTTTGCGTTGGCGGTTGGGTGTTGCTGGTGGGGTGGCGCTCGTTGTGTTGCTCGTTGACCAGCTGACCAAGCTTGCGGTTCGTGCCGTGGGCGACGCCCTGCATGTGACCGTCATCCCCGGTGTCATCGACTTTATGTTTGTCCGCAATATCGGTGCTGCCTTTAGCATGGGCGAGGGGCATGGCATCGCGTTTGCCGTGCTGGCGTTGGCGGTCATTATCGCTATTGCCGTGTACCTCGTTCGTGCGCCCCAGCTCGCCCATCTTGAGGTTGTGGGCATGGCAATGGTTGCGGGCGGTGCTATCGGTAACGCGATCGACCGCCTCGCCTTTGGCTTCGTGACCGATTTTATCGCCACCACCTTCATCGACTTTCCCGTCTTTAACGTCGCCGATATCGGCATTACGGTCGGTGTCGTGCTGGCGCTCATCGGTTATATGTTCTTGAGCCCTGCTGCTCGCGAGGTCGATGCGACCGCCGAGCTCAACGCCCGTGACGAGGCCCGCGCCAAGCGCAAGGCCAAACAACGTGGGGAGCGTGCCCGCAAGATTCGCGAAAGGAATGAGCGCTAATGGCCGACATCCATATTCTCGTTGCCGACGATACCGCTGGTCAGCGTCTTGACGCCTATCTGGGCGCCAACGACGGCTGCCCTACGCGCTCTGCCTGCGCGCATCTGATTGAGGGCGGTGCTGTATGTGTCAATGGCGAGACCTGCCTGTCCAAAAAGTATGCCGTGCGAGCCGGCGACCGCATTTCGGTCGACCTGCCCGAGCCGCACGACCCGACCGACGTGATTCCCGAGGCCATTCCCCTCGATATCCGCTACGAGGACGACTACCTCATCGTGCTCTCCAAGCAGCGCGGTCTGGTGTGCCATCCTGCGCATGGTCATGAGAGCGGTACGCTCGCGAATGCCCTGGTCTATCACTGCGGTATCGACCATCTGGGCACCGTGCAGGGCGAGGACCGCCCCGGTATCGTGCATCGTTTGGATCGCGATACCTCGGGTCTCATGCTTGCGGCCAAGGACGACGACACCCAGCGCGCGCTCCAGAATCTCATCCGCACGCGAACGCTCGACCGCCGCTACATTACCCTCGTCCACGGCCACATTGCCATGGACGAGGGTACCATCAACACCGGTATCGCCCGTTCCACGCGTGACCGCGTCAAGATGGCGGTTTCGGACGATCCCTTTGCCCGTCAGGCCATTACGACCTTTAAGGTCCTCGAGCGCTTCGATTCCACGCGTTTTGACGACGGTTATACGCTCGTCGAGTGCCACCTGTTTACCGGCCGCACGCATCAGATTCGCGTGCATATGCGCCACATCAACCACGCTTGCGTGGGCGATCCACTCTATGGCAAGTGCGATGCACGCGCCGATCAGGGTCTGACCAGGCAATTCCTTCATTCCTGGCGCGTCGCATTCGACCATCCCGTGACGGGGGAGCGCATTGAGTGCCGCGACGAGTTGCCGTGGGATCTCGCTGCGGTTCTCGACGATCTGGCTCCGCGCTCGATCGGTCGCACGGCCGCTGGAGATGAAATCGTTCCGCAGCTCGGTCTGCTTGAAGCCTAGCCAGTATTAGGTGGTTTCTTGAACTCGGTTAGCCTACGATAAGATATACGATTGTTTACGTAACGCGTTGCTGGGAGCCTGCATGCTCGCCTTTTTACAAACTAACACGCCCATCGTGATCTTCAACCAGATTGTGGTTACGCTGCTCACGGTCTGCTTTCTGTACCAGGTGGTCTTCTTTGTCATTGGTGCTCTCCGTGGTGAGGTCGCGCCCCCTAAGGCCAAAAAGCTGCATCGTTATGCCTTCTTTATCGCGGCGCATAACGAGGAGGCCGTGATCGCCAACCTTGTTCGCTCCATCAAGGACCAGGATTATCCGTCCGAGCTTATCGAGGTCTTCGTTGTCGCCGATGCCTGCACCGACAACACGGCGCAGCTCGCGCGCGAGGCGGGCGCCGTCGTCTATGAGCGTAACGACCTGGCCCGTAAGGGCAAGAGCTGGGTTATGGACTTTGGTTTTGATCGCATTCTCAACGAGTATCCCGATACTTTTGAGGGCTATTTCATCTTTGACGCCGACAACGTTATTTCCCGCGATTACGTCTCCAAGATGAACGATGCCTTTGACCAGGGCTTCCATGTGGTCACGAGCTATCGTAACTCCAAGAACTTCGGCAGCTCTTGGATCTCGGCGGCTAATGCCACCTGGTATCTGCGCGAGGCACGCTTCCTCAACAACGCGCGCAACATCTGCAAGACGTCTTGTGCCGTCTCGGGCTCGGGCTACCTCATCTCCGCCAGTGTTATTGAGGGTATGCACGGCTGGCAGTTCCACACGCTGACCGAGGACATTCAGTTCACCACGTTCTGCGCTATTCACGGCATTCGCATTGGCTATGCGCCGGCTGAGTTCTTCGACGAACAGCCGGTGACGTTTAAGGCGTCCTGGAAACAGCGCATGCGTTGGACCAAGGGCTTCTACCAGGTGTTCTTTACCTATGGTAAGCACCTGGTCAAATCGACCTTCCGCTATCATCGCTTTGCTGCCTACGACATGTTTATGACGATCGCCCCGGGTATGCTGTTGTCCCTGATCTCGATGCTCGCCAATGCGACGTTCCTGATCGTGGGAGGTCTTTCGCACGGCTTCTTGGCTACCGAAGTCGAGATGCAGGCGTGTGCCGCCTCGCTTATCATGACGTTCGTGATGATGTACCAGACCTTCTTTATCCTGGCGCTGCTCACGACCATCTTTGAGTACAAGCACATTCATTGCGCTCAAAAGTGGCGCCTGGTGACCAACCTGTTTACCTTCCCGATCTTTATGTTCAGCTATATCCCCATCACGGTTGCCGCGCTGTTCCTGAAGGTCGACTGGGTGCCCACGCAGCACGCCGTTAACGTTACCCTCGACGAGGTCATGCAGGGCGCCAAGTAACCACCACCAAAAACCACCACAAAGGGACAGCACCTTTGTGGTGGTTTTTGCGTTTGAGCTGCTGTCCAAGGAGGTTTTCGATGGTCTATATCCCGTTTTGGATTTGCATCTTTGCCGGCGCGGCGATTGATGCCCGTGAGCGACGCTTTCCCAATGAACTTGCCGGTGCGTGTGCGGTGGCGGCGTTTGCAGGCGTTTGGCTCGACAAGGGTGTTAATACGGCGCTTGACCACGCCGGTCTTGCGGTCATCGTCTACCTTGCCCTTGTGCTTACTGAGTCACTCTGGCGTCGTGTTCGCCACGCCTCTGGCATTGGCATGGGGGATGTCAAGGCGCTCTTTGCCCTTTGTACCTTCGACCCCCTGGGTGGCGTTGTCGCGTTTGCGGTTGCGCTCCTGACCCTTGCCACCGCCTGTCTCATTGCAAAATCACGCTCCCTGCCTTTGCTGCCGTTTTTGGTACCGATATTTGCCATAATTGAGGTCGTGGGTAGTACGCTGTAACCGTTTGCGCGCCCTTTTTAAGGAGCATGCCATGGCAATCAATCAACAGACAGCCGCCATCAAGGCTCGTATGGATCGCATTCCCGCGGCGTTGTCGCCCGAGCTGGTCGAGCATATCGCTGCCGACCGCGCCTCGGGTGTGGTTAATCCTTATCGATGCGGTGACGACCAGGTCATCCGACGCATTGATCGAGCCGCAGACGAGGGCACGCTCATGCGTCCGGCATTTATGCGCGATGCCGAAAAGATTCTCCATCTGCCCGCGTATGCCCGATATGCTGGTAAAACACAGGTCTTTAGCTTCCGCAGCAATGATGATCTGTCGCGCCGCGGTTTGCACGTGCAGCTTGTCTCGCGCATTGCGCGCGATATCGGTCGCGCCCTGGGGCTCAACTGCGATCTGATTGAGGCAATTGGTTTGGGCCATGACTTGGGACATACGCCCTTCGGCCATGCCGGCGAGCGCTTCCTCAACGATATCTATCATGAGCGTACCGGCCGCTTCTTTTTCCATAACGTGCAGTCGGTGCGCGTGCTCGATGCCCTGTACGGTCGCAACGTTTCGCTCCAGACGCTCGACGGTGTGCTGTGCCATAACGGCGAGTACGAGCAGCGTGTTTTTGAGCTCTCGGACATGGGTTCCTTTAATCAGTTTGACCTAACCGTCGAGGACTGCATTGCCAAGGGCTATGGCGCCATTGAGCACCTGCGTCCCATGACGCTCGAGGGCTGCGTCGTTCGCATCTCGGATATTCTTGCCTACGTCGGTCGTGACCGTCAGGATGCGATCGCGGCGGGCCTGCTTTCGCCCGACGCTTTTGATGATGGCCGGGACGGTGCCTACAACAGTTGGATCCTCACGCACGCTTCCATTGATATCGTGGAGCATAGCTACGGCAAACCGCGTATCGAGATGAGCGAGGACCTGTTCAAGGAAATCCGCCGGGCCAAGCGGGAGAATTACGAGAAGATCTACAGTAAGGGCGGCATCGAGGGCGATTCCGAGGCGGAGCTGCGCGAGGCGTTCGAAAAGCTCTACGACCGTTGTCTGCAGGATCTAAATAAAGGCGACGAGTCTTCGTATATCTTTAAGCATCATATTTCGCGCATTGAGCAGCAGCTTTCCTACTACGACCGTACCTATGCATGGCAGGACGATAAGGACCAAGCCGTGGTGGATTACATTGCGAGCATGACGGATGGCTATTTCTGCGAGCTGACGAGTAAGTTGTTCCCGGGTTTAAAGTTTCCGCACCGTACTTATATTAACGAACGGTAGTTCGTATCCTTTCGGTATACTGTTGGTCAACAACGATTTTGATTGATGCACGGGATGGCTATGGACGACCTTTTTTCTGCTTCGACGCGCGAGCGCTCCTTTCAGAATGCGCCGCTTGCGGTGCGCATGCGCCCCAACACGCTTGATGAGTACGTGGGCCAGCAAAAGGCCGTCGGTAAGGGCTCATGGCTGCGTGCCGCGATTGAGCACGACGTGCTGTCGAGCGTGATTCTGTACGGGCCGGCCGGTACAGGCAAGACGACGCTGGCCCACATTATCGCCAACCATACCAAGAGCGAGTTTGTCGAGGTCAGCGCCGTGACGGGCACCGTGAAGGACTTGCGCCGCGTGATTGACGAGGCCAAGACGCGCCTGAATACCTACGACCGTCGCACCATTCTATTCATCGACGAGATTCATCGCTTTTCGAAGTCGCAACAGGATGCGTTGCTGCATGCGGTTGAGAACCGTACCGTCATTATGATCGGCGCCACGACCGAGAACCCGTACTTCGAGGTCAACTCGGCGTTGCTCTCACGCGGTCGCGTGGTGGAGCTTGAGCACCTCAAGGACGAGGATATCGCCATGCTGATCGAGCGTGCGCTCGAGGCGCCGCAGGGCTTGAACGGAAAGTTCTCTGCCGATGATGATGCGGTCAAGACCATTTGCACGCTGGCTGCGGGCGACGCTCGTTCGGCGCTCACGACGCTCGAGCTTGCGAGCGAGATCGCCGTCACGCGTCCCGATACCGAGGGGACGCCGGCGCCGGCGGCAGGGGAGCGTTATCCCATCACCGTCGATGACGTGAAGATTGCCAACCCACGCCGCGGTTTTTCGTATGACAAAAACGGTGACATGCACTATGACATTATCAGTGCGTTCATCAAGTCCATGCGCGGCAGCGACCCCGATGCCACGATCTATTGGCTCGCGCGCATGATCGACGCGGGGGAGGATCCTAAGTTTATCGCTCGCCGCATTATGATTCAGGCTTCTGAGGATGTTGGCAATGCCGATCCGCAGGCACTTTTGGTGGCGCAAGCCGCGTTTAAGTCTGCCGAGGTCATTGGCTATCCCGAGTGCCGCATTAACCTGGCTCAGGCTGCACTCTATGTGTGCTTGGCGCCTAAATCCAACGCGTGCGAGGCTTCGATCGATGCGGCGCTGGCCGATATCCATAGTAGCGGATTGCGCGAGGTGCCCAGTTATCTTCGCGATCGTCACCGTCCCGGCAGCGACGAGTACGGTGTATACAAGTACCCACACGATTATCCCGAAGGTTGGGTCGACCAGCGCTATTTGCCCGAAGGCCTGGAGCGTGGTGCCTTTTGGCAGCCTGCCGGCCGCGGTTGGGAAGAATGGCGTGTGGAGCAAAGCGATCGCGACCGTAGCGGCAGGGCGCCAAAGTAAGCTTTTGGGAATCTTCCGTCCCCTTTGGGGTACCATGAACAACGTCTGTATTTCGATTCCTTTGGGAGGCTTGTATGAGTCCCATTCAAATTGCCCTGCTGGTGCTTGCCATTGCCGGCGTGTGGGCCATCGTTGAGCTCGCGCTTACCCTGCGCAAGACCCGCACTGTCGTTGATTCGCTCGACAAGACGGTGAGCGACCTCAACAACACCATCGCCGAGGCGCAGCCGGTGGTGGCAAAGCTCGACGGCGCTGTCGACGAGCTTACGCCGGCACTTGCCCAGATTGAGCCGCTGCTTAAGTCGAGCAAGACCGCCGTCGACGCCCTTACCTCTAATCTCGTAGAAGTTGAGGCCGTGGTTCGCGACATTTCCGAGGTTACAGGCAGCATGGCAGAGGCCAGCAATGCTGTGTCGAGCGTGACTGATTCTGCGGCAGGTGCCGTGCAGAAACTCATTAACAAGGTGAAGGCTCCCGCGGCCGACGCCGAGCGCAAGCTTTCCGCTGCCGCCGAAGCCGAGCAGCCGACCGAGCGCGTTCTGATTGGCGAAGCTGGGGACGAGGCCGCCGCGGGCGACGATTATGGCCAGAAGCCTGTTGGCAAGCCGACTCAGTATTACACCTACACACCCGCCCAGACCTCCGAGGAGTCCTGCGATGAGTAGCGAAGCAACCTGCCCCATCACGCTGACCGTTGCCGGGGACCCACGTCTGGCGCGCCTGGTGCGTATGACGGCCGCAAACGTTGGTGCGCTGTGCTCCATGTCCGTCGATCGCATCGAGGATATTCGTATGGCGGCCGAGGAAGCCTTCATCTTTGGCTGCACGGCGGTTAATTCCGATGACATTACGATCAGGTTCGATGTCGATGAGTCTCACGTTGGCATGACCTTTACCTTTGGCGATCAGGCCGCTGTCGACGAGGATGACCAGGCTGCCGTGTATGCCGAGCTCATTTTGGCGAGCGTGTGCGATTCCTACGAAAAGACTTCGGCGCCCCTGACGCTTTCCCTCGACCTCAAGGCGGATATCTAATATGACCGAACGTTCCCGGAGCGGTAAGACCGCTTGGGACAAGGAGAAAACCCGCGAGCTGTTTCGTCGCTATAAAGAGACCGGTGATCCGGACGCTCGCGAGCAGCTCGTTATGTCCCATATGAACCTGGTAAGGTTTCTTGCCAACAAATTTAAGAACCGCGGCGAGCCGCTCGACGACCTGATGCAGGTTGGTTATCTGGGCCTGCTCAAGGCGATTGATCGTTTTGACCCCGAGCGCGGTCTCGAGTTCACCACGTTTGCCACGCCCACCATTCTGGGCGAGATCAAGCGTCATTTCCGCGATAAGGGCTGGAGCGTGCGCGTTCCGCGCCGTCTGCAGGAGCTCTCGGCTAAGGTTAACCAGGCCACCGACAAGCTCACCAACGAGTTGCAACGCTCGCCCAAGGTTGAGGAAATCGCTGAGTATCTAGATGTGACCGTCGATGAGGTCCTCGAGGCTATGGAATCGTCTTCGGCCTATACCTCGGTGCCCATCGAGGCTCCTGGTGCGTCCGATTCCGACGATGCCCCCTCGATTCTCGATCGCTACGCCGACGACGACAATGAGCTCGACTTTACCGATGACCGCTTGGTGATCGAGGAAGCCATCCGTGATTTCTCGCCGCGCGAGCGCGAGGTTATCGAGCTGCGCTTTGTAAAGGGCATGACCCAGATCGAGATTGCCAAGAAGCTGGGTATATCGCAGGTCCAGGTTTCGCGCCTGCTGCGCCGCACGCTTAAGAAGATTCAGGACAAGATCGACCCCGACGGAGTGATGGTTCGTTCATGAGTGAGCACCCCCAACAAACCGATCGCGCGCTGCGCGACACCCGCATTCTGACGCTGCGCATTTGGGCTGTTGTCGGCTGCATTGTTATTGCTGCTGTCATCTTTAACCTTATGGGCATCCTGGCACCGGTTATTGAGTTTCTTGCCGTCGGCTCCATCATTGCTTTTGTGATGTCCCCGATCACTAATTGGCTCGAGCACCATGGCGTGAATCGCAGCATCGGTTCGCTTATCGCGCTTATTGTTGTTGTTGCCGTGCTCGTCGGTGTCGTTTGCATCTTGTCGCCGATTCTCTTTGGTCAGATCATGGAAGTCCTGAGCCGCCTGCCCGAGCAGCTTCGTGTTGCGGGTGGCGACCTCAACGAGATGGTCTCGCATGTCAAGACGCTCAACAACACGCCGCTCATGGAGTATTTGGACGATAATCTTTCGTCGCTGGTTACCGTGGCATCGAAGTATGTGTCTCAGATCGCTGCCGAGCTTGGCCGCGGTGTGTTCCCGCTCATCACCAATACGGCCTCGCAGCTGTTCGTGATCTTCCTTGGTCTGGTGCTTGCCTACTGGATGGCCTGCGACTACCCTCGCATGCACCACGAGATTTGCACCATCATCGGTCAGGAGAAGGAGACTTCGTACCGCTTTATGGTCGCCATCCTTTCTCGCTCTGTCGGCGGCTACATGCGCGGTATGGTCGTGACGTCCATCTGCGGTGGTTTCCTCGCTTTTATCGGTTTTATGATTATCGGCCATCCGTATGCGGCGCTCATGGCTATTTTTACCGGCATCATGCATTTGGTTCCGGTCGTCGGCCCCTGGGTGAGCGCGGCAATCGCCACAGTGCTCGGTTTCATGTTCAGCCCCATGTTGGCGTTGTGGACGCTCATCGTGACGATGGTCGCGCAAAACGTCACCGATAACGTGATTTCGCCCAAGGTCATGCAGAGCTCGGTGCAGGTGCATCCCATCATGAGCCTCACGGCGCTCGTTATTGGCTCGGCACTCATGGGCCCCATCGGCATGATTATTGCTATCCCGCTGTGTGCGGCCCTCAAGGGCATCTTTGTGTACTACTTCGAGAATGAGACCGGCCGCCAGCTTGTTGCCTATGACGGCGCCGTGTTTAAGGGCACGCCGTATCGCGATGCCGAGGGCAACCCGGTCGCCGCCTACGACGCGCTTGGGGACGATACGTTCATCTATGAGTCCGAGCTGATCGGTAACGAGACTGCGCCCGAGGCTAAAGCTATGCCCAAGACCGAGCTCGATAATCCTTGGATCAAGCTTTCGGACCTGCAGCCCGATGCCACGGGCTTCTTCAAGAACCCCTTTGCCAAGGACGATGACTCCAACACGGACGACGATACCAAAACCGGCATCGACGGCTCCATGGACGATTCGGATTCTAAATAGGTCCTATTAACGTTTCTTGAAGTTGTAAATGACAAGAAACGCGAGCAAAGCGATTGATAAGGGGCCGGCTACATAGAAAAAGAGAACGTCAATTGTGCGCAGAGTGTAATAAGCCTTATCGCCGGACATTACTGCATACAATGCGTAGCCAAATGCTGGTTGGATTGCGTACCAGCAGGAGAAGGCCAAGAGCGCTAAAAGTGCTACTACCAGAAGTGCATTCAGGACAAATCGTTTGCTTTTCATTGATCGCTCCTTATCGGTGACCCTTATATGTAATTCTACAGCAGCCTTTTTTCAAAGGATTGCATAGTCCTATATAACGTGCACTTTCGCTGGAGGGTCGCCGTTTGGCGGCCCTCTTTTTTGCACTTGCGCGGTGGGATGGTAATATCGTTACGTTTGAACTGTTTCGATGTGAAACCGAGGAGATTCCCTCTATGAGTGCTGACTACCCGTCAATGACTACGGCCGAGATTCGCTCTAAGTTCCTCAACTTCTTTGAGGAGCGCGGTCTTAAGCTCTATCCTTCTTCATCTCTCGTTCCCGACGATCCTTCGCTGCTGCTTGCCAACGCCGGCATGAACCAGTTTAAGGAGTATTACCAGGGCAAGAAGACCATGAAGGAGATCGGCGCGATCTCCTGCCAGAAGTGCGTCCGCACCAACGACATCGATTGCATTGGCGAGGACGGCCGTCACCTGTCCTTCTTCGAGATGCTCGGCGACTTCTCCTTTGGCGGCGTCTCCAAGCAGCAGGCCTGCGCTTGGGCCTTTGAGCTCATCACCAAGGAGTTCAAGCTGCCGCTCGATCGCCTGTACTTCACCGTCTTTACCGAGGACGACGAGACCCATGACGTGTGGCGCTCCCTGGGCGTTGCCGAGGACCACATCTCCCGCCTGGGCGAGGACGACAACTTCTGGGCCGCTGGCCCCACTGGTCCCTGCGGTCCGTGCTCCGAGATCTACTTTGACATGGGCGAGGAGGTCGGTTGCGGCAGCCCCGACTGCAAGCCCGGCTGCGACTGCGACCGCTTCCTTGAGTTCTGGAACCTCGTGTTTACCCAGTACGACCGCCAGGAGGATGGCTCCATGCCGGAGCTGCCGCACCGTAACCTCGATACGGGTATGGGTCTGGAGCGCATGGCCGCTATCATGCAGCACAAGACCGCTAACTACGACGGCGATCTGATGCAGCACCTCATCAAGCTCGGTGAGGAGATCAGCGGCAAGACCTATGACGCCGACGATTACTCCGGCGCCAGCCGCTCCCTGCGCATCATCGCGGATCACTCCCGTGCCGTCGACTTTATGATCTCGGACGGCATCCTGCCTGGTAACGAGGGCCGCGAGTATGTCCTTCGCCGCCTGCTCCGCCGCGCTGTGTTCCACGGTCGCCTGCTGGGCATTGAGGGTGCCTTCCTGACCAAGTTCATCGACGAGGTCAACGCTCAGATGGGCGAGGCCTATCCCGAGCTGCTCAAAAACGTCGCGCTCGTTAAGGGCATCGTCGCCTCCGAGGAGGAGCGTTTCTCCACGACGCTCGACAACGGCCGCGTTTACCTGGACGAGGCCCTGGCCGCGCTCGCCGACGGCGCTGTCCTTCCGGGCGACGTTGCCTTTAAGCTGCACGACACCTTTGGTTTCCCCATTGACCTGACTGTCGAGATCGCCGGCACCGCTGGTCATGACGTCGATATGGACGGCTTCACCGCTTGCATGGAGGACCAGAAGGCCCGCGCCCGCGCCAACGCCAAGGGCGACGCCTGGGGCAGCTTCAACGACGTGTGGGTCGAGCTTTCCGATAAGGTTGCCGCGACCGAGTTCGACGGCTATGACAACGACGTCATCGAGGGCGCTAAGGTTGTCGCCATCGTTCGCAACGGCGAGTCCGTCGAGTCCGCTGCCGCCGGCGAGGACGTCGAGGTCGTGCTCGACCGCACGCCGTTCTACGCCGAGATGGGTGGCCAGCAGGGCGATGCTGGCGAGCTTTCCGCCGAGGGCGTCGCGCTAACTGTTGCAGACACCAAGAACCACAATGGCCTGTATGCTCACGTCGCGCACGTTGCCGAGGGCACGCTGACCGTCGGTGCTACTGTGACCGCCGCGCTCGACGCCGAGCGCCGTGGTTTCCTGCGCCGCAACCACACCGCCACGCACCTGCTCGACGCCGCGCTTAAGCAGGTCCTGGGCGAGCATGTCTCCCAGGCTGGCTCGCTGGTGACGCCCGAGCACCTGCGCTTTGACTTCACGCACTTCGAGGCCCTGTCCTCCGAGCAGCTCAAGGCTGTCGAGGACCTGGTCAACCAGCAGATCTTCGCCTCCAAGCCGGTCGTTACCCGCGTCATGGGCATCGACGAGGCCAAGGCCGCCGGTGCTGTCGCCCTGTTTGGCGAGAAGTATGGCGACGTCGTCCGCGTTGTCTCCGTGGGCGCCGAGGACCAGCCGTTCTCCCGCGAGCTCTGCGGTGGTACGCATGCCGCCAACACCGCCGAGATCGGTCTGTTCAAGATCATCTCCGAGTCCTCCACGGGCTCCAACGTCCGCCGTATCGAGGCCGTGACCTCCAAGGGCGCTCTCGATTACATGGCCGACCGTCTGGCGCTCGTCGACGCCGCTGCTGCTGCGCTCAAGTGCCGCGTGGATGAGGTTCCCACCCGCGTGGAGAACCTGCAGGCCGAGCTGCGCGAGACGTCCAACAAGCTCAAGAAGGCGCTGACCGGTGGTTCCTCCGATGCTATCTCCAACGCCATCGAGGGCGCCGTCGAGCTCGACGGCTACAAGCTCGTCGTCACTGAGCTCCAGGGCCTTGAGGCTGCCGACCTGCGCAACGTCTGGGATACCGTGCACCAGAAGGTCGCCGGTCCCGTCGCCTGCGTCGTCGCCAGCGTGACCGAGAAGGGCACCCCGGCCCTGCTCGCCGCCGGTTCCGATGACGCCGTTAAGGCCGGTTTCCACGCCGGCAACGTGATCAAGCAGATCGCGGGCCTGGTCGACGGTCGCGGTGGCGGCCGTCCCAACATGGCCCAGGCCGGTGGCAAAAACGCCGCCGGCATCGCCGATGCCCTCGCGGCCGCTAAGACCGCGCTCGGCGCCTAAGAATCTAGGTAATCGCTGTGGTCGCGCTTGCGCTGGACATAGGGGAGACCAGGATCGGCATCGCCGTCTCGAGCCGTGATGGCAAGATGGCGATGCCCGTCAAGGTGCTCCCGGCTGTCGAGGTCACCGGTATGGCCAAGACGTTCCGTTACCTGGTCGAGGATTATGAGCCCGACATCCTGGTAAGTGGACGTCCGCTGACCATGGCCGGTGAGCCCGGCCCCCAGGCCGAGTGCGTTGCCGCCGTGGCGCAAAAGATCGCCGACGAGCTCGATCTTCCGCTGGAGTTTGAGGATGAGCGTCTGTCCTCGCAAGAGGCAAAGCGTATCCTGCGCGAGCAGGGACTCAATGAAAAGCAGATGAGGGGCAAGGTCGACATGATCGCCGCCAGCCTGTTTTTGCAGACGTGGCTCGATCGTAAAAACGAGGAGGTTTCGCATGCCTAGTGCTCCCGATCCGCGCCAGCAGAATCGTACACGTCAGCCGGCGTCGCGCCCTGGCCAGCCTGGCCAGCGTCCGGCACAGCCGACGCAGCGCGCAGCTCAGCCTGCCGCGCGCCCGGTGCAGTCCTCCTCTCGTTCGGCCCAACCTGTTCAACGGACGGGTCAGCAGCCTTCTGCTCGTTCGGCTCAGCATCCGGCTTCTCACGCGGCTCAGCAGCCAACTGTTCGTACGGCCCAGCCTGTTGGCGGTACCCGCTTTAAGCAGCAGACACCTACCCAGCGAACGCAGGCCCCCCAATCGCATTCGCATCACGCTCGCGGTTCGCATGGCGTTGCTCCGGCGACCCGCTCGAGCTACAACACGCATTCTCGTCGCGGTGCCCAAAAGAAAAGCTCCCCGGTGCCCATGATTGTCGGCGTCGTGGTGGCCGTAATCGCGCTTGCTACTATCGCCTTCTTTGTCATGCCTGCCGTCAAGGGCTTCTTTACCGGTGAGGATACGAAGGTCGCGGCTGGTCAGCAGGTTACGGTGACCATTCCCGACGGTGCTTCGGGCGATACGATCGCCTCGATTCTCTCCGAGAACCATATCGTCGAAAATCCCAAGGAGTACTACGCGGCGGTGAAAAAGCTTAACGCCGATATGTCGCTTAAGCCTGGCACCTACTCGTTCACCACGCTCATGGATGCGACCAAGGTTGTTCAGCAGCTCATGGAAGGTCCTAACGCGGGCTCCAATGCGCTGACTATCCCTGAGGGCCTGACGGTCGATCAAGTCGCCGACCGTGTGGCCCAGGCTTACGACAGCATCTCTAAGGAAGACTTCCTCAACCAGGCCAAGGCCTCCAATTACGTGGACGACTATAGCTTCCTTAAGGGCGCCGCCAACGACTCGCTCGAGGGTTTCTTGTTCCCCAAGACCTATTCGTTGGGTGATTCGCCGACGGCCGATGACGTGATTCGCGCCATGCTCGATCAGTTTAAGACCGAGTACAAGTCGCTTGACTTTGCGAGCTGCGAAGCCAAGATCAAGGTGCGCTATGGTGTGGAGATGTCCGACTACGACATCGTCAACTTGGCCTCTATCGTTGAGCGCGAGGGCCTCAACGCCGATCAACGTGCGCACGTGGCCTCGGTCTTCTACAACCGCCTTGCCGGCAAGCTCGACGGTTTGCGCTATCTCAACAGCGATGCGACCATGATGTATGTTACCGGTGGCGAGGTTACCGCCGACGACCTGCAGAGCGATAGCCCTTATAACACCTATAAGCACGAGGGCCTGCCACCCACGCCCATCTGCTCTCCGTCGCTCGAGGCACTCAAGGCCACGCTTGAGCCGACCGACTCCGATGACCTGTATTTCTACATTACGCAGGACAAGGAGTACTTCTCGCAAACCTACGAAGAGCATCAACAGTCTTGGAATTAGCATGAGGATTTTTACCCCCAAACGATACGTTGCCTCGGTCGATCGCATCGACCTTGATACCCTGTGGGCCGACGGCAAACGCGCCATTCTGCTCGATCGCGATAACACCTTGGTGCCGCGCGACACCGAGCAGGTTCCCGCTGCGGTTTCCGCTTGGCTCGAGGCTGCCCATGCCAAGGGCTTTAAGCTGTGTATGGTGTCCAATAACTGGCATCGCGACCAGGTCATGGCATCGGCGCGCGAGCTGGGGCTCGAGGCCATCAGCCACGCCATGAAGCCCGCCCCGTTTGCCCTGAAGGCGGGTCTTAAGCGTCTGGGCGCCACGGCCGACGAGGCCGTGCTGATCGGCGATCAGCTTTACACGGACGTGTGGAGCGGTAACTTTGCAGGCGTTGACACTATTCTGGTCAAGCCGCAGGCAACCCAGGACCTGTGGTACACGCAGATCTTCCGTATCTTTGAGCGCCGGGCCCTGCGCGACCTTCCCTGCGAGGAATAGGTTTCGCCATGTCTCAGCACATCAAACACGGCTGCGACCATATCTTCTTTATCGGCTTTTTGGGCGCGGGCAAGTCGACGCTTGCGCGCAACGTGGGCACTATGTTCAAGCGCCGATTCATCGATACCGATCGTTTGGTTGTGCGTCGATGCGGCAAGTCGGTGACCGAGATATTTAAGACCGAGGGCGAGGATCGTTTTCGCGAGCTCGAGACCTCGGCACTCCGTTCGCTTCAAAGCGAGCGCAGCCTGCTGGTATCGTGCGGGGGTGGCATCGTCGAGACGCCGGTGAACATTGAGCTGATGCACGAGATGGGTACATGCGTGTACCTCGAAGGTGACTTTGAGGACTCGTTGCGTCAGATTCGCCGCTCCGATACCCGGCCCGATTTCCGCTCGCCCGAGCACGCTGCGCGCCTGTTTGAGCATCGCCGTCCGCTGTATCGCCAGGCCGCCGATATTACCCTTGATATTCGCAACAAGTCCTTCGAGGACGTTTCCTACCTTTGTGCCGAGATGCTTTTGGAGCGTGGACTGCTATGATTCGCCGTCAACTTATCAATTTCCAAAACCGCAGTGTCGATGTCCGCGTCGGATTGGGCGCGTTCGAGGAGCTGCCGCGCATGTTTGCCTCGGCTGTGGGCAAGCCTAAGCGCGCGATGGTGGTTTGGAACGACGCTACATCCGAGCGTTTTGGCGAGGTCGTCGAGCATGCGCTGGTCGACGCCGGTT
Source organism: Collinsella aerofaciens (assembly GCF_015561195.1). Taxonomy (GTDB): domain Bacteria; phylum Actinomycetota; class Coriobacteriia; order Coriobacteriales; family Coriobacteriaceae; genus Collinsella; species Collinsella aerofaciens_AC. Next base: position 66,949 of record NZ_JADMSU010000006.1, on the reverse strand, counting down.
TTGCCGTGTCGCCGCTCGTCCTCGAGGTTTCGCCTGCCGGTGCTACGCTGGTCGATGCCGATACCGTCTTTGGTGCGCTGTCGGCTAACGGCATTACCTGCGACGATCTCATTGTCGCTGTCGGCGACACGGCGACCTGCTCGGTTGTTTGCTGGTGCGCCAATCAGTGGTGCGGTCGCACCGAGTGCGCCTTGCTGCCGACGACGTTCGACGCCATGCTCACGGTCGCGACGACCATGAAGCCGCTCGTCGCCTCGTCGGCGCATGCGCTTCCCGCTATCGCGTTCCGTCCCGAGCCGGGCTTGGTCGTGTGTGACCTCGACCTTGTTCGCGAGGCGGACCCCGAGGACCTCAAGCTCGGCTATGCGGTACTTGTTGGCACCATGCTTTCGAGCAGCAAGTCCCGCTGGAATCAGTTTACCGAGACCGTTCCCGAGATTCTCGCAGGCGAGGAGGTCGCGCTCGTCAATGCCGTTCAGTGGTCTCAGACTGCCCGCAAGGACGTACTGATGGCCACGAACCCGAGCGCCCGTCATGCGCTCGATTTTGGCAAGACGGGGGAGCGTACCCTGCGCGCTTGCTTGGGCGATGCCGCTTCGCAGGTCCCTGCCTACCAGCTGTTGTCCGAGGGCATGCGCTTTGAGGCACGCCTAGCACATGATGCCTGCGACTTTGATATCGATTACGTCTTTGAGGTCGATGACTGTCTGGAGGACTTTGGTATCGAGGAGCTTGCCTTCGATCTGGAGCCTGCCGCATATATCGAGGAGTTCCGCAGGCAGCAGTTTGTCCGCTCGAACCGCAGCATGTTGCCGCTGCCCGCGGCACTTGGCGCCATTCGTCTAACGAGCGTTGAGGACGAGGTTCTTGAGCGCCATGCTCACGCCTACTTGGCTTCTCGCAAAGAACTTCTCTAGGATTTATTGACATCCATAGTCTTTCGTATCATGTTGAGGGGCGGGTTTCCAATCGGTTGCGAATCGTGCGCGATTTCGTCTTCCGATCGAGACCCGTCCCGTCTTTATGAAGACAACAAGAAAGGAATCTGCATGTCTGAGTTTGCTGCCGGTCCTGCCGGTCGTATCGAGCGTGTCCGTGCCCTGATGGTTGAGCGCGGTTACGACGCCATCGTGGTGCGCGACGAGGCCAATCTTCGATGGCTTACGGGCGTCAAGGGCGTCTTCGATTACACCTTCGAGTTCCCGCACGCTGCGTTTATTACGGCCGACCAGTGCCTGTTCCATACCGACTCGCGCTATCTCAACAGCTTTGAGGAGAACACGCCCGCCGGCAGCCCCTGGGTCTACGACATGGACGAGGGCACCATCCCCGGTTGGGTCGCCGGCAAGATCGCGGCCAACAAGTGCCGCGTCTGCGCTGTCGAGGACGATATGCAGATCAATTTCTACCAGGGTATTCAGCGTGGTCTGGAGGATCGTTCCGTCGCCTGCATATTGCCGCTGATGCATGACGACATTCGCAAGATGCGCGCCATCAAGGACGCCGAGGAGATCGAGCTCATGCGCCATGCGCAGTCGATCACCGACGCCGCCTTCCAGCACATGCTCGGCTATATTAAGCCCGGTATGACCGAGAAGCAGGTTCGCAACGAGCTCGAGAACTTTATGTTCGCCAACGGCGCCGACAGCCTGGCCTTCGGCTCCATCGTGGCGAGCGGCCCCAACACCGCCAACCCGCATGCCGTCCCGAGCGACCGCGTGATCGAGAAGGGCGACTTCGTTCTCATGGATTATGGCGCGGGCTACTGCGACTATCGCTCCGATATGACGCGTACCGTCGTGATGGGCGAGCCTACCCAGGAGCAGCTCGACCTGTACGCGCTCGTACGCCGCACCCACGAGGAGTGTGTTGCCGCCATCCATCCGGGCGTCGAGGGCAACGACATATTCAAGCTCTCCAAGAAGATCATCGGCGATGCCGGCTATGGCGATTACTACAACCATGGTCTGGGCCACGGCGTGGGCATTGACATCCACGAGCTGCCCAACTTCAACCGCAGCAAGAATATCATCGAGGTCGGCTCGGTTATCACCATGGAGCCCGGCGTGTATCTGCCCGGTGTGGGCGGCGTGCGCCTGGAGGACTACGGCGTGGTCACCGAGAACGGCTACGAGCCCTTCACCAAGACGCCGCATGACCTTCACGTTATCGACTGCTAGCCCTCTTCGATAGATTTTTGGGCGGGGCGTCCGGAGCAATTCGGGCGCCCCGCGTTCTCTTTTTATGCGCTCGCTGCAGGCGCCGTCTGCAAGTGTATAATTTTGGTCGTATGTAATTTGGACGCTTGTGCGTTCTGCCCATAAGAAGAAAGGTCGCTATGCCTACCATTTCTACCGCCGACTTCAAGAACGGCCTCGGTCTCCGTATTAAGGACAAGGTTTATACCATCGTCGAGTTCCAGCACGTCAAGCCGGGCAAGGGCGGCGCGTTTGTGCGCTACAAGACCCGCGACATCAAGAGCGGCCGCGTCGTCGAGAACACCTGCAATGCCGGTACCAAGTTCGAGAGCGTCATGCTCACCACCCGTGAGTTCCAGTACCTCTACAACGATGGCACCGACTACATTTTCATGGATAACGAGTCCTATGAGCAGGTTCCCGTTCCCGAGGACATGGTGGGCGAGAACTCCAAGTGGCTGCGTGAGAACGACATTTGCCAGCTGCTCTTCGCCGACGACGAGCTCATGGGCGTGACCCCGCCGATGTTCATCGAGACCACCATCGTCCAGACCGACCCGGGCTTTAAGGGCGACACCGTCCAGGGTTCCACCAAGCCGGCCACGATCGACACCGGCGCTGTCATCCAGGTCCCCATGTACCTCAACGAGGGCGAGGTCATCAAGGTTGACACCCGCGACGGCAAGTTCGTCTCCCGCGTCTAGCAACCAACTCTTCTAGGAGGACTCATGCCCCAGGAAATCAAGATTGACGGCATCGGCATTTCGCCCGATGTTCTGACCGCCATCGTCTCGCGCGCCGTGTCGGATGTCGAGGGCATCGCCTCCGTTGGCGTCAAGGACCTTGCCACCAACCTTGTCTCCATGATGCTCTCGTCCAAGGCCCCGGCTTCCGAGCCGGCGGTCGAGGCCGAGGTCGTCGGCGACAAGCTCGCACTCACCGTGCGTGTCGTGGTGTTCTTTGGCTATCCGTTCAAGAAGCTCGCCGAGGCCGTTCGCGCCGCCGTGGTCACCGCCATCGATGCCCAGGTGGGCGTCGAGGTCGAGCGCGTTGACGTTTGCATCGACGGCCTCGTTTTCCCCAAGGAGTAACCTTTGAGCCTTAAGGTTTATCGCGGGCGCACGCTTGCCCGCAGTCAGGCGCTGCAGCTGCTGTTCCAGGCCGAGGCCACGGACAGCCCGCTCGAGCGCGTCCTCGAGGGCGATTTCCTGATCTCGAAGGGTCCCCTCGACCCCTATGCGCTGGAGCTGTGCCGCGGTGCCTACGAGCATATCGACCGCATCGACTGCGCCCTGCGCTCCGTTGCCAAGAACTGGGATCTTATGCGCATGCCCGGCGCCGACCGCAACCTGCTGCGTATCGCCGTCTACGAGATGCGCTTCCTCACCGACGAAGAGGTCTCGGACGCTATCGTGATCAACGAGGCCGTCGAACTTGCCAAGGCCTATGGCACCGACCAGTCCGCGTCGTTCGTCAACGGCGTGCTGGGCAAGATCGCGCGCAGCGAGGAGTTGCCGGGTGAGGACCTGTACCAGGAACTGCTGGCCGAGGATCGCGCTCGCGAGGAGGCCCAGGCTGCTGAGGCTGCCGCCAAGGTCGCTGCCGCTCAGGCTACCGCCGGTGTACTTGCCGAGGATATGGACGCTGCTGAGGCCGTCGAGGCCGACTCCGTCGAGGAGTAGCCATGCCAGAGGGTTCTGTCCGTAACTTTGACGAGATCTCGGACCGTCTGGACCAGATCATCGCTACCGTTCGCTCCAAGGATACGTCCTTGGAGCGTTCGCTCGATCTGTTTGACGAAGCGATTGAGCTGGGCTCCCGCGCGGTCGATATGGTCGACAAGTTTGAGCTGACGCCGCGTGAGGCCGATAAGCTCGAACAGGAATACGATGAGGATGCGGCAAACGAATCCCAGGATAGTTAGCCGCATCTCCGGATACGAATGGTTGATGGCATTCATGAAACGCGTGCGTCTTGATGACGAACTGATTTCACAGGGCATCTGCGCCGATCGCGCGGATGCCCTTCGCACTCTTATGGCCGGCCTGGTCTCGAGTGGCGGCGAGCGCTTGACTTCGCCGGGCCTTAAGGTGACCCCGGGCTTGCCTCTGCACGTGAAGGGGCGCATTCCGTACGTTGGGCGCGGCGGCCTTAAGCTCGAGGGTGCGCTCGATGCGTTTTGTATCGACCCGACGGGCCTTGTCTGCCTGGACGTAGGCTGCTCTACCGGCGGCTTTACCGATTGTCTGCTCAAGCGCGGAGCTGCGACCGTTGTTTCGGTGGACGTGGGTCGCGCCCAGTTTGATTGGTCGTTGCGTCAGGACGATCGCGTGACGCTGCATGAGCGCACAAACGTGACGCAGCTGCCTGAGCTTGGCTATGCCGGTGCCATCGACCTGGCTGTATGTGATGTCTCGTTTACCAGCATCGCGAATATCATCGACGCCGTGCTGGCGTGCCTGAAGCCTTCGGGTTCGTTCTGCACGCTCGTAAAGCCCCAGTTTGAGGCGCCGGCTGCGCTGGTGGGCGACGGCGGTATCGTGACCGACTCCGCCGTCCGCCGCGATACACTCGTGGCGGCGATTGAGCTTTTTGCCGCCAAGGGCCTGTTCCCGGTCGATGTGTGCGTGTCACCCATTCATGGTGCCAAGGGCAACGTTGAGTTTTTCCTGTACGGCACAAGGTTTGTCCCCGGGGAGCGCGCCGACGATGAGCTTCAATCCCAGGTATCGGCTTTGAGCGAGAAAGCTGCAACGCTATGAAGGTCTTTCTGGTCCCCAATTACTACAAGCAAGAGGCGGTCGAGAGCGGCCTGATGCTCGAGCTTTGGCTTTCGCGCCAGGGCTACGAGGTCGCATGGGCTGCCGACCAGCGATCGAAGATTCAAAGCACGCCTGATATTGATGGCTCCGATCTGGTCATTACGCTCGGCGGCGACGGCACGTTGCTGCGCGCTGCCCGCATCCTCAACCATCGCGAGATTCCTATCCTTGGTCTTTCCTATGGTCACCTGGGCTTTTTAACTGCTGCGAGCCCCGAGGAGCGCGACATTCTGCAGGTTGTGAGCGATGCTCTGTCCGGCGAGCTCCACGTGAGCCGCCGCGCCACCATCGCCGCGGATATTGTGTCCGTGCGCGAAGACGGCGCGAAGGATGTCGTGCGCACGTTTGCCCTCAACGATATGGCACTTACGCGCGGCCCCCTGTCCGATATGGTCGAATTTGACATCACGGTGTCCGGCCATCATATCGACCGCCTTCGCGGCGACGGTGTCGTTGTTTCGACGGCGACCGGCTCCACCGGCTACGCGCTTTCCGCCGGCGGCCCCATTGTCAGCCCCGATTACACGGGTATGGTCTGTGTGCCCATCGCTCCGCATACCATTCAGGCTCGCGCTTTTTTGACCTCGCCGAGTGATGTCGTCGAGATCTTTATGTCCGATGATCGCCCGAGCGTGCCGGCGATTGCCATCGACGGGCAGTTTATTACCTGCGATGGCACGGTCGAGAGCGTGGCCGTGCGTCGTGGTCCCGGCGATGTGCTGCTGCTGGATTACGGCCCCGAGAGCTTCTATAACTCGGTGAGCCGCGTGTTCTACGGAGTGCGTCATGATCGATGAGCTGCAGGTTTCTAACATTGCACTCATTCGCGAGGCGACGTTGGTTCCGAGTGCTGGCCTGACTGTCCTAACCGGCGAGACTGGTGCCGGTAAGACCGCTCTGCTTTCGGCGCTCAAGCTCATATTGGGCGAGCGTGCAGATTCGTCGACGGTGCGCGAGGGAGAGGAGCTTGCCAGCGTCGAGGCGCGCTTGTTCGATGGCCCGCACGACTCGGAGGGTTTCACCGTGCAGCGCAGCCTTTCTGCCGAAGGCCGCAGTCGCGTCAGGATCGATGGCCGCATCGCCAGCGTGCGCGAGCTTTCCGAGCGCGTCGGCGTGATGATGGATCTGTGCGGCCAGCATGAGCACCAGCGCCTTCTCGATCCGGCGCATCATGTTGCCATGGTCGATGCCTGGGCTGGGCGCGCAGCGCTTGAGGCGCTCGAGAAGTATCGCGCCTGTTTTAAGGCTTCGCGTGACGCCGCCAAGGAGCTTCGCCGTGTGGAGGAAGCCTCGCGTGCGCAGGGGAGCCGTGTCGAGGAGGCTCGCTTTGCCCTCGAGCGCATCGGCGAGGTCGACCCCAAGCCGGGCGAGTATGAGGAACTCGAGGAACTGCTGCCGCGCTCCGAACATGCCGAGGTACTGGTTGCCACAGCTAACGATGCCCATGCATCGCTTGCCGCCGAAGGTGGAGCGCTCGATGCCGTGAACAGCGCCGTGGCCGAGCTTTCCCGTATGGCTACCGTCGATCGCAAACTGGGCGACATTGCCGATGCGCTTTCGGATGCCTGCATCTCCCTTGAGGATAGCGCGAACGAGCTTCGTGCCTATCGCGATGGCGTCGCCTTCGACCCGCGCGAGCTCGCTCGCATGCGTGAGCGGTATTCCGACCTCAAGGGCCTGTTGCGTCAGTGGGGTCCCACCATGGACGATGTTTTTGCCATGCGCGATCGCTCGCAAGAGCTGCTGTCCCTGGTCGATGATGGCGATGAGCAGATCAAAAAGGCGCGTGAGGCACTCGGGAGCGCCGAGCGCGAGCTGTTCGCTGCCGCCAAGGCGCTTAAGCGCGCTCGCAATACGGCGGCCCCGCGCTTCTGCCACGAGGTTGGTCGTCAGATGGCACGCTTGGAGATGGGCGGCGCCGAGCTCGTTTGGGAGTCGCGTGATCTTCCGCGCGCCGAGTGGACGCCGGCGGGTCCTTCAAGCTACGAGCTTTTGTATCGCAGCGGTGCCGGCTTGACGCCGCGTCCCCTGCGCCGCATTGCCTCGGGCGGCGAGCTCAGCCGCGTCATGCTGGCGAGCAAGGTGGTCTTGGGTAATGCTGACGGCGTCGACACACTGGTATTTGACGAGGTCGATGCCGGTGTCGGCGGCTCCACGGCTCGTGCTCTTGCTGGTGTGCTGGTCGATCTTGCCGCTACGCATCAAGTGATTGTCGTAACCCACTTGGCGCAAGTCGCCGTCGTGGCCGACAAGCATTATGTTGTCAGCAAGGAGCCGGGCGATGTTCCCCAGACGCATTTGGACGAGGTAACCGGCGAAGCGCGTACCGCCGAGATCGCCCGCATGCTCAGCGGCGATCAGTCCGAGGCAAGCTTGGCCCACGCAAAGCAGATGCTCGAAGAAGTTCGAGGCTAGGTCGTATCAGCGGTGTTGGTGGGACAAAATAGACTGAAGTTTTGTCCCACTACGCGTTTACTCAACGACCTTGTCCGGCTGGATGAGCTCCTCGTAGTAGCTGATGTGCTCTCGGGCGTCCTCGATTTCGGGCAGCAGGAAGTTGTAGATGACTTCGATGATCATCGTGGCGCTGATCTTGGAGAACGCAAAGTCACCCGTCGTCAGCAGCGCTTCATGGTTGACGGTATTAAAAGTGTAGTCTGCCAGGCGCGCGAGTGGAGACTTGCTGTCGCTGCTGATGACGACTACGGTGGCACCGCAGTCGCGAGCCGCTTTTGCCATGCGATTCAGTCGGCGCGACTTGCCGGAGTTTGAGATGAGCACGATGACGTCACCCGGGCGCAACGTGAGCGCAAAGCCGATTGATGTCTCGCTAATGGTGCTTGCCATGCAGCGCAGGCCCAGCTGCGAAAACTTAAACGTCGCATCGAGCGCGACCGCGTTCGTATTGCCCACAGCCGCAAACTCAATAACCCCTGCATGCTTAAGGGCATGCACAACAGCCGCCAACGTATCGTGGTCGATCCCGTCGATGGTCGCATTAAGCTCGCTCACCTTGGCAGCCAGGATGTTCTTAAGGCTCTGCTCCATATTGTCGAGCGAGACTTCGTCAGTCAGGCCCTCGTTGCGCTGGCTTTCCAAATCCCTCGCCAACGAAAACTGAAAGCTGCGGAAGCTGCCAAAGCCAAGCTTGCGGCAGAAGCGCGAAACGGTCGCCTCGGACGTGGCGGCGGCGCGCGAGAGCTGAGCCGCCGTGAGGCGTGGCGCCTCGGACTGGTGCTCCAATATATAGTCGACAATACGCTGCTCGGACTCGCTGTATCCCTGATGGGTACTAATGAGGGAAAGTGCGCTCTTGCTACTATCGGTCATGGATGGCTCCTGGTTGGCATGATAATCGGACTCGTTTTGTAATGTCATAGTATAGGGGGATTTTCAATTACAAGATACACCTTGCCGTTTCAGGTGTTGATGGTAAACTTTCACCTACCGTTTACGGTTATGAAAGAACCTTTCACCGGAGAATTGCGCATTGTCTCTTCTCACGCGGACGGTAGGTTGGTATCTTTCATTTGTGGAAAAGCGCGCAAGGACGCGCGTGTAGGGGAGCGCCTGCGGGCGCAAAACTTAAAAAGGAGGGACACATGGCTAAGTTTGACATCATCGCCGCCACCGGTTGCCCGACCGGCATTGCGCACACCTTCATGGCGAAGGAGGCGCTGGAGAAGGCAGCTGCCGAGCGAGGTCTGACCATTAAGGTCGAGACCCATGGCCAGGTCGGTGTCGAGAACGAGCTCACCAAGAGCGAGATCGCTGGTGCCAAGGCCGTCGTCGTCGCAGCCGATAAGGATGTCCAGGCTGAGCGTTTCGCCGGCAAGCCCATGGTTTCCGTTGGTGTTTCCAAGGCCCTGTCCGTTGAGGCCGCCGGTAAGCTGATTGACCGCGCGCTCGCCGCCAAGGGCGACAACACGGTTGCAGCCGCTGCCGATGTCGAGGACGAGGCCGAGGAGAAGGAGTCCATCGGTCACGTCATCTACAAGCACCTTATGAACGGCGTCAGCCATATGCTGGTCTTCGTCGTTGCCGGTGGTGTCCTGACCGCCGTCTCGTTCCTGTGGGGCATTACGTCCTTCGATTCGACGGCTGCCGACTACAACACCTTCGCCGCTATGCTGAAGATCATCGGCGGCATCGCCATGAACCTCATGGTTCCCGTGCTTTCTGCCTACATCGCCGAGTCTATCGGTAAGCGCCCGGCGCTCGTCCCTGGTTTTGTTGCCGGTATGATCGCCATTCAGGGCCTGCCTGTTAACGCCGAGACCGGCATGATCGACGCCGGTGGCGCCGGCGTGGGCTTCGGCTTCCTGGGCGGCATCGTCGGCGGCTTCCTCGCTGGCTATGTCATCCTGCTGCTCGAGAAGGTCTTTGCCGGTCTGCCCAAGAACCTGGACGGCCTCAAGGCTATCTTCCTGTACCCGCTGTTCTCGACGGCTATCGTCGGCCTGGTCATGCTCGGCATTTCGGGCCCCATGGCTGCCATCAACACCGCCATGATGGATTTCCTCAAGGGCCTGTCCGCCTCTGGCGCCGTTGTCCTGGGTCTTGCCATCGGCTGCATGTGCGCCTTTGACATGGGTGGCCCGGTCAACAAGGCTGCTTACGTCACCGGTACTGCTATGCTCACCGAGGCACTGGCTGCCGGCGTTGGCACCGATACCTACAACTTTGGCACCAACTTCATGGCTGCCGTCTCTGCCGCCTGCATTGTTCCGCCGCTGATCACCACCTTCGCTGTCGTTGTCGGCAAGAAGTACTTCAGCCAGGAGGATCACGACGCCGGTATCGTCAACCTCATTCTTGGTTGCACCCACATCACCGAGGGCGCCATTCCGTTCATGACCAAGAACATCTGGCCGGTCATGCCCATCATGATGCTCGGTTCCTCCATCGCTTCGATCCTGACCATTATGTTCAACGTTCACGATCCGGCGCCTCACGGTGGCTTCCTGGTCCTGCCCGTTGTCGAGAACGGTCCGCTGTGGGTCCTCTCGATCCTCATCGGCGCTGTGATCGGTGGCATCCTGTTCGTGGCCTTCAAGAAGTACGACTTCGAGAAGAATCAGAAGGCCGCTCCTGTAGCCAAGCCGGTTGAGGCTTCCAAGGCTGCTGCCGTTGAAGCCCCTAAGGCCGAGGCTGCCGACTTCGTGAAGGTCGAGAATGTCTTTGTCGCCGAGGACTTCGCTTCTCGTGACGAGGCTCTGAGCTTCGTTTCCAACCAGGCTGTCAAGGCCGGTATCGCCAGCGACGCCGACGCCGTGATGAACGCCTTCCTGGCCCGCGAGGCCGAGGGCACCACGGGCATGATGGAGGGCTTCGCCATCCCGCATGCCAAGTCCGACGCCATTACCGAGGCTGCCGTCATCGTCGTTAAGGACGAGTCCGGCGTGACCGGTTGGGATACCATGGACGGCGCTCCCGTCAACGTGGCCATCGCTCTGCTCATCCCTGGTGCACAGGCTGGCACCACGCACCTCAAGATCCTGTCCAAGGTCGCCGAGGCGCTCATGGACGAGGACTTCCGTGCCACCGTCAAGGGTTCCACCGACGCCGCCGAGATCGCCAAGACGATCAACGCCCGCCTGGTCTAATTCCACAGTACGCGAATAACATCGCCCCCCTGTATATAAGGCGGAGTCCCTCCCCAGGGCCTCCGCCTTTTTCATCCCCCTTCTTCTAACTTGCGGTGAAATAAGGGCTGTTTAAACGTTTCAACCCCAAAATCAGTCCATATTTCACCGCAAGTTAGAAGAAGGGGATAGCGCGGCTTGTCTATTAGATCGTCCGTGCGGACAAAAATTCAGCCAGAATTCCTTTCGCACGATATTGCTCTGGACCATCCGAGTTTCCGCAACTCGCCTGCCGGGCGGGGCGGTTAAGTTTGTCGTGAGTTCCGCACGCAAAGGAAAGCACTTAATGTGCTTTCCGTCTTGCGCAGGACTGTAGAGCAGCAAACTTAACCGCCCCGCCCGGCAGGCGAGCGGACAGCGAACGACATCTGTCCAACAATTCGTGCGAAACACAATGAAAAACCGTTTGATGTGAGTTAATATAAACAACGTCGTGAATCTGACTCCTGCCACATGCATGACAGGGGTTAAACACAAAAAAGGAGTCAACTATGGTTTCTGAGAAGGCTACCCTCGTTAATCCTCAGGGTCTGCACATGCGTCCGGCTGGTCTGTTCGCCTCCACCATGGGCAAGTACGCCTGTGACGTGACGGTCGTCACCCCCGAGAAGGAGGTCAACGGCAAGTCCCCGATGGCCCTCATGGCTGCTGGTATCCCCTGCGGTACCGAGGTCGAGGTCAAGTGCGACGGCGCCGACGAGGCCGAGGCTCTGGCTGCTGCCATCGAGCTCATCAAGAGCGGTCTTGGCGAGTAGAACTCAAACGGGTCGCATGTTGAACAACTAAGTTCATATTTGGGGGCGCAGTGACCTGTCTTAAGGTAGCTGCGCTCTTTTGTCATGGATATGGCAAAACGCTTTATCACATGACACGGAGAGAGGAATGGGAATGTATCAGGGAGTCAACGCTTCCGAGGGCATCGGTATCGGCACCGTCATGGTCGCCGTCGATCCCGACTTGACGTTTGAGCCGCACGAGGTTGCTGATTCGGCAGCAGAGAAGGAGCGCTATCAGACCGCTCTTTCGGTCTTCTGCGAGAAGACCCAGGCTCAGGCCGACCACATGAAGGAGACGGTGGGCGAGGCCGAGGCCGAGATCATGAGCGGACACATTGTCCTGGCTCAGGATCCGGGCATGACCGACGCCATCAACGCCGCCATTGACGGCGGCACCTGCGCCGAGCAGGCGCTCATGGACACCTCGACCATGTTCGAGAACATGTTCCTGTCCATGGACGACGAGATGTTCCGTCTGCGCGCGGCCGACATCGCCGACATCCGCACCGGTATTCTGGCCGAGCTGCTGGGCAAGGAGGTCGTCGACCTTTCCGTCCTGCCCGAGAACACCGTCGTTGTCGTGCACGACCTCACGCCGTCCATGACTGCCACGATCGATAAGGCCCATGTTGCCGGTATCGTCACCGAGACCGGTGGCCGCACGTCGCACTCAGCGATCATCGCGCGCGCCCTCGAGATCCCGGCCGTCCTTTCGGTTTCCAACAGCTGCACCGCACTGCGCAACGGCATGACCGTTGTCGTCGACGGTGGCAAGGGTATCGTCGAGGCCGATCCCGATGAGGAGACGCTCGCCGCTTACACTGCCAAGGCCGAGGCTTTCGCTGCCGAGAAGGCGGCTCTCGAGGCCTTCCGCGGCAAGCCGTCCGTGACTGCCGACGGCATCAAGAAGATCATTGCCTGCAACATCGGCAACCCCGATGACGTGCCCAACGCGCTCGATCACGACGCCGAGGCTATCGGCCTGTTCCGTTCCGAGTTCCTGTTCATGGACTCTGCTGAGCTTCCTTCCGAGGAGGAGCAGTTCAACGCCTACCGTAAGGTCGCCAGCGCGCTCAAGGGCGCTCCGGTCATCATCCGCACGCTCGATGTGGGTGGCGACAAGGAGATTCCGTACCTGCACATGGTCAAGGAAGAGAACCCCTTCATGGGCTTCCGCGCCGTGCGTTACTGCCTGGCCAACCCCGACCAGTACAAGGTCCAGCTCCGCGCCCTGCTGCGCGCTAGCGCCTTCGGTGACGTCAAGATCATGATCCCGCTCGTCACTTGTGTCGAGGAGGTCTTGGCTGTCAAGGAGCTCGTCGAGCAGTGCAAGGCCGAGCTGACCGAAGAGGGTCGCAAGTTCAACGAGAACATCGAGGTCGGCATCATGGTCGAGACACCTGCCGCCTCGCTGCTCGCTGACCGCCTGGCCGAGGTCGCCGACTTCTTCTCCATCGGCACCAACGACCTGATCGGCTACACCATGTGCGCCGACCGTGGTAACGACACCATCTCCAACCTGTACCAGGTTTACTATCCCGCCGTGCTTCGCTCGCTTAAGAACATCATCGAGAGCGGCGTGAAGGCCGGCATCATGGTCGGTATGTGCGGCGAGGCTGCTGCCGATCCGCTGCTCGAGCCGCTGCTGATCAGCTGGGGCCTGGAGGAGTTCTCGATGAGCGCTCCGTCGATCCTGCGCGCCCGCAAGACCATCAGCCAGTGGACCAAGGCCGAGTGCGACGAGCTCGCCGAGAAGGCGCTCGCCTGCAACACCGCTGCCGAGGTCAAGGCGCTGCTCGAGTCCGCAGCTCGCTAATTTGGTATCAGAGGTAACCGCGTGGTTGGAATGGGCCGGCCACGCGGCCCTCACATATACAGGGGGTACTGTAAATGTTCTACACGCTAACCGCTAACCCGGCTGTCGACATGACGGTTTCGAGCTCTCCGCTCGAGCCCGACGAGAACGTCCGCACCGGCTCGGCCAGCTACACGGCTAACGGCAAGGGCCTCGACGTGTCCTTCGCCTTTAAGAAGATGGGCGTCGACACCGTCGCGCTCGGTTTCTTCGCCGGCTTCACGGGCAAGTTCATCGTCGAGGAGGTCATGAACCTGGGTTGCCTCTGCCGTCCGGTCTGGACCGACGGTATCACGCGCATCAACACCTACGTCAACGATGGTCAGCACGAGTACGGCATCCTGAACCCGGGTGCTCCGATCACGCCGCAGCACCAGGAGGAGCTCTACAACATCCTGGACACCGCGGGCGACCTTGAGTGCCTGATCGTCTCCGGCTCCGTGCCTCCCAAAGCTACGCCCGACTTCCTGGCTCAGGTCATGGAGCACGCCCAGGCCCGTGGCGCCGACGTCGTCCTGGACCTGTCCTCCGACAAGCTCAAGGAGCTCGCTCACAAGAAGCCGCTGCTCATCAAGCCGAACCATCACGAGATGAAGGCCATCTTCGGCGTGCCGGTCGACACCGACGACGAGGTCCGCGTTGCCATGAAGCTGGCTCACGAGGCCGGCGTCCAGAACGTGCTGCTCACCCGTGGTAGCCGCGGCGACGCTTACTTCTCCAATGGCGAGGACATCTGGTATGCCAAGCGTGAGTTCAACATCAAGCTGGTCTCTTCCGTCTGCGCCGGCGACTGCACCCTCGCTGCGTTCCTGCACAAGTGGTACAGGGATCGCGACAACGTCGAGGAGGCCATGAAGCTCGCTATGGCCACCGGCGCCAACGTTGCCGAGTCCGTCGGCATTGGCGACTTCGGTCACGTTGACGAGTACAGCAAGCGTGTTGCTGTTCGCAAGCTCGATCGTCAGTAATCGAAACGCGACATATTCGCGCGCATGCGGCGCCCCGGTTTCGGCCGGGGCGCCTTTTTTGTTCTGTCATGGGGGAGACATGTTCTGCCGTACTTCATCGCTTCCACACCGTTCACCGAGTTGTTGTAGCCTTTTATCGATGCGTGGAATATACTTTCATTAACTCGTTGCCTTGTGAAAGGAACATTCATGATTTATACGCTCACTGCAAATCCTGCCATTGACTACAACATCGCCTGCGACGGCCTTTCGGCCAACACCGTCACCCGCACGCGTAACGCGGTCTACACGCCCAACGGCAAGGGCCTCAACGTCTCGTTCACCCTCGATCACTACGGCGTCGACACCACAATCCTGGGCTTTTTTGCCGGCTTCTCGGGCGAGTTTATCGTCAAGGGCGCCGAGGCCCTGGGCGTGCCCGTCAAGCCCGTGTGGACCGACGGCATTACGCGCGTCAACGTCTTCCTCAACGCCGGTCCCGATACCGAGTACAACATGGTCAACGCCGGTGCCGCCATCAATGAGGCCAACGAGCAGGAGATGTTTGAGCTCATCGATTCACTCGACGATATGACCTGCCTGGTCATCAGTGGCTCGCTGCCCCCCAACACCTCCGAGGGTTTCCTTGCCGAGGTGCTTCGCCGTGTTAAGGCAAAGGGCGCCGAGTTCGTGCTCGATATCTCGAGCCATCAGCTGGCCGACCTTATTGCCATGGAGCCGTTGCTCATTAAGCCCAACGACGACGAGCTGCTCGACATCTTTGGCATTAAGGTGAGCGGTGGCGACGACGAGTCTGTCAAGGGCGCGATGGCCGAGCTGCATGCCAAGGGCGCCAAGAACGTGTTGCTGACCCTCGGCGGTGCCGGTGCATACTTCTCCAACGGGGAGCACATCTGGTTTGCCAAGCGCACCTTCGACGTCAAGCTGCTGTCGACGGTCTGCGCCGGCGATTCCTCGCTGGCCGCCTTCCTGTCCGTGTGGCACGACGCTCCCGAGCGCGTCGAGGACGCCCTGCGTCTCTCGATGGCCACCGGCGCCAACGTTGTCGAGTGCCCGGGCCTGGGCGACTTTGCCAAGGTCGATGAGTATCAGAAGGGCATTGCCATCCGTCAGGTCTGCTAGCGCAACGTACGGGCCTTGGTTTCTTGCATTGTTGAGCACCCGTCTCGGATTGCCGAGGCGGGTGCTTTTTCATTTTGGTAGCCGAGGACTTGGCACTCAATCACGCGAGATGTGGGTTCGCGTGTGCGCCCGCTCTCGTTTCTTGCTAGACTTCTTGGGAACCGTCAATCGATACGCCCGCAAGTGCAGGAGGCCACAGGAATGTGCAATGTTTCGCTTAACGCTACGCAGCCGTCAGCCGCCTCTCTGCGCGTGTTGCGAGCCCTCGAGGATGCCGGTCTTGAGGCCTGGTATGTGGGCGGTTGGGTGCGTGACGCGCTGATGGGATGCCCCAGCCACGATGTAGATATGTGCTGCAGCGGCCTGTGGCAGGAGTCAAAGGCGGCGCTCGAGGCCGCTGGCATTGCGGTGGTCGAGTCGGGCATTAAATTTGGCGGCATCACCGCCATTTGCGATGGCGAGCGCATTGAGGTCACCACCTATCGCCTGGACGGCTTTTACACCGATGGCCGCCATCCCCAGAGCGTGGAGCGTGCCGCCTCGCTTGAGGACGATCTGGCGCGTCGTGACTTTACCGTCAATGCCATGGCGTGGCATCCCGAGCGCGGCCTTGTCGACCGCTACGATGGCCAGGGTGACCTAGACCGCAAGCTGATTCGTGCCGTCGGTGATCCTAAGCGCCGTTTTAATGAGGACGCCCTGCGCATGTTGCGCGCGGTGCGCTTTGCCTGCCGCCTTGACTTTGTGATTGAGCCCGAGACCAAGCGTGCCCTTGCCGAGTGCGCGCCGCTGCTCGATGCCGTGGCGCGCGAGCGTGTGGGCATTGAGCTTGAGGGCATCCTTTCGACCGGCCACGGGGGAGACGCCATGCTGCGCTACCCCGAGCTCATCTGCGCCGCCGTACCAGAGCTTGCGCCGGCTCGTGGGTTTGACCAGCGCAGTGTCTATCATGCGTTTAACGTCTACGAGCATATCGCCCGTGTACTGACGGTGGCGGGGGAGTTGGCGCTGTGCGACGGCGTTACACCCTCAATGAGCCTGATGTGGGCGGCGTTTTTGCACGATGTGTCCAAGCCCGACTGTTTCACGGTCGACCATGCCGGTAACGGACACTTCTACGGTCACCCCGAGCTCGGGGCCAAGAAGGCACGTGTCATTATGGATCGCCTCGCGCTTTCGCACGATTTGGTTCGCGACGTGTGCCTACTCATCAAGTATCACGACAAGCCGCTGCGTCCCGAGCGCTCCTGCTTGCTCAATATGATGCGCGCGCTTTCGGGCGAGGGCGTCGACACGCCGCGTCTGATGGACGAGCTCATGGACCTCAAGCGTGCCGACACACTTGGCAAGGCCCCGTCGTGCTTCTATTACGTCGAGACGATTGAGGAGATGCGCGCGCTGGCGCACGAGCTACTGGAGGCGCGGGAGCCCTATACGCTCAAGATGCTCGCCATCAACGGCGGTGACCTGATCCGCGCCGGTGTGAAGCCGGGGCCCGAGCTGGGCCAGCTTCTCAACGCCGCCCTCGACGCGGTGATCGAGGACAACATCCCCAACGATCGCGAAGCCCTCCTGGCTCATCTCAACTTGAACTAGCTAATCAGTTGACCTGCGCGTTCCATAACCTGCCGACAATTTTTCGGCAATTTGGAATTTCTTCTTGCGCTGACGTTTTTTGTCCCGTAATATATGTCCTCGCAGCACGGCAGTGCAGATGTCATGTGGCCCGTTCGTCTAGCGGTTTAGGACGCCGCCCTCTCAAGGCGGAGATCACCAGTTCGAATCTGGTACGGGCTACCATGCATCTGATACCCGGTCTTTCCACGGAAGGCCGGGTTTTTTATTATCAAACAACTGTCTGTCATTCCCGTTTGAACAAGAGCTTTTCGTTCTGCTTATGGCCCTTACGGGTACAATAACCAAGATATTTTGACTGTTAGAAGGAGTCTCATGACGGAGTCCTCTCAGCATACGTCCAAGCCCCAGGTCGAGGTTGAGGCCTCGGGCGGCGATGACAATAAGAGCGCACGCCGCGGCGCAATCTTTATCGGCGTTGTGCTGGTAGGTTATATCGTCTATCTGGTGGTAACCGGGCAGATGGGGCAGTTCTGGGCTGCTATGTCGAGCGTCCAGGCGCCCTGGCTCGTTGTCGCGTGTCTTTGCATGTTCATGTATCTGTTCTTTGGCATTGTGGCCTATGCGATCGCCGTCTGGCTCGACCCCAATTCACCCGTCGGCATTCGCGACCTGATCTCGGTCGAGGCGAGTGGCATCTTCTTTGGCAACCTGACGCCAATGATGATGGGCTCTACGCCTGCCCAGATCTACCGCCTGACCAAAGCGGGCCAAAACGTGGGCGAAGCGGGTGCCACGCAGTTCACCCGATTTATTGTGTATCAGTTTGGCCTCGTTGCCTGGGGCGCTATCCTATTGCTTGCTCGCATGCCGTTTTTTGCCGAGCGCTATGGTGACATGACGCTGCTGTGCGTCTTTAGTTTTGGCGGTCACTGCTGCATCCTGCTCGGCATCTTCGCCGTCGCGCTCATGCCTAAGACCGTCACGCGCGTCGCCCATTGCATCATCAATTGGCTCGAGCGCATAGGTGTCTCGGCCACTAAGATCGATGGATGGCGCTCGTTTGTCGATGGCGAGATCTACTCGTTCTCCGAGAAGTTCAAGCTTTCGGCCGGACATTTTTCGTCCATGCTGCTCACCGTGTTTATCACCATGCTGCAGCTCGCGTTTTTCTATCTGGTGCCGTATTTCCTGATGCTTGCCTTTGGCCACCACGAGGTCGACTTTTTCTCGGTCATGGCCGCGAGCGCCTTTGTCCAGCTGCTGAGCTCTGCGGTCCCCTTGCCCGGTGGAACTGGTGGCGCTGAGGGCGGCTTTGCATTGTTCTTGGGTCATTTCTTTGGGTCGGCTTCGACCGCCGGCTATCTGCTGTGGCGCCTCATTACGTTTATCGCGCCGACCATTTTGGCTGCGCCCCTGCTGGGCCTTAAGAGCGCCCACAACGAGAGTATCCATGCGCGCTGGGATCGTGTGATGCGCAGGTTCGGCCGCACGCCTCAGACGCCCTCTGCGCCCACTATGCCGCACCCCATGAATGCTGTTACCGTTGATCCCAAGAAGCACGCTCAGAAGGCTTCTGGGACCGCTAAACCGGCTCATAAAGCCTATGTGCGACAGACAGGCGACGGTATCCGCGTGTCTCCGTCGGCACTCAATAAGAAGAAGCACCCTAAGTCCCAGTAGGGCAGTCGTGCGTTCTTCATGATGCGGGGCATATTTGTGCTGTATGGGGGATAATCCTCTTACGTAGATTATCTCTCATCTGTTGATGAATGCCCGCATATCGAAGGGACACGTCCATGGACACCAGCAAACCGCGTCTTGATCGCCGCATCGTTCGCAGCCGCAATGCCATTCTTACCGCTTTCGAGCGCCTGCTCATGGAAAAGCCGCTGGCAGACATTACGGTGAGTGCCATCGCGCGCGAGGCCAATGTCGACCGCAAGACCTTTTACGTTCACTTTGGTACGGTTGATGGCTTGCTCGATGCCATCGCCGCCGATGTGGTCGAGATGATCGTCGACTCTGTCGAAAAGACGCTTTCCTCTATGGGCGGTAACACCAACGAGCGCGCCCTGGGCGCGGCGGCGACCTTCTTTAAAACCGTTAACGAGGCGCTGTGCAACAACCTGGTGCTCAATCGTCAGCTGATCGAGAACATTCCGCTCGATGATTTTATGGCTCATCTTCGTACGCCGCTCGAACACGAGATTGCCGAGCGCGATCTGCTGCCCCAAGGTCTCAAGGACGAGATGTTCGACTACTATCTGGCGTTTCTGCTGTCGGGTATCATCGGCATTTACCGCACGTGGGCGCTCTCCGATGGCTCGGTGCCCATCGAGCGCATCTCGGAGGTCGCTAACAATCTGACGTTGAACGGACTATCGAGCCTTGAATCTCGCTTGGAGTAGGCCTACTGCCGGAATATGTCCCCAAGCAGCCCCTTAATGAGTTGCGGTGAAATAGTGTCTGTTTTTGCTGGTAGAAGGCATAATCAGTCCCTATTTCACCACAACTTAGGGGATATATGTCATAGATGGCGCGGGCGCCCCAAGGTAATTTGGGGCGCCCGCGCCTTTGTATTCTATCGATGATGGGGCACTAGCAGCTAGACTTAAGCTTGCGGTCCTGCTGTTCGAATTTATGCATATCGCTATCGGCCATGCCCTGCGTCTCGTCTTTGTGGCGCTTGGCATAGAGGGGGTCGCTTGGATCGTTCCAAATGCGATCTGCCACGGGAGCCCAGGCCTCGGCCGCGGCGCGGGTTTTCTCGCGCAGCTGCTCGGGCGTTTCCTTCTCGACCAAGTCGGTGCTCATGGCACCCGTCTCGGCCACCATCCTGGGCAGCACATCGGGGTTCTCGAGCATGGGGCAGGGCTTGAGGTAATTGTCGTTGAACGGCTGGCCCTCGTAATACTTCATAAAGAGGGGAGAGCGCAGCGCGTCAAGCAGACTCACTTCGTGGATGTTGGCGTTGGAATAGTGGATGAACACGCACGGCTCCACGTCGCCCGCTGCATTGATGTGCAGGTAGCGACGGCCGCCGGCGATACAGCCGCCCACGTACTCACCGTCATTTTGGAAATCGAGGGTAAAGAGCGGCTTCTTCTCGCGCATCTCACGAATAAAGCGATACATGTGCTCGCGCTGTTCGGGCGTGGGCATGAGCTCGGAGGTGGCGTTGCGTCCGACCGGCATAAAGTGGAAGTACCAGCAGAAGAGCGCTCCCTCGCTGATCATCCAGTCCATGTTTTCCTCGGTGGCGACGGTATCGGCGTTGGCGCTGGTCCAACAGGTCGAAATACCAAACGGTAGATTGCGCTCGCGTAGGAGTTTCATCGCATGCTCGATCTTTGCGTAGGTCCCCTCGCCGCGGCGGGCATCGGTGGTGTGCTCGTTGCCCTCGGCACTGATGGCCGGAACAAAGTTGGCTACGCGGATCATGTCGTCGCAGAACGCTTCGTCGATAAGCGTTGAGTTGGTAAAGCAGAGGAACACGCAATCCCGGTGCTTTTCGCAGATCTTGATAAGGTCGTGTTTGCGAACGAGCGGCTCACCACCTGTGTAGATGTAGATGTGCGTGCCGAGTGCTTTGCCCTGCGTGATGATAGAGTCGATGTCTTCAAACGAGAGATTTTGCTTATAGCCGTACTCGGCTGCCCAGCAGCCCGTGCAATGCAGGTTGCAGGCGCTCGTGGGGTCGAGCAGGATGGCCCACGGAATGTTGCACTGGTACTTTTCGCGATTCTTCTCCTGCTGCGGCCATGCGAGCAGGTTGCCGTCGACAATAAGCGCCTTGAGCAACTTGGTGCGCATATCGGGATTGAGGGTGAAGACTCGCATGATCAAGTCATACCAATTGCCGCGGCTCTTGATGACGTTGGTGAACGCTTCGCGCTGCGCAGGAAACACGCGGTCGGGGACCAGCTTGTTCACGAGATCCATGATTTTGTCGATGTTTTCTTGCGGGTTGTCGTCGAGATAATCGATGAGTTTGTTGAGCGCTGCACGCTCCGCTGACTGTGTAAGCGACATGGGCATATCCTTTCATGTGTGGCTTGTGTGTGATAATACCCATATGTGGAATTAAAAGAGCGTAAAGAATACCTATTGTGTCTATTCAACGAATCAATTTGATTTGGGGTAAAGCGTTATACCAGACGCTTTCAAAGTTGCGGTGAAATAGGGTCAGATATAGCCTATTAACAGCATAAACAGCCCCTATTTCACCGCAACTCATTGGTGGCTTACTGGTAGCGTAGACACTCGACGGGGTCGAGCTTTGCGGCGCGGCGGGCGGGGTAGAAGCCAAAGATCACGCCGATGCCGACGGAGACGGCGAAGGCCAGCAGCACCGTGGCGATTGAAAAGCTCGGTGTGATTTGCCCGCTGGCACCGAGCTCGCTGAGAACCCCTGATCCTGCGGCAAACATCGCAAGGCCCCAGGCCAGCAGATAGCCAATCAGGACACCCAGTAGGCCACCGGTGACGCACAGCGCCGAGGACTCGGCCAAAAACTGCGCGGTGATATCGCGACGACTGGCGCCCAGGGCACGGCGAATACCGATCTCGCGGATGCGCTCAGTCACGTTGGTGAGCATCATATTCATAATGCCGATACCGCCGACAAGCAGTGAGATACTAGCGACAGCACCCATGATGAGCGAGAAGGCGCCCATAAACGAGTTGAGTGCATCGATGGCGCTTTTCATGGAGGTCGCCGATACGCTGTCGTACTCATCATCCTCCGCGATTCCCTTCATCGCGCGCACCTTGGACTCGATGGTTTTGCAGAGCTCATCCATGTCCGTACCCTCGGCGGCAAGTGCTGTCACGCTGGGGAATGAAGGATTCTCGTCGCCAAACAGGCCGGAGATGGTTTCGCGTGGCATATACAGCGTGAGCGAGCCCATGGAGTCGTTGCCGCCATCAATCACGCCTACAATCTGCACCTCGCCGTTGGACACCTTGATGGTTTTCCCCAGTGCGTCCTGTTCGTTGCCGTAAAGCTGATCGGCGCCGCCGCGGCTGATGAGCGCCACGTGCGATCCTGATTGAGACTCGGCCTGTGAATAGACACGTCCTGCAACGAGCTTGCTGGCACCCACGGCGTCGAGCATGTCGCTGTCGACACCCTGTGCCATGACGGTATAGCTTTTATCGCCGGTCTTGTACTCGGTATACGCGCTGTCGACAATGCCGATCTGCTCTATCTGCGGCACTATTTTTTGAAGCTTCTCGACGTCCGAATCGGTGAGTTCTTGCGACGAATAGATTTGCACCATGCGTGCCGCATTGAGGCCCAGGCTATTGACCAAGCTGTTTTGGATGCCGCCGATGAGCGAGGTCATGGCGATGACCGAGGCTATGCCGATGACAATGCCCAGGATGGTGAGCAGGCTGCGCCCCTTATTGGCCTCGAGCGAGTGAAGTGCTTCTTGGATGAGGTCGTGCGTGCTCACACCATCACTCCTTTCTGCGGGATGGTCGGTTCGGAGATCGTGGGTAGGCTATCTACGGCGTTGCGCAGGGTCCGCGGTGCATGTGGAATATACGCGCCGTCGTGGATGCGGCCGTCGCGAATGGTCACGGCGCGGTCGGCCTCGGCGGCGATGCCGGGGTCGTGCGTGATGAGTATGATGGTCTTGCCGCGCTCCTGGAGCTTATGGAAGGTCTCCATCACAAGCGCTCCGGTGGCGGAGTCCAGGTTTCCCGTCGGCTCGTCAGCCAAAATGATGGGCGGGTCATTAACGAGGGCGCGTGCGATGGCGACACGCTGCATCTGGCCGCCCGAGAGCTCGGATATGCGGTGGTCCCAGTGGTCGACGGGCAGCGTGACGGCCTGCAGCGCGTGCACGGCGCGCATTTCGCGCTGGCTACGGGGCACGTTGGTGTAGGCCAGCGGCAGCATGACGTTTTCGATAACCGACAGGCGCGGCAGCAGGTTGAAGCTCTGAAAGACAAAGCCAATGCTCAGGGCGCGGACTTCGGTGAGCTCGTCATCATCGAGCTCCGCCACGTTGAGGCTCTGCAGGTAATAGTCGCCTGCTGTCGGTTTGTCCAGGCAGCCCAGGATGTTCATGAGCGTCGACTTGCCTGAGCCCGAGGGGCCGGTAATGGCGACGAACTCGCCGGGATCTACCGCCAGGCTCACGTTGTGCAAGATGTGGGCGCAACCCGCCTCGCTCTCAAAAATGCGGTGCACGTTGCGGATGTCGATGACGGGACGCATTACATACCCTCGTCGGCAGACATACTGCCCGAATCTGCGCTGTAGCCGCCGTCAGCCGTTGCGTCCGCTCCGTTGTCCATGACGAGGGTGTCGCCATCGCGCAGCTTGGTAACCGGCACGTTAGGGTTGATCTCGTTGCCCTGGTCGTCGCGCTTGACCTGTATCTTGCCGACTACAGCTTCGTTGTCGTTTTGCGTCACGACGGTCACCTTCACGCGACGGGTTTGCTTGCCCTCGTCATCGGTTGCCACGTTGACGTAATAGTGTTCGCCGTCTTTGGTCATGAGCGCCATGGTCGGCACCATCACCACGTCGTCGAGCTGCTCGGTCACCACCGAGACCTCAGCGGTCATGCCGGGCTTAAGGCGGCTATCGGGAGCTTCGATGAGGATGTCGACGTTAAAGGTCACGCTGCCGCTGCCACCGTAGCTGGAGTCGGAGTTTGCCACCGATGCGATAGCCGTGACGGTGCCCTGGCTCACGATGTCGGGAAACGCGGGATACGTCACGTTGGCGCTCTGACCCACGGCGATTTTGGCGATGTCCTTTTCGCCCACCTGGACCGTTACCTTCATCTTGGAGAGGTCGGCGATCTGCATGCACTGTTTGCCACCGCTCGTGTCGCCTTCTCCCATGACCATGCCCCCGGTCACCGTGGCGCCCACCTTGGCGTTGAGCTCGACGATGCTGCCCGCGCTGGGGGCCTTCACGGTGCGCTCGGCCGCCTTTGCATTTGCCTGCTCGAGTGTAGCCTGAGCCGAGGCGAGATTGCGCTGCGCACTCGAGACTGCGCTGGCGTTAGCGGTTGCGTCTGTTGGTGCAGCCGCCCCGTCGGCATCTGTC
Organism: Collinsella aerofaciens; assembly: GCF_015561195.1. Taxonomy (GTDB): domain Bacteria; phylum Actinomycetota; class Coriobacteriia; order Coriobacteriales; family Coriobacteriaceae; genus Collinsella; species Collinsella aerofaciens_AC. The sequence goes on along the minus strand of NZ_JADMSU010000006.1, from coordinate 42,913 downwards.
GCCGGTGCGGACTGTGCGGCAGCGAGTGCTGCCCGCGCATTGTTCAGGTCTTCCTGGGCGGCCGCGACCGCGCGCTGCGCCTCGGCAACGGCGTTATCGAGTTCGTCGTTTTTAATCGTCATGAGCACGTCGCCCTCGTTGACGCTCTGCCCGGCCTGTACGTTGATCTGCGCCACCGTGCCGTCGACAGAAGGGGAGACGACCGATGCCGAGATGGGCTTAAGCTGCCCCTTGGCTTCGACTGTGGTGGTAAACGTGCCTTCGGTGACCATGTCGGTCACCGGTCCGTTGGTGCCTGCGGGTTGCGCGTTGATGACCAGCGTTGCGATGATGGCAATGAGCGCGATGGCAACAACGACACCGACGGCGATACCGCGTCGGATGAGCTTTTTGCGCCGACGCTCGGCACGCTTTGCCTTGAGCTTTGCATAGGCTTCTTCATCGGAGATATCGGTCGAATCGTCGAGACTCGTTTGGGGCTGCTTGGTGTCTGCAGCGCTGATAATCGGCAGGGTCTCGGTGGCATCTTGGGGCATGCGATCGGAATCGTCAGGACCCGGATTGATCGTGGGGACCTTGGACATAGCGTCTCCTTTATCGATATGGCTCCGATAAGTATATACGCCCGTCGCGATAGGCGGGCGTATAGAAGTTGCGGATGACGGTACTGTAAGTTTTGTCGCCGTGCTGTCTACTTGTTGTAGACGTTAGCTGCGTTACGAGTGCACGACCACGCAGAGGCCGACTTTGATGCGCTCGTGGAGCGACTTGGCATCGGCCAGACGCAGGTTGATACAACCGTGGCTACCGCACCACTTGTACGATTCGGCGTTATCGAAACTCGAATCGTTTTGCCAGGTGGCGTCGTGGAATCCGACCATATTGCCCTCGAACGGCATCCAGTAGCTTACCGGGCTCTCGTATTTGGGCTTGCCGGTCTCGGGGTCCTTGGCACCGATGAGTTTGCTGGCGCCATCGTTGCTGTTGATCTGCCATACGCCCTCGGGGGTGGCGTCTTCGCCCGGTTTGCCAGAAATAAAGTTGGCCTCCCACACGATGTTGCCGCTCTCGTCGTAGTAGCGCGCATGCTGCTCGGACAGGTCGACGTCGATATAGGCCTTCCAGTCGGGCTCGCCCTTGGCGGTAAATGTGTCGGCCTTCTGGGAGTACTTGATCTCGATTTCGCCGGTCTGCTTGTTGTTGATGGCGTCCTCGACCTGCTTGGCGAGCGAGCTGCTGTCGATGGACCAACCAAAGTCGCCGCCTTCGACGGCGCACTGCTTGCCATCGGCGCGCGTCCACCAGCGAGTGGAGCCCACGGTATTAAAGCCGTTGGCGAGCTCGGCTGCCCAGCTGCTGATCTGCGACGTATCGAGCGTGGGGTTGGCCGGATCGGCAAAGCTGATCCACTGCAACACGGAGCTGCCATCAACCTTGCCGGCATCCTCGCCGTTGAGCTTGAGGGTCACGTTGACGCCCAAGAAGTTGTTGGCGGCATCGCATGCAGACTGAATCTGATCATCGGTCAGCGTTCCATTGAGCGGCTCATAGGCATCGTTGCCGAGCTTGGAAAGATCTACGGTCTCGGCCAGCGAGGCAAGCTCGAGCTCGGCATACTTAATGACATGCTCGCGGTTGAGTTTTTCGTTGGAGCGCGCCTTCTCGACGGTAAACTTGCCGGCCTGCTCGTCATAGGAGCTATTGGCCTCGAACGCGCCCGAACGCCCCTCGTTAAACTCGTCGATGGCGGCGCCCAGATCCTTCTCAAACTGCTTTTGGTCAAAGGTGTCGGAGAGCATGGACAGGTCGACGTCTTGATCAAGATCGACTTCGTTGGAGCTAGCGGTTGTTTTGGTCTTGCCGCTTAAGGATTCTACAAGGCGAACCGGCCATACAATGGCTTCGTTGCGGCTGATAATCTCTTTTGCGGCAGCTTCGCCGTCGACAATGGGCTCATCGGACTCGGGCTGATAGGTCCAGCTAAAGTCATCGCCTGTCACGGTGAGCTTATAGTGCTTCCAAGCCGAGTTGACCTTGGTGGCGGCAGACGAAGCGTTGGAGAACGAGACATCGACGCCGGCGATAGTGGTGTTGGGGTAGGCTACCTGCGAAAACGCTACGACGCCTACGATATAGACAATGACGATAAGACCCAGAACGACAAAGAGCGTCGTCTTTTTACCTGACTTATTGTTCTCGGCGGGTTTGCGTGCGGGGCCGCGATTGCCTCGAGCGTGCGTGGGGGGCTGCTTGGGCGCATTGCCGTTTGCCTGACGCTGCTGGTTCGGGCGTTGGGAAGCGTTTGCCGCACCACGCTGCTGACCGTGGCTCGGCGCGATAGGACGCGGCGACTGAACGCCGCCGGTGTGCCTGCTCGGCTGCTGCGGATCGGGAATCAGTTGAGTTCGATCGTTTTGCGACATCGTATGCATATCCTTCGAATTTCGCCTTGCGGCTCATCGTGTTTTTACTGGGCTTGCATTATAGCGATTACCCAGTTGTTTGTGGTATGGAAACGGTGGCATTCAAAAGAGGTGGGACATTTGTCCCACCTCTGAGTCGTTCTTTGTCGCTATCCGCACACACCGCATTTTGCACAGGCCGAAAGTGCGGCCGGAGCCTGCGCGATGCCGCCCTTTGCCGTCTCGCGCAGCGTGGCCGGCAACGCGTGGCCCACCGAGAGCATGACATGTGCCATCTGGTCAAACGGCACCAGGCTCTTAATGCCGGCGAGGGCGAGTTGTGCCGAGCTAAAGGCCGCCGCCACGCCGATGGCGTTGCGGTTTTGGCAGGGCACCTCCACGAGGCCAGCGACGGGGTCGCAAACGAGGCCCAGCAGGTTGCTCAGCGCGATGGAACTGGCGTCGAGCGCCTGCTCGGGCGTGCCGCCAAGCATCTGCACCAGCGCGGCGGCTGCCATGGCGGCGGCGCTTCCGACCTCGGCTTGGCAGCCGCCCTCGGCGCCGGCAACGCAGGCGCTCGTGGTGAGGTTGAGGCCGATGGCGGCGGCGCAGTAGAGCGCGTCCATGATCTGTTCGTCGTCGAGCTCGAGGTGGTCGGCGAGCGCCAGCACGCAGCCGGGTACGACGCCTGCGGAGCCTGCCGTGGGGGCAGCGACGATCACACCCATCGTGGCTGAGCGCTCGAGCACGGCCATGGCTCGAGCCACGGCGTCGGTCTGGACGGCGCCCATTAAGTTGGAGCTCAGGTCGTTGCTGCCGGTGGCATCGACAAGTTTTGCCTCGCCTCCGATGAGGCCGCCGAGCGATCGCTGCGGATTGTCGATGGGAGCCGTGGTCTCGTCTTTCATGACATCGAGCACGCGACGCATGGCAGCGACGGCATGCTGCTCGCCGGTCAGGCGTGCCTCGCGCACGGCCATGACGGCGCCGATGTTGAGGCCCAGTTCGTCACACGCATCGAGCAGCTGCTCGCCGTCGTCGAAGATTTCCTTTGCTGAGACGCCGGGGGAGAGCGATGAGGCCGAACCGGGAAGCTCAATGAAGGTGGCGTAATCGACATTGTCGAGCTTGCGTAACATGGGGATAACGGTGTCGTCGGGCGCGCCGTCGGTCTCAAAGACGGAGTAGGCCTGGCCGCCCACCTCGGTGCGGTAGGTGCGGCAGAAGGCGATGTTCACATGGGCGTAGGCGAGCAGGTTCGTGAGCGCGGCGAGCACGCCGGGAACATCCTGGTGCGCCACGAAGAGCGTGGAATACATGCCCGAGATGTCGACGCCGACGCCGTTGATGCGACTGATGCGCATCTTGCCGCCGCCCAGGCTCTCGCCGCGGACCTGTGCCGTGGCGCCCGTAAGGTCTTGCATGTCGATGTCCACGGTGTTGGGGTGGATGGAGGCGTCGTCGCCCTTAATGTCAAAGTGATATTCGAGGCCCTGCTCGCGTGCGAGGTCAAAGGCCTGCTTGATGTTCTCGTCATCGGTATCGAGGCCCAGGATGCCCGCGACGAGCGCGCGGTCGGTGCCGTGGCCGCGGTAGGTGTGGGCGAAGGAGTTCCACAGGCCAAAGGTGACTTTGGTGATGCGGCCTTCCAGCAGGCTGGCGGCAACTTGGGCGCAGCGCAGGGCGCCGGCGGTGTGCGATGAACTGGGGCCGACCATGACGGGGCCCAAGATCTCGAATGCCGAGGTCGTAGCTAGTGTTTGCGGCTTGCCTGCCATGGCTGCTCCTTTGCCTTGTCTCGTCGTCCCGAGGGGCGGGGCATAAGGTCGATCGCGAGTTCCGCACGAGCCGGAGAGCACTTAATGTGCTCTCCGTGCGAGCAGGACTGTCCGAGCAGGCGACCTTATGCCCCGCCCCTCGGGACTAAGGATACATGGTTGGAGTGCCTGTGCTGCAAAATTCATTAGCTAGTGACGCAGCGTAGGCTCATATCGAAACATCTTCACTACCGGATTAATAAAAAAGAAGTACCGCTTGGGGGCGGTACTTCTTTTGAAAGCGTGTGCGTGTTGTGACCTTGGTGGTTCCCAATTACAGTCCGCAGGCTGCTTTGAGTTCTTCGACTCGGTCGGTTTTCTCCCAGGTGAAGTCGGCGTCTTCGCGGCCGAAGTGACCGTAGGCTGCCGTCTTTTCGTAGATGGGGCGACGCAGGTCCAGATCGCGGATGATTGCGCCTGGGCGCAGGTCGAAGGTCTTCTCTACGGCCTCGACGATCTTGTCCTCGGCAACATGCGCGGTACCGAAGGTGTCGACCATGATTGAGAGGGGCTTGGAAACGCCGATGGCGTAGGCCAGCTCGACTTCGCAGCGGTCGGCAAGGCCGGCAGCGACCACGTTTTTGGCGACCCAGCGCGCGGCATACGCGGCGGAGCGGTCGACCTTGGTGCAGTCCTTGCCGCTAAAGGCACCGCCGCCGTGACGGCCGTAGCCGCCGTAGGTGTCGACGATGATCTTGCGGCCGGTGAGGCCCGTGTCGCCCATGGGGCCGCCCACGACAAAGCGACCGGTGGGGTTCACGTAGATGTCCGCTTTGTCCCACGGCATGTTCTCGGCAGCCATGACCGGGGTGATGACGTGCTCGATGAGGTCGGCCTTGATCTTGCCCATGTCCTCGATCTCGGCGGCGTGCTGCGTGGAGATGACGATGGTCGTGACCTCGACGGGCTTTCCTTCCTCGTAGCGCACGGTGACCTGGGTCTTGCCGTCGGGACGCAGATAGGCGAGGGTGCCGTCGTGGCGCACGGCGGCCAGGCGCTCGGCCAGGCGGCTTGCCAGGTAGTGCGGCATGGGCATGAGGGTCTTGGTCTCGTTGGAGGCATAACCGAACATCATGCCCTGGTCGCCGGCGCCGATCAGGTCGATCGGGTCGGTGGTGGCGCCGGTCTGGGTCTCGAAGGACTCGTCGACGCCCTGGGCGATATCGGGCGACTGCTCGTGGATGAGGCTCATAACGCCGCAGGTGTCGCAGTCGAAACCGAACTTGGCACGGTTGTAGCCAATGCGACGGATAACGCCGCGGGCGATTTCCTGTACGTCGACGTAGGCCTGGGTGCGAATCTCGCCGGCGACGATGACGGTGCCGGTGGTCACGAGGGTCTCGCAGGCGCAGCGGACGTTCTCCACGTTGGCAGGCACGCCGTTGGGGGCGATGTAGCCCTGCTCTTGGAGCTCTATTTCTTTGGCGAGGATTGCGTCGAGGACGGCGTCGCTGATCTGGTCAGCGATCTTATCGGGATGACCTTCGGTCACCGACTCCGACGTAAAAACAAAGGACCCGTGTTGAGGTGGGATGGAACGAAGTTCTTCTGACATGATTGTCCTTTCAAAAACGTGTCCCGGCGACCGTTACCATTCCGCCGGGCTCTCTATGCAAGGGCACATCATAGCGCGTAAATCAAACATTCACACCCTTTCCGCACCTACTCATTGGGGACAGACTTAAATGACCAGTCTTAAATCAAGAATGTCCCCAATGACTACAACGACTAGTCATTTAAGACTGTCCCCAATGGCTAGGTCGGTGCCCTTTGTGCGGAGGTGGGCATTGTTGCTTTATACTGGTGCGGTTAGACATCCATCCTGCAATCGAGGAGATTTCCATGGCATCAGACGTTCGCGTCCGCTTTGCACCCTCACCGACGGGCAAGCTGCACATCGGCGGCGCCCGCACCGCTATCTATAACTGGGCTTTCGCCCGCGCAAACGGCGGTACGTTCATCCTGCGCATCGACGACACCGATCCCACCCGTTCCACCGACGAGAACACGCAGATCATCCTGCGAGCCATGCGCTGGCTGGGCCTGGACTGGGACGAGGGTCCCGAGGTGGGCGGCGACTATGGTCCCTATGCCCAGACCGAGCGCCTGGACCTGTACAAGCAGGCCGCCCAGAAGCTTTGGGACGAGGGCAAGGCCTATCCCTGCTTCTGCACCAAGGAGCAGCTCGACGCCGATCGCAAGGCCGCGCAGGAGCGCAAGGACCCCTTTCAGGGCTATCAGCGCCGTTGCCGCGATCTTGATCCCGAGGAGGCCCGTCGCCGCATCGAGGCCGGCGAGCCCTACGTCCTACGCATCAAGGTGCCCGAGGACCGTGGCGACGTCGTCATCCACGATGCCGTCCACGGCGAGGTGACCTTCGACGCCAAGGAGCTCGACGACTTTGTCATCTTCCGCGCCGACGGCACGCCCACGTACAACTTCGCGACCGTCGTCGACGACGCCATGATGAAGATCACCCACGTCATTCGCGGCGACGACCACCTCTCCAACACCCCGCGCCAGGTCATGGTCTACGAGGCCCTCGGCGCGCCCGTGCCCACGTTCGCCCACATCTCCATGATCTTGGGTGCCGACGGCAAAAAGCTTTCCAAGCGCCACGGCGCCACCTCGGTGGAGGAGTACCGCGACGCCGGTTACCTGTCCGATGCCTTTGTCAACTATCTGGCGCTGCTCGGCTGGTCGCTCGACGGCGAGACCACAATCATCCCGCGCGATGTCCTGGCCAGCAAGTTCTCGCTCGACCGCATCTCCAAGAACCCGGCGACCTTCGATCCCAAGAAGCTCGATTGGGTCAATGCCGAGTACATCAACGGCATGTCCGACGCGCAGTTTGCCGACGAAATCATGGTCCCCGAACTGCACGAGGCAGGCCTCATCGAGGGTAACGTCGAGTACGGCGAGGACTGGATTGATGCGCTTGCCGCCATCGTCAAGCCGCGCACCAAGATGCCGGCCGACGCCGTGACCGTTGCCGCCCCCATCTTTGCTACGGCCGAGACGCTCGAGTATGACGAGAAGTCCGTCAACAAGGGCCTAGCCAAGGAGGGCATGGGTGCCATTCTGGACGCCGCCAAGGCCGCGCTCGAGGGCGTGGACGAGTGGACCGCCGAGGCCATCGACGCTGCACTTGAGCCGCTGCCCGAGCAGATGGACCTCAAGAAGCGCGTGGTGTTCCAGGCCGTGCGCGTCGCCGTCTGCGGCAACATGGTGAGCCCTCCGCTGGGCGAGACCATGGCACTCGTCGGCCGCGACGATTGCCTGGCGCGCATCGACCGCGCCCGCACGATGGCGCTGTAATCGCTGCGCAAACGTTTGTATCCGAGCCCCGTTCTCCCCGAGCGGGGCTCTTGTTTCTGTACCGATGAGTGGGTTTCTGGGACAAAATAATCAGTAGTGTTTGTCCCATGTTCGAGTGACGCAACAAGCTTGACACTTGTATCGGCCATGGGACAAACACTACTGATTATTTTGTCCCAGCCCTTTCAGGTCCGTTCGTTAGAGGTGGTGTATGGCTCAACAACTGTCGCTGTTTGCTTCGCCGAAACCGGAGGAGGCTCCGGTGAAGCCCGTTCCTGCCGCTGCCCCGGTAAAGCCCGAGTCTGCACCCGAACCCGTCGCCGCCTACGCGAGCGTGGTTCTCGACATCCCGACGCGTGCGCTGTCCGAGCCATTTGCCTACGGCATTCCCCGGTCCCTTGCCAACGAGGCGCAGATCGGATCCACGGTCCTGGTCCACTTTGGTAACCGTGCCGCCGCGGGCTATATTGTCGACATTGCGCCTGGGCTGGGCGACCTGCAGGGCAACAACGTCCTCGACCCTGCGCGCATCAAGCCCATCGAGGCCTTCCTCAGCAAGCCGCTCTTTACCGCCGATGCTGCCCGTATTGCACGCTGGATGAGCCGCGAGTATGTCGCGACGCTTTCCGAGTGCCTGCGCCTGTTTTTGCCCCCGGGCGGCAGCCCGCGTGTAGTCAAGGGCGACGACGGCGTGTGGACGGTTGAACGTCCAGCCGTCAAGCCCATCCAAAACCGTTGGGTGATGCTTACGCCCGAAGGCTTTGATTACACGCCGCCCAAGACCGCGGTCCGTCAGCGCCAGCTCATCGAGGCGCTACAGTGCGGCTCGGTTACGACGCGCGACCTCAACCTGCTCTACAACAGTATGTCGGCGACCATCAAGGCGCTCGAAAAGCGCGGCGTCGTGGTGGTGGAGGAGCGCCGCGCCTGGCGTGGCTGCAGCGAGCAGACCACGCTGTCCTCGGCAAGCGGCAAAGCGCCGGTCTCCCTTACCAACGGCCAGCAACGGGCACTCGTGCAGATTGAGCGCGCCCGCCTTGACGCCCATGGCGACGTGGTCCTGGTCGACGGCGTCACCGGCTCCGGCAAAACCGAGGTTTACCTCTCAGCCATCGAGCGCGTGCTCGCAGCCGGTCGCTCGGCCTGTGTGCTGGTGCCCGAGATCTCGCTGACGGCCCAGACCGTCGGCCGCTTCCGCTCGCGCTTTGGCGAGACGGTGGCTGTGTTCCATTCGCGTCTTTCTGCTGGCGAGCGTCTCGACCAGTGGGATATGGTCGCCAGCGGTGCGGCCCGCGTGGTTGTCGGCGCTCGCTCGGCGCTCTTTTGCCCGCTCAGCGATTTGGGCCTCATCATCATCGACGAGGAGCACGAGACCAGTTACAAGCAGGGCTCCAGTCCGCGCTACCATGCGCGCGAGGTGGCGGCCGAGATGGCACGGCGCTACCGCTGCCCGCTCGTGTTGGGCTCCGCCACGCCTTCTGCCGAGGCCCTCGACCGCTGCCGCCGTGGAACGTATAGCGGTGCTACTTGGACGCGTGTCGAGATGCCCGAGCGCCCGGGACACGCCGTGCTGCCCACGGTCCGCATCGCCGACCTGCGCCGTGAGTTTTCTCACGGCAGCCGCTCCATGTTCTCAAAACCCTTGATGGAGGGCTTGGAGCGCGTGGTCGAACGCCGCGAGAAGGCCGTGCTGCTGCATAACCGCCGCGGCTTTGCGCCGTTCCTGATGTGCCGCGAGTGCGGCTGCGTCCCCACCTGCAACCACTGCTCCACCGCGCTTACGTATCACGAGCGCACGCACACGCTGCAATGCCACACCTGTGGTTCGTCTTGGCGCGTGCAGCCGTATCCCGCGCCCACGAGCCGTTGCCCCAAATGTGGCAGTCGCTATCTGGCAAAAATGGGTCTGGGTACGCAGCAGATCGAGGACACACTGCACCAGATGCTTCCCGAGGACGTTGCCATTATTCGTATGGATGCCGATTCTACGCGCGGCAAGGATGCGCACAAAAAGTTGCTCGAGCAGTTCGATGCGGCCGATTGCGCCGTGCTGCTGGGCACCCAAATGATCGCAAAGGGGCTCGACTTTCCCGAGGTCACGCTCGTGGGCGTGGTCAATGCCGACTTTGCGTTGAAGTTGCCCGATTTTAGAGCAGGGGAGCGCGCCTACGATCTGTTGGAGCAGGTGGCGGGCCGCGCCGGCCGCGGCGATCGCCCCGGCGAGGTGATCATCCAGACCTACCTGCCCGAGGACCCGGTCATTCGCGCCGTCGCCGAGCACGACCGCTCGATCTTTACCGACTACGACCTGGACCAGCGCCGCGACGCCCTGTATCCGCCGTTCGTGCGTCTGGCCAACATCTTGGTATGGTCGGCAAGCCGCGACAATGCGCAGGATTATATCGGTCGCATCGCGAAGCTCCTCAAGCGTCGCTGGCATGCCGCCGCGCCCGACTTTTTGCGGGCGGGGAGCGCCGTGCCGCAGGTGCTTGGTCCGGCTTCGTGTGTAATCGAGAGAGCCAAGGACCGTTACCGCTTCCATCTGCTTGTAAAGTCGCCGGTAGGGTACCATGTCTCTGATGATATCGACGCCTGCCTCAAAGAGGTGGGCTCCGTGTGCGGCGTGAGCGTGAGCGTTGACGTCGACGCCTATGATTTGATGTAACTACCTGAAAGGATGGCCATGGAAGCCAACGGAATCGTACTGTCGCCCGACCCTCGTTTGCGCCAGGAGTGCGCCGTCATCGAGGAGATCACCCCGGCGATCGAGGCGCTTGCCGAGAAGATGAAGAAGATGATGTTCGAGAACGGCGGCTGCGGCCTGGCTGCTCCGCAGATTGGCGAGCTCATTCAGCTCGTCACCATCGACTGCGACTACAGCGACAAGAACGACTACGACCCGTACGTGCTCATCAACCCTGTCATTGTTGAGCAGAGCGACCATCTGGTATCGTTTAGCGAGGGCTGCCTTTCCATCCCCGGCATTAGCTGCGAGATCGAGCGTCCCGATCACGTTGTCGTCGAGGCGTATGACCTGGACGCCAACCTGATTCGCTACGAGGCCTCAGGCGACCTGTTCTGCGTGTGCCTGCAGCACGAGATTGATCACCTGCACGGCAACACCATGTTCGAGCGACTGAAGCCCATGCAGAGGATCAAGGCAGTCAAGGAGTACCAGGACGCCCTGGCCCGCGGCGCTCGACCGGGAGAGACGGAGTAGGTCCCACCGTCCCCTTCCGCCGCAGGGCTTAGGTTATTGCTCCATGCTCAAACAGTCCTGCTCGCACGAAGAGCACATTAAGTGCTCTTCGGCTCGTGCGGAACTGCGCGTGGAGCAATAACCTAAGCCCTGCGGCGGAAGGGGACTGCGCTTTCGTGCTCCTTTTCGCCCGGGTGCCGTCGGGCCAGGGATGGGCGTCTTCGCTGATAGGTGCTTTGCTGAAAGAGTTGCTTTTATTGCGGCTCTTTCTTTGGTTTTGGGTATATTTGTTCTTGTTGAAATGTTATTGCGGATGGACTGGTGACTTGGCTTTCCGCTGTTCTTTGTAGCCGTCTCGGCTTTGGTTGAGAGGAGACGTTCTTTATGCGTATTGTGTTTATGGGTACGCCTGATTTTGCTGTGCCTTCTTTGACTTCGCTTGTTGAGGCTGGGAATGAGATTGCGCTTGTTGTTACTCGTCCTGATGCTGTTCGTGGGCGTGGTAAGAAGCTAGAGCCGTCTCCTGTTAAGGCTAAGGCACTGGAGCTGGGGTTGCCGGTCATTGAGGCTAATCGTATGACGCCTGAGGTTGTTGAGGCGCTCCAGGCTGCCCAGGCTGATATTTTCTGTGTGGCTGCCTATGGCTGTATTTTGCCCGATGAGGTGCTGCATATGGCGCCGCTTGGTGTTGTGAATGTTCATGCGTCCCTGCTGCCTCGTTGGCGTGGGGCTGCTCCTATTCAGCGTGCCATTCTTGCTGGTGATGAGGTTGCTGGCGTTTCTATCATGCGCATCGGGCATGGCGTGGATACTGGTGCTTATTGTGCTCAGTCTTCCACATCGGTTGCCGGTAAGCATGCTGAGGCGCTGACCATGGAGCTTGGTGAGCTTGGCGGCAAACTGTTGGCTGATACGCTTCCTTCGCTTGCCGATGACTCGGCTGTTTGGACTGAACAGGATGAGGCGCTCGTTACCCATGCTGCCAAGATTTCTAAGCAGGAGATGCGCCTGGATCCGCACATGGCGGCGCTTGATTGCGTGCGCCATGTACTGGCTTCGTCCGATACCGCGCCTGCTCGTTGCGTGATTGCTGATAAGACCGTACGCGTGCTCGATGCTGCGCCGGCTGATGTGTCGCTCGGCGAGGGTCAGGTTCTCGTTCAGGCCAAACGTGTTTACCTTGGCCTATCCGATGGCTCGGTTGAGTTGCTCGAGGTTAAGCCCGATGGCAAACGTGCTATGGCCGCATCTGCTTGGGCTGCTGGCCTGCAGGGTGCCGATCTTATCTGGGGTGTTTTGTCATGAGCAAGCTGTCTCCCGCGCGCAAGCTTGCGCTCGATGTGCTGATGGAGGCCGATCGCCGCGGTATGTATGCGCGCGACGTGCTGTCCTCTCGCGCATCGGCCAAGGCTATTGACCAGCGCGATTCCGCTTTTGCCGCCCGCTTGGCGCTGGGCGTGGCCGCCACGCAGGGTATTTTGGACGAGTTGCTCGATCAGTTTCTCGATAAGCCCAAAAAGGTTGCGCCGCGCGTTCGCATGGCGCTTCGTATCTCGGCCTTCGAGATGCTCTACCTGCATACGCCTGGCCGTGTTGCCGTAAGTCAGGGTGTTGAACTGGTTCGCTGCGGTGCTAAGTCCGCCGCTGGCTTGGCCAATGCTGTACTGCATAAGGTTGCGGATCACGTTGAGGACTTTGCTACTGCGTCCGATGTGGATGAGTCTGAGCGACGTTTGGTCCGTCTGTCGCGCCTGATGGGTCTACCTCGCTGGCTATGCGCTCGCATTATGGCGTCGTTTGACACTCCAGAGGGTGCGCTTAACTTTGCCGGCAATCTGGCCCCCGCGCCGTTGTCCCTGCATGAGAATGCCTTTTCGACTAAGTCCGATCCGTATATCTCGCAGCTCGTCGCGCCTGTTTTCCCGGGCTGCCATGCCCCGGTCGATGCTCAAGTTACTGTTGCTTCGGGTGTGTTTGAGCGTGCTGCCGCGGTGGCATCTGACCTCAACGCGCAGCTTATCGCCACAGCTGCCACGCGCCCTGGTAGCTGCCTTGAGATTGGTGCCGGCCGTGGCACCAAGACCTATGTGATGATGTGCCAGGCCAAGCGTGCGGGCTATGAGCGTCAGCATACGGCGCTCGATCTTCATGATCGCAAGTGCGATCTGAATCTCGCTCGCCTGCATAAGGCCGGTATTCAGGGCGTTCGTACGGTTTCGGGTGATGCCTGCGAGCTTGATGAGGTGCTCACATCGTTTGATGCCATGCTTGGCGAGCCGGTTAAGTTCGACACAGTCTTTATCGATGCGCCGTGCTCGGGCACCGGTACCATGCGCCGTCATCCCGAGATTCCGTGGCGTCTGACCGAGAACGACGTTACGACTGAGCTGCCCAAGCTGCAGCTGACGATGCTCAAGGAAGCCGCTGCGCGCGTGGCTGCCGGCGGCGAGCTCATCTATGCCACCTGCTCGGTTTTCGACGAGGAGAACACGCAGGTCGTGGAAGCGTTCCTAAACTCTCCCGAGGGCACCGGTTTTAGCCTGGAGCCGCTCTCTCAGGCGCAGATTCTGCACCTCCCCGAGTTCGATCAGGCCAAGAAGCTCGTATCCGTTCGTCAGAACGATCGAGGCCTCTTCCAAAGCGTGCCGGTAAATGCCGATTCCTACGACGGCCACTTCTGCGCCAGACTAGTCCGCAAGTAACTACTAAGTTGCGGTGAAATTGGGATTGAATAGCGGCTTCTAGCCGCCAAACATTCCTTATTTCACCGCAACTCATATAGATGCCTGGGTAGCTAAAGAATCAGCCCCGCGATCGGTGTCGGTCGCGGGGCTGATTGGTTTCTAGTGGCTGTGCGGGCAGTTGGCGCAGCAGCCGCTCGTGGCGCTGGTGCTGGAGCCGCCGCTTCGCTGGTCGGTGTTGTAGAAACCGCTACCCTCAAATTTAATGCCGCTGGCCGAGAACGTCTTGGCCGCCGGGGCACCGCAGCTGGGGCACACGACCTCGGGGGTCTCGGACATGGGATGCTCAACCTCAAACACGTTGCCGCAGCTCGAGCACTTGTAATCGTAGCGCGCCATAATTCTTCCTTTTCAGCACAAAGCGGGCAGATTACTCTGCCCGCAAAAATTCAAACGTCTGTAACTGTACCCTATATTGGGCGTTTTATCACGCTTCGCCCCAGAATCTATGCGTGTTGCGCAGGAGCTGTGCGGTTTTGCCCTCGGCGGCCGCAACGTCGGCCTCGTCAGCCTGCCAGGTCCAGTTGCCCGTGGCCACGCCCGGTACGTTCATGCGCGCGTCGTCGCCAAGCCCCAGGACATCCTGCAGCGGCATCATCACCAGGGGAGCGTCGCTTGCCAGCGCATCGCTCATCAGCTTGGCCGCCACCTCAACACCGCTCGGTTCGTCGCCGCCCGCAAAGGAACGCGTACACCAACCCGCGAGCGTCGACGTGTCGTGCGTCGAGGTATACAGGATCTTTCCTGGCGTAGGGTGCACGCCGCAACGGACGTCGTAGTCGCCAAACTCTAGCACGTCCATGCCGGGGAAACCACAGGTCGAGGCCATGGCGCGAACACCGGGCGTCAAATAGCCCAGGTCCTCGGCGATAAAGTTGAGCGGACCCAGCTCGTCATAGGCGGTCTGAAACAGGTCCTTGCCCGGTCCCGCCAGCCAGCGACCTTCGGCGCAAGACTTGCCAGCGGGGATACTGAAGTAGCTGTGGAAGCCCAGGAAGTGATCCAGGCGCACGCGGTCGTAGAGCGAGAACGCACGACGTAGGCGATCCATCCACCAGCTATAGCCGTTCTGCTTCATGTGGTCCCAGCGGAACGTCGGGTTGCCCCACACCTGACCCTCGGGCGCAAAGTTGTCGGGCGGCGCACCGGAAATCTCAATCGCCTTGCCGGTATCGGACAGCCAGAAGTTCTCGGGTTCGCTCCATGCATCGGCCGAATCGTCCGAGACATACATCGGGATATCGCCGATGACCTCGATTCCTTTCTTGTGCGCATAGTTCATAAGCTCGCACCAAGCCAGGTCAAAGCGGTACTGCATGTACGCCTGCAGCTCTGACTCGTCGTGGAAACGCTTGTCGTCGATCAGATGCTCGTTGTAGCGCGCAACATCTGCCGGCCAATCGTGGCGCGATTCGCCCTCAAAGTACTTTTTGACGGCCATATAGACGCAGTACTTCTCGAGCCAATCGGCATTGCGATGTTTAAACGCGGTGTACAGCGGATCGGCATCCTCGCCGCCACGGGCCTTCCAGGTCTTAAAGTCTGCGGCTAGCTCCTCGTGGCTCTCGGGTAGCAGGTCGATATTGCCTGCAAAGGCCGAAGGACCGGCGTAAGGGGAGCGGAAGAAGTCCGTGGGGTTGACGGGCAGGACCTGCCAGTAGCGCATGCCCATAGCGGACAGATGGTCAATAAAGCGACGCGTGGGCGCGCCGATCGTGCCGGGCTTGCCGTCGTCGGTCGGCACCGAGGTGATGTGACAAACGACACCCGCGCCGTGATCGAGCGGCTCTTGCAGACGCTGCTCGGCGTGGTGATAGATGATCGACGACCCCAGCGGATACAGATCGAGCGTGACCGTGCCGTTGTGGATCTCGCACTCGTGACCGCTGATCACGTCACTCGCGCATTCGTCGAGCGCCGGAATCGTCACGCGGTGCGAATTGCGCAGGCTGCGGTTGATGATAACCGTCGCGGACTCGCCATCCTTGCCCGTGCGGTTGTATGCCAGCACCTCGTCGTTGAGCGCGAAGGCCTTGATTTCGCCGTCGATCATAAATGGCAGTGCGCGGCGTACGGCAGAGGCGTTCTTGACGATAGCCAGCGTATCGAAGTCGTGCAGTTGGTCCTTGGTCGGCAGGGTGCGGCGGTTGCCCGGATCGGTTAGACCCTCCAGGCCGTATTCGTCGCCGTAGTAGATCGAAGGCACGCCGGGGAAGGTCATCTGCATGAGCGTGGCGAGCCAAAAACGGCTCTTGGCCAGGCCCATCGAGTTCTCGTCCAGGCGCCATTTGCTGCGCTCGCACTCGGGCAGCTGCGACTCGTCGGGGCCGCCGCCGAGCACCGAGATGATACGCGGGCGGTCGTGGCTCGACAGCAGGTTGAGCGCGCAGGACAATGCCTCGCTCGGGTAGTTCTCGCGCAGGGTCTCGATATCCTCGGCTGCCTGGTAGGCGTTCTTGTAGCCCATCAAAAAGCCGATGACCATGTCGCGGAAGGGATAATCCATAGCAGAGTCCAGCTCGGAGCCTTGCAGATAGCGGCGCAGATGGCCGTAGCTGATCTTGTTGGAGGCGTCTTCCCAGACTTCGCCGAGCAACAGTGCATCAGGCTTCTCGGCGAGCACGGCCTTTTTGATCTCGGCCAGGAAGTCATCGGAAAGCTCGTCGGCCACGTCTAGGCGCCAGCCATGAGCGCCGGCACGTAGCCATTTACGGATCACGCCGTCCTTGCCCAGGAGCTGCTCGCGAACCAGCTCAGAGCTCTCATTGATGGCGGGCATATTGCCCACGCCCCACCAGCAGTCGTATGAGCCGTCCTCGTGGAAATAAAACGCATCGCGCCATGGAGAATCCTCGCTCTGCCATGCGCCCACGCCGGGGTAGTTGCCGTAGCGGTTGAAATAGATCGAGTCATCGCCCGTGTGGTTGAAGACGCCGTCCAGGATAATGGAAATGCCGAGCTTCTCGGCCGCCTGGCACAGCTCGGTAAAGTCCTGCTCGGTGCCCAGGATCGGGTCGATCTTGGTGTAGTCGGCCGTGTCGTAGCGGTGGTTGCTCGCGGCTTCAAAAATGGGGTTGAGGTAGATGGCTGTAAAGCCCAGCTCGGCGATGCGAGGCAGGTCTTCCTGGATGCCCTTGAGCGACCCGCCGTAGAAGTCCCAGGTTTTGATGAAGCCGTCTTCGGCGCGCTCGTACACGGGCGGCTCGTTCCAGTCCTCGACCATGCGGCGCTGGATTCCGTTGCGTGGTTTTTCGACCTCGGCCAGCGTGCGCTCGCGCCAGTTTTCATCTCGGGCGTAGCGATCGGGGAAGATCTGGTAGACCATTCCACGCTCGTACCACTCGGGACGCACTTCGCGGTGCTTATAGACGGTAATCTGGAAGGACGGCACCTCGGCGTAGTCGTAAGTTACGCCCTCGCCACCGGTGCGACCCTGCGGTGCGCCCAAGCGGACCTCGGGCTGGCCCTCGATATTGCAGATAAAGCTGTACCAGATAAGACAGGGCTCGGTACACTCAAGCTCTACGGAAAATATGCCGTCGCCTTCGTGCGTCATGGGATACCGAGACTCGCCGATCTCATCGACCCAAGTGCGCAGGGTGAGCGTTGCCTGGTTGGGGTCGGCATCCTCCAAGATCACCGAGAGCGAAACGGAAGTGCCAGTGGTCACAGCGCCAAACGGAGTGCGAAACTGCGGCAGGCGGCTGTTGTGTATCAATCTCATAGTACGGTCCAGTTCAATAGAATCATGGCCTGCTGGCCATGGGCTTTACGCACAGGATGTAAGTATATCTGTTGTACACAGGCTGTATAAACAACATCCGTTTACCATCGGCGAACGGTTGTCCTAGAAAATCGTTTTACCAACTATCTACAGAGAAGGGGCGCCCGGTTGAAGCGCCCCTTGCTTAGCGTTTGATGAGGTTTTGGATCGTCTGGATTAGCGGCGCTTGCGGGTGGCCGTTGCCTTGCGGACGGAGGTCTTCTTGGTCGGAGCCTTTTCCTCGGCCGGAGCGGCGGGGGAGACCGGGGTCTCCTTGGCAGGCTCGGGCTTAACCTTTACCTCGGCCTTGGGCTCCTCTTTGGCGGCAGCGGGCTTGGCCTCGGATGACTTCGGTGCCGGCTTGGCCTTTACTGCGGGCTTGGCCTCGGCCTTAGCTTCCGCCTTGGGAGCAGCAGCCTTGGTCGTGGTCTTCTTGGCCGTCGTAGTTGCGCGCTTGCGCGTGGTGGTCTTGGCGGCTGGCTTGGCCTCGACGGTTGCCTTGGCCTTGGATTCAGCAGGCGTCTCCTCGACTTTGGCGGCCGGCTTTGCGGCGGCCTTCGTCGTAGCAGCCTTGGTCGTCGTCGACTTCGTAGCCGTTGTCTTCTTGGCGGTCGCAGTCGTCTTCTTTGCAGCGGTCTTGGCCGGTGCCTTGACGACGGGCTTGGCCTCGACCTCGGTGGCCTTCTTGGCGGCGGCGGTCGCGCGCTTGCGCGTGATCGTTGCCTTGGCAGCGGTGGCCTTGCTCGCAGCGGTCTTCGTGGTCGTGGTCTTCTTAGCGGTCGTCTTACGGGTCGCGGTCTTCTTAGCTGCGGGCTTTGCAGCAGGCTTGACCTCGACCTCTGCCTCGGGAGCAACTTCAGCCTTCACCTCAGGCTCGGCCTTTGCGGGCTCTGCCTCAACCGGCTTCTCCTCGGCCTTGGGCTCCTCAGCGGCCACCGGCTCAGCAACAGCCTCAGGCTCGTCGACAACCGCCGCCGGCCTCTCAATCTCCGGATGCATAAAGAAGTACAGGTCCAGATACTTATCGGCCGAGCGCGTCCAGCTAAAGTCCTGGCTCATGGCCTGCGTGACCAGCTGGTTCCAGGCATCGCGGTTGTCCCAGAACAGGCGTGCCGCGCGGAACACGGCGTCGCCCATCTCGTCGCCGTTAAAGTTGCTAAACGAGAAGCCCGTGCCCTCGCCGGTAAATTCGTTGTACGGGATCACCGTGTCCTTTAGACCACCAGTCTCGCGAACAATCGGCAGGGTGCCGTAGCGCATGGCGATGATCTGCGACAGGCCGCAGGGCTCAAACTTCGACGGCATCAGGAACATGTCGGCGGCGGCGTACATGCGCTGCGACAGCGCAGGATCGAACTCGATGCGTGCGGCCATGGTGCCGGGGTACTTGTCTTGGAAGTAGCGCAGTCCGTCCTCGTAGTCGCGGTCGCCGGTGCCCAGCACCGCCACCTGCACGCCGCCGGCCAGGATGCGGTCAAGCGCGTACATGACCAGGTCCATGCCCTTCTGGCGCGTCAGGCGCGTGACCATCACCATGAGCGGACGGTCGTCGCGAACCTCGAGCCCCAGCTCTTCCTGCAGCTTGGCCTTGCACACGGCCTTGCCAGAACGGTCCTCCACGGTGTAGCTGGCGGCAATGCGCTTGTCGGTCGCCGGGTCAAAGCCTGTCACGTCAATGCCGTTCAAAATGCCCTGCAGCGCATAGGAGCGCTCGCGCAGCACACCGTCCAGGCCCTCGCCAAACTCGGGCGTCTGGATCTCGTTGGCATATGTGGGGCTCACCGTAGTGATAGCGTCGGCATAGCGCAGGGCGCCCAGCATGTAGTTGATGCTGCAGGCGTCGCAACGCAGCTGCGAGGCGGCCGCCGGAATATGCGCCACGCCCAGGATGTCCTCCATCACGGTGTCGCTAAACTGGCCCTGGAACGCCACGTTGTGGATCGAGAACACGGTCTTGACGCGGTCGTACAGCGGCAGGCCCTGGTAAAACTCGCGCAAAAACACGGGCGCCAGTGCCGTCTGCCAGTCATTGCAGTGCAAGATGTCGCTCTCAAAACCGGCCGGCAGGTGCTGCAGGCTCTCGGTGATGGCCTTGGAGAAGAACGCAAAACGCTCGCCGTCGTCAAAGAAACCGTACGGATAGTCGCGCGCAAAGTAGCGCTCGTTGTCCACGAACATATACGTGACGCCGTCGTGCTCGAGCTTCTCGAGACCGCAGTACTCGTTGCGCCAGCCCAGGCTCACGTAAAAATCGGAGAAGTGCTCCATCTGCGCCTTGTACTCGTCCTTGATGGTGGCGTACTTGGGCACCATCACGATAACTTCGGCGCCGGCGCGCACAAGTGCCGCAGGCAGCGAGCCCGCCACGTCGCCCAAGCCACCGGTCTTCACAAACGGTGCGCACTCGGCCGAGGCAAACACGATCTGCATCTTTTTGCTGGAATCTGCCATATTGTCTCCCATGTTGCAATTCGAGAATAGCCGCCTGGCACAAACCGGGCGGCTATTCTACATGTTACGAGCGATGTTGCGGTACCAACGTTAACGTACGATGGTGGTGTCGGAAGTTAACGGAGCCTTGCCCAGCACCAGGATGTTCTCGGGCGTGCCGCGAAGCTCGGTGTTGGTGGGAACCACGTTGTTCTTGTCCAAGATGGCGTTCTCGACTCGGGCGCCGCTCTTGATGATGCAGCTCTGGTTGATGATCGAGTTGGTCACCGATGCGCCCTCCTCGACCACGACGCCGCGCGACAGGATCGAGTTGCGCACGGTGCCCTTGATGATGCAGCCGGCCGAGATGATCGAGTTGCACGCGTGGCTGCCGGTCGCGTAGCGCGAAGGCGGCACGTCGTGAGCCTTGGTCAGGATCGGGCGCTCGGGATCGAAGAGCTGGTCGGCCACGGTCTGGTCGAGCAGGTCCATGCTGCGGCGATAGAGCGACTTCTCGCTAAACACGCCCACGACCTCGCCCTTGTACTCGTAGCTGCACACGTCGATGTTGCCAAAGTCGCCCTGGAGTGCCTCGAGCAGGTCCAGATAGTCGGCGGCCTGGTAGTGGTCGATGATCTCGAGCAGCGTCTCGCGGTTGACGATGCAGCAGTCCATAGACGCGTTGTCGCCATACACGACGCCGGCACTCACGCCCGTCAGGCGACCGTTCTCGTTAATCTCGAGCTTGGTCTCGTCATCGACGTTGCGCGTGGCCTTACAGTACACCACGGTCATCTGGGCGCCGGAGTTCTCGTGCGCCTCGATGATGGTGTTGAGGTCCATGTTAAAGATGATGTTGGTGCCCATCATCACAACATAGGGCTTGTCCGAGCGCTGGAACAGCGTCTTGTTGGAGATGATGTCGCGCAGCAGGAAGCGCATGCCGCCCTTGGTGGTGCCATACGCGTTGCCGGGCACCATGAACAGGCCGCCCTTCTTGCGGTCCAGGCCCCAGTCCTTGCCCGAGCCCACGTGGTCGATCAGCGAGCGGTAGTTGCCCGGCATGACGACGCCGACGGTCTTGATGCCGGCATTCATCATGTTGGACAGCGGAAAGTCGATCAGGCGGTAGCGGCCCAAAAACGGAACGGACGCGATGGGACGATCCTTGAGCAGCACGCTGCCGTAGGTCGAAGAGTAGTTAGCGGTGATATAACCGATGGCCTTGCGATTGATCATCGGATCATTCCCCCTTCCCGATAACGACGTCATTTCCAACGACGGCCGTATCCTTGGTGGTATCGACAGAGCCGAGCTTCACGCCCTCTTCGACCGTGGAGTTCTCGCCCAAAATAGCGCGGCAGATGTGCGCGCCGCTCTTAACGTGCGCACCCGGCAGCAGCACGGAGTCCTCGACCACGGCGCGCTCCTCGATGATGACATCGGTCGAAAGGATCGAGTGGCGAGCGGTGCCGTAGATCTTGCAGCCGTTGGAGACCAGGCAGTCGTCCAGGCGGCCGTCCGGGCCAATGTAGTGCGGCGGACGCGTGGTGATGTTGGACATGATGGGGAAGTTCTTGTCAAACAGATCGAACTCGGGGTTGTTGCCCAGCAGGTCCATCGAGGTCTCGTGGAAGCTGGCGATGGTGCCGACGTCCTTCCAGAAGCCGTGGAACTCGTAGCTGTACAGGCGCTTGTTCTCGCCGAGCAGCTTGGGGATGATGTCCTTGCCAAAGTCGTGGCTCGAGCGCTGGTCCAGAGCGTCCTCCTCGAGCGCCTCGATCAGCACGTCGGCCGAGAAGATGTAGATGCCCATGGACGCGAGGTTCGAATCGGGCTTATCGGGCTTCTCGGTGAACTTGGTGATGCGGCCGTCCTCGGGGTCGGTGGTCAGGATGCCAAAGCGGCTGGCCTCCTCCCACGGCACGGGCATAACGCTCACCGTGAGGTCGGCGTTGTTCTCAATGTGCGTCTTGAGCATCTTGCGGTAGTCCATGCGATACAGGTGATCGCCCGAAAGAATCAGGACGTACTTGGGGTCGTTGGCCTTGATGTAGTCGAGGTTCTGCGTAATGGCGTCGGCCGTGCCCGCATACCAGGCACCGCCGGTCTGCGTCTCGTACGGCGGCAGGATCGACACGCCGCCGTCGCGGCTGTCCAGATCCCACGCCTCGCCGGAGCCCACATAGGCATGCAGCAGGTAGGGGCGATACTGTGTCAGAACGCCCACCGTGTCGATGCCCGAGTTGGAGCAGTTGGAGAGCGAAAAGTCGATAATGCGGAACTTGCCACCAAAGCTAACCGCCGGCTTGGCGATCTTTTGGGTGAGTGCCCCCAATCGGCTGCCCTGTCCTCCTGCGAGGAGCATCGCGATGCATTCTTTCTTACTCATCGATTTCTCCTTCTGTCATCGATGTTCCTAAACCCATTAGCGACGGGCGCGGCGCTCGGTCGCGCCCGTCGAATAATGCCGTGCGGCAAAGGGAGCTCGCGCGCCTTTATGCGTGCCAGATCTCGTCGCGATACTCGCGAATGGTGCGGTCGCTCGAGAACCAGCCGGAGGAGGCGGTGTTGAGCAGGGCCTTGCGGTTCCAGGTCTCCTGGTCGCCGTAGCTGCCGGTGAGCTTCTCCCAGGCGTCGACGTAGCTGCGGAAGTCGGCCATGACCAGGTCGGGGTCGTTGTTGTTCATGAGCTCGTTGTAGATGCTCTCGAAGTTGCCCGAAAGACCCGCAAAGGTGTTGTCCTTGAGCTCGTCCATCACGCGGCCCAGACGCTCGCGGTCGCCGTTGAGGGTATCCCACGCAAAGTAGCTGTTGGATGCCCAGAGCTGCTCGACCTCGGGAGCGGTCAGGCCAAAGATGGCCTCGTTCTCGCGGCCGGCCAGATCGGCGATCTCGATGTTGGCGCCGTCGAGGGTGCCCAGCGTAATGGCGCCGTTCATCATGAGCTTCATGTTGGACGTGCCCGAGGCCTCCTTGCCGGCCGTGGAGATCTGCTCCGAGATTTCGGCGGCGGGGTAGATGAGCTGGGCGTTGCTTACGCGGAAGTTGGGGATAAAGCAGACCTTCATGACCTCGTTGACGCGGGCATCGTTGTTGATGACGTCGGCCACTGAGTTGATCAGGCGGATGGTCTCCTTGGCGAAGGTGTAGCTCGAGGCAGCCTTGCCGCTAAAGATGAAAGTCGTCGGCGTCACGTGGAAGTTGGGATCGGCGATGCGACGGTTGTAGATGTCCATCACCTTCATGATATTCATGAGCTGGCGCTTGTAGGCGTGGAAGCGCTTTACCTGAACATCGAAGACGGTGTTGGGGTCAATAACCAAGCCGGTCTCGGCCTTAACGTAGGCGGCCAGGCGCTCCTTGTTGGCGCGCTTGGAGGCACCCACGGCCTTCAGAAACTCGGTGTCGTCCTTAAACTCCTTGAGCTTCTCCAGCTCAAAGGCGTCCTTGAGCCAGCCATCGCCAATGGCCTCGGTCACGAGTTTGGCATAGGTGGGGTTGGCCTCGGCAAAGAAGCGACGGTGCGAGATGCCGTTGGTCTTGTTGTTGAACTTTTCGGGCGTCAGGGCATAGAAGTCCTTGAGCACGATGTTCTTGATGATATCGGAGTGGATCTTTGCCACGCCGTTGACGCTGTGGCTGCAGATCACGGACAGGTTGGCCATGCGAATCTCGCCGTCCCACAGGATGGCGGTCTGGCGCAGACGCTCCTGCCAGCCCTCCTGCGTGGTGTCGAACGACTCGTGCCAACGACGGCTGATCTCGTCGATAATCTGGTACACGCGGGGGAGGAGCTTGGAGAACGTGCCGATGGGCCACTTCTCCAGAGCCTCGGGCAGGATGGTGTGGTTGGTGTAGCTCACGACCTGCGTCACAATGTTCCAGGCGTCATCCCACTCGAGCTTCTTCTCGTCGATGAGGATGCGCATGAGCTCGGGGCCGCACATGGCGGGGTGGGTATCGTTGGTGTGGATGGCCACAAACTGCGGCAGCAGCTCCCAGTTCTCGCCGTGCTCCTTCTCAAAGGTGTCGAGCAGGCTGTAGATGCCGGCCGAGACAAACAGGTACTCCTGCTTCAGGCGCAGCAGACGGCCGTGCTCGCCGGCGTCGTTGGGGTAGAGGATGGCGCTGATGGCCTCGGCCTCGGCGCGCTCGGCATCGGCCAGGGCATAGTCGCCGCGGTTGAAGGCCTCCAAGTCAAAGTGCTCCTCGACCGGCTCGGCGGCCCAGACGCGCAGCTTGTTGACGGTCTCGCCGGCATAGCCCACAACGGGGATGTCATAAGGGACGGCCAGGATGTCCTGCGTGTCCACCGTGCGGTAGAACGTGCGGCCGTTCTCCTCAAAGCCCTCGACGTGGCCACCAAACTTGATGGTCACTGCCTTGTCCTGACGGCGGACCTCCCAGGGATAGCCGTGGGTGAGCCACTCGTCGGTGGCCTCGACCTGGCTGCCGTTGACGATCTCCTGCTTAAACAGGCCGTAGCGGTAGCGCATGCCGTTGCCATAGCCGGCAATGCCCTCGGCTGCCATGGAATCCAGGAAGCACGCGGCCAGACGGCCCAGGCCACCGTTGCCCAGAGCCGGATCGGGCTCCTGGTTCTCGATGACGGACAGATCAAAGCCCATGTCGTCGAGCGCCTCGGCGACCATGTCGCGCACGCCAAAGTTGAGCAAGTAGTTGTCGAGCAGGCGGCCGATCAAAAACTCGATCGAGAAGTAGTACACGCGCTTTTTGCCCTCGGCGGTGGCGCGGGCGTCACTCTTGGTGGCAACGGTGCGTGCCTTCTCGGCCACGAGCTTGGCCAGGGCGTTAAAGCGGTCCAGGTCGCTGGCGGCCTCGACGCTCTTGCCGCTAATGCTCATGACGGCATCGCGATAGAGCTCGGTAAACTCCTGCTTGTTGTCGAAGATCTTATTCATACGTTCCTTTCCCCCGGGGATGTTTCTCCCGGAACGGTTATGACTTGTATCCTACGCCCCGTCGGGGCGGGTAATTACAGCTGTAACGGCATTGTTACGCATCCTTGGCAGACGGCTTAACAGAAGCAGACTTTGCCTTGGTAGCGCCCTTTTTGGCAGCCGGCTTCTTGGTCGCGGTAGCCTTAGCAGCGGGCTTTGCGGAAGCCTTGGCCTTGGTCGTCGTGGCCTTCGCCTTGGCCGGCGCCTTCTTAGCGGCCGCGGCCTTGGGCTTCACCGAGGACGTGCGCTTGCGCGTAGCCTTCTTGGTGGCCTCAACTACCGGCGGCTTATAGCTGCTGGGACCGCGGCGCTTAAGCACCACACCTGCCAGGCCGGGCACCTTAATCTCGATAGAGTCCATCTGCCCGTTCCAGGGATAGGGCTCGCTCGAGCAGGTGTAGGGTTCCTCGCCTGCATAGCCGCTGCCGCCAAACTCGGGACGGTCGGAATCGAAGATGACCTCCCAGTCACCCTCGCGCGGCACGCCCACGCGGAAGCTCTCGTAGCTTGCCGGATCAAAGTTGATCAAGATCACCAGGTCGTCATCGACGTCCTCGCCCTGGCGCACAAAGCTCACGATGGACTGCTTGGAGTTGTCCGCGTCGATCCAGGTAAAGCCGTCGTCGGTGTAGCCACGCTCGTACAGGGCGGGCTCGGCGGTGTACAGGTGGTTGAGCGCCTTGATAAACGCCTGATGATGACGGTGGGTCTCGTACTCCTCGTTCAGGAACCACTGGATGGACTCGTAGTAGCGCCACTCAATAAACTGGCCGATCTCGTTGCCCATAAAGTTGAGCTTGGCACCGGGGTGCGTCATTTGATAGAAAGCCAGCGTGCGCAGGCCGGCAAACTGGCGCCACCAGTCGCCCGGCATGCGGCCGATCAGCGAGCACTTGCCGTGCACGACCTCGTCGTGGCTCAGCGGGCAAATAAAGTTCTCGGTAAAGGCGTACATGATGGAGAACGTGAGCAGGCCGTGGTTGCCGGGGCGCCACGGAAAATCGGTCTGCATGTAGTGCAGGGTGTCGTTCATCCAGCCCATGTCCCACTTGTAGTGGAATCCCAGGCCGCCGTCCTGCGGCGGGTAGGTCACGAGCGGCCACGCAGTGGATTCCTCGGCCATCATCATCACGTCGGGGTAGTGAGCCTCCACGGCGCAGTTGACCTGACGGATAAATGCGCTGGCGTCCAAGTCCTCCTCGGTACCGTACTTGTTGAACTTCTTTTGACCCGGATCGTCGATGCCAAAGTTGAGGTACAGCATACTGGACACGCCGTCCATGCGGATGCCGTCAACATGGAAGTTCTCGAGCCAATACAGCACGTTGGAGACCAAGAAGGAGCGGACCTCGCCGCGGGCGAAGTCGAACTTGTGCGTGCCCCAGTTGGGGTGAATCTCGTGCTCAAACAGCATGTGGCCGTTAAAGGTGGCAAGGCCGTGGGAGTCGGCGCAAAAACCGCCGGGCACCCAGTCCATGATCACGCCGATGCCCGCCTCGTGGCACGCATCGATAAAGTGCATGAGCTGCTGCGGGTTGCCGTAGCGCGACGTGGCGGCGTAGTAGCCGGTCGTCTGATAGCCCCAGGAGCCGTCGAAAGGATGCTCCATAAGCGGCATGACCTCGATATGCGTATAGCCCATGTCGCGCACGTAGTCCACGAGCTCCACCGACAGGTCGTCGTAGGTGTAAAACTCGCCGCGCTGCGCGGGGAAGGGATCCATAGGGCCAGGGTAGTTGCCGTACTCGTCCGGCTCGCCCTGCGGCGCATCGCCGTGGCGCTTCCACGATCCGATATGCACCTCGTAGATGTTCAGCGGCTGCGACATGTGGTTGTGGCCGGCGCGGCGCTTGAGCCACGCCGCGTCGTTCCACTGGTATCCATCGAGGGTCCACAGCACGCTCGCGGTACCCGGAGGGCACTCGGCCTTAAAGGCATACGGATCGGCCTTATAGAGCTTTTCGCCCTCGTTGGTCTCGATGAGATATTTATAGAGCTGGCCCTGCTCGGCGCCAGGAATAAAGCCTTCCCAGATAGCGCTCGTATGCACGGGCACCAGCGGGTTGGCTTCCTCATCCCAGTCGTTAAATTCGCCAATGACATGCACGCTCTTTACATCGGGCGCCCAAACGCAAAAGCGCCAGCCGCGCGTACGGTTCTGCGTGTCGGGGTGCGCGCCCATCTTTTCCCAGCTGCGCTCCCACGTGCCGATGCCAAATAGATAGACATCGTCCTTGGTGAGCTCCGGTGCGTGCGGGGCAGCTTTACGGGTTGCGGGCTTTTTAGCCGTTGGCTTTAGCTTTGTATCGCTCACGTTTGATCCCATCATGACGCGGCAGCGTGTTGCCTTGGTGACTAGATGCGAAAGGTCCAAGGCTGCACGAATCGAAGGGACGGCGATAGTTCTATGATTCGTTCCACCTCGCGTGCTCGGTGGAACTTTCGGCAGAAACTACGATAACACCTGTACGTTACTTTTATGAAGGAAAGTGGTTTTAGGGCGACGTTTAATCGGTAAGCGCCATGTTTAGACCACTGGCAGAATTGCCGTGGTAAAACTCTTGACAGTTTTACCAATTAGGGATTCAAGATTGTTAGTCTGACGTTTGGTAAAACGTTTTTAGCAGGATGTTTACCATTTGACATCGAAAGGTTCGTTTATGTCCCAGACCGCCGCCCCCAACGTTGCTTTTATTTTCGATTGCGACGGCACACTGGTTAATAGCACCCCCGTTTGGGCCTATGCCCAGCCCGAGTTATTGCACCGCCACGGAGTTGACGTGACGGTCGACGATTTTGCCCAGTTTGAGCATTTGTCGCTCGAGGATGAGTGTCAGGCATACCACGATACGTGGGGCATTGGCGAGAATGGCGAGGAGCTGTATCGCGAGCTGAGCGAGATTTTGATTGATGGGTACTCCAAGGTGCCGCCGCGCGAGGGGCTGCTTACATTTTTGAAGCAGGCGAAAACGGCGGGCGTTGCCATGTGCGTGGCTACGTCCACGCCGGCCGAGCTGGTTAAGTCTGCGCTTGCGGGCGCCGGGCTCGATGCCTACATGGAGTTTGTGACCACCACGGGCGAGGCGGGACGCTCTAAACAGTTCCCCGATGTGTACGAGTTGGCGCTGCGCCACCTGGAGGAGCGCCATGGGCACCAGTTTGAGCGTGCCTGGGTGTTTGAGGACGCCGTCTTTGGCCTAAAGAGCTCTGGGGTCGCTGGCTTTAAGCGTGTAGGTATCTATGACCCGCACGGCCGCATGAAGCGCGACGATGTACGCGCCAACTGCGATATCTTTATCGGCAGCTATGAGGATCTGGATCTGGATCGCGTGCTTGCGTTTGAGGGATAGGCGAGGACTGTGGCTTGTAAGGTATTAGTGGTCTGCGGCTCGCCCGTGGTGGCGAGCGCGGATCTGTTGCGTAGGCTAGCAGGGGAGTGCGACCACGTTGTCGCCGTGGATCGCGGACTCGATGCGTTGCTGAACGCCGGCCTGGGCTGCGACGTGTATGTGGGGGATACCGATACGGTGAGTGATGCGGGCCGTGCGTTGGTCGATGCCGCCGAATCCTTTGAGGCGGAACGCCACGACCCCTACAAGGACTATACCGATCTGGCGCTGGCGCTCGATTCCGTCCGCCGTCGATGGCCGGGTGCCGAAGTGGTTGCGACCTGCGCCACCGGCGGACGCCCGGATATGGCGCTTTCCGTACTGGGGCTGCTCGCAGGCTACGATGACGCCCCAGTATGGATTGCCGAGGACAAGGTGGTTTCCCGCATCCTTCGCGCAGGCGAATCGTGGACCATCGAAGGCGCCGAAGGCAAGACGTTCTCCATCATCGCCATAGCCCCCGGGACGGTAGTAAGCGAACACGGCCTAGAATGGGAGCTAGACCACAGCCCCCTGGGCTTGTTGGTCGACACGGGCATCAGCAACGTCGTCAGGGGCACGGCCACGATCCAAGTCCACACCGGCACCGCCATAGCTTACCTATATCAATAGGTATTTAGAATCTGACCCAAAAAAGTCCTTGCACGTCGAGTCAACTTCCCCTATAGTATCTCCTCGTCACGGGGGCGTAGCTCAGCTGGGAGAGCGCTTGACTGGCAGTCAAGAGGTCAGGGGTTCGATCCCCCTCGTCTCCACCATCGTGAATGCAAAGGCCTTCGGAATTCCGAAGGCCTTTTTTATGCCAAAATACCTCGCGCCACAAACCCCACCCACACCAACAAAAAGTTGCACAATTTATTTCCCATGTCTGTACATAGTTTGTTAGACAAACGTGATTATCAGTGCAGCTCGCCGTTCCATTTGTGCTTCAGGATCGCCCTTAATCACCGCTCGCACCCCAATATCCTGCGCCAACGTGAACAACATCCAAAAACAACCCCCTTAAGCACGCCAAATGAACGATATGTTGTCCAACACAACCCAAATCAGTTTTGCTAACAGCTTGTGCTAGGATAGCTAACGTTACATGGGTTCAACTGTGCTCACGGCTCCAACATGCCACATAGCGCAGGGTCGATCAGCATCCGGCCGTAACGGCGGTGTTAGAAAAACCACGAGCTCCAATATCGATTGCCATGCACGTTTTGCACTTGTTTTTGCGGCTATTTATAAGTTCGCATTAGAAGGTGCAATAAGTTGTTACGGCAAACCACGGCAGTCCTTCAGCTGTTTGCGTGCGGTCCAGTTTTGTACCCGCTTGACTTGTTCGCACGCAGCCAGCTGGAGTCGCGGTCATTTTTGCGATACACGTCCGCGTCTCTAGCAACTGCACTCATACATACCGTTCACGGTGGGACAGAGCCACGTGCTTGTCTAACTGGGCTCAGGGTTTGAATATGGAGCGCCTCCGCGCACAAGCGCCCTGGCGAAGCCATACCCAAACCCCGTGAGCCACACGTAAGACAGCAAGGGGGTGGTGCTCGTGTGGTATGTGATCCAGGTCATTAACGGTCGCGAAGACGTAATGCGCGAGCGCATCGAGCGTATGGTGCCGGCTGGTACCATGCAGGAGCTCTTTTATCCCCAATTTCAAACCGAGATCAAGGTACACGGCGAATGGGTCAATACGACCAAGCCGCTGTTCCCCGGTTATCTTATCTGCGACACGGCAGATCCCCGTACCGTGCAACAGTATCTGCTTCGCATGGACGACTTTGCCCGGGTGCTATCCCAGGACGGTCAGTTTGTGCCGCTAGCAAAAGAAGAGGTCCAGCTTATTGGCGGCTTTACGCATAGGGGAGACCGCGTTGTGCCCATGAGCGAGGCCCTAAAAAACGGTGATCAGGTTGTAGTGACGGCAGGTCCACTGCTGGGCCACGAAGGCCTTATCAAAACCATTAACAGACGCAAGAGCACTGCTTATTTGGAGCTCGACCTGTGCGGCAGACACGTAACCACTCGTGTTGGCCTCGCGGTGCTTTCGGTCGAGCAGCGTGTGATGCGAAACCTTAAAAAGGCGATCGCCTAGCTGCGGGCTGTCGCTATGCAGAACAGGGAGGATCCCCGACCCTGGGATGAAGTGTTGGAAGAGAACGTGTCGGATAAACCTCAATATGCAACGGATGCGCCCGCGGGGGCGGCGCTCATCGCTCAGGCCATGGAACGGCGTGAGGGCGCCGGTCGCTACAAGGCCATGCAATCCATCATGGACTGGGATCGCTCGCGCCTGGCCTACCGTGCCGTTAAGCGCGCGTTCGACATCGTATTCAGCAGTGTCGCGCTTGTCGCTATCGCGATCCCAAGCCTAATTCTCGCCGCGGCCATCCGGTTGGAGAGCGAGGGCAGCCCCTTCTACAGCCAGATCCGTGTGGGCCAGACCCGCCTCGACGGCAGCCTGTCCACCTTCCGCATGTGGAAGTTCCGCTCCATGTACAAGGACGCCGACGAGCGTCTCGCCGAGCTCAAGGGGCTGAACGAGAT
This sequence comes from Collinsella aerofaciens, assembly GCF_015561195.1. Lineage (GTDB taxonomy): Bacteria > Actinomycetota > Coriobacteriia > Coriobacteriales > Coriobacteriaceae > Collinsella > Collinsella aerofaciens_AC. The sequence goes on along the minus strand of NZ_JADMSU010000006.1, from coordinate 12,349 downwards.
CGCCGGCGCCATGTTCAAGATGAGGGACGACCCCCGCGTCACCAGGATCGGTAGGTTCATCCGTAAGCACTCCATCGACGAGTTCCCGCAGTTCCTGAACGTGTTCCTGGGCCAGATGTCCGTGGTAGGCCCGCGCCCGCCGCTGCCCAACGAGGTCGCTGAGTACACCGAGTACGACCTGCAGAGGCTAGCAGTGAAGCCAGGTATTACGGGGCTCTGGCAGGTGACGGAGCGAAACTCCACCGGGTTCGACGGCATGGTCCGCCGTGATCTCGAGTACATAGCCAAGCGCGGAATCGTCATGGACCTCAAGATCGTCCTCCTCACGGTTCTGGAGGTCTTCAACGGAAGCGATGCGTACTAATGCCTAACTTTAATACCCGATTCGAATCGGAGAAGAAAATGAAGATTGCCGTCGCCGGAACCGGCTACGTCGGCCTGTCCCTCGCCGTCCTGCTTTCGCAGCACAACGAGGTGCACGCGCTGGACATCGTGCCCGAGAAGGTCGAGAAGATCAACAGCTACGTATCGCCCATCCAGGACGACGAGATCGAGCGCTTCCTGGCGGAGGCCAAGGCGGGGGAGCGGCAGCTCGACCTGCGCGCCACCGTGGACGTGGCCGAGGCCTATGCGGGCGCCGACTACGCCGTCATCGCCACGCCCACCAACTACGACTCGGACAGGAACTTCTTCGACACGAGCTCCGTCGAGGCCGCCATCGCCGCCGTGCGCTCGGTGAACCCGGACGCCTGGATTGTCATCAAGTCGACCATCCCCGTCGGCTACACCGCGGGCCTTCGCGAGAGGCTGGGCGATTCCAAGATCTTCTTCAGCCCGGAGTTCCTGCGTGAGAGCAAAGCTCTTTACGACAACCTGCATCCCAGCCGCATCGTGGTAGGCGCGCCCAAGGACGACCCAGAGGCCGTCGCGGCCGCCGAGAAGTTCGCCGGCCTGCTCGCGCAGGGCGCCGACCCCGCCGAGCTCGATCGCGTCAACGCCGACGGCTCGAAGGGCATCCCCGAGCTCGTGCTGGGCACCACCGAGGCCGAGGCCGTCAAGCTCTTCGCCAACACATACCTGGCGCTGCGTGTGGCCTACTTCAACGAGCTCGACACCTACTGCGAGGTCCGCGGCCTCAACACCCGCGATGTCATCGACGGCGTCTGCCTGGAGCCGCGCATCGGCAGCCACTACAACAACCCCAGCTTCGGCTACGGCGGCTACTGCCTGCCCAAGGACACCAAGCAGCTGCTGGCCAACTACAGGGACGTGCCGCAGAACCTGATCGAGGCCATCGTGGAGGCCAACCGCACCCGCAAGGACTTCGTGGCCGACGAGGTGCTGCAGATGGTGTGGGACCGCGTGTACGCCGGCAAGGAGAAGCCGGTCGTGGGCGTCTACCGCCTGACGATGAAGTCCAACTCCGACAACTTCCGCGCGAGCTCCATCCAGGGCGTCATGAAGCGCGTGAAGTCCAAGGGCGTGCCCGTGGTGGTCTACGAGCCCACGCTGGACGCGCCGGAGTTCTTCGGCTTCGAGGTCACCCACAATTTGGAGGCCTTCAAGGCCGGCTGCGACATGATCGTTGCCAACCGTTGGAGCGACGAGCTCGCGGACGTGTCGGACAAGGCGTACACGAGGGACCTGTTTAAACGGGACTAGGGGAGAGGGCGGAACCAGGCTGATCCGCTTCAATCATTCGCTATTTTAACCGCGTCGAGGGCGGGGGTGTTCGGCATTAGCCGATACACCCCCGCCCTTCATTGTTCTTCGCAGGTAAAATTCGCCTAATTCGAGCGATCGCTCAACGTGATTCGTGCCTTGAAACCGGCTCCATATTCTCCCGCCCGTGCCTGGTCATCCAACTTGAAGCCGATGTTATACAGCTTCCCCGACTTCGTCTTCCGAACCAGGCCATGCTCCAACATGAATGCGACAACGCGGCGATGTGCTTCGACGTCGTCCAAGTTCAGGTAGAAGCAGGCGACGCCTCTGCCGTTCTCGATAACGGACTCGAATGAGCTGTGCTTGCATTCCGCGACGACCATTCCGAGGGCCGCCTTGCGGCAGACTTCCTCCGCGAACTCGATATCGTTGAAGTAGAACATCCATTTCCCGCACCTGCTCTCGTCTAGCGCAGGTGCCAGCTCGGTGTCGATGTAGAACAAACACCATGGGTTGTCCACCCTGACGATTCGGCCGTCTTCGCTCAGCATCGTCTTCTCTTCCATCCATGCCTCATATGGTTTGAGGGTGCTTTCGTAGTACGCGATTGTTCTCGGAGAGCACCCCTCAACTTCCTTGTCGGTAAGGAAGAGACCGAGTAGACTCGAGTTGCTGGGCACGCTGCTTTCGGCATGGCTACACATAGTGCTTTCGAGCACTGCTTTTAAGATTGCTTTATCTGCAGATAGTCTAGAACCGGCTACATCTGTGTTAGAACCATATTGATCATCGCTTCCACCGGGGGCTCCTTTCCCCTTGGTTCGATGGAAACAATTCTGAAGTGCAGGCCTATGTTCCGGTAAATGATTATTTAGCTGAACTCGGAGAAGCCCTTTTTGCTCAAACAATTGAAGAGAACAAGCGAGAAAATCATTACCGTTCAGTCGAGTCATTCTGCGAAGTCAAGGGCGGTTAGAGGCTCCCTAAAGGTTCAGAGCTAATTGCAGAGGCAAACTCTCATCCATATATTCGAGTCCGCGACTTAAACAACGCTTCTGTTCTCTTACTCACTTCGGAAATGCTATATATCGACGATGAAACACGATCTAATATTTCGCGCTACGTTGTCAACACTGGCGATCTAATTGTTTCCGTTGTCGGAACGATTGGCCTTACGGCGTATATCGGAAAAACGCTCGATGAGGCAAACCTCACAGAGAATTGCAACAAACTTACTTCGTTTAAAGGCGACTTTGCGGCGTGGTCGTATTTCTTTCTTCGTAGCTCAATGGGCATGGAAGCTATTAGGCTTGGAACTGTTGGTGCCGTTCAGACCAAGCTTGCATTAAAAAACATTAAGTCGATGAACGTCCCGTTTGCTCCAGCTTGTGCAATAGAAAGAACGACTTCGACGCTCAATGGTATTCTTGAGCTCATATAGGCTAATATACTCAAGTCGTAGGCTCTTGGCGAACTGCGTGACGCATTGCTTCCCAAACTCATGTAGGGCGAAATCGACGTCTCTCAGTTTGGCGCTGTTCGGATGGATTAGGTATAGAGCGCTATGGCAGGGGGGCGAAGATGATGATTGTTGTAAATGAATCGGCTGCTGCTTCATATCTATACCTAATGGGATTAACCATAGACGAAGAGCTGCCGCTTACGCAACACCTCTCTCTATTGCCGGCCACGTGCAAGGCCTCGCCGGACGACATGATAAATTCTGTGATGAAATATGGCAGCGGAGATGAGACCGATTTAGGTGTCTTGATTGCCGTCCTTAGGAAAACTACAGCTCAGTTGCGCGTTGTTGGAGAGGGCAAAGAGCTTGCAGTTCGAGTTTGGAATGCCCAATCTGCAATAGTTCTATTGTCCGCGCTTTTGAATTGCGAATTGTATTGGCATGTTCAGAGCGATTCGCGGACAGAAGATTTTTCGCCATGCTCGGCAATCAATGTTGTTCTTTCTACAAGGTTGTTCATTCCAAGAAAATTGAAAGTGATCAACGATTCAGAGAAGCAGTGGATAAGACAGCATTATCGGGACGCATGGGAACTGTTTGATAAAAACACGCGATTTGAGACCGCGGTGAATTCCTTGTGGAGCTACAAGCAATCGCTTCGACCTTCAGTTCAAATGGCGATTATATGGGCTGGGATTGAGTCATTGTTTGGAGTCCGGAGCGAACTTGTTTTTCGTGTCAGTACTCTCGCAGCTTTGTTTCTTGGAGGAGGCAAGCAAAAACAGCAAGAAATAAAGAAACTATATAGAGCAAGGTCAGAAGCCGTTCATGAGGGAAAACAACCTTCTGAGTCTTGTGTTTCCGATTCTGCAAAATTATTGCAAGCGCTAATCTTGGAATGCGTCGAACGGGGCTGTTTACCAAATGAGGACGGTTTGCTTTTCGGATTCGAAGAAGGATCGGCTAAATAATCATTTATCGCCCTACGAGTATTTGCAGATGAGACACCGATGCGTTTCAGTTGCATTGCATAGACAAGATAACGAAAAAGCAGCAAATCAAGAATGGCGATTCGCAAACATGGTTTATCCGGAGTTTTCACCAACCGCATCTTTGCGCGCCGCCTCAAATGAAACCCATAATGGAGTTTGGGCCATTCCAGAGTCACTTGCGCAAAGGTATTGCGAGTTTTTGGATCCAGTGATTTTGAGACGTAGCGTCGCCACTCAGACCGCGAACGCTTCATCGATCTGCAACTTCGGCAAAGCAAAAGGCCGAACATATGACCATGTTTTGATTTATCCAGTTGCCGATATGGCCTCTTGGTTGCAAGATGCCTCGACGGATCTGAAGCCGCAGACACGCTCCAAGCTCTATGTTGCAATTACTAGGGCGAGGTTCAGCGCTGGCTTCGTGGTTGCTGACAATAAAATAAATGAGCTTCCAGACACGCTAAGCGTCTGGAAGCCATAAATCAATCACGTGTTTGTTTGTCAGCAAAAGCGGATCCCTACGTGAACCTAAAGACGGCCTTGATCAGCCATCCGTTGAACCTGGAGATGCACTTACCAGTCAACTTCATCCATATCACCCCAATCCTCTGAAACAACTCTCATGTCACCCTTCTCTGGCTGCGTCTCGGTTGCGCCCAGCGCCTATTTGGCTACTTCCGCTTGTATCCTGAGTAATAACCTCCGCTGCTGCAACCAAGGTGGCGAATTGCTGCCTTTGCCATATGGATCTGTATGTAAGTGCTTCGAGGTGATGATGCCGATCTCACTTCAATTCATGGACGCATCGAAATAATAGGGCGGAGTCGCTCTCTCGATCCCGCCTCGCAAACCCGAATAGTTCTGACTTTCCCGTTATCCGGAACATCTGGGGAAGTTCGCGTCCCAGTCCGGAAAACCCAATGCCTGAAACGACGATGCCAAGGGGTTACTCGGTCAGCTTCTTGCATCCGTGCCAGGTCAAGGGAAGGGGCAGCCTGTAGAACGAGGTTGGCTCCATAGGGATCTCCTCGAGCCTTCCGTTGCCCCGCCGAACCCATGAAGTTCCGCTTGCGTCGGTGAAAGCCGTTTCGGGTGCCGTGCGTACTCCCATTCCGTGCCCTTCCGTCGGGAGCCATATGCACCATGCTCCAGGAGGAAGCGTGCCGACGCAGACGCGGTTGGGATAAGCGGGGCGGTTATCCTCACCTTTGAAAGAGGGGCCGGCCCCGCTAATCCCGACGCAGGTGACGATTACGTCGTAGACGGGGGACTCGCTTTCGTTTCGAAGCACGACGAATTGCCAGACGAACCGATTGTCCTCGGGCTGATCAGTTCGGTTTCGATCCCCTTCGTACCATGCCGATATGCGGGATGGCTGATGCCGCTTGATGTCGTCCTCCCTGTTCCTTTTGCTCTGGCTGCCTTGCCAGAATGCGACAATCAAGGCCACCAAGGTAACGAGTCCGATGAATGCTTGGACAATCAGATTGGCGATGTCTATATCGATGCCAAAAATCATTGGATGGTCACCGGCTCAGCGTCGTGGGGCGATAATTCTAACTCCGAATAATACGGCTTGATCGATGGTCGACGTTACGTAAACGTCAAAATGGGTTTGTCTTAACAGCCTTATTTTCTTAAGACAAACTTGCCGCAACGCCAATTCAAAGAGTTTGCCGTGACGCAGACAGATGCAGTTGGTTGCTGAAAAGCGTGGTTATTTGGGCAGGATTCGCTTCAAAACGCCCGTCGATTATTACGATCTAATGCAGCCTGTAGGGTGGATGTACTTCGATAAGCAGTAGTCGACATGCTCTGGTTTTGAACGAAAAGTCCCAGAGACAATCGATAACGATTCTTCTTTGATGATGCGAGCGGCGCTACCATTAGCAGCGCCGCTTGTTTTCCGCTCGCAGATAGATCCCGCCATGTTGACCACCGAATGCATCTTGACCGACGTGCTCGTACTCCTATTCGGGCACAGAAATTGGAGGCGCGGCCCCCAGCGTCTACTCAGCGAAATTCGTTAAGAAAGCTGACATCGAACACTGTGAACTCCGTCATCGAATCGAATCTCATTGACTGGGATGCGTTCATTAATGATGACTTTGATGCCTATTTCAAAGCTCGCGTCATGGCTTTGCTGGACGCTATTGAGTTCGCACTGGGCAAGTCCATCTCCGATAGGGGCACCGAGGAAACAGTAAAGAGATTTGGCCGCTCATTGGAATAAGATGCTTCTTAGCTCCGTTATTGGTTATAGAAAGAAGGCTTAATGTCTGATTTTGAAATTTTGCAGCAGTCGTGCGAAACAGCAGACGAACTTTCAAAGAAATACATCAGCTCTAGTTCGCCTGACTTTAAAGCATGGAAGACAAGGGCGGACAGGCTTTTAATTAGGCGATTTGGAAAAGACAGCTACGAATTTAAAAGCTTTAACAAAATCAGCTACTCGTTGTCTTTCTTCACCTCCGGTACGCCCGACTCGGCTTTCGTTGAAGCCTGTGCGGACGGCCTGCGCAGTGCAAAAGCTGTGCTGGAGACATACCTTGATGAGTTTTCAGACGAAGGGGAAACCGGATCGACTGCAAATGTTGGAGATTATTCGAAGGTATTTATCGTTCATGGTCACAACGGAGAGCTTAGAGAAAGGGTCGCGAGAATCATCGAAAGGCAGGGCCTGACGGCGGTTGTCCTAAACGAGCAGTCAAATCAGGGCAAGACAATCATCGAAAAGCTGGAAATTGAAGGCGATGCAGCAGGAGCGGTATGCCTTTTTACGGCGGACGACGAAGGAAGAGCCCAGGCAGAACAGTCGGAAAAGCCCAGGGCTAGACAAAATGTTGTATTTGAAGCCGGATACTTTATTGGTCGGCTTGGCAGGGAAAACGTTGCAATTCTTGTTGACAAAGGTATCGAGATTCCCTCCGATCTACAGGGCGTCGTTTATACCGGAACAGACAGTTGGGAGTTCGGCCTCTTGAAAGAACTCAAGTCCATGGGATATTCCATCGACTTTAATAAGATGGATATCTAATCCGTTGATCCCTCCTTTCACCGACTGGCAAAACGATTTACACCTAATTGTGGACATTGCCCACACGATTTCTCTTTGCTCCCGCATTGATCTCGCTAAACTATAAATTGCTGCTACCAGGGCATTTTCTGGTGCACATTCTATTGGCTCCTGCGAAGATCGGAGCAGGTATGTTTGCTGCCGAATCCCACGCCAGCCGTCATTACATTCCGATTGTTGCCATGGCCTGCCTATGCGTTTTGCTGGGCGGGCCTTCTTATGCCGCTGGCGCGGAGAGCCTCATCATCGCGGGCGCGACGTACTACGAGCCGGGCGTGTCGGGCCCCGGCTGGGTCTGGACCGATGCCGACCACCTGGAGCTTAATGGCTACGCGGGCGAGGCCATCGGCGCCGAGGGCGACCTGGTGCTGACGCTTGCCGGGCAGAACTCCGTGACGGAGTCGCATGCGCCCGATGCGGACATCACGCTGTGCGGCATGGAGGTGTGGGGCAACCTGACGCTTCGCGGCACCGGGACCCTGACGGCGACGGGCTCGCAGTGCGGGATCCACGTGTCGCAGGCGCTCGTGGTTGACGGCTGCACCGTCGATGCGCGGGCAGACGGGGCCGATATTACAAACGAGGCGGTCGCCGGCGTGATTGCCGGCGACATGGCCGTGCGCGGCGGCGGGCGCGTCGTTGCCGCGGGCGCCGGGTCCGGAGCGGGCGTGCGGGCTTATGGCGTGTTTCTGCAGGACGCGGGCCTTAGCGCTGGTGTGGACGGCTGCCGGCTTTCCGTCGACGCCTCGTGGCTTGATGCGGCCGGTGCCGACGGCGGTGTTGCGTGCACGGTCGGGTCGCTTGTGTCCGCACGGTTTGTGACGCCTGCTGGTGGGGTCTTTGGTGCTAGTGGCGTGGTGGATGCCTCCGGTGCAGTGGCACCGCATGTAGTGATTGAGCCCGAGGGCGCTACGCCTCCGGCGGGGGAGACTGACGGGGGCGATGTACCTGGCGATAGCGCGGACAAGTCTCCCGCCGATGTAAGCCCCGCTGCTGGAGAGCCCACCACAGGGCCCACGACAAATCCAGCGCTGAAACCCGCGGCCACGACAACCAAGACAACAACGGCAGCAACCAAGACCACGGTCGCCAAGACGGTCAAGCCCAAGCCTGCCAACGCAACAACTGCGGCACTCCCCAAGACCGGCGACAACAACTGGGTCGTCGCCTCTGTGGCGCTTTTCCTACTGGGGACTGTGCTCCTGACTGCCGCATATCGCTGCTGAAATAGCTTCCATTTGGAAGAAAGGGACATCCACAAGAATAGCTATCTGCTTATTTGTCTTTAGGCAACCAATTATCGAAGGCGGGGTCCATGCGGACGCAACCATGGGCTAAATCATGACAACGAGACCCGGATTAATATACGCGAGAAAAGAATTAACAATAAAGTGGGGCAGACCACAAGCAGCAATAAGGGCACCGGGACCTATGTAGGCTCCGGTGCCCAAGCACAATATCGGCAGTACACGGAGTTTCGCAATACGGCGATCATGGTCGGGCACAAGGCGGATTTAGATTCGCTGAGTTCATTTTTAGTGCGAGCAGTATGGTCTAACTCCTCTTTTGCGTATATCCGGCTGCTGTGGTCGAGGTCTATGTCCCATGCGTAGAATTACTTGGTATATAGAATTGCAACACCATTAAGTATTGTGGGAGATTCTTGTGAAGTGGAACGAATTAGCTGAATTAATATGCGCGGCTGCCTCTTTAGCATTGGCGTTTGCAGTCGCCGTTGTACAGTATTGCCAGAGCAAGCGCATGGAAGAATTCGAACGTCGTCAGGACGAAAGAGACGAACGCAGACACGCCGAAGGGAATAGGGCACAGGCGGTTGAGTTTATCTCGAGGTACTACTCTGACAGAGGCTTAATCCCGCTTTGCGCCGTCGCGGCTATGCACAACGATCTCTTCTACTATTCGCGCGAGATGTACCGGAACTTCTGTTGTCTCGTGCCAGAGGTACAGAATCTAATTCTCGAGTATTGTAATCTTGACCTGCGAGTGCGAAAAGAGAATGATCTGTTTAATCGTTGTATCGCCGCCGCCGAAAACGCCCTCTGCGATCGCTTCCCAAAAGATGAAACGGTTTTCTATGACGACGGGAAATACGTCCTACGCAGCCTCGACAGGTACGCAAGGGAGAAAATGCCAACCGTGCGAATCGATTGTCCTCTAAAGTGCTTGGACGCTTCCTGCCTTCCCTCTGATGGCTATTCTTCCGAGTACGATCGACCTATAGCTAACATCCTTTCCAGGGATTTTGAGTCGCAGGACTCTTCCGCCACTCCTATATCCGATCTAGAAAAGACGTATTGCTTCAAAACGAGCACCGAGATTGAGGCCTGCCGGTTCGCAACGACGCTCGCGTTCTATGTAGCAACGTTACATTCAAATGGCAAGGTCGACGATAGAGACTATGGTTGCCCAGGTGGTTTCGAAGACGAAAGAATCGAGACCATGGAAGACCTATTTCTTCTTGCTGTCTTTCAGATGTATACCAGGTTTCTACTTCCGGACGAGGAATAGGAACCGCAACCGCGCGCCCGAGCGTTAAATATATGTTCAACCTTCTTCCCCTATGTCCCCTTTTGGGGACAACGGTTAACGGAATACCTCAGTGCTATACTCGTTGTCCTAAGGAAGTGGTTCATATGTACTTGAGCGATACTAAGATTCAGGAGCTCATCGACAACAAGGTGCTGCTCAACGCCGATGCTTCGAACATCGGCCAGGTTACGTATGACTTGCGCACCGACGGATTCTACATTAATGAAAGCAAGCAGTTCGAGGTCGAGCTTGGCCCCGGAGACTCGACTTTTGTCTCTTGCGTTGAATGTGTCGCGCTACCCAACAATCTGACTGCTAGCGTACTTCTGCGCAATTCGCGCATTCGCCAGGGGCTTTCTTTGGATGCACCGCTCTATTTCCCTGGCCATGGAACTAGGCTGTTCTATCGTGTTACAAACGTAAGCGGCAGTACCATTACCCTCGATAAGTCTAAGGGTATCGCGCAGGTCGCATTCCAGCACGTCGAAGGCACGGTTGCCCATCCTTACCATGGAGCCTTTTCCGATGAGCTTAACTTTAATGGGCTCGCCGACTATTCTGACGTCTATGCCGGAGAGCTCAAAAAGGTTGAAGACAAAAAGGAAGAAGTTGCCAATATCGAATCTCGTATTTACGGTAATGTGCTGGCACTCTTTGCCATCTTCGCCGCGATCTTTACGCTCGTGAACGTTAATGCCGGAGGGATCTCTTCCGATATTACAACCGTCCGTTTCGTTGCGCTTGACCTGCTGATTATCGGCGGATTTCTGGTCCTTGCGTCTGCAATCGAGGCTTTTCTTGTTAAGGACAAAGAGAAGAAGGCGCGGCTTCCGCTCGGGATAGGTGTCACGTGCATTGTCGTTGCTGTTGTCCTTGCATTGCTCTAAGTACTTAGAGGATTAGGGGAAAGCAATATAGGTTCTGAGACGGGGTGCCTCGGCGTTTGCCGCGGCACCCCTGCTTGTTGATCGGACTTTCATTTTTCAAATTACATGGCCGCCATAGCAGCCCCAAGACATCTGCTATTTAAAACGCATGTCGCGAAAGCGTAAAACCGGGGTCTGGTCGACAGATCTCGGTTTTTCCCGCACTACGCCTGGATCCAGGACCTCGTATCCGGAAGCCGCTCCCGCGACGAGCTCGTCAAAGAGCTAAGGCGCAATTGCGTTGTTCGCGCCGGCGACCAGTCGCACGTATAAAATCTAAGCATCCGCACGCCAACTATAAAATGGATTGGACGCCACATGGAACTCCCTAGCACCCTGTGCAGCAATGTCTACGACTTTGCGTTTTGCCCCGAGCCCTGCTACGACCGCCTTGTCGACCTCGCCGATCCCGAGGACTGGGGTCCCAGTAACCGCATCCTCAAAAACTACCTGTCGTTCTCGTTTAGCCGCGCGGTGTTCCTGACCGAGCGCGACGTAGACCAGACCGCGCCGTCCAACCTGCCGTTGGTGTTCGACGACGATCGCTGCCTATTCAACACCGGCCTGTACACGCGCCGCTACGAGACCATCTACGGCCTGTTTGAGCCCAATACCAAGCCCGACGCGCGCCAGCGCTGGTTTTTGAAGGGCTTCTTTAAGGAGAGCGACCCCATGCTGGTCTCGTTTGAGTACCTGCCGTGCCGCGTGCGCTTTGCCGAGGACCCCTCCGAGCTGGTCTTTGACTACCGCCTGCCCATCCGTTCCAACATCGACCACATTCTGGGCGATGAGGAGAACCTTACGCGTATTCCTGCCAGCCTGATGGGGGAGGGCAACTCGCTGCTGTTGCGCCGCGCCTTTGAGGGCGCCGTCGTCGAGGCCGCCCGCCGCGCCGCCGCCAACTACACGCTTGCCGTGCCGCAGTTCTACGGCGGCCGGATCCAGCTGCTGCTGCCGCTGTGCCTAACCGGCGACAAGCCCGAGCTGGCGCTGACCATCCAGCGCGAGGACGGTTTCTACGCCGCGCGCACCTGCCTCACACTCGACATGGCTTACAACAACGCGCGACTGATCTGCCGTCCCGAGACATCGTGGATTAAGCGCTAAATGGTGGTTAAGCTGCTGGTTTACCGATTGCTTTGGTTGCTTTGGCTTGGCTAGTACTCACGAATTTAAAATCGAGGGCAAAAAGTTCTTGGTAAACCACGCGCGGCTATGATAGTATCTCTTTTGCCGAAAGGCGACGGGCGATTGGCTCAGGGGTAGAGCATATCCTTCACACGGATGGGGTCACAAGTTCGAATCTTGTATCGCCCACCATCAAAAGTACAGGTCAGAGGTGTTAAGCCTCTGGCCTTTTTCTTTTTGACACCAAGGGTAACACCAAAGCAAATCGTAGTCGTCTAAGGCGTCGTTTTTTCTCGCACCCTTTTTGCTGACGTCATTGCTCGTTTTATATAAAACGCATGCGTAATTTACATAATTAAATTAAAGGCGTTAATGAGGGATTACACCAATATTACGAAATAGAGCAGACAACAGATTTGTGGTCTTTCAACTCGGGTAGAGTGCAAGAAAAAATGGGAGTAAATAAAAAGAAAAGGCTCTGTTAGACCAGGATTGACATTCCGCCCCGTCATCTTCTTGCGATTGCACAATGGTCGCCCCTTGTCGAATC
>NZ_JADMSU010000005.1:173569-178860 GCF_015561195.1 Collinsella aerofaciens | reverse complement strand
CGCGTAGAGGCGCTCCAGGTCCGCGTCCTCGCGAAGGGCTCGGCGGCCCCGGGCCCGACGGACGGCGCGTACAGGGACCGCCCATTGCATCCGAATTCGGTTGTTCTCAACGTCCCTTGTACAATGCAGAACCCCGAGCTTCCGACTGGCTGCGAGTCCGTTGCATTGACCAATGCGCTTAACTATTACGGATTTGGTTTGGGTAAAACCGTCATTGCAGACGCGTATATGCCTAGGAGCAGTTGGGATTTTGTTACGGCGTTTTGGGGCAATCCTCATAGCGCTTCGAATGGAAACTGCATATCTGCTCCCGGACTGACCAACACCGCGAATTCTTTCTTGATTAGCAGTGGTAGTAGTTTGCGAGCCTACGATGTGACCGGTACTGGTTTCTATGACCTTTATTCGTACTTGGAAGCTGGACATCCCGTTATTATTTGGTCAACGATAGGTATGCAAAACCTGGGAAGTTGCTATGCGACTCAGGCTTACGGCGGAAGGGTTTATAGAACCTATACCAACTCTCACACCGTTGTCTTAAGAGGCTTTAATCGCTCCCTAGGTACCGTTTACATTGCTGATTCACTCGCTGGCTATGTCTCTAACTCAGCTCAGCGCATTGCTTCGCTATACTCGCAAAGAGGAGCTCAGGCGGTCGTCATTAAATAGGCGCCGTCGAAGTCGAAGGAAGGTGGAATCGTGAAGCGTCTCTTAGATGTGTCCGTTTCTATACTTGTGGTTATCGCGCTGTTCATGAGTCAATCATGGGCCGTGACTGCTGCATATGCCGATTATTCAATTGACGGATCTGATGATTCAAACAGCTTTCATCTTGAAGGCTCTACTTCCAATCAAGCTGAGCCTATCTCTGGGGGGCAAGAATCGGATGCTGGCTCCGTAGATAGCGAGCCTCAAGACGCGCAGCAGGTCTTATCGGGGGAGACTAACGAAGCCGCTGCCGCTGATTCTGCCTCCAACGATCAGCTCACCGTCAAAAACGTTAGTGTTTCTGCCCATGTGCAGAATATTGGCTGGATGGATCCGGTTAGTTCGAGTAAGGTTGCCGGAACCACGGGTAGGGGCTTGAATCTTGAGGCACTAAAAATCTCACTTGAAGTGGATGGAGCCACCTCTCAAGAACAGATTGCAAATGCCATATCCGTCGAGGCCCACGTCTCCAACGTCGGCTGGCAGGCCGCCGTCGGCAACGGCGGCACCGCCGGCACGACCGGCCAGTCCCGCGCCGTCGAGGCCCTGAGGGTCAGGCTGTCCGGGGAGCTGTCGGCCCGCTACACCGTCTGGTACCGCGTCCACTCCGCCGAGTTCGGCTGGCTGGGCTGGGCGTGCGACGGCGCCGACGCCGGCTCGGCGGGCTACGGCCGCGCCGTCCAGGCCGTCCAGGTCGCGGTCCTGCCCAAGGGCGACCCCGCCCCGGGCGACACCGCCTGTCCTTTTAAGAGCCGTAGCGATGAACCTGCCTCAATCACTGTTCGCTCACATACGTCGAATATTGGTTGGATGTCGCCCGTAGGCGGCGGATCTGTTGCCGGGACAACTGGTAGGGGCCTCCCCATGGAGGCGCTTGAGGCTCAGCTTGGCTGGTATGGTCACTCGGGCTCCATTGAGCTTCGTGGCCATGTTTCTAATGTCGGCTGGCAACAGTGGTCTGAGGGGCACTGTGGAACGACTGGTAAGTCTCAGCGTCTCGAAGCCGTTCAGATTCGTCTAACCGGTGAGGCAGCTGAAAAATATGACATTTGGTACTGTGCTCATGTCTCGGGTATAGGCTGGCTCGATTGGGCTTGTAATGGAGCTGCCGCTGGTTCTGCCGGTAAAGGCAAGGCTATCGAAGCGGTAAAGGTAATCCTTGTGGAGAAAGGCGGAGCAGCGCCTGGCTCTTCGAGCAAGGTCTTTATCGGCGATCTAGATGCTGTTGCGGTTTCCGGATCCGCCGTTTCTGGGGAGAGTCTTGGCTTATCTTCTGGTCAAAAGGCTACGATTGGAGGCAAGGGCGCCAAACTGCTGAACTCCATTGCCTTAAGCGTTGCAGGCCAAACTGATGACGGGTCAATTTCCTATGCCGTTATGGATGCATATTCAGGCTGGGGTGCTTCCGAATCGGATGGCGGCGCCGCCAAGGCGGTATCCGGCGCACCCATTAAAGCGATAAAAATGTCGCTGAGCGGCCAGTTTGCTGCCAATTATGACATTTGGTATCGAGTATACGATTCCGGTAATGGCTGGACGGGCTGGACGTCAAATGGTCAGGCATGTGGCGTTTCTGGTGGTTCTTCCGGTTTGTGCGGCATAGATGTTGCACTTGTTCGTAAGGGTCAACCTGCCCCTGGTTCTACCGGTAATGCATTTACCGAAACGTCGGGAATCGGTCTTGTATCCCAGGCGCACGTTGCTTCTGCGGGCTGGTTGGCTCCCGTTGGCAATGGCGAAACTGCCGGCCAGACGGGCATGTCTCGTTCTCTGCAGGCGTTGTATATTTCGACGCAGGGCATCGATGCCTCCGTTGAAGTGTCAGCACACGTTGCGAATATCGGTTGGCAGCCATACGTTTCGGGTGCTTCCTATGCTGGCACTGTTGGCAAGGGCCTCGCAATTCAGGCGGTTAAATTAAGGCTCACTGGCAACGAATCGTCAAAATACAATATTTACTACCGTATTCATGCGGCGGATTATGGTTGGCTTGGTTGGGCTAAAAATGACGCCGCAGCTGGCACCGTTGGGCTGTCTAAGCAGGCCGAGGCAATTCAAATTAAGTTGGTTGCCAAGGGTTCGTCCGACGCTCCCGTTCAAGATCATGCTGCGTTGATCCAGCTTCCTGGGCTATCCGCTAAGGCAAATTGCTCCGGTCTTGGCTGGCAAGCGTCTGTTGGCAATGGCGGTGTTGCCGGAACGGTTGGGCAGAACCGTGCCATGGAGGCAATGCAACTGTCCCTTTCCGATAGTTCCATGAACGGTGGCATTTCGTATTCCGCCCACGTATCCAATATCGGCTGGCAATCTGCTGTCTCAGATGGAGCCACAGCGGGAACCATTGGACAGGGACAACAAATCCAAGCTGTGAAGATTAATTTGACTGGTGACGTTTCGAATTACTTTGATGTCTGGTATCGCGTCCACGTGTCAAATTACGGATGGCTTGGCTGGACCAAAAAATGGATCACCGGCGGGCACCACGAAGCTTGGCATTCCTGTTCAGGCATTACAGGTAAAGATTGTTCCCAAGGGCGCTTCCGCACCAGGCTCTACGTCTGATTCGTATTTTGAGACCTATCGTTATATGGGGTATCAGACCCCGGGATCTTATCCAAAGGTTAGTTGCAATAGCGTGCAGCTTCCTTCGTATTGCACCGGTTACTTTACGTATGTCACGCCTTCTCGAATTCCTTACAACGCTTCGCGACAGGATTGCATCAACGCATTCGTCCAGCGTGCTCGTGAATATATCGGGACGCGTTATATCGAGCCTTGGTCTTCTTGGCCGGGGGATGCGGTTGATTGTTCGGGCTTAGTGCTGCAATGTCTGTATGCGACTGGCATGGATATGGGTTGGTATAACCCGTATAACCATCGTTGGTTGCCCGAGCAAACCTACAACTCCATGAATTGGTATCGCAACAACACGTTTATGCCGGTTAGCACTTCTGCTATGCAGAGGGGAGATGTGGTCTACTACCAGGGCCATATTGGAATCTATATCGGAAACGGTCGAATCATTGATTCGTGGCCTGGGATCGGTGTGACCGAGCGCTCGGTCAATGCTCCAGGTCGTGTAATCGGTGCCGCTAGGCCTTTCGCATAGAGTCTGTTGAGGCGCTCCGTTGCAGGAGCGCCTCTTTTTGACTGTGTGCTAACTGGTGCTTTCCTAAGCTTTAAATGCCTGTATGGAAGTGTGGTAATATAGCTAGTATTCGTTTCTTTATCTGTGGTTACTGTCTCGGGGGATATGCATGAAACGTCTTAAAGCGTCTGCTGCTTTGGTTTGTACGCTATTGATGGGCTGGTCGCAAATCATTCAGCCTTACAGCGCGTATGCGCTGTCGGTCCAGGCCGCCGCTGCTTCGCAGTCGGTCTCGCAAACATCGAACGAGTACGAATCTCAAGGTGCAAGCTCTCAGGGAGCGCAGGACGATGCCTCGGGTTCTCAGGGTGTAACCGAATGGTATGGTGACGATGCAAATGCTGCTCGTCCTGATGGGGGTGTAGACTCTGATTCAGGCGAACAGCCTGGAATTGGCATCGAAGAGTCTCGTGTTGACGAGTCAAACGGTGAAGCCCCAACCGATGATTCCACTGAAATGAATTCCTGCGAAGCCGACTCTTTGGAACCGAACTCTTGGCGTTTCGAAAACGGCGTGCTTATCGATTCTGACAATGGCGACATCGATGCGCAGTCTTTAACTGACGATCCTTTGCCCAATGGCGCTGTTGCGCGCGGCATCGATGTCAGCAATCATCAAGGAACTGTTGATTGGAATAAGGTTAAGGCCGCGGGGATTGATTTTGCCATTCTCAAGGTCGGTCCGGTTTACGGAAAACCTGACGATTCTTTTGAAAGGAACGCTGCTGAATGTGAACGCCTCGGCATTCCTTATGGCGTGTATTACTACTCCTACGCCCGTTCTGTAGAGGATGCCAATAAAGAGGCCGACAGGACACTTGCTTGGCTCGGCGGCCATCATCCGTCGCTTCCCGTTTATTATGATCTTGAGGATAGCTATATCTTGCAAGATCCGGATTTCAGCAAGGATAAGCTTACCCAGATTGCGCAGGCTTTTTGCAACCGTATGGAGGCCGTTGGCTTTAAGTCGGGTATCTATGCGAACCTTAACTGGCTTAACAACTACCTGAATTCTCCGTCGTTGAGCGGTTATGACCATTGGGTCGCTCAATATAATTGGCGTTGCGATTATGCTGGCAGCTACAGTTTCTGGCAGTATTCAAGCAGTGGCAATGTCCCGGGCGTCAACGGACGCTGTGACATGAACTACTGCTTCAACGGTTCTCTTCTCAACGTAGATGACAGCAAGATGCATATTCAGTATGAGGCGCATGTCTCGAATATTGGCTGGATGAACAGCAAGCGCGACGGATCTACGGCTGGCACAACGGGGCAGTCTAAATCAGTGGAGGATCTTAAGGTCAGCATCTTGAATCCCGTTGAAGATGGCTCTGTGCAAATTAACGCCAATGTAAGTGGCGTCGGCTGGCAGGGCTGGGACACCCCCTCGGCCTCCGAGGGCGGCACCACCGGCCAGGGCCGCGCCGTCGAGGCC
>NZ_JADMSU010000005.1:0-173471 GCF_015561195.1 Collinsella aerofaciens | reverse complement strand
GGGCGTCGGCTGGCAGGGCTGGGACACCCCCTCGGCCTCCGAGGGCGGCACCACCGGCCAGGGCCGCGCCGTCGAGGCCGTGCGCCTGAGGCTCACGGGCTCCCTCGCCAAGGACTACGACGTCTACTACCGCGTGCACGCCTCCAACATCGGCTGGATGGCCTGGGCCAAGGACGGCGAGGAGGCCGGCACCACGGGCTTCGGCAGGAGCGTCGAGGCCGTCCAGATCAGGCTCGTCAAGAAGGGCGACGCCGCCCCCTCGTCCGACGGGGCCAACGTCGACTACGCCTTCAAGAAGAAGCCCATGTCCCTGACCTACCGCGCCCACGTCTCCAACGTTGGCTGGCAGGGCGCCGTGTCCGACGGGGCGACCGCCGGCACCACCGGCCGCGGCCTCGCCCTCGAGGACCTCAAGCTCTCGCTCGACAGTTCCGACTACTCAGACGGCTCGTGCGTCCAGATCGACGCCCACGTCTCGGGCGTCGGCTGGCAGGGCTGGGACACCCCCTCGGCCTCCGAGGGCGGCACCACCGGCCAGGGCCGCGCCGTCGAGGCCGTGCGCCTGAGGCTCACGGGCTCCCTCGCCAAGGACTACGACGTCTACTACCGCGTGCACGCCTCCAACATCGGCTGGATGGCCTGGGCCAAGGACGGCGAGGAGGCCGGCACCACCGGTATGTCATGCTCTCTCGAGGCTGTTCAGATTAAGCTCATTAAGAAGGGTACCTCCCATCCTGATACATCGGGCTATCCCCATCTTGAAATACCTACGGTGACGTATTCCGCTCAGGTGAAAGGTGCTTGGCAGAATTATGTCCCTGCCGGAGAGGTGTCCGGTACGACCGGTCAGGGAATTCCCATCACCGGGTTTTCGGCTAAAACTACTTCATCTGTTGCCGGCGGGATTGCTTATCAACTGCATCTTTCGAATGTAGGCTGGACTTCTGGCAAGACAAACGGGGAGCAGCTTTCGTCTACCGCTGAATCTAATTCGGTTGAGGCTATTAAAATTTCTCTTTCTGGTGACTTAGCAACCTATTTTGATGTTTGGTATAGGGTCCATGTCGATAATGTCGGCTGGCTTGGTTGGACTAAAAATGGTGCCGTTGCCGGTAGCACTGGCTATGGGACGCATGTCCAAGCTGTTCAAGTTCGACTTACAAGGAAGGGCGCCAATGCCCCCGGGAGCACCGTTTCGCCATGTTTGCTTGGGCAGCCTTCTGCGTTTGCAAATCCTATGCAGAAGAAGATTGTTGATCTTGCCCGACAGGTACCGTCTCCTGGCCCGGGATTGTGCTCCGAGTGGATTGCAGATATCTACGAGCGTGCCGGATTTAGGAACGTCCATACAGATGCCTGCGATTACTACTGGGATTATTGTAAATTCACCGATTATTCTCAGCTGAAAGTTGGAATGGTCATTGCCGTTCCTTCGCATACGCATACCCGCATGGGCAGCATTTACGGTCACGTTTGTCTCTATATTGGCAATAACCAGGTTATGGATAATGTCGGTCAGATCAGGACGCTCGATATGGCGTACTGGTTGGATTATTATTCCACCTCATATAAGCCAAAGTGGGGTTGGTATGACAACGTGCCGCTTGCATAGCTGATCGAAAGTCATGCCTTCGCACAGGTTCTAGCAGTTACTCTGGTTAAAAACGAACGGGTCGTTTTGCAACGGTCCGTTCGTTTCTATTTAAGTGCCATTCACGTTTTCGGTATTTAAGCAATTGCCGAAACGATAAATAATGATGCTAAAGATGGTCGATTGATGGGGAAGTCGAATGAAAAAGACGCAACGACTGCTAGCAACGGCAATGACGCCATTACTGATTCTTCATTGTCTTCTGACGCCCCTTTCTGTCTGGGCTGATTCTTTACCGGTGCAGCCGGAGTCTACTGATTATTCCAATAGCGCCGCCAGCAGCTCGGAAGACGAGAGTTTCGTCCTAAATGATGAACAGCAGGGGGTTGAAGTCGAGCAGCCGACTGTGTCAGACAATGATTCTCCCTCATCCGTTTCTAGCGAGTCTGCTTCCAATGCGACTGATTCGCCGAAACCCGAAAATGATGTATCCGCTGTCTTTGGTTCTGTTTCATACCAGACTCATGTACAGGATATTGGCTGGCAGGCTCCCGTTTCAAATGGAATGACGGCTGGCACAACAGGTCGTGCTAAGCGCGTTGAAGCCCTCAAGATCAATCTGCTTTCACAAGATGGCACCCCTTTGGGGAATGACAGCATTTCGGTCCAATCACACATTTCCGGGATCGGCTGGGAGCCTCAGCCGGTGGGTAACGGGCAGACATCTGGAACAGTTGGACAGTCGCGAGCCATCGAAGCGATCAAGCTATCTTTGTCGGGCGGTCTTTCTGACTCGTATGACATTTGGTATCGCGTTCATTCTGCAAATGTTGGTTGGCTTGGCTGGGCCTCAAATGGTGAGCCTGCTGGAACACAGGGCTATGCTTATCAGATCGAAGCTATTCAGATAAAGGTGCTTCCAAAAAATGCTCAAGATGCGCCAGCGCGAGGCGATGCCTTTAGGGACCATTCCCAGGAACCGCCTACTGTTTCCTATCGATCTCATATCTCCAATGTTGGATGGATGGGTGTTGTCGCGGACGGAAAGACATCGGGGGTCATTGACTCAAGAAATGCAATCGAGGCACTGTCGCTTAGTGTTAATTGGTATGGCCACGGAGGCTCTATTTCCTCTCGCGCGCACGTCTCTGGCATTGGTTGGCAAAGCTGGTCTTCAGGTACTGTTGGCACGACCGGGCAGTCTCGGTCAGTTGAGTCCGTTCAGTTTAAGCTCAATGACGAGATATCTGCAACTTACGACATTTGGTACCGTGTGTATGCTTCCAAATTGGGCGGATGGTTGGGCTGGACGTCCAACGGGTCTCCTGCGGGCTCGGTGGGGAAGGGTGCCGCCATTCAGGGTATTCAGGTTATGTTGGTCGAAAAGGGCTGCTCTGCTCCTGGAGATACAGCGAATCATTTTATTGGAGCTACGGATGTTCTGAGTGGCAGTTCGTATGGCCTTAATGGCAATAGCTTGGGCACTGTGCAGGGTAAAACGATTTTAATGGGTTCCGAGAGCGGCTCTGAGCCTTTAACATCGCTTTCTATTTCGTTTGATAATCAAGAGACTTCAGGTTCAATCGGTTATTCAGGCTGCTATGAATTTAGTGGATGGAGCGGAGTTGTTTCTGACGGTGCCGCGCTCAATTCTAAAAATGATGGCCGTACTTTGAAGGCCGTGAGATTGACTCTTACTGGTGATTTGTCTAATGCCTATGACGTTTGGTACCGGTGTTTTGACTCCAAAAAAGGATGGCTTGGCTGGGCGTGTAATGGCGCGGATGCGGGGGCAACGATACCGGGTTCATTCCTTAAGGCTGTCGAAGTAAGGATTATCAGTAAAGGCAGTGGCGCTCCCGGAGTAACGGACGGAGCATTTGTTTCCGATACTTCCGCCGATTGCGCTCATGTTGTTTATCAGGCCCATTCCGCTAGCCGTGGGTGGTTTCCATCTGTTTTAGATGGGCAGGATGCCGGCACAACGGGAAAATCGCTTTCGCTTCAAGCTCTGAATGTGGTGCTGGCCGGTGTGGATGATGATTCTCTGGTTGAGGCACGAGCTCATGTTGCCAATATTGGTTGGCAGGAATGGCGGTCTGCCGGTTATGTTGGGACCGTTGGACAAGGATTGGCCATTCAGGCTCTTGAGCTGCGCATTAATGGTCCCCTCGCGAATCAGTATGACATCTACTATCGAGTTCATTCGGCTGGTTATGGTTGGTTGGGTTGGGCCAAAAACGGCGATTCCGCTGGAACTACCGGGTTAAATATCCAGATAGAAGCTGTCCAAATTAAGCTTGTCGCGAAGGGCGGGAATCCTGGCTCATCGTCTGCGCCCGCATTTATCTCTGCTCCAGCTCTAACGCTCCAGGCGCATGTCGCCACGCTTGGTTGGATGAATCCCGTTGGCAACGGTGGTGTTGCGGGCACAACCGGCAGATCGCTTGCTATTGAGGCGCTGAAGTTGAATGTCTCCAGTAGCGTATCAGGCGGTATTGAGTACTCCGCCCATGTACAGGATGTGGGCTGGCAAGGTTGGACTTCCAATGGGAATGTCGCTGGCACAGTAGGCTGCGCAAAGCGTATCGAGGCTCTTAAGATTAAGTTGACCGGTGATTTATCGAACTACTTTGATGTTTGGTATCGAGCATATTGCCAAGACTTTGGGTGGCTCGACTGGACCTCAAATGGGCAGCCTGCGGGTACGTCTAGGATAGGCTGCAGAGTCGAGTCTGTTCAAGTGAAGATTGTTCCCAAGGGCGCTGGTGCTCCCGGTTCTACTGCGCGTCCGTTTACTGACCAGCCCTTGTTGCCGGCAGATATGATGACTATGCTTAATCGAGCTAATAGATATTCGAGCAGCACAAGCTGGCTCATTATGGTTGACAGGCAAGCATGCCGCCTTGGAGTTTTTCGTGGACAGCGCGGGTCGTGGAGTTACGCTCAATACTGGACTTGCTCTACCGGCGCCCCTAGTACTCCAACGCCTACGGGTGAGTATACCGTCACCGGCAAGGGCTACTCGTTTGGACATGGGTATACCTGCTACTACTACACGCAGTTTTACGGTGACTATCTGTTCCATTCAATACCGTACTACCAGGGAACTTTTAATCCCATGGACAGCCGAATGGGAATGCATGTTTCACAAGGCTGCGTGCGTTTGCCCATTGATCGCGCTAAATGGATTTGGGATAACGTGCCCCTTGCTACCAAGGTGGTAATCTACTAACTATTCCCGTAAGCGGTGAGAGCTTGTTAGAGGGCCCTTTCCTGTTGCCGTAGTCTTGGCAACAGGAAAGGGCCCTTGCCGTTGGATTAGGCTCCTTTTTCTTCGTTCACCTAATTGGTGACATTAATGAAGCTAACTCCCGATAGTATGGTTATTGACGACCGTCTATCTAGGAGGCGATTCTTTTGATAAGGCAATTTAGAGCATTTATTGTTCTGATTTCCTGCTTCATGACGATGCTGCTTTTGAGCCCTTTGGCTTGTTGGGCAGATCAAAATGTTGGTTCCAACGAATATGAATCCGTTCCAGAGACCCAATCCGACCCCTCGGATCAAACTGCTGCTGTAGCCGATGAAACGGCGCCTTCGATTGATGCTACCGTGGAGCCCAAAGAGGCGGCCCCGGACGTCAGCTATAAATCTCACATTTCAGGCATTGGTTGGGAGCCGACGTTTACATCGAATGGCTCGACCTCTGGCACAACAGGCCAGTCCCGTAGGCTTGAAGCACTCAGGGTTTCCCTCCCTAATTCAGAAGACCTTGGTATCGAATACCGCTCTCATGTTCAAAATGAAGGCTGGCAGGATTGGGTTTCTAATGGAGCCGTCTCCGGCACAACGGGAAAGGGCCTTCAGATTGAAGCCGTCGAGCTCAAGCTGACGGGCAACAGGGCGGCTTCTTATGACCTGTATTATCGCGTTCATGCTTCTAATTTCGGCTGGCTTGGATGGACTTCAAATGGGTCGACTGCGGGAACCACCGGTTGGTCTTATGCCGTTGAAGCAATACAGATCGTCATTGTAAAAAAGGGTGACGCGGCGCCCGGCGATACTGCTGGTGCCTATGTCCCATATGTCTTTAATTGCTCTCTTTCTCAGGTTGGGGAGACGACTAAAGTAACCCTGAATATTCCGCAGATCGAGGATATAAAACGACTCGGGATCGCTGATTCGATAAAGGTGGCAGGCTCCATGTCGTATGGAGGGAGGGTCACCCGTTCCGTCTCAAGCACGATTGCACTCGGAGATCTGGGCTCTAGCTCCAGTGAAATTGAATTTAGCGATTATGGTCCGTTTGACGTTACGTTGCAGTATTTGAAGAACGGAAACATCGTTCAAGAGGACCATCAGTCAATTGGCATTTCTGCGAGTGAGTACAACCTTGCCCCTTTGAGTGCTTCTTTCCCCGTTGTTCTCTATTCGCTATCTTTCTGGGATATCAGTACCTCTTCTGCTGGAACGACCGTTCCGTCAATTGTAATGCTCGATCGTCCAAGTGCCTATAACTGGAACTCGCTTCCATCCGGGATGTACGGTCTTCCGTATCTGACTCATGAGGAGAATGCTTCTAGTTCGAGCTATCAGGCGTTCGCGGATTATGTCGCTGCTCTCTACAAGATCAATCCCAAGGCAAAGTTCAATCTGTATATCAATGACATCACCTGTTCGTTGATCCATAGGATGATTTACGCCAACAAGATTCCCGCAGGCCAATACTCCATTCGGCTGTTGTCCGATGGATCCGCCACGTATGTCTTTACCAACGAAGCCTTTGACGTTAAGGATCCAGATTCTAAGCAAGCGGAGCTGATTACTTTATGGAACGCCGCCAAGAATAAGGAATACGAAACCGGTGAGGTCTCAAAGTCGTATAGCGATTATCACGATCACTGGGATTCTATGTATGCCGTGCTGAGTATTGAGCCTGGCACTCAGTGGTGGATGACTCGAACGAATCTGTTTACGAGTGGTGACGATAATGCCTTTGCGAATAAGATCGCGTCCGATCCCGGCGTTAAGAAGGTGAATGTTTCGGGCATGCTTACGAGCCTGCAGAATAGGGGAGAGGATACAGTCCAAGCGTTTAAGGCGCTGTACAACTTTAACGATGGCTATTTTGATGCGGCGACTCAGCAGGGCAAAAAGGTAATGATGCTGCTTGGAACGTACGTTTCTTACGAGCAGAATTTTGACGACTATGCCAACTTGACCGAAGTTATCTATGGCGATGACTATTTGTATTATTACAAGGGGCATCCAAACACACCGACGGGTATGTATCCCCAAAAGCAGGAACAGCTTGACCGTCTTGGCATTACCGATGTCGATTCTTCCGTCGCTGCAGAGCTGATCCTCTTCTTTAATCCGGAGATCGGTCTGTCTGGTTATGGGTCTAGTACGTATAACTCGGCCAGTGCCGATGCTGCTGGTGGACTTTGGAATTCCACAAAGGCCGAGGCCTTGAAGCCGGGTGCCGTCATCGATTATTCCATTATGGATTGGTTTGCTTCTCCGATTACCGAAGACACGGATGCTGCTATCAGATCCCTTTGCAAACAGGGAGACTCTTGCTATCTCGTAGAGTTTTCGGATTCCATACTTGCTTCGGCAAATTACGACTTTGCTATCTATTCGCACAATAGCGGTGCTCTGACTTATTTCAAGAAGGGCGAGTCGGGCTATGATGTTGTTAAGGTGTCACGAGGCCCTCTTGACGTCTTGGCAACTTCGCATGTTTCAAATGACGGCTGGCAATCGGCCTCTAAGGGTGGAAATGCTTCCGGTACCGTTGGGCAGTCAAAAGCCGTCGAGGCTATTACTCTCAATCTGCAGAATGCTCCCTATGATGGTGCATTGGAGTACAGGACACATGTTTCCGATTATGGCTGGCAGGGCTATGTGAAGGAGGGGAAAGTTTCTGGTACTACGGGCCAGAGCAAGTCTGTCCAGGCTATTCAGATTCGCCTGACTGGTGAGATGGCCAATCACTATGACGTTTATTATCGAGCTCACGTTCAGGATAAGGGATGGCTCGGTTGGGCCTGCAATGATCAAGTTGCCGGAACGACCGGTTTCGTTTTGAGGCTAGAGGCATTTCAGGTCGTTTTGGTCGAAAAGGGTTCGCCCGCTCCTGGGGATACGAGTCAGCCCTCTATTCAGAGAGCGTTTTCAATCAAGGCACATGTTTCAAACCTTGGTTGGCAGTCGCCTGTTTACGAAGGCATGACCGTTGGCACAACTGGCCGAAATCTTGCTGTTGAGGCGTTGACGATTAGCAAGCCTGACCTAGGGTATTCCGGCGGCATCGAGTATCGAGCTCACGTTCAAAATATCGGCTGGCAAAAGTGGGTCAAAAATGGAAAGGTTGCCGGTACTACGGGGAAGTCTCTTGCTGTTGAGGCTGTTGAAATAAAACTGACGGGAGATCTTGCCAAGCATTATGACGTTGTCTATAGGGCACACGTTCAAAGCAAAGGTTGGCTAGACTGGGTTAAATCGGGCGAGTGTGCCGGTACAACTGGTGAGGCTCTGCATCTAGAAGCGCTTGAGGTTAGGCTGGTTGAGAAAAGCTAAATATAGATCCAATTTGCCTATATACCAACGCTAATGAAGTGGGGGTGAATTGATGGGGTTGTAGTCCCCTCAATTCACCCTCCTTAGTTGCAAGTTATTTGAAAGAGACAAACCGTGCTAGACTTTATCCTTTGTGTAAGGATTTCGTTTCGGCCTCTTTCATTAAGTCGTCATCATTAATTTCTATTGGGTGAATTAAGGTGAAGTTTGGTAATCATGAATTTGCTTTATACGGTTGATAACAATTTTGTCCCACAGTTGGCCGCCAATATTTGCTCGGTTGTTTCAAATCATTCCGGTATTCAAGACATTACTTTTCATGTCTTCTCTAATGGCATTACAGAGGATAACCAGCGTTTGCTCCAGGAGATGGTGACCGAATACAACCAAAACCTTGTATTTTATGATATTTCGAACTTCAAAGATGCTCTCGGGTTTGATTTTGATACATCGGGATGGAATGAAATAGTTCTTGCTAGGCTTTTGATGGCACATTTTCTACCTAATGAGATCGAAAGAGTTATTTACCTCGATGGCGATACGATTGTTCTTGGGGATATTGCTCTTCTTTGGAATCAAGATCTTAAGGGTTGCGTGGTTGGAATGGTTCCCGAGCCAACGGTCGGCCCATCTCGACTTAATGATTTAGACTTAAATGGCTGTCTGTACCACAATGCTGGCGTGTTGCTCGTTGATTTAAAGCAATGGAGATCAACTTGTTGCGAAGATCAATTATTGGATTATTGCGAGCGCCGCTCAGGACGCTTGTTTGCGAATGATCAAGATGCTCTAAATGCAGTACTTAAAGATAAGATTTGCAGTTTATCCCCTGCGTTCAATTATTCCAATATCTTTGACTACTATCCGTTTATATTCTTAAACTCGTTAATGCCGGGCTTTTCGGATGAAAACAGTTTTAATACCGCAAGATCGAAGCCCATCGTTGTCCATTATCTCGGCGAAGAGAGGCCATGGCGGCGGGGGAATACTCATCGCTTCAATAATGAGTATCACTTTTATTTATCAGAAACGTTCTGGAAGGACGCGAAAGATGAAGATGGTTGGGGCGCTTATTTTCTTGCTTGGCGGACTTTTAATTTCCTAACCAGGCCTTTTCCTCAGCTTCGTTATAAAGTGATCAGCGGGTTGATTCCCGCATTTCTTAAATATCGTGCCTCGCAAAGAAATAAATAGGATTATGGATAAAATCAAAGACAAGTCTGTTTGCATTGTTTTACCCACATATAACGGCGGAAAGTATTTGGCCAAACAGCTTGATAGTATCTTGGAGCAAACTTGGCCTAATTGCTCCGTCTATATTCGTGATGATGGTTCAACGGATGAAACTGTTGAAATTGCACAATGGTACTGTCGGTCAAACTCCAGCATTCATTTAATTCAAGATTCAATCGGTAATCTTGGGTGCCCAAATAGTTTTTATGAAATTATCAAACGGGTTCCCGAATATGACTACTATGCATTTGCCGATCAGGATGATATTTGGAAGACCGATAAAATTGAACGGGCAGTCAGGGCAATTGAAAATAGTGGAGACAAGGTGCCGACTGTCTACTTTTCTTCCTTTTCATATGTAAACGAAGATGGCGAGACGATACGCGAGTCGGCTCCGCAGGACAAGTACCTCTCTTTTCATAACACCTTGTTTTATACTCCCGGACTAGGCTTCACGATAGTATTTAATCGCCTTGCCTGCAGGGCCTTTATTCTTGAGGTAGATCCAGGGAATGAAATGCATGATCGCTGGCTGATTCGGTGTGCTTCGGCATTTGGAAAGGTATTGTTTGATTCCGTCTGTACGGCTTCACATGTTCGTCATTCCTCTGCGGTCACGTCTGGAGATAATCGTTATTTTGATCTTTTAAAGACCTATTTTAAGGACGAGCTATTTGGTGATAGATCGAAAGATGAGAGTAAAAAGTTAAGCCATTTTTCTGCGGTGTTTTATGATGAGCTTAGTTTTGAGCAGAAACATGAGCTTGATATTTTCACCAATGATGATGGGATTATTTCAAGACTTAGGAAAGCATTTTTCCCAAAGCGTCTGCGACCTACTTTGATTTCTGATTTACTTCTTCGCGTTTTGTTTTTATTCAACAAGGCCTGATGATCCACTGCTGGAGTGATTGTGTCTAATAGAAAAACGAAAGAACTCTCTGTTGAGCAGAGTCTTGTTTGGAACAGCGTCGGCTCGATGGCGTATTTGATTTGCAACTGGCTGATTACTGTTCTTGTGGTGACACTTGGTTCCGACATTAGCATGTCTGGTAGCCTTGCTGTGGCTATGTCTGTTGGTAATATTTTTGCGACCATTGTTTTGCTTAGAGCGCGCCCCGTTCAGGTTTCTGAGAGCTATTCTGATTTTACGACTGGGAATTTTATCGCTCATAGAATCGTTGCAACAATACTTGCCTGTGTAATTTGCTTCTTCTATTGTTTAGTCTCTGTTGCATTCAACGATTGGGCAGTTGTTGCTGTTTATTGCCTATTTAAAGCTGGTGATTCATTTGTCGATGTTCTTCACGGTGTGGATCAGGTAAACAACAGATTGGACATTGCGGCTATCTCTCAAATAGTTCGTGGCGTAGGAGTTCTAGTCTCCTTTTCGTTGTGCTTGTTGCTATTTGATAACTTGGTAATAGCCGTTGCTTCAATGGCTTTTGTTACCATAGCTGTTGTGCTTACATATGATTTTAGAATGACAAAACGGTTTTGTGCCGTTATACCTGATTTTGATTTTACTTCCCTTATCAAATTGTCGCGTATCTGCTTTCCCGGTTTTGTTGCATCTCTTGCGTGCACGGCTGTTGTTAGCGTAACAAGACAGTTCTATGGCCTTTCCTATGGAAATGAGGCGTTGGGTTTTTATGCCGCCGTTGCCACTCCGACTGCCGTAATTCAGGCTCTCGTATCTTATCTATATGCCCCCCTGCTTGGACCTATTTCGGCAATGTGGCGAGAAAACGAAACTCACCGATTACGCTTAGTATTTATTAAGATGCTCGTTTCCGTATTCGTTTTGACGGCGATGTGTGCCATGGCTAGTGCTTTCATAGGCGAACCTGTGCTTACTGCTATTTATGGCAAAGAAGTTGGCCTTCACTCAGATTATCTTCCGTTGGCACTCGTTGCTACCGCATTCACTGGTTTGAACTTTTTCACTATTGATGTCTTTATTGCATTTGGGAAACCGATTATTGGCACGATTTCTGGTGCCGCTTCGTTAGCGTTGGCCGTGTTTCTTTCTCGTTATTGTTTTGTGAATCCGGTATTTGCTTCTGATGCAAATGTCATCAATATCATTATCTTGGTGGCATACGGTTTTGGATTATTATTTTCCTTCCTTTGTATAATTAACCTATTAAATCGGAAGGCGAAGCAATCTGTCACATCCGAACTGTAAATTCGCTCTCCTTGTTTCGATAGGGTTTTTCAGTTCGACTTGGGCTGTTTGATTGATATTCTGTACTGAGGATTCAGATGATGCATGAATTAAGAGCGCTGGTTATCATCCCAGCTTTTAATGAAGAGGCGAACATTTTAGATACGGTTTCTTCTGTGGAGGAAGCTGGATACGATTATGTAGTTATTAACGATGGCTCCACTGATGACACTTTGCGTGTTTGTCGCGATGCGGGGGTTAATGTCCTGGATTTACCGCAGAATCTTGGCATTGGAGGCGCGGTTCAAGCCGGACACAAATATGCCAAACGCTTTGGCTATGATGTAGACATCCAAGTTGATGGTGATGGGCAGCATGACGCCCATTACATATCGCGCTTGCTTGATGAAATAAATAATGGGTCTGATTTAGTTATCGGATCGCGATTTCTTGAGGAATCTGAAGGCTTCAAGTCAACCTTCTTGAGGCGTCTTGGAATTAGATGGCTCTCTGCGGTAATTCATCTTACAACTCACGTTCGTGTTAGCGACCCCACTTCTGGTTTTCGCGCATGTGGATCTAAGGCCATAGATCTGTTCTGTAAAAAATATCCCGTAGACTATCCGGAGCCGGATTCTGCTGTTGCGGCTATGGTTAAGGGCCTTCGCGTTACAGAAGTGCCTGTCGTAATGAAAGAACGACAGGGGGGAAAGTCGTCAATTTCTGGTTTTAGTAGCATTTATTACATGATAAAGGTTACTTTGGCGATTATCATCTCTTCATTCTCGAATTAGGACGGGTTGTTATGCATATTTCCTTACAGTTTGGTGTCATTACTGCTTGTTTAGTTTTGCTTTGTTTTGTGCTGCGTCTTGTATTAAAGGATAGCCTTCAGCTCAAGTATTCACTTCTTTGGATTGTTCTTGCATTGGTTTTGTTGGTATGCGGCCTCTTTCCGCAACCTCTTTACTTCATTTCAAGTTTATTTGGTTTTCAGACTCCAGCCAATTTTGTTTTTGTCTTAGGGTTTTTATTTTTGATATGCATTGTTCTTTCTATGGCATGTCTGTCAAGTAAACAATCTTCTGCAATTGCTAACTTAACTCAACGAATTGCATTGCTTGAAAAAGAGCTTGAATCAAAAAACAGGGAGTAATGCCATGTGCTTGGCAAAAGATCATACATTTGTATTGTGCGCATACGGCGAGTCTCCGTACTTGTCTGACTGTTTAGATTCTTTAGTGAACCAAAGCACCCGAAGTAATATCCTTATATCGACGTCAACTCCTAATTCCTATATTGATCGTATAGCGTCTAATTATTCGATTCCGGTAATTGTTAACGAGGGGTCGCCTAGCATATCTCATGACTGGAATTGTGCTATTGCGAATTCAAATACAAAGCTTGTGACTATAGCTCATCAGGATGATATCTATAGCTCTAGTTATACGGAAACTATGCTGCGGGCTATGAAAGAAGCGGATCGACCTTTAATCTTCTTTTCTAATTATGGTGAGATAAGAAATGGCGTATATGAAGAAAACCTCCTTATTCTGAAAATTAAGAGAATTTTACTTCGTAAGTTTGCTCGCCACGGCGCTCTTTCATCGGTTAAGGATAAAAGGGATATCCTGAGGTTCGGTTCCGCCATCTGCTGTCCTTCTGTGACATTTAATCTAAGCATCTTACAGACACCGTTATTTATGACAGACATGAAATGTGACTTGGACTGGGAGGCATGGGAAAGATTCTCGAAAATCGACGGATCTTTCGTTTATTCTCCCGAGGTTTTAATGTTTCATCGAATTCATGAAGGCTCTGAGACTACGGCGTTGATTAAAGATGATACAAGGAGGTCGGAGGATGAAACTATGCTTCAAAAATTCTGGCCCAAGTGGTTTGCTCCAATAGTCTGTAGCCTGTATTCGCTTAGCATGAGAAGCAATTCTTTATGACGCTGCAACAATGCCGGCGTAAGTTGAACATTTATCGAGACGGAGTTGTAGAGTTATGAATCTAGATACCTTTACTGGTCATCTGAAACTATCTGATAGTTATCGAAAAGCTCTGACGTTTATCGTTTATCCACTTATAGCTGCACTCTCTCTTTGCTTGGGATTTTTCTACTATTGCGCCTTTAAAGCCAGCGCTATCGGATTGCCTGGGCTATGGCTCTCGGCTCTGCCCTTAATCGCCTGCTTGTTCGTTGGTGTCCTATTATTAATTAAAGAGCAGCACAATCCCGCAATTTGCTTTGTGGTGATTGGTGTGCCCGCTGTAACTGCTTTTGGCCTTTTCATGCTGCCCGCTAATGTTCCAGACGAGGCTTCTCATATTTGGCAGGCGGCCGCCTTATTGTCTCGTAACGGCAATGGCTTTGATGTTGTCTCTTGCTTCCAATTGGGTCAGTTTCCTTCATCGTACGCAGATTATTTTAATGCAATGACTCAGCCTACCGATTGGTCTAGCGTCTTTGTGTGCCATACGTATTTGGGGAGCTATTACCCTCATCTTTATTTAATTCCGGGAGTAATTCTAGGATTTGCGCAGCAAACGGGTTTCAATGCCTTTGTGGCCCTTTCAGTTTCGCGCGTGTGCGCTGGATTAATATATTGCTTCGCGGCTTATTGGATAATCAAACTGATGCCAGTTGGTAAAAATGCTGTTTTGATTTTTTTACTAAATCCCATTTTATTGCAGCAGGAAGCGTCTGTTTCGGCTGATTCTGTCGCAAACATTGTTGCCATTTTGTACGTTGCTGTAGTTGTTAAGATTTATGCGGACTCGTTGTACTCATATCGATCTCTGCTGGCGTTAATACTGCTATCCGTTTTACTGCTTCTTTCAAAGATAATGTTTTTCCCGTTGGTACTCTTGAATCTTATTCACTGGAAAAAACTTAAAGGAACAGACAGCTATATAAAGTTCATCTTTTCCTTCTTTGCGATAGCTTTTGTTGCGAGCTGTGCGTTCGTGTCTCTTTATCATGGTAGTTTCATGCCAGATTCTTTTGATTTGATGCGAGCGCCGCTGCATTGCGCAAAGGTCTTTATTAAGTCTATTTGGGAGATGGGGCCATTCTGGTTTCAATCCTATGCAGGTTACAATCTTGGCGCTCTTTCGATTAATGTTTGGCCATTTTGTTTTTGGCTTTACATCATTCTTCAGTCCGTTGTTCTGTTTTATAACGATGAGAATAATAAAAAATTATTCTGCAGTACGGATCGCTTTGTAATGATTGCTGTTGTATTCGTCAATTTCTTCCTGATTGTTATGACGATGAGGAACTGGACTCTTACTGTTGATAAGCGTGAAGATATTATCATGGGGGTCCAAGGACGATATTTATTCCCACTGGTCCTTCCGGTTCTGTTGAATATCTTGCGACCGATAAAATCAAGTTCTGAAGGACATGTCTTGCTTGGTTCTTCATTGATAATGAGTACTATTCTATTTGTTGACTTTATTTCAATTCTTTCTGCGTTTTAGGAGTTAGTGTTTCATGTTGAACCTTCTTGAGGGCATTGGTTATACCGTTAAAGAAGAGGGATTTTATAACGTCCCCAAGAAGGTCTCTCATGTGCTCTCAATTCATAGGCCTCGACTTGATTTCAGCTCTCGCCAAGACAATTCTTTTTTTGACGTCATTTTCATTAATGGATGTGATTATTCCGTTCCGCATCCTATTAGGTACCGTGTCGATCATCAGATTGAGGAACTTGAGGCTGCTGGCTTAACGGTTCAAAAGGTTAATGCTTGGGAGATGAAAAAAGATATTCTTAGGCATGCGCGAACTTTCATTATTTTCCGTTGCCCCCTGAGTGATGAAGTTGAATCTTTAATTATTCAGGCAAAAAAACTCAATAAGCGTGTGATTTATGACATCGATGATTTGGTTATCGACACTGCTTATACCGATTCTATTCCGTTCGTTAAAGCAATGGCTGCACATGATAAGTCTTGCTATGACGATGGCGTTAGACGAATGGGTGAAACGCTGAAGCTTTGTGATTGCGCTATCACTACTACCGAGGGAATGGCGGACGAATTAAAAAAATATGTTCCCAGGGTTTATATAAATAGAAATGCAGCATCCGAATCGATGATTGATTATTCGAATATTGCTATCTATCGTCGAGATGTACTCCCCAGTTTGCAAAGCTCAAGCGTCTTGCCTGAGGATAGGGTTCCATACAAGCGAGCGATTGAGCGTAGGAATGAAAAACAGAAAACCCAGGAAATCAGAATTGGATACTTCAGCGGAAGCATTACCCATAATGCAGACTTCAATTTAGTGCTCCCTGCATTATCTAAGGTAATGGAGACTCATCGCAACGTCACCTTAATGGTGGGTGGAGAA
Organism: Collinsella aerofaciens; assembly: GCF_015561195.1. Classification (GTDB taxonomy): domain Bacteria; phylum Actinomycetota; class Coriobacteriia; order Coriobacteriales; family Coriobacteriaceae; genus Collinsella; species Collinsella aerofaciens_AC. The sequence continues at coordinate 157,532 of NZ_JADMSU010000005.1, read as the reverse complement.
CTTGATGTTCCCGATGATTTGATGGCATTTTCCGATCGTATTGTTACATTCCCATTTTGTGATTGGCGCCGACTTCCAAATTATATTGCCTCCTGCGATATCAATATCGCTCCTTTGGAGAACACTCTCTTTAATCGTGCTAAGTCCGAGAATAAATGGATTGAAGCATCGCTTGTTAAGGTTCCCACGGTTGCAAGTAATGTTGGCGCCTTTAAAAAGATGATTCAGGATGGCGTTACTGGTTTTCTTTGCGATGATTATGAGGACTGGTGCGCTGTTCTCGACCGTTTAATTATAGATTCTGGTCTTAGGAAGAGCGTCGGCGAATCTGCATACTTATTCTGCCATGAGCATTGCACCACTGTTTCGGCCGCAAAAACGATTCGAGATATTATTGTAAAAGAGCAATTCCCCAATCTCGGAATGGTTATGCCAAGTGTGAACACTAGTGGCGGTGTCTTAGTTGCCCTTAAGCATCTGTGCATTCTTCAAGACGCTGGCGTTGATGTACTAATACTTAATACTGATGATTCAACAGAGTGGCTTGAAGTTTTTGGGCATCGTATTCCTGTCCTTAATCGTGTAGTTCCTAGCGGTAAATTAGATAAATGTCCGTTGTCGGGTGCAATCGATACTGCGGTTGCGACTCTTTGGGATACTCTAGATTTTGTTAAACGGTATCCCCGTATCGGAAAGAAAAAGTATTTGGTTCAGAATCTGGAGACTGATTTCTATCTTCCTGGAGATAGGCTACGACTCCAGGCGAATGCTACGTATCTTAATGACGATATTGACTATCTGACGATTTCGCCTTGGTGTGAGGAATGGCTTTCGGATAGGTTTGGTCAAAACTGTAAGTCGGTGCCGAATGGACTTGACCTTGCCTCGTTTCCTCATTCTAAGCGTGATTTCTCTCTGCCCAAAATTCGGATTTTAATTGAGGGCGATTGTGGCTCGGAATATAAAAACGTTGATGAAGCTTTCAGAGTCGTTGAAAGGCTTGACTCTGAGAGATTTGAGATCTGGTATATGAATTACACTGGTAAGAAGAAGTCATGGTACCGTATTGATAATTTCCTTGGCAGGGTTCCGCATGACCAAATTTCGGACATCTATAATCAGTGCCATATTCTATTAAAGACTAGCATTCTTGAAAGTTTTTCATATCCGCCGTTGGAGATGATGGCGACGGGTGGGTATGTTGTTGCTGTTCCCAATGGGGGCAATGCAGAGTTCCTTCGTGATGGGTCGAATTGCTTGCTTTACAGCCGTGGAGATATTGAAGCTGCGGTGAGCTGCGTCAATCGTATCGTTAATGATGACGAGCTTCGGGAGACGCTGTATGACGAGGGATTGAAGACCGCGGAGGAGAGGGACTGGTCAAAACTGACGGATAAAGTCGTTTGCCTATATGACTGATGCTATAGTTTGATTTGATTGATGCGTATCTGCGGCTTCGTTGACCTTTAAGTTCATGTTGCCGCAGATATGTAATGTCTGGCTGCTTTAATTCTAAGGAGTTATGTTATGAAAGGCATCATCCTCGCCGGCGGGTCCGGCACGCGCCTGTACCCGCTCACGCTCGTGACCTCCAAGCAGCTGCTGCCGGTCTACGACAAGCCCATGATCTACTACCCGCTGTCCACCCTCATGCTGGCTGGCATCCGGGACATCCTGGTCATCTCCACGCCGACGGACCTCCCCAACTTCGAGCGCCTGCTCGGGGACGGCTCGCGCTACGGCGTGAACCTGTCCTACGCCGAGCAGCCCTCGCCGGACGGCCTGGCGCAGGCCTTCACCATCGGCGAGGACTTCATCACCGGCGAGCCGTGCGCCCTCGTGCTCGGCGACAACATTTTCTACGGCAACGGCCTGTCGCGCCACCTGACGCGCGCCGTCCAGAACGCCGAGTCGGGCCGGGCCACGGTCTTCGGCTACCACGTGGACGACCCCGAGCGCTTCGGCGTCGTCGAGTTCGACGGCGAGGGCAGGGCCGTCTCCATCGAGGAGAAGCCAGCCGAGCCCAAGAGCTCCTACGCCGTCACCGGCCTGTACTTCTACCCGGGCGACGTGGCAGCCAAGGCGCACGAGGTCAAGCCGTCGGCCCGCGGGGAGCTGGAGATCACCACGCTCAACCAGATGTACCTGGAGGAGGGGACGCTGTCCGTGGTCACCCTCGGCCGCGGCTACGCGTGGCTGGACACCGGCACCATGGAGAGCCTGCACGAGGCCGCTGAGTTCGTCCGCGCCGTGGAGCACTCCCAGGACCTTCCCGTGTCCGTCCCCGAGGAGATCGCCTGGGAGAACGGCTGGATCACGACCGCCGGGCTCGAGGAGGCCGCGAAGGCCTACGGCAAGTCGGTCTACGGGCAGCACCTGAAGAAGGTCGCCGCCGGCGAGATCGTCAACAGCCCGCGCGAGTACTAATTGCCTGGTGGAAGGGGATGAGAGATGAACGACATTCTTGAGCGTGATGGCCTTTCAGTCGACCTTCTCTCATCCCTTTCGTACTGGGGAGGCGAGTTGGCTGATGCGTTATCTGGTTGCTAAGTGGTTTTCTGAGCAAGGTTCGTTGGTAATGGCCGTTAAGCCGGGCCAGGAGCTTGTCGAGATGATGCGAAGGATAGAGGATCGTTTCGGCATCTCTGACCTTCAGCTCATTAACATCAGTCGTCCTTCCGCATATGGCGAGTATGAACCATTTGAGTTTGTCCATTCTGAGGAACAGCTTGTAAAGCGCCTTGAGCAGCAAGCGAAGTAAGAAGCTGCGTTAGAATTTCATGATAATCGGGCAATTCGAATATGTGTTCGTATTTTCGGTTATAATCTAAGTAGATATTTTTAAGGGAAGGAGGGCATATGGCTACTTCAAGTTTAAAAACACCGATTAGGATGCTCTCTCCTCAGGGCGTAAAGGCGTTGTGCGACGCATATGATGAAGGCGTAACCAAGGATTTGAAGTTCAAGCCATCGCCTTCGGATCCGTCTTTGACGCCAGACATGAAGAAGGCCATCGATTCTTTGTTTAAATCGATGGGCTTCTAGAAATGGCGCTTGTATCGTATTCTTTACTCCAATTACTTAATGCGCGAGGAGAGGACGAGGTTTCGGACGTTCTCTCCTCTTTTCGCTGTGAACGTAACAAGGATATAGAGGATTTTGTTCGTTATAACGCGTTTGATTTTAACCTGAGGGGTTTCTGTGCCTCTTATCTTGTATTTGATACAGATGCGGCCGCTTTAGTTGGCTTTTATGCCCTTGCTCTAAAGATTGCCTCCATTCCTGAGAATGTCGTTTCAAAAACAGCTCACAAGAAGTTGGCTTCTTTTGGTGAACTTAGATCAGAAACTGGTTGTTTTGATTTGCCTTGTGTTCTGTTGGCGCAATTTGGGAAAAGCGATTCAGGTATAGGTCGCGTAACCGGTGAAGAACTCATGGCTTTCGTTGAAAAGTCTATTTCTGACATACAGCGTCTTGTTGGCGGAAGGTTTGTGTTTCTGGACTCTGTCAATGAGCCTGGTCTTATTGAGTTCTATAGTCGCATGGGATACAGAGAGTTTGGCATAAGAAACAAACCTGCAGGAGAAGATTCTGATTCTGCTGAAGGCTCATATGTTCAAATGTTTAAGTACTTACATCTCTAGTAGGCGAAAAAAGGAGATTCATGTCTGAGATTTTTGAACCTAAGAACATCATCGTCACGGGCGGCTGCGGCTTCATCGGCAGCAACTTCGTGCACTACGTGGTCGACAACCACCCGGGCGTCCACGTCACCGTCCTGGACAAGCTGACCTACGCCGGCAACCCCGAGAACATCGCGGGGCTGCCCTCCGACCGCGTGGAGCTCGTCGTGGGCGACATCTGCGACGCGGAGCTGCTGGACAGGCTGGTGCCGGGCCACGACGCGATCGTCCACTACGCGGCCGAGAGCCACAACGACAACTCCATCGCCGACCCCGAGCCGTTCCTGCGCACCAACGTGGAGGGCACCTTCCGCCTGCTGGAGGCCGTCCGCAAATACGGCATCCGCTACCACCACGTCTCCACCGACGAGGTCTACGGCGACCTGGCGCTCGACGACCCCGCCAAGTTCACCGAGGAGACGCCGTATAAGCCCTCCTCGCCGTACAGCTCGACCAAGGCGAGCTCCGACATGCTCGTGCGCGCCTGGACCCGCACCTACGGCCTGCGCGCCACGATCTCCAACTGCTCCAACAACTACGGCCCCTACCAGCACGTGGAGAAGTTCATCCCCAGGCAGATCACCAACATCATCGACGGCGTGCGCCCCAAGCTCTACGGCCGCGGCGAGAACGTCCGCGACTGGATCCACACCGAGGACCACTCCTCGGCCGTCTGGGACATCCTCACCAAGGGCCGCACGGGGGAGACCTACCTCATCGGCGCCGACGGCGAGAAGAACAACATCACGGTCCTGCGCATGATCCTCGAGGCGATGGGCCGCGACCCCGAGGACTTCGACTGGGTCGCCGACCGCCCCGGCCACGACCGCCGCTACGCCATCGACTCGACCAAGCTCCAGCGCGAGCTGGGCTGGAGGCCGGCGCACACCGACTTCGCCGAGGGGCTCAAGCAGACGATCGACTGGTACGTCGCCAACGAGTCCTGGTGGCGCCCGGCCAAGGAGGCCACCGAGGCACGCTACCGCGCCCAGGGGCAGTAGGCCGGACCCCGGCGAACCGCACCGCGGGGCGCCCGCGCGGGGCCGCAGGGCATGGGGATGATCCTGCGTCCCCGCGCGGGCGCCCCCGGTTACCCAACCTCTTCGATAGGAGCTTTTCCCACATGGCAGACATCGCATTCGAGAAGGACCTCTCCGTGGCGGAGACCGGTATCGAGGGCCTGAAGGTCGTCGACCTCGCCGTCCACGGCGACTCGCGCGGCTGGTTCAAGGAGAACTGGCAGCGCGCCAAGATGACCGCCCTGGGCATCCCGGACCTCAGGGTCGTCCAGAACAACATCTCCTACAACGACAGCCGCGGCGTCACCCGCGGCATCCACGCCGAGCCCTGGGACAAGTTCATCTCGGTGGCCCGAGGCTCGGTCTTCGGCGCCTGGGTGGACCTGCGCGAGGGCAGCGCCACCTACGGGAAGGTGTTCACCTGCACGCTCGACCCGAGTAAGGCCATCTACGTCCCGCGCGGCGTGGGCAACTCCTTCCAGGCCCTGGAGGACGGCACCGCCTACACCTACCTGGTGGACGCCCACTGGTCCCTCGAGCTGAAGAGGACCTACACCTTCGTGAACCTCGCCGACCCCGAGCTCGCCATCGAGTGGCCGATCCCGCTGGACCAGGCCACCGTCTCCGAGGCCGACCTCAACCATCCGATGCTGAGGGACGTCGTCCCCATGGCGCCCAGGCGCACCCTCGTCACCGGCTGCAACGGCCAGCTGGGCCGCGCGGTGCGCGCGCTCGCCGAGGAGCGCGGCGTGGCGAAGGACTTCGACTTCTGCGACATCGACGCCTTCGACATGTCCGACCCGGACTCCTACTCAAAATACGACTGGTCGCTCTACGGCACCGTGATCAACTGCGGCGCCTACACGGCCGTGGACAGGGCGGAGACCCCCGAGGGCCGCGCCATCGCCTGGAAGGCCAACGCGACCGGGCCGGCGCTGCTCGCCCGCACCTGCGCCGCGCACGGGATCACGCTCGTCCACGTGTCCTCCGACTACGTCTTCGACGGCACGGTCGAGGTCCACACGGAGGACGAGCCCCTCAGCCCGCTGTCCGTCTACGGCCAGACCAAGGCCGCCGGCGACATCGCCGTGGCCGGCTGCCCGCGCCACTACATCATGCGCAGCTCCTGGGTCATCGGCGAGGGCCGCAACTTCGTCAAGACGATGAGGGCGCTGTCCGACCGCGTCGCCGACCCCGAGGACGGGCTCGAGCAGATCACGGTCGTGGACGACCAGCTGGGCCGCCTGACCTTCACGCGCGACATGGCCGAGGCCATCTTCCACGTGCTGGGCACGCACGCGCCCTACGGCACCTACGACTGCACCGGCTCCGGTGCCGTGAAGAGCTGGGCGGACATCGCCCGCGCCGTCTTCGAGGCCGCCAACGGAAACGGCGACAGGGTCGTGCCGGTTTCGACCGCCGACTACTACGCGAACGCCGCCGGCCCCGTCGCCCCGCGCCCGGTCCACTCCGCGCTCGACCTGTCCAGGCTCGAGTCGACGGGCTTCCACATGCCCGACTGGGAGGAAGAGCTGGGGGAGTACCTCAAGACGCTCTAGCCGTTATTAACTTTTCGAGAGAAAAAGCCGCCGCTTGTTAACGGCGGCTTTTCTTATGCCTGGCGTATAGACCCGCTGCAACAAGGGCGGCGGCGGTCGCCAGACTCACTGCAAGCCCCGCAAGGGCGCCCGGAGTCTTGTAGGTCATCACGATCTTATTCGCGCCTTTCTGCATGTTCAGGGACGACAAGCCCTTATCGGCGGCGGGCGTTAGTTCTGCGGCGGTTCCGTTTACCGTTACGTTCCAGCCCTCATCGTACGGAACGCTCAACAGCAGGGTTGCCGTCATCCTTGGCGGTATACTCGCCTTCGATCCTTCCGTCCTCAAAAACCGTCGTAATAAACTCGCTCGCCTTAAGCTCGTTAATAATCTGCTCGAAAACATCCAGATTGAGGGCGTAAAAGACCGGCTCATTGTCTTGGGGCATGTCTGTATAGCCCTCTGCGACTCCGATTGACACCGTATGCTGGCTCGGGGTGTCCGATGCATCCGCAATCTGGCGGATATTATTGTCGAATCTCCAGGCCTCGTTTTCGATTGCTCGCTGGTCGATGGTAAGGGCGACGGGCCAATAACTGCCGGCGGTCGCATCTTTGTTGATGTAGAGATACCCGATGGAGCTTGCCGGAAGAGTAACGCTCCATTGCTTTAAGCTATCGCTATTCTCCGTGCTCGCGGCCTCGATCTTGGTATAGAGCTCGACCTTGCGGCCTAGGATTTTGCTGTAGAGGTCGTTCTGCTTTTCGAAGGGGTTCTCGCTCTTCAGCGTGCTGTTTTGGATATCGCTTGAGGCTGCGACGCCAATGCTGAGCGCATAGGGGTTCTCGTACACCGAGCTTGTGGAGTCGGCCTGATTCGTCTTGGCCGAAACGTATCCTGCAGGCGCGTTTTCAGGAATGGCGTACTTAACTCCCAATAGGGCATCGACGGCGAGAATGGGCTCGGCATAACGGGTCGAGAATTCGCCGACGCTGCTGTATCCAAGGGAGTTGAGCAGTGCGATGGCCTGCGGGTTGTTGGCAGACGAATACGAAGACAACTGGTTGTACCCAAGCGCTAGGCCTTCGTTGAGGGCGGCGCTATCGGCACGCGTGGTCGTTCGATCGATGCGGTAGAATGACGCAGAATCCTGGTCTTGAATGGCTGTGATCGTGTTGGTTGCGGTGGCGACATAGGTGCTGTTGGCTTCTTCGGAATAGCCTGCGTACAGTTGGTTCCACATCACATGGGCGTTGATAAACAACTCAATTGCGGTGATTGTCAGGATTGGTAATACGACGGCTGGTCGATAGGCATGACGAAATTTGGGCTGGCCCTCGAACACCTGCAACGAATAGCCCGCTGCCCACAGCGCAAAGAAGCTCAGCAAGAAAGTCGTGCGCGAATAGAATCCGTTGGGCACGCGCATGCCGCACCAGATGTACTCGAGCGGGCTCAAAACGGAGCTGGCGACCAGGATTATCGTGACGACGAGCGTTGCGATGCGTGTCTTGATCGAAACCGTGCGGTTAAACAGCAGGCTCACCGCGAGCAGCATCATGATGACGCCGCAATAGAACTGCGGTGTACTATCGTTGTTCACCCACATGCCAGGGAGAAAGCCCCTGATGAGCGATTTGAGGCTGGTTTTAAGCAGCGGCCCGAGGGCTAGGACGGGGCCGCCCTTGGACATGGCAAGGATGGTCGGCAAAAAGGTCCAAGCGGACAGAAGTAGCCCGAGCACAATGGCGCCTGCGAATCGGAGGGCCCGATCGAGCATGAGCTTCCAGCTAAAACCTTCTTCTACAACATAATCGACAAATTCGACCAATACGAAGATGCAGAGGAACAGGATGCTGATGTAGGCCGTATACCAGCAGAACATGACATTGAGCGCCGTTGTGATGATGAGGCGGATCATGCGCTGCTTGCGGATGAGCTCGTGGCATCCGTAGGCGCAGATGGGCAGCAGGATCAGGCAATCAATCCAGAGTGGGTTGCGCAGGTTGCTGATGGTCCAGCTGCAAAACGTGAACGAGAGGGATAGCAAGAATGCGGCGGGCTTGGAAAGGTCAAAGCGCTTTTGCACATACCAAGCGCTGCTGATGTGGATGCAGCCCAGTTTGAGCGCGGAGATAACAAACGCGAAGAGCGTTAGCTTGTCTGCGGGAAACAGCACGCAGAGCAGGTTGAAGGGGCTGGCGAGGTAGTAGCTATAGAGCCCCCATGTGTTCATACCGAGGCCCTGTGAGAAGGAATAGCGAAGGTTTGCCTCGCCTAAAAGGACGCGGCGAAACCACGCGAAGAAGTCGATGTATTGGTATTTGAGATCGTTGGTGAGAAACGAGTTGTCGCCAAAGGGGTAGACATGCCCCGCCTCTGCAAGTGCGACAAAAAATGCGATGGAAAACGTGAAGCAGGCGGCGTAGAACGCCACATTCTTGAGCGTGCTGTTATTGGGCCGTGTCATCAGATTCCTCGTTGGATTCTCGAATGATATAGATGGGGCGGTGCTTGGCCTCCAAGTAGGCTTTTGCTAGGTACTCGCCAATGATTCCCAGGCACAGGAGCTGCATGCCGCCAAACAGCGTAATGAGGCAGGCAAGGGAGGGCCATCCGCCTACGGGATCGCCCCAAACAAGCGTTTTGACCAGGATGACGATAAATCCCATGATGGCGATGAGGCAGAAGACGATACCCGTGAGGGCGGCGAGGGAGAGTGGCGCCGTGGAAAACGCGACGATGCCGTCGATGGAATAGAGGAGCAGCGACCAAAAGCTCCATTTGGTCTCACCGGCCACGCGGTTGACGTTTACGTAGGGGAGCTATTTGGTCTTGAAGCCGACCCAGCCGTAGATGCCCTTGGAGAATCGATTGTATTCGCCCATGGAGATGATGGCGTTGACCATAGGTCGCTTCATGAGCCTAAAATCGCGTGCTCCGTCGACGATGTCGGCCTTGGAAATGCGGTTGATGATCTTGTAGAACATACGGGCGCAGAACGACCTGATGGGAGGCTCGCCTTCGCGGGTGGTCCTGCGTGTGGCGACGTTATCGTAGTCTTCGGTTTGCAAGATCTCGTACATCTGCGGCAGGAGCGAGGGCGGGTCCTGCATGTCGGCATCCATGGTGGCGACATAGTCGCCCTTTGCGTGCTGGAGTCCGGCGAGTAGTGCCGCCTCCTTGCCAAAGTTGCGCGAGAAAGAGTGCCAGCGGATGGCGTATGGATGCGCCGCCGCAGCTTCTGCCTTCATGACGGCGAGCGTTTTGTCTGCCGAGCCATCGTCGATGAGGACGGCTTCAAAGGAGATGCCGGGGTCTTGCCGGGTCATGATGCGAACGACGCCATCGAGCTCTTTGAGAAAGATCGGAAGTGATTCCTGCTCGTTGTAACACGGCACGACGATGGAGATGAGCGGCATGGTGGTTTACCTCTCGCTTGGCTTGGAAGTAGGGTGGCCGGGCTGGTCGTCGTAGGCGTACTTGCTATATACGTTGACCTCCCACTGCTTTTTTTCGACCTTTGCTACAGAATCCAGGATGAATCCTGTTGCAAGGCTCAGGCCGCACAGGAACATAAACGACGCGGCGAGCATGGCGGTGGGGAAGCGCGGAACGAGGCCGGTCTGGAAATACTCGACAACGATGGGCATGCCCAGGGCGAGGCCGATCACCGCAAACAGAAGCGCGACGAGGCTGAAGAACTTCAGCGGGCGGTAGTCCTTGAACAGCGTGCCGATCATCGTGACGACTTTAATGCCGTCGCTCACGGTATTGAGCTTGGACTCGGAGCCTTCCGGACGGTCGCGGTACTCGATGGGCACATCTTTGATGCGCCAGCGGTGGTCGACGGCGTGGATCGAGAGCTCGGTTTCGATCTGGAAGCCCTCGGAAAGCACAGGGAAGGTTTTAACGAACGGGCGGCTCATGGCGCGGTAGCCGGTCATGACATCATCGAAGCTGTAGCCATAGATCCACTTGATCATGGCGCGGACCAGATTGTTGCCAAAGCCGTGGAAAGCACGCTTGTTTTCCTCGGCGTAGGTGCCGTTGGAAAGGCGGTCGCCTACGGTCATATCGGCCGCGCCGTTGAGGATAGGCTCGCAGAGGGCCTTGGCCGCCTCGGCGGGGTAGGTGTCGTCGCCGTCGACCATCAGGTAGCAATCGGCGTCGATATCGCGAAACATCTGGCGGCACACGTTGCCCTTTCCCTGACGGGGCTCAAAGCGGACCGTGGCGCCGTGCTCGGTGGCGATGCGTGAGGTATCGTCCGACGAGTTGTTGTCATAGACATAGACCGTCGCTTGCGGAAGCTCGCGGTGAAAGTCGTCGATGACTTTGCCGATCGTGAGGGCTTCGTTGTAGCAGGGGATGATGACGGCGATGGATTTTGAATACATTCAATGCTCCTTATACATTCAATCTTTGAAAGTATAGCCGTTTGGGCTTGGCATCCTAAGATGTGGGTTAGTTCTCCAGTTTTGTTGCGCGAATCGTTTGCATGGTCGTCGGGTCTATACTGTTCGTTTGTCAACGATTACGAGTAAAGGAGTTGCATCCGTGTCGGATCAGACAAAGCAACAAGAAACTCGCAGTCTGCCTGCGACGTTTGCTAAGAACGAATTTGAGAAGGACGCGTTTATCCTTCGTCAGCTGGTTACCAAGGATTTTAAGATCAAGTATCGCCGCAGCGTTCTGGGCGTCGCATGGTCGGTGCTCAACCCGCTGCTGATGATGATTGTCATGGCCATCGTGTTCTCGACGATTTTTGGCCAGGGCCGCAATGGCTCAATGACGCCCGAGATGTACCCGCTGTACTTGATCGTGGGTAATGTTACCTTTGCCGTCATGTCCGAGTCTACGAACCAGGCCCTGACGTCGATCGTGGGTGCTGCCCCTCTGCTCAAGAAGGTTAAGGTGCACCGCTGGGTCTTCCCGGTGCAGAAGGTGCTCTTCTCGCTGGTCAACTTTGCCTTCTCGCTGGTCGCCGTTGCCATCGTTATGCTGTGGTTCCACGTTATGCCTTCTTGGCACCTTATTCTGCTGCCGGTCTGCCTGCTGCTGCTTATGTGCTTCTGCATGGGCCTGGGCATGATGCTCTCCGCCCTCACGGTCTTCTTCCGCGATGTCATGCATCTATGGAGTGTTGTCATCACGGCGTGGACTTATATCACGCCTATTTTCTGGACGACCGATTTCGTTGCGCAAATGCCGCATCTCGTGCGCATTCTGGTCTATGCGAACCCCATGTATAACTACCTGCAGTTTATGCGCGATATCTTTCTGTTCCAGACCACGCCCTCGCTTTTGACGTTTGGTATGTGCGTCGCTTGGGCGGTTCTTGCGCTTGCTATTGGCTACACCGTGTTCCATAAGTCCGAGCGCAAGTTCATCCTCTACATCTAAGGAGTGCTGTGATGACTGAATCTGTTGTTGATTACAGCGAGCAGCCTCTGGCTGTCGAGGTCGACGACGTCACCATGATCTTTAACATGGCGTCCGAGTCGCTGACCAACCTCAAGGAGTACTTCATTAAGCTTGCCAAGCACGAGCTGTTCTTTGAGGAGTTTAGGGCGCTTAAGCACATCTCGTTTGATATTCATCGCGGCGAGGTCGTGGGTCTGGTCGGCACCAATGGTTCCGGCAAGTCTACGATGCTCAAGATTATCGCTGGCGTGCTTGAGCCTAGCGAGGGCAGCGTTAAGGTGCACGGTAACATCGCGCCGCTGATTGAGCTTGGCGCCGGCTTTGACCCCGAGCTGACCGCCCGCGAGAACATCTATCTGAACGGCGCCCTGCTCGGCTATACCAAGGAGTTCATCGACGCCAACTTTGACGGCATTATCGAGTTCGCTGAGCTGCAGAACTTTGTCGATATGCCGCTTAAGAACTTCTCCTCGGGCATGGTGGCGCGTATCGCCTTTGCAATCGCGACGATTACCGAGCCCGATATTCTGATCGTTGACGAGACGCTGTCCGTCGGTGACGTGTTCTTCCAGCAGAAGTGCGAGGCCCGCATCCAGCACTTTATCCAGAGCGGCGACGTGACGGTTCTGTTCGTTTCGCACTCCATGGAGCAGGTTGAGCGCATCTGCCAGCGTGCCGTTTGGATTGAGAAGGGTGACCTTCGCATGGATGGCCCGGTCGATGAGGTCTGCAAGGCGTACCGCGAGCAGTTCAACTAGGTTATAATTACTTGCGCCTGACAGGCTTACGCTTGCTTGGGCGTGCGGTTATTTGCTCCATTAGCTCAGTTGGATAGAGCAGGGGACTTCTAATCCCAAGGTCGACGGTTCGAATCCGCCATGGAGCACCATCGTTTATTAAGCCCGGACCGCTTGGTGGTCTGGGCTTTTTTCATCTTGTGTGCTGCTGGAGCCGAGCGCGAGCAAGCCGCTGCTGTTTGTTGGGGTTGGCATTTTACTTTTCCAGATGCTCTTCCAACAGCTCTAGCGCATGTGCATACCCCTGCAAGCCCTCGCCGGTGATGGTGGCGAAGCAGGCTAGGCGTGCGTAGCTCACCTGGCGGAAGTCCTCGCGCGTCTCTACGGCGCTGATGTGCACCTCGACGGCAGGGATGGCGACGGCTTTGAGCGCATCGAGGATCGCCACGCTCGTATGTGTGTAGGCGGCCGGGTTGATGACGATGCCGTCGACCTTGCCGTAGGCCTCCTGGATCTTATCGACGATGCTGCCCTCGTGGTTGGACTGGAAGACTTCGACCTCGTCAAAACCCTGCGCGGCGCCTGCCTCCTGGCAGATCTGGACCAGGCGGTCGTAGTTGTCGCTGCCGTAGATGCCCGGCTCGCGAATGCCGAGCATGTTGAGGTTGGGACCGTTGATGACGAGTGCTTTCATGGTTGCTTCCTTTGCGGTTGGAAAACCACCACAAAGGTGCCTGTCCCCTTTGTGGTGGTTTTGGTTAGAGAGCGGGTGGGAGGGTGTCGAGGACGGCGCAAGCGGTGTTGGCGGCGCAGTCGCGTGAGTCGATTATGTAGTCGGCCCAGGCGCGGTAGCGCGGCATGCGCTGTTCAGCCAGCTTATCGATGCCGTCGCGCGCGGTGATGGGGCGGCCCTTGTGGGCGAGCTCGTCGAGCATACGGTTGAGCATCACGATTTGGCTATTCTGGTGCAGCAGCGGGTAGTTCTCGTCGCGTGTGACCACGCCGCCGCCGGTGGAGAGCACCAGGCCGCTGCGCTTGGAGATGTCGGCCAGCGTAGCCGTCTCCTGTTCGCGGAAGGCCGCCTCGCCGCGCTCGACGATAAAGTCGGCACAGGGCATGCCCAGACGCTCCTCGAGCGCGCGATCCAAGTCGATGTGCTCGCGGCTCGTGAGCTGGGCGATCTGCTCACCCACGCGGGTCTTGCCCGAACCCGGCATGCCGATCAGCGCGATGTTTTGTTCGCGGCGGGACAGACGCTCCGTTACGTCTAAGATGCGCTTGCGCGGGGTGACTTGGCCGGTATAGTGCTCGACGGCCTGTGCCGCTTGGGCCACGAGCATCAGCAGGCCACCGATGCAGGGGATGCCGCGGCGCTCGGTCTCGAGCATGAGTCCCGTGCGGGCGGGGTTGTAGACAATGTCGATAACGCCTTCGAGCGCATCGAGCCCTTCGAGCGTGCAAGGCGCGTCGGGGCAATGGGGGAACATGCCGGCGGGCGTGCAGTTGACGAGCAGTGCGGCGTCGGACTGCTGCGCGATATTGCCGTAGTTGACCTCGCTCGTGCGGCCCACGGGCACCACGGTGGCGCCAAGGTCGCCGAGCACCATGCTTGCCGTGGTGCCGGCACCACCGGTGGCGCCAAGCACGAGGACCTTCTTGCCGGCAACCTCTACGCCCAGCTCCTCGACCAGGCACTGAAAACCAAAGTAGTCGGTGTTGTCGCCGCGCAGGCGGCCGTCAGGCAGGCGCGTGATGGTGTTGACGTTGCCCATGCGCTCGGCGAGCGGGCTCAGCTCGTCCAGATACTCCATGACGGCGCGCTTGTAGGGGATGGTCACGTTGGTGCCCTCCCACTCGTCGCCCATCATAAAGGCCGCGAGGTCCTCGGGCTCGCGCTCAAATCGCACGTACTCGAGCCCAGCGAGCTCCTTGTAGATGGTCGGGGTGTAGCTGTGGCCCAGCTCACGGCCCAGCACGCCGTAGGGACGGGTTGCGGCGGTATCGGTCATCTAGAGCACCTCCGTGTAGCTGCCAAAGTAGGTGAAGCTCTCGCACACTTCGTCGATGGAATCGAGCAGGTCGTCGAGGGCCTTGCTGCCAAAGGGGCAGTCCAGATCAAAGTAGAACATAAACTCAAAGTCGCGGCCGGGGATGGGACGGCTCTCGAGCTTGATGAGGTTGATGTTGAGCGCGTAGAAGCGCTCGAGCACGCGATAGAGGGCGCCCGGCTCGTTGGCCGTGGTGATCATGAGCGAGGTGCGATTAGCGCCGGGGTAGACGCGCGGCTCGCGGCTGATGACGACAAAGCGCGTGTAGTTGTTGTCCGAGTCCTGAATGTTGGGCTCCAGCACCTCCAGGCCATAGAGTGCCGCGCAGCTGCGCGATGCGATGGCGGCAACATCGGTGCGCTCGGAGCTGGCGACCATCTCGGCCGACATGGCGGTGTTGGGGTACTTGGTGGCGTGCAGGTCGTGGGACTCGATAAAGCCGGCACACTGGGCAATGGCTTGGCCGTGGCTGTAGACCTCGCGCACGTCGGCGAGCTTGGTGCCGGGTTTGACGAGCAAGTTGTGATCGATCTTGAGTCGTAGCGAGCGCACGATGTGGAAGTCGAACTGGGCGAGCAGGTCGTAGACGGCGTTGACTGAGCCGGCGGTGGAGTTCTCGATGGGCAGCACGCCAAACTCGCAGAAGCCGTCGCGCACGGCGCGCATGACGCCCTCGAAGGTCTCGAAGAACGCGATGTCGGGCACGTCGAAGAGTTTGCACGCGGCGATCTGGCTATAGGCACCTTCCACACCCTGGCAGGCGACGCTGGCCGTTTGGGGGAAGGGCGCATCGAAGGCTACGGCCGTGGCATGGGCTTTTTGCGACACCGTGATGCCCTTGAGCTCGTTGATGTAGCGCTGCTGCTCGGCCTTGCTCATGCTCATGAGGAGACGGAACAGGGTGATAGTCTGGGCTTCGTAGCGCTCGGGTGCGCGGCTGGCGAGGTTATTGAGCTTGGAGCGCTCGCGGGCGGGGTCGAAGACGGCCTTGCCCATCTCGATTTTTGACTTGGCGACTTCGGTGGCAATGTCCATGCGCTCGACAAAGCTGTTGAGGAGCGTGGTGTCGATGCTATCGATGGCCTGGCGGATGTCAGCAAGGTCCATGGAGGCCCCTTTCACGTGTCGGGGGATGTTGAGGGGTGGGTAGTTAGCGCTGGGCGGCGTCTTCGAGGAGGGCGTCCCAGATGGCAAGGGCGGCGGCTGCCTCGGCTACGGGGACAGCTCGGGGGACGATGCAGGGATCGTGGCGGCCGTGGACCGAGAGCTCGGCATTTTCCATAGCGTCCATGTCCACCGTCTGCTGCTCGCGGCCAATGGAGGGCGTCGGCTTTACGGCCATGCGCCACATGACGGGCGCGCCGGTCGAAATACCGCCCAGGATGCCGCCGGCGTTGTTGGACTCGACCTCGATCTCGCCGGTCTCGGCATCGATGCGATACGGATCATTGTTCTCGCTGCCGCGCATGGCGGCCACGGCAAAGCCCATGCCAAACTCCACGCCCTTTACGGCGGGAATGCCAAACGCGATTTGCGCGATGCGGTTCTCGATGCCGTCGAACATGGGGTCGCCGATGCCCGCGGGAAGCCCATAAATGCCGCACTCCACGATGCCGCCGATGCTGTCGAGTTCGTCACGCGCGGCTAGGATTTCCTCGCGCATGCGGCCGGCTGCGGCGGCGTCAATGCACGGCAGATCGTTCGTAAGGATCGCCTTGCGGTCGGCCTCGCGATAGACTATGTCGTCCATCGGCAGATCGGAGATGCCGCCGATCTGCGCCACATGCGCCATCACTTTAATGCCGCGGGCCTCGAGTGCCTGCAGCGCAATGCCGCCGGCGATGCACAGGGGTGCCGTTAGGCGGCCGGAGAAATGCCCGCCACCGGCGACATCGTGCATGTTGTGATACTTCACGCGCGCAGGGAAGTCCGCATGTCCGGGGCGGGGCTTGCGGCGCAGCTCGGAGTAATCCTTGGAGCGCGTGTTGGTGTTCTCGATAATCGCGGCAATGGGCGCGCCGGTGGTGTGCCCATCGACCACGCCGGCGATGATTTGGGCGGCGTCGGCCTCGCGGCGCTTGGTCGCGGTCTCGTCGCGACCGGGGGCGCGACGGTCGAGGAAGGCCTGCAGCTGCTCCTGGTCCACGGCGATACCTGCCGGAATGCCATCGAGGGAGCAGCCGATGGCGGGGGAGTGCGACTGGCCGAAGATGCTTAAGTGCAAGACGTTGCCAAAGGTCGAGGACATGCTATTCCTCCTCGAGTGTGACCTTGCCGCCCAGCAGGCGGTAGTGGTCGAAGAAATCGGGATAGGACTTGTTGACGGCCTCGGCGCCGTGGATCACGACCTCGCCGGTGGCGCGGCTCGCGGCGATAGCGGCCATCATGGCGATGCGATGGTCGTTGTGCGAATCGACCTCGCCGCCGGTGAAGGCATCGACACCCTTGATGATGAGGTCATCGCCGGCAATGCGCACCTGCGCGCCCAGCGCGGTGAGCTCGCGGGTGGTGGTGACCAGACGGTCGGATTCCTTGATGCGTAGACGGGCGCAATCGCGGATAAAGGTGCGGCCCTGTGCCAGCGAGGCCACGGCCGAGATGACGGGCACCAGGTCCGGAATGTCGTGGGCACTCATCTCAAAGCCGGCGAGCTTGTCGGACTGCACGGTGGCGGCGTTGGTGGAGCGCACGATGCGGGCGCCAAAGCGCGAAAGCGCGGCAAGCACGTTACGGTCGCCCTGTGCGGAGCTCAGTGACACGCCCTCGACGGTGATTGGGTCGGTGCCGATGGCACCGGCGCACAGCCAAAAGGCGGCGTTGGACCAGTCGCCCTCGACGGCTACGCTGCCGGGCGTGCGGTACGAGCCGCTGCTCACGCGGAAGTTCGTGACCTCGGGCTGGCCGTCCTTGGCCGGAATGCGCTCGACGTTGACCTCGACGCCAAAGGCCTTCATGGCCTGTATCGTCAGGTTGATGTAGGGGCGGCTCTCGATGAGGCCGGTTACCTGCACGCAGGAGGGCTGGGCCAGCAGCGGGGCTGCCAGCAGCAGGCCCGAGATGTACTGCGAGCTCACGTTGCCCGGAAGCACAAAGGTGCCCGGGCGCATGCGGCCGCTCGTCTTGAGCGGAAAACCGCCCAGACCCTGTAGGTCGCAGCCGGCGGCGATGATCTCGTCCGAGAGCGGGGAGAGCGGGCGGGCGCCCAGGCGGCCCTGGCCTACGAAGGTGGCATCCGCACCCAGCGCGCAGGCGACAGGCAGCATAAAGCGCAGCGTGGAGCCACTTTCACCGCAGTCAAGCGTGCCGCCGGCAAGGGCCTTGAGCAGGCCAAACTCAACACTCTTCATGGTGGGGTGGACCTGGAAGCCGTCCTCGACGGTCTCGATGCGAGCACCCAGTGCCGTAAGGCAGCGCACCGTGGCCTCGATGTCGGCGCAGGTGGTGTTGCAGGTGACGTGCGTCTCGCCGTTGGCAAGCGCAGCGCAGATGATGAGGCGATGCGCCATCGACTTGGACGCGATGGCGGGAACGGTGCCCTTGAGCGGGGACGGGGTGATGCGGGCTAGCATGCGGATGCGTCTCCCTTCTGGCCGAGGCCCTCGGCAATGAGTTCGTGGAAAGTGGAAAGCGGTGTGCGGTCGATGCTGCAGCGGCCAATGCCGTGCGGAATCACCAGGTCTATGGTGTCGCCCGCGCGCTTCTTGTCGTGGAGCGCCTCGGCAAAGACGGTATCGGCATCTAGGTCACAGCGGGTCGTGAGGCCATGACGGGCGCAGAGTTCCTCAATACGACCGGGCAGTGCGGCATCGCAGACGCCGTGCAGGGCCGCGGCGCGCGTGATGATGCCCATGCCGATCGACACGCAGTTGCCGTGTCCCAGCTCAAAGTGCTCGCAGGCCTCGACGGCGTGTCCGGCGCTGTGTCCAAAGTTGAGGAGCTTGCGCTGGTTGGTTTCGCGCTCGTCGGCGACGACCACGGCGCGCTTGATGTCGATATTGCGGGCGATGATGAGCGCTACGCGGGCCACATCGCGGTTGAGCAGCTCCAGCGTGAGCGGGGTCTTCTCCAGCTCGGCGAAAAGCTCCAGGTCGGCGATCACGGCGTGCTTGACGACCTCGCCGCAGCCGTCGGCGAACTGCTCGGGCGTGAGGGTGGCCAGGCACCCCACGTCGGCGATAACCACGCTCGGCTGCCAAAAGGCGCCGGCCAAGTTCTTGCCGGCAGCCAGGTCGATGGCGGTCTTGCCTCCCACCGATGAATCCACCATGGCGAGCAGGCTCGTCGGGATCTGCACAAACTTGCAGCCGCGCATGTAGGTGGCGGCCACAAAGCCCGCCACGTCGCCCACGACGCCGCCGCCGAGTGCCACGATCACGTCGGAGCGCGAAAGCTCGTGCTCGGCCACAAACTCCAAAATGGCAACGTAGGTCTCGGCGCGCTTATGGGCCTCGCCGGCCTCGAAGGTGCAGATGCTCACCTCGTAGCCTGACGCCTCCAGGCTCTGCTTAACGGGCATCTGGTAGAGCGGGCCCACGTTGGTGTCCGTCACGATGACGGCCTTGGTGCCGCCGGCGGTGGCGCGCACGAGCGGCCCCGCCTGCTCCAACAAAAACGTGCCAACATGCACCTGGTAGGGGCGTGCAGTGTCGATATCGATGGTAATCGCCATAAGCTTCGGTCCTTTCGACCTGGCGTGATGGGTTGTCTAGTGGGAGGCCTCGTCGTCGAGTGCGCGCTTAATGCGGTCGCCCTCGGCAAGGAGATTCTCCAGATAGCGCTGGTCGCGGTCCTTGAGCGCGCGGCTGTAGGCGCCAAGCGATTCGATCAGATGGTCGATCTCGAAGGCGAGCGCGTCGGCGTCGTCGATCATGAGCTCGGACCACATTTGCGGGTTGAGGTGCGCCACGCGGGTGAGATCGCGGTAGCTACCGGCCGAAAAGCCGTGGTGGACCTGGGCAGTGGGGCTTTTGACGTAGGCGTTGGATACCACGTGCGCAAGCTGGCTCGTGAAGGCGATGACACGGTCGTGCTCGGCGGCGCTGGTCACGCTGAACTTGCCAAAGCCCAAGGGGCGCACCATCTCGCGCACCTGGCCCAAAAGCTCCAGCTTGAGCGCATCGTCCACCGCGGGCGGTACGAGCACCAGCGGGGCGCCCTGGAACAGGTCGGCGCGGGAGTGTGCATAGCCCGAGTACTGCGTGCCCGCCATGGGGTGCGCGCCCACAAAGTAAAAGCCGTGCTCGTGGGCAAGCTCAAAGGCGCGCTCGCACACGATACCCTTGACGCCCACCGTGTCAATTACCACGGGGCCCATGATGGCCTCGGTATCGGTGGCGTCGGCGAGTGCCTGGGCGTGTGCCTCGAGCCACTCGATGCAGGCTTCGGGGTAGCAAGCCAGGACGATGATGTCGCATTCGCCGAGCGTCTCGTCGTTGAGCTCGCCGGCAACGGTGCCCATGCTGGCAGCCGTCATGACATCGTCATCGGGATCCCAGGCCAGCACGCGGACGCCCGCCTGCGCATAGCCGCGGGCAAAGCTGCCGCCGATGAGGCCAAGGCCGACGATGCCGGCGCACTTGGGGCCGCCCTGGTTAACGCGCGCGTTTCTCACTGTACCCATGGGCTACTCCATGGTCTCTTGGCAGACGACCTCGCGGATGGCTCGGATGCGGCGCATGGTGTCGTCGAACTGATCGGGGGTGAGGGCCTGGGCGCCGTCGGACCAGGCGCGGCTCGGCTCGTCGTGGACCTCGATCTCCAGGCCGTTGGCGCCGCAGGCGGTCGCGGCAAGCGCCATGGGCTCAACGTAGCGGGTGTAGCCGGTGGCGTGGCTGGGGTCGGCGACGACGGGCAGGTGCGACAGGTGGTGCAGCACCGGCACGGCGTTGAGGTCGAAGGTGTTGCGAGTACGGGTTTCGAAGGTGCGGATGCCGCGCTCGCACAGGATGACGTTGTCGTTGCCCTCGCTCATGATGTACTCGGCGGCCATGAGCAGCTCATCGATCGTGCCGGACATGCCGCGCTTAAGCAAGATCGGAGTCTTGGTCTTGCCCACCTCTTTGAGCAGGGGGAAGTTCTGGGCGTTGCGCGCGCCGATCTGCATGACGTCGATCTTCTTGTCCAAGAAGACCTGCACGTCGCGCGGATCCATGATCTCGGTGACGATCGGCATGTCGAGCTCGGCGGACGCCTCGCACAGCAGGTCCAGGCCGGCGGGGCCCATGCCCTGGTAGGCGTACGGGGAAGTGCGGGGCTTGTAGGCACCGCCGCGCAGCATCGTGGCACCGGCGGCCTTCACGCGGCGGGCGATGCGGATGAGGTTCTCGCCCTCGACGGAGCACGGGCCGGCGATGACCTGGAACTGATCGCCGCCGATCTTGACGCCGTGGCCGCAGTCGATGACGGAGTCCTCGGGGTGGAACTTGCGATTGGCGCGCTTGAACGGCTCGGAGACGCGCTGCACGCGCTCGACGACGTCCATGGACTCGAGCAGGAACGGGTCGATCTTGGTCGTATCGCCCACCAGGCCGATGATCGTCTCGTTCTCGCCGCGCGAGACGTCGGTCTTCAGGCCCTTTTTCTCAATCCAGCTGACGATATGGCTGACGGCCTCGTCGCTGGCGCTCTGCTTTAAAATTGCAATCATGGTGCGCCTCTCATCTCGGTGGATAACCCTTGCAAAAACGGCCCGCATCGCGAGCCGTGTATATATGGTGCATGAGAGTTTATACTATCTGATTCGCTTTTGCCTTCTAAAGTGAGCCGTTGCGCCGCGTCTTCCTCGGAATTGCAAAGCTTTTTCTTTTATTTTGATAGCCCGTGGTGCACTTGGGTATAATGCCAAACGTTGGCCCTATTAGCTCAGGGGATTAGAGCGTCTGCCTCCGGAGCAGAAGGCCGTTGGTTCGAATCCAACATGGGGCACCATCGAACGTAAGACCGTCCGAACCTCGCATGGTCCGGGCGGTTTTTCTTATACCGACGCGACGTGATGGGACGTGGTATGGCAGCAACGGATATCGAGCGCGGACTCTCGACCGCCGAGGTCGAGGAGCGCATCGCCGCCGGTAAGATCAACCGCAACATGGAGCTCAAGACCAAGTCGGTCAAAGAGCTCATCATCGAGAACCTCTGCACGCTGTTCAATTTGATCAACGTGATCTTGGCGTTCCTGGTCATTTTGACCGGTTCGTTTAAGAATCTGACGTTCCTGTTCGTGGTGTTCTTGAACACCGCTATCGGCGTCATTCAGTCCATGCGTTCCAAGAAGATGGTCGATAAGCTCACGCTGCTGACCTCCAAGAAGGCCATCGCGGTGCGCGACGGCGCCGAGGTGGAGCTCGACCTGGACCAGATCGTGCTCGACGACATCATCCGCTTGGGGCGCGGCGACCAGATCCCCGCTGACGCCGTGGTGGTTTCGGGCGAGGCGCTCGTGAACGAGAGCCTGCTGACGGGCGAGAGCGATCTTATTAAGAAACAGCCCGGTTCCGAGCTCATGAGCGGCAGCTTTATCGACTCGGGCCTGCTGCGCGCCCGCGTGATCCATGCCGGCGCCGACAACTACGTGGCCAAAATAAATAACGAGGCCAAGTACGTCAAAAAGGTCAATTCCGAGATCATGAACGCGCTTAACGCCATCGTGCGCTTTGCGAGCATCATCATGATCCCGCTCGGTCTGGCGTTGTTTGCCTCGAGTGTGAGCGAGCTGTGGGATGCCGCGGGAACTCCGGGCGATAGCGCGCTTTCGTGGTGCTTCTCCGAGCTGTTGGCTGGTCATGTGCCTTCGTCGGCGCTGCTGTCCACGGTGGGCGCCCTGCTGGGCATGATCCCGCAAGGCCTGGTGCTGCTGACCTCGTCGGTGCTCGCCATCGCCACGGTGCGCCTGGCCCGCCGCAAGGTGCTGGCGCAGCAGCTCTACTGCATCGAGACGCTCGCTCGCGTCGACGTGCTGTGCCTGGACAAGACGGGCACCATCACGTCGGGTCGCATGGAGGTCGAGGGCACGTATCCGCTGCCGATCGAGGGTATGGGTGCGGGGGAGAGCGACGCCGCCGTTCCCGTTGATACCACGGTGCTCGATTTTGCTCTGGCTAACGTGGCGCGTGCGACTTCGGCCGATGCCAACGAGACCTGCCAGGCGCTGCTCAACTATTACGCCGATCGCCCGGTCGAGGTGTCCGAGCCGCTGTCGGTCATTCCGTTCTCGTCCTCCAAAAAGTGGAGCGGCGCGTCGTTTGCGCAGGGCTCCTATGTGATGGGTGCGGCGCAGTTTGTGCTCTCTGATCGTGCGTTTGCCCAGGTCGAGAACCGTGTCGCCGAGCTTGCCGATACCTGCCGCGTGCTCGTGGTGGCGAGCGTAGACGGCTTTACGCCCGATGGCGATATGGTGGGCGAGGCCGAGCCCGTGGGCTTTGTGACCATCCGCGACGAGATTCGTACCTCGGCGGCCGAGACCATCGGCTACTTTAACGAGCAGGGCGTGACCCTTAACGTGATCAGTGGCGACGACCCGCGTACGGTGTCGTCGATCGCGCGCGTGGTGGGCGTGCCAGGGGCGGACGCTTATGTGGACGCCACGACGCTCGATACGCCGGCCAAGCTCGATGCCGCAGTGGACCGCTACCATGTCTTTGGTCGTGTGACCCCGCAGCAGAAGCGTGAGCTCGTGCAGGCGCTCAAGCGCCGCGAGCACACCGTGGCCATGACGGGCGACGGCGTCAACGACGTGCTGGCGCTCAAGGAGGCCGACTGCTCCGTGGCTATGGCGGCCGGCTCCGATGCCGCGCGCAACGTGGCCGAGATCGTGCTCGTCGACAACGACTTTGCCTCGATGCCTGCCGTGGTGGCCGAGGGCCGTCGCTCCATCAACAACCTGCAGCGTTCGGCCTCGCTGTTCCTGACTAAGACGCTGTTCTCGATGGGCCTGGCGGCACTGTGCATCGCGCTGCCGCCGTACCCTTTCGAGCCGATTCAGATGACGCTCATCAACTTCTTCTGCATCGGCGCGCCGGGCTTTGTGTTGGGCCTGGAGCCCAACAATGCTCGCGTGAAGGGGTCGTTCCTGACGAACGTGCTCAAGCGGGCACTGCCGGCGTCGATTGCGGTCATTTTGGCCGCGGCGCTCGATATCTTTGTGGCGCGCGTGTTTGGCTTTAACCAGCTCACGCTGTCTACGATGTGCCTACTTACGTCGTGCGCGGCGAGCGTCAGCCTGATCTGGCGTATCTCGCAGCCCCTCACGCCCTTACGTGTGGCGCTCTTTGTGTTTGTAGTCGCTGGCATCTTGGTGGGCGTTATCGGATTCCCGGAGCTGCTGTCTATTGCCAACCTGTCGATGGGCCAGATGGTTATCTTGGCTGTCATCGTGGCCTTTACCTGCTCGGTGTTCTTTAAGCTCGCCACGATGATAGATTCGCTTAAGCCGCGTCGTCGTCATGCCGCAACTGGTTTTGGTCGCGGTGTGCGCGTCCGCCTGGGTCGCGGTGGCGGCAAGGTGAGCTCGACGGGTTCGACGGCGGAGCGTTTTGCCAAGCGCGTCGCCGCCGACATGGCGCAGCGCCGCGAATCTCGCACCGTTCGTGAGGCCGAGGCCCGCGCACTCGAGGGCGTGGCCCAGGCCCAGCCCAAGAAAAAGAAGGGTAGCGGAGCCAAGCGCTCTCGCGTAACCAAGTCCGCCCAAGGCATCAAAGTCTCGATGCCGAGCAAAAAGAAGAAGTAACTACGCGCCTTGGCGATGTTGAATTGGTGCCTTGCTCCTGTGGGGCCGTGGCGATGTTATGCTCTAACCTCGATTGTTTGAATTGCTTCGAAAAGAGGATGCCGTGATCTGCCCGCATTGCCTTAAGACTATCGAGGACGGCGCCTCGTTCTGCCCCTACTGCAACGCCTATGTGGGTCCGGGCGATGGTCCCGAGCACACCGAGTTCGTGTTCTGTGAGGGCTGCGGTGCCCGTCTTTCTCCGCATGATCGTACGTGCCCCAAATGCGGACGCCCCGCTCCGGGTATCCTCTCCGAGGACGCGGCAGCATCCGACCTGGCAGCGGGCCGCACGGCGGGCTTTCCGCGCCTAACGCAAGAGCAGATCGATACCGAGGTGCCGCATGCGCCGGCCTCTGCCGCTGCGGTGCTTTCGGACGCCGCCGACCCCAATGAGACCTGCGTGCTGCCAGCTTTCGATAAGGATTTCGGTATCCCCAAGGTCGATATTCCCACGCCGGTTTCCCTGCACGACGATGCTCAAAAACCCAAGCGCAAGGTGCATCCCGACGAGGACGCCTATCACAAGCACAAGCGTCATATCCCCAAGCCGTTTATTGTCATCGCGGTCCTTGCCCTTGTGTGCGGTGGTGCCTATTGGTTCGTGACGGCCGATCCCATGGGTGTCATGCCCGGCTTCTACGACCAGTTTGGCCAGGCCGCGCAGACGACCTTCCCCACGCGCCAAAAGGGCGAGGCGACCGAGGACGATACCAAGCAGGACGATTCTGCCGAGGTGGTCCAGGAAGAAACCGTGCTCACCGATGATCAGCTCTATACCAGGCTCGACGGTCTGTATCAGACCATCGTGTCCTATGCTGACGAGGACCAGATCGGCGAGGTCATCGATTCCTTTAACAACGGCTATCTCCGAACGCCGCTGTCCACCCGTCAGGAGCTGTCGCAGAGTGCCTACGCCCTGCGCGACCAGATCAAAAAGACGCAAGATGAGCTCAACAACCTTAAGTACCAGGACGATACGGTCTATGCGGACGACATCGCCCACTTAAAGCAGCTTGCCGAGTGGATGTATGAGCGCGTCGACGTGATCTGCCAGAGCTGGGATATCTCGCTGGCCATTCCCGATGGCGAGTCGATGAGTTCCCACCAAAGCGAGATCCTGGCGCCCATCGCGCAGGGCGGCAACAGCGCGCTGAACCAGTACGATGCCAATGTGGGTTCCTGGAAGCCGCAGCAGCGTTCCTAAAATTAGTTCGCCATAGTCGGCATAACCTACGTGCGCAATTGATGTAAACCCGTGCTTATTGCTACAATTCGTACAAATATGCTTTAAACGCACGAGGAAGGAACCACATGTTTGGTTTTAAGAAAGAGCTCTACACGCCCGAGTATCAGCTTGTCGGCGACGAGTGCGCCGTAATCGAGACGTCGAAGGGTACCATCAAGGTCAAGTTTGACGGCGAGGGCGCTCCCATTCATGTCGCGAACTTCTGCGAGCTTTCCACGATGGGCTTCTATGATGGCCTTAAGTTCCATCGCTATGTGCCCGGTTTTGTTATCCAGGGCGGCGACCCCAATACCCGCGACATGTCCGGCGCCGACGTCGCTGCCGGTCTTGAGGGCCCCGACGGTATGCCCGGTACCGGTGGCCCCGGCTACTGCATCAAGGGCGAGTTTGCCACCAATCCGCGCAACAGCCATGTCGATGGCGCCCTCGCCATGGCACGCTCCATGGACCCCGATTCCGCGGGTTCGCAGTTCTACTTCTGCCTGGGTGCCCAGCATAACCTCGATTCCGGTTACACCGTCTTTGGTACCACGGTCGAGGGTCTCGATGTGATTTCGCAGCTGCGTGCCGGCGACGAGATCGTCCATGTCGAGATCGTTCACGAGTAAAGGGGACTTCCTTGAATAGCCAGCTGATCCAACAGGGCCGCGCCGCTTACCGCGCGGGTGATTTTTCCGCTGCAGCCCAGATGCTTGGGGCGGCAAAGACTCCCGATGAGATTATGGGCGAGGCCGATCACCTTCGTGGCAACGCTTTGATGCACCTGGGCATGTATGCCGAGGCCGCCGAGGCCTATGCCGCCGCCCTCAACGACGGCACCTACGGCAAGCGCGGCGCGCTGCTTACCAACCGCGGCAAGGCGCTCGCCGCCGTGGGCGACTACACGACGTCCGCCCAGGCGTTCTCTGCTGCTACGCAGGATGCTTCCTATGCCACGCCGTTCAAGGCCTATCTGGGCCTGGGCAATGCGCTGTTCCAATCGGGCGACTATGCCAACGCGGGAACCGCCTTCCGTCAGGCTGCCATCGACGGCGCCAATCCGGCTCCTGCCGCCGCGCTCGGCGAGCTCGGTCGTTGCTTCATTAAGCTCGGCCGTCCGGCGGATGCCGTGGAGACCTACCGCACGGCTATCGACTTTGCCGGCCCCCGCGACGACACGCGTGCGCTCAACGCCGGCATGGGTCAGGCGCTTTCTGCCGCCGGCCGTCCCTCCGACGCACTCGATGCCTTTAACGCCGCTACTGCCGATGGCATCTACCAGCTCACCTCCGAGCAGGCCGATGAGCTTGCCCGCGTGCACGATTCGCTTGCCGCGCTGTCTGCCCAGACGGCTATGGCCACGGCCCCGGCGCCCGCGATGGACGCTCCTGCCGTCGATCCGCTCGATCCTACGGGCGCGACCGGTCAGTTTATGCCCGATCCCTCGGACACCGGCTTCTTTACGCTGTCCGAGTCCGAGATGGTCCAGCAGGACCGTCAGGATCGTAAGCAGGCCAAGGTCCGTCGTCGCCATCGCCACACGGGTCTCAAAGTCTTCATCGTGCTGCTTCTGCTCATTTTGATCGCCGCGGGCGGTCTGGGCTTTGCCTACACGCGCGGCTTTGGCTTCCCGTCTCAGGAGTCTGTCGTTACCGATCTGTTCCAGGCTGCCGGCGACGGTGACACCGCAAAGGCCGATTCTTGCCTGGCCTCGAACCTGTCCGAGGACGCTAAGTCGATGATCATCTCCTCGATTCCGCAGGGTGCCACCGTGTCCGTCGAGGGCATGGATCAGTCCATGACCGAGACGACCGCTAAGGTGAAGGCATCGCTGTCCAAGGGCGGCGAGCAGGAGTACACCGTCAAATTCGTGCGCTCCGACAACCATATCGGCTGGGCCGTTTCTTCGCTTGATATGGATTTCTCGGCTGCTGACAACCAGTAGTGACCTTATGGGATTTAGCTTTGCCCGGCGCTTCACCGCAAGTGAGGTGCCGGGCTTGCGCTAGTATGATGAGCTAGTAGTTTTCCAGCAATCATCCAACACATCAGGAGTTGCGTTGTTTTCTTTGATGGATATGTTCTTCGGTAGCTATGCGGGCGATCTTGCCATCGACCTCGGCACCGCAAATACGCTTGTCTCCGTGCGCGGCAAGGGCATCGTTATTCGCGAGCCCTCCGTTGTCGCCATCGACAAGAACGACGAGCGCATCCTGGCGGTCGGTATCGAGGCAAAGCGCATGCTCGGCCGTACGCCCGGCAACATCGTGGCCGTTCGTCCCCTGAAGGACGGCGTCATCGCCGACTTCGATGTTACCGAGGCCATGCTTCGCTACTTTATCGACAAGGCGTCCGAGAAGCGCTATCCGTGGACTCCGCGTCCGCGTGTTGTCGTCTGCGTTCCCTCCGGTGTCACGTCGGTCGAGAAGCGCGCTGTCTTTGAGGCCACGATCCAGGCCGGTGCCCGCCAGGCCTATCTGATCGAAGAGCCTATGGCAGCCGCTATCGGCGCCGACCTGCCCGTCGAGGAACCCACCGGCTCCATGGTCATCGACATCGGCGGCGGTACCACCGAGGTTGCCGTTATCGCTATGGGCGGCATCGTCGTCTCGCAGTCCATCCGTATTGCCGGCGACGAGTTCGATCAGGCCATCCTCACGCACGTTCGTGATGCCTACAACCTGGCCATCGGCGAGCGTACGGCAGAGGACATCAAGATCAAGGTCGGCTCCGCCGTGCCGCTTAAGGACGAGCTCGACGTCGAGGTCAACGGCCGCGACGTGATTACCGGTCTGCCCAAGACCGTGCGCATCGAGAGCGAGGAGATTCGTCGCGCGCTCAATAAGCCGCTCGACGAGATGGCCAAGGCCGTCAAGGACGCACTCGACGCTACGCCTCCCGATCTTGCCTCGGACCTTATGTACTACGGCATTTTGCTGACCGGTGGCGGCGCGCTGCTGCGCGGTCTCGACGTGCGCCTGCGCGATGAGACCGGCGTTTCGGTCAACGTCAGCCCCACGGCGCTCGATAACGTTGTTAACGGCTGTGCCCGCGTGCTCGAGGCCAATGCGTTTGATGGCGGCTTCGTCCAGACCAATGCTTAATTTCCAAAAGGTGGATTCCATTTGGCACGATCTTCGGGTTTCTCCACAAATCTGAATACCAAGCGACAATCAACGGGTATGCGCCCGTTGATTGTTTTCAGCCTGATTTCGGTGTTGCTGCTCACGTTTTACATTCGCGAGGGCGAGACGGGGCCGATTCATGCCGTGCGTTCGGGCGTGACGACGATTACCTCGCCGGTGCGTTTTCTGGGCTCGGCTGTGGCGGCTCCCTTCAATGCGATCGGTAACGTGTTCTCTAACCTTACGGCGTCACAGGACACGCTTGACGAGCTTAAGAAGCAAAACGAGGAACTGACTTCTAAGGTCGCCGAGCTCTCCGAGGCTCAAAAGACCGCCGAGCGACTGGAGGGTCTGGTCGGTCTGCAGTCGACCTACAACCTCAAGTCCACTGCAGCTCGTATCGTCGGCGCTTCGGGCGATGCCTGGACCTCGACCGTTACCATCGATAAGGGTTCTGCCGACGGTCTTACCATCAACATGCCTGTGACGAGTTCTGCCGGTGTCATAGGCCAGATTATTGAGGTCTCGGCCAAGACGTCCACCGTGCGCCTGATTGGCGACGAGAACTCGGGCGTGTCCGCTATGGTGCAGGACACGCGCGCCCAGGGCATGCTGCAGGGTCAGGCTGACGGCACGCTGCGTCTTGAGTATGTGAGCGTCGACTCCGACGTTAAGGTTGGCGACATCATCGTGACCTCGGGCATTGGCGGTGTGTTCCCCAAGGGTCTACCGCTCGGCACCGTCTCGTCGGTTGAGAAATCGGCAAACGACGTGTACTACACCATTGTGGTGCGCGATCAGACCACGGCCGAGAACAACGAGGAAGTGCTGGTCATCACCTCGCTGACCGACGAACAGTCGGCCTCGGATGAGGACGTGAGCACCGCTAATAGCACGCCGCAGGGAACGTCGCGCGATGCTGCGACCAAGACGAAGAACGAGAGCTCGGATGACGGTTCCGACACGTCCGAGACGACCGATTCCGGCTCGAGCGAATAGGGGGCATGTCCATGGATCTACACGAGCAGGGGATGAGCTCCCGCACGTTTGTAATCGCCGTCATCGTGTGCGTGCTGCTGCAGGCAGGCCTGGCACCGCAGATCTCCATTGCGGGCGGTCGCGTCAACTTCATGATTATCCTGGTGTGCCTAAGCGTGTTCTCGGGCGACCCGACCCGTGCCGTCGTGTGCGGTTTTTGCAGTGGCTTGTTCTATGACCTTTCCGCTGCCGTGCCGGTGGGCGTTATGTCGCTCCTGCTGACCGTGGGTTCTTTTGCCCTGGTGCATAGCGCCGCCGGTCAGACGGGCGGTACCCCGAGTGCGCGCGGCATCACGGTGGGCGCCTTCGCGCTCGTCATTAATGTGATCTACAGCATCATCTTGCTGTTTATGGGTTTGGAGACGAGCTTTGTCGTTGCGATCTTCGGCCATGCGCTGCCGTCTTCGATCCTGACGGGTCTGGTTGCCATTCCGTTTTTGATGTCCGGCGTCGTGCCGCAGTCCGGTTATGGATTCTCCGCACGTGGCGGACGCCAGACGGGCATGCGCTTTAAGCCCAAGACCCGTAAGCTCAAATAGGGGAGGCCCGTAGATGTCTTCCCAGATGACGGTTATTATCGCCGGTATCGTGCTGGTTGTGGCCATCGTGGTCGCGCTGGTCATCATGCGTCGCGGCGATTCCCGTTTTACCTACGATACGCAGCATGGAACGGCCCCGCGCGCCACCGAGGGCGAGGGCAATACCGCGGCGACCGCCTTTAAGGGCCGCTTCTCCATCCTCACCACGGGTGTGGGCGCGATGTTTGCGGCGCTTGCCGTCAAGCTGTGGGGCATGCAGATGGTCTCGTCGGACTATTACGAGAAGCAGGCCAATAGTAATCAGACACGCACCGTTACCACACCCGCTGTGCGCGGCCGCATCCTCGACCGCAATGGCGTGGCGCTTGTCCAGAACCGTCCCTCACTTGCTGTCGTGGCCTACCGCGACCTTGCCGAGGATGAGGTTCTGGTTCGCCATCTTGCCAATGTGCTCGGTATGCCCTACGTGGCGGTTCTGCGCAATATCCAGGACAATTCCGAGGGCGCCCAGAGCCTGCATACCATCGCGACGGACGTCCGTCGCTCCACGGTTGCCTATATCAAGGAGCACGCCGGCGAGTTCCCGGGCGTCAAGATTGCCGAGCGTACCGAGCGCCAGTATCCATATGGCGAGACGGCATGCCATATCTTGGGCTATACCGGCACCATTACCTCCGAGCAGCTCGAGGCCCAGAATAAGAAAACCTCTGGCGATGATGATGCTTCTGCTGGCCGGATTACGTACCAGTCGGGCGATATCGTGGGCCAGGCGGGTGTTGAGAGCTACTACGAAAACCTGCTGCAGGGTATTCGTGGCGAGCAGACCGTCAAGGTCGATGCCTCGGGCAATGTGACCGGTCAGGCCGGCGCCGTGCCCGCCAAGGCCGGCTCCGACATTAAGCTCACGCTCGACCTTAAGATCCAACAGGCCTGTGAGACGGCGTTGGCGAGCGCCATCGAGCTTGCCAAGACCACTGGCTACAGCAATGCCGGCAACGGCGCTGTGGTGTGCCTCGATCCCAACAATGGCGAGATCCTGGGCATGGCGAGCGAGCCCAAGTTCGATCCGTCCGTCTTTATCGGCGGCGTCTCAAATGACGTGTGGACCGAGCTCAATGATGACAAGGGTTCGCACCCGCTGCTCAACCGCGCCATTAGCGGACAGTACATGTCGGCCTCGACCATCAAGCCGCTCTCGGCACTGGCCGGTCTTGAGTTTGGAACCTATACCTCAACGCAGACAACCAACTGCACGGGCTATTGGACGGGCCTGGGCAAGGCTTGGGGCAAGCGCTGCTGGCTGACGTCTGGACACGGCACCATGACTCTGCAGTCGGGTATTGCCAACTCGTGCGACCCCGTCTTCTACGATATGGGCAAGGCGTTCTTTTATAACGAGCAACATTCCGAGGGCCTGCAGGAGGTCTTTCGTCGCTGGGGCCTAGGCAAGACCTGCGGTATCGATTTGCCGAGTGAGGGCGCGGGCCGTATTCCCGATGCCGAGTGGAAAGAGTCGTACTTCACCGACGCCTCTGCCGAGGACCGCAAGTGGAATGCCGGCGATATGACCAACATTGCCATCGGCCAGGGCGACATTTTGGTGACGCCTCTGCAGATGGCATGCGCCTACATGGGCCTCGCCAACGGCGGTAAGCAGTACGTGCCTCACGTGTTTTTGTCTGCCGTGTCGCGCGATGGCGACGGCGATGCCTATAAGTACAACGGCAAAGGCAAGAAAAAGCGCCTGGAGGCCAAGATCAACAGCGATTCGGATTTGGCTCTTGTTCGCAACGGCATGCACGACGTGATTTACACGGCATCGACGTCCCTGGCGGCTCACTTTGGCACCCTGACGCCGCAGGTATACGGCAAGTCGGGCACGGGCGAGAAAAGCGGCGAGGACGAATACGCGTGGTTCTGCGCCTATGCGCCGGCCGATGATCCCAAGTATGTCATCGCTACTGTCCTGGAGCAGGGCGGCGGTGGCTCAGATACCGCGATGCATGTCGTGCGCGACGTGCTCGGCGTGATTTATGACGAGCCCGATACCTCTTCGGCTTCGGGCGATTCTTCGGTTCGATAGGAGGTTGCGATGGATTTTTCTCCGGCGGATCTGTTCCGTTCAACCAAGACCGGCTCTCGCAGCAGCCTGGACCGCGTCAACAAGCAACTTTCGGCCTCGCGCGGCACGTTTCGCCAAAAGGTGCATATCGGTGTGCTCGTGGCTACAGTGGCGCTCGTCGCCTACGGTGCCATCATTATCTGGTCGGCTTCGCAGTTTAAGGCCGATGCCTCGTTCTCACGTCATCTTCTGGGAATTGGCATCGGGGCGGTGCTGGCGGTGCTGGTCTGGCGTACCGACCTGCGCGGTATTTCTAATTTCTCGACGGCGTTGCTCGTCATCGACCTGATCGTTATCTTCTCGCCCAAGATTCCGGGTCTGTCCTATACAGGCGGTCTGGGCATGACGGGCTGGATCAAGATTCCCGGTATCGGCTTGACATTCCAGCCGGTTGAGCTTGCCAAGCTCATCACCATCTTCTTTATTGCCACGCTTGGCTCGCAGTATAACGGCCGCATCGATACCGTTCGCGACTACGTCAAGCTCTGCGGCATGCTGTCCATTCCGTTTTTGGCCGTCGTCGCCATGGGCGACCTGGGCTCGGGTCTGGTCGTGCTGGTTTCGGGCGCCATCGTTATCTGCATGAGCGGTGCACGCCGCGAATGGGTGCTGTCGACCCTGGCCCTGCTCGTGGGCCTGGTGGCCCTCGTCCTGGCGCTCGATTCGGTCTTTGATTCGTTGCTCGGCCACGATGTGCTCATCAAGCAGTATCAGATGAACCGTCTGACGGTCTTTATCGACCCCGATAATGCCGATTCGGACGATGCCTACAACCTGCAGCAGTCGCTTATCGCCGTTGGCTCGGGCGGCTTCTTTGGTAAGGGCTTGGGCCATGCGACGCAGTCGGCCGGCGGCTTTCTGCCTGAGTTCCACACCGACTTCGTCTTCGCCTTCCTGTCCGAGACCTTTGGCTTTTGCGGTTCCTTTTTGCTCCTGTGTCTCTACGTGCTGCTGATCTTTTCGACGATTCGCGTCGCCTTTAAGTGTGAGTCGCTGTTCTTGCGCCTATCGTGTGTGGGCATCGTTGGCATGTGGGCGTTCCAGACCTTCGAAAACATCGGCATGTGCATCGGCATGATGCCGATTACCGGTATTCCGCTACCGTTTATTAGCTTCGGTTCGTCTTCGATGATGATTCAGCTGCTGACGGTGGGTATCGTACAATCCATATGGCGGCATCGTTCGGGCGCCGCGTAACCGCTGGAGGGGTTTGCTATGAAAATTCCCGTAGATAAGCTTACCCGCGCTTTTAAGATGGGCGCGTCCGTTAAGAAGGATTCCGATACGCCGGTGCGCGTCTCGGTCTATCTGGATTCGTCTGCCTCGCGCTTTCTGGCCGAGACGGTGCGTGACGCCTTTGTGCCGCAGACGACCTCGGGCATTGTGCGCGTCGAGCGTCTGGGGGAGGAGCGAATTGCTCCAAAGACCGATACCGATGTGGTACTGGTGCTCTCGTGTGGTTCCGACCGCTTGGAGAGTGCCGTGCAGGAGCTCGTGATCGCCGGCGCGCCCGTGTGCGTGCTTGCCGAGTCTGCTGTGGAGGTGCCGTTTATCGAGGAGTCCACGCCCATGCTCGGCGTGGTGGCGGCAACCGATAAGACGTATCTGCTCGAGACGCTTGCCCGCTGGATTCTCGATCGCACCGAAAAGGAAACGGCTTTTGCGGCGAACTTTGCCTTCATGCGCATCGCGGCGGCCAATCGAATCATCACCTCGTGCGCGCTCACAAATATGGCGACCGGTGCGCTGGTGTTTTTGCCGGGCGCCGATTATCCCGTTATGGCGCTGGCGCAGGTGGGCATGCTCTTTGAGCTCGCTGCCGTCTTTGGACGCGGCATTAAGCCTGAGCGCGGCTACGAGGTCGCGGGCGTGCTTGCCGGCGGTCTTGTGATCCGCGCGGTCACCCGCGCGCTCGTCAAGCAGACGCCGCATATTGGGTTTGCCGTTAAGGCGCTCACTGCTGCCGCGGGCACCTATGGCATGGGCCGTGCGCTTGTTTCGCTCTACGAGCGCGATGTCGACTACAGCCATGCCAACGAGGTGGTCACTGCCACGTTCTCCCGCGTTCGCGATCTGGTGACCACGGTCGCGGGCGCTACCCGTCCTATGGCGTCCTACCAAGACGCATCCGATCTCGCTGCTTAGGGGTTTTCCGTTGCGCGTTCCGTATCAAGACTGCTTTCATTTAATTGAGCCGCTGCTCGCCAAGGTCGAAAAGCCGAGCCGCTATATCGATCACGAGTGGGGCACGCTTTCAAAGGCCGATGCCGACTACCGTTGCTGCCTGATCTACCCGGATGTGTACGAGGTCGGTCTGCCCAACCAGGGTATCGCCATCCTCTACAACATCCTTAACCAGGCCGAGGGCATCTCCTGTGAGCGCGGCTATGTGCCGTGGCCCGATATGGGTGACGCCATGCGCGAGGCGGGTATTCCGCTGCTGTCGCTCGAGGGTGCAGCGCCGGTCGCTTCGTTTGATATTGTCGGCCTGCATGTGCCGCACGAGATGGCGGTGACGAACTTCCTCGAGGCTCTCGACCTCGCTGGCATTCCGCTGTTGGCGGCCGACCGAGGCGAAGACGACCCCATCATCATCGCCGGCGGTCCCTCGGTGTACAACCCCGAGCCGTACGCGGCCTTCTTCGATGCCATCCTCATCGGCGAGGGCGAGGAATCGCTGCTCGAGACCTGCCAGCTGCATCGCCACCTGCGCGACGAAGGGGTCCCGCGCGAGCAGATTGTTGAGCAGCTTGCATCCATTGCCGGCAACTACGTGCCGTCGCTCTATGAGGTTCGTCACGACGAGCCCTGCTCGCCGCATGGCTACACCGTGCCGCGCGAGAGCAAGGATGCTCCGACCGTGGTCTACAAGCGCGTCGTCGAGGATTTCGGCGCCACGAATCCGCTGTCGCAGTCGTGCGTACCCTATGCGCAGCTGGTCCACGATCGCCTGTCTATCGAGATTCTGCGCGGCTGCGCTCGCGGCTGTCGTTTTTGCCAGGCCGGCATGACGTATCGCCCGGTGCGCGAGCGTTCGGCCGACCAGATCGTCTCGTCGGTGATTCAGGGTCTGGAAAAGACCGGCTATGACGAGGTGTCGCTGACCTCGCTCTCCACGACCGACCATTCCTGCATTCGTGACGTGCTCGGCAGGCTCAACCGTCGCCTGGAGGATACGGGTATTCGCGTGTCGATTCCGTCTCAGCGCCTGGATTCGTTTGGCGTGGATATGGCCGAGTCGGTCGCCGGCGAAAAGAAGGGCGGCCTGACGTTCGCGCCCGAGGCCGGCAGCCAGCGCATGCGCGACATCATTAACAAGAACGTGACCGAGGAGGACCTGGACCGTGCGGCCAAGGCGGCCTTCGAGGCCGGCTGGAACCGCATGAAGCTCTACTTTATGATGGGCCTTCCCAGCGAGCGCGACGAGGACATCGTGGCCATTGCCAATCTGGCCGATCACGTGCTGGAGCTCGGTCGTTCCGTGGTGCCCAAGACTCGTCGCGGCTCGATCTCGGTGTCCATCTCGGTTTCGGTCTTTATCCCCAAGGCTGCCACGCCGTTCCAGTGGTGCCCGCAGCTCGACTACGACGATGTCAAGCGCCGCCAGAAGCTGCTTATCACGAGCGTTCGCAACCGTGCCGTCCGCGTGCATTACCACGATGCCGAGACCTCGCTCATCGAGGCCGCGCTGTCCCGCGCCGGTCGTGACATGACGCCCGTCATCATCGATGCTTGGCGCTCGGGGTCTCGCTTTGACGCCTGGGTAGAGCATTTCTCGCTCGATAACTGGAAGGAGGCTGCTGCCAAAAACGGCATCGACCTCAATGAGCTCGTGCACCTGCCCTACGAGTTGGACTGGCGCCTGCCGTGGGAGCACGTGAGCCCCGGCTGCACGCGCGGCTTCCTCGAGCGCGAGTACCGTCGCTCGCTCGAGGGTGTCACGACTCCCGATTGCACCCGCACGTCGTGCACCGGCTGCGGAATCTGCCCCACGCTCCACGCCAAGAATGTATTGATGGGTGATCGCGCATGAGTGAGCGCCTGACCGACAACCCCACGCTCTTTAGGCTTCGTGTTCGCTATGGCAAGCGCGATCGCCTTAAGTACCTGGGCCATCTCGAAGTAATCCATACCATTGAGCGCATCGTGCGCCGTGCGGGACTTCCCTATGCCGTCACGCAGGGTTTCTCTCCTCACATGCGCGTGAGCTTCTCTTCGGCGCTACCGGTGGGTACGTCGTCGACCTGCGAGTGGTATGACCTGTTTATGACCGAGTTCGTGGCGCTCGACGAGGCGTTTGGGCGCCTGGCTGCGGCCTCTCCGGCCGATCTGGCACCCATCGAGGCGGCGTACATCGACGTGCGCACGCCGGCGTTGACGGCGCAGCTCACGCGCTTGTCGTATCGCATTGATTTGCACTTGGATCCCGAGGCGCCCGTAAGCGCCGACGAGGTGCGTCGTGCGATCGACACGCTGCGCGCGGACCATGGCATCGACTACGCGCGCGGCAAAAAGAGCAAGCGCTTGGATTTGGATCACACGCTCGTGGGCTATGAGCTCACGGCGGGGGAGTGCCCGGACCATTTAGTGCTTATGCTCGACACCCATGCCGATAACGAGGGCTCTATGCGACCGGAAATTTTGCTTTCTGCAGCTGATGTTTTGTTGCAGGGCTTGACCCCGGGCGTGGATGCACCTATTGTTTCCACCGGTATGCAAGACCTCGTGACCATCTGCTCCTACGATGTCGAGCGTCAGAATCAAGCATGCGAGGACGACGAGGGCCGACTCGTCAGCCCCATACCTGTGCGAACTTGTGGATTTGCTCCACATACTCGTTGACGGGGGTATTTTCGCCTGCTACTATATTCGGCTGTTGCACTAACTGATGCATGAAGGGCAAGTAAACATGTACGCAATCGTTAACACGGGCGGCAAGCAGTACAAGGTCGCCACCGACGATGTCATCACCGTCGAGAAGATCGAGGGCAATGAGGGCGACAAGGTCACCCTGCCGGTCATCTTCCTCAACGATGGTAAGAAGATCGTCACCGATCCCGACAAGCTGGCCAAGGCCAAGGTTACCGCTCAGATCGTTGAGCAGTTCAAGGGCGAGAAGCAGCTGGTCTTTAAGTTCCACAAGCGTAAGCGCTATCGTCGTCTGAAGGGTCACCGTCAGCAGCTCACCAAGCTGAAGATCGTGAAGGTCCAGGCTACGTCCCGCGCCAAGAAGGCTGTCAAGGCAGAGGCCGAGGCTGTTGCCGAGGCTCCCGTCGCCGAGTAGATTACACTCGTAACGAAAGAGTAGGTATACACAATGGCACACAAAAAAGGACTCGGTTCCTCCCGTAATGGCCGTGACTCCCGCGGTCAGCGCCTTGGCACGAAGCGCTATGCCGGCCAGACGGTAACCACGGGCACGATTCTCGTCCGTCAGCACGGCACTCACATCCACCCGGGTGAGAACGTTGGCCGTGGCAAGGACGACACGCTGTTCGCGCTGGTCGACGGTACCGTTGAGTTCCACAAGGGTATCAAGCACAGGGTCAGCGTACGCCCGCTCGCGAACGCGTAATTCACCCTTCATAGAGCACATATGTGGGAGACACTTGAGTTTTAGGATTCAAGGGTCTCCCTCTTTTTGTAGGAGGCGATTCTGTTGTCACAGTTCACCGATATCAGCCGCATTAACGTGTGCGGCGGCGACGGCGGAGCCGGATGCATGTCGTTTAGGCGCGAGGCATTTGTCCCCAAGGGCGGCCCCGATGGCGGCGACGGCGGTCGTGGCGGCAATGTCGTCATCCAGGCCGATGCTCAGCTGTCTTCGTTGATCGATTACCGCTTTAAGCATCACTTCCGCGCCGAACGCGGCACGCACGGGCAGGGTGCCCGTCGTAACGGTAAGAGCGGCGAGGACCTGATCCTGAAGGTTCCCATGGGCACCGTGGTGCGCGAGCTCGACCCCGAGACGCAGACCCCGATGTTCGAGATTGCCGACCTGGTGCACGATGGCGAGCGCGTTGTCGTGGCGCCCGGCGGTGCCGGTGGCCTGGGCAACACGCACTTTGTGACGTCGGTGCGCCGCGCGCCCGCGTTCGCTCAGCTGGGCGAACCGGCCGAGGAGCACTGGATTGAGCTCGAGATGAAGCTTATGGCTGATGCCGCACTCGTGGGCTTCCCCTCGGTGGGCAAGTCCTCGCTCATCGCGCGCATGAGTGCCGCCCGTCCCAAGATCGCCGACTATCCGTTTACAACGCTCGTGCCGAACCTCGGCATGGTGCGTGCCGGTGAGTATTCTTACGTCGTTGCCGACGTTCCTGGTTTGATCGAGGGCGCGAGCGAGGGCAAAGGCCTGGGCCACCAGTTCCTGCGCCACATCGAGCGTACGGCGCTCATCATGCATGTCGTCGACATGACGGGCGGTTTTGAGGATCGCGACCCGGTTGAGGATTACCGCATCATCAACCGTGAGCTCGAGCAGTATGGCGCCGAGCTTTCGGAGCGTCCGCAGATCGTCGTCGCCAACAAGTGCGACGCGCCGGGCACGGCCGACAAGATTGCAGATCTTAAGCGCGCAGCGCTCGACGACGGACATATGTTCTTTGCCGTGTCCGCCGTGACGGGCGCCGGCCTCAACACGCTGATGCTTGCCGTGGGCGAGCAGGTGGCTAAGCTGCGCGCCGAGTTGGCGGTTTCCGATGAGCCGGTCGATCTGCGCGACGATGAGTGGGAGCGCCGCCGTCTGCAGCGTGAGAAGCGTTTCCGCATTGTTCAAGAAGAGCCCCATGCCTTCCGCGTGGTCGGTCGTGCCATCGAGCGCATGGTCATTCAGACCGACTGGGAAAACGAGGAAGCCGTCATTTACCTGCAGCATAAGTTTGCGCGTATGGGTGTTGATGACGCGCTCGAGAAGGCCGGTTGCCGTGCGGGCGACGAAGTTCGCATTTGCCAGCGCGCCTTTGACTTTGAGGGCGCTGAGGACTTCTCGGAGTACGAGGAGCTCGAGGACGCTGGCGAGGACGTTGCTGTTGAGGCCATTGACGTGGCCGATGCTGCGGATGAGGGCGTCGAGGTTGTCGATGCGGCGGATGCCGCGGACGATGCCGAGACCTCGGAGGGCGAGTAAGCCATGTCGCTGCGCGGTGGAATCGGTTTGCCCGAGCTGCCCATAAAAGAGGGCAAAGAGTTTCGGCTTGGCATTATGGGCGGCACATTCGACCCGATTCATTACGGGCACCTGGTGACTGCCGAGCAGGCGCGCGAGTCGCTCGACTTGGACGCTGTGCTCTTTATGCCGGCCGGCTCTCCTGCCTTTAAACTCGACAAACCGGTGACGCCTGCCGAGGACCGTTATGCCATGACGGTTCTCGCCACCGCCGCGAATCCGGCTTTTTTGGCGAGCCGTTTCGAGATCGACCGTCCGGGCGTGACCTATACTGCCGATACGCTTCATGCCCTTCGCGACTTTTACCCGCCGCAGGTAAAGCTCTACTTTATTACGGGCGCCGACGCAATTATCGATATTGTGACCTGGCATGATGCCGAGCAAATCGCTGAGCTTGCTACCTTTATTGCGGCGACGCGACCGGGTTTTGATATCGATACGGCGCGTGCCCGAATCAAAGAGTCGGGGCTGCCGTTCGATGTGCGCTATATTCAGATTCCGGCGCTGGCGATCAGCTCGACGAACATTCGTAAGCGAGTTGCCCGCGGCATGAGCGTGCGCTATCTTACGAGCGAGTCTGTGCTCGGCTACATTCGCAAGCGCAGTTTGTATGTCGATCTGGGTCAAGAAGATTTTGAGTGATGGGGGCTACGTTGTCGGTAGAGGATCAGTTTGAGGGCGATGAGCGCGCGCTGCTCAAGCGCATTCAAGAGCTGCTCGATGTTCGCATGAAAGATAAGCGCAAGCGCTATGTGCATTCGCTGGGTGTTGCCGAGACCGCACTTCATCTGGCCGAGGTCTACGGCGTTGACCGCTTTGATGCCGCTGCCGCCGGCTTAATTCACGACTGGGACAAGGTGCTTTCCGATGACGAGCTCGTGGCCCGCGCGCTTCACTATGGCATCAAGGTTGCCGGCTCTCCTTCCGCAGCGACGCCGCTTTTGCATGGCCCTGTTGCCGCCTATGAGCTTCCGCAGCTTTTCCCCGAGCTGTCGCCGGCTGTTTTCCAGGCTGTCGACCGTCACACCGTGGGTGCCTGCGACATGACGCCGCTTGATATGGTGGTCTTTGTGGCAGATGCCATCGAGCCCAACCGCCACGGCGACTATGCCCATGCGCTGCGCAAGATGGTGGGGAAGTCCTCGCTCGACGAGTTGTTCTTCTCCTGTTTTGCGCAGGGTCTGGTCTATGTGATCCAGTCCGGGCGCTATCTTTATCCCACGGCTATTACGATTTACAACCATTACGCCCAGCTGCGCTAGCTCGGGTGTGTCTAGAAAGAGGTATTCCATGGCCGACGAGACCATGACTGACGAGCAGATTCTTGAAGGTGTGGAGCACAAGAGCTTCGCCGCCACGTCCGACCGTACCGCCGCTTCGCTGTCCGCGAGCGGTGTCGCCGCCGAGGATGTCGCCCGCGCCGCCGCGCAGGCCGCCTACGACAAGAAGGGCGAGGACGTGCAGGTGCTCGATCTAACGGAGCTCTCCGATGTGTGCGACTACTTTGTGCTCGCCACCGGTACCAATAACCGTCAGGTCGATTCTATCGTCGACGAGATTGAGGAAAAGGTCGCCGAGGCTTGCGGTGAGCACCCGTTCTCCATCGAGGGCCGCGAGCAGAAGACCTGGATGCTCATGGACTATGGCTCGGTCGTCGTCCACGTCTTCACTCCCGAAGCCCGCGACTTCTACCGCCTCGAAAAGCTCTGGGGTGACGCCCCCCAGCTCCCCCTCGACCTCCTCTAGTAGCTCATTTGATACGGGGCTTTTTAGCTAGCCTCGCGCATTTCGCCGGGCAGTTGTGGTTTTCCGCACCTGCCCGGCTTTCTTTTTGCCCAAAGGCGGTTAATCGTTGAAGCGGGATTGGCGGCCGAAGGAAAGGGCGGTGTCGCCGAATTTGTCTCGGACGGCGTCGATGGCGACGGAGAGGTCGCGGCGGTCGCTGGATTGGGCTCCGCGGTCATCGATCTCGCAGAACAGGTCAGTCTGGATGCCGCCTTGGTGGTCGAAGTCGCTCATGCCGATGCCCGCTAAGCGAACATGCATGCCATCCTGCCAGATGTTGTCGAGCAGTTCGAGTGCAACCGCCACGAAGATGTTCTCATCGTCGGTCGGATGAGGCAGCCGGCGCTGTGCCGTACGCCCGCTGCCATACGAATACTTAAGCTTGAGCGTTACCGTGGCACCCGTCAGCCCCTGACGGCGCAGGCGGCGTCCCACTGACTCTCCCAACAGCGCAATCGCCGCCTCAATATCCCCACGCTCAGTCAAATCTTTCGCAAAGGTGCGTTCATTGCTGACCGACTTGACCTCGCGCTCTTCATCGAGACTCGTGACTTCGGAGATTTCGAGTCCCAGCGCACGCTGGCGCATGCGTTCGCCGTTGACGCCAAAAATAGAGGACAAGGTGGATTCCGGTGCACGTGATAGCTCGCCGAGGGTGTAGATGCGCATGCGGCGCAGTCGCTCCTCGGCCGAGCGCCCGATGCCGCTCATGGCAGATACCGGCAGCGCGGCCAAAAAGCGCTGCTCGGTTCCGGGGCGCACGATGGTCAGCCCAAACGGCTTATCCCGCTCGCTTGCGATCTTTGCGACCGTCTTGTTGCAGCCCACGCCAATGGAGCAGGTCACTCCCAGCCCTGCCACGCGGTCGCTTATACGCCGCGCAACCAGCAGCGGGTCTTCGGGCGCAAAGCGACCCGGTGTGATATCGATAAAGGCTTCGTCGATGGATACGCGCTCAACGCGCGGGGTCTCGTCGGCGAGAATCGCCATGACCTGCGCGCTGACCTCGCGGTAGCGATTAAAATGCCCGTGCGTCCAAATGGCTTGCGGGCACAAGTGCCGCGCTTCGGCCGAGGCCATGGCAGAGTGCACGCCAAAGCGACGTGCCTCATACGAACACGTGGACACGACGCCACGCGAATCGGCGTCTCCGCCCACGATGAGCGGCTTGCCGCGCCATTCGGGATGATCGAGCATCTCCACGCTCGCAAAAAACGCATCGAGGTCCATCAGGCCCACCGCCGGACCCGTCCAGGGAGGCGGCGTGACGCCTGTGGCATCCTCATAACCGTATGTATGTTCGCGTCTTTCCATGTCATGAGTATACCGCGCAGCTCATGTGGGGTGCGTGTATGTGCTTGCAAATCCCGAATTCTTGTCTAAGATATGGATTTGCCCTCGACTACACCGAAGAAGTTGGTCTCACGGACTTCACCTGCCCGCGTCGATGGCGTATTATGTTCAACTGTTTGTTTGTAGTTGCAGCCTAAAGCTGCTTGGTTGGAGGAGTTTCCTTTGGCAGTCAAGATTCGCCTTGCTCGTCACGGCGCTAAGAAGCGTCCGTACTACCGTGTCGTCGTCGCCGATTCCCGCGCCCCGCGTGACGGTCGTATCATCGAGGAGGTTGGCCGCTACAACCCGATGACCGCCCCCAAGACCATCAACCTCGACCTCGAGAAGATCGCCGACTGGCAGTCCAAGGGCGCTCAGCTCACCGACGCCGTCGCCGCTCTGGTCAAGGCCGCCAACGAGGGCGAGAAGACCGAGACCGTCGTCAAGAAGTCCAAGAAGCAGCTCGCCAAAGAGGCCGAGGCCGCTAAGGCTGCCGCTGAGGCCGCTGAGGGCGCCGAGGAGTAAATCGTGCCTGAGGTTGACGCTGCACAGCTCGAGGGTGAGGCAATGCTCTCAGATCGCATCGCCGATCTCGTCGAATATCTCGTTGTTCAGATCGTCGACGACCCGGATTCCGTGAGCCTTGAGGTCATCGATGGTGACGACGCCTCTACGATTGAGGTTTCGGTCGCCGAGGATGACGTCGCTAAGGTCATCGGCCGTCGTGGCCGTACCATCAAGGCCATTCGCACGCTCGCCCGTGCACTGGCCGCTCGCCTCGACACTGCTGTCGAGGTAGAGGTTCTGGGCTAGGACCTTGAGGTCCCAGTACAAAAACATCGCCCGTGTGGTCAAGCCGCACGGAAGGAAGGGGGAGGTCCTCGCGCAGCCGCTGCGGGGGCTTCCTTCTGTATTAGAGCCTGGTATGCGCGTCGCCCTGACGCCGCCGGCGCTCAAGCGCGACCGCTTTTGCACGGTCGTGTCCGTCACCGATACGGGCGATGGCGATCTGGTCTCGTTTGAGGGCATTGACGACTTGACGGCCGCCGAGGGCATCACGGGATGCTACGTGCTGGCAAATCGTGACGACTTTGAGCTCGATTCGCTCGACGCTGCCTATACCGACCTGATGGGTCGCGAGGTGGTCGACGAGCGCTTCGGTTCGCTCGGCACGATCGTCGAGATCATGTCGACGCTCGCTAACGATGTTTGGGTTGTCGAGGGCGATCGGTACGGCGAGGTACTGATTCCCGTGATCGAGCGGGTCGTGCTCGATCTTCCCGACACAGGAACAATTTCCGTCCACGTTATGGACGGCCTGATCGATATGGACAAGTAGGGAGGACAACATGCTGATCGAGACCCTTTCGGTCTTTCCCGAGATGTTTGAGCCCGTCATGTCCACATCGATCTTGGGCCGCGCCCGCAAGGCCGGCCTTTTTGATTTCAAGGCGTATAACCTGCGCGACTGGACGCACGACCGCCATCGTACCGTCGATGACGAGCCGTACGGCGGCGGGCAGGGCATGCTCATGAAGGTCGAGCCTATCGCAGAGGCCATCGAGGCCATTGGCGCAGAGGGTCCCAAGCCCACGGTTGTGTTCTTCACCCCCTGTGGCGAGCCCTTTACGCAGCATGTGGCCGAGCGCCTGCTCAAAAGTGAGCGCCTGCTGTTTGTGTGCAGCCGCTACGAGGGCGTCGACGAGCGCGCGTATGCGTATGCCGATGAGCGTCTGTCGATCGGCGACTACGTGCTCACGGGCGGCGAGCTTCCCGCTATGGTCGTTGCCGATGCCGTCGTACGCCTGATTCCCGGCGCCCTGGGCGACGAGATGAGCAATGTGGACGAGTCATTCTCGACCGCCGAGGACGGAGGACTGCTCGAGTACGCGCAGTACACCCGCCCCGCCGAGTTCAACGGCGAGGGCGTGCCGCCGGTGCTTGTGAGCGGCGATCACGCCAAGGTCGATGCCTGGCGTCGTAAGAACGCCATCGAGCGCACCTGCCGCTG
The DNA here is from genome assembly GCF_015561195.1 of Collinsella aerofaciens. Lineage (GTDB taxonomy): Bacteria > Actinomycetota > Coriobacteriia > Coriobacteriales > Coriobacteriaceae > Collinsella > Collinsella aerofaciens_AC. Next base: position 112,974 of record NZ_JADMSU010000005.1, on the reverse strand, counting down.
GCGTCCCGATCTGATCGAGACAGCGCGGCTCACGCCCGAGGAGCGCGCTTACGCGCAGGAGATTTTGGACGCTTCGTATTCGCAGAGCGAGGAGTGAGAATGGTTCCTACGCAACATTCCGCGTTGAGGGGTGCTTTTGAGTGGATCGCGGTCATCGCGATCGCACTGGTCGCCACCTTCTTGATTCGCTCGTTTGTGGTCGAGCCCTTTGTGGTGCCCACCGGCTCTATGGAGGACACAATCGAGATTGGCGACCAGATCCTGGCGCAAAAGGTGAGCCTCGAGCTCGGTCAGCCCGTCAAGCAGGGCGATATCGTGGTGTTTCACAACCCCGATGGCACCTCCGAGCATGATGTTCTTGTCAAGCGCGTTATTGCCACGGCCGGCCAGACGGTCGACCTGCAGGATGGCAAGGTGGTCGTTGACGGCCAAGCGCTCGACGAGGACTATACGACGGGCATGAGCTGGCCACTTTCGGTCCAAGCGCCCGGCGCTCAGGTAAGCTATCCCTACACCGTTCCCGACGGGTGCGTGTGGGTGATGGGCGACAACCGCGAAAACTCTGCCGACTCACGCTACTTTGGTCCCGTCGATCGCTCTGATTTGATCGCTGTGGCGCTTGTGCGCTACTGGCCGCTCAACCGCATCGGCGCTATCGACTAAAAACCGCTATAGTACAGTACCTAACCGTGTAATCGTTTCGACGAGGGGATATTAGAGGCATGAACGCTTCATCGCTTTCCTTCCAAGACATCATCCTGCGCCTCCAGCAGTACTGGGGCGAGCAGGGCTGCGTCATTATGCAGCCCTATGACTCCGAGGTCGGTGCCGGTACCTTCCATACCGCGACCACGCTGCGCTCGCTCGGTCCCGCCGAGTGGCGCACCTGCTATGCGCAGCCCTGCCGCCGTCCCGCCGACGGCCGCTACGGCGAGAACCCCAACCGCATGCAGCACTACTATCAGTTCCAGGTGCTCATCAAGCCGTCGCCGGTCAACGCCCAGGAGCTCTACCTAGGTTCGCTGGCCGCCATTGGCCTGGATCCCAACGACCATGACGTCCGCTTTGTCGAGGACGACTGGGAGAGCCCGACGCTCGGCGCCTGGGGCCTTGGCTGGGAGGTCTGGCTCAACGGCATGGAGGTCACGCAGTTTACGTACTTCCAGCAGGTGGGCGGCATCGAGGTCGATTCCGTGCCCGTCGAGATCACCTATGGCCTGGAGCGCATTGCCATGTACGCTCAGGGCGTCAACTCCGTCTACGACCTGGTGTGGAGCTACCTGCCCGACGGAACGCCCATGACCTATGGCGACGTGTTCCTCGAGAACGAGCGCGAGTTCAGTGCCTATAACTTTGAGGTCGCCAACGTCGAGATGATGCGTCAGAAGTTTGACGACTACGAGGCCGAGTGCCACTCCTGCCTGGAGCGCAAGCTGCCGCTGCCGGCATATGACTGCGTCATGAAGTGCAGCCACGCCTTCAACCTGCTCGATGCCCGTGGCGCCCTGTCCGCGGTCGAGCGCGCTAACTACATCCTGCGCGTCCGCGCCGTCGCTAAGGCGTGCTGCGAGGCCTATATGGCCGAGGTCGCCGAAGTCAACGAGAATGCCGATCAGGAAGGCGAGGTGGCGTAAGCCATGGCAGACGCTAAGGATTTCCTGTTTGAGATCGGTACGGAGGAGATGCCCTCCGCGCCGCTGAACAATGCCGTCAAGCAGCTTGGCACCATGATCGCCAAGGGTCTCGACGAGGCCGGTCTGGCCCACGGCGAGGTCCGCGTGATCTCGAGCCCGCGTCGCCTGGCTGCGCTCGTGGCTAACGTCGCCACCGCGACCGATGAGGTTCACGAGGTCAAGCGTGGCCCCGCGGCCAACATTGCCTTCGACGCTGACGGTAACGCCACCAAGGCCGCCCAGGGCTTTGCCCGCAAGTGCGGTGTGGCTGCCGAGGACCTGGTCCGTCGCGAGGACACCGACGGTCGCGAGTATGTGTTCGCCGAGAAGAATATTCCCTCCGCACCGGCTACGCCGATTCTGACTGCTCTGTGCGAGAAGACCATCGCCGGCCTGCAGTGGCCCAACTACCGCAGCCAGCGCTGGGGCCACGAGCACGCGACGTTCGTGCGTCCGGTCCGTTGGATCTGCTGCCTTCTGGGCGAGGATGTTGTGCCCGTGTCGTTTGCCGACGTGACGAGTGGCAACACCACGCGCGGTCATCGCGTACTTGGCCCTGGTGACCATGTGGTTGCCAGCCCCGCCGTTTACGAGCAGGTGCTCGAGGACGCCGGCGTGCTTTCTGCCGAGCGCCGTCGTGAGGCCATCCTCGCCGGTATCGCCGAGGTCGAGGCCGCCCGTCCCGGCTGCCATGTCGATACGCCCAAGAAGGTCTTCGAGGAGGTTATTAACCTCTGCGAGTGGCCGACGGTGCTCGTCGGTACCTTCGATGAGGAGTTCCTCAAGGTCCCGCACGAGATTATCTGCGAGTCCATGCTCACCAACCAGCGCTACTTCCCGATCTATGACGGCGAGGGCAAGCTCACGCGTGAGTTCGTGGTCGTTTCCAACAGCAAGCCCGAGAATGCCGAGCGCGTGATTGACGGCAACGAGCGCGTCGTGCGCGCCCGTCTGGACGACGCCAAGTTCTTCTACGAGGAGGACCTGAAGATCTCCCTCGACGAGTTCCGCGAGCGTCTGGCCAAGGTCGCCTTCCAGGAGAAGCTCGGTAGCGTGCTCGCCAAGTCCGAGCGCATTGAGCAACTCGCGCTTGCCATCGCTCGCGAGGCCCATCTGGGCGCCCACCTGGCCGCCGACGCTGCTCGCGCCGCGCACCTGTGCAAGGCCGACCTGGTGTCTAACGCCGTCGTCGAGTTCACGAGCCAGCAGGGCGTGATGGGCGGTTACTACGCCATCGCGATGGGGGAGAACGACGAGGTCGCTCATGCTATTCGCGATCACTATCGTCCTCGCTTTGCCGGTGACGAGCTGCCCGAGGGCACCGCTGGCTGCATCGTGGCCTGTGCCGACAAGCTCGATACCATCGCCGGTATCTTTGCCATCGGCGAGCCCCCGACCGGCTCTTCGGACCCCTACGCGCTGCGTCGTGCCGCTATCGGCATCATCAACATCCTGCGCGACCGCCTGCCGATCGACCCCACGTCGCTCATCGACTTCGCCCTCGAGCTCTATAGCGAGCAGGGCATTGAGTTCGACGCCGCCGAGGTCGCCCAGCAGGTTCGTGACTTCTTCCATGGCCGCCTGGTGAGCATGGCCCGCGACGAAAAGATCCCGGCCGATACCGTTGCCGCCGTCTCCGCGGTGCACATCATCGCTCCGTCCGTCTTCTTCGCCCGCTGCGCCGCCCTCGACGAGGCCCGCAAGAACGACGCCGAGACGTTCGACAACCTTGCGACCGCCTATGCTCGCGCCGCGCATATCTCCAAGCCCGAGCTGGGCGTGGAGTACGACCGCAGACTGATGGGCGAGGTCGAGCTTGCGCTCGCCGACGCCTCCGAGGCTGCTCAGACCGCTGTCGATGCCGCCCTTGCTACCGAGGATTATCCGGCCGCATTTGCTGCCCTCGCCGCCCTGCGCGCGCCCATCGACCGTTTCTTCGACGAGGTCATGGTCATGGACAAGGACGAGCAGCTCCGCGATAATCGCCTTAAGCTGCTCAACCGCTTCGAGGCCGTTTTCTCCGGCATCGCCAACATCGGTGAGCTTGCTCGTAAAAAGTAAGCCAGCCTGCGCGTAAGCGCAAAAGGAGCCCCGCATGGATTGCCCGGTCACCGCTCGTCCCACCGTTATCGTTATCTCCGACTCGCTCGGTGATACCGCTTGTGAGGTGGTGCTTGCGGCGTCCGGGCAATTTGATGAAGGGGCTTTTCGTTTGTTGCGCCTGCCCAAGGTGACCTCGGTGGAGCAGGTGGAGTCGTTTGTGGGCCCGCGCGTCGATGCCGACCATCGCGATATTGCCGTGTTTCACACCATTGTCGATCCGGCGCTTCGCGCCCGCGTGCTCGATTACCTGGGCATGCTGCATATCCGTTCGGTCGACCTGATCGGTCCGACGCTCGCCGTGCTATCGTCGCTCATCGGTGTGCCGCCCAAAGGCGTCGCGGGCGTGATCCACAGGACCGATGACCGCTATTTCCATCGTATCGAGGCCATGGAATATTTCGTTGAGCACGATGACGGGCGCGGTTGCGACGATTTGTCGGGTGCCGATATCGTGCTGCTGGGCGTATCGCGCACGTCCAAGACGCCGCTGTCGATGTATCTGGCTTATCAGGGCTACAAGGTTGCCAATGTTCCGTTGGCCCATGGCATGGAGCCGCCGAAGTCGATTTACGAGGTCGACCCGATGCGCCTGTTCGGCCTGATTTCGACCGTCGATGTGATTTCCGAAATTCGCGATAGCCGCTTGGGCGATGACTACGCTCGTGCCGTTGCCGGCTCCTATGCCGAGCCCGAGAGCGTGCGCAGCGAGCTTGAGGAAGCTCGTGCCCTCATGAAACGCCTAGGCTGCTTTGTGGTGCGTACCGACGGCAAGGCCATCGAGGAAAGCGCTGCCGAGATCATTAGCCACTTGGAGGAAATCCAAGAAGCCCGTGCCCGCCGCGCCGCCCGTCGCACCTAATAGTAGTAGCATTTTGATAAAGCGATTTAGCAAAAACATCGCACTTGACCTGCTTTTTTATTGCAGTGGTATCTTCATAAGGTAACCACCTTTACCTACCGTTTACCGCCAGTTTTAGCACGTTTACCAAACCGCGCACCCTCTGCTCAAGCCTGCCCAAAACCCGCCGTATAGTTCCCTCACGGCCCGCATTCGGCGGGTCGATTCGTTACCACGGTCGTGCGCGAGAGCGCATGGAAGGGGAAGTGTCGTGAGCGATTGCAAGAGGGTTTACCGTTTTGGAACCGACGCCCAGGGCACCTGTGTCACCGAGGGCGACAAGTCCATGAACTTCGCGCTTGGCGGCAAAGGTGCTAACCTTGCCGAGATGAGCCGTATCGGCCTGCCGGTTCCCGGTGGCTTTACTATTACCTGCCAGACTTGCGTCGAGTACTCCGGTGCCGGCAACGTGTGGCCCGAGGGTGCACTCGATGAGATCGTTGCTGCCGAGGCGGACCTCGAGGCCCGCTGCGGCAAGAAGCTCGGCGACGCCTCCGATCCGCTGCTCGTGTCGGTTCGTTCGGGCGCTCCGTTCTCCATGCCCGGCATGATGGACACGGTCCTCAACTTAGGCCTCAACGACGACTCCGTTCAGGGGCTCATCGCCCAGACGCAAAATCCGCGTTTTGCTTGGGATAGCTACCGCCGCTTTATTCAGATGTTCTCCAACGTCGTTATGGGCGTTGACGCCGACCTGTTCGAGAACGCGCTGACCCAGGCACGCCTGGTCGCCGGCGTCCGCGTCGACTCCGAGCTTTCGGCCGAGGATCTGCAGGAGCTCGTCGAGACCTTTAAGGGCATCTTCTCCGAGAACGTCGATGCCTCCCTGTATCCCGAGCTCGAGGTCGCTGACGGCAAGCCCGTTTTCCCGCACGACCCGGAGCTTCAGCTACGCCTTGCAATTCAGGCCGTCTTTGGCAGCTGGATGAACGAGCGTGCCTGCATCTACCGCAAGCAGCATGGCATTTCCGACGAACTCGGCACCGCCGTCAACGTACAGGCCATGGCCTTTGGCAACAAGGGCGAGACATCTGCGACCGGCGTTGCCTTCACGCGCAATCCGGCCGACGGCACCAAGGAGTTCTACGGTGATTTTTTGGTTAATGCCCAAGGCGAGGACGTCGTCGCCGGTATCCGCAACACCGAGCCCATCGCCGACCTCAAGGCCACCCCGGGCCTCGAGTCCGCAGGCAAGGAGCTCGAGCGCGTCTTCCTGACGCTCGAGGATCACTATCGCGACATGTGCGACATTGAGTTCACCATCGAGCAGGGCAAGCTCTGGATGCTCCAGACCCGCGTGGGCAAGCGAACTGCCACCGCCGCCCTGCGCATCGCCATCGAGATGGTCGAGGAGGGTCTGATCACCCGCGATGAGGCTGTGAGCCGCATCGATCCCGCGCAGCTCGACCAGCTCCTGCACCCACAGTTCGACGCCTCCAAGAAGTACGAGGCTCTCGCCAGCGGTCTTAATGCCAGCCCCGGTGCCGCCGTGGGCGAGGTCATGTTCTCGAGCGACGACGCCGTCGCGCGCGCCAACGAGGGCCACAAGGTCATTCTGGTTCGTTGGGAGACCAACCCCGACGACCTGAAGGGCATGGTCGCCGCCGAGGGCATTCTGACCAGCCACGGTGGCAAGACGAGCCATGCCGCCGTTATCGCCCGCGGCATGGGTACGCCCTGCGTCTGCGGCGTTGAGCGCTTCCATATCGACGCCGCCGAGAAGGTCGTGCGCATCGAGGGCAGCGACCGCGTGCTGCATGAGGGCGATGTCATCTCCATCGACGGCACCCAGGGTATCGTCGTCGACGGCGCCGTTGATCTGGTTTCGGCCGAGCTCACCGGCGACCTGGACACCATCCTGTCCTGGGCCGACGAGATTCGCCTGGACGAGACCGGCGGCCACGCCAACCATGTGCGCGTCAACGCCGACAACCCCGAGGATGCCGCGCTCGCGCTCGAGTTTGGCGCCGAGGCCATCGGCCTGTGCCGCACCGAGCACATGTTCCTGGGCGACCGCAAGAACATCATCCAGAGCTTCATCCTCTCCGATGATGAGGCCGTGAAGCAGCAGGCCCTGGCGGACCTGCTTAAGGTTCAGACCGAGGACTTCCTGGCGATGTTCAAGACCATGTCCGGTCGCGACGTAGTTGTTCGCCTGCTCGATCCGCCGCTTCATGAGTTCCTGGATAATCCTCGCGAGCTCGAGGTCGCCATCACCAAGAAGGAAGCCGCTGGCGCCAGCGAGGAAGAGCTTGCCGTCCTGCGTGCCCGCCTGCGCCGTATCGATGGCATGGTCGAGTCGAACCCCATGCTCGGCCTGCGCGGCGTGCGCCTGTCCGTTGTCTTTAGCGATCTGCCACTCATGCAGGTTCGCGCCGTCGCCACGGCTGCCGCTCGCCTCATCAAGGAGGGCGTCGATCCGCGTCCCGAGATCATGGTTCCGCTCGTCTCCATCACGGCGGAGCATGTCCAGACCCGCGAGGTCATCGAGCGCGTGATCGCCGAGGTTTCCGTCGAGGAGGGCGTCGAGCTCAATATTCCCGTGGGCACGATGCTCGAGCTGCCGCGTGCCTGCATGGTTGCCGACGAGATCGCCCATCATGCTGACTTCTTCTGCTTTGGCACCAATGACCTCACCCAGACGACCTTCGGTTTCTCTCGTGACGATGCCGAGGCCAAGTTCATCCCGCTGTACATGCACAAGAAGATCTTGAAGGACAACCCCTTCGAGACCATCGACTCGGCGGTGCTGGAGCTCGTGCGCATGGCCGTCGAGAAGGGTCGCGCCACCAACCCCGACATGCACTTTGGCGTGTGCGGCGAGCACGGCGGCGACCCCAAATCCATTAAGGGCCTGTTCAACGTGGCCGATGTGGACTACGTGTCCTGCTCGCCCTATCGCGTGCCCCTCGCGCGCCTGGCGGCCGCTCAGGCCAAGCTCGAGGCGAAGCGCTCCGCCTAACGTTTTGGGTTTAGACGCCTAGCGTAGCCCCCTTCATGCCGCCCGTCTCATTCGCGAGGCGGGCGGTTATCATGTGCGGGTTTTGTCTTTTTGTCTGCGTAAAAAATTGTTCTTGCAGCAGAAACCCGCGCGTGTATACTCGAATACGTTTGTTCAACTACGTGCCGGCCAAGGTGGTACGGCACCTCTAGAAGAGTAAGGAATTGCACATGGATTACATCCGCGCAATCGAGCGTCAGCAGATCCGCGAGGACATTCCTCAGGTTCGCGTCGCCGACAACGTCAAGGTTCACTACCGCATTAAGGAAGGCGACCGCGAGCGCATCCAGGTCTTCCAGGGCGACGTCATCCGCATGGCCGGCGCCGGTGCCCGCGAGACCTTCACTGTCCGCAAGATGTCCTTCGGTGTCGGTGTTGAGCGTACCTTCCCGCTTCACAGCCCCAAGATCGCCAAGCTCGAGGTCGTTCGTCATGGTCGCGTCCGTCGCGCCAAACTGTACTACCTCCGCGACAAGGTGGGCAAGGCTGCTCGCATCCCCGAGAAGCGCTAAGAAGATCGCAGCGTCTGTCCACTCGTTTGGACGTAAGGGTCACCTTCGGGTGGCCCTTCTTTTTATCTGATTTGCATGCAAGGAGGGCCTGGTATGGCCAATATGACGAGCTCGGTTTCGGCATCGCAGGTTGCCGGCGAGCTGGCGAGTGCCACGTTCGAGGAGATTCCCGCCCTCGTGGAGCATTATCGCGAGGATCCGCGCCAGCAGGTGATCAAGGCTTGCGAGCGTGCCCTTAAGCGCCATGCCAAGGAGCTTGCCGAGCGCGAGCGCGTCAACGGCATGTACGAGCTTATGCATGAGCTCGGCGGTGATGGCGTGGTCGTGGGCGTCGACGAGGTGGGCCGTGGCTCGGTAGCGGGGCCCTTGACCGTGTGTGCCGTGTGCCTTCCGATGGAGCCGCGCATCTGGGGCATCAACGATTCCAAAAAGCTCACGCCGGCGCGCCGCGAGCTGCTCTCGGTTAAGATTGCCGAGGTGGCGACTGCTATCGGCTTTTGCCATATCGCTCCTGCAGATATCGATGAGATGGGTATGGCCCGCGCCATCCGCGCTGCCGTTGCGGGTGCGGTGGCCGATACGGGACTTGAACCCGACTGCGTCCTCATGGATGGCAACCCCTTGGGCGCCGTTCCCAATGAGCGCGACGTGGTGAAGGGCGATGCCAAGATCGCCTGTATCGCCGCGGCATCCATCATGGCAAAGGTCACGCGTGACGAGATGATGGTCGAGTACGACGCCGAGTACCCCGAGTACCATCTGGCCGAATCGAAGGGCTATGCGAGCCCCGAGCACATCGAGGCCATTCGAAAACATGGACTTTGTCCACTGCATCGTGTGAGCTTTTGCGGAAACTTTCTGCAGACTGAGCGCCTTTTCTAGGTCAATTGTGGAGACAGGGACCTCTAGGGTTTTATAAACCTGCTGGTAGCGGGCCGTATGCAACAGCATTGCTGCGTACGGCCCTTTTTTGACGGCATTTGGTCAGCTTTTGGTTTGCTTCCTGTACTTACCCGCATGAAAGGTGCCCTCATCATCGGGGCAATGCAGTGTGCGGGAAAGGAGACCCCATGAGTGCCGCAAGCAAAAAGAGCAAGACGCAGCAGCTCAAGGAGCGTTGGGAAAACGGCGAGCTCGACTGCGGGGCGATGACGCCCGAGTTTATCAAGGGACTCAGTCCCCGTGAGCTGGGCATGCTGGGCGAGCTGATCACCATCGACTACTTTAACGAGCGCGGCTACACCTTGCTGGAGCAGGGTTATCGTTGCACCGAGGGCGAGGCCGATCTGGTGCTGCTCGATGAGCTTGACGATGTCGTGGTGATGGCCGAGGTCAAGACCAGGCGCGTCGCCCTGGATTGCACCACGCGGGTCTTTCCCGAGGAGGCCGTGGATGCCCAAAAGCAGCGTCGGTATCGCCGTATCGCAAGTTGCTATCTCATGGAGCACTATCCGCTCAAGGCGATCCGCTTCGATGCAGTGGGTGTCACCATTCGCGGCGGGCATATCGCCGAGATCGAGCATCAGTACAACGCGTTCGATTGGCAGGTGTCGTGATGGCGTTCGAGACGTTTGCCGTTCACGCGGCCTGCATCCGCGGCGTCGAGGCGATTCACGTCACGGTCGAGGTCTCGCTTGCCGGCGGCGTTCCGGGCATTCAGATGCTCGGCATCCCGAGTATGGAGGTGATGGAGTCACGCGGTCGTATTCGCTGCGCGATGCGCTCCGCCGGGTTCGAGATCCCGCGCTCGGGCATTACCGTTAACCTGGCACCCGGCGATATCCGCAAGACCGGTAGCGGCTTTGACCTGCCCATCGCCATCGCGGTTCTAGCGGCCGATGAGCAGATTCCCCGTGACAACCTCGATCGCTGCCTTATCGCAGGTGAGCTTGGTCTGGACGGTACGGTGCTTCCCGTCAAGGGCGAGGTGGCGTTTCAGCTATTGGCTCGCGACATGGGGCTGTCTTTTATCGCCGGCAGGTCCGACCAGCATGTGCCACTCGCGGGCGTAGATTGCGGCTTTATCGACCATCTGTCTCAGCTTGCTCACGGCATGGGCGATGCCGCACGGCACTACTTGGATTCCGAGGGCGTCGAGGCGACCTTTGAGCCCGAGCTCGACTATGCAGACGTGCTGGGGCAGGAAGTCGCTAAACGCGGCATGGCGCTTGCGGCGGCAGGAGAACTCGGCTTGCTCATGATCGGGTCTCCGGGATCGGGCAAGACGATGCTCGCACGCCGTATGACCGGCATCCTGCCCGAGCTTTCCGTTGAGGATCAGCAGGAGGCACTGTGCATCCATTCGGTTTTGGGTGAGAACATTGATGGCTTGTTGGCGGGGCACCGCCCCTTCCGCAGTCCCCACCACAGTATTTCGACCGCAGGCCTTATCGGCGGCGGGCGCCCGGTGCACCCGGGTGAGATCAGCCTTGCTCATGGCGGCGTGCTCTTTTTGGACGAGCTTGCCGAGTTTCCCACTGGCGTGCTGCAGACGCTGCGTCAGCCCATCGAGCGCGGCTACGTGAGGATCGTACGCGTCGACGGGGCTTTTACCTTCCCGTCGCGCTTTCAGCTGCTGGCTGCGAGCAATCCCTGCCCCTGCGGCTTTTTGGGCGATCGCGAGGTACCGTGTCGCTGCTCGGCGGCGATGGTCGAGCGCTATCGGTCTAAACTGCGCGGTCCCTTGGCCGACCGTATCGACATGATGATCGATGTGACCCGTCCCGACCCTCAAGTGATTATCGAGGGTGCGGAGGGTATGTCGTCGGCCGAGTTACGTGACTACGTTGTGCGCGGTCGTGCCTTTCGCGCCTGGCGCGAGTTCCGTATGGACGATGCGGATGCCGAGGCCGAGGATGACGAGACGCGGTCTATTGACGGCGTCGTTTCGACCTTCGAGCTCGATGATGCTGCCGAGAAATGCGTACTTGGCCTATCCAAACGCACGCATCTCACGGGCCGCGGCATCGTACGCCTGGTGCGTATCGCGCGTACAATCGCTGACGTCGCCGAGAGCGAGCAAGTGACGCAGGACCACGTGCTCGAGGCGGCGATGTACCAGGGAAGGAGGGACCAATGATAGCTGAGGGGACCTTCGAGCTGCATCCAGGTGATGCGTTGTATCCCGAGAGCGTTTTGGAGCTATCTGATGTACCCCAGACGCTCTATGTGCGCGGCAACCCCGAGGTGCTTTCGACGCCCGCGCTCTCCATCATCGGTGCGCGAAAGGCCTCGCCGTATGGTCTTGCCGTGGCAGAGCTTGCGGCGAAGGTGGCGGTTGAGGCGGGAGTGACGGTAGTTTCGGGCGGTGCGGTCGGTTGTGACCAGGCCTCGGGTTGGGCTGCGGTCAACGCCGGCGGCAAACACGTCGTGGTGCTGGGGACGGGCGCCGACGTGGTCTACCCGCGTTCGAGCGCGGGGCTTATTACGCGCACGCTCGATACGGGCGGCGCGGTCGTGTCGATCTCTCCGTGGGGCATGGGTCCGCGCAAGTTTGCCTTTCCGCGTCGCAATCGCGTGATCGCGGCCCTGTCGCAAGCCCTCTTTGTATCCGAGGCGGGTATGCCTTCCGGGACGTTTTCTACAGCCGAGGCTACTATGGATTTGGGGCGCGAACTTCTTGCCGTGCCGGGGTCGATCCTATCGCCCGAGTCGCGTGGCACGAATTACCTCATTGCGAACGGTGCCTGCTGCATTGTCGACGAGGAGTCCATCGAGATGGCTATCTCTCGCATATACGGCACCCTGCGCTACTCGCGCCCCGATGCTCCCGGCATTGCCGACCTGAATCCAACACAGCAGACCGTGATGCATGCGCTCATCGCCTCTCCGCTCAAGGTCGACGACATCGCGGCGCTCGTCTCACTCGATGCTGTCGGCGTACTCAAACTCTTGGGTTCGCTTGAACTCGAGGGCCTTATCGAGCGCATGATGGATGGAAGGTATGCGCCCTCCAAGTTTGCCCTTCACGCCCAGACGCCCTTCGGTCACAATGGAAAACGTGTCAATTAGAAAGGTGTTTGCAGATGCAGTTCGATCAGGTGACGGTTATCGGTGGCGGTCTGGCGGGTTCGGAATGCGCGATCCAGCTGGCAGACCGCGGGTTTGCCGTAAAGCTGTGCGAGATGCGCCCCCAGGTGAGCTCCCCGGCTCACCATACCGATCACCTGGCAGAGCTCGTCTGCTCCAATTCGTTTAAGTCGACCCGTCCGGATTCCGCGGCTGGTTTGCTGAAGGCCGAGCTTGAGCGCATGGGTTCAGTCCTGCTCGACTGCGCCCATCGCGCTGCTGTTCCCGCTGGTGGCGCCCTGGCGGTCGACCGTGTTACATTCTCCGAGCTCGTCGAGGCTGAGGTTGCCGCCCGCCCCAATATCGAGGTCGTTCACGGCGAGGTCACCCAGATCCCCGAGGGCCACGTGGTCATTGCCGCGGGCCCGCTGTGTTCACCGGCGCTGAGCGAAGAGGTCATGAAGCTCGTCGGTGGCGACGCCCTTGCGTTCTTCGATGCCGCGGCGCCGATCGTCGATGCCTCCACGCTCGATATGGACGTGCTGTTTTCGCAGTCGCGCTACGAGGAGCAGGGGAGCGGCGACTATCTCAACGCTCCGCTCAACAAGGAGGAGTACGAGGCCTTTATCGAGGCGCTCACCACGGCCGACCGCGTGGTGCTCAAGGACTTTGAGGGCGGCGATCTGTTCCAGGCCTGCCAGCCTGCCGAGGAGGTTGCGCGCACCGGCAAGGACGCCATTCGCTTTGGCGCCATGAAGCCCGTCGGCCTCACCGACCCGCGTACCGGACGTCGCCCTTGGGCGGCGATTCAGCTGCGTGCCGAGAACAAGGAGAAGACCGCCTATAACCTGGTGGGCTTCCAGACCAACCTGACCTTTGGCGAGCAGAAGCGCGTCTTCCATATGGTGCCGGGCCTGGAGAACGCTGAGTTCTTCCGCTACGGTGTCATGCACCGCAATACCTTTGTCGACGCCCCGCACGTGCTCGATGGCACCTTTGCCGTGCCCGGTACCGGCGTGCGCCTGGCCGGTCAGATCACCGGCACCGAGGGGTACATGGAAGCCGTGGCGACCGGTCTGCTCGCGGCGCTCAACACCTATGCAGAGGCTATCGGCGCCGATTCCGTCGAGTTGCCCCGCGTGGGCGCCCTGGGTGCGCTCGTGGGCTATGCGACCGATCCTGCCACCGTGGGCTATCAGCCCATGCATGTCAACTTTGGCCTGGTGCCGCCGCTCGAGGACGGTAAGCGCCGCAGCAAGCGCGACCGCTATCAGGCCTATGCGGACCGTGCGCTCGAGGCCCTCGATGCCTACTTGGCCACGCGTTCCGACTTGTTTGGAGGCGACCGGTCATAGCCTTTGACCTGTACGACACCGTCGACTCTTTTATCGCCTATATCGCACGCGTTGAGGGGCTTTCTCCCAACACGGTGACGGCCTATGGCTCGAGACTGGAGCGCTTTGCTGCCTGGTGCGAGCGCGAGGATATTGATGCTTTCGCTGCCGACGTGCGCACCATTCGTCGCTATCTTGCTGAGCTTTCGCGTGAGCAGGTGGCTCCCCGAACGCTTGCGGCGCACCTGTCGGCTATCCGATCTCTCTATCGCTGGATGGCTGCCGAGGGGATTGTCGAGGGCGATGCGGTCTCGGCGATCGCGTCGCCCAAGCTGCCGCGTGACCTGCCGGGCGTCCTTACGACCCAGCAGGTCGAGGCGCTGCTCAAGACGCCTGATACCTCAACACCCGCGGGACTGCGCGATGCGGCGATGCTCGAGTTGCTCTATGCCTCGGGTGCCCGCATCTCAGAGCTTGCGGCGCTCAATGTGGAATCCATCTCATGGTCCGAGCGCACGCTGCGCCTGTGGGGCAAGGGGAGCAAGGAGCGTATCGTCCCTCTGTATCGTCGTGCGCTCGATGTGACGCGTCTCTATATTGAAGAGGGGAGGCCGGAGTTGCTCGCTCGGGCAAAGCGCCGCGACCTCGCTACCGGGCCGCATCCGCTGCTTATATCGGCGCGCGGCAATCGCATGAGCTCCGCGATGCTCCGGCGGCGGTTCCATACGCTGGCGACGCTCGCCGGCATTCCGGCTGACATCGCCCCGCATGCGATGCGCCATACCTTTGCGACCGACTTGCTCGAGGGCGGTGCGGACCTGCGCTCGGTTCAAGAGCTGCTAGGTCATGCGAGCCTGTCCACGACGCAGATCTACACGCATCTCACACCCGATCGGCTTAAACGTGCCGTGGCTCAAGCCCATCCCCGCGGCGAATAGTGGCTGGGACGTCCCGCGCCGCACTCAGGTGTGTGGTTTTGATTGCGGGTTGGCAGGAAGAGGCATTCCTGCTATCATTCATCGGGTTGCTTCACGGCAACATGTTTTTATCACGCACGCGCGGCTACTTCATACCGTGGTGCCCGGGCTTTGGTAGCACATGTCCGGGTTGGTTTTGGAGGATGACCCCGCGCGGAGGCAAACCACAGGAGGTTTAACATGGCTACCAAGATTAATATCCGCACCCTGCTCGAGGCCGGCTGCCACTTCGGTCACCAGACCCGTCGCTGGAACCCCAAGATGAAGCCGTTCATCTTCGGTGAGCGCAACGGCATCTACATCCTCGACCTCAAGCAGACCATCCTCGACGCCGACCAGGCCTACACCTTCGTCAAGAACGTCGCCAAGGGTGGCAACGTGCTGTTCGTCGGCACCAAGAAGCAGGCTCAGGAGGCCGTCAAGAATGCTGCTGAGCGCGCCAACATGCCTTACATCAACCAGCGTTGGCTCGGCGGTATGCTGACCAACTTCGTCACCATCCGCTCCCGCATCAACCGCATGGAGGAGCTCGAGGCCATGGTCGAGGACGGCCGCATGGCTGTTCTGCCTAAGAAGGAGCAGGCTGTTCTCGGCAAGGAGCTCACCAAGCTCCAGACCAACCTCGGTGGCGCCCGCGACATGAAGGGTCTGCCCCAGGCTCTCTTCGTCATCGACACCAAGCGCGAGGAGAACGCCATCAAGGAGGCTCAGCGCCTGAACATCCCCGTCGTCGCCCTGATCGACACCAACTCCGATCCCGACGAGGTCGAGTACGGCATCCCCTGCAACGATGACGCTATCTCCGCTGTCACCCTTATGTGCGAGCTCATGGCTGACGCCTGCCTCGCTGGCTCTGGTAAGGAGCAGGTCTCCGAGGCCGAGATGGCCGCTGAGCCCAAGGCCGAGTAAATCAGTCTTAGTTAATTCTTTTTCATCTCTTTGAAAGGAACCACAATGGCCCAGATTACCGCCGCTATGGTCAAGCAGCTCCGCGAGATGACCGACTCCCCGATGATGGAGTGCAAGAAGGCTCTCGTCGAGGCTGACGGCGACATGGACGCCGCTGTCGACGTTCTGCGTAAGAACGGCCTTGCCAAGGCTGCCAAGAAGGCTGGCCGTGAGACCAACGAGGGCGCTGTCGCCGCGTTCGTCTCCGAGGATGGCAAGACCGGCGCTCTGCTCGAGCTCTCCTGCGAGACCGACTTCGTTGGCTCTAACGCCAAGTTCACCGGCTTTGCTTCCAAGGTCGCTGAGGTTGTCGCTACCACCGAGCCTGCTGACGTCGACGCTCTGCTCGAGAAGCCGATGGGCGAGGAGACCGTTTCCTCCGAGCTCACCGAGATGATTCACATCATGGGCGAGAACATGAAGATCTCCCGCTTCGCTGCCCGCAAGGCTGAGAACGGCGCGCTCGCTTCTTACATCCACATGGGTGGTAAGATCGGCGTCCTCGTCGAGTTCGCCTTCGAGAAGGCTGAGACCGCTCAGGCTGAATCCTTCAAGACCTTCGCTCACGACGTTGCCCTTCAGGTTGCCGCCGTCGCCCCGATCTGCGCTACCCGCGATCAGGTTCCGGCCGAGACCGTCGAGCACGAGAAGCAGATCTACATGGCTCAGGCTGCCGAGTCCGGTAAGCCCGAGGCTATCCAGGAGAAGATGGCTGTCGGCCGTCTGGAGAAGTTCTACAAGCAGTCCGTGCTCACCGAGCAGGAGTTCATCAAGGACAGCTCCCTCACCATCAAGAAGTACGCTGAGCAGGTCTCCAAGGAGCTCGGCGACACCATTACCGTCGTTGCCTTTGACCGTCTGGTCCGTGGCGAGTAAATAAGCTCTTGTAGCTGGTAATGAGCAGGCTGTGGGTTTTACTCACAGCCTGCTTTTTCATGGCTCTTCTTAGAGCCTTTGATAGAATGTTGAGAGTTCAATCTAAAGGAGGATCGCTTTGTCCGACATCCGATATAAACGCGTACTTCTTAAGCTTTCCGGCGAAGCGCTGATGGGCGACGGCCAATATGGCATCGACCCCAAGGTTACCGACCATCTTGCTAAGCAGGTCAAGGAGCTGCTCGCCGTTGGCCATGAGGTCGGCGTCGTTGTCGGCGGCGGCAATATTTTCCGCGGCATGGCAGGCGCTGCCGGTGGCATGGAGCGTGCTCAGGCCGACTACATGGGCATGCTGGCAACCGTTATGAACGCGCTCGCCCTGCAGGATGCCTTCGAGCATAACGATGTTCCCTGCCGCGTGATGAGCGCTATCCAGATGAACGAGATCTGCGAGCCCTATATTCGCCGTCGCGCCATCAACCACCTTTCCAAGGGCAACGTCGTTATTTTTGCCGCCGGTTCGGGCAATCCGTACTTTACGACCGACACCGCCGCGGCTCTTCGTGCGTGCGAGATCGGCGCCGAGATTCTGATTAAAGCCACCAAGGTTGACGGCATCTACGATAAGGATCCCGTCAAGTGCGCTGATGCCGTCCGTTTTGACAAGATTACCTATCACGAGGTTCTCGTCCGCGGTCTGCAGGTTATGGATTCCACCGCTACGGCACTGTGCCAGGATAACCGTATGCCGATTTTGGTCCTCAACATCGATGGCGAGGACACCGTCAAGCGCGCGCTCGCGGGTGAGCCCGTCGGCACGCTCGTCTATCAGGAGGATTAAGCATGGCAGAGAACATCACCGCCCATATGGACAAGTCGCTCGAGTCCCTCAAGCATAACTTCTCCAAGGTCCGTACCGGCCGCGCCAATGCCAACATTCTGTCCGACATCACCGTCGATTATTACGGTGTTCCCACGCCGGTCACGCAGGTTGCCGCCGTCAAGACCCCCGAGGCCCACATGCTGCTCATCGAGCCGTGGGACAAGGCACTCATCAACGCTATCGTCAAGGCCATCGGCGCTTCCGATCTGGGTATTACCCCCAACTCCGATGGCACCGTCGTTCGTCTGCCGTTCCCGGCTCCCACCGAGGAGCGCCGTCGCGAGCTCGTCAAGGAGTGCCGCGAGTACGCCGAGCAGGCCAAGGTGTCTATCCGTAACATCCGTCGCGACTTCAACAACAAGCTTGAGCGCGATGAGGAGCTCACCGAGGACGATGTCCGTCGCGAGCAGGCCAAGGTCCAGAAGCACACCGATGAGTATGTCGCCAAGGTCGAGGAGCTTCTGAAGGAAAAAGAAGCCGAGGTCATGGAGATCTAAGGTGCAATACGACGAGCATAAACTGGTCGAGTACTTTGCCGACGCCCCTGCGGGCGTCGGTTTTTCCGACCTTGACCTCAATAACATTCCGCACCATATCTCGTGCATCATGGACGGCAATGGTCGTTGGGCCACATCGCGCGGTCTTGCACGCACCGAGGGCCACAAGGCGGGTATCGTCTCCCTTCGTGAGATTATTACCGCCTGCGTGCGTCTGGGCGTCGACGTGCTTTCGGCCTATGCGTTTTCTACCGAAAACTGGAACCGCCCGCAGCATGAGGTCAACGTCTTGATGCACCTGTTTGCCAAGACGTTTATCGACGAGCTGCCGCTTCTGAAGCGCGAAAACGTGCGCGTTGTCTTTTTGGGTGACATTTCCGCGCTGCCCAAGAAGACCCGCGACGTTTTTGAACGCGGTCTTGCCGAGTGCGCCAATCACACCGGCATGACGCTGGCGCTTGCCGTCAACTACGGCGCGCGTGCCGAGATTACCCGCGCTGTCCGTCAGATCGCACTCGACGCTGCCGCCGGTAAGATCGATCCTGGCGCAATTGATGACGACATGGTGGCTTCCCACCTCTATACCGCCGGCC
Organism: Collinsella aerofaciens; assembly: GCF_015561195.1. GTDB lineage: Bacteria > Actinomycetota > Coriobacteriia > Coriobacteriales > Coriobacteriaceae > Collinsella > Collinsella aerofaciens_AC. Next base: position 94,671 of record NZ_JADMSU010000005.1, on the reverse strand, counting down.
TTCCCGATCCTGAGCTTGTGATTCGCACTTCTGGTGAGCTGCGCCTTTCGAACTATCTGCTGTGGCAGGTGGCTTATTCCGAATTCTACGTCACCGATACCTATTGGCCCGACTTTGATCGTTGGGGCCTTGTCGACGCCATTTTGGCCTATCAGGGCCGTGACCGTAGGTTTGGTGGACTGAGCAAGACCGAGGAGGCTTAATCGTGTCCGATCGTCCCAAGGCATCTGCTCCCAAGACGCCTGCGCGCAAAGCTGCCACTGCGGGAACGCCTGCAGTGAAGAGCGGCACCGGTTCGTGGCTGGCGGGCTTTATTACCCGTGCCGCCGCCGGTATCGTCTACGCCGTTGTCTTTATCCTGTGCCTGGTTTTGGGTATCGTGCCCACGGCCATCTTTGTTTCCGTCATGAGCGGTCTGTGCTGCTATGAGTTTTTCCGTATGACAAGGCTCGATGGCAAGATGGCTAACGAGCGCATGGGTATCGCTGCCGCCGTGCTCTTTCCGCTGTCGGCGTTGGGCGATTCGATGCTGCTGAATGCCCTGCTTTTTGCCCTGATGCTCGCTGTGGGCATTTGGTATGTCTGGTCGCCGCGTACCCGTATATCCGATGTTGCCGTGACACTCATGGGTCCCATCTACACCGGTTTTATGCTGTCGGCTATCGTGCTGCTGCGCGATGCCGTGCCCGGTTTTGCCGGCGCCCTGCTTTCGGTGGGTGTTTGCGCGTCTCTCTGGGTCTCCGATTCGTTTGCCTATATCGTGGGTAGCCGTATCGGCAAACACAAGATGGTTCCCAAGATCTCTCCCAAAAAGAGCTGGGAGGGGTTTGTTGGCGGCATCCTGGGCTCGGTTTTGATTTGGCTCATCCTGTGGGCGACGCATTTCTTCAAGCTCAGCCTGCCCTATGCGCTGCTGTGCGGCGTGGTCGTGTCCATTCTGGGCGTTATCGGCGACCTTATCGAGTCGCGCATCAAGCGCGGTGTGGGCGTCAAAGATTCCGGCAACCTTATCCCGGGCCACGGCGGCATGCTCGATCGTAGCGATTCGCTTATCTTCGGCTGCATCACCGCGCAGCTGATGCTGATGATCGGAGGCGTGCTGTAATGTCATTCCAGACGACGTATGGCCCCGATGGACGCCTCCGTGTTGCCATCCTGGGTTGTACGGGCTCCATCGGCACCCAGGCGCTCGATGTGTGCCGCCAGCATGCCGATCGCCTGCAGGTGACGGCGCTGTCCGTTAACTCCAGTACCTCCGAGCTTGTTGCCGCTGCCCGCGAGTTCTCGGTTTCGGCGGTTGCCGTGGCCGATGTCGCTCATGGCGATGACGCCGTGCTGCAGGAGTTGCCCGAGGGAACGAAGCTCGGCGTTGGCGCGCAGGCGGTTTGCGAGCTCGCGCGTCGCGACGATGTCGACTGCGTACTCGTCGCTATTGTGGGTGCCGCCGGTCTCGAGGCGAGCCATGCGGCCTTGACCTCGAATAAGCGTCTTGCCCTTGCCAACAAGGAGTCCCTCGTCGTCGGTGGCGACTTGCTTATGCCGTTGGCGCAACCGGGCCAGCTTATTCCAGTCGACTCTGAGCACTCCGCCATCTACCAGTGCTATCTGGGGGAGAACCCGCGCGAGGCTCATTGTATTTGGCTCACCTGCTCGGGCGGTCCGTTCTTTGGCCGCACGCGCGACGAGCTAAATCGCGTGACGCGTGCCGATGCCCTCGCACATCCCACGTGGGCCATGGGTGCTAAGATCACCATCGACTCCGCCACCCTCATGAATAAGGGCCTGGAGCGCATTGAGGCCATGCATCTGTTTAACTGCGACCTCGATTTCATTAACGTGGTCGTGCAGCGTCAGTCCAAGATTCACTCTATGGTCGAGTTTGCCGACGGCTCCGTGATGGCGCATCTCGGTGCTTCCGACATGCGTATTCCCATCCAGTTCGCGTTCTCGTATCCCGAGCGTTGGGATACCCCGGCGCCTCGTATCGATTTCCGCGAGCTGGGGCAGCTCACGTTTGATGCTGCCGACATGGATACCTTCCGCTGTCTGGCACTGGCCGAGCGTGCCGGCAAGACGGGTGGCACCATGCCGTGCGTGCTCAATGCCGCCAACGAGGTCGCCGTCGATGCCTTCCTGCACGATGGCTGCAGCTTTACCGATATCGATCGCATTGTGGAATCCTGCATGGATGCCCACGATATGCAGGCGGTCGATTCGTTTGAGCAGCTTCGCGACATCGATGCGTGGGCGCGTGAAAAGGCTGCGCAGGTACTCTCCGCAACCCGTTCCTAACCCATAAGGATTGCTTTTTCGTTTTATGGATACTGTTCTGAGCGTTCTCTCATCGGTCTTTTGGGGCCTGCTGATGCTTTCCGTCCTCGTGTTTTTGCACGAGGGCGGCCACTTTTTGGCGGCGCGTGCCTGCGGCGTCCGTGTGACCGAGTTCTTTTTGGGCCTGCCGTGCCGCTTTGACATCCATTACACGTCGCGTCGCATTGGAACCAAGTTTGGCGTGACCCCGCTGCTGCTGGGTGGCTACGCTGCCATCTGCGGTATGGATCCGACCGATGTCTCCTGCGCCGATCGCGTGCTCGCGGCTATCTACCGTCATGGTCGCGTGACCGTGGCCGACCTTGCTGTCGAGCTCGAGCTTTCCGAGGAGGATGTGCTCGAGGCTTGTGCTCTGTTGCTGGGCTGGGGCTCCATCGCTCCCTGGTATGAGGAAGGGGAGAAACCCTCGCCGAGCTACTATCCCACCAAGTATCAGACGCTGCCGCGAGACGCGGCGGGTTACACCACCTTTGACGGCCGCCGGTTCGATCGAGAGCATGCGACTGCCGAGGGCGATGTGTGGGAGCTGCCGTGCGGCGAGGCTGATTTCTTGGCGCAAGAGCGCTCGCACACTTATCTTGGCCAGGGCTTTCTCAAGCGCGCCTTTATGCTGCTCGCGGGCATTCTCGTCAATATCCTGACGGGTTTTTTGCTGCTTATGAGCATCTATTCCATTGCGGGCGTCACCGTGCCGATCGATACCAACGTGATCGGTCAGGTTGACGAGGGGTCTATTGCCGCCAAGGCGGGTATCGAGGCTGGTGATGCGATCCTTTCGGTTGACGGTGTATCGTGCTCCACATGGATGAACGTTTACGATGCCATCGGCAAGGCCGCCGGTAAGGACGATATCGCCATCGAGTACGAGCGTGACGGCAAGCAGCATTCGACCACGGTTGCGCTCAAAGAGGACGAGCGCCTAGGTGTGTATGCCTCTACGCAGGTAGTCCGTTTGGACCCCATCACCTCGGCGCGTCTGTCATTCTCCTATGTTGTGCAGACCGCGGAGGGCGTGATGCGCCTGCTCCAGCCGCAGCATACGATGGAGATTCTCGATCAGTCTTCTTCGATCGTGGGTATTAGCGTTATGTCCTCACAGGCTGCTGCTGCCGGTCCTGCCACATTCCTTTCGTTTGCCGCCCTCATTTCGTTCTCGCTTGGCTTTATGAACCTGCTGCCCATCCCACCACTCGATGGCGGCAAGCTGGTCATCGAGATCATTCAAAAGATTGTGGGCCGCGAGCTTCCGCTCAAGGTCCAGACGATTGTGAGCTATGTGGGCATCGCGCTCTTTGTGCTGCTGTTTGTCTATATGCTTCGTTCCGACATCCTTCGATTTATTCTGTAGGGGAGTGTTTGGATTGTCTTTATCCCATCCTTTGCCTCGCGATTTGACGCGCCCCGTGCATGTGGGCGGTGTGCAGATCGGTGGCGGTGCGCCGGTGGTGGTCCAATCCATGACCTGCACCGATACCGCTGATGCCAAGGCAACACTTGCGCAAGTGTGCGCGTTGGCGCAGGCTGGCTGCGATATCGTGCGCGTGAGCGTGCCTACCGAGGCCGCGCTTGAGGGTTTCCGCACCATCTGTGCCGAGTCTCCGGTGCCGATTGTCGCTGATATCCACTTTAACCATAAGCTCGCCATTGGTGCCGTCGAGGCTGGTGCCTCCAAACTGCGTATCAATCCCGGTAATATCGGCGATTGGGCTAAGGTCGATGCCGTCATCGACGCTGCCGGCGCTGCGGGCTGTGCGATTCGCATCGGCGTCAACGCCGGCTCGCTTGAGCAAGATATTGCCGAGTGCGACGACCTCACGCAGCCCGAAAAGCTCGTGATGTCGAGCGAGCGCTTCGTCAAGCACTTTGAGGATCGCGGCTTTACGAACATTGTGCTTTCGGCCAAGGCCCATAGCGTGCAAACGACGCTCGATACCTATCGAGCCCTGTCACGTGAGATTCCCCACGTTCCGCTTCACCTGGGCGTGACGGAGGCGGGGACCAAGCTTCAGGGCACCATCAAGAGCTCTGTAGGCTTGGGTATCTTGCTTTCCGAAGGCATCGGCGACACCATGCGTGTGTCGCTCACGGCCGATCCGGTTGAGGAGCCGCCGGTCGCCTGGGGAATTTTGCAGTCACTGGGCCTGCGTCGCCGTGGTCCCGAGATTGTCTCTTGCCCCACGTGCGCCCGCTGCCAGGTTAACCTGATTCCCATCGCCGAGGAAGTAACCGAGCGGCTTAAGAACTATGCCGCGCCGCTTTCGATTGCCGTCATGGGATGTGCCGTTAATGGCCCCGGTGAGGCTTCTGATGCCGACCTGGGCGTTGCTTGCGGACGTGGTCAGGCCTTGCTCTTTTCGCATGGCCAGATCATTGGTAAAGTAGCTGAGGACCAAATTGTCGACGCGCTTATGGCCGAGGTCGACAAGCTTATTGAGGAGAAGTAAATGACTCGAGCAATGTATATGTCTAAGCTCTATGCGCCGACGCTTAAAGAGGATCCGGCGGACGCTGAGCTCGCCAGCCACCGCCTGTTGCTCCGTGCCGGCATGATCCGCAAGGAGGCCGCCGGTCTGTATTCCTATCTGCCGCTTGCTTGGCGCTCGATTCGCAAGATTGAGAACATCGTGCGCGACGAGATGGACGCTGCCGGCGCCCAGGAGCTTATGATGCCCATCATGGTCGATGCCGAGTTGTGGCGTGAGTCCGGCCGTATCGACGCCTATGGCAAGGAGCTTGTGCGCTTTGACGACCGTCATGGTCGCGAGTTCGTCCTGGGCCCCACGCACGAGGAGACCGTCACGGCCCTAGTGCGCAATGAGCTGCGCTCCTATAAGCAGCTGCCCGTCAACCTGTACCACATTCAGGACAAGTTCCGCGACGAGTTCCGCCCTCGCTTTGGTCTGATGCGCGGTCGCGAGTTCATCATGAAGGACGCCTACAGCTTCTCCGCCACGCAGGAGAGTCTGCAGGAGGAGTACGACAAGATGAAGCAGGCCTACGCCAACATCTGCGAGCGCTGCTACATCAAGGCTCTGCCCGTTGTCGCCGACTCCGGCGAGATCGGTGGCGATACCTCCGTCGAGTACATGGCTTTGGCCGACGCCGGCGAGGCTTCGCTGGTCTACTGCGACGATTGCGGCTTTGCTGCCGATGACGAGGCGGCAAGCACCAAGGTCGTCGTGACCGAGGGCCCCGGCGACGGTACGCTCACCAAGGTCGAGACTCCGGGCATGGGCACCATCGAGGCCGTTGCCAAGTTCTTTGGCTTCCCCGAGAACGGTACGCGAAAGTCGCTGGCGTTGATCGATGCCGAGGGCAAGCCAGTCGTGGCCATTGTCCCGGGCGACCACGAGCTCAATGACTGCAAGGCCGAGCACGTCTTTGGCAAGGGCTATCGCATGATGACCGACGAGGAGCTCCAGACCTACGGTCTGCACAAGGGCTTTATCGGACCGGTTAACCTGCCCGAGGGCATTCGTCTGGTCTGCGACGAGAGCCTGCACGAGTCCAAGCAGTGGGCCTGTGGCGCCAACGAGGTCGACTACCACTTTACCGGTGCCTGCCCCGAGCGCGACTTTACCGTCGATGAGTGGGCAGATCTGGTCACCGTCGTTGCCGGCGATCCCTGCCCGCACTGCGGCAAGCCGCTCTCTGCTGCCCGCGGCATCGAGGTCTCCCAGGTGTTCCAGCTGGGCACCAAGTATTCCGAGGCTATGGGTGCCACCTTTATGGACGAGGACGGCAAGGAGAAGCCGCTTATCATGGGCTGCTACGGCGTGGGCGTGTCCCGCTCGCTCGCTGCCGTCGTGGAGCAGCACAACGACGAGCACGGTATCGTCTGGCCGGTCTCCGTCGCCCCGTACGAGGTCGCGGTGATTCCTCTCGATCCCAAGAAGGAGGAGTGCGCTGCTGTCTGTGAACAGATCGTCGACGGTCTGTGCGCCGAGGGTATCGAGGTCGTCGTCGACGATCGCGATGAGCGTCCCGGCTTTAAGTTTGCCGACAACGACCTTATGGGCTTCCCTTATCAGGTCGTGCTTGGCAAGCGTGGCCTCAAGAACGGTACCGTCGAGCTCAAGGACCGTGCCACGGGCGAGCGCGAGGACGTGGCGATTGACGAGGTCGTCGCCAAGGTTGCCGAGCTTGTTAAGGCGGCCCGCCGTTAATCGACGTTTCTGCTATTAGATGTAATTGCGTGACTGCTCCGTATCTCTCTTAGGAAGAGATGCGGAGCAGTCTATTTTGTTGCGTGAATAAACTCGATGGGTAAAGGAAAACCCCACAGCCCATATGAGCTGTGGGGTTTCTTGTGCCTCCGATGCGAAATAAATCGCTCAGATACTACTGATAATCGACGACGTCGATCCAGTTCTTAAGGAACTCATCGTTCACGTTGCGCTTACGAGCGAGCTCGGAAGCGGCGACGATGCTCGTCCACTGACGCACGACCTGCATGGGCATGTCGGCGCGGTCGCAGTAGAGCTCCAGGTAGGCCTCAGCCTGATCCTTGCTGTTGAGGGCAAAGAGCAGGTAGGTGGTGGCAACGTCGGCAGCAGGGGAGCCCTGGGTGGCGTGTGCCCAGTCGCACACATAGAGCTGGCCGTCGTCGCCGACGATGACGTTGGAGGGGTTGAAGTCGCCGTGGCAGACCTTGAACTCCTTGGTCATGCCGTCCAGACGCTCCTGAAGGTTGTAGCGCGTGGTGGCATTGAGCTGATCAAGGCTGTCGATCATGCGGGCGAACTTGTCGCGCTGACGGTTGAGCAGCGGGGAGGTGTAGCCGTGGATCTCGATCTGGAGGTCGACGAACATCTCGAGGTACTCACCAAAGCGCTGGGGCTCGGCAGTCATCTTCTCGGCAAGGGTGGTGCCCGGAACCTTCTCGGTCACGAGCGCCCAGCCGTTGGCGTTCTCGAGCTGGGAAACCTCGAAAGCCTTGGGGCTGCGGATGCCGCACTCATTGATGCGGGCAAGATTCAAAGCCTCGTTGAACACGTCGGAGACGGGCTTGGTCTCGTTAAAGACCTTGACGATCTTGTCGCCCAGGTCGTAAACGACCTTGTTGCCACGGCGGACGAGCTCGGTCTTGGAATCGGGTAGCAGCATGGTTGCATCCTTTCAACGATGCGATAGAAGCGACGACGGGGGTGTGTGAAACACCCGTGCACCCCCGCCGTTAAAAACCGTGCTAAAACTAGCAGACGGCGTAGTCCTGAGGCTCGCGGCCGTAGTAGGCGTCCAGGTAGAGCTCCTTGATCTCGCTCATGAGCGGGTAGCGCGGGTTGGCGCCGGTGCACTGGTCGTTGAATGCCTGCTCGGTCATCTCGTCGAGGGTGTCGAGGAAGTACTGCTCGTCAACACCGTAGTCGGCGATGGTCTTCTTGACGCCGATGAAGTCCTTGAGCTCCTCGAGCTTCGTGATGAAGTTCTCGAAGACCTCCTTGTCGTCCTTGCCCTCGATGCCGCAGTACTTGGCCATCTCGGCGTAGTTGTGCAGCGCGTTGGGGTAAGGATACTGGGAGAAGGTACCCATCTTGACGGGAGCCTCGGCGGCGTTGTAGCGCATGACGCGGGTCAGGATGACGGCGTTGGCGAGGCCGTGAGGCAGGTGATGGAAAGCGCCGAGCTTGTGGGCCATGGAGTGGTTGAGGCCCAGGAAAGCGTTGGCGAAGGCCATACCGGCCATGCAGGAGGCGTTGTGCATCTCCTCGCGGGCATGCGGGTCCTTGGCGCCGTTCGTGAAGCTGGAGGGCAGGTTCTCGAAGACGAGCTTAGCAGCGCGCTCGGAGAGGCCCTTGGTGTAGTCGGAAGCCATGATGGAGACGTAGGACTCGATGGCGTGGGTCATGACGTCGATGCCGGAGGCAGCGGTCAAGCCGCGCGGGGCGGTCATGCAGTTGTCGGCGTCGACGATAGCCATGTTGGGGAGCAGCGCGTAGTCGGCGAGCGGCCACTTGATGCCGGTCTCCTTGTCGGTGATGATGGCGAACGGCGTGCACTCGGAGCCGGTACCCGAAGAGGTCGGGACGGCGACGAAGTAGGCCTTCTTGCCCATCTCGGGGAAGGTGAAGATACGCTTGCGGATGTCCATGAAGTCCATGGCCATGTCCTCAAACTTGCACTCGGGGTGCTCGTACATCATCCACATGATCTTGCCGGCGTCCATAGCGGAGCCACCGCCGACGGCGATGATGACGTCCGGCTCAAAGAGAGCCATCTGCTTGGCGCCGCGACGTGCGCACTGCAGCGACGGATCGGGCTCGACGTCGTAGAAGCAGTCGTGGGCGATGCCCATCTCGTCGAGCTTGGCCTCGATGGCGCGGGTGTTGCCATTCTTGAAGAGGAACTGGTCGGTGACGATGAAGGCGCGCTTCTTGCCCATGACGGTACCGAGCTCGTCGAGAGCGACGGGCGTGGAACCCTTCTTGAAGTAGACCTTCTCGGGAGCGCGGAACCACAGCATGTTCTCACGGCGCTCAGCCACAGTCTTAACGTTGATCAAGTGCTTCACCCCAACGTTCTCGGAGACGGAGTTGCCGCCCCAGGAGCCGCAGCCCAGGGTCAGAGACGGCTTCATGCCAAAGTTGTACAGGTCACCGATGCCGCCGTGCGAAGACGGGGTGTTGATGACGATACGGCAGGCCTTCATGACGTGCTCGAACAGGCTGATCTTCTCGGCCTGGGCGGGGTGCACGTACAGAGAGGCGGTGTGGCCCGGGCCACCGGCGAGCACCAGGTGCTCGGCCTTGTCGACGGCCTCCTGGAAGTCCTTGGCGTGGTACATGGCCAGGACCGGGGAGAGCTTCTCGTGGGAGAACTCCTCCTTGGCGGGGTCGGTGGAGGTGACCTCGGCGATCAGGATCTTGGTCTTGGCGGGAACCTCGATGCCGGCGAGCTCGGCGATCTTGGCGGCAGCCATGCCGGGGATGCGGTGATCGAGGGCGCCGTTCTTGAACATGGCGGCACGCAGGGCCTCCATCTCGGCACCCTGCTTGACGAAGTAGCAGCCGCGCTTCTGGAACTCGGCCTTGACCTGGTCATAGATGGTGTCGATGACGGTCACGGACTGCTCGGAAGCGCAGATCATGCCGTTGTCGAAGGTCTTGGAGTGGATGATGGAGTTGACGGCGAGCAGTACGTCGGCGGTGTCGTCGATGACGACCGGGGTGTTACCGGCGCCAACGCCCAGGGCGGGCTTGCCCGAGGAGTAAGCGGCCTTGACCATGCCCGGGCCACCGGTGGCGAGGATGATGTCGACGTCGCGCATGACCATGTTGGTCAGCTCGATGGAGGGGACATCGACCCAGCCGATGATGCCCTCGGGGGCGCCGGCCTTGACGGCGGCGTCAAGCACGAGCTTGGCGGCGGCGATGGTGCACTTGGCGGCAGCCGGGTGCGGGGAGATGATGATGGCGTTGCGGGTCTTCAGGCAGATCAGCGTCTTGAAGATCGCGGTGGAGGTGGGGTTGGTCGTCGGGATGACGGCGCCCACGATGCCGATGGGCTCGGCGATCTTGGTGATGCCATAAGCCTCGTCGCGCTCCAGAACGCCACAGGTCTTGGTGTTCTTGTAAGCGTTGTAGATGTACTCTGCGGCGTAGTGGTTCTTGATGACCTTGTCCTCAAGAACGCCGCGGCCGGTCTCCTCGATGGCCATCTTCGCCAACGGGATACGAGCCTTGTTGGCGGCCATGGCGGCCTCATAGAAGATCTTGTCGACCTGCTCCTGCGTGTACGTAGCAAAAAGCGCCTGGGCCTCTCGCATCTGAGCGAGCTTGGCCTCAAGCGCCTCTACGTTGTCCACAATTGCGGGAGTAGTGTTTTCCGGTGACTTTTTCACCATTTGTGTCTCCTTGCGATCGGAGATTTACCCTACGCCTTGCATGATAGCAAGAAATAATTCGGCGAACGGTAAGATTCCCGTAAAAGGCATACTAAAACGCTTCAATAAACTGAAGCGTTTTAACTAAAACTATCTGCCAGTGCATCGCCCCGCTCATTGGGGACAGACTTACATGAGTGGTTTCACTCATTTGGGACAGACATCGATTTGCGATTTTGTCGTTTTGGGCCTGTTTTTGTCGCTGATTGGATATAAATAGGTCACAGCCTCAGCATTTCGCGTTTCTTCTCTCCTTTTAGGTGTTGCCTGTACGGCTTTGAAAGGAGAGACCATGCCCCGATGCGCCCGCGAAATTTCGCTCACCGGCTATTACCACGTCTTTGACCGCGGTAACTCCAAACAGATCATTTTTGAAGATGATTCCGACCGCTATCGTTTCCTATCGGACATATCGGACAGGTTTGCGTGCCATGACGTGGCGGTGTTGGCCTGGTGTCTTATGGACAACCACTTCCATTTGATGGTTGATGACCCATATGACAACCTTTCAAAGGCAATGCAGTGCGCGCTGACGGCGTATGCCAAGTATTTCAATGGGAAAACGGGAAGAACGGGCCATCTGTTTGACAATCGCTATTCGCGGGTCGCGGTTGAGTCGGACACGCAGGCAGTGCAGCTGCTCGACTATATTCATCTCAATCCCGTGAAGGGTGCGCTTGACTCGCTCGAGGCGTACCGCTGGTCAAGCTATAAGGCGTATCAGCTGGGCTATGATCCCTTTGACATCTGTGATGCGGCCCCTATGCTTGATGTTGTCGGAGGCTCCCGTCGCTATTGCGAGCATCTCAAGAAAGTTGCCGGGCGCATCTGGTCAGTGGAGGTTCTTCCGCGCCGGCGGATCCCCGATGAGGAGGCCCTTTTCGTTGCGCGCGAAGTCCTGACGAGCATAGATCCTGCGTTGCTCAAGGCCCTGCCACGCCCCGAACGCGATGCCTGCCTGCTGAGGCTCAGGCGGGCACATCTCACGGTCAAGCAAATTGCCCGTATCACCGGTATCGGCGCCACAAGCGTGACCAAGGCTACTGCAGGCTGGAAGGATGCAGCGTGAGGCAGGGGCCGAACCGCTGCCGGCATGCGTTACGTCTGTCCCCAATGCGTGAAAACACTCATGTAAGTCTGTCCCCAATGAGTGCAAAAAGGCGCCCTCCGTGGGGGAGGACGCCTTTGGTAAGTTCTATATGAACGCGAGGTCTTTGACCCGGAGAGTCCGAGGTACTTGTTGGTAAGACCTTATTTAGGAGCGCGCAACCTTGCCGGACTTGAGGCAGGTGGAGCAAACGTTCATCTTGCGACGGTGACCATCGACGACGACGTAGACGCGCTGGATGTTGGGGCGGAACTTACGGTTGGTGACGCGGTGAGAGTGGCTGATGGAGCGACCGGCAACGGGGTGCTTACCGCAAACTTCGCAAACTTTGGACATAACTGACCCTCCTTGGGCGACAAACGAACATGTCGCGTTAACAAACAAGCCTGAACTATAGCACAGAAGTCACTCCCTGTGCGCAATCTACACAGAGATATTCCTCTTTTGGCGATAGTGCCCACGCTACGGCCCTGGACGTAGATCCGATTTGCGTGCAGCAGGGGGGATTATGCCAGCTCGTGCGTGCGTTTTCAAGCTCGTCCCACAAATATATATAGGTTTATGGAGCGCCTGCGCCCGTTTACGGATTGTTCTGTATTTATGCTCGCAATCCAGCTCGAGGTTGGCTACACTATCCCTTGACCATTAAAGGGGTACGAGATACCCACATGGAATTACATAGCTGCCAAAGAGCAGCCCTTCCTGTGGGTGTCTGGTCCGCTTTAAGCGGTCGGGCATCTATTTTTTTGACTGTGTCAGCAGTCAAGACATGTGAGGAAGGAGATCGATGGGCACGACTTCCCCCAAGGCGGTCATCATGGACGAGACCGCCGTCAATCGAGCGATGACCCGCATCGCGCACGAGATTCTCGAGCGCAACGAGGGCTGTGAAGACCTCGCTCTGGTCGGCATCGTCACGCGCGGCGACCTTCTGGCAAAGAAGCTCGCCGAGGAGATCAAGGAGATCGAGGGCGTCGACGTTCCGCTCGGCAGCCTGGACATCAGCTTCTACCGCGATGACTATGCGACCAATTTCGCTCCCGCGATCCACGCTACCAACATTCCCTTCAGCGTCGACGGCAAGCGCGTCGTGCTGGTGGACGACATTCTGTATACGGGCCGTACTATCCGCGCCGCTCTGGATGCCGTCATGGACCTGGGCCGTCCGAGCCGCATCGAGCTTGCAGTTCTCGTTGACCGCGGTCACCGTGAGCTCCCCATCTCGCCGGACTTTGTCGGCAAGAACGTTCCCTCGTCGCATGAGGAGAACGTGCACCTATATATGAAGGAAGTCGACGGCCACACCGCCGTCGAGATTAACGACGTCGCGCCGGGTTCCCACGTGGGCTCCGCGCCGCTGGGAGGTGAGTAGTACCGTGGCGTTCAACCATAAGCACCTGATCGACATTACCGAGTACTCCGAAGAGGACATCAAGCTCATCCTCGAGACCGCCAAGGCGTTCTCTGAGGTCAACGAGCGTGCGATCAAGAAGGTCCCCACGCTCAAGGGCAAGACCATCGTCAACATGTTCAACGAGCCCTCGACGCGCACCCGCAGCTCCTTCGAGCTCGCCGAGAAGCGCCTTTCGGCCGACAGCCTCAACTTTGGCGGCTCCTCGACCTCCACGGTCAAGGGCGAGAGCCTCGTCGACACCGTCGAGACCCTCAACGCCTACAAGATTGATTGCATCGTCGTTCGCGATAAGCACGCCGGTGCTCCCTACATTGTCACGCAGAACTCGCCCGCGAGCGTCATCTGCGCCGGCGACGGCAAGCACAACCACCCTACGCAGGCCCTGCTCGACCTGTACACCATCTGGGAGCACAAGGGTGACTTCCACGGTCTGAAGGTCGCCGTCGTCGGCGATATCGCGCACTCCCGCGTGTGCGGCTCGCTGATCCCCGCACTTAAGATCATGGGCTGCGAGACCTACGCCGTCGCCCCCGGCACGCTGCTGCCGCCGGCGCCCGAGGTCCTGGGCTGCGACCACGTGACGAGCGACCTCGATTCCGTCCTGCCCGAGCTGGACGTCGTCTACATGTTGCGCGTGCAGCAGGAGCGCCTCGAGGGCGCACCGTTCCCCACGATTCGCGAGTACCACAAGCTCTTCGGTCTGACCAAGGACCGCGAGAAGCTCATGAAGCCCGATGCGATTATCTGCCACCCGGGCCCCATCAACCGCGGCGTTGAGTTCGACTCCTATATGGCCGACCACCCGCAACGCTCCGTCATCCTGGAGCAGGTCTACGCCGGTATCTGCGTGCGTATGGCTATCCTGTATCTGCTGCTTGGAGGTGCCGATAATGGCCTTGCTTCTTAAGAATGCCCACGTCGTCGATCCGTCCGTCGAGCTTGACGGTGTCGTCGACGTCCTGATCGACGGTGACAAGATCGCCGAGGTCGGCGAAAACCTCGCCGCCGAGGGAGCCGAGGTCCGCGACCTTTCCGGCAAGTACCTCGTCCCCGGCCTGGTGGATATGCACGTGCATCTGCGCGAGCCTGGCTACGAGGTCAAAGAGGACATCGAGAGCGGCACCCGCGCTGCTGCCAAGGGCGGCTTCACCGGCGTGTGCGCCATGCCCAACACCGATCCCGTCACCGATAACGGCACCGTCGTGGAGTTCGTCAAGTCCCGCGCTGCCGAGGTCGGCCACTGCCGCGTCTATCCGTCGGGCGCCATGACCCGCGGTCTTAAGGGCGAGGCCATGTCCGAGATGGGCGATATGGTCGCCCACGGCGCCGTCGCCTTCACCGACGATGGTCGCGGCGTGCAGGGCGCGGGCATGCTCCGTCGCTGCATGGACTACGGCAAGATGTTCGGCAAGGTCTTTATGAGCCACTGCCAGGACGAGGATCTGGTCGGCCACGGCCAGATCAACGAGGGCAAGGTCTCGACCCGTCTGGCCCTCGAGGGTTGGCCGGCCGCCGGCGAGGAGCTTCAGATTGCCCGCGACATCGAGATTGCCAAGCTGACCGGTGCCAAGCTGCACATCCAGCACATCTCCACCGCTCATGGCCTGGAGCTCGTGCGTGCCGGTAAGGCTGCCGGTGTCCAGGTGACCTGCGAGGCCACCCCGCACCACATGTTCCTGACCGAGAACGACCTGGACGAGACCTACAACACCTCGCTCAAGGTCAATCCGCCGCTGCGCACCGACGAGGATGCCGAGGCCATCCGTCAGGGTGTCATCGACGGTACCGTCGACGCTATCGTTACCGACCACGCTCCCCACACCCCGTGGGAGAAGGCCCGCGAGTTCGAGCTCGCGCCCTTTGGAATGATTGGCCTCGAGACTTCGCTGTCGCTCGTGCTCACTGAGCTGGTCAACACGGGCAAGATGAGCGTGAGCCGCATGGTCGAGCTCATGGCCATCAAGCCGCGTGAGATTCTGGGCCTCGATCAGGTTCAGGTCAAGGCGGGCTCTGTCGCCGACCTGACCGTGTTCGACCCCTCCGCAACCTGGACGGTTGGCGAGGACGGTTACGAGTCGCGCGCCGAGAACTCCGGTTTTGCCGGCCGCACGCTCACCGGTCGTGCCACCGATGTATTTGTCGGCGGTAAACAGACGCTTGCCGACGGCTGCATCTGCTAGCATAGCCTTATCGCTTTTGTGCGCGGCGCCCTTGCGGTGCCGCGCTTTCTGTTCGCCTGAACCATGCAACCGCATGGGGGATTGGAGCGTCTATGCCCACACCTTCCACTGCACGCATGCACGACTTCGAGGTCGTCTCGAACCAGGAGATCGCCGACGGCATCTTCTCGCTCGTAATTTCGGCCCCCAAGCTTGCAAGTGCGCTCAAGCCCGGTCAGTTTGTGAACATTGCCGTGCCCGGCGATGCCTCCTCGCTGCTTCGCGTGCCCCTGAGCTTCTATCGCGCCGACGCCGAGGCCGGCACCGTCGAGCTGTGGTACGCCGTCGTGGGCGACGATACCCGCCGTCTGTCCCAGATGGGCCCTGGCTCCACCTCTAACCTGTTGGGCCCCGGTGGCCGTGGCTGGATGGTACCCGAGGGCACCAGGAAGGCACTGCTCGTCGCCGGTGGCATCGGCGTTCCGCCTGTGCTGTGTCTTGCCGGCATGCTTGCCGAGCAGGGTGTTGATGTGGACGTGTGCCTGGGCTTTGGCACCGCTTCCAAAGTCGTGGGTGTCGATGAGTTCCGTGCGCTGGGCGCCACGGTTAACGTGTGCACCGACGACGGTTCGCTCGGCACGCACGGTTTTTGCACCGATCCGGCAGCCGAGCTGCTTGGAGAGGGCGGCTACGACTACGTCGCCAGCTGCGGCCCCGCCGTCATGATGAAGAAGGTCGCCGCCGCTGCCGCCGAGGCCGGTGTGTACTGCGAGGTGTCGCTCGAACGCATGATGAGCTGTGGCTTTGGCGCCTGCAACACCTGCAATGTCGAGACGGTCGACGGTATGAAGGGTGCCTGCATGTGCGGCCCCGTGTTCGATGCTTCCAAGGTGGTGGTCTTCTAGTGGGTACCGTGAACATGGCCGTCGATTTCGGCGGCGTCAAGATGCAAAACCCCATCAACACCGCAGCCGGTACCTTTGGCTACGGTTGGCAGTTCCAGAACTTCTTTGATGTTTCCCAACTGGGCGCCATCACCACCAAGGGTTGCGCTGCCGAGCCCTGGCCCGGCAATCCCGCGCCCCGCATGGCCGAGATTCCCGGCGGTATGATCAACTCCGTGGGCCTTCAGAACCCCGGCGTGGCCGCCTTTGCCCGTGAGTCCGGTCCGTGGCTCGAACAGCTGTCCAAGGACGGCTGCCAGGTCATTTGTCAGGTTGCCGGCCACTCCGTTGACGAGTTTGTCCGCGCACTCGAGATGTATGTCGAGCTGTGCCCCTGGGCTGCCGGCTACGAGATCAACGTGAGCTGCCCTAATATTGCCGCCGGCGGTGCCGCCATGGGATCAACGCCCGAGGGCGCCTCCTCCGTTATGGCTGCCTGCCGCAAGGTGACTGATAAGCCGCTGTTCGTGAAGATGGCGCCGGTCAACGTCGCCGAGATCGCCAAGGCCCTCGAGGCTGCCGGCGCCGACGGCCTTTCGGTCATTAACTCCATCCAGGGCATGGCCATCGACGTTCATACCCGCAAGTCCCGCGTGGCCAAGCCCAAGGGCGGCCTTTCGGGCCCGCTGTGCCACCACATCGCCGTGCGCATGGTCTGGGAGGTTGCCCAGGCCGTCGATATCCCCATCAACGGTGTCGGCGGTGTCATGACTGGCGAGGATGCGGCTGAGTTTATCCTGGCCGGCGCCACCTGCGTGTCGGTCGGCATGGCCAACTTCGTCGATCCGTGTGCTTCGCTTAAGATCGCGCATGAGCTCGAGGCCTGGGCCGAGTCCCAGGGCGTAAAGGACATCAACGAGCTGGTGGGTGCTTTCGAATGCTAGAGAATGATGCCCGCGACCGTGTTATCGTCGCCCTCGACTGCGACCGTGAGCGCGCGCTCGAGCTCGCCCACGAGCTTTCGGGCCATGCCGCCTGGCTCAAGGTCGGCATGACGCTCTATTACGCTGAGGGTCCCCAGATCGTCAAGACCTTTAAGGACCTTGGCTTTAAGGTCTTCCTCGACCTTAAGTTCCATGACATTCCGCATCAGGTGCGCGGCGCTGCCCGCTCGGCCTCGCTTGCCGGTGCCGACCTGCTTTCGGTCCACGGCCTGGGCTCGGGTGCTATGCTCGCTGCCTGCCGTGAGGGTGCCGAGGAGGCGCGTGAGGACCGCGCCAAGCTCGTCGCCATCACCGTGCTCACGAGCATGAATCAGGATGCCTTGAGCGAGATCGGCGTCGAGTCGCCCGTGGCCGAGGAGGCCGCCCGCTTGGCAAAGCTTGCTCAGGCCAACGGCATCGATGGCATCGTGTGCTCACCGATGGAGGCTCACGACATGCGTGAGCTGCTGGGTCTTGATGCCCTGATCGTGACTCCGGGTGTGCGTCCGGTGGGTGCCGCCCTTGGTGACCAGTCCCGCGTGGCGACGCCTTCCCAGGCTATCGAGCGTGGCGCAAGCCACATTGTGGTGGGCCGTCCCATCACCGGTGCCGACGATCCGGTTGCCGCCTTTGACGCCATCGTCGCCGAGCTGGTCGAAAACGTCGCGTAAAAGATTCCCCTAAGTCACCACTTTTGGGTCTCATTAGCACAAAATAGCCCCTGTGCCTGCGTAAACTTTCCCATCCTTTGTGTGGAATCGCAGGTCAGGGGCTTAACTTTGGGCGCAGTATATTGCACTTTTTGCGGGTATCGTCTAACCTATGGAGCCGCGATTAGGCATTTTGTACGTTCTACGTGCTAAAATGCCAATTATTGAATCAGATATAACCCAACTATTTGGAGGTACGAATGGCACTCCCTCAGCTTACCGACGAGCAGCGCAAGCAGGCTCTTGAGAAGGCTGCTGCCGCACGTCACGCCCGCGCTGAGCTTCGCGAGCAGATCAAGAAGGGCGAGAAGTCCCTCGAGTCCGTGCTCAACTCCGATGACCCCATCGCTTCCCGCATGAAGGTTTCCACCCTCATCGAGTCTCTCCCCGGTTATGGCAAGGCCAAGGCCGCCAAGATCATGGAGGAGCTCGGTATCTCCGCTACTCGTCGCGTCCAGGGCCTCGGCGTCCGTCAGCGCGAGCAGCTCCTCGAGCAGCTGACCAAATAAGTGAGCGCTCAGGATTCCAAGCTCTTTGTGATTTCTGGACCGTCAGGCGCAGGCAAGGGTACGCTCGTCACTCGTGTGCGCGAGCGCCGCTCGAACCTGGGTCTGACGGTTTCGGCTACCACGCGAGCACCACGCAAAGGTGAGGTCGACGGCGTCAACTACTTTTTTCTGACGCGTGAGGAGTTCGACCGCCGCGTGGCAAACGGTGAGTTTGTTGAGTGGGCCGAGGTCCACGGTAACTGCTACGGCACGTTGGTGAGCGAGGTCACATCCAAGCTCGCCTCGGGCTCGTCTCTGATTTTGGAGATCGATGTCCAGGGCGCCCTGCAGGTGAAGGAGCGTTTCCCCGAGGCCGTGCTGATCTTTATCAAGCCGCCTTCGCTTGAGGTGCTCCGCGAGCGTCTAGTCGGTCGCGGTACCGAGACGCCCGAGACGATTGAGCTGCGTATGGCAAACGCCGCCGATGAGCTTGCCCTTGCCGACCGCTACGACGACGTCGTGGTGAATGACGATCTCGACCGCGCGACCGATGAGCTCGTTCGCGTTCTCGATATGCATGAAAGGATCTGAGGTCCGTGTCCGTTGTAAAGCCTTGTATTGACGATCTTCTGGAGAAGACCGATCATAACCGCTTCCTGCTCGCTTCGCTTGCCTCCAAGCGCGCCTGCGACATCAATAGCATGCTGCGTGGCCAGCACAACCGCGTGCTTGCCGTCCAGGATGTCGATGACATCACCATCGGGCTTTCCGGTGCCGATACCATCTCGATGGCTATGGACGAGATTGTCGACGGCGACATCTCTTACGACGAGGCCCGTTACGAGAAGGCGCTCGGCCACAAGGTTGCTGAAGCCTAAATGGCGGCTCGCGTCTGCCTAGTCCACTATCACGAGGTTGGACTGAAGGGCAAGAACCGCGCACATTTTGAGCATATCCTCATGGATAACATTAAGGCGGCCTTGGCCGCCTTTTCCGTGAACGCCGTGTCTCGAATTTCCGGTTATATCCTCGTGACCTTTAACGAGCATCAGGCCGACGAGGCGGCGCGTGTCATCCGCACCGTCCCCGGCGTTGCCCGTGTGTCTTTGGCGTATCACACCAACCGCGACCCGCAGGAGTACTGCGCCGCCGCCGTGAAGGCGCTGCGCGAGTTTGGTTCCTTCGATTCGTTTAAGGTGCACGCCAAGCGCTCCAATACCGACTATGAGCTCACCTCGATCGATATCAATCGTCAGGTGGGCGAGGTGCTGTGTGAGGCCTTCCCCGATAAAAAGGTTCAAATGCACGACCCTGATGCAATGGTGCACGTACTGGTGGTCCAGGGTAGCGTTTACGTGTACGCACGCTCCGAGCGCGGTGTGGGCGGTCTGCCGGTGGGTTCTGCCGGCAAGGTCGTGACGCTGCTGTCCTCGGGTATCGATTCTCCGGTGGCGACCTGGATGCTCGCGCGCCGCGGCGCGGTTTGCGTGCCGGTACATTTCTCCGGTCGTCCGCAGACGCCTGATACGAGTGAGTATTTGGTGCAGGACATCATCCGTGCGCTTGAGCCGGGTGTCCAGATCGGCCGCCTGTACGTGGTGCCGTTTGGCGACTGCCAGCGTGAGATTTCGGTCACCTGTCCCAGCAACCTGCGCGTGATCATGTATCGCCGCATTATGTATTCGGTTGCTGAGCGCATTGCACACATCGAGGGTGCCAAGGCCATCGTTACGGGCGAATCGCTTGGACAGGTTGCCTCCCAAACGCTTGAGAACATCATGGCCGTCAACGAGGCCGTGAAGATCCCCGTGTTCCGTCCTCTCATCGGTTCGGACAAGCAGGAGATCATCGCGCGCGCCGAGGAGATCGGTACGTTCGATATCTCGACTGAGGCCGCTCCCGACTGCTGCACGCTGTTTATGCCGCGCCGTCCCGAGACGCACGCTAAACTCGATGCCGTGCATGAGGCCTGGGAACTGTTTGATCACGAGGAGATGATTGAGCGCCTGCTCAAGCAGACCGAGTACATCGACTTCGAGAGCAACACATATAAGGCCCCTAAGACCTTAAAACGCAAACATTCGGAGCTTGCTCCGCGTGAGATTTACCAAGATCACGAGTAAATTTGTGCATAGACCGACGATGCGCCTGTATCGTCGGTCTTTTGCTATCTGGGCATTTTGCGACTAAGTGTTCATTTGTCGACGTGTGCCTGAATAAATGGACATTATTTCGCAAGGTTTTGGTCAGCTTTTGGTTTGACCGCAAAAACCGGTTTTGGGGCGTGGCTGTTGTGGGGCTCCTTTCCTGACACGATGGTGTTGGGAGGTTTTGCTATGGCGCAGCGCGAACAGCACGAACGAGTCAAAAAGATGGATCGCTGGGCGGGCAAACTGCTCGGTCATAAGGCAGTGGTGATGACGATACTGGTCGTCATTGCGATGGCGAGTGGACTGGCGATGGCGAACCTTGGCGGCGGTGCCGGCGGTGTGTCGTTTGAGCGCACTGATGGTTCGGGTTCGTTGGTGGATCCGGGATCCGGCGATGCCTCGAGCGGAAAGACATCCGAAGGCTCTTCGTCTAAGGCATCTGCCGCGGCAGAGGTTTATGTCGATGTTGATGGCGCCGTTGTGTCGCCCGGTGTATATCGCCTCAAAGACGGGGCGCGGGTGGCTCAGGCGATTGATGCTGCCGGCGGGCTGGCGCCCGAAGCAGACGTTACGGGGCTTAATCGTGCATCCAAGGTCGCTGATGGACAAAAAATTCACGTTCCAACGGTAGGGGAGCAGCAGGCGTCCATTGCGGAAGCCGGTGTTGATGGTGGGGCTTCCGCATCATCGGGCGTGAGTGGCGCCACAGGCCTAGTAAACATCAATACGGCAAGCGCGGCAGAGCTGCAGACGCTCTCGGGCATCGGCCCCTCCATGGCCCAGTCGATTATCGATGAGCGGACAAAGAACGGTGCTTTTGCCTCGGTTGACGATCTGATGCGTGTGTCGGGAATCGGCGAGAAGAAGCTTGCCAAAATCAAAGATTGCATCTGCGTATGAGTGCGACCGAGCGCGAGCACGTGATGCCTCCGCGACCCCTGATTCCGTGGACGATGGCCCTGTGTGCCGGCCTGTGCATGAGCTGCGCCCTGGTGCTCAACATGGCCGCTGATGCGCTGCTGACGGAGCGGGCGACGGCGGTCGGGCCGCTATGGGCCATTCCCGTTGCGGCGGCGGTATTCGTTCTGCTGGCTCAATCTTGTGCGCGGCTTGTCCCTTTGAAGCGGTGGCTGTATGGCGCGTCCGTCGGCCTCGTAGCGGGTGCGGTCGTCTCGGCGTGGTGGGCCGTGGGTGTGCTCAGTGCCGCGAAGACGCTCGACGGTCGAGCGGCAAGCAGTCTCGAGTTTGTCGTGCAGGGTGACCCATCCATAAACGACGACATGTATTTCTATACCTGCGAGGCACGCGCGGACGGCAAGTACTTGGCAACGGTTCGCCTATCGTGTGATCGTGAGCTCAAGGTCGGGGCACACGTGCGTGTTATCGGTCGCGTTTCACGTTTTGAGAACGATGCATATGGACGATCGCGTGTGCTCCGAGGCGAGGTGCGCAAGGTTAAAGCCGTTCGAGTCGTGTCGGTCGATGAGGGCTCTCCGGTGCCGCTGCTTCGGTTGAGAAATGGGCTGCTTGCGTCCATCGCGCCTGCGACCGACCCGGCGCGTGCGCTCATAGCCGGTGTCGTCTGCGGTCGTTCGGCCGAGCTGCGCGCCCAGCCGGCGGGCGACTGGTTTTCGGTGACGGGAACGGCGCATCTTATTGCCGTCTCGGGCAGCCATTTGGCTATCGTGGGGTTTGTAATCGAAGGTGTATTGCAAAAGACTCGGTGCTCACGTGGCCTTCAGCGGGCGATATTGGCGATAGCGCTTGTGGGTTACGCTGCCTTTACGGGCGCCTCTCCCTCGGCCGTGCGCGCGTGCTGCATGGTGTCAGCGACGCTTGTCGTAAACGGCGCGGGGCGTCGCCGGCACGGCCTTTCGGCACTCTTCGTAACCATGTCCATCTTTGTGCTACTGCGGCCGTCGGTGCTGTTCGAGATGGGCTTTCAGCTTTCATGCGCCAGTGTCTTTGCCATCCTGTGCTTTTGCCCCTATGCGACCTACGCTTTGGGTGAGCTGGGTGTGCCATCGGGCGTTGCCAGCATGCTTTCCGTCACGCTGTGCTCGCAGTTGGCGACGCTCCCCATTACCATTCCTGCCTTCGGTACGTTCTCGCTCATTGCTCCGCTGGCAAATGCGGTCATCGGTCCGGTGGTGAGCGTACTGCTTGCTGTGTCGATCGTGCTAGTTCCCTTTTCGCTCGTGGGACCGTTGCGGACTTGGGCGCTCGTTGTACCCATGATTGCCGCCCGTTGCGCGCTGTTCTTCGAGCAGCTGTTTGCTGCCATGCCGGGTGCATCCGTGAGCGTGCCGCCCGATAGCGTGTGGATTTACCTAGTGCCGTGGTTCCTGGCGGTTCTGCTGGTCTGGTGGCCGCGTCCCCGTGCACGTCCTATGGCGGTGGGGCTTGCATGCCTGATGCTCTTGGCTGCGATTCCGTACGTCTATTGGGATCGATTTGCTCCGCCTTCGGTGACGGTGCTCGATGTGGGCCAGGCCGATGCGATTCTTATCCGCCAGGGCGGCGCAGTAGCGCTTGTCGACTGTGGGCTCGACGAGCGTGTGGTGGCGGCGTTGGTTCGCAATAACGTGCACCATATCGATGCCGTCTTTGTGACGCATTGGGATGAGGACCACTGGGGTGGTCTGCCCGCCGTGCTCGAACAGTTTTCGGTCGGAACGATTGCCGTGGCGGCGGATGCGCTGGAGGATGCTCCTGCCGAGGTATTGAACCGACCTGGCGTGGAGTATCGGCAGGTGCGCCGTGGGGATACGGTCGACATCGGCTCATTTTGCGCCCGCGTGATGTGGCCATTCGAGTCCGTGGATGGCGAGGGAAATGAGGACTCGCTTGTCCTGTTGCTCTCCTATGTTCAGGAGGGCAAGGGCCTGCGCATACTCCTCACCGGTGATGCCGAACTCGATCAAGAGCGGGAATTCGCGCAGGAGGTGGGGGATATCGATGTCCTTAAACTTGGGCATCACGGCTCCAAGGTTTCAGTCGATGGAGAGTTGCTGGGCGTCCTGAAGCCCGCGCTTTCCCTCGCGAGCGCGGGTGAGGGGAATCGATACGGCCATCCGTCCGATGCCTGCATCGATGCCGTTAAGGAAGCGGGTGGTGTGTTCGCGTGCACTATCGAACACGGCGACATTACCGTCACGCCGACTGCGAATGGCTTTGCGATGCGATGCCAGCGACCGTGACGACGTCGTTGGCGTGTGGTGGGCCCCTGGGCTAGAATGACACGGAACGAATACGAAGGCCTGCGGGAGGGGAGCGCAATGTCCGAAACCGGTTTGCTGCCGGCATATTTGATCGTCGGTACTGACGGCGTCAAACGCGACCACGCCGTCTCGCGTATGAAAGCGCGTCTGGAAAAGACGGGCATGGTCGAGTTCAACCTCGACGAGCGCGACATGACCAAGGACCCCGATGTCGAGTCTATTATCGGATCGCTTAACACCTTTCCCATGGGCAGCGAGTTTCGCTTGGTAATCCTTGATGGCTGCTCAAAGCTCGCTAAGGCGGTCTCGGAGCCGCTCGTCGAGTATCTGGCGAGTCCCAGTCCCACAACGGTCTGCCTCATCATCGCCGACTCGCTTGCCAAGAACACGCGCCTGTATAAGGCGATCGCCAAGATCGACAAGAAGGCTATCGTCGATTGCTCCGGCACCAAGCGCTGGGAGTTGCCGCGCCGCGTGCAGCAGATGGCGACGCAGCATGGCAAGTCGATCTCGGCGGCGGCCGCCGAGGAACTCGTCTCGCGTTCGGGTGAAAACACTCGCATGCTCGATAACGATTTGGCTAAGCTTGCCCAGATGGTCGAGGCGCCCCAGATTGAACTTGCCGATGTTGAGCGCTGGATCGTACGTACGGCCGAGGTTCAACCCTGGGACTTTCTCAATGCGGTCTCGGCTCGCGATATGCAGCGTTCGCTCGAGCTCTTTAAGCTTCTGCCCTCCAAGAGCTACGTGTGGACCTATACGCTGCTATGCGGTCGCATCCGTGAGCTGATCGTCGCCAAGGCGCTCGATGCGCGCGGACAGGGTCGTGAGCTGGCCGCAACGCTCAAGCTCCAGTCCTGGCAGGTCAAGAATCACCTGACCTGGGCACGTCGCTTTTCGATGGCAGAGCTCGTCGCAGCGCTCGAGGGTGCGGTCGATGTGGAACTCGCACTCAAGGGTTCGGCCGATTCTCAGACTGCGCTTTTGCTCTGGATTACGAACATCTTGAGAAAATCGTGATGATACCTGCCTATTTGACAAATTCGTTCTATCCCTTTGAGGGGGAGCGTGCTATAGTAGGCGCTTGCATGACCTCACCGTGTCTCAGAGGTGTCATACATTTTTTGCAAGGAACTCGAAAGGAACTCCAGAAGTGGCAAACATCAAGTCTCAGAAGAAGCGTATCCGCACCAATGAGGCAGCTCGCATGCGTAACAAGGCTGTCAAGTCCGAGCTCAAGACGCTGACCAAGCACGTCCAGTCCGCCGTCGCCGAGGGCGACGCCGAGAAGGCCCTGGCTGCCCTCAAGACCGTCACCAAGCGTCTCGACATGGCTGCCGCTAAGCATGTCATCCACAAGAACCAGGCTTCCAACCGCAAGTCCGGTCTTGCCAAGCTCGTGAACAGCATCAACGCCTAAGTTGTAAATTTCACACCACACAGATTACGCGCATAAATGGAGCCTGTTTTATGGAACAGGCTCCATTTTTTGTATCGCTCGGGTAAGATAGTCCGCATGAATACTTCAATTGACATTTCCCACATCCGCAACTTCTCAATTGTTGCGCACATCGACCATGGCAAGTCCACGATCAGCGACCGCATCCTCGAGCTCACCCATACCGTCGACGAGCGCGACATGGAGTCGCAGCTGCTCGACACCATGGATATCGAGCGCGAGCGCGGCATTACGATCAAGTCCAATGCCGTCCGCGTTTCCTATGACGCCGACGATGGTGAGACGTATCAGTTCAATCTGATCGATACGCCGGGCCACGTGGACTTTACCTATGAGGTCTCGCGCTCGCTGGCAGCCTGTGAGGGCGCGGTACTCGTTGTCGACGCCACGCAGGGCGTCGAGGCGCAGACCGTTTCCAACGCGACGCTCGCCATGAACGCCAATCTGGACATTGTGCCGGCCATCAACAAGATCGACCTGCCCTCGGCCCATCCCGATGAGGTTAAGACCGAGATCGAGGATGACCTGGCGATCCCTGCCGATGATGCTGTGTGCGTCTCGGGCAAGACCGGCGAGGGCATTCACGATCTGCTGGAGTCCATTGTCTTTTTGATTTCGCCGCCTAAGGGCGATGCAAACGCTCCGCTCAAAGCGCTCATTTTGGATTCGTACTTTGACGAGTATCGCGGTGTGGTGGCTACGGTGCGCGTCTTCGATGGTTCCATCAAAAAGGGCGACACCCTGCTTATGATGCAGGCCAAGGGCGACTTTTTGGTCGACGGCGTGGGCGTCAAGCGTCCTGCCGAGACCCCGGTCGACGCGCTGACGGTCGGCGAGGTCGGATATGTGGTCACGGGTTTGAAGGATCCCGAGGCCGTTCGCGTGGGCGATACCCTTACGTGGGCGTCGAACCCCTGCCCCGAGCCGCTTCCCGGTTATCGCGAGGCCAAGCCCATGGTCTATACGGGCCTGTTCCCGATCGACAACAAGGACTACGAGAACCTGCGTGACGCGCTCGATAAACTGCACGTCAACGACCCGTCGTTGGTGTGGGAGCCCGAGACCTCGGTGGCGCTCGGCTTTGGCTTCCGCGTGGGCTTCCTGGGCCTGCTACACATGGAAGTCGTCAAGGAACGCCTGGAGCGCGAGTTCAACCTGGACCTCATTGCCACGAGTCCCTCGGTTGACTATCACGTCTACAAGACCGACGGCGAAATGATCGATGTCCGCAGTCCGCAGGACCTTCCCGAGGCCACACGCATCGATCGTATCGAGGAACCCTACCTCAAGGCAAAGATCATCTGCCCGCCTGAGTACACGGGTGCCGTCATGCAGCTCGCCATCGAGCACCGCGGCGTCACAACCGACATGATCCACCTGACGAGCAAATCGGTCGAGATGCGCTTCGATATGCCGCTCGCCGAGCTCATCTTGGACTTCTTCGATCAGCTCAAGAGCCGCACCAAGGGCTATGCCTCGCTCGACTACGAGTTCAACGAGTACCGTCCCTCCGAGCTCGTGAAGCTCGATATTTTGCTTTCGGGCGACGAGGTGGACGCGCTTTCGTTTATCGTCCATAAGGACAAGGCATATGGCCTGGCCCGTGGCCTGTGCGACAAGCTCAAGGAGATCATCCCGCGTCAGCTGTTCGAGGTGCCCATCCAGGGTGCTATCGGCAACAAGATCATCGCCCGTTCCACCGTCAAGGCGCGTCGTAAGGACGTTCTTGCCAAGTGCTACGGCGGCGATATCTCGCGTAAGCGCAAGCTGCTCGAGAAGCAGAAAGAGGGCAAGAAGCGCATGAAGGCCATCGGCTCGGTCGAGGTCCCGCAGGAGGCGTTTATGGCGATCCTCAAGGTGGACGAGTAGGTCCATGGCGCTTTCTGAATACAGCAAGCGGCTGCTGGGTGCCTATGCCGAGCAGCCGTTCCTTATGGCTCCCATGGCGGGCGTGACCGACCCCGCCTATCGCATCATGTGTCGCCGCCGCGGTGCCAACCTTGCCTACAGCGAGATGGTGAGCGTGGCGGGTCTTGCCTATGCCAGCAACAAAACGTGGCGCCTGGTGCTGCCGGCCGACGAGGAACAGCAGATTTGCGTGCAGCTCTTTGGCTCCAAGCCCGATCAGTTTGCGAGCGCCGTCGCCGCCGTCGAGGAGCGCGTTGGCGATCGCCTGTCGCTCATCGACATCAATATGGCATGCCCCGCCCGCAAGGTCGTTACCAAGGGCGAGGGTTCGGCGCTCATGCGCACGCCCGACCTGGCGGAGAAGATCGTCGAGGCCACGGTGGGCGCGGCGCATGTGCCCGTGACCGTCAAGATCCGCAAGGGCTTTTATGCCGAGGACCGTAATGCCGCGACGTTTGCCCAGATGCTTGAGGGCGCAGGGGCTGCTGCAGTCGCCGTGCATGGTCGTTGCGCCACGCAGCTCTACACGGGCCAGGCTGATTGGTCGGTCGTCGATGAGGTTGCCGACGCTGTCGAGATTCCCGTGATTGGTTCGGGCGATGTGTTCTCGGCCGAGGACGCTGCTGAGCATCTGCACGGCTCGGGTGCCAGCGCGGTGTTTATCGCGCGCGGCATCTACGGCAATCCGTGGGTGTTCGGCGATGCCCGAGCCCTTGCACTCGATGACACGCCGGTTCCTTCTCGCTCCTCGGTTGAGCGCCTGGAGGCTCTGCGCGAGCACCTGACGTTGACGCACGAGCTTCTGCCGCTCATGTCTCGTGCCCGCACGTACGCAAGCTGGTACTTAAAGGGCATGCCTCATGCCGCCGCCTGGCGCGCTCAGGTGGTGCGTTGCTCTACGTACGAGGAGTTTATGGCTCTGGTCGATGGTATCGAGCGCGATGTGGTGGACTGCGAGGCCGCGCTTGCCGCCGGTGAGTCGGTGCCCGCTCATCCGCTGGAGGCTTAAGGGTGGCCGTTACCGCGCTGTACGTGCACGTGCCGTTTTGCGCTCAAAAATGCCGCTATTGCGACTTTGACTCGCGCAGCTTTGCTCTGTGTGATTTGGATGCTGCGCTCGATTCCTATTTTGAGCAGCTGTATGCGCGCCTCGATTCCTTTGGCGACGCCGGGGCGCTTGCGCAGGTCCGCACGGTCTATATTGGCGGCGGCACGCCGTCACTGGCTGGGGAGCGCCTGGTGAAACTTGCCCGTCGTATCTCCATGTGGTGCAAGCCCGTTGAATTTACTTGCGAAGCCAATCCTGAGTCGCTGACCGCCGAGCTTGCCACCGCGCTTGCCGAGGCGGGTGTCACGCGCATCTCTCTGGGCGTGCAAACCCTCGACAATACCGAGCTGGCTGCTATTGGCCGCATTCACGTTGCTAATCGGGCACTTGCGGCTATCGCGACGGTGAAGGACGCTGGCCTCGATGTGTCGTGCGACCTGATGTGCGGCCTTCCCGGGCAGACGGCCGCAAGCTGGCGGAGCACGCTCGATGGCGTGTTGGCGGCGGCGCCTCATCATGTGTCGGTCTACCCGCTCACGCTCGAGGAGGGCACGCCACTCTATCGCATGGCGTGCCGTGACGAGTCGCTCGAGCCCGACGAGGATTTTCAGGCTTCGTGCATGGACGCGGCACGTGAGCGCCTGGGTGCGGCCGGCTATCATCCGTATGAGGTGGCAAGCTACGCGCTCGACGGCCATGAGTGCGCCCATAACATTGCCTACTGGACCGGACGGGGCTACCTGGGCCTGGGTCGTTCTGCCGCGGGCATGCTCGACGACGAGGATTTCGACCGTCTTGCAGGTTTGTTCCCCGGCGTGTCTTCTCGAGGCGATGCGTACCGCGTGCGTCTGGTGCAACGTGACGATGACGCGACGGCGTTCGAGGCCGAATATCTGTCGCAGCGCGAGGCTGTCGCCGAAGACTTGATGCTCGCTTGTCGCATGACGCGCGGTGTCGCGTCCGACCTGTTGGCTCGTGCAGCTTGCGTCATCCCAACGGGCGAGTTGGCAGCTGCCTGCGATCGCGCGCTCGAATTAGGTCTTGCCACTTGGGTGCCCGAGACGCTTTGGGGTCATGAGGGACCCTTCACTACGGCAGATGTCGTCGCGGGCCATGTTCGAGCTCGTCTGGCGCCGACCCATCTGGGCTGGCTCGATGGAAATGTTCTGTTCGAGCTGTTTTGGGATCTAGCTTAGGCCGCTCGGGTAGAATTACCGGAATATATACGCTGCTGTGAGCAGGAGGTTGCCGCGCATGGCGACGATGAACGAAAAAGATTACTACGAGATTCTGGGTGTCTCCAAGGACGCTACCTCGCGTGATATTCAAAAGGCCTTCCAGCAAAAGGCCCGTAAGCTCCATCCGGACGTCAATAAAGAGCCGGATGCCGAGGAAAAGTTTAAAGAGGTTTCCGAGGCCTACGCCGTGCTTTCGGATGAGCAAAAACGTGCGCGCTACGACGCCATGCGTTCTGGCAATCCCTTTGCCGGTGCTCCTACGGCTTCGCCCTATGGTGGCGGCTACGCCGGCAGCACGGGCTATGGCAATCCCTTTGAGGGCGGCTTTCCCTTTGGTGGCGCCTGGGGCCAGCAGCGTCGCGGCCAGGCTGCCTACAATCCCGAGAACGGCGCCAACGTGGTCGTCGATATCAAACTCGACGCCAAGGAGGCCAAGGGCGGTGCCCGCAAGACCGTCCGCTACACGCGCTTCGATACCTGTGGTCACTGCGGCGGCTCGGGCTCTGTTTCGTCCGAGCATGCACATACTTGCCCGAGCTGCGGTGGCCGCGGCCACATCGACGTCGACCTGTCCTTCCTGTTTGGTGCGGGCACATTCCAGTCGGTCTGCCCCGAGTGCGGCGGTTCCGGTAAGGTTGTGGCCGATCCCTGCCCTGATTGCGGTGGCAGCGGTCGTACTCGCGTAACCTCCGAGCAGACGATTGAGTTTCCTGCCGGCACGCACGATGGCGACGAGGTCCGCATTAGCGGCATGGGTCATGCTGGCACCAATGGTGCCGCGGGCGGCGACCTGGTCGGTCGCGCCCATGTTGAGGCCGAGCGCTTGGAAGGCAAAGCTCGTACCGGTTTTTACCTGATGGGCATCGTGGCTCCGTTTTTGGTGCTGTCGGCCATCTCGGGCGTGTTCTCGGCCTTTGCCGTGATGTGCTTTATCCCCTTTACCATGGGCCTGTTCATGGTGCTTTCGGACGGTGTGCTTCATCGCAGCCTGCTGTGGTGGAAGCGCGGTGCGATGCAGTTTGCCAACGGCTTTGCCAACGGCTTCATGTTTGCGCTCGTGTCGGTTTGGTTCGCGAGCTGCTCGCAACGGGCCATGCTTTCGCCGTACCAAATGCAATAACATCAAACCCTCTGTTTGCGGTCGGCCCAGCTTGGGTATAGGACGCACTGTGACAATAATGAAAGTCGGAAGGATTCGGTCGTGTCGGAAAATAGGGATTACTACGAGGTGCTTGGCGTCGACAGGGATGCCGACGCGCGGACGATTAAGCGTGCGTTTCTAAAGAAAGCCCGTACCGTACATCCGGATGTTTCGGACGACCCCGAGGCCGAGGCCAAGTTCAAGGAGCTCAACGAGGCCTATTCCGTTCTTTCCGATGAGCAGAAACGTGCTAACTACGACCGTTACGGCACCGCGGACGGCCCCGGTGGCTCTGGCTATGTCGACATCAACGATATCTTTGGTGGCATGGGCATGGACGACCTGTTCTCGTCGTTCTTTGGCGGTGGCGCCGGTGGTGGCGCCCGCAGCCGTCGTGAGCGTCGTCGCGGACGTGACATGGCCATCTCGCTTTCGGTGACGCTCGAGGAGGCGGCGCTCGGCTGCAAAAAGACAATCAGCTATGATCGCCTTGCTCCCTGCGAGGACTGCAACGGTACCGGTAGGGCCGAGGGTGCACAGGAAAAGCAATGCAGTCGCTGCCACGGTACGGGCTACGTCACGACGGTTCAGCGATCGTTTTTGGGCCAGGTTCAGTCTTCCTCGCCTTGTCCCGACTGCCATGGCGAGGGCACGGTTATCGACCATCCCTGCGAGACCTGCGACGGTCAGGGCCGCACGCCTTCGCACGAAAAGATCGACATCGATATTCCCGCCGGCGTTTCGACTGGTCGCCAGCTGCGTGTGAGCGGCTTTGGCGAGGCCGGCCTTCGCGGCGAGCCTTCGGGCGACCTGATTGTCAACGTGCGCGTTGCCGACCATGAGCGCTTTAAGCGCAACGGTGACGACCTGTACCTGGTAAGCGATATCTCGATTGCGCAGGCTGCGCTCGGCTGCGAGATCGAGGTCGAGGGCATTATGCCCGACGAGGTCGTTAAGGTGACGGTTCCCGCCGGCGCCCAGTACGGCGACACCGTGAGCGTTAATAATTACGGCATGCCGCGCATTGGCGGTGGCGGTTCGCGTGGCCGCCTGATCGTGCAACTGCGCGTGGTCGTTCCCACCAATCTTTCCAATAAGCAACGCGAGCTGCTCCGTGCTTTTGCCGATGAGATGGGCGATGACGTCGCTTCCGGTAAGAAGTCGGTGACCGACCGTATCAAGAGTGCCCTCGACGATATCCTCGATTAAGGAGCCCGCGTGCTCGCACCCCATATTTCCGTCGTCAACCTCGGCTGCCGTGTCAACCGGGTTGAGTCTGACCGTATCACTGCCGATCTTATGCGCCTGGGCTTTGCTATGGTGGAGCCCCAGGATGCCGATTTGATCGTCATTAACACCTGTGCCGTTACGGGCGAGGCCGAGGCCAAGACCCGTAAGGCCGTCCGTCATGCGCTGGCCCATCCAAACGAGCCTTATGTGCTCGTGACCGGTTGCGTGGTCAATTTGCATCCCGAGGAGCTGTTGGAGCTTTCGGATCGCGTGATCGCCGAGCCGTCCAAGATCGATGTCGCCGAACGTGTCTGCGAGGTGCTGGGCGTTGAGTCCGATAGCGTTCCCGCCTGCAGCGATGGCGAGGTGGTCGATGCGCTCGGTCGCTCTCGCCTGGGCGTGAAGATTCAGGACGGCTGCAACCATCGCTGCACCTATTGCATTGTGTGGAAGGCGCGCGGCCCCGAGCGCTCCGTGCCCGTCGAGTCCGTGCTTGAGCAAGTTCGCGAGGCCCAGGAGGCCGGCGTGCCCGAGGTGGTGCTGACCGGTGTGAACCTGGGTGCCTACGATGGCAAGAGCGCGACCGACGAGCATGTCGAAATCGATGAGCTGCTCGAGGCCATCATGGAGCGCACGACTATTGCGCATGTGCGCATTTCCTCGGTCGAGCCCATGGATATCTCTGAGCGCCTGCTTAAGGTTATGGCGCGCTATCCGCAGCGTATCGCCCCGTTTTTGCACCTGCCCGTGCAGTCCGGCTGTACGGCGACCCTGCATCGCATGGGTCGTCCCTATAGTGCGGAGGCCTTTGAGGACACGGTGCGTATGATTCGCGCCAACTTGCCCCAGGCGTCTCTTTCGTGCGATGTCATCGTCGGTTTTCCTGGTGAGACGGACGAGGAGTTCGAGGAGTCGCTGGCGCTGTGCCGCCGTGTGGGTTTCTCGCGTATGCACGTGTTCCGCTACAGCAAGCGTCCCGGTACCCTTGCTGCCGACATGCCCGACCAGGTGCCGCCCGAGGTTATGGCCGAGCGCAGCCGTCGTATGCGAGACACGGCGCAGGAGCTCGCTATTGCCGATGCTCGTCGTCGCGTGGGCACTGTCGAGCGTGCCGTGCTCGAGTATGGTGACAGCCTGACGCTCGGTTCGTTCCATCATGCCCGTCTTGACGATACCTGTGGACTTACAGCCCCGTGCCTGCTCGATGTTGCTATCATCGGAGTCGATGATTCCGGCTTGGTCCATGCGCGCAGGGAGGTCCATGGAAGCCTCGAAGATTAGACTTACCGTTCCCGAGGGAATTGATTCCTCGTGCGTTTTGGGCGCCGGCGACGGCGTCCTTCGTGCACTCGAGAGCTTGGTTCGCGCCCATGTGGTCGCCCGTGGCGATAGCATCGCCGTGAGCGGTGACCCGGACGAGGTCGAACTCGTGGCTCGCTTTTTCGAACATGCTTTTCGCGAGGCGGCGGCCGGTCGTACCCTGTCTGCCGACGATGTCTCTCGCTGCCTGGCCGTCTTGCGCGATGGTGAGCACGAGGCTACGTCGCTTCGCGATGACGTGCTGCTTTCGTATCGCGGTCGCGTCATTCGCCCCAAGACGCTCGGGCAAAAGCGCTATGTGGATGCCATTCGCTCGCATACCATCACCTTTGGCTTGGGTCCTGCCGGTACCGGTAAGACCTATCTGGCCATGGCGCTCGCCGTTGCCGCGCTCAAGCGCCATGAGGTGGGCCGTTTGATCTTGACGCGTCCTGTTGTCGAGGCGGGGGAGAACCTGGGCTTTTTGCCTGGCACCCTCGAGGAAAAGATCGATCCGTACATGCGTCCGCTCTACGACGCCCTATTTGACATGATGGATCGCGAGCGCACCGATGAGCTTATGGAGCGCGGCGTGATCGAGATCGCCCCGCTTGCCTATATGCGCGGTCGTACGCTGAGCGATGCCTTCGTGGTGCTCGACGAGGCGCAAAATACCACGCCCGAGCAGATGAAGATGTTCCTGACACGCCTTGGATTCAACTCCAAGTTCGTGATTACCGGCGACCTCAGCCAGCGCGACCTGGTGGGTCGTCGTGGCGGCTTGGCGGATGTCGAGAAGATCTTGGGCCGTGTCGACGATGTGGCGTTTGCACACCTGGAGCGCGCCGACGTGGTGCGCCATGCCCTGGTGGGTCGTATCGTCGAGGCATACGATGCTTATGATGACGTGCGTGAGCAGCGCTCGCGCGACCGAAAGGAGTCCCGTTGAGTGTATTGATCAGCAACGATGCCGAGCTCGATACGCTGCTCGACGCGCAGGAGGTGGAGCACATCTGCGAGGTTGTGCTTGCCGCCGAGGGCGTTGAGCGTGAAGTCGAGATCTCCCTTTCGTATGTCGATGAGGACGAGATGCACGAACTCAACCACGAGTGGCGCGGCATCGACCGTACCACCGATGTCCTCTCGTTTGAATGCGACTCGGCCTTTGACGAGGATATTCCCGCCGACGAGACGCTCGAACTCGGCGATATCATCTTGGCCCCGCAGGTCATTGCCCGTCAGGCCCCCGGCTTTGGCAATAGCCCTGCCGACGAGTGCCGTCTGATGCTCGTGCATGGCATGCTGCACCTGCTGGGCTATGACCACATCGAGGACGACGAGGCCGAGGTCATGGAGGCTCGCGAGGACGCTATCCTGCGCGATCTGGCGCTCGAGCGCGGCGAGGACCCCAAACTCGTTCACGTCGGCCCCATCACCAATCATGCCCACGACTAGGAGCCGTTTATGATTCCCGGATCGAACAAGGACCATCCGTCCTTTTTAAAGTCGTTCTCATACGCCATGGAGGGCTTCGTCACCGCCGTCAAGACCGAGCGCAACATTAAGGTCATGCTCGTGGCAGGCGTGTGCACCGTCATTGCCGGCTGTATCGTGGGGCTCGATATTGCCGAGTGGGCTACGGTCATCATCTGCTGCGGCCTGGTGATTCATGGCGAGCTGTGTAACACCGCCATGGAGGCCATCGTCGATCTGGCGACCCAAGAGCTCCATCCGCTGGCAAAGCGTGCGAAGGACATCGCCGCCGCCTCTGTATACGTTCTTTCCATTACCGCCGCGATCGTGGGCTTGCTTGTCTTTGCCCACGCGCTCGACTTTATTTAGAAAGGGATTCCCATGTCCGACAATATGCAGCCTACCGATGAGATTTTGGACGAAGAGTCCCTGGATGCTAAGGCGACCGAGGATTGCGATGAGGTCGAGGAGTTCGACCCGTTTGAGGGCATGAGCGACGAGGAGCTCGACGCCCTGTGCGACGAGGACGACAGCCTCGCGGGCTTTGGTGACGTTGAGCCTGGTTTCCGCAGCGGCTTTGTGGCCCTGGTCGGCCGCCCCAACGCCGGCAAGTCCACGCTGCTCAACGCCTGCTATGGCAAAAAGGTCGCCATCACCTCGCCGGTGGCCCAGACGACCCGCCGCCGCATGCGCGCCGTCGTCAACCGCCCCGGCTACCAGCTGGTCTTTGTCGATACCCCGGGTATCCACAAGCCCAAGGACGGTCTAGGGTCTGAGCTCAATAAAAGTGCGCTGTTCGAGCTGAACGATGTCGATGTTGTCGCGTTTTTGATTGATGCCACCAAACCGATCGGCAGGGGAGACGCCTGGGTTGCCGAGCGTGTCAAGAATGCCCGTTCCAAGAAGGTCCTGGTGCTCACCAAGGCCGATGAAGCCGACCCCGCACAGGTCATGGAGCAGCTTAAGGCCGCCCACGAGCTTATGGAATATGACGACGAGATCGTGACGTCGTCGGTCAAGAACTTTAACGTCGATGCCTTCATTGAGACCGTTGCGCACTTTTTGCCCGAGGGTCCGCGTTGGTTCCCCGAGGACATGGGTACCGACGCTTCCGATGAGACGCTCGTTGCCGAGTTTGTGCGCGAGAAGGTCTTGCGCCGCACCCGTGATGAGATCCCGCACTCCGTGGGCGTGATTTGCGATGCGCTTGAGCAGACCAAGAAGGTGCTGCGCGTGCACGCCACCATTTACGTCGAGCGCGAGGGCCAAAAGGGCATCATCATCGGCAAGGGCGGCGAGATGATCAAACATATCGGCATCGACGCCCGTCGCGACCTTGAGCGCATCTTTGGCACCCAGGTCTTTTTGGAGCTGGACGTGAAGGTCAAGGCCGGCTGGCGTGACGACGAGGCCCAGATTCGCCGCTTTGGCTATAACGCCGAGGATTAGGGACACGCGGCGCGAATGGCAGGTTCTCGTACATATCGCACGAAAGTGCTCGTGCTCGATAAGACGAAGCTCAAAGAGACGGACTTGATCCTGACGATGCTTGACGAGCGGGGTCGGCAGGTTCGTGCCGTGGCAAAGGGCGCCCGCAAACCCGGCGGACGCCTGGCTGCGCGCTGCGAGATGTTCTGTACCGTTGATCTGCTGCTTGCGCATGGACGGTCGCTCGACGTGGTTTCCCAGGCCGAGCTTATGGAGGCGCCGCTCGGCGCTGCTCCCGATTACGAGATGACATGCACCGCAAGCGCGATCGCCGAGGTCGCGCGCGTGTGCTCGTTCGAGGATGCCGAGGACCCGTTTACCTTTGCCATCACGCAGCGGGCGCTCACACTTGTCGGCAGCGGGCTCGACGCGGCACATATGGACCTGCTCGTGGCGGCCTTTGTCTTTAAATTGCTGTCGCACGTTGGCTACCGACCCGATTTTTCGGCATGCGTGCTGTGCGGAGACCCCATGTTGTCGTATTTTTCGCCCCAGGCGGGCGGTCTCATGTGCGGGTCGTGCGCGTCGAGCGTTCCGGGTGCCGAGCTGGTGTCGACCGGTGAGGTCGCATGGCTGCGCGCCCTCATGTCCATGACCTTCGATGCGCTCATGGTCGAGCGAATCGACCCGCATACGGCGGCGTTCTTGCTCGGGCTTTCGCATGTGTGGGCGGCGACGCACACCGATCAGCGCCTCCGTGCGATGGAATTCATGTTGGGTCGGTGATGATGCTCAGGCGCGGGCTGCTTGTGGTAACATACCGACCTGTTGGTACCTCGACCTTGGATGCTCGCTCCACCGGCGGCTTCCCAGTCCGAGGCGAATCGAGTCGCCCGCGGGCGACGCAAAACGAAAGGTGAAACAATGACTGTTTCCAAAGAGCGCAAGGCGGAGCTGACTGCCCAGTTCGGTAACACCCCGGTCGATACCGGCAACCCCAAGGTTCAGGTCGCCATCCTGACCGAGCGCATCAAGGAGCTGACCGAGCACATGAAGTCCCACCAGAAGGACTTCCACACCCGTCGTGGTCTGCTCATGCTCGTCGGCCGTCGTCGTCGTCTTCTCTCCTACATCAAGAAGAACGACATCGTCGAGTATCGTGAGCTCATCAAGGCTCTGGGCATCCGCGACAACATCCAGTAGGATTTGTACATGCTAAGAGCGTCCTGCGCAGCGGGGCGCTCTTTTTGTGTAAGGGCGCGAACAATCACGCTCTGAAGCGTGGCGGGGGCAGGGGGCCCGCGTCACATGAGAAGCCTGCAGGCAAGGGGCCTGTGGGGTAAAGGAGAACAATGACACTCGTATCCAAGACCTTTGAGCTGTACGGCAAGACCTACACCTTTGAGTCGGGCGAGCTTGCCAAGCAGGCCACCGGCGCCTGCCTGGTCAAGCAGGGCGACACCACGATGCTCGACACCGTGGTCGTCTCCAAGGAGCGCAAGAACTACGACTTTTTCCCGCTGACCGTCGACTTCAACGAGAAGATGTACGCCGCCGGCCGCATCCCGGGTGGCTACCTCAAGCGTGAGGGCCGTCCCAGCGAGAAGGCCACGCTCACGGCCCGTATGATCGACCGCCCGATTCGTCCGAGCTTCCCGGACGGCTTCCGCAACGAGGTGCACATCGTCGCCACCTCGCTCGTCGCCGACCAGGTCAACCCCTTTGACGTCATCAACGTCATGGGTGCTTCCCTGGCCATGACGCTCGGCGGCGTGCCCTTCGAGGGCCCGCTTGCCTGCGTGCGCATCGGCCGCAACGTGGAGACCGGCGAGTTTATCGTTAACCCCACCTATGAGGAGCGCGAGAACTCCGATCTGGACCTGGAGCTGGGCGGCTCTGCCGACTTCATCTCGATGGTCGAGGCCGGCGCCGAGGAGATCTCCGAGGACGACATGCTCGCCGCCATGAAGTTTGGCCAGGAGGCCCTTGCTGCCTTCTGCCAGGCTCAGGACGAGTTTGTCGCCGAGTGGGAGCAGGTCAACGGCGCTATCGTCAAGAAGGAGTACCCGCTCGACCAGCCCGTCGAGGAGGTCCAGGAGCGCATCTTCGCCCACTACGACGAGATGGCAGCCGCCCTTCGCGACGCCGACAAGCTCTCCCGTATCGGCAAGGTCGAGGCTCTGAAGGAGTCCATCCGTGCCGAGTTCACCGAGGAGGAGCAGTCCGCTTGGGAGCGCGAGATTCCCGTGGCGCTCAAAAAGCTCGAGAAGAAGGCTATGCGTACCATGGTCGTCGAGACCGGCGAGCGCGTCGACGGCCGTGCCGCCGATGAGATTCGCCCCATCATGGTGAAGGATAACTACCTGCCGCTCGTTCACGGCTCCGGTCTGTTCCAGCGTGGCCAGACCCAGGTGCTTTCCGTCCTGTCGCTCGGTATGCTCAACGAGGGCCAGCGTCTGGATACCATCGAACCCACCGAGGGCAAGCGCTATATGCACCACTACAACTTCCCGCCGTTCTGCACCGGCGAGACCGGCCGCATGGGCAGCCCCAAGCGCCGCGAGATCGGCCACGGCAACCTGGCCGAGCGCGCTCTGCTTCCGGTGCTCCCCGACGAGAACGAGTTCCCCTACGCCATCCGCGTCGTCTCCGAGGTCATGGAGTCCAACGGCTCCTCTTCGATGGCTTCGACCTGCGGCTCCACGCTCGCCCTTATGGACGGCGGCGTGCCCATTAAGCGCCCGGTCTCCGGTATCGCCATGGGCCTGATCCAGGAGGAGGGCAAGACCGTGGTCCTGTCCGACATCCAGGGTCTCGAGGACTTCCTGGGCGACATGGACTTTAAGGTCACCGGCACCACCGAGGGCATCACTGCCCTGCAGATGGACAACAAGGCCACTGGTCTCACCTTCGACATCTTGGCCCGCGCCCTGCAGCAGGCCAAGGAGGGTCGCGCCTTCATCCTGCAGAAGATGCTCGATGTGATCCCCGAGCCGCGCCACACCACGCGCAGCACCGCTCCGCGTATCGTCTCCATCCAGGTTCCGACTGACAAGATTCGCGACGTCATCGGTTCCGGCGGTAAGGTCATCCGTGGCATCCAGGACGAGACCGGCGCTTCGGTCGACATCCAGGAGGACGGCACCGTCTTTGTCGGCGGCACCGGCGAGTCCGTCGATCAGGCTGTCGAGCGTATCAAGCTCATCATCAAGGTTCCCGAGCCGGGCGAGGAGTACACCGGTCGTGTGGTCTCCATCCAGCCCTTTGGCGCCTTCGTCAACCTGCTGCCCGGTAAGGACGGCCTGCTGCACATTTCCCGCGTCGCCAAGGGCCGCGTGGAGAAGGTCGAGGATGTCCTCAACGTGGGCGATGAGGTCAAGGTCGTCGTCATCGAGGTCGACGATCGCGGTAAGATCTCGCTCGACCGTCTGGATAAGCCCGAGGCCCCGGCTCGCGCCGAGGGTGCCTCCGAGGGCGACGGCGAGCACTTCCAGCGTCGTGAGCGCCCGCGTCGCGAGCGTTCCGAGCGCAGCGACCGTCCGCGCCGTCCCGGCGACAACGGAGGCCGCAAGCCCCGCCGCCACCACGACGCCGAGTAACAACTGTACATAAGCAGCTCAAAAAGGGCGACTCCGGACAGGGGTCGCCCTTTTGCTTGCGCCCGGGAAGGCCGCATATGAAGTTTCCTGCTCTACAGTCCTGCGCAAGACGGAAAGCACATTAAGTGCTTTCCTTTGCGTGCGGAACTCGCGATAAACTTCATATGCGGC
This sequence comes from Collinsella aerofaciens, assembly GCF_015561195.1. Lineage (GTDB taxonomy): Bacteria > Actinomycetota > Coriobacteriia > Coriobacteriales > Coriobacteriaceae > Collinsella > Collinsella aerofaciens_AC. The sequence goes on along the minus strand of NZ_JADMSU010000005.1, from coordinate 55,347 downwards.
CCTCCCGGGCGCAAGCAAAAGGACTGGTTAGTGCCGCTCGCTACATAGTCTGACAGTCTATTCAGTAGTCAGATTTCGGATTTGTAGATAGACGCTGCTGCATTTCCCCAGATAAAACCTACCAAAATAAACCTGTCCCTTATTGGCAGGTTTCCCGTGGGGCGGGCACTGATGAAGTTTATCGCGAGTTCCGCACGAACAGGAGGCCACTTAATGTGGCCTCCGTCGTGAGCAGGACTGTAGAGCAGGAAACTTCATCAGTGCCCGCCCCACGGGAAACCGGCGGGATAGACCGGTTCAGATGGGGCTTTGATGCATGGGTGGTCTGTTGTTGTGCAAATGGGTATCATACTGAAGTTATTGCATTGACTCTGCGATGCATGTTTGTACGTTCCCGGCGGTCGGTTTGCCAGAAGCGCCCCGTCGGTTGTTCCAGACCCGTTTCGAAGAAAGGAAACCACACTAACCTATGGCAGCTAAAAAATCATCTCCCTTGAAGATCATCCCGCTTGGCGGCCTTGACGGCATCGGCAAGAACATGACGGTCTTCGAGTGCGGCGACGACATGGTGCTCGTCGACGCCGGCCTTATGTTCCCCGATGACTCCCAGCCCGGTATCGACCTGGTGCTTCCCGACTACACCTATGTTCTGGAGAACGAGGAGAAGCTCCGCGGTATCATCGTCACTCACGGCCACGAGGACCACACCGGTTCGCTTCCGTACCTGCTGCAGGACCTCAACAACAAGGTGCCCATCTTCTCGAGCAAGCTGACGCTTGGCTTTATCGAGGGCAAGCTTTCTGAGTTCCGAATCCGCGCGCCCAAGTTCCGCGAGGTCAAGGGCGGCAGCCATGTCAACCTCGGCGGCATCTCGCTCGACTTCTTCTCGATGACGCACTCCATCCCGGGCGCTCTGGGCGTGTTCATCCGTACTAATCAGGGCACCGTTATGCACACCGGCGACTTTAAGCTCGACCAGACGCCCATCGACGGCGTCACGCCCGACTATGCCGCTATCAGCCGCTTTGCCAAGCAGGGCATCGACCTGCTGCTTTCCGACTCCACCAATGCCACGGTTCCCGGCTTTACCAAGTCTGAGGCCGAGGTTGGTCCCAACCTGCTGCACGCCATCAAGAATGCCCCGGGTCGCGTGTTCGTCGCGTCGTTCTCGAGCCACATTCATCGCCTGCAGCAGATCTGCGATGCCGCCCGCAAGTGCGGCCGTAAGGTCGTTGTGACCGGTCGCTCCATGCTCACCAACACCCGCGTCGCGCGCGAGCTGGGCTACCTCAACATCGACGATGCCGATATTATCGATGCCTTCGATATCGATAACCTGCCTGACGACAAGATCGTCGTCATGTGCACTGGTTCGCAGGGCGAGCCGCTGTCGGCCCTGTCCCGCATGGCCAATGGCGAGCACAAGACGCTCTCCATCCACGAGGGCGATACCGTTATCCTCTCGGCAACTCCCGTTCCTGGCAACGAGAAGGCCGTCCAGCAGGTCGTCAACAGCCTGGCCAAGCTCGGCTGCGACGTGTGGGATAAGAACCGCGCTCTCGTTCACGTTTCCGGTCACGGTAGCCAGGAGGAGCTCAAGCTCCTGATGGCCATGGCCAAGCCCACGTACTTTATGCCGGTTCACGGTGAGGCCGTGCATCTGCGCGCCCATGCCCAGCTGGCCCGTAAGATGGGTCTCAAGGAGGATCATATCTTTATCCTCGATAACGGTGACACGCTCGAGATGCGCGGCGGTATCGTCAAGCGTGGTACGCCCGTCGAGTCCGGCGTCGTCTACGTCGACGGCCTGCGTATCGGCGATACCGACCCCATCGTCCTGCGCGATCGCCAGAAGCTCGCCAATGACGGTATGGTCACGGCCGTTGCTATCGTCTCGCTCAAGCACAAGAAGATCGAGGCTATCGAGTTCTCGGGTCGCGGCGTCTCGTTTGCCATCGACGACCAGTTCTCCGAGGATGCCTCCGCATCCATTATGAAGACGATCGAGAAGGGCAAGTTCAGCTTTACCAGCAGCGGCTCCGATGCCATTCGCAAGGCCGTGCGCGATTCGCTCTCCAACTTCATTTGGAGCCGTACGCGTACCCGTCCGATGATCATCCCGGTCGTCATGGAGGTTTAGTTTGGCGCGCGGATCTGCACAAAACGCCAAAGGCAATAAAGCCAACAACCAACCGGCATCTGCTAAGGGTGCCGGTTCCCATCTGCGTGCCAATAAGGGCCATGAGGCAGACTTCGACGATTTTGAGCCCTTGGTCGAGCCTTCGGCCAATCGCGATATCGCCGGCGTGGTCATTGCCGTTTTGGCGATCGCGTCCTTCATTGCCGTGATCTCACCGGCAACAGCGCCCGTGACGGCTGCTGTTGCCGGGTTCTATCACCTGGGCTTTGGCCTGGGCGCCTACGTGCTGCCGATCGTCATCTTGCTGTTTGCCGCCACGCTCTTTTTGGGTGAGGACTCGCCGCTCAACGTGCGCTCTGTTGCGGGCGGCGCCGTGGTCTTTATCGCCGTCGTCTCCATTCTTTCGCTGATGGTGCCGGGCACGAGCGATTCGTGCGACCTTATGTTTACGCCGCAGAACCTTTCCGTGTCGGGTGGCTACATTGGCGCCTTTATCGCAAGTGCCTTGCAAAATGCCCTGGGTAAACCTATCGCCATGGTTGTCTTGCTGGGGCTTGTTGTCGTTGGTTTGGTCATTATCGGTTTTTCGGTGGGTGGCGTTTTGCGCTCCGCACGCGATCGCGCTGCCGATTTTGCCGAACGCCGTCGTGCCGATGTCAACGCTAGCCCTTGGGGTGACGACGAAGCCCTGTCGGTGCCCGGCGTTGCCCGTCCGCACCTGAGCATTCTTCGTCAAAAGGGCTCCGATGCTGCCGTGACCACGGTCATGGGCAACGATGTGGACCCGGTTTTGGACGATGACGACGAGGACGAGGATCCGTTTGTTGACGTGTCCGATGCCGTGGATGCCGAGCGGGCCAAGACAACGCTGTTGCCGCGCCGCCATGCCAAGAAGGGCAAGGCCACACCCAAGTTGAATACAAGTGAGCCCGACCCGTCTTGGTCCGATAGCGAGATTGAGCTCACCGAGGGCGATGACGAGGACGACGAGGCTCCGATTGAGACCGCAAAGACAACTTTGCTGCCGCGTCGCCATGCAAAGCGCGGCCAGGTAACCGGCCAGCTTTCGATGGAAGACGACTCCGATAAGATCGACGAGTCCGAGCCGCCGTTTGCCGTTAATCCCGTCTCGGCCGCACCTCAGATTCCCGACTTCCTGAAGCATCCCAAGGTTGCCGATGCTCCTGCCACGAGTGCTGTCGAATCGGCTGCGGCTCGTGATGGGGGAGTGGACGACGGCGCCGCAGATAGCGAGGGCGAAGAAGAGGACGGCCTCAAGCTTCCGCCGCTCGAAATCCTGCATGCCAACCCGCAGTCGGCTTCCGCCGCGTCTTCGGATAAGGAGCTGGAGCAGACCGCTGAGTCACTGCAATCCACCTTGCTTGAGTTTGGCCGCAGTGCCCGCGTGGTCGGCTGGATCGCCGGCCCCACGGTGACGACCTTTAAGCTGCAACCTGGCGAGGGCGAGCGCGTGAGCAAGATTTCGAGCCTCGAGGACGATATTGCGCTTTCGCTCGCTGCCCAGTCGGTGCGTATCTTTGCCCCGATTCCCGGCACTTCGCTCGTGGGCATCGAGATTCCCAACCGCAAGCGCCAGAACGTCAATCTGGGCGACGTGCTGCCCTATGTGAAGGGCGGTCCGCTCGAGCTCGCTATCGGCCGTGACGCCGAGGGCACGCCGGTTGTCGCCGACCTCGCCAAGATGCCCCACCTGCTGATTGCCGGTACCACCGGTTCCGGTAAATCAGTCATGATTAACTCCATTATCACGACCCTGCTCATGCGCGCACTTCCCGAGGACGTTCGCCTGATCATGGTCGACCCCAAGCGCGTCGAGCTTGCGGGCTATAACGGTCTGCCGCATCTCTATGTGCCCGTGGTGACCGAGCCTAAGCAGGCCGCGAGCGCTCTGCAATGGGCCGTGTCCGAGATGGAGCGTCGCCTGAAGGTCTTCGAGCGTCTCAACGTGCGTAAGATCTCGACCTACAACGAAAAACAGGCCGCCGGCGAGTTTGAGCATTACGACAACCCGCCGCAAAAGATGCCCTACCTGGTCATTATCATCGACGAGCTCTCTGACCTGATGATGGTCGCCGGTAAGGATGTCGAGGCCTCGATCGTGCGTATTGCACAGCTGGGCCGTGCCGCCGGTATTCACCTTATCGTTGCCACGCAGCGCCCCAGCTCCAACGTGGTGACGGGCCTCATCAAGGCCAACATCACCAATCGCATCGCCTTTAACGTCGCCACGGGCATCGACTCGCGCGTCATCATCGACCAGATGGGTGCCGAGAAGCTCACCGGTTTGGGCGACATGCTGTTCTCCAAGGTCGACTGGGGCAAGCCCCGCCGTATCCAAGGCTGCTTTGTCTCGGACGACGAAATCAACGAGATTGTCGAGTTCGTCAAGTCGCAGAGCGAGCCCGACTACCACGAGGAGATTCTGTCCGCCGTGGCGCCCGCTTCCATGTCCATGGCGGGTGGCGGCGGTATTGTCCGCACCGGAGTCACCGAGCCGCAAGACGATGATCCGCTCATTTGGGAAGCCGCCCATATTGTGGTGGAATCGCAGCTTGGCTCCACATCTGGCCTGCAACGTCGTCTGAAGGTTGGCTATGCGCGTGCCGGGCGTATTATGGACATGCTGGAAGAAAAGGGTGTCGTCGGCCCGCCCGACGGTTCCAAGCCGCGCGAGGTCCTGTTGGACGAGGAGGGGCTTGCCGCGCTGGAATCTGTCGACGCCGAGATGGCACGTGAAGATCGTGAGTTTGGAGGATTCTGATGGCTGCACGCTTTGGTGACATGCTGCTCGAGCAGCGTCGCCGAATGGGCCTTTCCATTCAGCAGGTCGCCAACACCATCAAAATCAGGCCGCAGATCATCGAGTTTTTCGAGACCGGTAACTTTGCTTCGATGCCGCCGCGCGGCTATGCGCAGGGCATGATTTCGAGCTATGCTCGCTTTTTGGGCCTCAATCCGCGTGAGGTCGTCAATGCCTACTTTGACGACCTGATGGCATACGAACGCGAGACGTCGCAGCAGGGCGGTCGTTTTCAGGACGCTGCCGGCTACGTCAATTCGCGTTCCTCTGTCGATAACGGGCGCTTTCTGATGGTTCAGGGCGGTCGTTCGACCCGCTATGGACAGCGTCCTCAGCAGGCCGGTTATATTACTGAGACGGGTTCGGGTGAGGAGATTCGCTCGCAGCGTGACCGGTTCCGCAGTGCGCCGATGCCCGAGGACCGTGCACTCCCCGCTGCCCGCGGTGTGGTGCGCGATCCCCGTGTCGGCTACGGAGATGGCGGCTATTCCGATCGTGGCTACCGTGGTGTCTCTGCCGGTCGTGCTCGCGGCGGCTATGCGGACGCCGATACCACGCAGGTGACGCCGCGTCTTCGCTCTCAATCACAGCCGTATGGCCAGCGCTCTTCGGCTCCGCGTTCGGGCCAGCGTGGCTATCAAGGCCGCGGTGAACTTGCGCCCCGTTCGGGTCAGCGCAGCCTTCAGGGCCAGGGTGGCTATCGCGGCCGTTCCGATAGCAATCGTGGTCGTATGCCTCAGGGGGGCGGCCGCAGCAGTTCCAGTCGTGGGCGCGGCGGTTCCCGTGCTCCTCAAAACAACGGGCTCGATCCGCGTATCGTCTACGCAGGTATCGGTGCCGTGGCGTTGCTGCTGATCGTGCTTATCGTGGTACTTCTGCGCGGCTGCGCATCTTCGACGCCTGAGACCACGCCCGAGACGCCCACTGCTACAAAGACGACGACCAAGAAGTCATCTAAGAAGACCGAAACGGTCGACGAGGACGAAGACGCCGATGAGGCGACGGATGAGTCGACCGATTCGGACGCCACCAAGACGATGGCTAAAAAGGACGAGAACGAGGTAACGAAGGTCAAGGTCTCCGTTGCCAAGGGAAAGACCGCCTGGATTGAGGTCAAGGTTGACGGCAAGTCGGTCTATGGTGCCCAGGCGACTGGCCCCTTTGAGCAGGAGTACACGCCCGAGTCCTCGATCGAGATCACTACGTCCAAGCCTTCCGATGTCACCGTTACCAAGAACGGCGAAAAGGTCCGTTACGATACCAAGACCTCGGGCGTGGCGCGTGTGACGATCACCGTTCCCAAGAAGGAGACGACTGATTCCGAGAATGGTGAAAGTTCTGATGGTGCCGACACCACCGATGGTACCGACGCCACCGACGGCACCGATGCCCAGTCCACGGATGGCGCCGTTACCGCAACTGACGGTCAGACGCCCACCGATTCTACCGACTATTCGTACGATAGCTACTAAGCCGCTCGTACGCGAAAGGAAACATCATGGCTAAAGATTCCAGCTTCGACGTCGTGTCCGAGGTCAACATGCAAGAGGTCGATAACGCCTTCCAGCAGACCACGCGCGAGATTTCCCAGCGCTATGACCTGAAGGATTCCGGCGCCACGATCGAGCTTTCGAAGGGCGACAAACTCTTTACGATCAACGCCCCGGCCGACTTTGTCTCCAAGCAGATCATCGATGTCCTGAGCTCCAAGCTCATCAAGCGCGGCATCGACCTCAAGGCTGTCTCGTGGGATGCTCCGCAGGCGGCATCGGGCGGCACCGTGCGCGTGCTCGGCCATATCGTCGAGGGTATCGACCAGGCTACCGCCAAGAAGATCAATAAGGACATCAAGGACCAAAAGCTCAAGGTCAAGGTGACTATCGAGGCCGACAAGCTGCGTGTTTCCTCTGCTTCGAAGGACGCGTTGCAGACCGTTATCCAGTTCCTGCGCGACCAGGACTACGGCCAGCCGCTGCAGTTCACCAACTACCGCTAATATCATTCGAAAGGACTGCTCTCCAACATGGATACACCGTTGGGCTCCGTGCTCTACATCACCCTCGGGTGCGCTAAGAACGAGGTTGACACCGACCGCATGCGTTCACTTTTGACCGCCGCGGGCTACGAGGAGGCATTCGACCCACAGGATGCCGATATCGCCATCGTCAATACATGCTCGTTCCTCGCCTCCGCAACGTCCGAGAGCATCGAGACCACGCTCGAGCTCGCCAACGAGGTTCAGGACGGCGTTCGTTCTTGTCCCATCGTCATGTGCGGCTGTGTGCCGTCGCGCTATGGCGACGACCTGCCTGACGAGCTGCCCGAGGTCGCTGCCTTTGTGAAGGCCGACGAGGAGGACGGCATCGTGGCGGTCATCGATGGCGTGCTGGGTGTCGAGCGTGAGATCGCTGCCTATATTCCGCAAGTCAAGCGCACTGTCGAGGGCGCCGTTGCTTACGTCAAGATTTCCGATGGCTGCAACCGCTTCTGCAGCTTCTGCATGATCCCCTATATTCGCGGTCGCTATCATTCGCGCAATGCCGAGAGCATTATCTCCGAGGTACGCGACCTGGTTGCCGGTGGCGTGCGCGAGATCGTGCTGATCGGCCAGGACACGGGTATTTGGGGCACCGACTTTGCCGACGAAGACGTCACCGATGGCTCGCCGCGCAATCTGGCGCAGCTGCTGCATGCCGTCGCCGAGGCCGTGCGCCCGCACAACGTCTGGGTCCGCGTTCTCTACCTGCAGCCCGAGGGCATGACCGACGAGCTTATCGAGACGATTCGCGATACCCCCGAGGTGCTACCCTATATCGATATCCCCGTGCAGCACTGCGACGCACGCATCCTTAAAGCCATGCGTCGCTCCGGTTCACGCCAGGAGCTCGAGGACCTGTTCCGCGATCTGCGTGAGCGCATCCCCGGCATCGTGATCCGTTCCACGGCCATGGTCGGCTTCCCGACCGAGACCGACGACGAGTTCCGCGACCTTATCGACTTTATGGACACCGTCGGCTTTGACTACACGAGCGTCTTTGCCTACTCGCAGGAGGAGGGCAGCCTGGCCGCCAAGATGGAGGGCCAGGTCGACGAAGAGGTCAAGCTCGAGCGCGCCCAGGAGGCCATGGACCTGGCCGAGTCGCTCGGTTTTGCCGCCACCGCCGCACATGTGGGCGAGCGCGCCCAGGTGATCGTCGACGGCATCGAGGAGACCGAGGACGGCGCCGAGCTGATCGGCCATGCTTGGTTCCAGGCGCCCGATTCCGATGGCGCGGTGCACTTGGACGCCAGCGAGGCGTCCGTGGGCGATATTCTGACGGTCGAGTTTACCGATAGCTTCTGCTATGAGCTTATCGGCCATGTTGTGGAGTAGGAGAGCATCGTGGCAAACGAGAGCAATAAGGAACTGACGAGTGTTTGGACGCCCGCCAACATCGTGACGTGCGTTCGCATCGTCTTTATCCCGGTGTTCATGATCGTGTCGGCGCTTTCTCACACGAGTGTTGCCGGTACAGATTGGAGCACCTTCGACGGCCCGCTCGCCGCCGCTGCCTTCATTCTGTACGTCATCCTGTCGTGCACCGATAAAGTTGACGGCTATCTGGCCCGCTCGCGCAACGAGATTACCGACTTCGGTAAATTCTTGGACCCCATCGCCGACAAGCTACTTGTGTTCTCGGCCTTGCTGCTGTTCTTGGACTTTGGCGCCGTGTCGGTTTGGTCCGTGTTCATCATCTTGTTCCGCGAGCTGTTGGTAAGCGCCCTGCGCATGGTTGCGAGTGCCGCCGGCGTGGTTGTTGCCGCCGATAAGCTTGGCAAGTACAAGACGGCGACCACGATGGTCTCCATCTGCGGTTACCTGTGCGTCTTTGCGATGGCCGGCTTGCACCTTGGCCCGCTGGCGCTGACGCTCGGCATCTACTCGGTGTCGCGCTTCCTGTACGCCGTTGCCGTTGTCCTGACCGTTATCTCGGGCGCCCAGTACTTCTGGAACTGCCGCAAGATCGTCTTTTCGGTCTAGGTCCTGGTGGGTATGACGGACTCTTTTGAGCAGATTTCCGCACATAACGAGGAGCTGGCGCGTCATATTGTCGAGCGCGCGAGCGCTCGGGGCGTGACGGTTTCGACGGCTGAGTCGCTGACAGCAGGTATGATCGCCTCGACGATTGCCGATATCCCGGGCGCCTCGGCGGTGCTGCGTGGCGGTGCGGTGACCTACTGCGATGAGATCAAGCATCGCGTTTTGGGTGTTGATCAGGAGACGCTCGACCGCTATACCGCGGTGTCGCATCAGACCGCGCGCGAGATGGCGGCGGGTTCGCTGGAGCTGTACCAGAGCGATATTGCAGTGGGCGCAACGGGTTATGCCGGCCCCGGCGGCGGCACTGAGGACGATCCGGCTGGCACTTTCTATATTGGCTGGGCGTATCGCGCGGCTGATGGGGAAGTGCCGGTCGTGGACTCTGTGCGCTGCCACTATGAGGGCGACCGTTCGTGTGTTCGCGCTCATGCGGTCGCGGAGGCATTGGGACGCATTGCCCTTGTGCTCAACTCTATGGAATAGACGTGTTTTAAGGGGCCTTAGGGCCCCTTAATTGTGGAGATAGGGACCTTTGACAAATTCAGCGTTTTTGCTGGTCATAGGTTTATTTTCGCCTTCCTTGCTTATATTTGGCCCTATGTGGTCAAGCATTTGGTCAGTATTTGGTCGGCGTTTGGTTGGGTTTTGGAAAGGCTGCCTGCATATGATTGGCCTGAACGGTTGACCACGAACAGCCGTTCGTTTATTATCGATGCAGGTTGTTAAGAGGAGGGCTATTCATGGCCAAGAATTCAGGTCCCGTACGTACCGTTCATGCACCCACAACGGGTAAAGAGCGCGAAGAGATGATCGCCACCACCAAGGCCGAGATCGAGAAGAAGTTCGGTCAAGGCTCCATCATGAGGTATGGTGACGGCGGCCCCGAGCTTGAGGTCGAGGCCATCCCCACGGGCGCTCTGGCACTCGATGCCGCTCTGGGTATCGGCGGTGTGCCGCGCGGCCGTATCGTCGAGATTTACGGTCCTGAGTCCTCCGGTAAGACGACGCTTTCGCTCGAGATCCTGGCCGAGGCCCAGGCAATGGGTGGCGTGGTGGCATTTATCGATGCCGAGCACGCGCTCGATCCCACGTATGCCGCGCGCATTGGCGTGGATATCGACGAGGTACTGATTTCCCAGCCCGATACGGGTGAGCAGGCGCTCGAGATTGTTGACATGCTCGTGCGTTCCGGCGCCATCGATGCCATTGTCGTCGACTCCGTCGCCGCGCTGACCCCGCGTGCCGAGATCGAGGGAGAGATCGGCGATACCACGGTCGGTTTGCAAGCTCGCCTGATGAGTCAGGCGCTCCGCAAGCTCGCCGGCTCGCTGTCCAAGTCCAACACGACATGCATCTTCATTAACCAGCTGCGAGAGAAGATCGGCGTCATGTTCGGCAACCCCGAGACCACGACGGGCGGCCGCGCTCTTAAGTTTTTCTCTTCGGTGCGTATCGACATTCGCCGCATCGACAGCATTAAGCTTAAGGATGAGGTTATCGGTAACCGCGTGCGCGCCAAGGTCGTTAAGAACAAGGTGGCAGCTCCGTTCCGTTCTGCTGAGTTCGACATCATGTACGGTACGGGCATCTCTAAGGAAGGCTCGATTTTGGACATGGCTGTCGAGTGCGGCATCTGCAAGAAGATGGGCTCCTGGTTTGCCTATGGCGAGGACAAGCTCGGCAACGGTCGCGAGGCCGCCAAGGCGTTCCTGCGCGAACACCCCGATTGCGCCGACGAGATTGAGCATAAGGTCCGCCTTGCCTGCGGGCTTGAGTTTGATGACGATGCTCCGTCCGAGGTCGAGCTGACCGATCAGCCTGCGCCTGAGGAGTTTGACGAGCTTTACGCCATCGATGGTTCCGCCATGCTCGATGATGACGACGAGTAGCGGTTACGCTCATGTCGTATACGGTGACCGAGGCCACGGTCGTCTTTCCCGATAAGAAGGCGGCCTCCTCGTTCTCGAGCGGCTATGCGTCCAAAAAGCCTTGCGCACATATCGATTGTGAGCTTGAGGGCGGTTTTGAGCGGTCCATTTGGATCCCCGTGCGGGTCGCGCGGCTGTATGTCAAAAACCGCCCCGATCTTCCCTGTGATTGGGATAACTTTCGTGATGCGGTGCAGCTCATCGAGCGTAAATGTGCGCTTACCATGGTGACCGAGATGTTATCGCGCCGCGACCATGCGACGGGTGAGGTCCGTGACAAGCTGGCTCGCTACGGTTTTCACCAGTCCGCGATCGATTTCGCCGTCGAGCGCGCCACCGAGTATCGCTTTTTAGACGAGAACCGCTTTTGCTCGTACTTTATCGAGGAACGCAAGCGGCGCGGTTGGGGACAGCGTAAAATCGAGACCGAGCTCAAGCGCCGTCATGTCGTGCTCGGTGACATTCCCGGTTATCCCGAGGATTATTTTGCCATCGAAGACGATTTGGCGCGTGCGTCAGCCCTGCTCGCCAAGCGGCGTGTTCCAGAGACGCGCGGATTCGAAAAACTGGTTCGGTTTTTGATGGGCAAGGGCTTCTCGTATCACATCGCCGCCGATGCCGTTAAGGCACGTCTCGATGCCGAACGTAAGGAATGTGCGGTTTAGGCGTATGCGTTTTGCGGCCCTGCCGTTCACCGCGTTTTAGCCGCCGTGCTGGGGCCATTTATTTGACAGTTGTTGTGGTTCAACGTACGATAAACACTGTCATTTGCTTTGTGATATGTGCTCATCTGTGATGAGTTTGTTTATATGTCTATCTGTATCCGACCCGCATAAGCTGCGCCCATATTACTCAAATGTCGCGAGCCGTTCGTAAGGACGGTTCGCTTTGTTGTGTAACGAATCCATAAAAAGGAGTGAGCATGCCTATCATCGCAGCGCTCGTTGGCATCGTTTTGGGTGCCATCGCCGCCATTGCCTACATGCGCACCGCCAAGCAGGGTAGTCTTCACGAGGCCGACGAAAAAATCCAGTCGGCACACGCACAGGCTGAGTCCCTGATCGGTGATGCTAAGCGTCAGGCCGAGACCCTCAAAAAAGAGGCTCTGCTCGAGGCTAAAGAGGAGATCATCAAGAACAAGCAGGCCGCCGAGGCCGAGGACAAGCAGCGTAAGAACGAGATTCGTACGCTCGAGAACCGCGTGATGCAGCGCGAGGAATCCCTCGATCGCCGCAACGACGCTCTCGACAAGCGCGAGCATCAGCTGTCCAGCCAGGCCGGTCAGGTCGAGAAGCGCTCCCGTGAGCTCGAGGAGCTCTGCGCAAAGCAGACCTCCGAGCTCGAGCGTATCGCCGACCTTACCCGCGAGGACGCCCACAAGGAGCTCCTCGATAAGGTTCGCGGTGAGGTCACCCACGAGGCCGCCACGATCATTCGCGAGTCCGAGCAGCAGGTTCGCGCCGAGTGCCACAAGACCGCCCAGGAGATTCTGTCTCTGGCGATCCAGCGCTGCGCTGCCGACCACACTGCCGAGGTCACCGTTACCTCCGTGCACATTCCCTCTGATGACCTCAAGGGCCGTATCATCGGTCGCGAGGGTCGCAACATCCGGACCTTCGAACAGGTTTCTGGCGTCAACCTCGTGATCGACGACACGCCCGAGACCGTCGTTCTTTCGAGCTTCGACCCGGTCCGTCGTGAGACCGCCCGTGTCGCCCTCGAGAACCTCATCGCCGACGGCCGCATTCACCCTGCCCGTATCGAGGAGATGTATCACAAGGCTGCCGACCTGGTTCAGCAGCGCGTGCGCGAGGCTGGCGAGCAGGCTGCCTTCGATACCGGCATCCACGACCTGCACCCCGAGATCGTCAAGACCCTTGGTGCCCTGCGCTACCGTACCTCGTTTGGTCAGAACGTGCTTCAGCACTCCCTCGAGGTCTCTGATCTGTGCGGCGTGATGGCTTCCGAGCTTGGCCTGGACGTTGTGACTGCCAAGCGCGCCGGCCTGCTGCACGACCTGGGCAAGGCAATCGACCATGACGTCGAGGGCCCGCATGCCGTCATCGGCGCCGAGCTGGCCCGCCGTTATGGCGAGAAGCCCGTTATCGTCCACGCTATCGAGGCTCACCATGCCGATGTCGACCCCAACACGGTGCTCGATGTCCTGGTACAGGCCGCCGATGCTGTCTCTGCCTCTCGCCCCGGTGCCCGTCGCGAGTCTGCCGAGAACTACATCAAGCGTCTTGAGAAGCTCGAGGAGATCGCCAACTCCCATGACGGCGTCGAGCGTACCTATGCTATGCAGGCTGGTCGCGAGGTCCACGTCATGGTTCAGCCGGACAAGATCTCCGATGCCCAGTCCACGGTCCTGGCTCACGATATCGCCCATCAGATCGAGGAAGAGATGGAGTATCCCGGTCAGGTGCGCGTCGTCGTGATTCGCGAGAGCCGCGCTGTCGATATCGCTAAATAATATGAGCGACGCGAACGAGCTCATCTCATTTATCGCGTCGATGTCGGGGGAGGGCAGCCTTCGCGTCGAGGAGAACCTTGGCGAGGGGTATGTCCGCCTCCGCGTTTCGGAGGCCGAGCGGCGCCAGGCAAAGCACGACATTCAGCATGTCGAGGATATCGTCATCGAAATGCTCCGTAATGCTCGCGATGCCGGCGCCGACAAGGTCTATCTCGCCACGTCCAAGGAAGACGGCGTCCGCACGCTTGTCTTTCTGGATAACGGTTCGGGCGTTCCGCAGGATATGCAAGAGCGAATCTTCGATGCCCGCGTTACCTCTAAGCTCGAGAGCATGAAGATGGACCGTTGGGGCGTTCACGGTCGTGGCATGGCATTGTTTTCGATCAAGCAGAACACCGACGAGGCCCGTGTGGTCACGTCCGGCGTCGATCTTGGTTCAGCCTTTAAGGTGAGCGTCGCGGCCGATCGCCTCAGTGAGCGTGCCGATCAGTCCAGCTGGCCCCAGGCCGTCAAGGATGAGGACGGACGTTATGTCTGCGCTCGCGGTCCACATAATATTATTCGCGCTGCTTGTGAGTTTGCGCTCGAGGAGTTGCGTGGTTGCGATGTCTATCTTGGTTCTCCGTCTGAGATTGCCGCGACCCTTTATGCTCAAGCGTCAAGTCGGCTCGATACGTCTCGTCTCCTGTTCATTGATGACGAGAGCGAGCTTCCGGTTGTCGATCGTTTAGGCCTTGCTTCTGATGCCGAGGACTTTATCCGTATTTGTTCGGGTTTGGGTCTTGAGATGTCCGAGCGCACGGCCCATCGCATTTTGGCAGGGCAGATTAAGCCCGTTCGCGGTGTGACCGCGCGTCTGCTGCGCGAGCGTGATTCGTCCTCGCATGCGCCGGCTCCTGTCGATCTCGCGAAGGATCGTCGCGGGCTACGTATTGCCAAGGATGACATGGCACAGTTTTCGCGTGCTGTGGAGCGCGACTTTAATGACCTTGCTGCCCGGTATTATCTCAACCTTTGCGGCGACCCAAAGATTCGTGTTTCGCGTGATCGAATTACCGTGACCTTTGATCTTGCCAAAGAGGAATAGTGCCTTTACCGAGTCCACTCGGTACGATACAGTTATTGCAGTTAAAACGTACTTTTAAATGCAGGAGTTTCTTCATGGATTGCCTGAAGGTATCAAGCAAATCATCGCCCGCGTCCGTTGCCGGCGCCATCGCCGGCATGGTCAAGGATGGTGTACCCGTCAACATCCAGTGTGTCGGCGCCGGTGCCGTCAACCAGGCCATTAAGGCCGTTGCTATCGCGCGCGGTTTTTTGATTCCAACCGGTTTTGATATTTCCTGCGCGCCCGTGTTCTCCGACATCCTCATTAACGGGGAGTCGCGCACGGCCATCCGCCTTTCTATCTACGTTCACCAGATCAATCGAGCTGCTATGGATAACGTCGTCATGGATGATGTTAAGCCTGTGGCATAGCTTCTGCTTGCCTCGTTCCGCTCCCCATCGTTAGGACTTATGCACATGGACCAGCGTTCCGTACGCGATATTCTTGCCGGTAAAACCTACTTTATCCGCACCTTTGGCTGCCAGATGAATCAGCACGACTCCGAGCGTGTGAGCGGTCTGCTTGATTCGTATGGCTGCCTCATGGCGCTCGATCCCGCGTATGCCGATATCGTTGTCTTCATGACGTGCTGCGTGCGCGAGGCCGCCGATACTCGCCTGTACGGTCAGTGCAATTCCTGCAAAAGCCTGCCGCCTTCGCCTTCGGGCAAGCGCGTGGTTGCCGTTGGCGGTTGCATCGCGCAGCGCGATGGCGAGGGCCTGCTCACCAACGTCGATAACGTCAATGTCATCTTTGGCACGCATTCCATTGCACATGTGGCCGAGCTCATTGCCGAGGCGTTCCTTGATGGTAAGCGTCATATCCGCACCAATGAGCATGAGGATACGGATGCCATGAGCATGCCGTGGCATCGCGAGACCCAGTATCACGCCTGGGTGCCCATCATGACGGGCTGCAATAATTTCTGCACCTATTGTATCGTGCCGTACGTGCGCGGTCGCGAAAAGAGCCGCCCCTTCGAGGAGATTGTCGACGAGGTGACCGGTTTGGTGCGCCAGGGCGTGCGTGAGATTACGCTGCTGGGCCAAAACGTTAACTCATATGGTCGCGATCTGTTTGGCAAGCCGCGTTTTGCCGATCTGCTGCGTGCCGTGGGCGATACGGGCGTGGAGCGCATCTTCTTTACGTCTTCGCATCCCAAGGACCTGTTGCCCGAGACCATCGACGCCATGGCCGAGACGCCTGCCGTTATGCCGCAGCTGCACTTGGCCGTCCAGTCAGGTTCGACGCGGATCCTCAAAGAGATGAATCGCCGTTATACACGCGAGGACTATCTGGGCCTTGTCGATCGCATTCGCAACCGCATGCCCGATATCGCGCTCTCGACCGACATTATCGTTGGCTTCCCGGGTGAGACTGAAGAAGACTTTGAGCAGACGCTCTCACTTGCCGAGACGGTCCGCTATGCTCAGGCCTATACCTTCATCTATTCCAAGCGCGCCGGTACCCCGGCCGCCGAGATTGACGATCCTACGCCGCATGAGGTTATTCTCGAGCGTTTCAACCGTCTGGTTAAGGTTATCGAGACCACGGCACACGAGTATAACCAGGGTGAGCTTCATACTGTGGTTCCGGCGCTCATTGAGGGAACGAGTAAAAAGAACGATGCGGTCCTGCTGGGCAAGAGTCCCAAGAATCAGACCGTGCATGCGCCTATCCCCGAGGGTTACAGCATCGATCAGCTTGTTGGCAAGATCGTTGATGTTGACGTTGACGTTGCCAAGACCTGGTATTTGTCCGGTTCCGTTGTGGGCGAGCCGCGCTAATGGTTTCTCCCAGGGCAGGTCTTTCCGCCGTTGCGATCGTCGGTCCGACGGCGGTTGGTAAGAGTGATGTTGCCGACCGTTTGGCAGCTCGTCTTTCGTCCGAAGTGTTGTCGTGCGATGCGATGCAAATCTATCGTGGCATGGACATCGGTACCGCAAAGATGGCGCCCGATGAGTGCACGGCGCCGCTGCGTCTCGTCGACATTGTAGAGCCGGGCGTGGCGTATTCTGCTGCGCTTTATCAGGCTGACGCTCGCGCGCATGTTGAACGTCTCCTCGGTTCGGGTTGCCTGCCGGTTTTTTGCGGAGGTACGGGGCTATATCTCAAGGCCGCTCTCGATGAGATGGACTTTCCCTCGGGTGAACTTGAGGACGATCGTCGAGCGGGCTATCAGGAGCTTGCCGAGCGTATTGGCGAGGAAGAACTGCATGCCCTGCTTGCCGAGCGCGATCCAGAATCGGCTGCTGTTATTCATCCCCATAACGTGCGCCGTGTGATTCGTGCGCTCGAGATGCATGATGATGGTATCTCCTATGCACAGCAAAAAAGTCAGTTTAATGTTCCGCGCGAGCATTTTCATGCCCTATGGTTTGGTCTGACGCGTAATCGCGAGGTGCTCTACGAGCGCATTAACCAGCGCGTCGATCTGATGTTTGAGCAGGGTCTTGTCGATGAGGTCCGCGGTCTTATGGACCAGGGGCTGGGAGATGCCCTGACGTCGATGCAGGCAATTGGCTATAAAGAGATCATCGATGCTTTCAATGGTGTGATGAGCATGGATGAAGCTCGCGAACTCATTAAGATGCGTTCGCGTCGTTATGCCAAGCGTCAGCTTTCGTGGTTTAAGCGCGATGACCGTATCGTGTGGTTTGATATGGATGAATGTACGATCGATGAGGTCGTTGAGGATATCCTGCATCGTATTGAGGCTGCCTAATGGCCCGTTTCCCCCTTGTTTCCACGGCACCCGAGCCCGAGCGTGCCATTTTGGTTGGTGTTGAATGGCGCGACAATGCATGGCCGCTCGACCGCTCGCTTGATGAGCTGGAGCGTCTCGCCCACACGGCTGGTGCCCAGTGCGTGGCCCGCTTGTCTCAGCGTTTGGTAAGGCCGTATCCCAAATCGTTTATCGGTTCCGGTAAGGTAGAGGAACTTTGCGGCCTGGTACATCGCATGGATGCCGATGTCGTTATTTTTGACGACGACCTGACGCCCTCGCAGCAATCCTATTTAGAGAAAGCTGTGGGCGAGCCGGTAAAGATTATCGATCGTACAGCACTGATCCTGGATATCTTTGGTCTGCATGCTCAGACGCGTGAGGGACGCCTGCAGGTACAGCTGGCACAGCTTCAATATCTGTTGCCTCGTCTGCGTGGCATGTGGAGCCATCTCGCCAAGGAGCAGACGCGCGGCGGCATCGGCTCACGTTTTGGTCAGGGCGAAAGTCAGCTCGAGGTCGACCGTCGCCTCATTCGTAATAAGATCGCTGCGCTTCGTCGTGAGCTCAAGCAGCTTGAACAGCGTCGCGATGTTCAATCCAAGAGCCGCATTGAGTCACCGGCGTTTCGCGTCGCGTTAGCCGGTTATACCAATGCCGGTAAATCGACGTTGCTCAATCGTCTGACCGGCTCTACGGTACTTTCGCAGGACAAGCTGTTTGCTACGCTCGATCCGACGACGCGTTCGTATCGTCTGCCCGGCGGTCGCTGCATGACGATTACCGATACCGTCGGCTTTATTCAAAAGCTGCCGCATGGTCTGGTCGATGCCTTTAAATCGACGCTGTCCGAGGTTTTGGGTGCCGATCTAATTCTCAAAGTCGTAGATGCGTCTGACGAGGACTATGAGCGGCAGCTGGAGGCTGTCGACCGCGTGCTTGATGAGATCGGCGCCGGAGAGCGTTTAACGCTGACCGTATTCAATAAAATCGATCTTCTCGATAGCGTCGATCGATTGAGTTTCCGTCGTCGCTATCCGGAGGCCGTTCTGTTCTCGGCCCAAACAGGCGAGGGGCTCGACGATCTCGTCGACCGGATTGCTCGCGAGGCAGCTGCCACCGATGTGTTGCTCTCCGCTGATATCCCGTATCGCGAGGGCGCTCTCATCACGCTGGTGCATGAGCAGGGAACCCTTCTGCATGAGGAATATCTCGAGGACGGCGTTCGCATTGTGGCGAAACTGCCGGCTCGTATTGCACCGCGGCTCGAGCGCTATCGTACGGAATAAACGATTTCTAGCACGCCTAGAATGACTGGCTGATGGAGCAGGTAGAACGGTAAGGCATGCCGACCCAGGACTGCGAGCGCCGGGATAGGATTGGCGTATGCCCATACTGGCGCTTCGAGACTTGATGCTTGTGCTGCCTGGGCAGCAAAAAAGCCGGTAAGGTACATAAAGACAAACGGTATGAGCGGATAGTAATCTCCCGAAACAAAACCCGGGCCTGGGAATCCAAGCCATGCCAGGTAGGGGAGTGGGTAGACCGCCTTTGGAATGCCCCAGGTTAGGGCAAAAAGAACAAGGCACGCTGCGATGCCCCATGAGCCCGGTAATTTTTGGAGTAACGGACGGGTGAACGCAACCACCGCGGTGCACACCGCCATGCAATAAATGATGCCAAAGTTCACTGAATCGTCGACCGATACGAGCGTTGTTGCGATCCAGACGACCAAAGCTGCGGCAGCGTACTTAGCCGCTCGTTTGGCATTGTTGCGTGAGAGCGTGCACATCCAACCGGCGATAAACAAAAATACCCAGCTGATGCTGGCGCGCCAGATGTCTTGAAAGACTGACTGGGTAAACCAGGGCATATCCCAGCCGTACAGGTAGGCGAGATCATAGCAAGCGTGAAAACCTGCCATAGAAATCATCGTAAACCCGCGGACGGCATCAAAGATGGTGATGCGTTTTTGCATTACGAGAACCGGCGCATTAAACCGACAACTTTACCCAAAATAACGGGGTTCGTCGCATAGATGGGCTCCATAGTGTCGTTCTCGGGCTGCAAGCGCACGCGCCCCTGCTCCTTGTAGAACGTCTTGACGGTCGCTGAACCATCAATCATGGCCACGACAATTTCGCCGTTCATGGCACTCTTTTGTTCACGGACGATGATGTAATCGCCATTGAAGATGCCGACATTGATCATTGAGCTCCCATGCACCTCAAGGATAAAGGAACCCTGATCAGTGGCGATTTCGGTCGGGATAGTAAACGTGTCTTCGATATTCTGCTCGGCCAGAATGGGAATCCCAGCCGCGACGCGACCAACGAGCGGTAGCGAGACCGTTCCGCGAGGTGCGGTGGGCCTGTCAGATTTAGAAATTGAGACAGAGGAACCGTCCTCGTTAAAGAGTTCCAGGGCGCGCGGTTTGGTGGCATCGCGCTTGAGTAGCCCGCGCGCCTCCAGGGCAGAGAGATGGGCGTGCACGGTGCTGGGGGAGGAAAGGCCCACGGCAGAAGCCATCTCGCGCACGCTGGGCGGATAACCCTTCTCCTGCTGATATTCCTTGATGAAGTCGTAAATTTGCTGCTGACGCTTGGTAATTTTGCGAGCCATCAGGGCATCCTCTCTACCCATGTCAAACAAATGTTCGAATTTTGCTTGACAGGAACAACTGTTCGAAGATAATAATAACCGAACATTCGTTCTCGCGCTAGACATTTTTGTCCGCGCGGCTTGATAAAACTGTTCTCAGCAAAACACGCGAGAGGAGAACATGATGAACGCAACGAATATGGTCCAGGGAAACCTCGCCCTTAAGCTCGAGACGCCTGCAGAACCCACTTTTACGGTTGTTCAGGGTGGCCGCTCCGGCTTTCAGCCTTTGACCGTAAAGCCTGCGCGCAATCAGCAGGCTGTAGTCGCGCCGGCCCGCGTTGCCCTGAAGGTTCCGACGATTGTCGCCGTCGCCGTTGCGCTTACGCTCTTCTTTGTCCTCGCTATGTCGGTCTTTAGCGCTCGTCACGCCGCGTATGCCGAGTCCGTTTCCAACATTACCTACGAGACTATTCGCGTTCAGCCTGGCGATTCTCTTTGGTCGCTTGCCGAAGAATATCCAATCGAAGGCCTTTCCACGCAAGAGACTTCCGACATGATCCGTAACGTCAATCATCTGGAGCATGGTTCGCTCGCCGCCGGTGCGCATCTTAAGGTTCCTGCTCGTTCGTAATCATTATCGCGTTGCGCATGGTACCCTTGTTATCGTTTAAGAGGAGGTACCATGCGCTGTCCCAAATGCGGCAAGGCACATACCCGCGTCGTTGATTCCCGTATGCAGGAGTCAAATAACACCATTAAGCGTCGTCGCGAATGTTGCTCGTGTAACTACCGCTTTACAACGTTTGAGCGATGTGAAGACCCAATCGAGGTCATTAAGTCAGACGGAACCAAGCAGCGGTTCGATCGCAATAAGCTGCTCGTCGGCTTGATGCGCGCCACCATCAAGCGCGATATCGACACTAAGAAGCTCAATGAGATTATCGACGACATCGAGGTCGAGCTGCGCTCTCGCACACTGACGGCCGTCACGTCCCATGAGTTGGGTGACATGGTGCTCAAGCGCTTGGCCAAGATCGACAAGGTGGCCTACATTCGCTTTGCCTCGGTCTACCGCGATTTCAAAGACGTCGATGAGTTTCTGCAAGAGCTCGACAAGCTAAGGTGATTCCATGTCTAACATTACCGTCAACATAAAGCGTCTCGACCCCACCGTCGAGCTTCCCAAATACGCCCATCCCTCCGATGCCGGCTTGGATCTACACTCCAACGAGGACTGCGTCCTGAAGCCCTTCGAACGCCGTCTGGTCTCTACGGGGCTGGCCATAGCCCTGCCCGATGGCTACGCCGGCTTCGTCCAGCCCCGCAGCGGCTTGGCCATCAAGCAGGGCCTGTCTATAGTCAACACGCCGGGCCTCATCGATGCCCACTACCGAGGAGAACTCAAGGTTATCCTCATCAACCTGGATCCCACCAACGACATCCAAATCAACAAAGGCGACCGCATAGCCCAACTCGTCATCCAAGAAGTCCCCACGGTCAACCTCATAGAAGTAGAAGAACTAGACGAAACCGACCGAGGCAAAGGAGGCTTCGGCTCCAGCGGCGTCGCCTAGGGACGCTCTTATCCCTCCCGCCTGCCTCTCACACATATCATTCCATGCTCAAACATTCTCGCGTCGCTTCGCTCGCTGCGAAACTGCGCGTGGAACGATATGTGTGAGAGGCAGGCGGGCGGCTACTCGCTTGAAAAATAAAAGCCTTTCTTTCTAGTAAGCCGATGCGATAAAGGGACACCTCCTTTCTCGCATCGGCTTACTATATTTATAATTTCTGATTTCGCCTTTGCAGGTTCTAGTGGTGGGGAATCTGGTAAAGCTGCTAGTACGTATACGCAGCTTGCCTGTGGGAGGCCCCTATATATCGTCCCGCGCGCAGTTTCGCAGCGAAGCGAGAATGTTTGAGCACGGGATGATATATAGGGGCCTCCCACAGGCAAGCGGAAATTAAGGTGCTAGCGGATGTGCGCGGGTTTTCCGCCCCAGTAGAAGCGACAGAAGGCTCGTTTGCGCTTTTGGGGTTTGCCTGCAAGCTCCATGGTTGCGATGGCTATGTCTTCGGCTGCGTGGGGACGGCGTAGTACTTCGCCGTTGATGAGCAGTGCCTTGAGCGACTCAGGATGATCGTGGAGATGACGCAACGTTACGATGAGCTCTCGTGCGGTGGTGACATGCATGCTGGCGCCCATGCCGGTGAGCATGGTGGTGTTGGCCTTTTCCTGGCCGTATGATTTGCCCAGCAGGATCATCGGCAGATGTGCGCACAGGCATTCGGTGACGGTGAGTCCGCCCGATTTGAGAATTGCCAGGTCGCAGCCGTGCATAAGCGCTGCCATATCATCGACATAGTCAAGAACCGTGACGTTCTCGAGCTTCATGGCATCGAAGAGCGTCTTCAGCCGGGTGGCATACTCCACGTCTTTGCCGGGCAAAAAGACAAAGTGCATGTCTTCGAAGCTGCGCAGGAAGGGGAGGGTGTGGTCCATCGCCGCACGAAAGCGGACGTAAGGCTGAGGCAAGCTGGCACCGGCCATTACCAGCACGACGGTCTTGTCGGTGGGGAGGTTGAACTTGGCTAGCTCTTCCTCGCGATCGTAATCCGTGTCGAATCCGGCGCGAATAGGAATGCCGGTAATGCGAATCTTTGCCTCGGGCACCTTGCGCGGACGCAGCGTTTCGGCCATAAATTCGTTGGCAACACAGAATAAATCGGTGTCCTTGTGGGGCCACCATCCCTCGACTTCGTAGTCGGTCGGTACGCAGATGACCGGATAATCGATACCCGTAATTACGCGGGCGCCCACGGCAACATTGGCTGCCGTGATGTGCGTTGCGACCACGGCTATGGGCCTGCGGCTACGAATATATTCGTTGAAGGCGGGGAACATAATTCGCGACCATGCCGTGCCGCCACCCCAGAGAAGATGTCCCGTAAGCGTATAACGCCAGGTCAGGTCGTAAATGGGGCGCGTGGCTCCCGTAAAAGAAGCCGCGGTTTTATTGCCGTCGAATTTAATACGTCCAAAATCAAGGATATCGAGTACTTCAATCTCAACATCCTCCGGGATGCCATTGGTGCTGCGGATGAGGTCGAATGCCTGCGCAATCGCATTTGCGGCGGCCTTGTGGCCCGAGCCGACCGAGGCGTGCACGATGGTCACGAGAGGTTTTTGCTGAGCCAAGAGCGTGGTTTGCTTCGATTGGGAAGTGCTGAGCGTGAGCAGGGGAGCGTCGTCGCTCGTCTGCGTCTGATCCATCGATAACTCCCCTTCGACGTTGTAACACGGATTTATCATTGTAGTGCATGAGTGTCACGTTCACGTAAATTTGGGTATGAGCGCAAAGAACGACAACGTTTTGGCGAGAGGACTCTTCATGACTACCGATCAGACGATCGATGTTGCGATTATCGGCGGAGGCCCCGCGGGCTATGCTGCCGCCATTTATGCGGCGCGCGCCAACCTGACGACGATTGTCCTTGAGCAGGGCATGTCGGGCGGACAGATCGCTACGAGCAACGAGATTGAGAATTATCCTGGCATTCCGCTACTGAGCGGTGTCGAACTTGGTGAGCGGTTCCAACAGCATGCTGAAGGCCTGGGGGCTCAGGTTGAATGGAGTATGGTGACGGGCGTCGATTACGATGCCGATGCGGCTCAATTTACCATCCATCATGATATGGGCGACACAGCGGCCAAGAGCGTCATTGCGTGCATGGGCGCCACGCCGCGTCCTGCGGGTTTTGTTGGCGAGGACACGTATCGCGGTCGTGGCGTTTCGTATTGCGCGACGTGTGACGGCATGTTCTTCCGTGGCAAGCAGGTCTTTGTTATCGGAGGCGGCAATTCGGCATGCGAGGAGGCGCTGTTCCTGTCCGACATTGCCAGCAGCGTGACCATCGTGCTGCGTCGCGATCAGTTCCGTGCACCCGAGGGCGTTGTGAATAAGGTTCTTGCTAAGGACAATATTTCAGTTAGGTACCAAACTAGTATTGTTGAGCTTTCTGGTGAAGCGATGCCCACGACAATCACATTCAAGGACAATGCGACTGGTGAAATGCACGCTGAGTCCTTTGAACCTGGCTCATTTGGCATTTTTGTCTTTACGGGGACGCAACCACATACCGAGCTTGTTGAGCATCTAGTCGATCTGGCTCCCGACGGCGGTATTGTTACCGATGATTCGATGGCCACCCGTACATCTGGTCTATTTGCCGCTGGCGACATCCGTTCCAAGCGTTTACGCCAGGTTGTGACTGCCGTTTCGGACGGAGCCATAGCAGCAACTAGCGCATACGCGTTTCTTCGCGGATAAGTACGATAATATATCTTATGTAAGGTTGCTATCTTTAAACAAAGTGGTTGGACGATGCATCAATGTGTTGTCCAACCACTTTTACTTGCCGGCTATGTGGTATGCAAAACTAGATAACCTAGAATACAATATAGAAAATGAACGGAGGACCTTTATGAACCACGCTAAATACGTTATTCCGATGTCCGATTCGTCGGTCAGCATTAAGCCTGAGGATATTCAGCCGACGGTGCTACCCGATGCATTCATTCAGTCCGATATCGTGCGAAAACTCAACACGTTGAGTCTGCCGCGCTATAACCAGTTGCCCAATGTGACGCTCTACCGCGACCAGGTCATTGAGTATGTTGCGCTGTGGATGGAGCCGCTGTCCATTTGCGTTGAGCAACCTGTCATTACGCCATCGATGATCAATAACTACGTGAAGGTCGGCCTGGTGCCTGCTCCGGTCAAAAAGCAATATGGCCGCGAGCAGATTGCCCGTCTGATCGCTATCTGCATCTTTAAGCAGGTGCTACCTATTGCTGCGGTGCAGGCGCTCTTTAATATTCAGCGTTTGAGCTACGATGCTCCGACGGCCTTCGATTATGTGGTCGATCAGCTCGAGGCATCGATTCGTGCGGCGTTTTCCGTCGAGCAGACGCCGGTTCCCGATACGGCGCATCAGGTCACACGCGAGTCGCTGCTTGTGCGCAGTGCGGTTTCATCCTTCGTATCGAAGGCTTACTTGATGAGCTATCTCAAGTTCAACGGATTTAATAGCTAGCCGACGTTTAAAACGGGCGGGACAAAGAGCCAGCTGTCACTTTGTCCCGCCCGTAATTTTGCTTGGTTGGACTTTATTGGCCCGAAGCCACGCCCATGCCGTAGCCGATAATGAGCCCATGCATTTCGGCATAGTATGAATCTAGCCCGTTACAGGGCATGATGATAGTCTTGGAGCCTGGCCAGCGCTCCACAATGCGGCTGGCAAGTGCCTGGGCGCCTGCCTCATTTTCCACATGGTCGATGACGACCTCGCCGCCCGTAAAACCCTCGGCTTCCATGGTATCGATGATCTTGTTGAGCATCTTCTTTTCGCCACGCGTGTGCCCGACGAGTTCGATTTTACCGGCCTCGCTCGCCGTGCCCAAAATGCGGATATTGAGCTTGTTGGCAATGACGCCGGCTGCCTTAGGGATGCGTCCGGCTTTGGCCAGGTTTTCGTAATTGCACAAGCTGAAGAGGATTTTGCTGTTCTGTTCAAGGCTATCGAAGTATGCGCAAGCGTCCTCGAATGAGACATCCGGATTGCTTGCAAGATAGCGGTCGAACAGCAAGAAAACGAGGTCCATTTTGCCGCCAGCTGCGCGCGAATTGACTAGATGAATCTGCCGGTCGGGCTCCTCGGCAAGAACCATATCGCGAGCCGTGGCTGCCGCGTTGTAGCTGCCCGACACGCCCTCAGATATCGGCATGCAGATGGTCTTGTCTGCCAATTTGAAGAGCTCGGCCCACTCCCCTACGCTGGGACAAGCGCTCGAAGAAGCGTTCGTCTCCGCCTGAACAGCGCAATTGAGCTCATGTACATCGAGCGAAAGGTCATCGACGAATTCACGCTCCCCCACTCGAATTTTGAGGGGCGCAAATGCAAAGGTGGCATGGGGTGCGGTCGGTTGCCAATCGCGGAGGTTGCAGCTTGAATCTGAGATAAGTGCCCAGCTCATAGAGGGTCCTTTCTAATTGTTCCCATACAATTATAGCCGTCTTGCAGACCGATTGTGCCGCTATCTAGTATTCAAAACTAGATAGCGGCCTGCACTAAAGACAAAAGAATGGACCCCATGACTTAAAGCCACGAGGTCCATATCCGTTTGCTTTACTTGAATACTTAGTAGCGAACGAAGATATAGTTGTTGTTCATGCCGGCGGCAACGGAGCTGATGATAACACCTGTGTTGTAGTCGGAAGCATGAATCATCTGACCACCACCGATGTAAATGCCGGTGTGGTACGAGTTGACCACAACGTCACCAGGCTGCGGATCGGACACACGCGTCCAGCCCATAAAGGTACCCGTGGTGCCCAGGCGGCAATAGCGACCAGTGAGGCAATAGCTAACAAAACCAGAGCAGTCGAAGCTGTTCGGGCCAATTCCGCCCCAGGAATAAGCGCAACCAAGCTTACTGTATGCACGCGAGACAACAGAACCACCATCGACGGACTGGCTCGGAGCAGAAGGCGTCGGAGCCGGAGCAGGCGTGGAGGGCTGCGGCGTCGGAGCAGGTGTCGGCGTAGGAGCCGGAGTGTTGCCGCCCTGGTTGTTGTTATTGCTGGTCTGACCACCGTTGTTGGTGTTCTCGGTCGTACCGGCAGTCTCGTTGCTCACCGTGGCCTTCTCGGCAGTGCTGGCGTTGATGCCGGCCTGCAGCGCGGCGTTGGCCTCGGCCTCTGCGGCAAGCTCTGCCTGCAGCTGCGAATCCAGGGAGTTTACGACGTTCTGGGCTTCAGCCTGCTGGGCGTTAAGCTCGTCGACCTTCTTTTGCGTTGTGGCGACGTTCTTCTCCTGCTCGGCCTGCTTATCGGTGAGCTGCTGCTTAAGCTCCTTGACCTCTTGAATGGTCTGAGCTTGCTTGTCGGAAACTTTTCCGTAGTAGAACAAACGGCTGAGCATATCGCTCAGATCATCGACACCCGTCAAAACCTGAAGCAGGCTCAGACCGCCGGTTTTGTACTCGCCGGCGACATAGGTCGAGAGCTTGGCCTGACCATCGGCGATCTCCTGCTGCTTTTGCGTGATCTCGCCGGCAGTCTGATCGAGCGCCTGCGTCTGCGTGGCAAGCTCATCGTAAATCTGCTGAGTTTGGGTACCGATCTGCTCGAGCTTCGTACGAGCAGCGGCAAGGTCGGATGCGGTATCGGCGTAGGCAGGAGCCGCGAGGCCCAAGCCCAAAACACAAGCGAGGGTTGCCGTAGCAGCGCAGCGTGCCATGTTTTTGTGCGTGTTTGCTGTGCGCATGTAGCTTCCTTTCCAGTAACTAAGGGTAACGGCTACTCCACCGTCACCAGGCTAAAGAGCTCCACATCGTCATCAGACGGCGTGAGCTTCTCGCGCGGGTTGAGAAACGCAAGCTCAAGGATACACCCGTAGCCCACAAGCTTTGCGCCCATATCTCGCACCAGTTTACCTGTTGCCTCGACGGTTCCGCCCGTCGCGACCAAGTCGTCCAGAATCAACACGGTATCTTTAGAGGTAATGGCATCGGCATGGATTTCGATAGAGTCGGTGCCGTATTCGAGTTCGTAGCTCTGGCTCACCGTCTTGCGGGGTAGCTTGCCCGGTTTACGTGCGGGAACAAAGCCGGCACCAAGGGCCACAGCCACCGGTACGCCAACCATAAAGCCGCGAGCCTCGGGACCCACGACCTTGGTGATTCCCATGCCGGCAAAGTGCTCGGCGAGGGCATCGGTCATGGCTTTGAGCGCCTCGGGATTGCCAAAGAGCGGCGTGATATCTTTAAATATGACTCCGGGCTCGGGATAGTCGGGGATGTCGACGATTTGAGATTCGAAGTCGTACATTGCATGACCTTTCAATGGGTTGCCGAAATATCAGCAGCGGTTATTTGCCCGCCGTGGCGGTGCCGGAGTGCGAAGGGGCGACGACCTTGAGCGGCTTTACGAGAGAATCCTCGTGCGAAGCCGGTGTGGCTATCTCTTCGTTTTTGGCTTTGGTGGACTCGGAGCGAGTGATTTCCTCATCGAGTGCATCGATGTCGGCGTCCTCGACCACGGCGTTGAGCGACTCAAAAACGCGGTTCTTGAGCAGCGCAGTGTGCACACCCTCGGTCAGGTCGTGAAGCTTCTTAAACGCACGCTCGAGCTTGGCGTCGCGCTCGTCATCGGAGGTATCCATTCCGAGCATGCTCACGAGCACCTGCTCAAACATCGAGGACTCGCGGTTGGCGGAAGACACGTACTGACGCAGGTTGCGGGGCTCGATATGGAAGCGTGACAGCTCGGAGCAGTAGCGGATGATCGGGAAATCGCGACCATCGACGAGCTCGCGATTCTGCGGACTCTTGATGATACGAATGAGGTCGTTCTCGGCGAGCGACCGGATAAACGAGATCTCGACGCCCAGCATATCGGGAATGGTCTCGATGGGATGCAGCTTTTGCTTGGTCTCCTTGGGCTCCGTCTTGAGCGGAACATCGGACAGTAGGCCCACCTCGTAGGCGAGCGTGGACAAGTCCGTGGCGTTTTCCAAGCGCTGCTTAATCACGTTGAGCGGCATGTAGCGAGTCTTCTGCAGGTGCAGAATGACTTCCAGGCGATCAACGTCCTCCTTGGAGTACTGACGGTATCCCTTAGGCGTACGATGAGGGGTAATGAGCCCCTCATCCTCTAGAAATCTAATTTTTGAGTTCGAAAGATCGGGGTATGCGCCTCGAAGTAGGTTGACGACTTGGCCGATACTCAGATAGTTGCGTTCGGCCATGCCCTACTCACCGGTTTCGATGCGCTCCGGCGTGCTCTCGTGGTAGATGAGCGTAAACGTACCGATCTGGACGGAAGAACCGTCGTGCAGCGGGGCTGCATTGACGATGGCACCGTCGACCCAGGTGCCATTGAGCGAGCCCAGGTCCTCGATGCGAGCGCCGAGGCCCTCGCGGATAATGCGCGCGTGGCTGCGCGAAACGGTCATGTCATTGAGGAAGATGCCGTTCGCAGGATCGCGGCCGATGGTGGTCACGTCGTCCTCGAGCTCAAAGGCGGCACCGGTTTGCGGACCCTTGACGATGGACAGAACGGGTGCGGTGATGCGCACGTTGGCCATGAGGTCGGGAACGGTGACGTCGCTTGAAGGCACGCGGAATACGCAGGTAGCGTCAGCAGTCTTATCATTCTGAGGCATATTGTTAACCATGTTGTCCATGACAACCCCTAACTTATCGCGGACGTGCCGCAAATAATGAACCGTACGTAATCATACCCCAACGAATCAGTCTTCGATTTCAGGGTTCAGAAAGTCGATGTCCTCGTCTTCGGGATGCGCGAGAGCCTGTTTAATGGCCACTCCGCCCTTAATGGAATAGATGACAGCCGTGAGCATGGAGAAGATCACGCCGCCGTACACAAAGAAGATGCCGAGGGGCACCGAGCTTCCGTTGAGGCCCGGGAAGGCCGTAAGGGTTGAAGGTAAAAGATGCAGGCCGTCAACAACGGGGAACCCGAGCAGCATGAGCGAGAAGCCGGTCATGAGCAGCGCGGTGGCAATCTTTCCGGGAAAGACGACATCGATGGGGCGACGGTGATAATGACGCACGATAAGTGTGCCGATGCCCAGATAGATGTCGCGGCCAATAATGAGCACGCAGACCCAGATGGGCAGCTCTCCGCGGACCACCAGCCCAAGTACGCCGGTGAACAGCAGCGCACGGTCACAAATGGGATCCATGACCTTGCCGAGCCACGAGACCGTCTTGGTCATGCGGGCGATCTGACCGTCCATCCAGTCGGTAGAGGCGGCAACGGCGTAGATAACGATGGCGATGACGCGGTTGTTATCCGTCACAAACAGGTAAAGAAATACCAGGGTGAGGATCAGGCGCGTAAAGGTGATGAAATTGGAGATCGTAAAGATCTTATTCGACGGGTAATCGGAAGTGCCGATAAGCTCCTTTTTGATCTTCTTTTTGATGCCCACAGGACTCCCCCGCTGGTTAACGACAAAACTTTCGATACTATACCCGTTCCGGCGATGTCTATCCAGCGCAAGCATAGAGAGTCCAGACATATGGAGGATGGTACTGGGTTGTGCGGGATTCTGCATTTGTGTACATCAGCCTCCAAATATGACATTTTCGGCATCTTTGATGGCTGATGTACACGTTTTGATTCGGTGATTACATCGATCGGGAAAGTTGTTGCCTTAAGCAAATTAATCATGATGTGCGGGTCGAGAAGGGCTGGCGCCAAAAGAGCCCAACGGCCGTTACAGCTTCGTTAGAAACGCGCCCCACCATGGATGGTGAACCCGAAAGGCAAGGCGCGCGGGCACGGCGACTCGGCCCGCGCGCCCGGAAGAGAAAGGATAAACCCATGGGTTACATGCTCGAGACGCGCGGGCTCACCAAGCGCTTCGGCCGCGGCGACCAGGCGCAGAACGCCGTGGCCGACGTGAGCCTTCATATCCGCGAGGGCGAGGTGTACGGGCTGCTCGGTCCCAACGGCGCCGGCAAGTCGACAACGCTCAAGATGATCTGCGGGATGCTGCGGCCGACGGCCGGGGAGATCCTCTTTGCCGGGCACGCCTGGCGCCGCGAGGACCTCTACGCAATCGGCAGCCTCGTCGAGGAGGCGCCGCTCTACCCCAACCTCACCGCGCGCGAGAACCTGCGCGTGCGCACCACGCTGCTGGGCCTTCCCGAGAGCCGCGTAGATGAGGTGCTCGCCGCCGTGGACCTCGCGGACACTGGCAAGAAGCGCGCCGGGCGCTTCTCGATGGGCATGCGGCAGCGCCTGGGGCTCGCGCTGGCGCTGATCGCCCGGCCACGCCTGCTCGTGCTCGACGAGCCCACCAACGGCCTCGACCCCATCGGCATCGAGGAGCTGCGCGACCAGATCCGCGGCTTCGCGGCGGCGGGCACGACGGTGATCGTCTCGAGCCACATCCTCTCCGAGGTGCAGCAGATGGCGGACACCATCGGCATCATCTACGGGGGGCGCCTCGCCTACGAGGATGAGCTTCGGCCCGGGCAGGACCTCGAGGAACTCTTCATGAGCGTCTGCCGGGAGGGGCGTCGAGCGCGCGGGGAGGTGGCGGCATGACGGGCGAGAAAGGCGGCCTGCTCGCGGGCCTGCGCGCCGAGGCCCTGAAGTCGCGCCACGCGGCACCGGTTCGCCTGGCCGTGCTCATGGCACTGCCGATGCCGCTGCTCGGCGCGATGCCCTACCGGGGCGTGCAGATCTTCAGCGCGTGGAACTACTGGTACGCGCTCTTCCTGCCCGTGACTCTCTCGCTCGTGGTGGCGTGCGTCGCGCGGGCGGACGCGCGCTCGCGGATGCGAGGGCTTCTGGGCCTGGGCTTCCCGCTCGGGCGCGCCTGGTGGGCCAAGGCGCTCTGGTGCCTCACGCTCTGCACGCTCTCGAACCTCGTGGTCTTCGGCATCTACCTCGCGGGCTCGGCGTTCTCCTCGCAGGGCCTCACGGCCGCGGGCACGCTCACGATGCTCCTCTGCGCGCTCGCCAACACGGTGACCGCGGCGTGGATGATCCCCGCAGGGCTCTTCCTCACGGCGCGGCTCGGCATGCTCGCGGGCATCTTCTGCCCGCTCGCTGCGCAACTCGTGGGTGGGTTCGCCTGGTCGCTGGTGCCGCTGCCGCAGCTCTTTCCGCCATCGGCGAGCATGGTCATCCCCACGAGCTTCATCCCCGTGCTGCCGAGCGGCGAGCCACTCGCGGCGGACATGGCGCTCGGCGGGGCGCTCACGGCGGACGGCATGCTCACGCTGGCGGGCCTTGCGGTCTGCGCGTTCGCGTTCGCCGCGCTCACGGCGGCGGGCGCGGCCTGGTTCGCGCGCTCCGAGGAGAGGTGATGGCCATGTCACGACTCTCCGACCCGACGCCGCGCATGACTCTCCCGCGGGCCCTGCTCTCCGAGGCCCTGCGCCTGGCGCGCTCCCCGCTCTCGGCGGTGCACCTCGCCTGCGGCCTGGCAGCCGGTCTTGCCTGCGGCGAGTACTTCTCCGTAACCCGATGGGACCCGGCGCTGGGCGCGGACGCCTACGCCCAGTTCCTCGGCGCCCTCATGCCGCTCATGTCCGCCATCGTCTGCGGGCTCGCCGTGGACGAGGAGCGCGCTGCCGGGCGCCTCGCCAACCTCACGGCGGTCCCCTCGCGCGGGCGCGCCGTTGCGGCGAAGCTGCTCGCCCTTGCGGCGCTCGGCGCGGGCGCGCTGGCCGTGGCGCTCGGCGTGTTCGGGACCGTGCTCGCCGTCGCCGGGCGCCTGCCGCTCGGGCCCGCTCCGCTTGCGGCCGCCTGCGCGGGCATCGTGCTGGGCAGCCTGCCCCTCTACGCGCTGGGGCTCGGCGTGGCCCTGCGCCTCGGCCGCAACGCCGTCATCGGCGCCGGCGCGGCGGGGATGCTCCTCGCGTTCTTCTCGGTGGGCGGACTTGCGCACGGTCTCATGACC
Organism: Collinsella aerofaciens; assembly: GCF_015561195.1. Lineage (GTDB taxonomy): Bacteria > Actinomycetota > Coriobacteriia > Coriobacteriales > Coriobacteriaceae > Collinsella > Collinsella aerofaciens_AC. The sequence goes on along the minus strand of NZ_JADMSU010000005.1, from coordinate 22,960 downwards.
GGCGAGCTCACCGGTGCCCTGGCGACGCCCCTGAGCTGGGTGCCGCTCACCTGGCCCGCGCGCCTGGGGTCGCTCGGGGTGGAGGCCTTCATCGACGCCGCACGCGCGGCGGGCCCACTCCTCACGACTGCGCTCGCTGGCCTCGTGCTCACCCTGGCAGCCGACGCCGTCCTTCTCGCCTGGTTCTGCCGCTTCGAGGACGGGAGGGCAGATGCGTAGGAGGCCGTTCGCCGCCATGCTCGCCCTCCTCTCCGCAGCGCTCCTTCTGGGCGGGAATGCCCTGCTCGACGCCGGCTGGGGGTCGGCGCTACGCTCGATCGCCGACCGCGTGCTGCCCAACCCTGAGATCGCAATGTGGGCGCCCGCGCCCGAGTCCGGCAGTCACGCGAGCTTCTACGCCGACGCCACCGGGGCGGGGGCAAACTACGTCTACCTGGTGGACGCGGCGGACGACAGAGGCAATGTCCGAGAGCTCCAGCTCATCTTCTTCGGGCGGGAGTCGGACGGCGAGGGCTGGCTCGAGATCGAGGCGCGCGGCGACTCGGGCGTGCGCTACCGCGCGTGCGACGCGGCCCAGGCACCCGCGGCTGCGCGCAGGGCTCTGGACCGCTGAGCGCGGCGCTAGTACAATTCCGACGGAAGTTTCAGGAGGTCGAACATGGCGAGGATACTGGCAGTAGATGATGAACGGGCGATCCTCGACGCGCTCGCGCGCGTCCTCGGCCGCGACGGCCATGAGGTCGTCAGGGCGGCGGACCCGACGGCGGTCCCGGGGATGGACCTCTCGCGCTTCGACCTCGTGCTCTGCGACGTCATGATGCCGGGGCTCGACGGCTTCGAGCTCGTGCGGCAGATCCGCCCGGACTTCGACGGGCCCATCGTCTTCCTGACCGCTCGCGTGGCCGAGGAGGATGCCGTGGCCGCCTACGGCCTGGGCGCCGACGACTACGTCCGCAAGCCCTTCGGGGCCGCGGAGCTGCGCGCCAAGGTCGCGGCCCATCTACGCCGTGAGCGCCGGCCGCGCTCGCACGCCCTTTCCTTCGGAGAGATGCGGATCGACCTCGGGGCGCGCGGCCTCGCCGTGGGCGGCGAGGCCGTGCCGCTCACGCCCACCGAGTACGCCATCTGCGAGTACCTCGCGCGCCACCCCGGGCAGGTCATGAGCCGCGCGCAGATACGCGAGGCGGTGCTCGGCTGGGAGAGCGACGCCGACGACGCGGCCATATCCATGCAGGTCAGCCGCGCCCGGAGGAAACTCTCCGAGGCCGGCGCCGATCCGATCGCGACCGTCTGGGGGATGGGGTACAAGTGGCAGCTCTAAAGACCGGGGCGCGAGGTCGCGGGGGCATGCCGCTCTCCTTCGTCATCGCGCGCTACTTCGCCTACGCGTTCGCGGCGGTCGCCACGGCGTGGCTCGCCTCGTTCATGGCGCTCTCCGCAGCGATCAGCGCGGGCTTCGTCTACGAGGCAAGCTGGGGGCCGGCCAATGCGCGCGAGGTCGCGGAGGGCCTGGCACGCGACGGCGTCTGCGGACAGCAGGACGTGCCGACGGCGTACCGCTACCTCATCCTGAATAAGGACGGATACGTGCTGATGACAGACCTCGAGAGCACGCGGCTCGAGGACGCGACAGAAATGGCCCGTACGGCACTCGCTGCGGATCCGGGCACAGTGGAGATCGAGGGCGGGGGCTCGGGCCTCACCTACGCCGCGTTTCCGCTCAAGGGCGGCGGGGCCTGCGCGCTCGTTAGCGAGTACCTGCCGCAGTGGGTCTCGCGCGACCTCGCCGGCCTGCTTCCCAACCCGCAGAATCTCATGCTCGTCGGCGCCGCTGCGGGAAGCGCGCTCGCGCTCGCGCTCGTGGCGCGCCGCGCGAGCCGCGTGATCTCGCGCAAGATGGCGCCGCTCGCGGAGGCGGCGGGGCGCGTCGGCGCGGGGGAGCTCGACTTCGCGGTCGGCAGCACCAACGTGCGCGAGGTGAACGACGTCCTCGCCGCGATGGACGCCATGCGGGCCTCCCTCGCCGAGTCGCTCGAGGCCCGCTGGGCCGCGGAGCGGGGGCAGCGCGAGCAGATGGCGTCGCTCGCCCACGACCTCAAGACGCCGCTCACCGTGCTGCGCGCCAACGCCGACTTCGTGGCGGAGGAGCTGGAAGACGAGAAAGACGCCGACCTCGCGGCCGCCGCGCGCGACATAGCCGGCAGTGTCGAAAGGCTCGACGGCTACGTGTGCCTGCTCATCGAGGCCTCGCGCGGGTCCGGCGGGGCGGAGAGGGCCCCCATGCGGCCGGCCGAGCTCTGCGAGCAGATCCTCGCCGAGGCCGCCCAGATCGCCCGGGCGCGAGGCGTGACGCTCGACGCGGCCACGGGCCCCGCTGTCGCGGGCGCGCCCGAGGCCCCGCTCGACCGAACCGCCCTGGCGCGAGCCGCCGCGAACCTCGTGGCCAACGCCGCCGAGCACGCACGCTCGCGCGTGGCTGTCTCCTGCGACGTCGCGGGCGGGTACCTCGTCATCGAGGTTGCCGACGACGGACCGGGCTTTTCTCCCGCCGCCCTCGAACGCGGCTGCGAGCGCCTCTTCACAGACGACTCCTCCCGCTCCTCGCGTGACGGAGGCCGCCACTACGGGCTCGGCCTCCACGTCGCCTCCGAGGCCGCGAGCGCCCACGGGGGCTCCGTCTCGCTCGCCAACGGCCCATCGGGCGGCGCGGTGGCCACCATCGCGGTCCCCCTGTGCGGGATCTGACGATTTCCTTGATGTCTACCTCGACTGCGATATGTCGCTCGCCGAGGCCGCGACGGGATGGTGTTGCGTCTGCCCCGCTTGGTGCTTCTAGCTCAAATTTGATCTGATGTAAGGCCCGTGCAATCCTGCATGGGCCTTTCTTTTGGCAATTGCTCGACCGATTCGTGGCTTGATACACATATTATCGAGTTAAGGAGACATGGGGTCACGCAGCGGCCCTCAGAGCTCCTGCCGCACTCCCCCGCCATTACCCCTGCGGCGTCCTCGTATGGAGTCCATCCTGGTTGGCGTTTTGTTGTAACCGCTCACTTGTCCACAGATCAAGTGAACTGCTGGAATAAATACAGCGACACGCTTGTGCGTTACAGTCGCTATATCTGTGTAAATCGCCGTGATAAATTCAGCCCGTACTCGGCTGTATACCAGCTACGCGTATGTAGATTCATATCGCGTTAATAAATCGGCTCAAGTGTGTGCAAAACGCGCAAGTAACCGCAAAAGGCGACTATCGCGTAGGTAGATTTTTGACACCCTGTTGCTTAATCAAAATTAAGCAATTGCTTAAAACAAAAAAGGTCAGGCACTAGGTGCCTGACCTGCAAACTTCTGGTCGGGACGACTGGATTCGAACCAGCGACCCCTTGACCCCCAGTCAAGTGCGCTACCAAGCTGCGCCACGTCCCGAAGCTTTTGTTTGTTGCTCTGCTCTCGCTCGCAACAGGGAGTATATTAACCCGAAACTTTAGCCTTGTGCAAGAACTTTTTTACAAATTTTGAAGCAAGTCCAAAATTGTATCTGCGAGCTGGGGTTTTGTTAGCACGGGAAGTTCTTGTGTGCCCGTTTTGCTCACAATCCAAGCCTTGTTCGTGTCGGTTCCGAAGCCCGAATCGGCGCGTGAGACATCGTTGGCGATAATGGCATTGCAGCCTTTGCGTGCCAATTTGCGCTCGGCGTACTCAACGACGCTATCGGTCTCGGCAGCAAAGCCGATTACGAGGCGATCACCCTTTTGGCGTGAGAGTTCGGCCAAGATGTCAACGGTCTCGACGAGCTCGATTCGATCTAGGCGCTCGTTGGCCTTTTTGAGCTTATGGTCCGCCGGGGCCGCCGGCGTGTAGTCGGCGACGGCGGCGGCGCAAATGGCCGCGTCGGCCGTCTGGAAGGCGCTCAGCGCTGCCTTGAGCATTTCAGCGGCGGTCTGTACGCGCACGCACTCCACACCGCGGGGAACGTCGAGCGATGTCGGGCCCAACACGAGCGTGACTGCAGCACCGCGGCGAGCTGCCTTCCCCGCCAGGGCGATGCCCATCTTGCCCGACGACCGGTTACCGATGAATCGCACCGGGTCGATCGGCTCGTGCGTGGGGCCGGCGGTGATGACGATGCGCTTGCCCGTCAGGTCTTGCGGCACAGGGTTGAGCACCTCACAGACAGCCTCGACGATGTCCTCGGGCTCGCTCATGCGCCCCGTGTTCACGTCGCCGCAGGCAAGGTAGCCGCTGCCGGGTCCCACCACATGAACACCGTGCTCGCGCAGCGTGGCCATGTTGGCCTGCGTCGCCGGCGCCTTCCACATGCCGTTGTTCATAGCGGGTGCGATTACGATGGGTCGCGGCGTTGCCAGCAGCGTGGTGGAGATGAGGTCATCGGCGATGCCATTGGCCATCTTGGCGATGATATTGGCCGTCGCGGGCGCCACGACCACCAGATCGGGCTCCTGCGCCAGCGAAATGTGGTGGATGGGGTCAGAAGGGTCGTCGAATAGGCCCACGGCAACTGGCTCGTTGGTGAGCGCACGGAAGGTGAGCGGGCCCACAAACTCGGTGGCATGCTCGCTCATAACGGCCTTGACGCGCGCGCCGCGCTTTTGCAGCAGGCGTACGATATTGCACGACTTATAGGCGGCGATCCCGCCGGTAATGCCCAGCAGGATCGTTTTTCCCTCAAGTTGCATTGAATTGTTGGATGCCGCCGTCATCGCTAGGCTTCCTTGCTCGGGAGTACTAGGAGGCGGTGGCAGTACGGGCAGTGCGTAATCTCGCTACCGTCGTGATTGAGGTCGCTCATGGACGATGCCTGCAGCGCGGTGTGGCAGACCGTGGGGATGTTGCCCTGGATGGTCTCGACGGCCAGGCCGCGGAACTGCTTGAGCAGACGCTCGTAGTCGGTGAGCACGTCGGCCGGCAGCGTGGCAGCAAGCGCGGTGCGCTCCTTCGTGGCGGTGTCAATCTGAGCCTGCAGGTCGGCTGCCTTGGCGCGGGCGGCCTTGGTGTCGGCCTTCACGCCCTCCTCGAACTTGGCGATGATTGCCTGTGCGCGAGCCTCGCGGTCGAGCGCCTCCTTGTGGGCGACTACGACGTCCTTGCGGGTGTGCTCGATCTTGTCCAGGCGCTTGGCCAGGGTGGCGAGCTCGTTTTCCAGGTCCTGTACCTCGCGGTAGTCAGAGCCGTCAACGTGGCGCTTCTTAGCGGCCTCGATGGCGTTATTGGTCTGGATCTCGGTGGTGTTGAGATCGTCGAGCTCAATGTCCAGATCCTTGCGCTGGGCGTAGAGCTTGGTCATCTCGGCCTTGAGCTTCACATAGGTCTTGCGCTTGGAAGCGAGCTCCTTGAGCTCCGGCATATTGGCAAGTTCGCTCTTGTTGCGGGCGAGCTCCAAATCGATCTGTTGCAGCTTGAGTAGCGTAGCGCCGGCGCTCATAAGTTCTCTCCTTTTGTCACAGTCCACCATTGGCAAGGGTTCAGTATTTTAATCGTATGACGGGGGTCGACCCCGGCGTCAACTGCAGAGTTCATCAAGATATCCACGAACGGCTCTTCGGAGCGGTCGTGGCCGAGTAGGATCACGCCCAGGCCACGCAAGGCAAGGTCCTGCGCCACGTGGTACCCCGCCTCGCCCGTCACGACAACATCAGCGCCTGCAGTGATGGCGAGCTCTCCGAAGTCGCCCAGGGAGCCGCCCAAAATGGCGACGGTCCGACACGGGTGATCGACCTCGCCCCACACACGCGGGTCGCTGCCAAAGGTCGTGGCAGCACGGGTGGCAAGATCGCGCAGCGTGCACGGGTCGTTGAGCGTTGCAAGTGCGCCCAGGCCGGTGGCCTCGGGGTCGTCCACGTGCTCCAGTGAGCTCACGGGTGCGGCACCCAGCAGCTTGCTCAGGCAGACACGGGCTTCGTGCGAGCAGTCCAGGTTGGTGTGGAGCGAGATAATGCTCACCCCGCAGCGGGCAGCCTCGTAGAGGGCCGCACTGCACTGGGGTCGTGTGGCATCCGCCGGACAAAAGGCCTCGGGTGCCTTGATGTATATGGGATGATGCGTCAGCAGCACGTTGGCGCTTGCTTCTTGGGCGCGGCGAACATTAGCCTCGGTCGCATCGAGTGCGCAGGCAACGCCGGTGATCTCTGCGGCCGGATCGCCAACGGAGAGTCCTACGTGATCCCAGCCCTCGGCGTCCGCCTTGGGATAGCGTGCCAGCAGCGCGCGCTCAAGCTCGGCGACGATCATGCGGCACCCACGATCGAGAGCAGCGTTTGGGCGAACTCGTCCAGATCGCTCGGATTCACGCGGTCATCAAAGGAAATGCGCAGTGCTCCCAATGCCTGCTCGCGACCGATGCCCATCGCGCTCAAAACGTGGCTGGGGTCCATGCTACCGCTCGAGCATGCCGAGCCTGCCGATACCTCAAAGCCGGCGGCGTCGAGCTTGATGATGAGCTCCTCGGAGTCCATGCCGTCAATGTAGATCGAAACCATACCCGGCAGACGATCGGCCTGCGCGTAGTCGCCCATCGTGGCGTGAATGCGAGGATGGGCCGTAAGCGTGGCGTAGAGCTTATCGGATAAGGCCTGCAGCGTTGTGCGCTCCTGGGCCACATGGGGCGCCAGCGTGCGGGCGGCAGCGGCAAAAGCCAGCTGTGTACGCAGGTCCTGCGTGCCCGCGCGACGTCCGGCTTCCTGTCCACCGCCAAAAATGCGGGGGCGCAGTGGCGTGCGGGTTTTAACGTAAAGCGCGCCGGATGCCACAGGACCGCCAATTTTATGGGCGGCGACGGACATAGCATCGACGCCCAGCTCGGTGACATCGAGCGGAATGTGCAGATACCCCTGGATGGCATCGGTATGAAACAAGGCGCCGGCAGCATGTGCGGCGGCGGCCAGCTCGCGGATGGGCTGCACCACGCCGGTCTCGTTGTTGGCAACCATGATGCTCGCGAGCGCCACGTCGTCGCCTAGTAGCTCGACAAGCGCGACAGGCTCAATGTAGCCCGCGCGGCAGGGCTGCACCAGGTCGACGGTAAAGCCGACGGCACGCAGCAGCGGCAGGTTGTCCAGAATCGAATCGTGCTCGATGGCAGATACGATCACGCGGTTACGCTTGCGATCGCGCTGACGAGCACCCTCGGCAAGACCGAGCAGCGCCAGCTGGTTGGCTTCGGTGCCGCCGTTGGTCAGAACAATCTCGGACGGGCGGACGCGTGCGCCAAAGCTATGGGCGATCTCGCGACGGGCAACCTCCAGGCGCGCGGCGGCCTTGCGGCCGAGCGAGTGCAGCGAGTTGGGGTTGACGCCTGCAAGCTCGCTGTCGTCATATTCGCGCTGCGCAAGGAGCGCCTCGGCGCGCATGGGCGTCGAGGCGGCATAGTCAAGATTCACGGGTATGCGGTTTTGACCTGGGGTCATAAGGGTTTATGCCTCCTGTGCGGCCTCGTTGCCCAGCTTCTGCAGCAGCGCAACCTCGGCGGCGGGATCTTCGGACTTAAATACGGCGGAGCCGGCTACGAGCACGTTGGCACCGGCCTTGACGACCTCGGCAATGTTTTTGGAAGAAATACCGCCGTCGACCTCGATGAGGGGTGAAACGCCGTGACGCTCGCACATGGCCTTGAGCTCATGGAGCTTTGCGATGGTACCGGGAATAAAGCTCTGGCCGCCAAAGCCGGGGTTCACGCTCATGAGCAGCACCATGTCGACGACATCAATGATGCTCTCGAGCACGCACACGGGGGTGGCGGGGTTGAGCACCACGCCGGCCTTGACGCCGCGCTGCTGTAGATGGGTGAGCGTGCGGTGCAGGTGCGTGGAGGCCTCGTAGTGGACCGTGATCATATCGGCACCGGCGTCGGCGTACCAATCGACCGTCTCGTCGGGGTTCGACACCATCAGGTGCGCATCGACCGGCACGTTGGTGGAGCGCTTGACGGCCTTGAGGATGTCAACGCCAAAGGTGAGGTTGCCGGTAAAGTGGCCGTCCATGACGTCGAAGTGCACGTAGTCGGCGCCGGCGATCTTGTCGAGCTCTCCCTTGAGGTTGGCCATATCGGCCGAAAGGACGGACGGAGCGATTTTAATGGAACCCATGGTAGAAGCCTTTCTGCGCTAGTCGGTGAGTCCGTAGAACTCTTGAGAGGGGACGCGATCGGTAAGAATCTCGAGCGCCCTATCCAAAGTAACACCGTTGTAGAGCGTTTGCTCCACGGCAAAGGTGAGCGGAATGTCTACGCCCAGTGAACGGGCAAGCTCGCTGACGCTGCGGGCGGCGACGGCGCCCTCGACCACCATATGCGTGCGCGTCTGATACTCGTCGAGCGAAACGCCGTGGGCAAACTCGTAGCCAAAGGTGCGGTTTCGCGAATGCTCGGAGGTACAGGTGGCGATAAGGTCGCCCATGCCGGCAAGTCCCATGCAGGTCATAGCTTGACCGCCTCGGGCGTGCACCAGTCGGCTGATCTCGGCCAGGCCGCGCGTCATGATGAGGGCGAGCGTGTTGTCGCCCGCACCGCTACCGGCGGAGATGCCGCACACGATGGCGATGACGTTTTTCATGGCGCCGCAAACCTCAACACCGGTCATGTCCTGCGATAAATAGATGCGGAAGGCCGTGGACAGGAGCAGGTCCTTAAAGGTCTCTCCTATCTGCGGATCTTCGCTGGCGATGACGGCGGCAGATAGCCCGCCGCGGCAGATTTCCTCAGCATGGTTGGGGCCCGAGAGCGCCGCCACACGCGACTCGTTGCCGATCTCGCTGGCGATGACCTCGCTCATGAGCAGGCCGGACTCAGGCTCAATGCCCTTGGTGAGGCAGAGCACCGGGGTATCGGCGCCGATAAAGGGCGCGGCCTGGTGACACACGCTGCGAAGGTGCGTCGAAGGAACGGCAAAGATGATGGCCTCGGCGCCGTCGAGCGCCTGGGTCAGATCCGTCGTGGCAAAAACGTTGGTCGGCAGTTCATAGTCCACAAGATAGCGCGGGTTGCGGTGCTCGCCGTTAATGCCGGTGGCCGTCTGCTTGCTGTGGGCCCACATGGTCACGCGCTCGGCTCGCGCAGCAGCAAGGCCGGCGACGGCGGTTCCCCAGGAGCCGGAGCCAATCAGCGCAACATTCATGACTCTCTCCTACTTATCGTCGGGCTCGGTGACGCGCTTGGTAAACGAGAGCTTGGACTCCTTACCCGTCATGAGCTTTTTGATGTTCGCGCGATGGGCCCACACCACGGTGATGCCAATCATCGCCATGCAAAACTTAAGTCCCAGGCTGCCGTACGGAAAGACCGCGCAGACGGCAATGGGAAGACCGATGGCCGCGGCAAGCGAGCCCACCGACACAAACTTGGTGATGGCGACGGCCACGATAAACATGCCCAGCAGCGAAAGTCCGATGGGCCAGTACCAGGCGAGGATGACGCCCAGACCAACTGCGATACCCTTGCCGCCATGGAAGTTGAGGTAGGGCGAGAAGATGTGGCCCCACACCGCTGCCAGGCAAATGACACCGAGCATCCAGTCGCCGGGGGCTCCAGGTGCCATGATGCTCACAGGGAAGCCATAGCCCACGCCCGCGATGAGCGGACGCGCGATCATGACGCAGATGGCGCCCTTAAGGCAGTCGAGCAGCAGCGTGAGCGCGGCCACCTTGGGGCCGGCTACGCGCAGGGCGTTGGTGGTGCCGATGTTGCCGGAGCCCGCCTTGCGAATGTCGGTGTGGTTAAACACGCGGCCTAGGATCAGGCCAAACGGAATCGCTCCGATAAAGAACGAGACCACGGCGCAGATGGCGGTCAGAAGAATCGGATTATGCATCCTTTTGCTCCTTTTTCCTAAAGAAGAGTCGAATGGGCGTGCCGGCAAAATCGAAGGTCGAGCGCATGCGGTTCTCCACGTAGCGCTGGTAGGTGTCGTTGACCAGGTCGCTGTGGTTGACGAAGAACGTGAACGTCGGCGGGTTGACGCCCGTCTGGGTCACGTAGTGCATGCGCAGGCGGCGCTTGCCGTCCACCACGGTGTGGCCGAACTCGCGCAGGTCGGTGAGGAACGTGTTGAGGCGCGAGGTGCTGATCTTTTGCGAGCGCGTCTTCTCGGCTGCGTCGACCATCGCCCAGATCTTCTCGACGCTGCGGCCGGTCAGGGCCGAGATGCGCAGGTACTGGGCCCAGGGAGCCATGACGCCCAGACGGCGGTCGATGGTCTCCATGCAGGCCTCGCGCTTGCGGTCGTCGTCGAGCAGATCCCACTTGTTGAGCAGCACCACGATGGCGCAGCCGCGCTCGATGGCAAGACCCATGACCTTCTGGTCCTGCTCGGTGACGCCCACGGAGGCGTCGACGACGAGCAGCGCCACGTCGGCGCGGTCGATGGCGCGCAGGCCGCGAACCATTGAGTAGTACTCGATGTTCTCGTACACGGTGCTCTTCTTGCGAATGCCCGCGGTGTCGACCATGCGGTAGTGCTTACCGTTGCGCTCCACGACGGTGTCGATGGCGTCGCGCGTCGTGCCGGCAATGTTGGACACGATAGAGCGGTCGGCGCCCAGGATGCGGTTGAACAGCGAGGACTTACCGGCGTTGGGGCGGCCGATGATGGCCACGTTCAGCGCATCGGGGAACTCATCGGCGACCTCGTCCTCCTCCTCGGGCAACAGGGCCACGATGTCGTCGAGCAGGTCGCCCGTGCCGTGGCCATGCAGGGCCGAGAGCGGCGTGGGCTCGCCGATGCCGAGCGAATAGAACTCCCAGATGCTTTCGTTTTCGCGATCGGGGTTGTCGAGCTTGTTCACCAGCAGAAAGACCGGCTTGTCGCAGCGCTTGAGCATGCGGGCGACCGACTCGTCCTCCTCGGTGACGCCGGTGCGGCCGTCGACCACAAACAGGATGACGGCGGCTTCCTCGGCGGCGGCGAGGGCCTGGTCACGGATGGACGTGGCAAAGACATCGTCGCTCTTGAGCGGCTCGATGCCGCCCGTGTCGACGATGGTGAACTCGCGGCCGTTCCAATCGGCCGTGTGGTACGAGCGGTCGCGCGTGACGCCGCGGGACTCGTGGACGATGGCGTCCGAGGTCTGGGCCAGGCGGTTAACGAGCGTGGACTTGCCCACGTTGGGGCGTCCGACGACGGCGACGATAGGTTTCATCTGCTCTCCTTTAATGGGTAGGGTCAGTGGAAGTGTTAGAGTCTGCGGGCACAGTGCCAAGGATGCGCTCCAGGGTATCGAGCAGCTCATGCGGCATGGTCGACACCACATGAACCTCGGCGCCGCGACTGGTAAGGCTTGCGAGTAAATCGTCACGATGATACTCGTCAAGCGTCATGCCGTCAGCGTTGAACATGAGCTTAGGCACAAAGAGCATAACCCCCGACAGATCTTGGGGCAGTTGCTCCAGAATGTCACACGCGACGATGAGGCCGGTCACGTCCACGTTGCCGCCAAAGTAGTGGTTCTTGATGGCTGTGACGGTGCCGCCGAGACCATGCGGCGACTCCACAAAGCGTGCCACGGTGTCTCGCGCGCTGGCGCCCGAGAGGCACAGCAGGTGCTGGCCACGGGCGACGATGGCCTCGCGGACGCGGGTCAGTCGCTCGGCATCGGTAGCCAGCACGTCGTCGGTCTCGTCCAGATACGAGCGGATCATGCCGATGCCGTCGTAGTACTGCGGGTAACCGTCGTAAAAGTCCGCCTCGGGAGGATCGATGCCGGCGTCCAGATAGAACTCGTCGCTCATCTGGAAGGTGTGGCGGCCAAAGCGCTCGAAGGCTCGATCCTGGAAGGGACGGATCATGGCGATGGTCTCGCGCGCTAGCTCGGGTTTGTCGCTGTAGGACCAGCTAAAACGGTTTTGGTGCTTGGTAAAACCGAGCGGCACAATGCCCAGGCTTGTGATTTGCTCGTGCTCCTCGCAAAAGCGCAGGGTCTTTTCCAGCTCCTCGCCGTCATTCATGCCGGGGCACAACACGATTTGTGCGTGAATCTCGATGCCGGCAGCCATGATGGCCTCGAGTACGTCCATGCCTCGCTGGGCGTTGCGGCCCATCATATGACGGCGGACGTCGGGGCTCACGGCATGGACCGACACGTTCATGGGGCTCATGTTACGCTCGATGACGTTTTGCACGTCCTCGTCGGAGAGGTTCGTGAGCGTGACAAAGTTGCCCTGCAAAAAGCTCAGGCGGTAGTCGTCATCGCGAATATAGAGCGTTGAGCGGCCGCCCTTGGGGAGCATCGTCATAAAGCAGAACACGCAGGCGTTCACGCAGGTGCGCATGCCATCGAAGATGGGGCCATCGAACTCAAGGCCCCAGTCCTCTCCCGGGAAGCGGTCGAGCTCGACGGGGGTGACGCTGTTGTCGCGCGGGTCGAAAACCTCGAGGTCGACGGTGTCGTCATCTGCCTCCCAGAGCCACACAATCATGTCGGTGAGCGCCTCACCGTTTACCGTGAGCACGCGCATGCCCGGCTCGATACCCACATCCCACGCGGGCGACTCGGGACGCACGTTCTTAACGAGCGCGCCCTCACCCGGCTCGGGGTCGCGGCTGCGCCCGTAATCGGCCACTTCGGCGGCGTATGCGGGTACGGTCTGGTCCATGGTTAGCGGCAAAGCTCCTTGATGCGCGTGACGGCGCGTTCGATGTGCTCTTGCGGGGTGGAGGCTCCGGCGGTGATGCCGATGTGGTGAGTGTCGGTAAACCACGCGGCCTGGAGCTCGGAGGCTTCCTCGATGTGATACGTGCGCTCGCAGGCGTCTGCGCAAATCTGCGCCAGGCGGCGGGTGTTGCCCGAGTTCTTGCCGCCCACCACGACCATGCAGTCGCAGCGGTTGGCAAGTGTGGCTGCTGCCTGTTGACGCTCACTCGTGGCGGCGCAGATGGTGTTGATCACACGCAGCTCCTGCACGCGCGGGGTGATAGCTGCCACGACCTCGGCGAGGTTCTGCGCGGTCTGGGTGGTCTGCACGACCAAGCCCACTTTACCCTTGAGCGACAGAGCATCGGCGTCGGCGGCACAGCTCACGACCTGCGCGTCATCGCCGGCGTGGCCCAGAATGCCCTCGACTTCGGGGTGGCCCGGCTCGCCCACGACTACCACGTTGTAGCCCTCGTGTACCAAGCGCTCCGCCGCTACGTGGACCTTTTTCACGTAGGGGCAGGTGGCGTCGACCACGTCGAGGCCACGCTCGCGTGCGGCATCGATCACCTGCGGCACCACGCCGTGAGCGCGGATGATCACGGTGCCCGAAGCGGCATTATCAAGGTTTTCGGCCAAGCCAACGCCTGCCTCAGCGAGCTCGCGTACAACGATGGGGTTATGGATGAGCGGACCCAAGGTATGGACCTGAGCGCTCTCCCCTGCCTGCGGCGCGGCGGCCAGTGCCATGTCGAGCGCGCGCTGAACGCCGTAGCAGGTGCCCGCGTGGGCAGCGATCTCGATGGTGGGGACGACCTCCTCAGCGGCGGCCGCAGCTGTATTCATGACGTTCTCACCCATGGCTAGAACCTGCCCGGATGCTCGGCGCACAGCTCGTCTCGCATGGCGTAGACGCGGTTCATGGCCTCGGACTCAAACCAGGCCAGGCGCTCCGTACGCTTAAGCCCGGCCGGCGCGTCCAAAAGCGAGACGGCCTTACCGGCACGAATCCAGCATTTCTTGGGACGCATGAGCTTTTTGCCCGCGGGCGTGATGTCGGACCAGCCGCAGATGGCGAGCGGGTTGACGGGCGCCTTGCCCATCTGAGCGATGAGCGCAAAACCGCCGTGGACCTCGGGCTTGATCTCGCGCGAGCGGATGCGCGTGCCCTCGGGGAAGATCAGGACGTCCTCGCCGCGCTGCAGCGCATGCTGGGCGGCGCGCAGGCACTTCATGTCGGCGGTGCCGCGCTCGACGGGAATGCCGCCAACGCGGCTAAAGGCCCAGCGCACAATCTTGCTCTTGGCGAACTCGGACTTAAAGATGGGACGAATGCGGCGGCCCCCAAAGAACAGCGCCGTCTCCACGGCCAAGAGCTCAGCCATCGAGGTGTGGTTGCAGATGACCACGCTGCCGCGGCCTTCCTGGCGCTCAAACAGCAGGTCAGCGTCCTCGACCTTCCAACGCCACATGAGCTTGGAGAAGGCCCAAAGGATGGCCATGACTACGACGACGGTGCCGCGGATGAGCGCTGGGAACTCTGCGTAGGGGGCGTTGTAATAGTCCTCGGGCGTCTGCTTAAACAGGCGCATGGGCTACCTCCTTTGGTTGATGAGGCCCTCGATAATGCGGACGACCTCGTCGATGGTGTGGGCGGTGGAGTCGACGTGCACGGCGTCCTCGGCGGGCACGAGCGGGGCGACCTCGCGGCTGCTGTCGAGCTTGTCGCGCTGCTTGAGGGCGTCGAGGGTCTCGTCGACTTCGGCCTCGAGTTGCGCGGGCGTGAGCGGCTGGGCGTCGTTTTGGTGACGCTGCAGCACGCGGCGGCGGGCGCGCTCGCGCGGGTCGGCGGTCAGGAAGACCTTGACCTGCGCGTTAGGGAACACGACGGTTCCGATGTCGCGACCCTCGGCCACGATATTGCGGTCCTCGGCGGCACGGCGCTGATGGATGAGCATGGCGGCGCGCACGCCCGGGTAGGCCGAGACCTTGGACACGTTGGCGTCCACCTGCGGGGTGCGGATGGCAGCCGAGGCGTCCTGGCCGTCAATGGTCAGGCGCGTATCCTCGCCGGTGCCGTTGGTAAAGCGAATCTCGATCTGCTCGGCGAGGGCGTCGATGGCCGCCTCGTCGTCCAGATCGATGCCGCGGTCGAGCGCGGCGAAGGTGACGGCGCGATACATGGCGCCCGTGTCGAGCTTGTTAAAGCCCAGCTGGCGGGCAATCTCCTTGGCGATGGTGGACTTGCCGGAACCGGCGGGGCCGTCGATGGCGACGATCATGCAATGCTTCCTTTCGATGGTTGACGTGCTGGTATGGTTCGCGGGCGTTGGGGCGCGGCGGGTTGCCTAGCCCGTGTAGCGCTCGCGGTAGGTGTTGCGCTTGGGTGCGGAGCCGTGGCTGCCGTGGTGACGCGTGCGGCTGGCGGGTGTGTCTTGGGGCTTGCCGCCGCCGCGCTTGGCGCTCGCCTGCTTGGGCGGGATGCCGCCCGCTTTAAGGATCTGCACCTCGCGGTCGGTGAGCTCGCGCCACGAGCCCTTGGCCACGTCCTTGAGCTCCAGGCCGGCAAAGTTGCAGCGGTGCAGGCGGATCACCGGATGGTGGATCTTGCTCAGCATGCGCTTGACCTGGTTCTTGCGCCCCTCGCGGATGATGACCTCCACGGCGGTGGTGCCGGGCTTTACGCCTTGCGGAGCTACGGCCTCGGCCTCGCGTGCGCTGATGACGCGGCAGATCGCCGGCTGGCACAGGCCGTCGTCGAGCTCGATGCCACGGCGGAGCGGGTCTAAATCGCGGTCGGTCAGCTGCCCGTCCACGAGTGCCTGGTAGGTCTTGTAGACGTGCTTACTGGGGTGCAGCAGATCCTGCGACAGGTCACCGTCGGTGGTAAAGAGCAAAAGGCCCGTGGTGTCACGGTCCAGGCGGCCCACCGGGAAGAGCCCCGGAAAGCGGTCACGCGGGACCAGCTCGGCCACGCAAGCGCGCTCCTGCGGGTCGCTCATGGTGGTGAGGTAGCCGGTCGGCTTGTAGAGCATCAAGTACACGGCGCCCTGGTTGAGCTTGACGGGCATGCCGTCGACCTCGATATGGTCGCGGTCGACGTCGACCTTGGTGCCCAGCTCGGTCGCGACCTGGCCGTTGACGGTCACGCGGCCGGCGGTCATCAGGTCCTCCGAGCCGCGGCGACTCGCCACGCCCGCGCGCGCCAAAAAGCGCTGCAGGCGCATGGTGTGCGGATAGACGGGCTCTGCGTCGGTTGCGGGTACTGCGTTGCCCATGGCACGCGTCTCCCCTACTTCGTTAGTCCTCGTCATGTAAATCCTCCGAGGTCTCGTCGACGACCAGGGTTTCCAAGTCCTCGACTGCCTCAACATCTTCAACATCGGGATCGAGCAGTTCGCGCTCTTCGTCCAGGTCATCGGCCTGCTCCTCGAGCGTGGACTGAATGCTGCGGCCGCTCAGGCGCTCGCGGATAAACTGACGCGACTGCTCGTCGGGGGCAAACTGCTCCAGATCGGGCAGATCGCGGGTGGAACGCAGGCCGAACTTCTCCAAGAAAGCATTGGTCGTGCCGTAGATGATGGCCTGACCGCGCTGGGGATCGCGGCCGAGCTCGCGCACCAGGCCCTTGTCCACGAGCGAAGCGATGACGCCGTCGGAGTTGACGCCACGGATGCCCTTGACCACCTCGCGCGTCACGGGCTGGTGGTATGCGATGACCGCCAGGGTTTCGAGCGCCGCCTGCGACAGCTTTTGCGTGTCCCAGCTCAGCACGTAGGCCTCGACCACGTCGTGGTAGGCGGGGTGCGTAAACAGGCGCCAGCCGCCGGCAACCTCGCGCAGCTGAAAGCCGCGGTTGGCCTCCTCGTACTCAACCTTGAGCTCGGCGAGCAGCGATGCGCACTCGCCCGGGGCGATATCCAGCGCACCTGCCAGCGCGGGTGCGCTCACGGGATCGCTCGACACCAGCAGCAGCGCCTCGAGGGCGCCTTTGAGGCTGTTTGCCTCCAGCGTGGAAAGGGTTGACATGGTTGCCGCTCCTATTCGGTGAGCTCGGGGCCCTCGCCGGGCACGTATGCCTCGGCGCCCTCGACTCGGTTGATGCAGATGGTTCCAAAGATCTCGTCCTGGCTCAGCGTGAGCGAACCGCGCTTTGCGAGCTCTAACATGGCCAGGAAGGTGACGACGAGTTGCTCGGTGGTGGCGTCGCCGTCCAACAGCTCGCGGAAGGTGCAGGTTTGGTGCGCCATGGTAAAGCGGTCGACTGAGGCCACGGTCAGGTCGAGCGGTACGCGATGCGGCGCCACGTGCTCGGCTTCCAGCAGGAAGGTCTGACGCTTGCCGTCCAGGTCGGCACAGATGACGGCGAGACCGCGCAGGGTGATGCCAGCCAGGTAGTCGGGCATGAGCCCCAGGAACTCGGGGTCGGGGCCGGCCACACGCGGGTGCATGCGGCTTTCGGCCTGCATACGCGCGCCAAGGGCCGCAGCCGCGCCCTTAAACTGCTTGTAGGCGATCAGGCGCTGGATCAGGACCTCGCGCAGGGCGTCGCCGTCGAGCTTGCTGAGCTCCTCGAGGTCTTCGTCGAACTCTCCATCGTCGTCATCGATTTTACGCGGGGCCTCCTGCGGCACCAGAGAGGCGGCCTTGATGTCCAAAAGGGTTGCTGCGACCAGCAAAAAGTCGCTTGCCACGTCCAGGTCCAGCGCCTCGATGCGCTCGGCCTCGGCAAGATACTGCTCGGCAACCTCGCTGATGGAGATGGCGCCGATATCTACTTTTTGGCGGGTTACCAGCTGCAGCAGCAGGTCGAACGGTCCGCTGTAGACCTGCGTCGACACGCGATACGACATTTTCGACCTCCTTTGACGGCGCCTTCGCGGCGCGGTTTGGGTGCATATTACGACCGTTTTGCACGGTCGACCTGTAAGTTTACCTTAGATGCCGGCGATTGCGAAGTTGAGCAGCTGCTCAGCAAGCGGATACACGGTAACGTCGAAATAGCGGCCGATCACGTCGATGCCGGTCCACATGGGCAGCAGGTACAGCACAATGATGAGGATGGGCATGGCGTATTGCTGCAGGTGGTAGTAGTTGTTGAGCGCCTTGCCTTTGAGGAACGGCACGATGATCGACGAGCCGTCGAGCGGCGGAATCGGGATGAGGTTAAAGAACGCGAGCGACAGGTTGACCACGATAAACGTGGCGCCGAAGTTCATGATCTGTGACGCCAGGGCAAAGGACATGCTGGTGTAGAGGCTGCCGTACGTTGCGTGCATGAGGGCGGCAGCGAGGCACGCGAGTGCGATGTTCGACGCGGGGCCGGCCGCGCTCACCAGGACCTCGTCGCGCTTGGGGTGCTTGAGGTTGTTGAGGTAGACGGGCACGGGCTTGGCGAAGGCGAACACCGGGCCGCCGGCCGCGAGCATGAGCAGCGGCAGGATGATGGTGCCAAACGGGTCGATATGGTTAAGCGGGTTGAGCGACACGCGGCCGCGCGAACGGGCCGTCTTGTCGCCGAGCGCCCAGGCCGCGGCGGCGTGTGCGCTCTCGTGGATCACGATGCCCACGATGACAGCGACGGCGCTGGCGAGCAGGTTCATGAGGTAGCTGCTGGACATAGCGCTCCCCTAGCGGACGCGGCGCGAGGCGCGCGTGAGCAGGTAGTCGATCGCAAACAGGATGACGGCGACGATGGCGTAATCCAGGCGGAACACGCCGCCAAAGGGAGAAGTGATGACGCCGTAGCCGGCGATGGCGCTCGGCAGCGCGCGCGAAAGCTCAACGACAATGCCCACGATCTGCAGCTTGGCGGTGAGGCCGCTAAAGCACAGCAGCACGGTCATCGCACTCATAAAAATGCCGCAGATGCGACAGGCGATGGCGATGATGCTCATCGCCACGGCAGCGGCCTTACGAGAGTTCACGCGCGGTCTCCTCTTCGATCTGGGTGGAAAGCTCCAGCCATTCGTCCTCGAGCTTGGGTAGCTCTTGCTTAAGGCCGTTATATTCCCCCAGCGCGGCGTTGAACTTGTCCTGATCGGCATAAAGCTCTTCGCTTGCCATCAATTCCATAAGCTCGTCATAGCGGGCGCGCTTTTTGTCGAGCTCCGTCTCGATCTTCTTGAGCTGGTTACGCACGCCCTTGAGCTTTTTGTTGAGCGCTGCGCGGGCCTGAGCCTCGGCGCGCTTCTGCTCCTTGGTCTTTTTGCCCTCGGCAGGCTTGGAAGCGGCGGTGGGCGCATCGGGCTGGGCCGCGGTGACCTTGGTGGACTTGGTCGCGGCCGGTGTGCTTTCCCCTGCGGCTTCGGCGGCGGCGCGGGCTGCGAGGTCCTCACGCTTGTAGAGGTAGTAGTCGTAGTCACCGTCGTAGACCGTGACCTTGCCGTCGCGGATGTCGATGATGCGGTTGGCCACGGCGCGCACCAGGTGCTCGTCATGGCTGATCAGCACGATGGTGCCGGGGAAGTTTTGCAGGGCGTTCTCGAGCATATCCACCGAGTCGATGTCCAGGTGGTTGGTGGGCTCGTCCAGGCACAGGAGCGCCTCGGGGGCCACGAGCATCTTTGCCAGGGCCAGGCGCGCCTTTTCGCCTCCGGAGAGGACACGAACCTGCTTTTCGATGGAATCGTTGTCGCTAAACAGGAAGGCGCCCAGCAGACTGCGCTGCTGCGGCACGGTCCACTTGGGCGTAACGGTGTCGATCTCTTGCAGGACTGTGTTGGACTCGGTCATGCCCTCGAGCGCGTGCTGGGCGTAGTAGGCTACGCCCACGTTGGTGCCCAGGTCCCGGGTGCCGGTGGTGGGCGGCTCCAGGCCGGCGAGGATCTTCATGAGGGTGGACTTGCCGGCGCCGTTGGGGCCAACGAGTGCCACGTGTTCGCCGCGGTAGAGCTTGAGGTCGATATCGCTGTAGATGTGCTTGTCGCCGTAGGACTTGGACACGCCCTCCAGGCCCACGACCATGTCGCCGGAGCGCGGCGGGTCAGGGAACTTAAAGTCGATGTGCTTGTGGCCTTCGGGTAGGATGACAAGCTCCTTTTTGATCTGCTCGATCTTGCGGATGCGCTCCTGAGCTTGGGCAGCCTTGGTGGGCTTGTAGCGGAACTTGTCAACGAAGACCTGCATATGGGCGATGTCGCGCTCCTGGGCGGCGCGCTTGGCGCGCATCTGCTCCAGGTTGTCCTCGCGCTGCTTGAGGTAGCTACTGTAGTTGCCGGTGTAGGTGGTCACGCGGCGGTTTTCGAGAGCGGCGACATGGTCGACGCAAGCGTCCATGAAGGCGCGGTCGTGGCTGACGATGAGGACGGCGCCGTCGTAGTTGGCGATAAAGCCGCGCAGCCACTGGACGCTTTCGAGATCCAGGTGGTTGGTGGGCTCGTCCAGAAGCAGCAGGTCGGGGTGGCGCAGGAAGAGCTTGGCCAGCGCGATGCGCATCTGCCAGCCGCCCGAGAACTCGGAGCACGGGCGTTCAAAGTCGGTGACCTTAAAGCCTAGGCCGGACAGGATTTTACGCGCGTTGCTCTCGAGCTCGTAGCCGCCCAGGTGCTCAAAGCGGTCTTGGACCTGGCCGTACTCGTTGAGAAGCGCGTCAACGTCCTTGCCCTGCTCGGAGAGCTCGGTGATCTGGGCCTGCAGCTCGTTAGCGCGCTCGCCCATGCGGCGGATTTCCTTGGCGGCGGCCATGACCTCGGCAAGGATGGTGGTGTCCTTGTGCTCCAGATTAGTTTCCTGCTCTAGGTAGCCCACCTGGCAGTCCTTGGCGTACTGTACCTGGCCGGCGTCTGGGCTGTCGATGCCCATGATGATCTTGAGCATGGTGGTTTTGCCAGCGCCGTTGGGTCCCACGAGCGCGAAGCGCTCGCCGGGGTTGATCTGGAAGGACGCGCCACTAAAGAGGACGCGCGCGCCGAAGCTTTTTTCGATCTTGTCGACCAGGAGGATCATGGTGCCGCCTTTGACCTTGTGTGCCTATATGAAAAAAGGCCCCAACTTGCGTTGGAGCCTCATTCAATGCTCGGGTGGAGACGAGGGGGATCGAACCCCTGACCTCTTGACTGCCAGTCAAGCGCTCTCCCAGCTGAGCTACGCCCCCGTGCGAAGAAGTACTATACGGGAACTCCGACGGCGATGCAAGGGCAATTTTGGAAAAACTTTCCGGGTGCGCGGGCGCCGGAGTCCCGCGGGGTCGCGACGGCGGAGACCAGCGCCCGCGGGGCCGATGCGGGCGCGCGTCCAGGGCGTCTGGGCCCCTCGATGCCCGAGTAAGCCCGCGGGGCGCGCCCCGCGGGCGGGCGGCGCTGCCGCCGCCCGCCTATCAGGCTCCACTCCGGTCGCCCCCGGGATCCCCGCCACGAAACCGGCCCATCTACTACGTTTGGGCGGCATCCCCCGACCATGGCGTCTCGGGCAAGAATAAAACCGCAGGTAGACGGCCTGCGGTTTTCGCGAAATACGGGGTATGGTCGAGGGGTCGGGGTTAAACGTAGTAGATGGGCCGGTTTCGTGGCGGCGGCATCGCAGGCAGCCGACCGAGGACGCCCGGAAATGAGCAGGGCACCCGTCTAACGACCGATTTCCAGCCAGTTGCACAGTACGTTGGCTCGTAACTCCATTTCCGTCGTCTTTTGCGCCTTAGTTTTGCACCTATAGCGTAATTCCAAGCGCGAGCAAAGACTTCTCACGATCGCATCAAGCTGCTCGGCATCGTTAAGCATGTCGTGCGTAACCAGGAAGACGTCATACCCCATACTTTGCAGCGCTGTCATGCGTTTGGCATCGTGGTCCAGTACGGCGCCTGATCCGTGGATAACCTCCCCCTGAATCTCCACGATGCCTGCTTTCATTATGGTTGGATTTACGATCACGATATCCCCGTAGCAGACTCTTTGCCCTGCAATGCTCTGCGCCGATGCGGTAAGCGGCGTAAGGTCGTTAACGTAAACGCTTCGAAAGCCGGCACCGCCGCGAGAGCGAGGAAGCGATAGCAATAAAATTCCTGCAACTTCAAGCGGAGAAGCTGCTATACCTGTTACCAGCTGCGCGGCGTTGTAAAACTTTGTACCCCACTTTCGTCTTTTCATCTTACTGGCGTACTCATGAAGCTCGTGTAATTCGATGAGCGGCTTCCTCATCCAGAGCGACGTGCCCTTTAGCCTTGTGACCTCCTTCGTTTTCTTTTGTCCGTTGGCCTCCTTCGTATTTACCTGTTCTTTGACTTTTATGCGCGCATAAACGCGTTTCCATTGTGGTTCGTCTTGGCTTTCATTGAGGTCAAAGAGGGATTCGGTGGTGGCCTCCTGTGCGGCGCCTTCGGCTTTGAGTAATTCTGCTTCGGCTGCAGCGGTGGGCTCAAAGACTGAGAACCATCCGCAGAATTCGTACATGGCAAGGACAAGATCGGTTGGAGATACAAAGCGCGCCATGGTAAATAGCGTCGCAAGTGGATTGGTAACCCTAAAGCTCATCGCGGTTTCCAGCGTGCTATCCACCTCCGAAGCATCATCACAGTGGATTGTTGTCCGTAATCCCGAATGGTAATTAACGCCACCGGGCACCGTTGTGGTAATAATCGGGGTCTTGAGGACTTCGGTTACGAAAGGGGCTTGGGATAGAGCTCGCCAGCCGTCATCGGAATTGGGAACGCGCGGGTAGAGGCCGCGTACCTGTGGCGGGCAGCGCCAGTAGCGGAATGCGGTGTTTGCGCAGACGATTTCGTCCATTTGCGTCTCCCCTGGTATCGGCTATAGACCGTGCGGATTGTGGACATCGCCGATTATCTACTGGGGCATCATGCGGGTAAGTACCGGAAGCTGACCAAATGCTTGACGAGTTCTGCCGAAATACCGTCGTGTGATAGAGATCCGCTGGAAGGCGCTCTGAGCGTGTGGTCTCTGTCTCCACATTTGCGCTCGGATCACATGAGGAATTCAATGAAATTTTATATCTATTTTTAGATTATCCACATAAATACTATGTTTTCAAGTATTTTGAAGTATAGAAAATCATTCATTTTACCACGAATTTACCACGATTGATTGAGCCTTGATATGACAATAAAATAGCGCTAAAAAGACACCCTTAACTTAAGCGGTGTCTTTTTATGTACGGATATGAAATTGTCAAACTGAGATTTGTACTTCTGAACAGCTTGGATTTATCTATTTCACGATAAATCTATAAATTGCATAGGCAACCCATATAATCCAAGAAAAAAACCACAAATCAAAGAGAATACTTATGGCTCTGTTAGACCAGGATTGACATACATGTGTCCCCACGGTGCCATATCGTTGACCCCATAGACCGCGATGATGGG
>NZ_JADMSU010000004.1 GCF_015561195.1 Collinsella aerofaciens | reverse complement strand
GGACCTGTAGCTCAGTTGGTTAGAGCGTCCGGCTGATAACCGGGAGGTCACAAGTTCGAATCTTGTCAGGTCCACCACTTTCTTTCGCAATAAACACCCCAGCGAGAGCCGAGTCGCCGCTGGGGTGTTTATTACTGTCTCCGTGGGGGTTTAGCTCAGCTGGGAGAGCGCGGGCTTTGCAAGCCTGAGGTCAGGGGTTCGATCCCCCTAACCTCCACCATGATGGACCTGTAGCTCAGTTGGTTAGAGCGTCCGGCTGATAACCGGGAGGTCACAAGTTCGAATCTTGTCAGGTCCACCATCAAAACTGTGAAGAGCCCTGGGGCGTTGCCTCGGGGCTTTTTTCATACCTACTGAAAGTAGTCAAAAAAGCCCCGTCCCAAATTAACTGCTTTGATTTTGTGTGCTGTGCGAAAGTTTGGGTAGTATAGCTATTCAATGCGGCGGGCTGCCGCGTGTTAACCGCTACGTACCGGAGGTGTTCCATGGTTCGTGTCGACATAGAGACCATCGTCATGGCCGCCGGTCCCGTGCCATCGCTTATCGTACTTCGTGAGCGCAGCAGCAAATCGGACTCGCCCGCGCCGCTGCGTTCCCTTTCCATTCAGACTGGTTCGTTTGAAGCTGCTGCCATCAGCCGCGGCATCGATAGCGGCCGCGCCGAGCGCCCGATTACCCATGACCTGCTGCTCGATACCGTTGACGCCCTGGGCGCCAAGCTCGAGCGCATCGAGATCGTTCGCGCCGAGCCGCCGGTGTTCTACGCGACGATCGTCGTACTGGCCGATGGCGAGGAGCGCAAGATCGACGCCCGCCCCAGTGACGCCATTGCCCTTGCCGTGCGCAGCAATGCCCCCATGTTTGTGGAGGACGACATCATGAATCGCCTGGGCACTGTTTCTACCCACGCCGAGGAAGTCGACGACGAGCAGGAGTTCGAGAAGTTCGACGAGTTCGTCCATACGCTCTCCCCCGATGACTTCTAAATGTCTGGCACGCGAGCGGAGAGGTCGCTGATGGGTACCCGCGTATCGGCTGAAGCGGCCGCCATCGCGCGTGAAGCCCAGATGCGCTCGGAGGCATCCGAGGCGGCACGCATCGCCTATGTGATGCAGGCCCGCACGCTTCGCGAGCGCCGCAGCTCGTTTATCAAGATGGTTGTCATCTCCGTCCTTGTCGCGGCAATCTGTTCGCGCCTTCGTGGTACAGTTGGTGCGCTTGGGTTTTCGATTTCAACAGGCTTGGTAATCTGGGGCGTGGTCGATGCAGTAATGCTGACCAGCCAGATCAAGG
The DNA here is from genome assembly GCF_015561195.1 of Collinsella aerofaciens. Lineage (GTDB taxonomy): Bacteria > Actinomycetota > Coriobacteriia > Coriobacteriales > Coriobacteriaceae > Collinsella > Collinsella aerofaciens_AC. The sequence continues at coordinate 197,166 of NZ_JADMSU010000004.1, read as the reverse complement.
TACTCGACAAGCGCGCGATGGATATGATGCGCGCCCGCGACGCTGCCGCCAAGATCGCTGCCGAGGCACAAGAACTGTAACGACGCCAGACTCGATGGGAAGGTCTAAAGATGGCACAGGATATGCAGGACGCCGGTAACGTCTCCGCCGAGCTCGACGCCATGGTGTGTGACCTGATCGGCGCGTTCTTGGACGACCTCGCCGCCGGTGAGAATCCGGGCGTAGTTGTGGCGATCGAGGACGCTACTTCCAACCGATATCTGGCGGCGCTCGACGAGGACGGCGAGGAGGCATGCCTGGAGGCTGCCACCAACTTTATCTCCGAGCACAAGATGGGCCTCAAGGACGAGGGCCTGGGCCGCATAGCCCGCTATGCCATCGGCTACACCGGTTGTGTCGAAATTGACGGCGGCTATCACGACGCCCTGCTTGTGAGCTTCTTCGAAACCACGCTCGAGAGCGGTTTTTCGGCATACGTGCTGTATGAGGGCATGGGTGCCGGCGATGGTTTTATGTGGAGCGACCCTGAACCTGCAGGTGAGGAAACCCCTCTTATCTAAAATCGCTAAAATAAACGAGTTTTCGGTAAAAGGCTCAATATTCCCGCTGAGCGTTGTATCGCTGGGCGGGCCGCATACGCGTGCCGTTTGTATATGGATAGAAGATAGGGGAACTACATGCGCGTAGACAATCTGAGGAACATCGCCATCATCGCCCACGTCGACCACGGCAAGACGACGATGGTCGACAAGCTCCTGCGTGCCACGGACGCCTTCCGTGCCAACCAGCAGGTCGAGGACCGCGTCCTGGACTCCAACGACCAGGAGCGCGAGCGCGGCATTACGATTCTCGCCAAGAACATCTCTATCGAGTACAAGGACGTCAAGATCAACGTCATCGACACCCCGGGCCACGCCGACTTTGGCGGCGAGGTCGAGCGCGTGCTGCGTATGGCCGACGGCGCCCTGCTGCTGGTTGACGCTTTTGAGGGCCCCATGCCCCAGACCCGCTTCGTGCTGCGTCACGCTATCGACACCGGCCTCAAGATCATGATCGTTATCAACAAGATCGATCGTCCGGGCGCCAACCCCGAGAAGGCCTACAACGACTGCCTGGACCTTATGGCCGACCTGGGTGCCACCGACGACCAGCTCGAGTTCGCCATGGAGCACGTGGTCTACGCCAGCGCCATGAACGGCTTTGCCCGTCTTGACCCCAACGACGGCAACATGGACATGTATCCGCTGCTTGATATGATCATCGACGACATGCCCGCCCCCGAGGTTGACGAGAACGCCCCGCTGGCCATGCAGTGCGTGACCATCGACCACTCCAACTTTGTCGGCCGCATCGGCATCGGTCGCGTGTATTCCGGCGCCATTCACCAGGGCGATCAGATCCTGGTTGTCAAGAACGACGGCTCCAGCGCAACTGCTACCGTCAAGCAGCTCTTTACCTTCGACTACCTGGGCCGCACCGAGTGCCAGGAAGTCGGCGCCGGCGACATTGCCGCCGTTGTCGGTATTGACCGCACCGATATCGGCGATGTCTACACCGACCCCGAGAACCCCGTTGAGCTCGAGCCCATCGAGATCGACCCGCCGACTCTGTCCATCGTCTTTGAGGCTTCGACCTCCCCGCTCGTCGGTCGCGACGGCGACATCGTGGGCGCCCGTCAGCTCAAGGAGCGCCTGTTCAACGAGGCCGAGAACAACGTGACCATGAAGATCGAGGAGCTCGAGGACAAGAGCGGCGTCGAGGTCTCGGGCCGCGGCATCCTGCACCTGTCCGTCCTGATGGAGTCCATGCGCCGCGAGGGCTTTGAGTTCCAGGTCGGCCGTCCCCGCGTTCTGTTTAAGAAGGACGAGAACGGCAACAAGATGGAGCCCGTCGAGCAGGCCGTCGTCGAGTGCCCGGACGAGTACTCGGGCAAGGTCGTTGAGGTCTTCGGTACCTCCGGCGGTATCATGACGAGCATGGATACCTCGGGCATCGTGACGCACCTCGAGTTCAAGATCCCGACGCGCGGCATCATGGGTCTTAAGAACCGCATCATGAACGTCACCCACGGCGAGGGTGTGTTCTACCACACCTTCCTGGAGTACGGTCCCTACGCCGGCGAGATCGGCAACCGTCAGAACGGCGCCATGATCTCCATGACCACCGAGAAGGCGGTTGCCTACGCCCTGGGCACGCTGCAGGAGCGCGGCCAGCTGTTTGTTGAGCCGGGCACCGAGTGCTACGAGGGCATGATCGTGGGCGAGCGCAGCAAGGCTGGCGACATGGTCGTCAACATCGCCCGTACCAAGAACCTGGGCAACCAGCGTTCCTCGACCTCCGATATCTCCGTCCAGCTGGTGCCGCCTCGCACCTTCTCGCTGGAGGAGGCGCTGGAGTACATCGCTGATGACGAGCTGGTCGAGATCACTCCCAAGAACATCCGCCTGCGCAAGCGCCTGCTCAACGCCACCGACCGCAAGAAGGCCGCCGTTCGCGCCGGTCAGGTCAACAAATAAGCGCTGGGGCTTATAACCGCCAATAAGAAAGGGCGTCGACCGCGATGGTCGGCGCCCTTTTTGGTCCAAGGGGAACAGGTTCGTTTGCACCACAGCTGGGGCGACTATTCCCCGATCGGCTTTCCAGCCAAAGTAAAGTTGTTTAAACATATACATAATTCCACAGAATATAACTGCTTTAATGCAAAACCGTTAACAGGTAAATATCAACTGGTATTAAATTAAAAGACCTCTTTACCTGCGGTTTACATGACTGGTATCTATATTGTATTTTATGCATTGTGGCATAGACGAACCGTCTTAGAAGTTGCTCCCCAATGGGTTCTTGCAATGCGCTAGGTAGGTTCTCGCTGATGTTGGGGTTTGTGTTCGATCCGACGATTCGCCGTATTCCACACTGTGTTGTAGGAATTAGGGGACAACTATGGACGCACACCGCTCACGGTCGCTGGGTATGGCGGCCCTGATCTTCATTTTAATTAGCCTCACCGCCGCAGTTTTTCACGGTGCAGCCCCCGTGCGCGCCGAGGACGTGACGACGCCGACGCCGATTGTGATCAACGGCGATACGGCGGACGTTAAGGTCAAGCTTTATACCGACGAGTACCATACTCAAGAGCTCAATGGTGCCGTAACGTCTACTTCGAAGCTCTATGGAGCTTTTTCGGCACAATTCAAAAACGGTGAGGCGCCTTCGCCCGAGAACTATATCGCTGTCTATAAGCTACCCGACACCATCGTCGTCGATGACGCACGTGGCAACCTCATGGAGGGTCCGGAAGCTTCTGCCGCCTAAGCTGGCACGTGGAAGATCGAGGGTAATAAGGTTGTCTTTACGTTTGACGAGGCGTGGCTCAAGTTAAACCCCGCGGAAATCTACGTTGCGGCAAACTTCTCGTTCCAGCTCGCAAACAAGGACACCGGTTCAGGCAACAGTACATCCGTAGTATTCCCTGGTGAGGGATCGATTGATATCCCCACTAAGGACGGCGAGGTCACGGGGACGAAGGCTGGGGCCTTCTCCCAGGGATCCGATGGCGTAGCCAAGGTTACCTGGACCGTTACGCTTACCGTTGAGTCGTACGCCACGAACGTTAGCTTCACCGATACACTGGGCGACAACTTCAGCTTTGTGAAAGGCAGCTTCGCGCTCGACGGCACGAAGCTCGAACCCCAGCCGAAGATCGACAGCCAGGTCGCGACCCTCGACAGCCTGGGCGATCTTTCCCATGGCGACCACACGATCACGTACGAAACGGAGCTGAAGAGCGGCGTTTCGGCAAACAACGGCGAGTTCATCGACGGTCAGGAAGCCTCAAAGAACATGGCGTCGTGGGAGTGGGGCGGTGCCAATGATCGTCAGAGCGGCACGGTTACGGCTGCCCCCAGCAAGTTCCGCTACGACATGATCAGTAAGTCCAGCGGCTCGGGCACGTCGTCGGACATTAAATGGACGGTCAAGCTCAACCAAGGCGAGCTCAAGGCGAACATGAGCGGCTATGTGTTCACCGACAAGCTGGACAATAAGCAAACGTATAAGGGGAGCTACGCGGTATATAAAGGCGATTCTAGTTCGGCTCTTTATACCGGCGAGATCGAAACGTCGCAGGACTCCTTTAGCTTCAAGTTCCCGGCCGACCTTGCCGACAAGTACGCCACTTATCGTATCGAATATCACACCGAGATGACGGACGCGAATTCATACGAAACGGTGAGAAATGAGGCGAAGATTGAGCACGAGGGCCGCGTGTCAGGCAACAGCGGCAATACGTTTACGCCGCAGCTTGTCGGTAACTCTTTTGTTGTCAAGAGCAAAGAGGATTCGAGCACTGCCGCCGCGGATGGCATGGTAACCTGGAAGCTAGTCGTTGACCTGGGTTCTATCGTGAACGCGTACAATCCGAATAGCGTTACCGTGTACGACACATTTCAGAGCGCTTTGAGCCAGACGCTCGGCCCTGTTCCCGAAAGTTACTCCATCAAGATCGGAGATAAGAAGCTGAACAAGGGCCAAGACTGGGATTTCTGGTACAGGTACGATACCTCTTCGGTTGGCACCAAAAAGAACATCAACCTCGATATATACACCAATAGCGATAGAGTAAAGGAAGCGCTTGAGCTGTCACGGTATGCGGAGATTACCTATAAAACGCGGACCGACGCTCTACCGGGTTGGTATTCGAATTTCGCTGCCGTTGGAGTCCAAGGTTGGAAGTCTTCCCTTACCGATGTGGTCACCTATGTTGTCAACAACGAGGCGCCTTGCCCTGCTGTGGAAAAGCCCACCTCGAAAGCTGTTGCAAAATGGGATGAGAACTTCGACTGGAATACAGTCGACGGCTCGAAAGAAAAGGGCGCTTGGGTTATCAGCTGGACGGTCTACGCGAACCGCGCCACTACAGTTGGTGGGGGCCATTACGGCGCGACCAAGCTCAACGGCAATCCGCTTAATATCGTCGATACCCTTCCCGCTGGCATGAGCTATGTGCCTGGTTCCGCCAAATACTTGCTGTATCAGAACCCGCACACGCCTCCGGCGGCGAACAATTATGGACGTGGCGATGAAGTAACTATGCTTCCGCAAGGTTTTCCGAATGGCAAGGACCTTGTGGGCGACCAGGTGAAGTCCGACGCTTCGGCGAATGCTGTCACCTTCTCCATTCCCACGACGGAACTCGGCGACTACGCCGGTTACGCCAAACTTACGTATCAGACGGCGGTCAAGCGCAGCGAGCTCGACATCTCCACGAACGAGGTGAAGTTCACCAACACCGCCAGCGCCGAGTCGGGAAGCAAGAAGTTCGAGTCCGGCAGCGGCACTGTCACTGTCAAGAACAGCGTCATCAAAAAGTCCGGCGAGCAGGTTGCCAATAGCAATCGCATCAAATACACCATTCTTGTTAACGAGTCTGCCGTTGCCCTTAAAAATGGCACCGACTTCCTTGAGCTCGTCGATACCATGGATGCCAAGTGCACGCTGGTGCCGTCGACGCTTAAAGTCTATGAGTGGGTGGATGGTGCCTGGTCGTCGCTGAGTGATATGGACTATTCGTCATCGATGGAGCGGATCGACGATGCTTCGGGCTCGCGTACGAAACTGACGCTCAGCGTGCCCGACGAGAAATATCTCAAGGTCGAGTACGAGGTTATCCCGACTGGAAACCCCGGTGATAAGGTGTCTCTTTCCAATACCGCGACACTTACGGGCGTGACGGAAGGCACGGCGATCGACGATCAAATATGGACTATCCAGAGTGCTTCCGCCAGTACGGGTGGCAACGGCTACGGCATCACGGTGACCAAGTACGATGCGCAGCAGGTTGGAGCGACACTCAAAGGGGCGGGGTTCGCACTCTACAGCGTGGATATGGGCGGGGAGAGCGCCAGGAAGTTGTTTGCCACCACTGAGACCGATGACAGCGGCAATATTTCGTTCGGCACGAGTGGCAGTGCGATGAACAGTTGTGTGCTCTACCAGCTTGAGGAGACCAGGGCGCCTGTTGGCTACGCCAAGGCCAAGTCTGCGTGGATCATGCTCAAGGGCAACGAGAACGACGAGGATTATCAAGCTGCGCTAGCTAAGGCGAAGACCATCGTCGGCGGTGCGGATATCATCGGCGATGACAAAAAGGACGAGATATGGATCTACGACAATCGCCTAACGGGCTCTGCGGTTATTAAAGCAAAGAAAGTGCTTGAAGGTGGAACCTTCAAGGAAGGACAGTTCTCGTTCGAACTCAAGGACGGCGAGGGCAAGGTACTCCAGACGGTGACTAATGACGCCGAGGGGAACGTCTCTTTTCCCGTCGAGTACAACAAGGCGGGAACCTATACCTACAAGATCTCCGAGGTCGTTCCCAAGGACGCCGAGGGCAACGTCAAGGATCACATTACCTATGACACGACCGAGCACAAGGTTAAGGTTGTCGTGGCTAATGGCGACGGAAAGCTCGATGTCACCGTCACCTACGATAACGACTCTCCGACTCCACCGACCTTTACCAACAGGTATTCGACCACGCTTCCCGAGGCGGGCGGGGCTGGCTTGACTATGACGTATCTGGCCGGCGCTTCGATGCTGTGTTTTGCCGCGACGTGGATGCATGCTCGTCGTCATCGCGATCTGGATCGAGGTGGCCGTCGTGAGTAGGTTTTGCCGCCGCTTGCTGGCTGTCGCGACGATAGTCACGGTTGCCATCCTCTCTTTTGTGGTGTTGCCCGGGACGGCTCATGCTGTCGGTACCGGAGCTATTACGGTGGACGGTAAAGTTGCGACGCGGTATGACGCGTATCAGCTCTTTTCGGCGATCGTTACCGACGATGCTGATGCCGACCAAAAAGTCGCAACTGACGTAACGTGGGCGAATGACGCCGTTCGTCAAGCTGTTCTCCCCGTGCTTCATGATGCGGGGCTCGATAGCTCGGCATCGGGGGCACAAGAGGCTGCCGAATGGATGGATGCCGACGGACACATGACGATGGCGCTGACGGCGAAACTTGCCCGCGCAATTGTCAAAGCAGGCGCCGTGTCCGTGGCCCTTAACGCGGGCACGACGGCCGAGCTGCCCTGCGGCTACTGGCTCATCGTCGCCGACGACGACGCCATCGCCCAGGGCGAGGCCGGCACCGCGCCGATCATGGCCCTGGTGGGCGGCGGCGCCGTCACCGTCAAGCCCAAGGCGTCGACCCCCAAGGTCCAAAAGCACGTGCTGGAGGACAGCCCCGCCGCCTGGCGGAAGGCCGCCGACGCCACGGTCGCCGACGACCTGTACTGGCGCCTCTCTGCCACGGTCCCGGCCGGGCTCACCGCCTACGACACCTACGCGGTGCAGTTCGTTGACGCCATGAGCGCGGGACTCGACCCCTCAAAGGTGGCCGCGAGCATGCGCGTGTACGTGGCGGCGGGCGCGGACGGCGGCTTTGACGCCGTCGCATGTGAGGACGGCAACGCCAACTCGACGCCGGCTAAAGGGTGGACAGACATAACTTCACAGTGCAAGGTCTCGGTCGAGGGGAACGCCTTCACCGTGCGCACCGGCGACCTGGTCGCCGCGCTCGGCGGGGCCGACGCCTTCACCGCGGGCGCCCGCGTGGCTGCTGTCTACAATGCGCCGTTGGGGGCCAACTGCAATCGAGGCGCTACCAAGGGCAACCCCAACGAGGTCTACCTGCGCTACCCGCGCTCTCCCCTCGCCGACCAGTCCGGCGACGTCGGATTCACCCGCACGCCGAGTGACGATGCGACGGCCTACACCTGGAGTCTCAGTCTGATCAAGCGCTCAAGCTCGGACGATAAACCGCTCGCGGGCGCCAAGCTGCGCATCATCGATGACCGCGGGCGCATTCTAACGACTGACGGCTCGTGGTCGACGGATGCCGACGCTTGTGTCACCACGGGCGCGGACGGCCATGTGGAATTGACCGGCGTGGACGCGGGTGTTTACACCGTCGAGGAAATCGCGGCACCCAAGGGCTACACCGCCTTTGAGGACAAACGTACGGTGACGGTTACGGCCGAGGGTCTGGACGTTAAACAGGTGGCGGCCGCGAAGCCCAAGGTGACTGTATCGGCCGAAAGCCCTCTGCGGGTTGACGCGGCCGATGCCGGGACGGGTTCGATTGAACTGTCGGTGCTCAACATCCCAAGCAAAGAAACAATTCGAGGCTTTATGCCCTCGACGGGAGATAGAACGTTGGTACTGGTGGCGGTTTTGGCTGCCATCGGAGCGGCGGTTATTGTTGTCGCGCTCGTCATCAAGCGGGGAGGAGGTCGCCGTGAAAAATAATTGCCCCCCCCCTTGCTCAATGGCGTGCTGCCTCCGTAGCGAGTGACGCGCGGGTCTACCGACCTGATGATCATTGGTTTTGAAAAAGTTACTAGAGAACCCTCCAAGAAAGAGGACCAAACATGAAGGCAACCAAGAACATCGCCCGCCTAGCAGTAACCGCCGGACTTACCGCGGCGTTGGGCTTCGGTGGAGTTATGGCACCGGTCACGATGGCGTTCGCTGAGGATGCGACTGCAACGGCCAATGGCTCGGTGACCATTGCGAACGTTGAGGGCAACCATACCGAATTCGATGGCTATCAGATTTTTAAGGCTGATGTTGCGACAGTCGAAGGTAAGACGGTTGTGAGTAATATCACCTGGGCAAACGGTAGCGTGAAGGCGGCTGTCGAGGGTGTCATTATGAATGAGGAGCCGACTTACAAAGGCAAGACCGCCCAGGACGCTGCGGACTGGATCACGAGTAAGGTGACGGGAACCAACGATGCATATTGCGTTGGCCCCGACAACATTGCTTATAAGATTGCCGCTGCTGTGGACGATCTTACTGACAAAAAGACAACGAGTGCTGGTGTTGCCTCCGGTCTAGAGCACGGTTACTGGCTCTTTGTGACCGATGCCGGCACCATCGGAGACGGCGAGACGGGCACGTCTCCCATCTTCACTGTCGTGGGAAGCACGCCCGTTAACGTCAACGAGAAAACGGGCATCCCTACCGTTGAGAAGAAAATCGTGAGCGATGCTGATGGCAAAGAGCACGATGCCGCCGATTCCCAGATCGGCCAGGACGTGACGTACAACCTCTACGGCACCGTCGCCGAGAACTTCGACAAGTACGACACGTATTTCTACAAGTTCTCCGATCAGATTTCCAAGGGCCTGACGCTGCAGAAGAATAGCGTCAAGGTCTATCTGTACGCTTCGTATACGGCGGCGAAAGCTGATCCGAACCACGAGAATAATACGGCTACAGACATTACGAATGCCTTTACCGAGGCGTCCTCTAATGCTGATCCATCTGACGGTAGCGTTACGACGACATGGACCCGCGACAACCTTAAAACTATCCCAGACGTGACCATCACCAAGGATTCTTGCATCGTTGTTTCCTATACGGCACAGATCAATAGCCATGCGGTCGTCGGTAGGAATGATGGCGGAAAGGGCAATCCCAACACCGTAACGCTTTACTACTCCAACAACCCCATGACCACCGACCATGGTCAAACCGTGCCCGACACTGTCAGGGACTACACCTACGGCCTAAAGATCAATAAGGTCGACTTGGGAACGGAGCGGGCTCTGAACGGTGCCCAGTTTACCATTCAGGTGAATAAACCAAACGATAAGACCTTGGATGGTAAGTTTGTTCGGGACGATGGCACCCTCTCCACCGAGGAATATGTATTCCAGACCAAGAACGACGGATGTTTTACGGTGACGGGTCTCGATGCCGGCACATATACCGTGACAGAGAAACATCTCGACGGTTATGCCGATATCTTACCGTTCGATTTCAAGATCGTTCCGACCATGTCAGAGGATGGGACTCAAATTGAAAGCCTAGTGCTTTCTATGACCGAATCTGACAAGCTTATCGCCGGCATCAACGATAATGGCGAGGGTAAAGTTGGCGATAACAAGCTTGAGGCCAAAGCTGATACCATCACAAACTCCGACGGCACCTTTAACATTACCGTCGGCAATACCAAACAGATCAACCTCCCACTGACCGGTCTTAACGGCGTGACCTTTACTTGGATTGCTGGTGGCGCGGTGCTGTGCATTGGCGTGGCACATCTCATCCGCAGCCGTAAGCGCGACGACGGTTCTGAGGAGTAGCTGTTCGCCTCGAATATCAACACGAGGTATGAAAAAGCGGGGCGCCCGGTCGATCGGGTGCCCCGCTTCGTTTGTTGGTGCAAAGAAACCTGGGCCTATTACACCACCACAAAAGGTGCCTGTCCCCTTTGTGGTGGTTGGTGGCTAGGCGGTGGGGAGTTCCGGCGTATTAGCCGGCTGTTGCGACTTGAGGTGGGCGTTGCGCCAGATGATCTGGATAACGTAGCCGAGCGTGAAGACAAAGGCCACGCCGCTGATGAAATCGCCTACGAGGGGGATTGCCGTAAGCGCGCCCGCGGCCACGCCGCCCGCGGCTGCCATGGCGTAGCGGTTCTGGTTGTGTCCGACCATGCGGGCGATCGCGCACCCCGCAAAGGCGCTCGACACCAACGCGATGCCGATAACGCCGCACAAGAGGGTTCCGGCAAGCGGCAGGCCAGCGATTGAGATAATCAGCAGTAGGACGGCGGGGACGATAGCGACCGTGCCCAGAAGACCGCTCACCCACAGGGGCGTGGGGCGCTGGTGGAGCATTCCGGCGGCGCTGGCGGTCGCGCGCGGAAAGACGAGCTCGAGCAGTAGGGCGATGAAGCAGGTCGAGAGCGCCGCGGCGACGATGCCGCCGATGACATCGTTAACGGTGGAAGAATCCTCGTTCTCGGTGCGGTCGATCTTGAGGGCACCGACCTCGGCTCCCGCGGCGCGCTCGGGGTCCTCGGAGACGTGCGCGTTCACGGTGCCGGTGATGTGGGCGTTCTTGCCCAGGATGAGCTTGTCGGCCCAGACCTCGACATCGCCCTCGACGGTGCCATCGATGGTCACCGTATCGCCCGCGAGCGCTGCCGACTTGGTAGAGCTGCGCAGGGCAACCGTCTCGCCTATCGCATAGAAGCAGTTGGCGGTGCTGTCGGAATTGAGCACGACATGCTGACCGACGACCGTGACGCTGCCGTCAACCGTAGTCTTGGCAATGTCGATGGTGCGCGCCGCAAGACGAACGGCGCCGCCCACCGTGCAGTCGCGGATCGAGAGGGTATCGCCCGCGGCGATGATATCGCGGTCGATGGAGGTGTCGTCCAGGTTGAGGCTCTGACCTGCCCAGTACAGGTCACCTTCGACGCCGGACGGATTGGCGTCGTTGTCGGTCGTAAGTACGTTGCCTGCGGTGTCCGTGCCGGCGAACGACGCCGTGGGAAGCGCGGTGATCGCCAGTGCGATGAGTGCGAATAGGATGGTGATGCGGCCCCACGCTTTACGGCGCTGGGTCGACGGGAATTGATTGTGGGGCATAGTGAATCCTTCGTCAGATGCTCGATATGCACCTAACAGGGTACCCAACGCGTGGGCGCTCTAAAAGAACCTCTCGGTTGCATTTCGAAGGATGAGCTCGCGCCACCTATTTTTTACGGTGCAAAAAGCGCGCAATGTCTTCCTCGGTGGGACTTTTGATGTCAAAGCGCAGCGATAGCCAGCGCAGCCCCATGGTCACAACGACGCATACGACCAGCGCGGCGACATTGCTCATAAGACCGCTCATGACAAGGCATACATAGCTTGCCGAGCCGGCAATGGCTGCGATGGCATAGAAGTTGGTGCGCTGGAAAATGCCCGGCACCACGCCCATAAAGCTGTCGCGCAACATGCCGCCGCCCACCGCGGTGAAAAAGCCCATCATGATGCACACCGCTGGCGCAAAGCCGTAGACCAGCGCCTTGTCTGCTCCGGTGGCGGCATAGATGCCGACCGAGATGATGTCGAGCAGGGGGATGAGTTTTTCGGGCTTGTCGACGATTGCCGGGAAAATATAGATGATGGCTGCCGTGGCAATGGAAAGCGGGAGTGCCATCGGCTGGTTGAGGATGTAGACGTTGCCCACCTGCAGCGTCATGTCGCGTAAAAGACCGCCGCCCAGGCCACAGACCACGGCAAGCGCGACCGCGCCCACCAGGTCGAGCTTGTGCTCGCGTGCGACCAACACGCCTGAGATCGATGCGGCGACAACAGCGAACATCTCGAGCCAAAATGGGATAGCGACCATGGCATCCGTGGCGTGTGAGGTAACGGTCATAGCGGCGACGACGGGCAAGATGGGGTCCTTTTGGTTGCGGGTTTAGACAAATGCTCGTACATAGTACATGGTTGGCGGGCGTGGTGACCCTATTGCTCGGTAAACGGTCGGCAGCGGATGCTGGCGTGGCATTGCTGGAATGCCAGGGATCCAAAACATGTACGTCACCCTCCAAAAACGACATTTTTCGACATCTTTGGAGGCTGACGTACATGTTTGGATTGAGCTCACAGCATGAGTGGGTTGATTTACCCACATCCGGTATATTTCCCCACTTCAACGGACATAAGAGTTGGATACCGGCTCAGAGCGAGAGGCCCTCAATGGATACCCCTGTTCTCATTTCGCATAAAACCGCATGGCTTGTTCATCATGCACCCCAGAATTTGGTTCAGTCTCTTGCACGGCACGACTACCAGATAGGCGCACGAGGCATCTCCACCCAGCAACGCGTTGCGCGCATACGACAGGCCCTTACCGACTGCGGCATTCCGTCCGATATGCTCAAGACTATCGATATCTCGGTTGTATTCGAATTCGAGCGAATTCGCACCAAAGGCGTCATTTGCCACATTCTTGGACAAAATCTTCCCTACGAGCATATTGACGAGCTGACGCCCGGAATCTTCATCACCGACGAAGCCTTCACCTTCGTGCTCGCTGCCGAGTGGATGGATAAGACCGAATATCTCGAGTATGGTTATGAAGTTTGCGGCGATTATCGCATGAGGCTCAATCCCGCCGACCCCTATACCGAGCAACCAGCCACTACCTCAAAGGATGAAATAACCGAACTGCTCGATCGGCACCCCGGCAAACCCGGTGCCACGCGTGCACGGCTCGCTCTCAGGCACATCTACGATCACTCGGCCTCGCCTATGGAGACCGCTTCGGCAATCGCCCTCTCGCTCCCAACAAGCGAAGGCGGCGTTGGCATCCGAGGTATCGAACTCAACAAACCGCTCGAGATCCCTCAACGTCTCTGGCATTGCGCCAAAGCTCGAACGCTCAAAATCGATGCGCTCGTTACCTACAAGCGCAGGGAGCTCGGTATCGAATATAAGGGCGGCTTTCACGACGAGGTCGAGCGCAAGGGAGCGGATGCGGAACGAGAGGCCGTTCTCTCCCAAATGGGATATCGAATCGTTACGCTCACTTCGGCTCAGTTCAGCAGTCAGCTCGCCTTTCACCGCGCCATGAACAACATTCGCGAAGCACTCGGCATGCCTCGCTGTACCAACACCGAGTACCAGAGAAAACAAAACGAACTACGCAAGGCACTTATCCGCAACTGGAAAGGCATGCGAGACGAGGAGACACCTTCCGAATAGCGCCACTCCCGTGAGCTCAATCCAAACGTGTACGTCAGCCTTCAAAGATGTCGAAAAATGTCGGTTTTGGAGGGTGACGTACATGTTTTGAGGGAGGGGTGGGTTCGAATCCCTCCTCCTCTGCCTTATTTGCTTGTTAGGGATTCAAAACAAAAAAGCTCCCATTCTTGGGAGCTTTCTCAACCAAAATGGCGGAGGAGGAGGGATTCGAACCCTCGTGACCTTATACAGGCCAAACGGTTTTCGAGACCGCCGCATTCAACCACTCTGCCACCCCTCCGCGTGGGGTAAAAACAAAGCAGGCTCGAAGGCCTGCTTTGGAATTAACTGGCGGAGAGTCAGGGATTTGAACCCTGGAGACGCTTTTGACGCCTACACGATTTCCAATCGTGCTCCTTCGGCCACTCGGACAACTCTCCGTTAAATGCGAAAGTCAGTATACACGAGGAATCGCAAAGTGCAAACAGAAAAGTTGGCATTTTTTAAAACGCTTGGCCGCGTTTGGCGTTGCAGCGGGGTTTGAGATGCCAAAAAACGGCTTCCGACCAGCGTAGTTGATCAACTCAATTGTTCAAAAGGGGTATTTATAAGCGATTTGGCAATGAATTTAAAAATCTTTGGGTGGTGCTGTGGGCCACTGGTATGCATTTTGCGACCACAACCATGCGCCCGTTGACCTGCGACTTGGCTCAGCTTGTCCTCACGGCACCGTATCTTGTCCACAGATCCGTCAAGCTTTTGGTCAGCATTTGGTTGGAATGCGCATGAAACGTCGTGCGAGTATGGGCATATGTGGAGGTCATGAGGTTGTAGCTGCATATTCTTGCAGCCTAGGAGGTTGAAAGATATTATTACCAAGTCTTTTCCTGCTTCAGGCGCACCTTCACGACCTGAAGCCACATTTGCCCAGAGGAGGTGACAATATGAAGGCTTATGAACTGCTGTTCTTTGTTGATCCGTCGCTCGACCCCGAGACTCGTCTCGCTGTTATGAAGCGTATCGATACCACGATCGCTGAGGGCGCTGGCAAGGTCGACTCCGTTGACGAGTGGGGCAAGCGCAAGCTCGCCTACGAGATCAACGACCTCACCGATGGTGACTACACCCTCATCAACTTCCACGCAGATCCTACCCAGATCGCCGAGCTTGATCGCGTCCTGCGCATCACCGACGCTGTGGTCCGCCACATGATCGTCCGTCGCGACGACCAGGAGTAAGACTGTCGTTTTGGACTGGGCTTGTGCCCCAAGAGGAAGTAGTGAGTTATGAGCATCAATCGAGTGAACATCACCGGTAACCTCACCCGCGATCCCGAGCTGCGCGCCACCGCCGGCGGAACCCAGGTTCTGTCCTTTGGCGTCGCCGTGAACGATCGTCGCCGCAACGCGCAGACTGGCGAGTGGGAGGACTATCCCAACTTTGTCGACTGCACCATGTTCGGCACCCGCGCCGAGGCCGTGAGCCGTTTCCTGGCAAAGGGAAACAAGGTCGCGATTGAGGGCAAGCTGCGCTACAGCTCTTGGGAGCGCGACGGCCAGCGCCGGAGCAAGCTTGAGGTCATCGTCGATGAGATCGAGTTTATGAGCTCCCGTGGTGGCCAGGGTGGCTACGACCAGGGCGGTTACGCCCCCGCAGCTTCCGCGCCCGCAGCACGTCCTGCCGCGCCGGTGGCTACGCCGCCCGCGGTCGACGTCTACGATGAGGACATCCCGTTCTAAGGGTTGTTCACCTATTTTTGAGTGAGAGGCGGCTTCGGTTCGCCGAAGTTGCCAAATGAAAGGTATTTTGACATGGCTAATGATTTTTCTGCACGTCAGCCGCGTCGTAAGTACTGCCAGTTCTGCAAGGAGAACACTGAGTTCATCGACTATAAGGACACTCAGCTTCTCCGTAAGTACATGACCGACCGTGGCAAGATCAAGCCCCGTCGCGTCACTGGCGCTTGCACGCAGCATCAGCATGACATCGCCAACGCCATCAAGCGCGCCCGCGAGATGGCTCTCCTGCCGTACACCGTCCCCGTGGTTTCCTCTCGTGGCAACCGCGACCGCGGCTAAGAAGGGAGACGCATCATGAAGGTTATTCTTCTCGATGAGATCAAGGGCAAGGGCGGCGAGGGTGACGTCGTAGAGGTCGCTCAGGGTTACGCTGAGAACTTCCTGTTCCCCAAGAAGCTCGCTGTTGCCGCCACCAAGGGCAACCTCAAGCAGCTTGACGAGCGTCGCAACAACATCGCCAAGCGCGAGGCCGTCCGTCTGGCTACCGCCAACGAGACCAAGGCTGCCTTCGAGGGCAAGACGGTCACCGTTGACGTCAAGGTCGGCGACGAGGGCATCCTCTTTGGCTCCGTTACCGCCGCTATGATCGCTGACGCCATCAAGGCTCAGCTCGGTATGGACATCGACCGCAAGCGCGTCGAGCTCGGTAAGCCCATCAAGGTTGCCGGTGCCCACACCGTTGCCATCTCGCTGTACCGCGAGATCAAGGCCGAGGTTGTCGTTCTCGTCGGCGTTACCGCCGAGGAGCTCGCTGCCGAGGCTGAGGTCGAGGAGGCCGCTGAGGTCGCCGAGGCCGAGACCGCCGAGGTCGAGACTGAGGCTGCTGCCGAGTAGCATTTGCTGC
Organism: Collinsella aerofaciens; assembly: GCF_015561195.1. Classification (GTDB taxonomy): domain Bacteria; phylum Actinomycetota; class Coriobacteriia; order Coriobacteriales; family Coriobacteriaceae; genus Collinsella; species Collinsella aerofaciens_AC. Next base: position 180,999 of record NZ_JADMSU010000004.1, on the reverse strand, counting down.
AACGCAACAATCTTGTTCTAAGAAGGGCGCTCTGGGAAACCAGGGCGCCCTTTTGTTTTTTGCGCTGAGTGAGTGTCATGGTGAACGTTGCGTCGAAGTCCTATATACAGGACCGTTCATCCGTTTGGTTCGGTGATGATTGGCGGCGCGCGGCGCGTTTTGGGACCGTGGCTGATACTATGGATGCTCGCAAGCGATATGAATGAGGATGCTCATGGCATATGACGATAGGGAGACCGGGCTGACGGTTGAGGACCGCGGCTCAAAGTTGGGTCTTCCCCAAAACCAAGATGCAGAGGCCAATGTGCTGGCCGCTATGCTGCTATCGCCCGAGGTGGTCGAAGAAGCCCAGGTCGAGCTGCAGCCCGATGACTTCTACCGGCCCATTCATAAGACCATCTATACCGCGATGGTCGATATGTACAACAGCCGCATTCCCATCGACTCCATCTCGCTGATCGATTACCTGCGAAGCATCAACAAGCTCGATGCCGTGGGCGGCGAAGCGTACATTTTGGAGTTGATGGGTCAGACCCTGTCGCTCGTCAACTGGCAGCATCATGCCGCCATCGTTCGCCGCGATTCGATGCTGCGTGAGCTGATCGGCGCCACCAACGAGATCAACGCGCTGGCATATAATGCCCCCACCGACACCAAAGAGGTTGTCGAGCTGGCCGAGAGCAAGCTGCTCAAGGTTACGGCGCGCGAGGTCAAGTCGAGTTACAAGACGTTGACCGAGTTTATGGTCGAGGCCTATAACGAGGCCGAGGAAGTGTGCCAGGCCGGTGGCCAGGCTGCGGGCGTGCCCACGGGCTTCCCGTCGCTCGACCGCATGCTCATGGGTTTTCGCGAGGGCCAGCTCATCATCATCGGCGCCCGTCCTGCTGTAGGTAAGACGTCGTTCGCTCTGAACCTGGCACTTAACGCTGCCGCTGCTGGTTATACCGTCGGCTTCTTCTCGCTGGAGATGTCGGGCAAGGAAATTGCCCAGCGTCTGATTTGCGCCTACGCCATGATCTCGATCAGTGACTTCCGCATGGGCCGTATTAGCCCCGAACAGTGGGCCAATATCAACGAGGCCACGCAGACCTTGTCCAAGCTCGATATTCTGATTGACGATACGCCCGGCACCACAGTGACCGAGATTCGCGCCAAGAGCCGCCGTATGCTCCATAACAAGGAGAAGGCAATCATCATCCTGGACTACCTGCAGCTGGTGAGTCCTCCGCCGGGACGCCGCTCCGAGAGCCGTACCGTCGAGGTTTCGGAGATGTCGCGTGGTCTGAAGATCATGGCCAAGGAGCTCAAGATCCCGCTCATCGCGCTGTCGCAGCTCTCGCGTCAGGTCGAATCCCGTACCGGCAAGCGCCCGCAGCTTTCCGACCTTCGTGAATCGGGCTCCATCGAGCAGGACGCCGATATCGTCATGTTCTTGGACCGCTCCGCCGACGAGGCCGAAGCCTCGCGCGACGATCGACCCGACGAGGGCGTTACGCGTATCGTCGTGGCCAAGAACCGTTCGGGCCCGATCGGCGACGTCGACCTGATGTTCCTGCCGGCATCCACCAAGTTCTATGAGCTTGATGGGGCGCATGCCGAGGAGTAGGACAGGCGCCCGTTGCACGGGTATACTGGGAATGTTTTGTGCTTCTGCGTGCCGGCATGGCGCGTAGACAGTCCATGAATGTGAGGAGTAAACATGCCGTCAACCGTTTTGGTCGGTGCCCAGTGGGGCGATGAGGGCAAGGGTAAGATCTGCGACCTGGTCGCCGGCGACTTTGATGCCGTCGTGCGCTATTCGGGCGGCAACAACGCCGGCCACACCATCGTCGTCAACGGCAAGAAGTACGGCCTGCACCAGGTGCCCTCCGGCATCATGTATTCCGACCACGTGTCGGTGATCGGTAACGGCTGCGTCGTCAACCCCAAGGTTGTCCTTGAGGAGATCGACATGTTCGAGGCCGACGGCATCACCACCAAGAACCTCAAGATTAGCGGCAACGCGCATGTCATCATGCCGTACCACATCGATCTGGATGGCGCCTTTGAGCAGAAGCTCGGCAAGAAGAACATCGGTACCACAAAGCGCGGCATTGGTCCGTGCTATCAGGACAAGATGGCCCGCATTGGCCTGCGCATGCAGGACATGCTGGACGAGACGCTGTTCCGCGACAAGCTGGAGACCGCTCTCGCCCGCGTGAATCCCGAGCTCGAGCTCATCTATCACCTGCCCACCTACACCGTGGACCAGATCTGCGACGAGTACCTGCCCATGGCCGAGCGCCTGCGTCCCTACATCACTGAGACGAGCCTGCTGCTCAACAACATGATCGACGAGGGCAAGGACCTGCTGTTTGAGGGCGCCCAGGCGACGCTGCTCGACATCGACCACGGCACCTATCCGTACGTGACGTCTTCCAACTGCACCGCCGGCGGCGCCATTACCGGCTCCGGCGTCGGTATGAAGAATGTCGACCGCGTGCTGGGCGTCATGAAGGCCTATATCACCCGCGTCGGTTCGGGCCCCATGCCCACCGAGCTTTCCTATGAGTCCGAGGCTGGCCACACGCTGACCGAGGAGGGCTATGAGTACGGCGTGACCACCGGTCGCCGTCGTCGTTGCGGCTGGTTTGACGGCCCTATCGCCAGCTATGCCTCGCGCGTCAACGGCCTCACCGACATCGCCGTGACCAAGCTCGACGTGCTTTCGGCCTTCGACACCATCAAGGTGTGCGTGGCCTACGACGTCGATGGCGAGCGCTACACCAGCGTGCCCGAGCACCAGGTGCGCTTTGAGCATGCCGAGCCCATCTACGAGGAGCTCCCTGGCTGGAAGTGCGACATCACCGGTTGCCGCAGCTTTGAGGAGCTGCCGCAAGAGGCTCAGGACTACGTGGCGTTTATCGAGGATCTGGCACACACCCGCGTGACGTTCATTGGCGTTGGCGCTGGTCGCGAGCAGATCATCAACCGATTCTGGAAGTAATCGGGACTATTTGGTTATTGCGATATACCCCTTTGCAGCCCGGACGGGCGGCCGAGGGGTATATTTGCTTGCAAAGGGCTCGCGCGGAGCGGGCCATTCATCCATAGAGGAGGCACCCTTGAAGGCGGACACTCAAACCATCGACATCCTGTTGTTGGGCAGCGGCGGCCGTGAGCATGCTTTGGCAGCTAAGCTCGCAGCATCACCGCGCGCCGGCAAGCTCTACATTGCGCCGGGCAACGGCGGCACCGCGAGCTGCGGCGAGAACGTTGTTCTCGACGACTGCGATCCTGCGGCCGTGGCGGCGTTTGCGCAGAGCCACGGATGCGGACTCGTGGTAATTGGCCCCGAGGCTCCGCTCGTGGCGGGCGTGGCCGACGCCGTGCGCGCGGCGGGTATTCCCTGCTTTGGCCCGGGTGCCGAGGGCGCCCAGATGGAGGGCTCCAAGCTGTTCTCCAAGCAGCTCATGGAGCGCGCCGGTATCCCGACGGCAGCCTATGGTTCGTTTACCGACGAGGCTTCGGCTCTCGCCTACGTGCGCGAGCAGGGCGCCCCGCTGGTCGTCAAGGCCGACGGCCTTGCCGCGGGCAAGGGCGTTATCGTGGCGACCGAACTTGAGCAGGCCGAGGAGGCCGTGCGCGAGTGCTTTGGCGGCACCTTTGGCGATGCCGGCAACACCGTGGTTATCGAGGAGATGCTCGTTGGTCCCGAGTGCTCGCTGCTGGCCTTTACCGACGGCAAGACCGTGCGCCCCATGGCCACCTCGCAGGACCACAAGCGCGCGCTCGAGGGCGACAAGGGCCCCAACACCGGCGGCATGGGCGTCTACAGCCCGGTGCCCATCGTGACTGACGAGGAGCACGCCACCATGGTGGCGGTCATGGAGCAGACCGTGGCCGAGCTCGCTGCCGAGGGTATCGACTACCGCGGCTGCCTGTACGGCGGCTTTATGCTCACGCCTGCCGGCCCCAAGGTGCTGGAGTTCAATGCCCGCTTTGGCGACCCCGAGACGCAGGTCGTGCTGCCGCGCCTTAAGAACGACCTGGTTGAGGTCATGCTGGCTTGTGCCAACTGCGAGCTCGACCAGATTGAACTCGACTGGCGCGACGAGTGGGCCGTGGCCGTTGTCCTGACGAGCGCGGGCTACCCCGGCAGCTACGAGAAAGGCAAGGTCATCACCGGTATTGAGGATGCCGAGGCCATGGAGAACGTGACCGTGTACCACGCGGGCACTGCTGTGGTGGACGGCCAGCTCGTGACCAATGGTGGCCGCGTGCTTGCCGTGACCGCTCTGGGCGACACGTTCGAGAACGCTCGCAACCTTGCCTACGAGGCCTGCGAGAAGATTGATTTTGAGGGCAAGACCCTGCGTCACGACATCGGCCTGCGCGCGCTGCGCGGCCGCGACGCCTGGGATGCCTAAAGTCCGAGAGGAATGAGACGGATGGACGAGAAGAACGAAGAGCTCGTGGACGCGCAGATCGTCGAAGAGGACAGCCGCATGTATGGGCACGCCGAGGGCGAGCCTGGTGGCGAGGTCGCTGACGAGCCGGCACTGGTGCTGGGCGACGACGACCCGCACGATGCCGAGCTGCACGAGAAGATTCTTTCGGAGGAGTGCGCCTGGAAGGGCAAGATTCTCGACGTCCACCGTCTTGAGGTTGAGCTGCCCAACGGTCACCGCAGCGCCCGCGATATCGTTCGCCATCCGGGTGCGGCGGCCGTTGTGGCACTGACCGAGAGCGGCAAGATCGTACTGGTGCGTCAGTACCGCACCGCCATCGACCGCGTGACGGTCGAGATTCCTGCCGGCAAGCTCGACCCGGGCGAGGACCCGCTCGATTGCGCCAAGCGCGAACTGCATGAGGAGACGGGCTTTAAGGCTGGTCGTATTCGCTTTTTGACGTCGATTGTCACGTCCTGCGGTTTTTGCGATGAGATCATCCACATCTACTTGGCTACCAAGCTCGAGTTTGATGCGCCCAACCCCGATGATGACGAGTTTGTCAACGTGGACCTGGTGCCGCTGCACGAGCTGATCGACGCCGTGCTCGACGGCAAGATCGAAGACGCCAAGACCGTCGTAGGCGCGCTTGCCTGCGACAGCATCGCGCACCGACTAGGCGGGGCCGAGCTTTAACGAGCGGGGATGATCCCGCAGGTTTGTGTAAGTCAGCGAAAGTGCTCCATTTGAGACAAGGTGGCCTAAAAGAGGAGGGAAGCGTATGGATATACGCGACCGACGATTGAAGGCCAGATTGTCCAAATGGAGCACTTGCAGCGTCGAGACGAAACGCGGTTTGGTAAAACCGCGTAAGGTGATTATGCTGAAGAGGTTTTTGTCTTATTACAAGCCCCAGATGGGGCTTTTTGTTGCTGATACTGTTTGTGCTCTGGTGCTTGCCGCCATTGACCTGGCGTTCCCCATTATTCTGCGCAATTTGACCGGTGGGCTATTTACTCAGGGTCAGGCTGCCATTATGCAGGCGCTCGGCATGATCGCGGTGGGCTTGGTGCTGATGTATGCCGTCCGCTGCGCCTGCCGCTATTTTGTGAGCTATTGGGGTCACGTGATGGGCGCGCGTATGGAGTCCAAAATGCGCGAGGACCTGTTCGACCAGTATGAGCGCTTTAGCTTTGCATACTTCGACCGCAACAGCTCGGGCGACATGATGAGCCGCGTGGTCAACGACCTGTTCGATATCTGCGAGGCGGCGCACCACGTGCCCGAGTGGATCATCATCTGCGGCATCGAGATCATCGGCTCATTTGTGATCCTCTTTACCATTGCCCCGGTGCTGGCGCTCGCCATGGCCGTGGTGACGGCGGCGTTTGCGGTCATCATGTTTTGGCAGAACATGCGCATGCGCGAGGTCTTTAGCGACAACCGCAAAAAAATCAGCGGCATCAATGCGCAGCTGCAGGATTCGCTGGCGGGCATGCGTGTGGTCAAGAGCTTTGCCAATGAGGAGACCGAACGCTTCAAGTTCCGCGCCTCAAACAATCGCTATCTTTCGTCCAAGGAGAACATGTATCACGCCATGGGCGTCTATACCGCGACGTATGGCCTGCTCTCGGGTGTGCTCTATGTGATCGTGGTGCTGCTGGGCGGCTGGCTGGTCGCCCAGGGACAGCTGCAGGCGGTCGATATGGCGACCTTTGCACTCTATATTTCGCTGTTCTGCACGCCGCTCGAGACGCTCGTCAATTCGGCCGAAACGTATCAGAAGGCTATCGCCGGCTTTAAACGTATGGACGAGGTGCTCTCGACCGCGCCGGATATCCAGGACAAGCCGGGCGCTACGGATCTGCAGGTGACTGCCGGCGCCGTGGAGTATCACGACGTGTGCTTTAACTACGAGGATGTCGAGCTGGGCGAGGGCTATGCCGACGAGCGTCCCGTTATCGACCATATGAATCTGTCCATCAAGCCCGGGCAGACCATCGCGCTGGTTGGCCCTTCGGGCGGTGGCAAGTCCACGACCTGTTCGCTGCTGCCGCGCTTTTATGACGTGGCTGCCGGATCCATTAGCATCGACGGCCAGGACGTGCGCGATGTGACGCAGCAGAGCCTGCGCCGCGCCATCGGCCTGGTGCAGCAGGATGTCTATCTATTTGACGGTACGATTGGCGAGAACATCGCCTACGGCAAGCCGGGCGCCACGGCAGAAGAGATCGCCGAGGCCGCCCGTCGCGCCAACATCGATGCCTTTATCGAGTCGCTTCCGCAGGGCTACGACACCGTGGTGGGCGAGCGCGGCAGCCGTCTTTCGGGCGGACAGAAGCAGCGCGTTGCCATCGCGCGCGTGTTTCTCAAGAACCCCAAGATCCTGATTTTGGACGAGGCGACGAGTGCTTTGGATAACGAGAGCGAGGAGGCGGTGCAGGAGTCACTCGAAGAGCTGGCACGCGGCCGCACCACGATTATTATCGCCCACCGTCTTTCGACCATTAAGCATGCCGATGAGATTGCGACCGTTGAGCATGGTCGCGTTGTGGAGCGTGGCACGCACGAGGAGCTTCTCGCCCGTGGCGGCACCTATGCCCGTTACTATCGAATGCAGTTCGAAGGTGCGCGTGCGCACGAGCTCGACTGATTGATATGACAGGAAGTTTATGGCTGACAAGAACCCTTTGACTCCGGAAGAAGTGACGGAGTTATTCTCCGAAATCGATGCATCCGGCGTCTTGGATCCCACGCTCGCCAAAAAGCGTACCGAGCGCATGCGTGAGAAGGAGGCTGCGGCCAAGCGCGGTGACAAAGCGGCGCTAGCGCAGCTGCGCAGCGAGGACCGCGAGAGCCAGGCAAAACATATCGACCCGCTGTCCGAGGACGATCCTTCGGGCTCGCAGGTGAGCCATACCATTACGAAGACCGCGATGGCCGTGGTCATCGGTATTTTGGTGCTGATCGTGGGCATGCAGATTGGCTACGGCGTGATGCGTCGTCTGAACACCGCCAACCTGTCCGAGAGCGTTTCGGTCGATACCGTTTCGACCGCGCTCAAGGGTGGACTTGAATGGGGCAACGGCTTTACGCAGTTCCCGCTCGACTTCACCGTCGATGAAGCCGATGAACGCACGGGCACGGTCGAGGTGACGGTGTTGGACACGTCGTCTGCCAATGAGCTCGAGCTGCTGTCCAACGGGCAGATTCAGGCCGCGGCGCTTGCGACCAACGCGTTGCTCAACGATAAGATCGACCGCGTGGTGTATAACGTTCACGCCTATATCGACGAGGATAGCAACATTCAGCACGATTCCTTCTTTGGCATGTTCCCCGCGCGCGGCCACCAGAGCGCCATTTTGACGTTCGTGTGGACCAAGAGCTCATCCAACGCCACGAGTATCGACTGGAAGATGCGCATCGTGAGTATGGATGACACCATCGCCGAGCGCATTCAGAAGCAGGTGAACTCGGTGTCGTCGTTGATTGAGGACCCGGTGGTGAGCCAGACCAAGATTGACGAGGAAAAAGCCGAACGTGACCTGGAGCATCGTCTGCATGGCCGCGAGATTTTCCGTGGCGGCAAGCCCGATCGCACACCGTCCGAACTGCTGGAGCAGGACAAGAAAAAATAAGACGCCATCATCCCGCGTGAGCCACAAGCCCCGCGGGATGATTTTTCTGGGACGGGGATTAAAAAACATTATGCATAGAAAGTCATAATTATCATTTCGTAAACATTTCGATGAAATTAACGCCATGAGGCATGCTTGCGGTTACAATACCGCGAGGCCTAACTACACACCTTTAAGCCGGTCCTGTGAGACCGGGAAGGAGAATTATGGCGAACAACCATACCGCGGGCGCTGCCGCCCGCACCTTCGCGCCCAGCGAGCTTTGCCAGCGTATGCTGGCCAAAACCAGCAAGGGCACCTGCGGTCCCTGCATCCTGTATCTTGAGGATGGGACCATTTTTTATGGACGTGCATGCGGCGCCGAGGGCACCGCGACCGGCGAAGTTTGCTTCAACACCTCGCTCGAGGGCTACTTTGAGGTCATGACCGACCCGAGTTATGCCGGCCAAATCGTAACCATGACCTATCCGCAGATCGGCAACTACGGTATCGACGAGACCGACGTCCAGTCGGCCTTCCCCGGCGACGCCGTGTGCCCTGCGAGCGCTCCGGCCATGCGCGGCATGATCGTTCGCGACATGTGCGCCATGCCTTCTAACTGGCGCTCGGCCGTGAGCGTGCCGGAGTACCTGCGCGCTCACGACATCGTCGCTATCGAGGGTGTCGACACTCGCGCCCTGGTGCGCCACCTGCGCGACAATGGTTCCAAGATGGGCATTATTTCGACCGAGATCTTCGACGTCGACGAGCTTGCCGAGCGTCTGGCCGCAGCGCCCACGCTGGTAGGCGAGAACCTGGTCAAGACCGTAAGTTGCCCCGTACCCCACGAGTTTGCAGCTGCCGACCTGCCCGCTACGCATGACTTTGCGCTCGCCCCTGCCGCCCCCGCCCGCCACAACGTGGTCGCCTACGACTGCGGCGTCAAGCGCGGCATTCTGGAGGGCCTCGTCCGCGCCGGCTGCGACCTTACTGTCGTGCCGTGGGATACGCCCGCGAGTGAGGTGCTCGACATGAATCCCGACGGCGTCTTTTTATCCAACGGCCCCGGCGACCCCGATGCCGTGGTGGAGACCTACGAGCAGGTGCAGCAACTGATCGGCAAGGTGCCGGTCTTTGGCATTTGCCTCGGTCACCAGATGATCAGCTTGGCGTGCGGCGCCCAAATGGAAAAACTTAAATTCGGTCATCGTGGCGGTAACCAGCCGGTTATGAACCTGGTGAGCCGGCGCGTGGAGATCACCGCGCAAAACCACGGCTTTGGCCTGCTGTTCCCCAGTCTGGGCAAACTGATCCCGGAGCTTTCCGGCGGCGAGACCGAGCATGCGGCCGATGGCGACCTGCGCGCCTGGGTGCGTCGCGGCATTGCGCCGGTCGTGATGAACGAGCGCTTCGGCCGTATTCGCCTGACGCACGTGAATCTCAACGACGGCACCGCCGAGGGCATCCAGCTGCTCGACGCCCCGTGCTTCTCGGTCCAGTACCACCCCGAGGCCTCGCCCGGCCCCACCGATGCCCACTATCTCTTTACCGCCTTTACGCGACTCATGGACGGCGAGGAGAACTACCTGGACATCGACACCGCGAAGGACCGCCTGCAGGGCTGGAATTTCGCCGAGACCGCCGAGACCGCCGCGACCGAGACCGAGGAGAACTAACATGCCGAAACGTACTGACATCAAGCGCATCCTCGTCATTGGTTCGGGCCCCATCGTTATTGGCCAGGCCTGTGAGTTCGACTACTCCGGCGCCCAGGCTTGCAAGGTGCTCAAGGAGGATGGCTTTGAGGTCATCCTGGTCAACTCCAACCCGGCGACCATCATGACCGACCCGGGTCTTGCCGACCGCACCTATGTTGAGCCTATCACCGCCGAGTTTATCGAGCGCGTGATCAAGAAAGAGCGCCCGGACGCGCTGCTGCCCACGCTGGGCGGCCAGACCGGTCTGAACGCCGCCGTCGAGCTGGCGAAAGACGGCACGCTGGACAAGTACGGCGTCGAGATGATTGGCTGCGACCTGGCCGCTATCGAGCGCGGCGAGGACCGCAAGCTCTTTAACGAGGCCATGGCCGAGATTGGCCTGGAGGTCGCGCGCTCGGGCTATGCCTACAGCGTGGCCGACGCCGAGGCTATCGCCGAGCGCGTGGGCTATCCCTGCGTACTGCGCCCGAGCTTTACCCTCGGCGGCGCCGGCGGCGGCATCGCTCACACCCACGAGGAGCTCGTCTCCATCGTGAGCCAGGGCCTGGAGCTTTCGCCCGCCCACGAGGTGCTGGTCGAGGAATCCATCGAGGGCTGGAAAGAGTATGAGATGGAGGTCATGCGTGACCACGCCGGCAACGGCATCATCGTGTGCTCCATCGAGAATCTCGACCCCATGGGCGTGCATACCGGCGACTCCATCACCGTGGCGCCGGCGCAGACGCTCTCCGACCTTGAGTATCAGCGCATGCGCGTGGCCTCGCTCGCCATTCTGGAGAAGATCGGCGTCGAGACCGGTGGCTCCAACGTGCAGTTTGCCGTGAACCCCAACACCGGTCGCTTGATCGTCATCGAGATGAACCCGCGCGTGAGCCGTTCGTCCGCGCTGGCCTCCAAGGCCACGGGTTTTCCCATCGCTAAGGCCGCCGCGCGCCTGGCTGTGGGCTATACGCTCGACGAAATCGTCAACGACATCACCAAGGCCACGCCCGCCTGCTTTGAGCCCACGATCGACTACTGCGTCGTTAAGGTGCCGCGCTTTGCCTTCGAGAAGTTCAAGGGTACCGACCCCACGCTCACCACGCGCATGAAGGCCGTAGGCGAGATCATGGCGATCGGCCGCACCTTTGAGGAGGCCTTCGGCAAGGCCATGCGCTCGCTGGAGGACGGCCATCAGGGCATTTGCGCCGGTGGCAAGGAGGGTGCCGACAAGCTGAGCGACGACGAGCTCGCCCAGGCTGTGGCCACCCCGACCGAGCACCGCATTTTCTTTGTGGTCGAAGCCCTGCGCCGCGGCTGGGACATCGCGCGTATCCACGCTATTTGCGGTATCGATCCGTGGTACCTCAACCGTATCAACGACATGGTGCAGGTTCAGGAGAGCATCCGCGGCCTGCGTGTGGAGGATATCGACGCCGACGCGATGCGCTTGCTCAAGCAGTACGGCACGAGCGACGCCGAGATCGCCGCGCTGACCGGCTCGGACGAGCGCTTTGTGCGCGCCTATCGCAAGGGTCTGGGCGTGGTTCCCAGCATGAAGACGGTCGATACCTGCGCTGCGGAGTTCTCGAGCGCCACGGAGTACCACTACAAGACGTACGAGAACATCTACCGCACGAGCCCGGATGCCAAGAAGTGCGTGGCTCCCGACGAGACCACGCCGGCGGACAAGCCCAAGGCGATGATTCTGGGCGCCGGCCCCAACCGCATTGGCCAGGGTATCGAGTTCGATTACTGCTGCGTGCACGCGAGCTACGCGCTGGCGGCCCGCGGCTTCGAGACCATCATGGTCAACTGCAACCCCGAGACCGTCTCGACTGACTACGACACCTCGGACCGCTTGTACTTTGAGCCGCTCACCTACGAGGACGTCATGGATGTCATCGATGTTGAGCGTCCCGACGGCGTCGTGGTGACGCTCGGCGGCCAGACTCCGCTTAAGCTGGCGCGCATGCTCGAGGAGAGTGGCGTCAACATCATGGGCACCAAGCCCGATGCCATCGACTTTGCCGAGGACCGCGAGCGCTTTGCCGCCCTGCTCGACAAGCTGGGCATTATGTACCCGCCGGCGGGCCAGGCCACCTCGTTTGAGGAGGCCGAGGCCGTGGCCGCGCACATCGGCTACCCGTTGCTGGTGCGTCCGAGCTACGTGCTGGGCGGCCGCGGCATGATGATCGCCTATGATGCCGAGCATCTGCGCGATTACATGGCCGAGGCTGCGCGCATTAGCCCCGACTACCCGGTGTACCTGGACCGCTTCTTGGAGGGTGCGATCGAGTCCGACGTCGACGCCCTGTGCGACGGCGAGGAGGTCTACATCGGCGGTATCCTGGAGCATATCGAGGAGGCCGGTATTCACTCCGGCGACTCTGCGACCTGCATCCCGCCGTTCAGCTTTAGCGAGAGCCTGCAGGCGAAGCTCCGCGAGACCACGCGCCGCATCGCGATGGCGCTGGGAGTCCGCGGCCTGGTCAACGTGCAGTACGCCATCAAGGGCGAGACCGTCTACGTGATCGAGGCCAACCCGCGCGCGAGCCGCACCGTGCCGTTTATCTCCAAGGCCACCGGTGTGCCGCTCGCCAAGTGCGCGGCGCGTATCATGGCAGGCGATTCCATCGCGAGCCTGGGCCTGCCGAGCGACGAGCGTCAGCTCGATTGGTTCTGCATGAAGGAAGCCGTTATGCCCTGGGGTCGTTTCCCCGGTGCCGACGTTATCCTGGGGCCCGAGATGAAGTCGACGGGCGAGGTCATGGGTATCGCCAAGAGCTATCCCGAGGCATACGCCAAGACGCAGCTGGCAATCGACTACAAGCTGCCCGATCCGAGCTGCGGCAAGGTGTTCATCAGCGTATGCGACCGCGACAAGCGTCATATCCTTTCGGTCGCGCGTATCCTGCGCTACCTGGGCTTTGACATCTGCTCCACCGAGGGTACGGCGCGCGTGCTGCGCGGCGGCAACGTGACGTGCGAAGTCGTGGAGAAGATCAGCGGCCCGCACGACGGCGAGCGTCCCAACATCGGCGACCTCATCGCCGATGGCAAGATTGCGGTAATCATCAACACGCCGTACGGTCCGGGCTCGCGTGGCGATGGCTACCTGCTACGTACCGAGGCCGTGCGTCGCGGCGTGACCTGCGTGACGGCGATGTCTGCCGCCAACACCTACGTGAGCGCCATCGAGGCGGTGCGCGAGGACCAGCAGGGTCACGGCAGCGCCAACGACATGGGCATGGACGTCATCGCCCTGCAGGACCTGCCACAGCACACGGTGTAGTTGACCTGGCCGGCCAGGGCGGGAGGGGCCGAGATTTCCCCCTTTCGCTCCGGCTGCAAGCAGAGTCGTTCAGGAGGAAACTCGGCCCCTCCCGCCCCGGCCTACGGTGACTCGGTTGCATCGTGTGCTGCCGAAGGGGCTTTGCGCGATGACTGGGGATGAATAAAAAGTGAGTGTGGGCTCTGTCGTTCATTCGGACGACAGAGCCCACATTTTGTATGGGGCCTTCAGGTGAATTGCAATCATATGAAGGCCTTTTACCAAGGGAGAGATATGTCTTTGGACAGTTAGTTCAGATTTGTATTTCTCAAAGAGCAGAAGTCGGTTAATTTAGGCTCAATTGAACTGTTTTCGCTTTCCTAATGAGGCAGATATGCTTACTCAAGGGCGGAAAAGGCTTATCGCTGGGTCCCAGTGACTCAAAAACCGAGATGATTAAGCAAAAGCCACTGCCAAAAAAATACAAATCTGAACTAACTGCCCACCACCCTCTGTCAACCTTTCTATTCAAACCAAATCAGCCAACGTATGTCATAGCAATCCCCGGTAGGTCGCAGGGTGGCGGCTGAGCCTTTTCTTCGGGAAACTTCGCGAAGTCCAGTTCCCGAGGGAAAGGTATGGTCTGTGTAATACCAGATAAACAGTACATTTTTGCTTAATTGATATTTGGGAGAAGAACCAATTGGTGTGGCTTATTAAGCCCACTTTGCCATTGACGCTCATTTTAATACCACCGGGCGAATTCCGAACTTGGTTGCGCAACTGCTCCTGTATGCTGACTTAACCTAATAGGTGGATATCTGGTTACTACCAGTTGACCACTTGGTAACGGGTGGGCCCACTGCACGGAATGTACCGAACAGCCCTCCCGTTTGATGCGTGCGCCATGCTACAGGGCGTGCGTCCGCGACACTTCCGCATGTCGGAGGGAAGGAGTCCAGGTGTGTAGGAATTCCATTTTTTCGAAACGGTGGGTGAAGGGAAGCGCGGTCCTCGTTGCCACTGCAGCGACGCTTGTGTTTGCCAATCCCCAGCAGGCGATTGCCACGCCACTCAAGGGTGTCGACTCAGCGACCGTGTCTCAGTCTGCCTCGAACGTCGTCGACATCGATTTCGCTGACGGCATCAAGGGCCGTATTACGTTCCTCGAGGACGGTATTTTCCGTTATAACGTCGACCCCAAGGGTGAGTTTTCCGAGTACGCCACGCCGCGCAGTAAGTCCCACACGGCTAAGATCCAGGCTCAGCCCGATACCTCGGACACCTACAGCAAGCCGAGTGCGACGGTTGCCGACAAGGGCGACACTATCGAGATCACCGGCGGAAAGGCGACCGTGATCCTGGACAAGGCGACTGGCAAGATGAGTATCAAGTCAGGCGACCGTGGCGTGGTTTCTGAGTCTGCGCCCCTCGACCTTGATAAGAAGGGTACCGTCCAGACGCTCGCCAAGGAGAAGTCCGAGAACTTCTTTGGCGGCGGCACCCAGAACGGCCGCTTCCTGCACACCAACCAGACCATCGCCATCTCCAACACTAACAACTGGACCGATGGCGGCGTTGCCTCGCCCAACCCGTTCTATTGGACGAGCGACGGCTACGGCGTGCTCCGAAACACGTTTGCAGAGGGTTCCTACGACTTCGGTTCCACGGACTCATCGACGGTCACGACTTTGCACAGCGAGAATGAGTTTGATGCCTATTACTTCGTGGCGACCAACGAGGGCGCCTCGAACGTGGCAACCGAGATGCTGCAGGACTACTACAAGGTGACCGGCAATCCGGTGCTGCTGCCCGAGTACGGTTTCTACCTGGGTCATCTTAATGCCTATAACCGTGATGGCTGGTCAACGACCTCGGGTCAAAAAAAGTGGGAGACCAAGGGCAGCAAGTCCTCGAGTGAGAAGGGCGACGTTAAATACGAGTCCGGCATGTCGACGGGCTACAAGCTCGACGGCACGCTTGCGGCCGAGACGCTCAACGGTGAGGGCCCTACGGTTGATACCGAGAACATGAAGGCGACCGATTTCGACCGCCAGTTCTCCGCCCGGCAGGTTATCGATGACTACGAGGACAACGACATGCCGCTCGGCTGGTTCCTGCCGAACGACGGTTACGGTGCTGGCTACGGCCAGAACGGTTACTACAAGACCGGCGGCGTCAACTCCGACGGAACGAGTTCTGCCGAGCGCCTCAACGCCGTGCGCGCCAACGTCGACAATCTTAAGAAGTTCACCGAGTATGCCAACTCCAAGGGCGTGAGCACCGGTCTCTGGACCCAGTCGAACCTCGAGCCCGATAGCAACTCCGAGACCCCGTGGCATCTGCTGCGCGATTTCGATTCTGAGGTTAAGACTGGTGGCATCACCACGCTCAAGACCGACGTCGCTTGGGTCGGCTCCGGCTACTCCTTTGGCCTCAACGGCATCAAGACGGCCTATGACACCGTGACCACCGGCGCCAACAAGCGCCCCAACATCATCACGCTTGACGGCTGGGCCGGCACGCAGCGCTTTGGCGGCATCTGGACCGGCGACCAGTACGGCGGTAACTGGGAGTACATTCGCTTCCATATCCCCACGTATATCGGCCAGAGCCTCTCGGGCAACCCCAACATCGGCTCCGATATGGACGGCATCTTTGGTGGCGATCCCATCATCTCCGCTCGCGACTACCAGTGGAAGACATTCACGCCCTCTATGCTTGACATGGACGGTTGGGGCACCTACCGCAAGTCGCCCATGACGCACGGCGATCCATACACGGGCATCTCGCGCTTCTATCTCAAGCTCAAAGCACAACTCATGCCCTATATCTACACGAGCGCGGCCTCGGCGGCCAACATCGACACGGGCAACGGCGATACCGGCCTTCCCATGATCCGCGCCATGCTGCTTTCCGACAACTCCGAGTACGCCGCAAGCACCTCGACGCAGTACCAGTACATGTTCGGTGAGAACTTCCTGGTGGCACCGGTGTATCAGGATACCCAGGCAGATGAGAACGGCAACGATGTCCGCAACGGTATCTACCTGCCCAACTACGGTACCGACGAGAATCCCACCATCTGGATTGACTACTTCTCGGGCAAGCAGTACCGCGGCGGTCAGGTCCTCAACAACTACGAGGCTCCGCTTTGGAAGCTGCCACTCTTTGTTAAGGCCAACGCCATCGTGCCGATGTACGCCGAGAACAACAACCCCGAGGCTGTGACCGAGACCAACACCAAGGGCACCAATCGCAGCCAGCGTATCGTCGAGTTCTTCGCCACCGAGGGTGAGGGCAGCTTTACGCAGTACGAGGATGACGGCTCCTCCATCGAGAACAACACGACCGAGGACGATTCCTACGGCACAATCGACAATATTTCCTACGGTGAGCATGTGAGCACCGTCTATAAGTCGAGCGTGGTGGGCGGCACGGCGACCTTTACCGCCGAGGCATCGCAGGGCGGCTACAGCGGCTACGACTCCAACCGCACCACGACCTTTGTGGCCAACGTCTCCGCCAAGCCCACGAGCGTCTCCGCCAAGAACGGCGGATCCGCGCTCAACGTGGTTGAGGTCGACTCGCAGGAGGCCTTTGACGCCGCGACCCCCGAGGCCGGCCAGGCGGTCTACTTCTACAACGAGACCCCCAACCTCAACCACTACGGCAGCGACGCAGGCAGCACCGAGGCCGAGCAGGGCGAGAGCTTCAACAACACCAAGATCACCACGAATCCCAAGGTCTACGTCAAGTTCGCGAAGACCGATGTCGCCACGGCAGCGCAGACGCTCGAACTGGGCGATTTCGTGAACGCCGATGCCACGCTCGCGGCCGACCGCTTCAACGAGAACCTCTCCGCACCCGCGAACCTTGCTGCCCCCGAGGACGCCACGACCCCCACGAGCATTAAGCTCACCTGGGGGAAGGTCGATGGTGCTACCTCCTACGACCTTAAGGTAGACGGCACTGTGTTCGCCGTGGGCGATGCGGCAGAATTCACGCATACCGATCTTGCCTACAACAGCAAGCATACCTACCAGATTCGTTCGCGCAACGCCGATGGCTACTCCGCATGGAGCGACGTGCTTGAGGCGAACTCTGCGCTCGACCCGTGGCGGAACGTGCCTGAGGCCGAGGAAATCACTTGGGAGGGCTCGCTCTACGGTAGCCATAAGGCCGAACTCGCCTTCGACCATGAGTTCCAGTCGGGCGACGGCGGTTTCCACTCCGGTGGCAACGATCTGGGCAAGGCGCTTACCGTTGACTACGGTCGCGCTTACAAGCTCGACAAGCTCGAGTACTATCCGCGCGATGATGCCGGTAACGGCACTGTGACCAAGATGCGCATCGAGACGAGCCTCGACGGCGTGCATTGGACGACGCAGGAGGTCGACTGGGAGCGCTCCGCCGCTTGCAAGACGGTGGCGTTCGACGGCGCCGTGGCCGCGCGCTACGTGCGTATGACGCCGCTCGCGTCCGTGGGCAACTTCTTCTCCGCCTCCGAGATCGCCATCTACAAGACCGACGGCACGGACGGCTTCGCTGTGGGCTCCAACCTCAACAAGGCCACGGTCTCCGACGGCGACTACTCCAACATGAAGAATTACCTGGGTCTTGAGAACCGCGAGCCCGACACCTCGACGTTCGACTCCCAGATCCGCGCCCACTTCGCCGACCTCAACGGCAACGGCGTCTACGACGTGTACGACTACTCCTTCACCATGGCGGCGCTCGACGGCGGCACCAAGCAAAAGGGCAAGGCTGCTGGCACCCTCGCGGTGATCCCGAGCAAGATGGAGGTCGAGGCCGGCGACGAGATCACGGTCGACGTCTACGCCACCGACGCCGAGAACATCAACGCGCTCGGTGCGCTCGTCAACTTCAACAGCGACCAGTTCGAGTATGTCTCCGAGAGCATCGCGCAGGATGCGTCGACGGCGGGCATGGAGAACCTCTCGCGCGAGAAAGTGCAGTTCACGGATGGCCACCAGACCATCAACCTGGCCTTCGCCAACCGCGGCGACGCCAAGCTCTTCAACAGTACTGGTGTGGTCGCGAGCTTTAAACTCAAGGCTAAGACGGCCGGCAAGGTCGAGCTGCCCTCGACGTCTTGGCTCGTCGGCCCGGCGTGCGACGCGCTCGAGTTCGTGAGTGATGGCACCGTGACGATGCCCGGTGTCCCGCAGCCCACCAAGTCCGAGTACGGCCGCGACGCCTTTGACATCACGATGACCAACGACGAGCTCCCCACCGACGACGGCACCAACGTCGAGAAGCTCATCCAGCAGAAGAGCTATGACGGACTGTTCGACAACAATGAGGGCGGCAACGACTTCGAGTTCCTGTGGAACTATGGGCCCAACTGGATCGACGGCAAGATGCCGACCTACGTCAAGCTGCCCGCCACGATGACGTTCGCCTTCAAGACGCCGTCGAAACTCGATAGCGTCGAGGTCGTTAACCGCAACGGTGGCAACGGCACCGTGCAGAAGATTAAGTCCGTCGTGACGTTCGAGGACGGCTCGACCCAGGAGTTCTCGGGCGGAAGCTTTGATTCCTATCAGGCTCGCTACGCCTTTGGCCTCTCTGCCGAGAACAAGGGCAAGAAGGCGACCAAGGTCGAGATCACGCCGCTTGAGGCATCGGGTGACCAGATGCTCACGCTGCGCGAGATCAACTTCAACTACACACAGGGTGTCGAGGCCATCGAGGGTGTCGAACTGGGCAAGAACCAGACCGAGTTCTTCGAGGGCGATGTGACGCTCGTCGACGCCAAGGCCACGCCCGAGAGCGCCGGCTACCCCTATGTGACGGTCGAGAGCTCCGATCCTTCTGTGGTGAGCGTCTCCGCTGTCCAGGCCGGCGATAGCGTGAGCTACTACCTGCGCGCCAACAAGGCCGGCAAGGCAACGATCACGGTGGCGTCGGTGCTCGATCCCTCCAAGACCGCATCCTATGAGGTCGAGGTCAAGGCTGGTGTCGACACCTCTGCGCTCATGGCAGCGCTTTCCAAGGCCGCGGGCTACAGCGAGTCCGTCTACACCAAGGATTCCTATGCAGCCCTCACCGCTGCGGTCGAGGCGGCTCAGAAGCTCCTCGATGGCGGCCAGGGCAGCTATAGCAAGAAGGATGTCGCAGACGCCACGGCCAAGATCGAGAAGGCAATCGACGGCCTCAAGATGCGCCCCGTCGATGAGAAGAGCCTCATCAACACGCCCGAGAACCGCGAGAACGTCAAGGTGACCGGCTTCTCGAGCGAGGCCGACTATGAGGGCAGCAACGCCGTCAACGCTCTTGACGGCGATGAGCAGACGCTCTGGCACAGCGACTGGGCCTATAAGGCCGGTATGCCCCAGTACCTGACCGTCGACCTGGGCCGCGACTACGATCTCACCGACGTCACGTTCCTGCCGCGCCAGGACGGCGGCACGAACGGCGATATCTTTGAGGCCGAGGTGCTGGTTTCCGACACCGCCGACGGTTATGAGATGGGCACCGCCACGTCGATGGGTACGTTTACCTTCGACAACGACGGCCGCGTGCTCACCGACCGTGGCGACTGGAAGCAGATGAGCTTTGGTGCCGCGCGCGGTCGCTACGTGACCGTCAAAGTGCTCCACGCCGGCGGTGGCAGCGTTGACGCCTACTGCAGCATGGCGGAGCTCAAGTTCTACGGTACGGCCGTTCCCAATCCGGTGGCGAAGGACGACCTCACTGCCGCGATTGAAAAGGTTGATGCCGAGGTTGCAGCCGGCGACCTTAAGGCCAGCGACTACACCGAGGCTTCCTGGACCGCGTTCCAGAACGCCTTGGCGAGCGCCCGCGCCATCCTGAACGACGAGAACGCCACGCAGGACGAGGTCGACCAGGCACTCAAGGCACTCGAGAGTGCTCGCGACGCGCTTGAGAAGACTCCGGTGACCCCGGTCGAGAACCCGACCAAGAAGCAGCTCAAGGCCTTGGTCAAGCAGGCGAAGGAGACTGACACCAGGGGCAAGACGGACGAGTCTGTCAAGGCCCTGACGGATGCCATTACCTACGCCGAGGACGTCTTGGGTGATGAGAATGCTTCCGACATCCAGCTCCAGGCGGCCTATGACCAGCTCAAGCTGGCCATTGAGAGCCTCAAGGATGCCGATTCCGGCAACCAGGGCGGCTCGGGCAACCAGGGTTCCGGCAATGGCTCAAACGGCGGCAACCAGGCGGGCAAGCCCGCAGGCGACAAGGCCCAGGGCAGCAAGAAGAGCGGTTCGGCGATCCCCAATACCGGCGACCAGACGGCGGCGACCGTCGCGGCCGTCGGTGGTCTTGGCGCCATCATCGCCGCGATCGGCGCTTTCTTCCATCGTCGCAGCAAGGCTAAGTAGTCCCAGCGACAACTAAGCAAACGTGCCCGCCGCTCCGTCAAGGACGGCGGGCATTGCTTTATTATTTCAGCCAACGTACGTCATGGCAATATCCGGTAGGTCGCAGGGCGCTTCGCGGGCGGGCCAGGCTCTATCTGAACGACTTTGCGTAGCAACCGGAGTGAAGATGAAAACACCGGGCCGCCGCAGAGCACCCACAGACCGCAGGGGCGGGAGCAGCTATACTACTCTCAGTAGTTAAGGGTCGCGGATTCGCCGCGTCACCGCTCTCAACAGGAGGTCTTTGTTTATGGCAGATCAGAAGCCGGTTGTCGGGATCATCATGGGCTCCAAGTCCGATCTGGGCGTTATGGAAGGTTGTACCGCCGAGCTCGAGGCACTGGGCGTGCCCTATGAGCTCGTGATTGCAAGCGCGCACCGCACGCCGGCGAAGGTCCATGAGTGGGCCTCGACTGCTGCCGACCGCGGCATCAAGGTAATTATCGCTGCCGCCGGCAAGGCTGCTCACCTGGGCGGTGTCGTGGCTGCGTTTACGCCGCTGCCGGTCATCGGCGTGCCTATGAAGACGAGCGATCTGGGCGGTATGGACTCGCTGCTGTCGATGGTACAGATGCCTTCGGGCGTGCCCGTTGCCTGTGTGGCCATCAACGGTGCCAAGAACGCTGCCATTTACGCCACGCAGATTCTGGGCGCATGCGACCCCGAGTACCGCAAGGTTATCGAGAAGATGAAGCAGGAGATGGCTGACGCCTAAGCGCTCTGCCAGTCCATTTGCAGCATAAGGAGAGCCATGTCCGACTATCAGGGAAAGCGTTTTTCGGCTTCTCGGATTCCCGATCCAGCCAAGTCGGGAGCAGCCCGCGCGCCGCAGCAGGGTCGGACATTCTCTCCTCAGCAGCCGCGCGCGCCGCGTCCCGTGACGCCGGCGAAGCATCGCCGTCAGGATACGCCGGCTGCATATCGCCCTTCGTCATACAGTACGGCCAAGAAGTCACCTCGCTCTTCGGCGCATACCGCGCCATCGAGCTATACCGAGCCGCCGCGCAAAAAGCGCCGCTCCGTCATTCCCATTCTGCTCATCATCATCGGCATTGGCCTGATCGTTGCTGCGGCCGCCATCTTTATCAACGCGCAGATTGGCTACAAGCAGGCGAGCGAGTCATATCAAAAAATCGAAAAGCAATATGTGAGCGACAAGGACGCCAGCGGCGTGCCGGTTATCGACTTCAATGCGCTTGCCCAGACAAATCCCGAGGTTGTGGGTTGGATTTACGCACCCGGCACCAACATCAACTACCCCGTGGTGCAGACCAACAACAACTCCAAGTACCTCAACACGCTGTTCGACGGCACCGCCAATGCCTCGGGAGCCATCTTCTTGGATAGCGACGACACCGCGCCGGGCATGGTGGATCAGCAGACCACGATTTACGGACATCACATGAACGACGGTTCGATGTTCAACGTGATTTCGGATACGACCGATCAAGCGACGTTCGACAGCATGGACTACGTGTACTACATCACACGTGACGCGACGTATAAGCTGCGTCCGCTGGCGACCAAGGTGGTCGAGGACACGTATGCCAAGGCGCGCACGCCCAACTTTGAGGGCGATGACGGACTGAAGAATTATCTGTCCGAGATGCTCGACGGTGCCTCTGCCGTGGCGAGCGATGCCACCGATCGTGCCGCTTCGGCAACCAAGGTCGTAACGCTTGTGACTTGCCGTTCGCTGTCATTTAGCAATACGCGCGCAGTCATGGTACTCACGCCGGTCGAGGAATAAGTGGTTCGAGAGTAGCTAAAAGAGCCCCGTCCCAAAAAGACTACCCTGGAAATCAAAAGGAGAAATGATGCTTGAGAACGGCAAATCGATGCCTTCGGTTGATGCTTGGCTGCGCGAAGCCAAGGCCGATGTTTCGGCGGCTGATTGTGGGATGTACCTGACACACAACGGCGTGGTGCGCGCGACGCCCAAGGCCGAAGTGCGCGGAGTCGAGACCGATGGCGTGGCGCCAGGCCACAAGGTGGGCGGCATGGTGTTTGGCTTCGATGCCGAAAAGGTGCAGGCCGCTATCGAGGCGACGCGCACGATGCCGGGTATCGGCTATGTGCGCGTGTGGCTGGCGAGCGGCGAGCTTACCGTGGGCGACGACATCATGCTCGTGCTCATTGGCGGAGACATTCGCCCGCATGTGGTCGATGCGCTGCAGGCGCTCGTCGGTACCATCAAAAATGAGTGTGTGAGCGAGGTCGAGCGCGAGGCGTAAGGCCGGCAGCGGCACTCGCCAACAAAAAGCCCGCTGGCAGTTCATCAGTCTGCCAGCGGGCTTTTCTGTGCGTTGGATAATCTCGGCATTGCGTGACGCTACACGCGCGTCGCATCCTTGGGGCTCATGGTCATGCTCTGGAAGCGGTTCTCCATGTAATCGTTATCGAAATACTTGCCGTAGAACTGCGCGACGGGAATATCCGGCTCCGTGCCGTTGACGCGCTGGTACCAGTAGTCGAGCGACTGCAGCGTCATGACGCCGTCGACCAGCATAATGACGGTAAAGATGACGGTAGCCGAGTAGCGGCTTTTCCACGGAATCATGTTGATGAGCTTGAGCAGCCTTGGCAGCAGCAGCTTGATCCAGATGAGTCCGCCCAGGCCCCACAGGCAGGCAAAGCCCGTGCAGGTGCGTCCGCCCGTAAGGACGGCGAGCGGGTCGGGCATGCCGAACAGCTTCATGTGCGAGTAGCTCCACGAGACCACACCGAACGAGGTCTGCATAAACCAGCCCACGAACACCTCAAAGCTCGCGCCGAGCACAGCGCTTACCAGGAAAATGATGATGGGGTTCTTTTTATAGAAGCGGTTGAGCACCATGGTCATGAGTACGGCGCCAAAGCCATAGATGGGGCTGAAGGGACCAAACAGCATGCCGGCGCGGTCCTGGTAGACGCCTGGGTCGTCGACCGTCATGTGCCAGATGTCCTCGGCGATCAGGCCGAGCACGCAGCAGACGAGGAATACCCAGAACAGGTTGAAGTAGTTGAGTTTGATGTAGCCCTCGCCGGTTTCATCGCGGCCGAGCATGCCCTCGGCGGCGGCGTCGCGGTCGAGCATCTCCTGTAGGCGGCGCTGCAGTTCGC
The DNA here is from genome assembly GCF_015561195.1 of Collinsella aerofaciens. Taxonomy (GTDB): domain Bacteria; phylum Actinomycetota; class Coriobacteriia; order Coriobacteriales; family Coriobacteriaceae; genus Collinsella; species Collinsella aerofaciens_AC. The sequence goes on along the minus strand of NZ_JADMSU010000004.1, from coordinate 157,467 downwards.
GCTCCTGGCGAAGCGTAGGGTCGACGGTTGCCGAAAGCGCGATGAGGATACCGAGCTGAATAGCGGGACGAAGCAAGAAGAGCCCGATACCCTGGAGCATCACGTCGACCAAAAGCTCGACGACGGTGAATGCAATAAGGATGTAGGACAGGCGGGCGGCGTTGCGGCGCTGGTTTTTGATAAGGTCCAGGCCAAAGATGATCAGGATGACGGCACTTGCCGCAGAGAGCATGATTCCGGCGACAATGAGTCCAACCGAGACCAGCATATTGTCGCTGAGCTTGGCGGCGGCGTTGCCGTTGATGAGCGCGGTGATGACCTGCCACATAAAGGCGGCGACCGACGGGAGTGTGCCCACGCCGGACAGGATGCACAGGACGGCGTACACCTTAATGATGAGGGGAATCTTCTTGACCTCCGTGGCGCTGGGGACGCTGGGGTCGAGTCCGTTTCGATCCATACAGAACCTTTCTCGCTTTGTCCTAGATTACAAGGATACGCCGCCGACCTGCCAAAAGACAGGACGAACGTCCCAATTGCAACTTTGTCATCCCCAACGGTGGACGCGGCAGCCACCTGGGGGCGCGGGCGCTTGCACTGGGCAGACCAATAAAATGTTTGGCCGCAAAACGGATTATTAGCTCGGTGGGCTTTTAAAAAGCGCTGCTCATGCGCTGGGGAGCGCGTCGCGCCGTGCGTATAATAAGGCGGGTAACGCCAAAATACGAGGCTCTGAGGGGATGCCATGTCTCAAGAAACCATCCGCGCGGCCGAGCGCGCCGCGGGACAGGTGAACGCCATGTCGACGTATGATCCGGACTCCGACCAGCTGCATGAGGAATGCGGCGTTTTTGGTGTCTGGGCGCCCGATCGCGACGTGGCTCGACTGACGTACTTTGGCCTGCGTGCACTGCAGCACCGTGGCCAAGAATCGGCGGGAATCGCCGTTGGTGACGGCGGTACGGTTATGGTCCGCAAGGATCTGGGCCTGCTCGACCGCGTGTTCTCCAATGCCGACTTGTCGACGCTCTCCGGTCAGCTGGCCGTGGGTCATGTGCGCTACGGCACCGCCGGCGCCAAGAGCTGGGAAGCCTCTCAGCCGCACCTCTCTACCATCAATAGCGTCATTATCGCGCTCGCGCACAACGGCACCCTCGTCAACACCGACGAGCTGCGCCGCCAGCTGATCGAGCTGGGCGTGCCATTCCTCTCCAACTCGGATTCCGAGGTCGCGACCAAGCTTATCGGCTATTTTACCCAGCGTACGGGCCACCTGCGCGAGGGCATTCGCAAGACCATGGAGCTCGTGCGCGGCGGCTACGCCATGACGCTCATCAATGAGCAGGCGCTCTACGCATTCCGCGACCCGCACGGCATTCGCCCGCTCGTGCTGGGCAAGCTGGTGGACGAGGGCCTGGACCAGGCCGATGCCGCATCCGTTTCGCAGCTGCCGTCGCAGGACGGCGCCGCGACGGTTGACGCCACCACCCATGTCACCCGCGCCGGCGGCTGGGTCGTCGCCTCCGAGACTTGCGCACTCGATATTGTGGGCGCCGAGTACGTCCGCGACGTCCGTCCCGGTGAGATTTTGCGCATCAGCGCCGAGGGCCTTGTGTCCGAGCAAGGCGTGCCTGCCGCCGAAGAGCCTGCTAACTGCATCTTTGAGCAGGTCTACTTCGCTCGCCCCGACTCCATCATGAACGGCAAGAGCGTCTACGCCTGCCGCTATGACATGGGTCGTCAGCTGGCACATGAGGAGCCCGTCGAGGCCGACCTGGTCATCGGCGTGCCCGACTCCGGCCTGCCGCCCGCGGAGGGCTATTCGCACGAGAGCGGCATCCCCTTTGGCGAGGGCCTCATCAAGAATCGCTATGTGGGCCGTACGTTTATCGAGCCTACGCAGGAGCTGCGTGCCATGGGCGTGCGTATGAAGCTCAACCCGCTGCGCGACAACATCGAAGGCAAGCGCCTAGTCGTCATCGACGACTCCATCGTCCGCGGTACCACCATGGTGCAGCTCGTCAAGATGCTGCGCAACGCCGGCGCCAAGGAGATTCATATCCGCATCAACTCGCCCGAGGTCATCTGGCCGTGCTTCTACGGTATCGATACCGACGTGCAGTCGCAGCTTATCAGCGCCAACAAGACGGTCGACGAGATCTGCGAGTACATTGGCGCCGATTCGCTGGCCTTCCTTTCGGTCGAGGGCCTGCTGAAGGTCATGCCCAAGGGCGGTTACTGCGATGCGTGCTTTACCGGACGCTACCCCGTGGCGATTCCCGAGAGCTTTGGCCGCGACAAGTTTATGGAGGGCTTTAAGCCCCGCAACCTGGACAAGCCGCTGCACTTTGACGACGACGCCGTGGTCGAGAAATACGACGACCGCAGCTGGGAAGAGGAGCACGGCGAGGCCTAAAATCTGCCATGTGGGGACAGGTTTATTTTGGTAGGTTTTACCTGCTGTTTTGTTGATATGACGGCGCGTGCTGTTATGGCACGCGCCGAAATGAACGCAACTATGAGCACCGTTTGGCGCCCGGGCGGCGGACGGTAGTGGGAGAGGAAGGTCCAGATGAGCGACAGCAAGCATGTGACGTATGAGGACGCCGGCGTCGATACCGCCGAGGGCGGCCGCGCCGTCGACGCTATTAAGCAAATGGTTAAGGACACCAACCGTCCCGAGGTCATCGGCGGTATCGGTGGCTTTGGTGGCTTATTCTCGGCCGCCGCGCTCAAGGATATGGAAGACCCGATTCTGATCAGCGGTACCGACGGCGTGGGCACCAAGCTCGTGCTCGCCCAGATCATGGATCGCCACGAGACGGTGGGCCAGGACCTGGTCGCCATGTGCGTCAACGACATTCTGGCTTCGGGCGCCGAGCCGCTGTTCTTCCTGGACTATGTTGCCATCGGCCACATCGAGGCCGAGCACATGGCAAAGATTATCAAGGGCGTGGCCGACGGCTGCAAGCTCGCGGGTTGCGCGCTCGTGGGCGGCGAGATGGCCGAGCACCCGGGCGTTATGGCTCCTGCCGACTACGATCTTGCCGGATTTACCGTGGGCGTCGTCGACCGTCCCAAGATGCTCGACCCCGCAAACGTCCGCCCGGGCGATGTGATCCTGGGTCTGCCTTCCACCGGCGTGCACTCCAACGGCTACTCGCTCGTGCGCAAGGTCATCGGCGTCGACGGCATTAAGCCGGGCACGCCCGAGGCCGCCGCTAAGGCGGAGGAGCTGAGCCGTCCGCTCGAGGAACTCGGCGGCGCATCGCTGGCAGACGCCCTGCTGGCTCCCACGCGCATCTACGTCAAGCCGATTCTGGAGCTGCTGCGCGGCGGCGCCAACGTGCACGCTATCGCACACATCACCGGCGGCGGCATTACCGAGAACCTCAACCGCGCGCTGGCCGACGACGTCGACGCCGTGGTCACCCGCAACGGTGCCGAGATGGGCTGGGACGTTCCGCCCGTCATCACCTATGTGTCGCGCCAGGCCGAGCTTGCGCCCAACGAGGCGTGCAAGACCTTCAACATGGGCGTTGGCCTGTGCCTGATCGTCGCCCCCGAGGACGAGGCCGCGGTGACCGAGGCCCTGGTCGCGCTGGGCGAGAAGCCGTTCCGCGTGGGCGAGTGCGTCGAGGGCTCCGGTAAGGTCGTGTACTCCGATGAGCGCTAACGAGCAGATGGCTGCCGTCGAGGGCCTGGGCTTTGTGCCCTACACCCGTCCGACCGGCACCGATACGGCCGAGCCGCTCAAGATCGGTGTGCTCATCAGCGGTTCGGGTACCAACCTGCAGGCGCTGATTGATTTGATCGCCGCCGGCAAGCTCAACGCTTCGATTGAGCTTGTGGTGTCGAGCCGTCCTTCGGCTAAGGGTTTGCAGCGCGCTGAGCGCGCGGGCATCCAGACGCTTACGCTGTCCAAGGATGTCTATGCCGACCCCATCGCCGCCGACGAGATCATCGCGCACGAGCTGCTCGAGCGCGGCTGCGAATATGTGGTCATGGCCGGTTACATGCGCATGGTGCACACGCCGCTGCTGGCGGCGTTTCCCAACCGCGTGGTCAACTTGCATCCGGCACTGCTGCCGAGCTTTACCGGCGCGCATGCGATCGACGATGCCTTTGCGCGCGGCGTCAAGGTAACCGGTGTGACCGTGCACTTTGCCAACGAGATCTACGACAACGGCCCCATCATCGCCCAGCGCGCGCTGGCTGTTGAGGAGGGCTGGGACGTCGGCACGCTCGAGGAGCACATCCACGCGATCGAGCACGTGCTGTACCCCGAGGTCGTGCAGATGCTCGCCGACGGGCGCGTCCACGTGCTGGAGAGCGGCAAGGTGGCAGTTGACCCGGCGCGCTAGCGCGTGTAAACGGGTCACCTAGGTTTCTCTGAGGCGTAAACGACTATAAAGCCGATTGGGGCATATGGAATCACATGTGCCCCAATCGGCTTTTACTATCTCTTTGACTTCGGGCTCCTGATAACGTGACGGGTGGGACTTCGGAAAATGAGGGCGGTTGGCCGCGAGCATGATATGGATATCAGCGGCGATTTCTCCATCTCGGCAAAAAATGGCTTCAAGTTGAGCATCGGCTCGGACTTCGAGGGGGCGGACCTGTTCAGCGAAAATTCTTACACTGACACTCATGCCATGAGCCAGGATAACTAGCCGGTATAGGGTCACTTGAGTGGGTATGCGTCTGTTCAAGCGGTCCATTGGCTTGCTTAAGAAATGGTTAAACTACGTAGCGTACAGCACGTGAGTAACTTACGACTCAGTGAGACTAAAGGGAATCGGAGAAGAAAGCCCATGTTTTGCCCCAAATGCGGTAGCAAGATCAGTGACGATGCGCGGTACTGTACCGAATGCGGGCTGCCCTTGGAAGGACTCTCGGGTAAAACTGCGGCCAAGGAAGGGTCCGGCGCCGAGCCGCTGGCGCGAGAGTCCTCGTCCGCTGAAGTCATGTTGGAGTCTGCAAATACCGAAACGGACTCTGCGATAGGATCCGCGAATGTCGAGTCCACGGCAGAACCGAGTCCCGAGCCGGTCTCGAAGACCGCGGGTAGCGGTCACTCCCAGATGTACAACCTCTTTATGCAACGCTGTCAGGTCGGTAACCGCCTGGTGCCGCAGTTTGCTATCATGATCGCCGCATTTATCGCCGCGGCAGGCATCGCTTACGCTGCTTTCATGCTCTACAAGAACGTCATCGAGCCCAATCTCCAGCAGCAATCCGTGCAACAGGAGCAAGCGACCGAAAGACCCAAGAAGGACGAGAGGGCGGCCGAAAAAGTTGTCTATACGTTGGAGGCAAAGTCATTGACGGTGTCTGCTCCGGTCGACCCTATGCTCAATCAGGGCGAGCGGACTGACATGGAATGGTCCTATCCGCAACTTAAGAGCTCCGCCAAAGACGACGTCGCAGACAAAATTAACAAGGCGATTCTCGAGCCCCTTCAAATTGATGCGGAGCGAACGAATCGAGCATCAGATAATGAGCAATCAGATGCTGAGCTGTACCCCGACGGCGAATTTCCCTGCATATCGAGAAACGTGACGGTTACGTACATGGATGAGAACTATTTTTGTATCCGTGACGAGCGCTATTCGACGGGATGGGGTCCGCATGGCGACACGTATGTGACTGGTGTTATTTTTGATTTGCATACGGGTGATACTGTCAGCCCTCAGGACATGTTTGGCATTGATACCGAGGATCTTGCCAGTTCTATGAGTTCGGCAGTTTGGCCGTATCTTACGGAAATGGGCAGAGAGTATCCGCCTGATTACAATTCTATGCTCATGCGGAGCAATTCTTCAGACTATTCAATCAAGGGCTCAACATGCTTGTATGTGACATCCAAGGGACTGGTGTATCGCACCGAAGACTATGAGCTCGGTTCTTTTGCGGACGGCAATTGCGAGATTTTGGTTGCGTCTTGGGATGATGGGTCTCAAGTGGGGTCCGAAGTAACCCCCGATGAGGTCAAGGACGGTACAACGGTGAAAGTCGATAAGGAGGACTAACATGTTCTGTCCCAACTGTGGATTTGAGCTTGATGGCGATTTGCGATACTGCACCGAGTGCGGCTATGCACTCGAAGATGCAAAGGCGGTGCTGAACTCTGTCAGCAACGAAGTGGCAGAAGAACCTTCCGTTATCAATGAGGCTGCGGAAGAGATTTTCGCTAGCGACGAAACGGAGAAGGAGCCTTTCGCCGGTGCCGAGGCGGGGGAGGAAAAGTCGCCCGTGGAGAGCGAGCCCGTAGCGGACGAAGAAGACGACCAGCCTAAAGACGACGTGTCGTCCGGTGCAACGCCTTCGATTCCAGCCGTGCGTGCCGACCGACCAAAACTGAGCAATCCGGTCGCCAAGCCCGTCGCGGCGCCAGCCCCTGCTCCTGCGGCGAATGCATCCGCACAGAAAAAGGAGCCCAAGGCGCTCTATATCGTTGGTGTCGTCGTTGGCCTGGCAGTCATTGCCATCTTTAGCTACCTGCTGTTCTTTAGCAAGTCCGGCGGCGACGTTGCCCATTACGGCCAGGACAAGGCCATCGTGGTGGTCCAAGAATCCAAGATCACCCCGACCGACGCAAAGGGCGAGAAACTCAAGAAGTACTCGGTGACCCTGAACGGCGACAACGGCTACAGCACCAACGCTGAGGTTAAGGGTGACGAGGGCTTCACGGTAAGCCAGTTTCCCGATGTTAAACCGGGAAAATATACCCTCACCGTTAAGGACTCCAAGTCAAAAGTCGAGTGGAGTATTCCCGTCAAAGCCGTCGATAACTCTAAATCCGCTGATGCCGTAAAAGAGGTTTCCCTCGAGGTGCCTAAGGCCAACGAGGCCGATACAAAGACAGGCGAAGGCGACAAGAAGGATGGAGGCACCGCTGCGGACAATACCGCTACGCATGCCGCTTACAAGCAAAAGTGCCAGGAATACCTCGCGTGCTATGGAGAGCCGCAAATTGCTGAGGTGACTGATTCTGTCTATGCGATGCGAGGGCTTTGTCTTGTCGACCTCGTTGATTTTGATCAGGATGGCCAGCCTGAGCTCTTGACCGTTGTGAACGGTATGAGCGATGACGAACTAAAGAGTGCCTGGAATGGAGATATGGAGGGACTTCAGAAGTCCTACACCGTAGAGGTTTGGTCGTCAGCTGATGGTGGCATCAAGAGGCTTTACAGTCAAAATTGGCTTGATAACAGCAACGGAGGAACGATGTTTCTTCCGCTGATTAAAGCGGATGACGACAGCATCCTCGTAAGCCAAAGAACATATGAGATGAGCAATGCTATTACGGCATTGCTTGCTGGAAGGCAGGTTTTGGCCGGGGACAATACTTCGGTATATGGCAAGAAAAGCGATGCTTTTTCGCTTGTAAGCAACTACGAGTCCTGGGGAGTTGCGCCGAGCGAGGGCAATGGCTACGAATACTATTGTGCGTCGGAGGGCAAGGAAATTTCCGAGACGGACTATAATGCCCTATATCAGCAATTTGGCTATGGGCACAATTACCGGACATATTATTTCCTTGATTTCTCAACCTCAGGTTACGGCACTATTTCGGGGGAATCCCACGTCGATCCCAATCAAGTTGCGGAAGTCACCAAAGATACGCTCAAAAAGGTGGGAATCGAATAAAAACTGAAAGGGGCTTGGAAAACTGTTTCCAAGCCCCTTTCTTATAGTAGTTGCTCGAGTCCAACAAGCCTCGCGCTGCTTGCTTGAGCCGCTCTATTTTGACACGCTTCGCTAAATCCACCCTTGCTAAACAAGTAATACTGTTTGATCGGCCGGCCCAGCAGCGCACTGCGCCGCTCGAGCGTTTCAAGAACGTCGGTATCTACGGGCTCGTTTCTCCATTTGCACTCGCCAACGACGAACTCGCCATCGGCATCCTCTAATACAATGTCAATCTCTTCTTGGTGACGCGTTGCCGGGTTAGTGCCCCACCAAGAGCCGATTGCCTTGGGCAGTACATCCAGCTCGCCCTCAACGACCTGTCGTATCAACCACTGGCGGCATACCTCTTCAAATGTGGGGCCCACGAAGGTAGACAAATCGCGCTTGACGATACGCGCGGCAACAGCGGCTCCGAGCCCCTCTTCAATTGTTCCCGTGTACTGCGGAACAAATCGATACCAAAACCTGAACAGGTTATCGCAGATTCGATAGACCACCTGACGTTTTGTTGCTTTGGCAACGGGCGTGACGCGTTCAACGATTCGCAGATCAATCAATGCGTCGAGTAATCGCGCGACTTGTGGCGTTGCGAGTCGGGTGACATCGGCGATTTCCTTGGGACGTACACAGCCGTTAGCGATGGCGGCTATGACGCCATTGTAGATAGCCGGGCTTCGGACTTCCTGCAACAGATAGTTCTGGGGCTCGGCGTACAGAAACGCATCTTGGCGCAACAGAGCGTGCTCAAGGTTCCATTGCGTGGAGCGCGTGCTATCAAGCTGCGATAAATAGAGCGGCATGCCGCCGACAACGGAATACAGCTCGATAATTCTCTCGATGGGTGCATCGGGAAGCATTTGCGCTACATCGAAAACGACAAAGGGGTCGATGCGCAACTGCATGGTGCGGCGCCCATAGAGAGGACTTTGGTGTCCAAGCACCTGGTGTTCCATAAAACTCATGGACGATCCGCAGAGCACCAAGAACAGGTTGCTCTTGTCTTTGTGTCGGTCGATAAGCGTTTGCAGACACGACGACACGCCCGGGTCGCTCTCGGCGAGGTAAGGATACTCGTCAATGACCAGAATGACTTGCTCCGCTTTGGCGCGTTCAAAGACGGACTCGAGTGCAACCTGGATGGAAGGGAATGCTGCTCCTGCGGCACTATTACCAAGCATCTCGCGGCTGAGCAGCGCAAGGTTTTCGCTTGCAACGGTTTGCTGCCCGGTAAAGAAGATCACACTGGGCTTATCCTGCGTAAAAGCGCGAAGCAGGCTTGTTTTGCCCACGCGGCGCCTTCCGTAGACTACGGCAAACTGGAAGGAACCCTTTTGATAAGCGGTTTCTAGGGACTCAAGCTCACTCTGGCGTCCGACAAACATGGCATGCCTCGCTCATATGCGTGTTACTAACATATATAGTACTAACACGTATGTGAGTAATTTTCCAGTCGGACGGAGAAGAAATGACAGGGCTTCTACTTAACGAGTCGCTTGAGCTTGGCGAAGTCCTGAATCTGCTTTTTGCGCTTGGCGTTGAGGAGGTTGTTGAGGTCGAGCTTCTCAATGGTGCAACGTTTGAGTAGCTCGGAGCTGTCAAAGCCGTTTGACTCAATGTCTTCATCCAGATCGTGCTTGAGCTTGGTCCATTTATTGAGCTGCGAGCGTACGTAGGCCGCGGGACGTTCTATCTCGTTGGCGATGTCGCGTACGCTGGCGCCCGTTCCAAACAACTCGCGTATCTTTGCCGTCTCCTTGCGCGTGCGCTCGTTTTTGGCATCGGTCTTGCATCGATCGCTGCAGTAGTGCCGTTTGACGCCTCGATGTCCGGCAAGTGAGTAGGCGCGTCCACACTGCTCGCAATAGCCAATTTTAACGGTGCTCAGCTTGCGCGAAAAATCAAACCAGAGCCACGAGAGATAGCTGTCAAAGGAAAGGAACCCTGTGGACTCGTTGCCCTGGAACACATCCACGTGCGCGCCCGAGAGATGCGAGATCACGAGCGCCTGCACCAAAGCGGTGAGCGCATCGCGGTCATCGTCGTCAAGTTCTTCGCGGCGCTCCTGGATATCTGCTTGAGGGTCGATTACATAGAAGCTCTCCTCGCTATTGTTGACCTTGAGTCGTGCTGAAATCTCCAAGCTGGAGTCTTCGTCCATGTAGAACATCGCCTGCAAAACACTGAAGTCATTGGCGGTGAGCTCGTGTTCAAAAGAGAGCACGTTGAGTGCAACGAGGGATTCTTCCTCGTCGATCATAAACATAAAGGCGTAGAAATATCCCGCATCGGATTCGATTTTGCGCACGATGGGCAGGCTTTTGAATGAGTTGGTATAATCTCCGCCCGCCCTCAGGATAGTGGTGTAGATCTTGAAGGATGACCCGTTTGCCGCGCAGGTTACCACTGATTTCTCGATTCTTTCCAATGCGGAGACCTTTGCGATGGTGCAGCTCCCGTTGAGGTATTCCTGGATGCGCATGGCAATAAGTGCTGCCATCGCGGCATTGCCCCAATCGCGTACGGATTCTATTGCGTGCTTGCCAAAAAGCGGCCCGGTCTGTTCGGCGTAGTCAAGTACGTTAAAGAGGCTTGCGCGGAAGGGCTGCTCTTTAACGGCGGTGGGTTCGATGCATGATGCCAGCCTGATCAGATCGGCATGGCGCTCGCTGTGTGCGGGCCCTTCGTTGCTTTTGCTGCCGGCCAGCTCGGTGGGCATGTAGAGTTCAAAGACAAGCTGGGCCTCGCCAACGGACCTATTGGGTTCGTTCTCTATGAGGTTGACTTTCTTAAACGGAATCGAACCTTCAACGGTGCGTGTTTGGGAGAACTCAAACATTGTTACCCCTGTCTCTAGCTGCAGGTTTAATAGCGTAGCACGTTTAGGAAAATTACTCGGTCAAAATCCCTATATCGGATAAACGACAAATCGTATCTTGTGATCGTCAAGAAAAGGGGTAACGAGAAAGGACCCGATCATGCATTGCAAACAGTGTGGAGCAGAGATTAACGACGGCGCCAAGTTCTGCGGCGTGTGCGGAACGCCTACGGTCGCGGCTGCGGCCAGCACGGCGGGAGATGCGATTTACGTTGAGGCCCGGCCGATTGAGAGCCAGTCTGTCGAGGCTCAGTTTCAAGCGGCGGAGGATGCAGAGGCCGCTGCTTGCCTGCAAGATTCACTTCGCGAGTCCATCGGGTCCCTTACGCGAGCGTCGGTGATTTCGTTGCTCTATGTGCTCTTTTTCAATTACGTGCTGGGAGGGGGCTCGCTGGGGCTCGACTATATGATTCTGCTGGCGCTGCTTCTGATTGGTCCCTGGAAGGTGATTATCTCGCTGTACCGCAGCGGTGTAAGGCTTCCCTTTGTCTATGGTGGCGGCATTATCGGTATCACGATTATGTTAATCGAACTTGTGGTTCTCGTGGGCCTTCCTGTCGTTGTTCTGATGCTTTTTTACTGGTTGGGCAGCGTGATTCACGGAGCGGTTCCGGTTGTTCCCGAATTAGCCCCGATGACGATGGTGGCACTTTGGCCTATCGTCTCGGTTGCCAACATCATCTTCAAGGTAATCAAGCTGCACATGGCTCGCGCCTAGCAAGTAGCCCGTCGCATGCCTTCCGCGTGGGGTCAGGCGAATTTGAAAGGTGAAAGAAAAGGTTTACAATCGAGCAAATTGTCCTGGGCCTTTTCTGTTTGCAGGCTGTGGGCTATCGTTTCGATATGCTGAAGTTCTAGGGGGGATATATGTACTGCGCAAGCTGCGGGGCAAAGATCAAAGACGGGGCGCGATACTGTTCCGCATGCGGAAAACCGTTGGATGTGGATGATGCGCCGGCGAATGCTCAGCAGCCGCTTCCTTCAGGTACACCAAAGGCGCCTGCTGATAGAAAAGCGACGAGCGATCCTGCTGCATCTCGCGCAGAGAGCGCTTCTCCGGCGCCCTCTGAGCATATGTCCTTTGCGGCCTTTATGATGCAGCGTCGGCAGATCGGCCGTTTTGCCGTGCCTACGTTTGTCACCATTCTTGCAGCAATCATCTTTACCGCTGGTGTCGCCTACGCACTGGTCAAAGCTTACGAGGCCTTTGTGCTGCCTCAGCTGCAGCAGCAGGAACAGCCGGCTGCAGTCGAGAATAAGTCGTCTAAAAAGAAGGTCGCGGCAGCTAACAAGAAAGCGCACGAGGCCTACGAGGGCGTGGTTGCGCGTTACGAGGACTTTGTGAGCTATTGCGAGCAGAAGGGAGCTGGTACTGCCAACTACGACGACTGGGCTCTGGGGCGCGGCGATGATTCTGGGCTGGGGCAGATATTCGTTTATGACAGCCAGAATGCTCCCGGCTTTTTAAACTACTACTATGCTTTCGATGATTTGAACGGTGACGGAATTGACGAGCTACTTATTGGGTCTGTCGATGCGCAGAACGATATTTCGGCGATTGTAGGTGCCTACTGCTTTGTTGATGGAAAGGCCGTTTCGGTTATGCCTTCGTCAGAGATGGTAGAAGGCTCCAGCAATATGACGAATCGGTATGACGGTTTTATTGCTCAGGGTGAGAGCCAAGTCATTACTGTCTGCAAGGACGGCATCGTTAAATTTACTTGTAGACAGGATTGTAACCAGGCAGATTTCTATATTTCGCTTACTGCAAAGGGTCCTGAGGTCGTAGACGCGGTGCAAATTCAAAATAAGGAATTCGATAGACAGAATGGCGCCTACTTGGTGAGGACTGTCGAGGATGGTGGCAAACCACAGGAGACGATGGTCCAGGGGCGTGAAGAAGCGTGTAAAATTCTTGACGAGATTGCCGGGGAGCATCCGGAGGCCGACATTGAAAAGCCGTCTGCAAGCAGCGATATGTGGAAGGCATTCAAAGGAGCGGAGCCTTCGGAGAGCTCTTTGAAGGACGGCTCTGGCACTGCAGATGATCGAACTGGCGCATCTCAAGCACCATCTGAAGCGGCATCCGATAGCGGCGACGATGGGGAGGCCGCTGCGGGCGACGATGGCGTGATCGCCGACATGGATGCGTTCATTGCAAACGCCAAGCGCGAGTTGATTGTGCCAGATGACGCCTCTATTACGTACAAGGTCGCTGATAGGCCAAGCTATTGGGAGGGGGCGGCAACGTACGTTTGGTACGTCGAGTTTTATAAAGACGGAAAGGTCGTAGCGTCTGCGGAATGCGGCTCTGAAGGGTATCCGTGCCGGTCGATTATGGCCTATCACGAGAGCGAGTAACTTTAGCCGAGGCATTTTGGCATTACGGCGTGCGCGGCTCCTATACCTTTCCCCTTGTTCCATCCGACGAGTTTAGTTACAGCTAAAACGGCCGTTACGAAGAGCTGACCGAGAGTCCGAAGACACTCGCCCGCTAAGCGGGTATGCCCCAAAAGGGTATCTGGGGTTCGAACCCTCCCGGTTCTTCGTCAGTTGACCAAAGGTGCGACATTATTACCGCTCGCCGGCGGGTGACTAAATGCGATGACTTGAGGGCTAAAATTAACCGAGCTAAGTTGGGGGATAGATTGAGACGCACGGGCTTTCGATGCGCCTGTCGGCTCGGCATTTCGCAATTCATTAGACACGCGGAGCGCGTGGTTTGGGATTAACGAAAGGAATCAGCATGTCTCTGTTCCATAGCGATAACGAAAAGGAAGAAAAGCACAGCGGAATACTCGGTGCCTTTTCTGTCGACAATATCAAATGGGAGCCTGGCAACAACGAAGATGCCTCGCTTGTCTCATTCCGCTATCCCTACGAGGATTTTCCCAACGGGTCCTATCTTCAGGTTGCGCAATCGCAGATTGCCGTTTTTACCAACAATATGGGGGCGGGCAGTTCTACTGACGCTACGGGTGCCGGCGATTCTCAGGTAAGCGTGTTTGTCGGTCCGTGCAAGATCAAGCTCGACACGGGAGACAGCCGATTCGCCCCGTTCCGCAATGCCGCTCATTCGCTTACCGGCGGTAGCTCGGCGTTTCATTCCGTTGTGTACTTTATCAATACCAACTACATGAACGAGCTACGCTGGGGCACGACCGAGCCCATCATCGTTCAAGACCCTGAGGAAGACGTCAACGTTCACGTTCGCGCCTTCGGTTTGTTTGGCGTGCATATCGAGCAGAACGACTCGAGTCTGGTTCCCATTCAGGCGAGGAAGTTCCTTGTTAAGGTCGTGGGCACGCGAGATCGCTATACGCGAGAAGAACTTACCTCCTTTATGCGGGCAAAAATCCTTGAGTATGTTCCCGACTTGCTTGCTAAGGCGATTGTTGACCAAGGGGTTTCCGTTCTAAAAATCGCGACACATCTGAGCGATTTCTCGTCTCAGATGCAGGGAAGGCTCGTTAACTATTTCGATGAGTTTGGCCTCACGCTCGATAACTTCTCGTTCAACAGCATCAAGCCCTTCGAAGAGGATCTTGCCGCCATCAACGAGATGAAGATCCAGCGTAAGCGGAGCATTCTCGAGGCACAGGGTAACGCTGCCCAGATGGACATCGAGTCCGAGGCACTTGCCAGGAAGCGTGCGCGCGAAGGCTACAACTATCAGCAGGAGCGCGGCATGGACGTAATGGAGAGTGCTGCGGGCAATGAGGGGAGTGCCGCATCGGGCCTCATGGGAGCCGGCATGGGACTCGGCATGGGCGTTGGCATGGGCGGTGCATTTGGAGCTGGCTTCTCCAACTTGGCCAACCAGACCATGGGCGCTGTTGCTCCCATGGTTGGAACGGCTTCCGCGTCCGCAGGTATGCAAAACGGTCTCGTGTGTCCCGGTTGCGGAAACGTTAATCCGATGGGTGCTAAGTTCTGCCTGGAATGCGGACAAAAGCTCGAGCAGGGTGTTGCGTGTTTGGCGTGTGGGCATCTTAACCCGGTCGGTGCCAAGTTCTGCCTTGAGTGCGGGAACCGGTTGACCTCGCCAAGGTGCCCGAGCTGCGGAGCCGAGTTGCCGGAAGGGACCAAATTCTGCCCCGATTGTGGAACTAAGATCCAATAAGGAGAAACAAAGATGAACGGTTCTGTTAAACGTGTCATTTTGGGCGAGGCAATCGTCTTGGTGGCGTGGCTTGTAATCATGTTTGTCTGCAAAAACGCGCTGATGAACCCTATCGTCTTTGCTATGTCGCTTGGTTTTGGGGTTTTGGCTTTTGCGGTGGCTTCGATTTCGGCTACCATGTCCGATAAGCAGTCCACGGTCAAAAGCACGACCGAAATCCATTATTTGCCGATTGCATCCAGCTGTGCCTATTTTGTTGTTGCCCTTCTTGCCAATACGTACTTTGCGTTTGTGGCGTATGGGTGGGGCGGCAGCACGATCCCGGTTGTCGCAAACGTTGTTCTTCTCGTTGTGCTTGTCCTTGTGCAGATGGGTCTTGGCTCCTATGCCCGCCGGGCAGACCAAAAGGTTGCCGCCGCCCTCGCAAAGACGGTTCAAACGGCACAGTTCGGATCATATGTGGGGCAGCTTCTTGCCGTAGCGGAGGACGCTCAGGTTAAAGCCGAACTCAAAGGGCTCAAGGATGACATCTCCTTTAGTTCCAACATGTCGCACCCCCATGTTCAAGAGATCGAGCGACAGTTCTCCGCCGCGCTTGAGGCGGTCTCGAATTCCATGAGTGCCGATGAGCCGGCAGATGTTACGGTTGGCCTTGTCCATGATGCGCGCAATATCTGGAAAAAGCGCAATGCGGCGCTGACCGCTGTCAAATAAGGGCTCGCGCTGCCTTTTTACCAGGGCACTTTGATGGTTGAAGTGGGGGAAGCTATTGGAAATCAACGGAATAACTTGCGAGGGCTGCGGCAGCACCGATGTCGAGTTTGACCCCGCAACTCGAAAGGTTCATTGCAACCAGTGCGGTCGCGAGATGTACTATTCGCGGGCGCGTCTGGGGGCCACGGGCAAAATCGCGTTTGCCAAGGACAATGCCATCAAGTTTTTTAAGGGCGGCAACTTCCCGGAGGCCCGCAAATTTGCCGCGGACGTGCTCAATATGATGCAAGACAACGCGGCGGCACAGTTTATGGTTGCGTACTGCGATGAGTTTTGCGAAGGTCTTTCGGGTTCGATGACGGTTTTCTTTAAAAGGGCCGAAGATATCCCTCTCGAATATGATGAGGTGCGTGACTTGATCGACTTGTTTGAGTCGACGCTCTACAACATGCGTGACTTTGAGGTTCAGATGGTATCGCTCGTGGTCGCCAATATGCAGAGCATGGAGGATCGGTCTCGACTTGAGAACTTTATCGATGCTGTGTGCCCGTTCTGCATAGCGCGGTATGCTTCGGAAGACTTTATGACTGCAGAGCGGGAGAGTTTCTATCAAGATATTGCCGCCAACTGCAATACACCCAAAACGTGTCTTGCACTACTCAAGGGCATTAGAGAGAACCCCGGGTCCCCCTATAAAACTGGTTCGTTTGCGTTACGAAGAAGGACTTCGTACTTTTTCGAACACTATGTGGAGCCCGTCGGTCGCATCGTCAATTCGATGAAGGCGAGCCAATACAAACAGAAGTTTCTTGTGGCCTATCAGCAGGTGTCCGAGCAATACCGAAGCATGGCCTCTCAATAAAGCAGATGGCGGGCGCTTACTCGCTTAAAGCTATTGGATGATCTAAACAGTGCAAACTGAAAGGTGGTACAGATGAGTGATTCGGGAGTAGATACTGTCCTTATCGAGCGCAGGATCGCCGCTATTGGAACAAAAGTTGACCAGATGACCACGAAGGTCGATAAGGTCGAATCGCAAATGGAGGAAGTGCGGAAGGACCTTAAAAAGCTCCGAAAGGACTTTCTCGAGATGATGCTCGAGCAGCGTCGTACCGCCGCACTTGAGCAGGCGACTACGGAGCTCGTGAGCGTCCGGCAGGAGATGGACAAAAAGTTCGGCAACTACTCAGTGGTTCGAAACACCATGGTCGGTATTCTCCAGGCAACCGATGCGGCGCTCGTGCGCAAGGCGACGATTTCGACGGTCTCCGAGGAGTTAATGATCTCTACCCCGGACTACTGGCTGGCACCTGTCCTGGTTGCCCTTGCGGCATGGATCAACAACAACCGAGATCTTGCAGAGCGCGCAATACGCGAGGCTGTCAAACGTGACAACGAGCACACGTCGCTTGCGATGGCTCTGATCTGCAGACGTAATAACCGCACGGCTACGTGCTACGAATGGTTAGCGCGCTACTTCTCGACGCAAAACGCCGCCCGCATCGATGCCGATGCGATGGTCTACATCGATGCCTATATCAACGGCATCTTTGGAACCGACGAAAAGCACCTGTGCGACGACTATATGGCGGGCTGGATCGAGCAGATCAGAAATCAGAGCCCTGAGTTCGAGAATGAGCAGTCAGAGTCATGGGCGGAGTACTTTACCGGCTACGAGGAGGATATGAGTTCGAGATATCCGGCGCTCAAGGTGGTGGTCAAGGAGTTTGACTACATCAATAAGTATCTCGGAAAAGTCGAGGCAATCGAGAGCATCTCCAATGACTTCGCCGACCTCAAGGCTTCTGATGTTGACGAGAGGACGCTTGCCGAGCAGGTTGACAGGCATTTGATGGAGCTCGTTAACTCCGATGACTCCAAGGAGCGAAATTTGCGCCGCCAGGAGGAGTATCTTCTTGCGGTCAAGGCATTTGGCGGAGACGTGGAGCGCGCCCGAGAGCTCGTCAATCGTCGCCGCGATGAGAAGCGTCAGCAGACGATGAACATCATCGACCAGATGACACGCTCGATGCGCGACCAGAGTGCGTCTGTGGATGTGCATAAGAAGAAGACCGCGATTCAGTTTTTGGGTTCCTATATCAACGGTGGTTTCAACCGGTATCGCAAGAGCGACATCCCCGAATTTCCGCAGGCGATCACCCTTGACTTCGACGGATGGACAAGCAGGGCGGTTACCGGCGATGAGGGTAATGCGCTGCGCGGCGATTATGTTCGCTATGTCGGTGAAGAGAAGAAAAAGGAGCTCGCTGAGCTTGATGTCAAGGTTGCGAAGGGCAACAAGAGCCACAAGATAGCGGCCGTTGTCCTCGCTGTTTTGGGAGTAGCTTTCTTTGCGTTTGTAAACCAGGTTATTGGCATTCTGCTTCTTGCGGGGGCTGGCTATTGTCTAGTAAAGACGAGCCTCTCGGGCAAGCAGCGCGCTACGGAGGCAGAAGAGATTGAGGCCAAATACTCCAAACGCATCCAGGAAGGCTGTTCCGAGATCGATCTGGCGCTTAATCAGTGGAAGAGCGCGAAGGAAGCTGCGGCCGAGCGCAGCGACCTGCTTAAGCTTGAAAAGGTTGCCTAGCCGGTAGGATTTGTCTCGATAACCATGAACGGAGTGAAATAGATGACTGATGAAGCGACTGATTTCGACCATAACGATGCTGCGATGCAGGACTTCGATGCATTGAGCGAGCTCGATAGTCTGTTTGAAGAGGACGAGCGACTGAAACAAGCTGAGAACAATGTTTTGACTCAAAATCTCTCAGGCTTTGCAAACTGCTTTCCCGATTGGGATTTGCATCCGCCGGTAGCGTAGAAAAGCGCTCGAAACACAAGCTGCGATCATTTGGAAACATCGATGTTTCTGCGGGCTAGAAGCCATGGGGCTTTTGGCCCGCTGTCTTTCATATGCCGGTCGGCGGCATAGGGCATCAACCGTATTCTAGGTTCTTGGACGCCAGGCCGACTCGCTTCGGATCGGGCGCTACACCAACTTTCTCGAGACTACCAATCTGACAGGGCCTTGTCCGTACGTGGACGGGGCCCTTTTGTGTGGCCTAATAGGTTTGCTATACTGCTAGCACGTAGAAAGGAGCCGCTATGGGTACAGCAACGGTGCAGCTCAACACGCGAATCGATCCTATGCTCAAAGCTGGTGGCGATGCGGTCCTAACTCGCAATGGATTGGGGCCGAGCGATGCCATTCGCGCGCTTTGGGTCTATCTTGTCGAGCACCAAGCGTTGCCGGGATTTATGGTGGCGGATAAGCGCGAGGCGCCCCGTGCGGAGAGTCTGGCCGAGCGGGGGTGTGGCCTAGCTTTCTCCTCGTTGGGACTAAGCCCTTCGGATTTTGCGCCAGTTGGATCATCTGCGGAAGACTGGGATGCCGTACGAGATGATATGTATGACGCGATGATTGCCGACATCGAGGCGAATTGCCGATGATTGAGGCAAAGCATCTCTTGGTAGATACGAACGTTTGGCTCGATTATTACCTGCAAGAGGGGGCGTTCGACGAAGCGAAAAGATTGGTTGAACTGGCCGAGGCGGGAAAGATCGACCTTCTGTATGCGCCAACGACGGCAAAAGATGTGTTCTATATTTTGCCTCGGCGACTAGCCCGGCGGAATGTGAATGGGATTAACGTGTCGTTTGCCTCGGCGTCGTGGGTCTGCATTGAGCACATGATGCAGGTGGCAACCGCCTCCCCGCTTTCGTTGGCAGAGTGCGAGATGGCACGCATGCTTGGCAAGCGCATGCCGGATCTTGAAGATAACCTCATCATCGCTTCGGGCGAGACGGCAGATGTTGACTACGTGGTCACGAGTGACCGGCGCATGCTGGAGGCGATGCCCGAAGTTTGCCTGACGCCTGCCCGCGCACTCGATATGATTGGAATCCTCGGCTAACCTTGCCTGCCTCGTTTCGTTATCATATGGGGCATTGTGAACCTCATGCAACTTTGGAGGACGGTATGGCGGATAACGCCGAGATGCTATTCTCGCCCGAGCTGGTGTTTTTTGATTGGGAGTGCGCGACGCCGGATGAGATGTTTGCGCGGCTCGAGGACGAGCTTGCGCCTCGCGGCTACATTGCGCCCGGTTGGCTCGATGCCGTCCGCACGCGCGAGGATGCCTATCCCACGGGTCTTGCCATGCCGGCGGCAAACATCGCCATTCCGCATACCGATCCGGGATTTGTGGCCAAGCCCTATATCGCGGTGGTGAAGCCCGCCGCACCTGTGATGTTCAACGCGATGGCGGGCATGGGCGCCCCGGTGCCGGCGCAGATCGTCATCAACCTGGGCATTGCCGAGCCGGGCGGCCAGGTCGAGGCCCTGCAAGCGCTTATGAATATCTTTATGGATGCCGACGCTGCAGCCGATGTACTCGGCCAGACCACGCCGCAGGGCATGGTCGACGCCATCCGCCGCCACTTCTAAAGCGGCACTCGGGGACGTTCCTTTTCTGCCGGCAGGTAGGGACAGTCCCCATCTGCCGGCAGAAAAGGAACGTCCCTAGCTGCCAACTGCCAGACCTGTCCCCTTTGCACCAAAATGGTGCAGATTAACCTGTCCCCTTTGCACCAGGTGTGCCGCGGGGGCTGCGTTGTGACACAATGGCGTTTGTTCGATTCGTGATGTGAAAGGCCAAACATGGCAAACAAGAAAAAGAACCCCGAGGTCGCGCCGACGCCCGAGCAACGGTCCCGCGCCGCCTCCAGCTCTCGCAAGAAGCAGCGCAAGACCTATGTGTCCAAGACCGTCAAGATCGTCCTGGTGGTTATCGGCGTGCTGGCAATGCTGCTTTCCGTCTCGGCCATGGCATGCTCCGGCCTTATGTCGCAGGCCGAGGACACCTCGGGCTACAAGCTGACTGGCGGTGTTGCTGCTACTATCAACGGCACCAACCTCACCGAGGACACCGTGACCAAGCAGATCATGAGCATGCGCACGTCCTACGGCTACACCAAGGATAAGGATTGGGCGCAGTATCTGGTCGACAACGACCTCACGCCCAAGAAGTACCGCAAGCAACTCATCGACTCCTACACGCAGCAGATTCTGCTTCAACAGGCACAGAAGGAGAACGGCGTGACGGTGTCGGACGAGGAGATCGAGAAGGCTTGGAAGGACGCGTGCAAGAGCGCTGGCGGTGCCAAGGCCTTTAAGAAGACCCTCAAGACCTACGGCTACACCGAGGACACCTACAAGGACTCGCTCAAGGAGAGCCTAGCGCAGCAGAAGCTCAAGGATGCCGTGGCACCCACCAGCAAGCCCAAGGACAGCGAGATTGTCGATTACATCAACGAAAATCTGTCCAGTTACAACGACGCCCGTCGCTCGTCGAATATTCTGATCAAGGTTGATTCCGACGCTTCCGACGAGGACAAGGCTGCCGCCAAGGCCAAGGCGCAGGAGTGTCTGGACAAGATCAACTCTGGTGAGCTGAGCTTTGAGGACGCCGTTGAGCAGTACTCCGAAGACACCGGTTCCAAGGAGAAGAAGGGCGATGTGGGCTGGGATAAGCTAACCACTTTCGTCGACAGCTACCAGACGGCGCTCGAGGGGCTCAACAAGGGCGATGTGAGCGAAGTCGTCGAGTCGACCTATGGCTACCACATCATCAAGTGCACCGACTACTTCCATGTCGATAATCAGGTCGATGACATCAACCAGGTGCCCAAGGCCATCAAGAAGTACGTTTCCAATGTGGTGAAGACGCAAGCGGCCAGCACCGCGTACAGCGAGTGGCTGGAGCAGTACAAGAAGGATGCCGACATCACCGTTAACCCCATGCCCAAGGACGTGCCGTACAACGTCAGCCTGAAGGGCGTCACCAAGAGTTCGACCGACGATTCGTCGACGACTGAGTAATCATGGGGCGGCGCTCGTGTGAGTTCCGCCCACGCTATTAGAGAGGATTTGCAGATGACCAACGAAGAACTGCAGAAGGAAATGATCGCGGCCATGAAGGCCAAGGACAAGGTTCGCCTGTCCATCATTCGCCAGGTCAAGGCCGAGGTGAAGAATATCGAGGTCAATGAGCGCCGCGATGTGACCGAGGAAGACGTCAACAGCATGATCAAGCGTCTGATCAAGCAGACGAGCGAGACGCTGGAGATGTCCATCAAGGCCGGCACCGACCAGGAGCGTACCGACAACCTGACCGAGCAGGTCAAGATTCTGGAGAGCCTGCTGCCCGCGCAGGTTTCGGGCGAGGAGCTCGAGGCTCTGATCGAGCAGGTCATCGCCGAGCTGGGTGCCACGTCCAAGAAGCAGATGGGCCAGGTCATGGGCGCGCTGGGCAAGGCCACCGGCGGCAACTTCGACAAGCCGGCAGCGGCAAAGATCGTCGGAGCAAAGCTGGCTTAAGGGTCGAGCGGTACATAGTTGATGTTGAGGGGGCGTGACCGTCATGGTCGCGCCCCTTTTTGCTGGGCTGGGCACTCATTGGGGACAGACTTAAATGAGTGCCCAATGAGCGGGTACTCATTTAAGTCTGTCCCCAATGAGTGGCTTAAAGGTTGCGGGTTCTTTACGGGAATGTAGTGTGGGCTGCGGAAACGCGGTTCTTTCCGTACAATAGTTCAACTCGTGTAAACGCAGGGAAGGAATATTCATGGCAGACATGATCGAGATCAAGCATCTCAACAAGTACTTTGGCGACCTGCATGTGCTCAAAGATATCAACCTCACCGTCAAGCGCGGCGAGAAGCTCGTAATGATCGGGCCTTCCGGTTCGGGTAAGTCGACGCTCATCCGTTGCGTCGATTATCTGGAGGAGCCCACGTCGGGCGAGGTCGTCATCGACGGTACGCCGCTCACCAAAAAGAACCACCTGGAGATGGCTCGCAAGTACAGCTCCATGGTGTTTCAGCAGTTCAACCTGTATCCCAACATGACGGTGCTGGGCAACCTGACGCTCGCGCCCATCAAGCTGCAAAAGAAGAGCAAGGAGGAGGCGACCGAGATCGCCATCGCCGCGCTCAAGCGTGTTGGCATGGCGCATAAGGCCGGTGAGTATCCGCAGAATCTCTCGGGCGGCCAGCAGCAGCGCATCGCCATCGCCCGTGCTCTGTGCACCAAGCAGCCCATCATCCTGTTTGACGAGCCGACCTCGGCGCTCGACCCCGAGATGGTCCAGGAGGTTCTGGACGTTATGATCGAGCTTGCGCAGGAAGATATCACCATGATCTGCGTGACGCACGAGATGGGCTTTGCACGCCAGGTGGCCGACCGCGTCATCTTTATGGAGGACGGCCGCATTTTGGAGGAGGGCACGCCCGAGCACTTCTTCGATAACCCCGAGAACCCGCGCTGCCGCGAGTTCCTGTCCAAGATTCTGCACTAGGCGCGGTGATGGACATGACGGATATGACGAGGGCGGCCGTGTCGCGCCGTCACTTTTTGCAGCTGGCGGGCGCCGGCATGCTCGCGTTGACGGGGACCGCGCTTACCGGTTGCGGCAACTCCACCAGTGGCGAGGGCTCCGACAAGGGGTCCAAGCTTGCGGCCATTAAGTCGCGTGGCCATCTGAATGCCGGCGTTAAGAAGGATGTTCCCGGCTACGGCTATTACGACACCGCCAAGGGCCGCTTTGAGGGCATGGAAGTCGATTTGTGCTACCAGATCGCCGCTGCCGTCTTCGGCGTGAGCTACAAGGAGGCCCGCGCCCAGGAGCTTGTCGAGTTTACCGACGTAACGCCCAAGACGCGCGGCCCACTGATCGATAACGGCCAGCTCGACGTGGTCGCGGCGACCTACACCATCACCGACGAGCGCAAGAAGAGCTGGGATTTCTCGACGCCGTACCGCACCGACTACGTGGGACTCATGGTCAAGAAGCGTTCGGGCTTTACCTCGATTGAGGACCTGGACGGCAAGGTTATTGGCGTGAGCCAGGGTGCCACCACGCAGGGCCTGATCGAGCAGATGATCAAGGACAACGGCTTTAGCTGCAAGCCCGAGTTTAGGGCCTTTAGCGGCTATCCCATCATCAAGAGTTCGCTCGACGCCGGCAATATCGACGTCTTTGCCATGGACCGCTCCACGCTGGCCGGTTACATGAACGAGACCGTTGAGCTGTTGCAGCCCGAGGTCAAGTTTGGCGAGCAGGGCTACGGCGTGGCGACCAAGAAGGGCTGCGACCTTTCGGCCGTGGTCGATCAGGTGATTTGCGATCGCCTGGCCGATGGCTGGCTCGACCAAGAGGTCAAGACCTGGGGTCTTGTATAGGCGCATCGTCCAAGGAAGGAATCAAATGCTCGAAGGATTATTTGACGCCGACCGTTGGTCGACGACATTTCAAAACATGGGGCCCTTCTGGGAGGGCTTTGGCGTGACGCTGCAGGTGGTCGTTGCCGGCCTGCTGCTGTCGCTGGTGCTGGGCACGCTGCTGGGCGTGTTCTCTACCACTCGCTCGCGCGTACTGCGCGCCATAAGCCGCGTGTACGTGGAGTTTTACCAGAACACCCCGTTGCCCGTGCAGGTGCTCTTTATGTACATGGCCGGTCCGCAGTTTTTGCAGGCCATAACCGGTGCCGATCAGCCGGTGCGCATCGCGCCGTTCGTGCTGGGCTTCTTGGGCGTGGGCCTGTATCACGCGGCCTACATTTCGGAGGTCATCCGGACTGGTATCGAGGCGGTTCCGCGCGGTCAGATGGAGGCAGCCCAGAGCCAGGGCTTCACCCGTGCGCAGGCGTACTGGTACATCGTGTTGCCCCAGACATTCAAGATCATTCTGCCGCCGCTGTGTAACCAGGCGCTCAACTTGGTCAAGAACACGTCGGTGCTCGCGCTTGTGGCCGGCGGCGATCTTATGTACCGTTCCGACAACTTTGTGAGTTTGTACGGTTACCTGCAGGGATACATCGTCTGCTGCCTTATGTACTTCATCATCTGCTTTCCGCTCGCCATGCTGGTGCAGTGGCTCGAGCGCCGCTCCAAGGAGCGTCCGCGCGGCGTGAGCCTGGCCGAGCTGGGGCTCGACAACGTAGAGGAGGCCTAGCGCATGGAAATCTTCAACGCGACCAACCTGCTCTACATTTGGGGCGGCTTTGTTAAGACAATCGAGATCTCGGCGCTGTCGATCTTTTTCTCGCTCATCTTTGGTACGGTGCTGGCGCTCGTTAAAAGCTATGCGCCCCGCCCGTTCCGTATTTTGGTGAGCGCCTATATCGAGCTGTTCCGTTGCACGCCGAACCTGCTGTGGATCCTGTTTATCTACTTTACAGTGCAGGGTTTGGACATTGTGATTTCGACCATCGCCTTTACGCTGTTTACCAGCGCTGTTATGGCCGAGATTGTGCGCGGCGGCCTCAACTCGATTCCGCGCGGCCAGTTTGAGGCGGCGCAGAGCCAGGGCTTCGGCTTCTTTGCCACCATGCGCTACATCATTCTGCCGCAGACATTTAAGACGATCATTCCGGCGCTGTTTAGCCAGTGCACGACCGTCATTAAGGACAGCTCGTATCTTTCGGGCATTAACGTGGCCGAGCTCATGTACACGGCAAACGTCGTGATGGCCCATGCGATCGACCTGTCGCAGGTGCTTATGCTCTACGGCCTGGTGTTTGCGATGTACTTTGTGCTCAACTTTGGTATCTCGCTGCTGGTCCGAGCCTATCAGCGCCGTATTGTGGCAGCGTAGAATGTGGCAAAGGGACAGCCCCTTTGTCACACAGAGAAAGGAATCGCGATGAGCGATCTGGAGAATAAGAAGAATCCTGTGGTCATTACCATCGCGCGCGACTTTGGCGCCGAGGGCCACGAGATTGGTCGCATGCTTGCCGACGAGTTGGGGATTCCACTGTACGATAACGAGCTGCTGGTGCGCGCGTCGCTGCGTGCGGGCGAGTCGCTCGATAAGATGGCCGTCTACGACGAGCGCCTGGCTGTGGAGAACATGGCGTTTTTGCCCGACCGCTACGACGCGCGCTCGTACTCGGATAAGTTGTTCCAAAAGATGAGCCAGGTGATTTTGGACCTGGGCGAGACCGAGAGCTGCATTATCGAAGGCCGTCTGTCCGATTACCTGCTACGTAACAACCCCAACCACATTGCCGTGTTGGTGACCGCACCCTTTGAGGACCGCGTCGAAATCGTGCGCAAGAAGCGCGGACTTAACAAAAAGAAGGGCGCCAAGCTGGTCAAACAGCAGCAGAAGGCGCGCGAGGCGTTCTATAAGCGCTACAGCGCCGGAAAGTGGAAGATGACGAGTGGCAAGGACATCGTCGTCAACCGCGCCAAGTTGGGCCGCGAGGGCTGCAAAGACGTCATCGCGGCGGCCTACCGCTACAAGCTGGCACAGCTCGAGGGCTAACCGCAGCCGAGCGAGAACCACCACAAAGGGGCACAGGCACCTTTGTGGTGGTTTTTGTTTTTAGGCCGAGGGGAAGGCCTTGGTGAGACCGGCGCGCGTCTGCGTGTCGGTCTTTTGGTAGATAGAGCTTAGGTGGCGCTGCACCATGCGCATCGAGATGCCGAGTTCCTCGGCGACCTGCTTGAGTGGGCGTTCATCCTGAGTTACGGCTACCAGCACGTCCACTTCGCGCGGGGTGAGGCCGTGGTCGCTGATGAAGGCCTGGCGTTGCTCTTCGATACTCGGCGCTGCCAGTGCTTCCTCGGCAAGCTGTTGATGTTCGCGTTCCTGCTTGGTCTGGGGTAGACGGAACAGGCCGGCGGCAACGAATGCCACGCAAGCCGCGACGAGCAAAACGAGCGCACCGATCATGATGAGAGCAACATTGCCCGAGGTTACAAGTGTCAGCGAGATTCCCGATGTAGTGAACGCGCACATGTTGTTGGCGGCGCGTCCCATGCCGGCCCAGAGGGCGGGCGCATGCATGCGCGGTGCCAGCTGTGTAAAGGTGGCGGTGAAGAACGTGACGAAAAAGCCCGAGCTCAGGTAAAAGACGATAAGGCCCAGGTTGGGATCGGCCCCGGCCTCTACGGCTAGGATGGAAATGGTCGAGAGTACGGCGATGCCGAGCATGACGAGTCCCATGTATCGGCGTTCGGCAAGATCAAAGATAATGCCGGCGGCAAGGCCGCTCGCCGCCAAAAAGAGGCGCGGCCATGTTTGCACGGCAATGGTGCCGTGGGCGTTGGAGAGCGTGACCACGTTGTCCAGGGTCGAGAACAAGCAGGCAAGAATCATGATGAGCGCGATGCTCCAGCATGCCTGCTTGGCGAGGGCGTGCGAGGGCTCAACAAAGGGATTGATGGCGCGGCTGGAGCTCTCGGCGGCCTTTTGGGGAACGACGCTGAGTGCGGAGATGGCGATGGTCGCTATGCCAAGGACGATGAGCTCTGCGATGCCGCCGCAATTGAGCAGGTTGATGGCGAACTGCATCAGGATGCCCGCGGCATAGGCTGCTCCTGCGCCGGTGGCGAGTTTGGGGTCATCTTGGAATGCCAACGAAAAGGCGTGGTGCGCTGCGGCGCCCAGTAGGCCGAGTCCGAGGAATGCGAGGCATCCCAGAATCTCGAGCGCAAGCGGGCTCGTGGGGAACTGAATCTGAATCAGCCCCAAGATGGCGATGGGGGCGGCGGCACTGACAGCTGCCTGGGGCTGGCCTTTGCGCTGCGCGTGCCCAAGCAGCGGAGCGTATCCGATAAGGCCGATCACGCTGGCGCCTAGGATGAAGCCCTGTGCGAGCACAACGCGTTCGGCACCGGAGAGCAGCCCGACATTGATATCGAAGCGAAACTCGGCGGAAAGAAAGGCGAAGGTAAAAAGCGCGAGTGCCAGAAGCGCGTTGATTTTAGGCTTGCTCAGGTTCAAGGACGGTCCTTTGGATGGACGAATTATCGTGCCCTCGATTGTAGACCATGGCGGTAGGGGGCGGGCCTTTCGGGGGGCGGGGTGCGCTTGGCAATCGCATGCTCGTTGCCTTTTGCGCTGGCAGATGCGCCACTTGAGAATTTGTGCCCCGGGATCCGGATATCTTCCCGTAACATGGTGTTACAGAAGCACCCCTTACGACAAGGAGGCTCATATGCGAAAGCAAATCCATGACAACCCAATCGACCACGGCCGCGCGTGCTCGCTCTCCCACGGAACATGGCGCCGCGTGGGCGCAAAACTCGCCTGCGTGGGGACCTGCGTGCTCATGGCCGGCCAGCTGCTGCTGCCGAGCGTGGCGCTCGCCGCCGACTGGGTCAACGTGGGCGGCACGCAGTACGACGCGGGCACCGCTGCCGGCGACGAGGCAGGAACCTGGTCCTGGGATGGCGCTAACGACATGAAGCTCAACGGCTACGATGGCGGCTCCATCGGCGCCAAGGGCAACCTCACCATCGGCGTGACGGGCACCAACACCGTCACGGCCGACGCCGGGCAGAGCGCCATTGCTGTTAAGAACGGTAACCTTGCCATTACCGGCGATGGCACCCTTAATGCGACGGCTCAGACCGATGTGATTGCGGCGGAAGGCGACGGCAATGCGGGTGGCGATGTGACCATCAGCGGCGCCAACGTCAACGTGACGGCTTCGGGCGCAGTGAACAGTGTGACGGGCATTCGCGCGACGGCCGGCAGCGTGACGATCGATAAGGGTGCCGATGTCAAAATCGAGGCAAAATCGGCGGAAGGATCTTGGCGTCCAACGGTGGGCACCTACGGTATCTTTGCCGATAACCTTCCCAGTAGACACGCTGCTCAGGAAGGCGAGCAGGAAGAACCGGATTATGTCTCCGTGCACGGGGGCGACGTCACGATCGATGCCGCCAACCTGTCGATCAAGACAGCCGATGCCTGGCAGGTTTCCGTGTGCATCAATACGGTCGGTATCAAAAAGAATACCCTCATGAAAATCGTCAACGGAGCCGATGTCGCGCTTTCCGCCGGCAGTGCGGCTTCGCTCTCGGCGGGCATCAGCGCGCGTTCGCAAAGCGGTGCGGTGTGGATGCTTGTCGAGAAGTCGAATCTTACGTCTCGAAGCCTGTCTGCTGCAAACGGCATCGATGCCGTCCGCAATCAAAGTTTTGGAATCATGGCAGAGGCAAACACCGGGTCGGAAACGCCTCGTATCAAGATTCGCAAATCGAAGATTGAGGCTTCGGGCGCGACTGCGGGAATCTATGCGATCAACTGCAACGACGCGACTGCGACGCTGTTCCGTGCTGCAATGATTGATTTGAGCTGGGGCGAGCCGCGCGGGAACGCGATGATTACGACTCCGACGGATGGTGCCGTGCGCGATGTGAAAAAGGTTGTTGATACGGGGAAATGGCCGAGCTCCCAGAACGGGCAGGTCGTCGGTGTTGCCGGTTCGTCTGCTATTACGGATATCGTCGGTTCTGCCGAGGTCGCCCATGATGTAGTGATTGATTTTGGAGACGGGCAGGAGCCGGAGCCGACACCGGAGCCCGAGCCGACACCGGAGCCCGATCCTATGCCCAATCCCGAGCAGAAGCCTGACCCCAAGCCCGTAGATAAGGACGCAAAGACCACCACGGCGGTTACCAAGACCGTTACGACCAAGACTGCCGCCGGCGCCAAAAGCGCTTCCGACGCCCTGGCCGCCACGGGCGATAGCGCCGCGATGGCGGCGGCAGCCCTCGGCATCGCCGGTGCGTCCGTCATCGGCGCCGGCTTCGTCGCGTCCAAGCGCCGCAACCGCTAGCGTAAGCTTTCATAGTCATTTTCAGCCGCCGCGTGGGCATAAATGCCCTTGCGGTGGCTCTTTGTATTTCCGCAGGTAGAGGCCTAGGTTCACATCTACGAACCTAGGCATACGGAGTCATTTGACACATCTTGGTGGTACAGGACCACCACAAAGGGGACAGGCACCTTTGTGGTGGTATGGCCCATCGACCAAGGAGGCCGTTATGAACGGAAGCCACTTTGATAAGCAAACTCAGCGTGAGCGTACCTGCTCGCTGGTTCACGATACCTGGCGTTGTGTGGGTGCCAAAATCGCGTGCGTCGGCGCGTGTGCGCTTATGGTCGGCCAGCTGCTGCTGCCGAGCGTGGCGCTGGCGAACGAATGCGCCGATCCCGCCGCTGGGACGGACGAGGTTGCCGCGGCTCCGGTGACGCCGGCGGTTGCGGAGGATGCGGCTGCGACGACCGCACCAGCTGCTTCGACCGCGCCTGCAACCGATGCTGCCCCGACGGTACAAACCGTCGCTGAACCTCAGCAGACGACTCCGGCTGGCACCGCCGATGAATCTAGCGATGCGGCACCCGCTGAGCAAAACACTCTCAGCGATAACGCCGCCACGCCGGCGAATGACGCCATCATGCCCTGCGGTGTGACCGATGTTGTTGGCGGCAGCGGCGTTAGGGTCAATATTACGGTGCGGAACAATTACACCGACATCAAGAAAGAAGAAACGATTGAGTATGTGAAGGGGATTGCCCTTGTAGATGGAGACCAGTCTGCTCTCGATGGTAGCGCTTTGACTTTTATCGGCCTGGGGGACTTGATCGTCCATGCGGCGTATGACAGTGCGAGCAATGAAACAACGCTTACCCTGGATATCAGCAAGATTCAGAGACAGAAGGAGGAACAGAAGTACTTTACGGAGTACAAGGAGAATAAGTCCAAGATGACGACCACCTATGATGGATCCAAGCTTACGTATACGGGTACAGAGCCCGGGAATATCATCATCGGTGATCCGGACGACGCCTTTAAAGGAGACACCGAGGCGACCGGGAAACCCACTATTAACGAGATCCGGGATGACTACTACACCCGCACCCATGTCTACGAGAGGGCGTGCCTTGTTATCCCGGCAGCGGAATCAGAATCGGAATCCATCTCCTTTGCCAATGTTCAGAATACGAACTTCAATTGGCAGCTGGATACTGGTCCGCAGGCGACGGCAGGTGTCCCTAACTACGATGCAGATAAATACGAAATCGCTTATGAATGCTGGCAGGAATTTGAAAACAACGAACCCATTGCTGCCTGGTATTCCGATAACGGCTCACATGGTTCCCTGCCGACTATTACAAAGTTTAAAAGCGGGAAAGAGTACGTGTATTCTCTTATGCTGAAGCCAAAAGACGGATATTCCTTCAGCGATGAAACCGTTGTTACCGTAAACGGGGAAACCGTAAAGTCGAGTCTAAGCGGAGAATTCCTGTATGTCCCTGCTATTAAAACAATTACGATGCCTGCTTCGTCGGAAAACGAAGCCCTCCATAACCTGAACGTCAACGACGTGAAGACCGACTACGCGCCCGGTGAGGCGCCGCGCGCGACCGCGACGATCCCCGCTGCCGACGCCGATAAGTACGAGATCGCCTATGAGTGCTGGGAAGAGATGGATGGCAGCGACCCTGCGGAGCTCAAGCCCGTTGCCTTCTGGTATTCCGACCCCGCAAAGTACACGCCGGGCATGAAGAAGATTGACCACTTCGAGGAGGGCAAGTTCTACATGTATTCCGTCGAGCTGAGGCTCAAGGGCGACAATACCGTGGCTGATGACTGCGAAATGAACGTCAACGGCCGTTGGGTGCACCACATTAAGACCGTCAACGGTGTCTTCGCGCCAAACGCTGTCAATATGCTGTGCGAGCAGCCGATTGACGAATGGCGTGCCATCGACGTTATCGAGGTTAACGGCGCCACGACCACCTTCAAGGCGGGCGATAGGCCGGTCTTTACGGCGAATGTTCCGACGGGTTCCAACTCCCTTCCTCAGTGTGAGTTCTGGACGGGCAGCGACGGCAGCGAAGTGAACTCCGTGGATTTCTGGGATCAGAACATTACGAACCACATCGACGCCTTTAAGCCTGGCGTGACCTATCGCTACGGCATCTACCTCAAGTCCGCGCGCGGCTTCTACTTCACGTCCGACACCAAGCTGGTGATCAACGGCCAGGAGTGCGGCTACCAGGTCGCGGATAGCGTATCCGATGAGGACAGCGGTTGGATCTACACTCTGTGGCTCAACACCGATTTGACCTTTACGCCCGAGGCCACGCCGACTCCCGATCCGCAGCCTACGCCTGATCCCAAGCCGATGCCGCAGCCTGGGGTGAAGCCCGAGACCAAGCCCGAGGTGAAGCCCGAGACCAAGCCCGCGGCCAAGCCGGCCACGACAACCGCCACGACCAAGACGGTTGAGAAAACCACGCAGGCCAAGAAGGGCGATGCTGCTCTGGTGGCCACGGGGGACACCACCGCGATGACGGTCGTCGCCCTAGGCATTGCCGGCGCAACCGTAGCCGCCGCCGGCCTCGCCGCGACCAAGCGCCGCAAGCGCTAGGCTTTTGGTGGCAGCGCCCATTCTCGGCTTTTACAAAATCTCAATCTGTAACACCAAACTGCCCAAAACGGCTCTAGATGTTACAGATTGAGATGAACCGAATGGCCGCCAATCTAATGTCTCGATCCGTAACACCAAGCGGGATATTTGGTTTCTAACTGTTACAGATCGAGACAAACTGGCCGGCCAAGTCCAGAACCGTCACAAAGGTGCCTGTCCCCTTTGTGGCGGTTTGCGCAGGTAGAACGGTAGGTTCGTATATATGAACCTACCGTTCGCTTTGTTTTTGGACGACGATTACGCTGGATGACTTTTGGTTTGCAGGAAAGGAACGACCATGAGGTGGACTACTGTTCGAGCGCTTTGCCGCCGCCTGACCATTGCCGCGGTGACCCTCACCATGGTGACGGGCTCGTTGCCTGTGGGCGCATTTGCTGAGGTGCTCACCACCGATAGCACCTTTGTGCAGACGGATGTCGACCAAGTAGACGATGCCGACCCCGACGCCGCCGCGCCCGATGCCGACCCCGCCGACCCCGCGCCCGATGCCGGCGCTGCCGACCCCACAGTGCTCGATACCGGTGACGCCCCTACGCCCCCGGCCTCCGAGATTGCATCGGCGGCGGGCCTGACGGGCGCCGGACAGACCGAGAGCACACCTGCGGGTACGCTTGCCACCGATCTTGTCGAGGGCAAGGAGCTCGCCGAGCAGCAAAAGCAAGAGGAGGCTTCCGGCACCGAGGCGACCTGGAACGAGGAACTTGAACTCTGGGCAACCTCGAAGGGCGCCACGGGCGTAAAGGACGAATACGACGATGGCTACGTGGCCGGCGAGCAGACCCCCGCGCAGTACTACTTCTCGATTGATAGCCTCACCAACGAAATTTCTATCGAGTATGGCGACGCGGGCATTACCACGTTGGAGGTGCCCTCGACCATCGACGACAAAAATGTCGTAAGCCTTACGGGTGTGGGAAGCGCTGCGCTCACATCGATCACCTTCGCTTCGAATTCGCATGTCCGCTCGGTTGGCGGCCTGGGCGGCAGCAGCATCAAAGAGATCGCACTGCCCGATTCGGTCGAGGAGCTCGGGAGCTATGCATTCTACAAATGCAAGACGCTCCAAACGGTAACCTGGCCCAACAACGCGGCCTTTACCACGATTCCCGAGCAGGCCTTTAAGGAATGCGAACAGCTTGACGACAATGTGGTGGCAACGCTGCCGCCTTCGGTCAAAACTATCGCCTATCTTGCATTCGCCTATTGCGGCGTGCCGCAGTTCTATGTCTCGGACACAACAGTGCTCACCTTTACGGAAATCAACGTGCCGGGTACCGTGGAGAGAATCGAGAGCTATGCCTTTAATGGTTGCTCGCACGTGTCGTCGGTGACGATCGGCGATGGCGTCAAATCTATCGGGGCGCTCGCGTTCGCCTCTCTTGATCCTGCGATTGCTGGCAAAGAGATTGTGCTACCCAAAAGCGTGGAAATGATAGAGTGGGGAGCTTTTGAGAACACGAGATACGGAAACGAGACGAACCATAATGCCGTTGCCCTGCGCGTGATGAACCCCGATCTTCAGTTTGGTGAGGCGGGCTATCCGGGCGACTATAATGAGCGCGTGACAATCGATGGCGTAACGTATGCGATTCCCTTTAGTGAAGGCCAGACCATCTATGCCTATGCGACCGATTCGGCTGGCAACCCCTCGATGGTCAAAAAGCTTGCCGATGCCGTGGCCGATCGCAAGGACTCCGTCGATTCCTCGAGGCCTGCCTACACGTTTGAGTGGATGGGCGAGGCGGCCCAGGTGACGGGCAAACTTCCCCAGAGCGCGACGGCTACACTCGTGCAGGCGGGGCAGTCCACGCCGCTGGCGGTTGGCGATGACGGCAGCTTTACAGCGGACGCTCTCTCCAAGACAGCAGCCACCCTGCGCATTTCGCTCAGCGGTTACTATGACATGGTGCTGGCGCGCCCGGGCGACCAGATGACGGGCACATGGAATATCGGAGAGATTAAGGCGGAGGACTTTACCAAGATTCCGACTTCGCGCGCGATTGAACTCAATGTGGCCTATCTCGAACCGGTCGCAGGCCAGGATAAGACCGAACGCATTGAGCTCGATAGTCTCGATGACAT
Organism: Collinsella aerofaciens; assembly: GCF_015561195.1. Classification (GTDB taxonomy): domain Bacteria; phylum Actinomycetota; class Coriobacteriia; order Coriobacteriales; family Coriobacteriaceae; genus Collinsella; species Collinsella aerofaciens_AC. Next base: position 123,681 of record NZ_JADMSU010000004.1, on the reverse strand, counting down.
CGATCTGACGGTGAAGAGCGGCGGCAAGACGCTTAAGCCTGCCAAGGGTGACAAGGAAAACGACTTCCGTATTCAGGGCACAGCGCTCGTGGTGTCGCAGGCCATTGCCGATGCGGACCAGGATCTGGAGATGACGCTCGAGCCCAAAGACAGCCTCAAGCTGGGTGGGGCGACGGCGACGGTGAAGCCCTCGGCCGGTAAGGTCGATATCGACTTGAAGCCTTGGGGTACGGCGACGGTCACGACCAAGGGCGACTACCAGGGAGCCAACCGCGTGCTGGTGTTCCGTACGTCCGACGGCAAGCTAGTCGCCGACGGTGTCACCTATCTGATGGGCTACGAAGACGATGGCACCACGCCCATCATGAAGGCCGAGACGCCGCGCCTTAAGGCCGGTTCGTACACCATCGTCGCCTTTAACAAGACGAGCTACGACATCCAAGCGACGAGCTATTCCACGTTTAGCCGCCTAGGGCTGACCGTGGGTAAGCATATCGCGCAAAAGCAAGTGAAGATTGAGGACGGCAAACAGCTCGACGTGACGCTCGACGTCCCCGCGTTTGACGTGGAGACGTATCGTGTCGAGCGCGGGCTGACGGCGGGCTCGGTTATCGCCGATTCGTCCGCGGTCGTTGGCGTGGAGACCGAGCTGCGCATTCATTACGAGCTCAAGGACAGCCAGACTGCCAAGATTGAGATTCCGCTGGCCAAGGATGCCGTCGAGGATGTGTCCGCAGGCTCTCGCGACCCCGGTGATAGCTCCCGTACATGGTGGACTGACGCGACGTGGAAGGGCGACAACCTCGTTCTCGATATGAAGAAGGGCAAGGGCGCCGATGTTTTTGTGCGCTTTAAGCCTAAGGCCGCGGGCATCTATGCCATCTCGCCGCTTATTACGCTGGGCGAGGTGACATTGCCGCTGGGAAGCACCACACTCGAGGTTAGTGGATCGCGCATCGAGGTCGACAGCACCGACGTTCACAGCCTGCTGGGCAATGTGGCCTACGTTTATGCGGCGCCCGGCAAAAGCGTGCAGCTTACCGTGGGCGCGGGCGCCTCGGCCGCAAAGTACACTGGCGAGACCAATAAACTCGGCCGTGCCAAGATTGAATACGACTTGCCGCAGGATACGCTTGCCGCCGAGCGCGTGACGCTCGAGGCTCGCGTGGGCTCGACCGATGTCGCCGCCGCTGCTGCCGAGGTAACGGCTCGCAATTATGTGCGCTATGTTCCGGGCGCTTCGGTCTGGAACTTTGATGTGACGTATCGTGGCGGTACGCAAAACTTGGTCAAGGACGGCAAGGACACCGGCAAGAGCCTGTGGACCTTCCATCATCTGCCACAAAAGAAGAACGCCTACTGGACCTTTGACATCACGCTCGAGGTGGGAAACGAAGAGGCCGCCGACACGCTCGACCTGTACGTGGACTGCGTGGATGGCAAGACGGTGACGATTCCTCTGACTCAAAAGTCGCGCGAGGGCACCCGTGCGCGCTATGTGGCGGAGTATGTGGACGAGGGTTACCTTAAGCTGCTCGACGAGTTTAACAAGGCGAATGACTCGACCTATGTGAACTGCGGCAACTTTGAGCAGATCTTTATGCCGCAGACCTACCGCATCTCCAATGCTCAGCTTATGACCATGCTGAGTTTTGACGCCAACGCTTCGGCCAAAAAGCATTCCGCTGCGGCCGAGGAGCGCCAGCAGGAGTTCTCGAATGCCGTGCAGCAGTGGCACGAGTATATGATGGATAACTCGTTTAATGATGTCGACCAGGCGTTTAACGACGCGATTGATCAGATGGTCGCCGATGCGTTTGCCGAGGAAGAGAAGGGCGGTAAAGAGGGCGAAGCTAGCAAGGAGGGCGAGGCCCAGGGCGGCGCTGCTCGCAAGGCCCGCCGTGCCCCTGCCGCCAGCGACGGCGAGGGTGATGATGCTGGCAACGACGAGGCCGCGCAGTTTGCGGCCGAGCTCAAGGCTGCGGTCGGCGGGTCATCGGCGCTGCTAACCCAGCAGGGCGACAGCTACGGCGTCAATGTGGACAAGATGATCTTTGAGGATGCTTACGGCACCAGCGAGGATTGGTATCAGGAACTCGCGGCGGCCCAGGGCGCGAACGCTGCGGATGCGGCCGCCATCAAGGAGCTCGTCGACCATGCATCGCGAGCGGAGTTTATTGCCCAGCAGGCCGAGGATCTGGTGGGCCAGTCGATGGGTATCGGCCGGCTCAACCAATACGGAAGCTGGAATGACGCAAGCGCTGCGGCGCTCAACAAGTGTGCGGGCATTAAGGCCAGCGAGTACAACGGCCAGTCGACGAGCGGGTTTAACGATTTGGGCCAGGCGCTCGGCAGCTCGCTGAGCTACAAGGCGGCTGACGACGATACCGTCAAGGGCTTTAAGGTCGCCGCGCCCGATGGCGAGCAGACGGCCTATATCGAGTCGGAGTTTATCGAGAACTCCAATAACAACAAGAACCAGGCGCTTCTGTTTAACTCGATCGCTATGCAGTGCGACATTCTGGACAACCTGTACGACAACTGGAATGTGGTCCATAGCCTCAATAACTCTACGATTCGCGGCTGGCTTATGGCTTGGAAGCGTAACGGCGACGTGAGCGCCCATATGAAGCTCATTCGCACGATCCGTTCGCTCAAGAGCTATAAGATTGAGTGCGAGATGTTCGGACAGGTCTTTAAGACCGATGCGTGGAAGGCGGCCGGCCAGGCGTTTCCCGCGGCGACCCAGGGCATCGGCATCTTTACCGGCATTTACGGCGTGAACGATGCCAGCAAGAACTGGGAGAACGTGAACGTCCGTATGCAGAAGGTGAAGGGCGAGCGCGAGGGCTATGAGCTTCAGCATACGCGCTTGCTTGCCAAGCCCGAGAAGACCGAGGACGACTGGAAGTGCATTTACGCGCTGCGCGACGCCATGGAGAAGGCGCGTGCGTTTGAGGACCTGCTGTATCGCCAGCTCTGCCACGACAGCACCGATGTGGCAGTGGGCTCCATTATGACAATCGCCGGCGTGCTGACGGCCGGTTCGGCGGGTACCGTGGTGGGCGCTGCCTATGACGCGGCTTCGACCAGCGTGGGTTCGGAGCGCGCGATTAAGCTGACCAATGCCGAATGCGCCTACGATGTTGCCTGCGAGCAGGTGGAGCGCGCGTGCCAGAATCGTATTACGGTTAACTGGGGCGAGCTGACCGATGCCGAGGTCTATAACGCCAACAAGGACGGCTTGATCTCGGACGAGAAGATGCAGTCGATTTTCGAGGCGCGTTATCGCAATGTGGCTGCCAAGGCTGCACCCGATCCTGCGGGCGTGGTGTACGAGGGCCTGCTGTCCAATACGGTTGAAGGCGCGACGGTTGAGCTGTGGAGCGCCGACGATGCGGCCGGTACCAATGCAGTGCGTTGGGATGCCGAGGAGTATGAGCAGGATAATCCGCTTGCGACGGGTGCGGACGGTGCGTACAACTGGAATACGCCGACCGGCTGGTATCAGGTGCGCGTGACCAAGGACGGGTATGAGGAGGCGCGTTCGGCTTGGCTGCGCGTGCCGCCGATTCAGACTGAGGTGAACATTGGTTTGGTGCCGACGGCGGCGCCCGAGGTGGCTTCGGCCCATGCCTATACCGATTGCATCGAGGTTGAGTTTGCGCAGTATATGGATGCGAGCGACGATGCCCTGGTCGCATTGTGCGCGCAGGGCTTGGGCGACGTGACGTATACGTGGCTCGACAAGCAGGACGATCCCAATGGCAAGCCGCTGTCGCGCGTGCTGCGTATTCGCTATGCCGATGCGCGTGAGGCGGGCTCGACGGTGGCGTTTGAGCTCGACGGTGCTCGCAACTACGCCGGCACGGCCATGGCGCGCTGGGCAAGTGGCGAGCTTGTCGTGGGCGTTCGTGCCGACAAGCTCAAGCTCAACGTGGAGCAGGCCGTGACCATGCTTGAGGGCAGTGACTTTGAGCTGGTGGCGCACGTGACCGATAAGACGGGCAAGCCGTTTGCGGGCGCCAAGGTTAGTGTTGGGCTGGAGTCCTCGGCTATCTGCTCTGTCGATGCCACCCAGGCCGTGACGGGCGAGGATGGCGCGGCGACGTTTGCGCTGCATGGTGCTCTGCCCGGTTTGACGATGTTGACGGCGGCGGTGGACGGCACGGCGCTGTCCAAGCAGGTCGACGTTCGCGTGTCTGCCGAGGCAGTGCGACCGGCGCGACCGGTGGCGACGATTGGTGCGACGACGTTTGGTGCATGGTCGCCCAAGGAGAACTACATTACGGTGCCCAAGGGCACGAAGCTGGAGCTTTCGGCCGAGGATGGCACGACGATTTGGTACACCACCAACGACACCTGCCCCTGCCGTGACGAAGGCCGCGTAAAGTACACCGAGCCTATTGCGCTCGATAGCAACATGTATGTGCGCATCGCGGCACAGCGCCCTGGCATGTCGTACAGCGAGTATTCCGAGCGTCTGAACATTACGATTACGGTGACCGATGAGGCGACACCCGAGCCCAAGCCGGAGCCCGGGCCGGAGCCCGAGCCCAAGCCGACGCCTGGCGGCGGCGAGCAGGGTAGCGGCGCGGATGGCTCTGGCGGTACCGGGGCTCCTGCGGGTGGTTCGACTTCGACGACGACCACAGTGACGACGGACAAGTCCAAGGGTAAGGGCGAGAACGGCAAGAAGTCCAGCGGCACGGAGCTCGCCAGCACGGGTGACTCCGCCGCGATGACGGTCGCCGCCCTGGGCATCGCCGGCGCAACTGTTGCCGCGGCAGGCATCGCTGCGACCAAGCGTCGCAAGCGCTAGGTTTTGGTGACGGCTTCCATCCTCGGCTTATGCAAAATCTCAATCTGTAACACCAAGCTGCCCAAAACGGCTCCAGGTGTTACAGATTGAGATGAACTGTTCAGCCGCTAACCTAATGTCTCGATCTGTAACACGTAGCGGGGAATTTGGTCTCTAACTGTTACAGATTGAGATAAAGAGGAGGCGGCTGGCGCAATATCTTGATCTGTAACAACTACGAGGCTCAACAGGGTCTAACTGTTACAGATTGAGACAAACGTCGGAATCGGTTCGCCGGCCAGGCCCCCAACCACCACAAAGGTGCCTGTCCCCATCGTGGTGGTTTGGGCGGTCGGCATAGAAAAAGTCCCCGACGGGCGTGTGCTCGACGGGGACTTTGCCGTTTGGTGGCTAGCGCTGCAGGTGATTACTCGCCCAGCAGGCTCTTGGTGATGGAAGCGGCGGCCTTCTTGCCGGCGCCCATCGCCAGAATGACCGTAGCGGCACCGGTGACGATGTCGCCGCCGGCCCAGATGCGGGGATCGGTGGTCTGGCCGGTCTCCTCGTCGGCGACGATGTAGCCCCACTTGTTGAGCTCCATCTTGCCGCCGATCTTGGCAGCGAAGGGGTTGGCGTTGGTGCCGATGGCGCTAATCGCGACGTCGCAGGGGATCTCCTCGATGGCGCCCTCGATGGCAACCGGACGACGGCGGCCGGACTCGTCGGGCTCGCCAAGCTCCATCTTCTGGACCTTGACGGCGCACACGGAGCCGTCCTCGCCAGCGACAAACTCGAGCGGGGAAACGAGCGGCAGGACCTCGACGCCCTCGGCCTTAGCGTGGTGCAGCTCGGCGCGACGGCAGGGCATCTCGTCCTCGGTACGACGGTAGGCGATGATGGCGTGCTCGGCGCCCAGGCGCTTGGCGGTACGGACGGCGTCCATAGCCACGTTGCCGCCACCAAAGACGACGACGTTCTTGCCGTGCTTGGTGGGGGTGTCGTACTCGGGGAACTTGTTGGCCTTCATCAGGTTCACGCGGGTGAGGTACTCGTTCGCGAAGAAGACGTTGGGCAGGTTCTCGCCGGGGACGTTGAGGAACTTGGGCAGGCCGGCGCCGGTCGCCACGTAGATGGCGTCGAAGCCCTGCTCGAACAGCTCCTCGGCCGTGGCCATGTTGCCCACGACGGAGTTGTACTCAAACTTAACGCCCATGTCCTCCAGGCCGTCAATCTCGCGCTTGACGACTGCCTTGGGCAGACGGAACTCGGGGATGCCGTAGACCAGCACGCCGCCGCCGGTGAAGAAAGCCTCGAAGACGGTGACGTCAAAGCCGTTACGGGCGAGCTCGCCGGCGCAGGTGATGCCGGACGGGCCGGAACCGACGACGGCGACCTTCTTGCCGTTCTTGGGGGCCATCTTGGGCGTGGAGGCGAGCTCGGGGCGGTCACCCAGGAAGCGCTCGAGCTGGCCGATGGCCACGGGCTCGGACTTCTTGCCGCGGATGCACTTGCCCTCGCACTGGTTCTCCTGCGGGCAGACGCGGCCGCAGATGGCGGGAAGCATGGAGTCCTCGCGGATGGTATCGAGAGCGCCGCCGAAGTCCTTCTCGCGGATCTGCTCGATAAAGCGGGGGATGTTGATGTTGACGGGGCAGCCCTCAACACAGAACGGCTTCTTGCAGTTGAGGCAGCGCTCGGCCTCGGCCAGCGCCATCTCCTCGGTGAAGCCCTTGTCGACGGGGCGGAAGTCGCAGGCGCGCTCGGCAGCCGGCTCCTCGTTATCGGGGGTGCGGGGCGACTTCATATCGGCAACGAAACGACCGTTAACTAGTGGCATGCGCAGCTCTTTTCCTCATAGGCCTTGAGGGACTCGCCCTCTTCGGAACGGTAAGCGGCCTGGCGGGCACGAAGGTCATCCCAGTCAACCAGGGTGGCATCGAAGTCGGGGCCGTCGACGCAAGCGAACTTGGTCACGCCGCCCACCTCGACGCGGCAGCAGCCGCACATACCGGTGCCGTCAACCATGATGGGGTTGAGCGACGCGGTGATGGGGGTGTCGTACTTCTGGGCGGTGAGGGTCGAGAACTTCATCATCGGAACGGGGCCGACGCAGAAGACCTGGCTCACGGCCTTGTCCTGCAGCAGGCGCTCCAGCGGAGCGGTGACAACGCCCTGCTCGCCGTAGGAGCCGTCGTCAGTGGTGATGTGGATGTGGTCCTCGTCGAGGAGCTCGCGGAACTGGTCCTCCATGAGCAGGAGGTCCTTGGTGCGGGCGCCCATGATGGCGTGCACCTCGTGGCCGGTCTCGACCAGGTGCTTGGCGACCGGGAAGGCAATTGCCAGGCCGACGCCGCCGCCAATGACGGCGCAGGGGCCCTCGGCCATCTCGGTGGGAACGCCCAGCGGGCCCACGACGTCGCGCAGCGACTCGCCGGCCTCGTAGGTGGACAGCATCTCGGTGGTCTTGCCGATCACCATGAAGATGAACTCGACCCAGCCCTCGTCACCGTTCCAGCCGGCCAGGGTAAACGGGACGCGCTCGCCCGTCTCGTTGGCGCGAACCATGAGGAACTGTCCAGCGTGCGCATGCTTGGCGATTGCGGGCGCCTCGATGCGGAACTTGAACACCTTCTCCGAGAACTGCGTCTTCTCCAGGATCTTATACATAGAACCCCTCTCTTGTTAGGGCTGCCGAACCGTGCCTCCACGGAAATGGACGGTAGCCCGAATAAAACCGTACGCGCACAGGCGTTGTGCAGACATACGGTGCAAATTATACCCTCATGGGCATGTCGCTTACGTGTGTCTTCGGCGGTTGGGAAAAGGGTTTATCCACTTCGTCCTACCGAATAGGGGCAGGTTTATTTTGGTCAGTTTTATCAGGTAAAACAGCAAAGGGGGCCGGCCTCGGGTTGTGATGAGGCCGGCCCCCTTTGGGGTGCTATGCGTGTATGGCGGCGCGCGGTTTATCGTGATGCCGCAACTGGGGCGTTTCCGCAGGTAAAACCTGCCAAAATAAACCTGTCCCTAAATGATAGGTTTTAGTGCTTGCCGTTGGCGGAGGCGGCGCCGTTGACATGGTCGCGGGCATAGACCACGCCGTGCACGATGGCGAGACCCGCGGCGTCGGCCGCGCGGGCACAGGTGTCCTGGAAATCCTCGGCCTCGCGGGCGCGCAGCTGCTTGAGCACGTAGTCGGCGACGGCCATCTTGCCGGGAGGGTTGCCGATGCCGGTGCGGATGCGGCTGAAGTCGCGGCTGCCCATCTTGTCGATGATGGAACGCAGGCCGTTGTGGCCAGCATGGCCACCGCCCACCTTAACACGCACGTCGCCGGCGGGAATATCGAGCTCGTCGTGGATTACGAGCAGCTCCTCGGCCTTGATTTTGTACTCGCGACAGAGCTTGGAGATGGGGCCGCCCGAGGTGTTCATGTACGACTGCGGCTTGACCAGCACAATCTGGCGCTTGCCGCCCTCTTCCTCGGGGTCGTTGATGTTGATGAGCGCGACCTCGGCGCCGGCCTGGTTTTTCCAGTACGTGACACCGGCCTGACGGGCCAACTCGTCGATCGCCTTAAAACCGGCGTTGTGGCGGGTCTCGGCATATTCCTCGCCCGGGTTGCCAAGCCCGGCAACCATGCGAATCTTAAGCGGCTGTGCAGCTGCCATGTTCATCCTTTCGTTGATTTGTCGCCTGCTATGGTGAGCGACCCTGTTGCCGCTGTCAAATGGAGGGTAATTGAGGGCGTTTGGGCGCGTTTGGACGGCCGTCGAAATTAGAGGTGGACAGTTAGTTCAGATACGTATAAGTTCTGAAGACTCGAATCGTTCAATTCAATGCCGATACGTTGTTTTGGAGCCTTAGTTAGTCCATATGGCGCTGTTTTGAAGTCTACCCTGCCTTCAAATAGGGCGAATGGTATAGAGATAGCTGCAAAACAGTCTAATTCAATGCGTCCATTTATACGTATTTGAACTAACTGCCCAGCCCTGCTCGACGGCGCACGGGTGATTCGCCGTTTAGACCGGCGCGAGGCCGGTTCCGGCCCGCAGAGCGTTGAGCCAAGCGGCCTGACGCTTGCGATAGCCCTTGATACGGTACCGGAATCGGACTCCTGCGAGTCGATGCATCGTTTGGGCGAAGGCTTCGAGTGCAACAAGGTCTTTCATTTGGTCGCGATTGATAACCAGGACGTGGATGCCCATGGCCTTGAGGCCATTATTTCGATTGCCATCGTGGATGCGAGCGTTTTGAAGTTCATGCCCAATTCCGTTGTATTCGTTGTCGACTCCGGCTGCCGGGCAATATAGGTCGCAGATGGCATAGGGGATGCCCGAGGACATGTTGACCGCAAGAGTGTCGAAGTCGATTCGATGGTTGAGTAGCAGGCCTCCCATGGGCAGGCTGCAACATCCGAATCCGCCAAAGCGCATGGGCGCTCCGAGAACGGCAAACATTAGGGATTCGGCTGGGGATGCGGATCCAGCCCGGGCGAGTTTGACTGCCGTGCGAAACGAGGCGTATGAGCTACTTTTGGCGAACCGTGCGACCGCCTCGAGCTCTTCGATGGTCGTGGCGGGCTCGCATTTGTAGTGTGCCTGTTCATAGCGGGTTTCGTTCTGTTGTTCGGCCGCCGACTGGTTGCCCAGGCAATCAAGATCGCTCGTCGCTTCGTAGCCATCGCCCTTGGGCCAGATGTCGTCATGGGCAATGGGGTAGGTTGCCCCGGGAGGAAGGGAGTAAGTTCCGACCAGTTCCATGAGAAGCATCAAGGTTTTGGCGACTGATTCATTTTTAGAACAAAGCATGGCTGTCATGGCAGGAGACGTTGCGTAGATGTCGGCCTCGACGTGCATAATTGCACCTTCAGGAAGCGGAGCGGAGAGAATATGCTGAAGAAGTCGCTTGTCGGGGCGTCGGTTGCCTTCGTTTGAAACGAGAAGATCGAGCAGCTCGGAATCATCTTCATTCCAGGCGTCGAGTATCGAAAGTGCGCCAAAGTCTATCGCGTCATTATTGGGAATGCAGCTAGCCAAGGCCTGTGCTTGCTGTTCACTATCAATGGAGCTCCAGGGTGGGGCAGAGTACGCCCGTCGTGCGCGACGAATTGCGCGGAGGGCGGAGAAATGTGAAATCACGGTCGTCATAGCTATAACGTACTAAGTTGGCGGCAGAATGCGACCGCCATACCGTTCTTTTCGCTCAGCGGGGTGCTGGGCGCCATGAACGGCCGGGTGTTAGGAAATCGGTGGAATCGGTTGAGGGGATTGCAGGAAATTGAGCTCTGCCGAGAAGGTTGACGATGGCTACTGGACAGTTAGTTCAGATACGTATAAGGCGGCGGGCGTTCGAGGTGTTTCTAAGGGCCTCCGAGGGCGATTTGAAGATAATATATGCGGCGGTTGTACTCGAAGACGATGAGCTTCGGGCGGCATGGCATCCGCCGGGGAGCTCAGAAGGCTCCGAACGGACCTTTGGAGCTTTAAAAAATACGTATCTGAACTAACTGTCCAGGGCGGATTAGCGAGGAATAGAAAAAGGGTCGGAAGCGAGCTTCCGACCCTTTAAAAACATCAAAGATGATGCGATACGCGGCAGGCTACAGCGCGAAGTCGCCGCCGACGAGCGTGGAGACGGGCTCCTCGTGGTAAACGGCGGAGATGGCCTGAGCGAACTCCTCGGCGACCGAGATAGTTTTGATCTTGCCGCCGACCTCGACGGGGATGGCGTCGGTGACGACGCACTCGACGATGGGGGCATCGTTCAGGCGCTCGATGGCCGGACCGGAGAAGATGCCGTGGGTGGCGCAGACGTAGATGTCGCCGGCGCCCATAGCCTTGAGCTCCTTGACGTTGGCGCACAGGGTGCCAGCGGTGTCGATCATGTCGTCGTTGATGATGCAGGTCTTGCCCTTGATGTCACCGATGATGCCCATGACCTCGGCGGCGTTGTGGCGCGGACGGCCCTTGTGGGCGATGGCCAGGTCGCAGCCGAGCATGTCGGACAGCTTCTTGGCGGCCTTGGCACGACCCACGTCGGGGGAGACGACGACCAGGTTGTCGGTGTCGAAGTGCATGTCGTTGTAGTACTGGCCAAACAGCGGCAGCGCGGACAGGTGGTTAACCGGGATATCGAAGAAGCCCTGGATCTGACCCTGGTGCAGGTCGAGGGTGATGATGCGGTTGACGCCGGCACGCTCGAGCAGGTTGGCGACGAGGCGGGCGGTGATGGGCTCGCGCGGGCCGGCCTTGCGGTCCTGGCGGGCATAGCCGTAGTGGGTGATAACGGCGGTGATGGAGCGGGCGGATGCGCGCTTGGCAGCGTCGGTGGCGATGAGCAGCTCCATGAGCATGTCGTTGACGTTGCCGCCGGCCACGGACTGAATCAGGAAGACGTCGGCGCCGCGGACGGTCTCGTCGTAGCGGGCGTAAATCTCACCATTGGCGAACTGCTTTAGCGTAAGGCCCGAAAGCTCGACCCCAAGGTACTCAGCAATCTTCTGAGCGAGGGGACGGTTGGAGGAACCGGAATACACGCGGATGGACTTGCGCATATTCTCCGACTTCTCGGGATCATTAATCGGCATTACCCTTCTCCTTTATACATAGAATGCCATATAGATGCCTTGTTGCATTGTAACCGCGCGGCGGGGTTTATCGGGTCCTGATAACGTCTTTACCGCCAACGGACACGAACCGACCACTCATCCGGTTGCGCAGGTCACGATAGAAAAAAGGAGCCGCCCCCCATGGAGCAGCTCCTTTTGTGCTTGGTAAAACGTTATACCTCGTCGTCCTCGTGCAGGCGGCGGCGATAATCGGCGGCCCAGCCCTCAATATTTACCTGACGGGCGCGGCCCAGACCAAGTGCGTCGGCCGGGACCGGCTCGGTGATGACGGAGCCGGCGGCCACGAGTGCACCGTCGCCGATCTGGGCGGGCGCGACCATCATGGTGTCGGAGCCAATGAAGGCGTCCTTGCCGATGACGGTCTTGTGCTTGTGCACGCCATCGTAGTTGCAGGTGATGGAGCCCGCGCCCACGTTGACGCCGGAGCCCATGGTGGTGTCGCCGATGTAGGACAGGTGCGGCACCTTGGAGCCCTCGCCGATCGTGGACTTCTTGATCTCCACGTGCGTGCCGGCCTTGGAGCCGTCGAGCATGTGGGTGCCCGGGCGCAGGTAGGCGCGCGGGCCGCAGTCGACGCCGTTCTCGATGACGGCCTCGATGGCGATGGTCTCATCGATGGTGCAGCCGCTGCCGACGGTGGTGTCGGTGAGGCGGCTGTTGGGGCCGAGCTGGCACTCCTCGCCCACGGTGACGTGGCCGATCAGGTGCGTCTGCGGCCAGACGACGGTGTCGCGGCCGATGGTGGCGTCGGGGCCGATCCAGGCCTGCGTGGGGTCGATGAAGGTAACGCCCTCGGCCATCCAGTGCTCGTTGATGCGGTCGCGCGCGATGGCGGTAAGCTGTGCGAGCTGGATGCGGCTGTTGACGCCCAGGCCGTCGCGGTAGTCGTCGCAGTGGAAGATGGAGACTGCCTGGCCGTGGCCCTTGAGGATCTCGAGCATGTCGGGCAGATAGTACTCGGACTGCGCGTTGTCGTTGCCGATCTCGTCGATGTGGGCGGCGAGCTGCGCGCCGTCGAAGGCGTAGCAGCCGGCGTTGCACTCCAGCAGTGTGGCGGCCTGCTCGGGCGTGCAGTCCTTCTGCTCGATGATGCGCTCGATCTGACCATCGGCGCCCAGCTTGATGCGGCCGTAGCCAAAAGGATCAGGCGGGGTCATGGTCATGACGGTGCAGGCGAGCTCGCCGGTGGCGACGGTTTGCGCGAACTTGGCGACGGTGTCGGCGGTGATGAGCGGCAGGTCGCCGTTGAGCACGACGACGGGGCCTTGCGTGATGCCACAGGCCTCGAGCGCGACCTTCACGGCATGACCGGTGCCCAGGCGCTCGGTCTGCTCGACGCACTCGACCTTGGTGGCGCTGTTGGCGTAGGCGCCGTCGATGAGGGCGCGCATCTCGTCGGCGTGGCTGCCGATGACAACCACGACGCGGCTGCAGCCGGCCTTGATGGTAGCGTCGACGATCCACTGGACCATGGGCTTACCCAGGATCTTGTGCGAAACCTTGCAGTGGTTCGACTTCATGCGGGTGCCCTCGCCGGCGGCGAGGATAATTGCAGTTGCGTCCATGTGATCTCCTGTTACGTTATAGAGACGTGTGTTTGGAAACGATACACGGCGCAATATGATACCGCAGGCATATGACGAGCGCGTAACGATTGGTTTGCGGCGGTTGAGGCTTGCGCCGCCGGCGTGGCGTTTGCACTGCTTGTGTGCGGCGTTGGCGGTGCTGCGGAGCTGTTGTTTGAGCGAGGGGACGGGGGTGCCCGTGGACAACATACGAGAGGAGTTTGGCGGCGAGCCCGTCGCGGCATTCTCGATGTCGCATCCGGCTGTGCCGGCACTCTATATAGTGCTGACGCTGGGGCTCACTATGTTCTCGATGCAGCCGGTACTGATTGCGCTGTCACTTGCGGGCGGGCTGGCGTATGGATTTGCGACGCGTGGGGCTGCCCGCACGCTGGGTGCACTTCGCTGGCAGCTGCCGGTGATTTTGATCGTTGCGGTGCTCAATCCGCTGTTTAGCGCCTTGGGCTCGACGGAGCTGTTCCGTATTGGCATGCGCGCGGTGTATCTGGAGAGCATGGTATACGGCCTGTGCATGGGCGGGCTGTTTGTGGCGAGCGTGTTGTGGTTTGAGGCCGCGGCATCGATGCTCGAATACGACAAGGTGCTTGCGCTGCTGGGCAATGCCGCACCGGTGATTGCGCTTATGATCTCGATGTGCATGAGGCTTATCCCGCAGTTTTTGCGCCGCGGTCGTACGGTGCTGGCGGTGCAGGATGCGATTGATGTGCCGGGCCGCGCGCCGGCCGACCCCGTGCGTTCGCGTTTGCGGGCATCGAGTGTGTTGATGGGCTGGGGCATGGAAGATTCGCTGGAGCGTGCGGACGCGATGCGCTCGCGCGGGTGGGGTGCCGCGACGCGTCGTACGACGTATGCGAGGTATCGACTGGGGCGCAGCGACATTGCCGCGCTGGTTGGGCTTGCGTTGTTTGGCGTGGCCACGGCGGCAGTGGCGTGGACCGCGACGACGCAGTATTCGTTTTATCCGCAGCTCTCGCTGCCGGCGCCGTGGCCGGGCTATGTCGTGTACGCTGCCTGGATGGTGCTGCCTTGTGCGTTGCATGCGATTGATGAGAAGAGGTTTGGCTGATGGCTCGGTTTGATAGGAGCTCGGCGGCGGGTGTGGCATATGGCTCGGCCGCGCCGGCGATTGAGGTGCGAGGCCTTAGTTTTGCCTATCCCGGGGCCGAGGCACCGGTGCTCGAGGGGCTTGATTGGCGTGTTTCCCAAGGTGCGTTTGCGTTGCTTGTTGGCGGTACCGGTTCGGGCAAGTCGACGCTGCTGTCGCTGCTCAAGCCCGAGATTTCGCCGGCGGGTACGCGCTCCGGCGAGCTGCGCGTGCTGGGCGAGAACGTTGCCGACATGGATGTGCGGGCATCGGCGGAGCGCGTGGGTTATGTGTTTCAGGATCCCGAGAACCAGATCGTGTGCGAAACCGTGTGGCACGAGATGGCGTTTGGCCTGGAAAACTTGGGCATGTCACGTGACGAGATGCGCCGCCGCGTAGCCGAGACCAGCTATTTCTTTGGGCTGGAAGATTGGCTTCACCGCGATACTGACACGCTTTCGGGTGGTCGCAAACAGTTGCTGTCGTTGGCGGCCGTTCTGACGCTACGCCCGCGCGTGCTGCTGCTCGACGAGCCCACGTCTCAGCTCGATCCCGTTGCCGAGAAGAATTTTCTGCACGCGCTGTTTCGCGTGAACCGTGAGCTGGGCTGCACGGTTGTTGTGGCGACGCATCAGCCGCGGCCGATGCTCGAGTATGCGACGTGTGCGTACCGGATTGAGGGCGGCCGCGTGCGCGAGGTGGCGGATATGGCTTCTTTGGGACGCCGAGAATCGCTGTTTTCCGATGACATGTTGGGGTGGGGTGCCATCCGATGTGCAAAAACAGGAGTATTCAGCAGGCGTGAGGACAGTTTGGGCTCTCTGGAGTCGCCCGTGGACGTATCGAGCGCGAAAAAAAGTTCGGAACCGGACAAATCGTCCGAATTTGTGGCGCAAACGTCGCTCAAGAACGGCTCGGAAGCCTTCCCGCGCACGGATGGAAGCAGAATACTCCAAAAAATGCACGCTGGGTCGGCTACCACCCTGGCAGGGAGCTGGTTTCGCTACGATCGCGCGGGTGGTTGGGTGCTGCGCGGGCTCGATGCGTCGTTTTCGGCTGGCGCGGTGCATGCGGTTGTTGGCGGTAACGGCTGCGGCAAGTCGACAATGCTTTCGGTGCTGGCGAAGACCGCCAAGCTGCAGCGCGGCCGCATGGTGCGCGGAGCGGCCTCGGCGGCGCTGCTGCCTCAGAATCCCAAGGCGTTGTTGGTTGCCGAGACGGTGCGCGACGAGCTGATGGAATGGGCTTCGACCTGCGGGTACGGCGAGGATATGGCGCGGGAGCGCGCGGTGAGTCTGGGGCTCGCGGGCTTAGGGGAACGCCACCCCTATGACCTTTCGGGCGGACAGCGCCAACTGCTTGCGTTGGCAAAGCTACTGCTAATCGGCCCCGAACTGCTATTGCTCGATGAGCCCACCAAGGGTCTGGACCTGGCCAGCCGCCGCATCATCGCCCGCGCCCTGCGCGACCATGCGCGGGCTGGCGGCACCGTCATCATGGCAACGCACGACCTGGATTTTGCCGAGCAGGTAGCCGACGACATCGCCATGATGTTTGACGGCGAGATTGCCTGTATGGAGCCGCCCGCCGACTTTTTTGCCGACAACGTGTTTTATAGGGCGTGATGGGATGACGGACTGTCGTTTCTCGCGCTTGCTTGCAAAACTGGAGATCCCGCTGCTGCTGGCAGTTCCTGCGGTGATGGCTGCGGCGTTGCTGGCAGGTATTGAGCAGGCGGCGCTTGCCATGCTTGTCGTGGTGGCACTGGTGCTTGCGCTGTTCTTTGCGGGTTACGAGGCGTCGCGCCCGGGCCTGCGCCAGATTATGCCCACGCTGGTGTTGGCGGCGTTGGCCGCGGCGGGGCGCATCTTGTTTGGCCCCATTCCCGACTTTAAACCGGTGAGCGCCATCGCCATTATCGCGGGGGCGACGCTTGGTCGCCGCAATGGTTTTATGGTTGGCGCGTTGGCAGCGCTGACCAGCAATTTCTTTTTTGGACAGGGCATGTGGACGCCGTGGCAGATGTATGCCTGGGGTCTGGTGGGCTATGTTGGCGGCGCGCTGGCGCATGCGGGTGCGTTCGACCGCGCCGACGGCACCGTGCGCATGCCAGCACTGCTGGCGTACGGCTTTGCGTCGGGCCTGCTCTATGGCGTCGTGATCAACGCGTATGACATCATTGGTTTTGTACAGCCGCTCACTTGGGCGGGTGCCGTGGCGCGTCTTGCCACGGCAGTGCCGTTCGATATTACGCACGGCCTTGCGACCTGCGTGTTTTTGGCCGCCTTGTACAAGCCTTGGCGCCGTCGCATTAACCGTGTCGTCGTGAAATACGGGCTGTAGGGCTGGTTGCGTCGGGGCGGGAATCAATACTGCTTCGGTGCCATTTTAAAACTATGCCGGTTTACGGGGCTAGATTGGCGCAGGCAGACCATGCCGGCTTTTTTGAAATAGAGCAAGCCGTTCACCTGCGGTTTTATTATCTCGGAATTGCGTATGGTTGGGGGTTCGCGATTCAGCCCCGTAAACCGGCATAGTTTTGGAATGGCCGGCTGATATGACGGGCATCGTGGCCCTCAGAGAGCCAAATTGATCCATTTTCTTCCGTCCCCAGATGTCCCCAGGGAATCAGTTGACGGCGCTTGCCACGAAACTGGCCCATCTACTACGTTTAGCTTGATACCCCCGACCATGACCGCGTTTTATGAAAAACCGCAGGCTTTCTACCTGCGGTTTTCTTTTTGCGTTGTTCGCTGTGGTTGAGGGTGGTGGCTTAAACGTAGTAGATGGGCGTGTTTCGTGGCGGATGGGTCACGCGGATACCCTCACGAGGCCCAAAATGATCCGTTTTCCTCCGTCCCCAGGGGATCAGTTGGGGCTAGAGCTCTAGCGTGAGGGTGACGGGGCAGTGGTCGCTGCCGAAGATGTCGCCGCGGATGCCGGTGTCGCGTACGTTGTCGGCGATTGCGTCGCTTACCAGGAAGTAGTCGATGCGCCAGCCGGCGTTGTTCTTGCGGGCATTAAAGCGATAGCTCCACCAGCTGT
Organism: Collinsella aerofaciens; assembly: GCF_015561195.1. Taxonomy (GTDB): domain Bacteria; phylum Actinomycetota; class Coriobacteriia; order Coriobacteriales; family Coriobacteriaceae; genus Collinsella; species Collinsella aerofaciens_AC. The sequence continues at coordinate 106,534 of NZ_JADMSU010000004.1, read as the reverse complement.
AGACGCCCTCGACGTCGGGGTTTGCCGTGCGCCAGGTATCGGTAAAGCCGGCGTTGAGTAGCTCGGTGAACTTGCCGCGCTCCTCGTCCGAAAAGCCCGCGTTGCCGCGGTTGGACTTGGGGTTCTTAAGGTCGATCTCCTCGTGCGCCACGTTAAAGTCGCCGCAGGTCACGACGGGTTTGCCGGTCTCGCGCTCGAGCGCGTTCAAAAAGCCGCGGTAAGCATCGTCCCAGGCCATGCGCACATCGATGCGGGCGAGTTCGTTTTGGGCGTTGGGCGTATAGACGTCGACAAACCAAAACTTGTCGAACTCGAGCGCGCAGACGCGGCCCTCGGTTACGGCTTGGGCGACGAGTGCGGCCGCCTCGCCTTCGCCGGCGTAGGGCAGCAACGCATCGGCGCGCAGCACGCGCAGCGGTTCCTGACGGCTAAAGACCGCAGTGCCCGAATAGCCTTTACGCTCGGCGTAGCTCCAGGTTTGGTGATAGCCGGGCAGGTCAATATCGACCTGGCCTTCTTGCAGCTTGGTCTCTTGCAGCGCCAGGATATCGACGTCGAGTTCTTGCGCGATCTGGATAAAGCTCGGGTCCTTTTTGAGCACGGCGCGCAGTCCGTTGACGTTCCACGAGGCGAAAGTGTAAGTCTGAGGCATGGTGTCCTTTCGACGGGGTTAGCAGGCTTAAGATTAGCGCAACAGGGGCGGGGTGGGCTCCGCGCATGCTGACTTAAAGGCCGCATGCTGGGACGTCGCCCAACGCTGCCCGACTAACAAGGACGGAGGACTCATATGACGCAGGCAATATCGGACCCCAGGCAGGCCTCCGCCGCGCTGGCGGAGCTGTTCAATACCCACGAGCGCGTGGTGTTCTTTGGCGGCGCTGGTGTTTCCACGGCAAGCGGCATTCCCGATTTTCGCAGCGTGGACGGCCTGTATCACCAGCAGTTTGCCTATCCGCCCGAGACCATGCTGTCGCACGGCTTTTACGAGACACATCCGGCGGAGTTCTTCGACTTTTACCGAACCAAGATGATCGCGCTTAACGCTAAGCCCAACCGCTGCCACACCAAGCTGGCCGAGCTGGAGCGCGTCGGCAAGCTTGATGCCGTGGTGACGCAAAACATCGACGGCTTGCATCAGATAGCGGGCTCGCAGCGCGTGTTTGAGTTGCACGGATCGGTCCATCGCAACATTTGCCAGTCGTGCGGAGCGGTCTATAGCGCCGAGTGGATTTGCTCGCGCGAGCACGAGGACGCCGCGGGCGTGCCCGTGTGCCCCGCGTGTGGTGGTCGCATCAAGCCCGATGTGGTGCTCTACGAAGAGCCGCTCGACGAGCATGTGTTGACCGGTGCCGTTGCCGCCATCGCCGCGGCCGATGCCCTCATTGTGGGCGGGACCTCACTCGTGGTGTATCCGGCGGCAGGCCTTACGCGATACTTTACCGGCGATACGCTGGCCATATGCAACCTTGCTCCCACCGATCAGGATGCAAATGCCGACCTGCTGATTTCTTGCGACATCGCGGCCGCGTTTGCGTTCTAGCCCGCGCGCGCGGATACAATAGAAAGACTGAGTGCAAAGCGACCCCGCCGCCAGCCCCCAAGCTCGGCGGCGCGGGCATTTTAGGAGGATGTTCATGGCGAACGACAGCAAGACATGGCGGTGCGGAAAGTACGAGCTCAGCTTTGACCGTCCGCGCATCATGGGCGTCCTCAACGTGACGCCCGATTCGTTTAGCGATGGCGGGGAGCACTTCGACCCGGACGCCGCGATCGAGTATGGCCTGGCGATGCTCGACGCCGGCGCCGACATCATCGACGTGGGTGGTGAGTCCACGCGCCCCGGTTTTACCCCGGTCAATCCCGACGAGGAGGCTCGCCGCGTGCTGCCCGTGGTGCGCGCGCTGGCCAAGGAGGGCGCCATCGTCTCGATCGACACGCGTCACGTGGCGGTTGCCAAGGCGGCCGTGCGCTGCGGCGCCTCGATCGTCAACGACGTGACCGGCTTCACCGACCCCAAGATGGTCGAGTTTGTTAAGACGAGCACCTGCGGCGTCATCGTGATGCATGCCGGCGAGGTCGCCGCGCCCGCGCGCACGCACGCAACGGTGCAGCTCGATACCTCGGCAGCGGCGTTTGTTGCCGAGAAGGCACGCGAAGCGGCTGCCGAGGCCGCGCGCGAGGCCGAGAAGCCGGCCCGTCGCCGTCGCGGCAAGTTGCTGGGCGAGCCTAAGCCGGAGGCCAAGCTTCCGGGCGGCGTGGTGCAGCCCTCGTTGCCGTTTGGTGAACCGGAGCCCACGTCTGAGCCCGCAAGCGAGCAGGAGGCGCCCGCCGTCGAGCAGGCTACTGCCGCCGAGACCGTCGCACCCGCGCCCGAGGCCGCGCCCGCAGCCACCGAGGCCGCATCGGAGCCCAATGACCACCTGGCCGCCATGATGCGCCGCAGCGCCCGCCGCGAGGAAGCCTACGTGCCCACCTCGCAGCTCCGCCGCTTCACCCTGCCCGATTCGGCGCCCATCATGCGCCGCGTCATGGGCTTTCTGTCCGACCAGGCCCGCGCGCTCATCCACGCCGGCGTGTCGCGCGACCGCATCTGCATCGATCCCGGTCCGGGCTTTGGCAAGACGGCCAACGAGGACATCGTCATCCAGCGCGAGACTGCCAAGATGGCGTCACTGGGCTATCCGCTCATGTGCGCCGTATCGCGCAAGCGCTTTGTGGGCTCCGTCTCGGGCGTGACCGAGGCCGCCGAGCGCGATGCCGCTACGTTTGGCGTGTGCCTGGGCGCCATCCAGGCCGGTGCCAACATCGTGCGCGTGCACGACGCCGCGGGTTTTGCGCAGTTCCTGAACGGCTACTGGGCGGTTGCCAAGCCGCAGCCGCGCCGCGCGTTTGTGGCCGTGGGCTCCAACCTGGGGCATCGCTGTGACAACATCCGCGCCGCACGCGACATGATCGCCGAGATTCCACTCACCTGCGTGTCCAACTCCTCCAAGATCTACGAGAGCGAGCCGGCCTACGAGACGCGCCAGGACGCGTTTGCCAACGCCGTCATCGAGATCAAGACCGAGCTGGCGCCGTTGGTGCTGCTCGACGAGCTCATGAAGATCGAGGCCGAGCTGGGCCGCGACCGTTCCAAAAAGGCCAAGGCCAACGGTCCGCGCACCATCGACCTGGATCTGCTGTGGATGGACGGCGAGACCCACGGCGGCAAAAAGCTGCGCCTGCCGCATCCGCTGATCGGCGAGCGCGACTTTGTGCTGGTGCCGCTCGAGGATCTGATGCACGATCCGGCGCGGTTCTTCCGCTACAACGGCGTCGAGGTCAAGGAGCCCGAGGACCGCGTGGGCCATATTGTGGGCGAATTGGGGCGTATGTAGATGATTGAGATGAACGCTGCAGTCGCTGGCACCGAGCTCGACGCGGCGCGTGACGCGGGCCGCGAGGGCGTGTCCGCGGGCTGGTGCGCGTGGAGCGCGGGCGATGCATCGCTGACGTTTTCGCTGGTTGTGCGCCCCGATGTGAATATGCACGCCTTCCACGGCCTGCCGTTTGTGGCCGCAATGGGCATGATGGACGCGCTCGCGGGCACAGCGTCGACGCCGGGCCTGGGCCTTGCCGGTAAGGTGGGTATCCAGTGGCCGAGTGACATCGTGTGCGGTGCGCCTGCGTTTGAGACGTCACTCGCGCGTGTTGCCGTGAACGGCGGTGCCGGTGCTGCGGGCATGTTTGCCGCGGTGACGGTTGATATTGAGCGTGCGGCGCTGGGTGAGCTTGGTGTGGATATGGCAGATGAGGCGCTGATCGAGGCATTGGCCGCCGCCGTGCTGGTCCGCGTGGACACCTGGGCGGTTGCCGCCAACACACCACAGGGCGCTGCCGGCCCGCTGGCTCCGGTGCTGGGCGAGTACTTTGACATGGTGCCACTGCTGGGTCGTCAGGTCGCGGCGGTGTCGCCCAACGGTTTGCCGCTTGCGGTCGGTGTGTTTGCGGGCCTGGACATCTGGGGTCGCGCGACCATTAAGACCGACGCCGGCGAGCAAGAGTTTCCGCCCGAGGCCGTGCGCATTCGCGGTCTGTAGCGCGGAGCGCCCGCGCTCAAAGATAGCGATGACAACAAGACCCTCCTCGGCTGTGCCGGGGAGGGTTTCGCTTGTCTGGTGAATGGGTTGCCAGCGCCCTATTCCTCAAAACTGAAAATCTTTCGATTTTGAGGAATAGAATTAAGCCAGCTCTGCCTTTAACGAGGTATATTCGTTGTAGAGCCTATTCCTCAAAACTGAAAAATTTTCGTTTTTGAGGAATAGCGATAAAAGACCGCAGGGAGGCACCAATGAAACTCATCAATAGAACGTCATATATGGACACGTTGACGAGCCTTATTGGCGTACCGGACATCAAGGTCATAACGGGCATTCGCCGTAGCGGTAAGTCAAAATTGCTCGAGGCCCTCCGCGATTACGTGGAGGCAAATCTGTCCAATTCGAATGTCATCCATATCAATTACAACCTCGACGAGTTCGAGGGCCTGCTCGAATATCATGCCCTGCTCGCCTATGTGAAAGAGCATCGAGTGTCCGATAAGCAAAACTTCCTGCTTATCGACGAGGTTCAGATGTGCGACGGCTTTGAACGCGCGATCAACAGCCTCCATGCATCCGAGCAGTACGACATCTTCATCACCGGATCGAACGCCTTTTTGCTGTCGAGCGATCTGTCGACGCTCTTTACGGGGCGCACGTTCGAGATCGAGGTTTTCCCATTCTCGTTTGAGGAGTATCGCTTCTATAGTGACGAGGGCGAGGTCGATCGCGACTTCGATGAGTACGCGAGAACCGGCGGTATGTCCGGCTCTTACCCTTATCCACTGCAGGAGCAGCGCTACCAATATCTCTCCAATGTCTTCAAAACGCTCATCGTGAGGGATATCGTGCAGCGGCATAACGTGAGAAACGAATCGGCACTGCTGCGCATTGCCGATTACATGATGGACAACGTCTCCAACATAACGTCGGCACGCAACATTACAGATGTTTTGAATGCGGATGGGCTAAAGATTACGAACAAGACGGTCGGCACGTACATGGGGTACCTGTGCGATGCGTTTGCCTTCTATAAAGTTTGTCGGTACGACATTCGCGGCAAAAAATACCTTAAGAGCGGCGAGAAGTATTACCTGGCAGACCACGCGTTCAAATACGCACTGCTTGGTACACGTGATATGGATTGGGGACGCGTATACGAGAACATGGTGGCCATCGAGCTACTGCGCCGCGGATACGAGGTATACGTCGGTGTGCTCTATAAAAAGGAAATAGACTTTGTAGCAATCAAGCGAAGCGAGAAGCTCTACATTCAGGTGAGCGACGACATCAGCTCGGATAAGACGTTTGAACGCGAGATTTCGCCACTGCTGAGCATTGGCGATGCGTATCCCAAGATGATTCTTGCCCGCACGCATCACGAGGCCACGGATCGCGATGGGGTGCAGATCGTGGACCTGGCGAGGTGGTTGTGCGGCGAGGCTTAGCAAAAAATCCTATTCCTCAAAACTGAAAAATTTTCGATTTTGAGGAATAGGATTGGAGGCTAGTTGCTGCGACCTGGCGTTTACTCTATCCCAGCTCCTGCATGCGGCGGTAGATTTCGCAGATACCCTTGATGGTGAGCTGTCCGTCGACCACGTCGAAGGCATCGGTCGAATCGGCGACGATGCCGGCGAGACCGCCCGTGGCGATAACGGTGGCGTCCTCGCGGCCCAGCTCGCGCTTCATGCGCGCGACCAGGCCCTCGGCCATGGCGGCGGCGCCCATCACGGCGCCGACCTTGATGCACTCTTCGGTGTCGCGACCGATGGCGTGTTCGGGCGCCTCGAGCGGCACGCTGGCGAGCTTAGCGGCACGGGCGGCAAGCGCGTCCATGGAGATGCGGATGCCCGGCGCGATCGCCCCACCAATGTAATAGCCGTCCTCGTCGATGACGTCGATATTGGTTGCGGTGCCAAAGTCCACCACGATTGCCGGCGCGCCGTAGAAAGTCTCGGCCGCAACGGCGTTGGCGACGCGGTCGGCACCTACGGCCTGGGGACGCGCCGCGCGCAGCTTGGTCACGGCGGCCGTCTGCGGTCCGATGACGATGGCGTCCGCGGCGATGCGGTCGGCAACGGCGTGCCACTCGCGCGAGAGCTGCGGCACCACGCCAGCAAAGGCGATCGCGTCGACCGCGCCGAGCGAGAGGTCGTACATCTTAAAGAAGCCCATCAGGCGCACGTGGATCTCATCGGCGGTGTAGGAGCGGTCGGTGGGCATGCGCCACGACTGCACCAGCTTGTCTCCGTCAAACAGGCCCATGGCCGTCTGCGTGTTTCCCATATCGATAGCGAGCAGCATGTCTACTCCCGGTGTCGGCGTAAAAGGACGCGCACCATTGTATACGTGCCGTCGCCGGCGCTAGGCTGCGATTCGTTTACGGTGATAGGGGCTGAGGGGTTTAAATATGAAGGAATTATGCTCTACGAGATTTTCCTTGCCGTTTACCGAACTCCCGCGTAATATTCTTTCTTGCGCACATGAGGCGCCCAGACATTGCGGGGTGGAGCAGTCTGGTAGCTCGCCGGGCTCATAACCCGGAGGTCGTAGGTTCAAATCCTGCCCCCGCGACCAAGAACTTGCAGCTCGTCGGCTTAGCCGGCGAGCTTTTTTGTTATTCCGGGACCGTGTTTTCGGTCCAATTCTCGGCCTCTCAAACAAAATCTCAATCTGTAACATTTAGACCCGATTTGGGCGGCTAGGTGTTACAGATTGAGATGTTTCGGCAGGACGGTCTCCGTTTGTCTAGATCTGTAACACGAGGGACGGATTTTGCCGAGTTGTTGTTACAGATTGAGATTTTCCGGCAGGCGGGTTTGGTTTGTCTCGATCTGTAACAGGTAGGGGTCAAAAGTGGGCCTAGCTGTTACAGATCTAGATTGTTGAGGATAGGTCGAGAGGAATATCTCAATCTGTAACAGTAAGGCCCGGTTTTGCTGGGTAACTGTTACAGATCGAGACAAACCGACGGGCCGCCCCGCCCCATCCACCTGCCGCTACCTGCTATCCGCCGATTTCCGTTGTGCTGCTGTGCCCCCATGTCATATCCTCTAGACAGCTACGCGGCATCATCGCCGCCGCGCCTACAAGAGAGGAATGTCCATGACCACACCTGCATCCAAGCTGCTCCAGCCCATTACGGTTGGCCCCCTTGAGCTCAAGAACCGCATTATGTTTCCGCCGCTGACCACCGGCTACGAGGAGCGTGACGGTTCCATCGGCGAGCGCAGCCTGGCTTTTTACGAGCGCTTGGCCCGTGGCGGCGTGAGCTACATCGTCATCGGCGACGTCGCTCCCGTCATGACCGCAAGCCCCACGCCCAAGCTGGCAACCGACGCCCAGATCCCCACGTTTAAGGCGCTGGCCGACGCCGTCCACAAGCACGGCGCCAAGGTCGCGCTGCAGCTGTTCCACCCCGAGTACGATGTGCCCGGTGTCGGCCGCATGGTCATGGGATCCATGGCCGCCGCCAAGGCCGCGCAGGAGGCCAAGGCCGCCGGCGACGAGGAGACCTTTGCCGCCAAGATGGCCGAGTCCAACGAGATCCGCAACCAGGCCTACGCCAAGCTGCATCACGACATGCAGCACTTTGTGAACGAGGCGAGCGTAGAGCAGCTCACCCAGATCAAGGAGGCCATCGCTGCCTCGGCCGCTCGCGCACAGCAGGCCGGGATCGATGCCATCGAGGTCCACGGCGACCGCTTGGTGGGTTCGCTGTGCTCGGCCATCCTCAACCAGCGCACCGACGAGTACGGTGGCTCGTTCGAGAACCGCGTCCGCTACGCGCTGGAGGTTGTCGCTGCCATTAAGGAAGCCGCGCCGCAGCTGATGGTGGAGTACAAGCTCCCCGTGATCATGGAGAACCCCGACGGCACGCCGCGCGGCAAGGGCGGCCTGCAGCCCGACGAGGCCTGCGAGTTCGCCAAGCTGCTCGAGGGTGCGGGCATCGATATGATTCAGGTCGCACAGGCCAACCACACCGGCAACATGGGCGACACCATTCCGCCCATGGGTGCCATGCCCTACAACTGGACGCTGCCCGTGGCCGAGCGCGTCAAGGCCCTGGTCTCCGTGCCGGTGGCAACCGTGGGCCGCGTGGTTTCGGTCGAGGCCGGCGAGAAGATTCTGGAAGACGGCGCCGCCGACATCATCGCCTATGGCCGCTCGCTCATGTGCGACCCCGACATTGCGCTGAAGGCCGCCACGGGTGAGCCCATCCGCGAGTGCCTCAACTGCAACAAGGGCTGCGTCGATGCGATTCAAGACCGCAAGTACATCTCGTGCGTGCTTAATGCCGAGAACGGTGACGAGGCGACCATCGCCATCAAGCCGGGCGAGGGCGACAAGAAGATCGCCGTGGTGGGCGGTGGCATCGCCGGCCTGGAGGCCGCACGCGTGGCGGCCAAGCGCGGCTACGACGTGACCATCTACGAGTCGAGCGATCACTTGGGCGGCCAGATTGTGCTGGCGGCTGCGCCTCCGCGCAAGGACGAGATCATGCGCTCGGTCGAGTACTACGAGAAGATTCTGCCTGGCCTGGGCGTGAAGGTCGAGCTCAGCCATGCCGCTACCGCTGAGGACCTCAACGCCGCCGACGCCGCGATTGTTGCCGTGGGCGCGCACGACGTGGTCATCCCCGTTCCGGGTGCCGACTCGGAGAAGGTCGTCTCGAGCTGGGACGTGCTGGCCGGCAAGGTGGAGCTCAGCGGGCGCGTCGCCGTCATTGGCGGTGGCCTGGTGGGTACCGAGACTGCCGAGTACTTGCTGCAGCACGGCTGCGAGGTGGCGATCGTGGAGATGCTCGACAAGATTGCCGCGGGCGAGTCCGAGACCATTCTGCCACTGATTATGAGCGACTTTGCCGCCCACAACGTGGAGCAGCACGTTAAGACCCGCCTGACCGCCATTACCGACGAGGGCGTAGAGGCCATTCGCACCGCCGAGGACGGCGCCGAGGAGCCGGTGAAGATCGCCTGCGATTACGTGGTGATGGCCGTGGGCTCGAAGGCCAACGCGTTTGACCTGGATGGCGTGACGGTGCCCGTGACCTGCGTGGGAGACTGCTCGGGCGAGCGCACCGCCGACATTGCGAACGCCATTCGCACGGCGTATCACGCGGCCAACGAGCTGTAGTTGAACATCGCGGCTAGGCGGGGCGGTAGCACGGATCCGCCTCGCCCGGCTGTGCCCCGTCGGGTGTCAACCGGTGCGGGGCCTGCAAGCGCAGCAGGCCCCGCCCTTTTTGTTTTGCTCCGGTGGATGGCAATGCGCGGTAATCATGAGGAGTAAGGACGTCTACTGCCTTGCTGATTACTCAAAATTATTGAGGGAGGGGTTAATAACTATATCCTCTATGCCAAAGGACATAAAGAGATGCCAATTTTGTTGACAAGCGAATGACGATTAGCTGCGAGTCAGCTACCAGCGTAAATAATCGATAAAGAAATGTCGTAAATTGGTGCCAAATGCCCAGATAACACCGCGTCTATTTTAATTAACTGCTTTGAGCAAACAGTAAAATGCTACTATCTAACTTGCACGTAAGAAAGCAGATTAACGGTTAAGGCTAAGAAGTGGCAGGTATGTCGGAAGCAACAAGGACTCGCACGCATGCGCCCGAGGTTAGGCAGCGCGCCGTCGAGATCCTCCAAGAGGGGGTCGGTCATCGCGCCCTCGCCGCGGAGCTTGGCATTCCCCAGGCCACGGCTCGTCAGTGGGCCCGCGCGTATGCCGTGGGCGGTGCCGACGCCGTTCTCAACGCCGGTTCGCATCATCACACCTATTCGTACGAAGTTAAGCTCGCCGTGGTCAAGGACCGCTTGGAAAACGGCTTAACGGTTCGCGAGGCCATGATCAAGCACAAGATTCCCAGCGAGTCTTCGGTCAAGGCTTGGTGCCGCCGGTATCGCGAGAGCGGTGAGTCCGCGCTGGTTGATAAGCCGCGCGGTCGCAAGCCGCGCGTTAAAAAGGCGGAATAGCGAACGGGATGGTGCGCCCACAGGGGCGCATTTTTCTTGCCGCGCCAACTTTTTGGACCGTCGTGAGCCTACTGGAACATCCTCCAAAGTGGTTAATAAACCGCGCGCAGTGGCCCGTGCGCCCGCCGCCGCGATAGGGGGAGCGTCGCCTCTCTGCTCCAAAGCGGACAGACTCCTTACCCCGTACGCCTAAAACTCCCCAGTTGACCGAAAACCCGCCGCCGCTACTCCTCAACTGAGCTATAACGTTAAACAATTGCAGCGTTTTTGCATGGTGGAGTGATGGTATGACGCTACTGTATTTCCTTACCCTGTTTCCGCTGGTACCGGCGCTGGGCATGCTGCTCGCGCGCGGTGACCGCGCCCGCGATGCGGTAGGGCTTGTAGGCTCCGGCATTATTATGGCGGTGACGGTTGTAGTCGCCGTCATGTTTTTTGGCACGGGTCCGCAGAGCTTTGAGGTGGCACCGGGCACCTCGCACGTGCTCTCCATCATCAGCTCCGTCATCGACGTAATTCTGTGCGCCGTCATCCTGTACAACGCGTTCAAATATAGGAACGCGCTTACCGGTGTGCTCGGCGTGGTGCAGCTGGTGGGTTCGGTTGCCTTCGCTGCCATGACGCTGCCCGTGGCCGAGGTTGTCACCGCCACGCCGCTCTACCTGGATTACATGAGTGTGATCATGGTGCTTGCCGTCGGCATTGTCGGCAGCCTTATCTGCGTGTACGCCCTGGGCTACATGAAGGACTTCCAGGCCCATGACGAGCACGAGGCCGCGCTGCGCGGGCAGACCGCGCCCGACCGTCGCCCGCAGTTCCTGGCGCTCATGTTCCTGTTCCTCTCGGCCATGTTCGTCATCGTGACGAGCGACAACCTTGAGTGGCTGTTCTGCGGCTGGGAAATCACCACCGTGTGTTCGTTCCTTATGATTGGCTACACGCGTACGCCCGAAGCCATCAAGAACGCCTTTACCCAAATCATCCTCAACATGCTGGGCGGCATCGCGTTTTTGGCCGGACTCATGTACCTGCACGTTAACGGCATGCCGCTGACCATCTCGGGCATGATCGAGCTTTCCGGCACCGGAACCGCGCAGTCCGCGCTGCTGGTGATGCCGGTCATCCTGTTGTCGCTCGCCGCACTCACCAAGGCCGCACAGATGCCGTTCCACACTTGGCTGTTGGGTGCCATGGTTGCACCCACTCCCACGAGCGCCCTGCTGCACTCGTCAACCATGGTCAAAGCCGGCGTGTTCCTGATGGTCAAGCTGAGCCCGCTCTATGCCATCTATCCCGTGACTGGCTTTATGGTCACGAGCGTGGGTGCCATCACGTTTTTGCTCGCTGCCCTCATGGCCATCTCGCAGAGCAACGCCAAACGCGTGCTCGCGTACTCCACCATTTCCAACTTGGGCCTTATCAGCGCCTGCCTGGGCGTCGGCGCGCCCGAGGCCGTGTGGGCCGCGATCTTCCTGATCCTGTTCCATACGGTGGCAAAGTCGCTGCTGTTCCTGTGCGTGGGCACGGCCGAGCATCATATCGGCAGCCGCAATATCGAGGACATGGACGGCATGTTCAGCCGCATGCCGCACCTGACGCGCCTGATGATGCTGGGCATTATGGGCATGTTCGTGGCCCCGTTTGGCATGCTCGTGTCCAAGTGGGGCGCCCTGGTGGCGTTTGCCCAGACCGGCAACGTGCTCATGATCATGGTGCTTGCCTTTGGCTCGGCCGCGACGTTCTTCTTCTGGGGCAAGTGGCTTGCCAAGCTTTCGGGCGTCGACCCCACGGCTCAAAACGTTGAGGTCAATGTCCATAAGACCGAATGGATGGCCCTCAACACCATCGCCGCGCTGCTGATTCTGTGCTGCGTGGCGTTCCCGGTTATCTCGAGCGGTCTGGTGTCGCCTTACTTGGCCATGGTGTTTGGCCGCGTGCCGTACGTTATTGGCAAGGACGCCATGTATCTGATGGTGGTTATCGTGGCGTTTATCGCCGTGGTGCTGCTGACGTCGTTCCGCGTGAGCAATAAGCCGCACGTCAACGTGTACCTTTCGGGTGTGGGGACCGACAATTACCGCCATTTCCGCGGCTCGATGGGACACGAGGTGAAGGCCGAAAAGCGCAATTGGTACTCGGAGGACGCCCTTGGCGAGAAGCGTATTGGCCCCGCGGGTAGCGTCGTGTGCTGCAGCATTATCTTGTTTGCGCTGCTGTGTTGCGTGTGGATTGGACCCGAGAGGCTTGCCATGAGCGCGCCCTCGGTGCTGCGCGGCAAGTATTTCGAAGGTTCGGGTGTCGTGGGCATCTTTATTGGTACCGTGGCGTTTGCCTTGATTGCGCCGCTTGTGGGTGGCCTGGTTGACGGCCTTGACCGTAAGCTTTCGGCTCGCATGCAGGGCCGCGTGGGTCCGCGCCTGCTGCAGCCCTTCTACGACGTTGCCAAACTGCTGCGCAAGGCCCCTGCCAGCGTAAACACCATGGACGATACCTATATGGCATGTGCGCTCATCTTTACCGTGGTAGGCGGCGGCATCTTTGTGTCGGGTTCCAACACGCTGCTGTGCGCTTTTATGGTGACGCTCGCCGCGATCTTTGTGGTGCTGGCGTCCGCCTCGACGCAAAGCCCGTTTGCGCAGGTCGGCGCCGATCGCGAGTTGCTGCAGGTTATGAGTTACGAGCCCGCCGTTCTGCTGATGAGCGTGGGCCTCTACCTTGCCACCGATAGCTTTGATTCCATCGCCGTGACCGGGCAGTCGGCGCCCATCATCGTGTACAGTGCGCCCATTTTCCTGGCGCTGCTTGCGGTGCTCACCATCAAGCTACGCAAGTCGCCGTTTGACCTTTCGTACTCGCATCACGCGCATCAGGAGATTGTCCAGGGCGTCGCGACCGAGATGAGCGGCGGCACGCTGGCCAAGATGACCCTTATGCACTGGTGCGAGACCGTGCTGTTTTTGATGTGGGTGGGCATGTTCTTTGTTTGGGACAACCCGGTGAGCTGGGTCGTAGCCCTGGTCGTGATGGCCGCGACGTATTTTGTCGAGGTGCTGATCGACAACACCTTCGCCCGCAGCACCTGGCGCAGCTGCTTTAAGCTCGGCTGGGGCGTGGCGCTGGTGTTTGGCCTGCTCAACCTTATGCCTATCCTCGTCGACGTGTTTATTTAGGAGGCGGCATCCATGGATCATAAAATGTCGCGCTCGCCGTGGGTTATTCATTACGACGGCTCGAGCTGCAACGGATGCGATATCGAGGTGCTGGCCTCGCTTACCCCGCTGTTTGATGCGGAGCGTTTTGGTGTGGTCAACACCGGCAATCCCAAGCATGCGGATATCTTTTTGGTGACGGGCTCGGTCAATGCCCAGAACCTGCCCGTCGTGCGCCAGATCTACAACCAGATGCTCGAGCCCAAGTGCGTGGTGGCCTGCGGTATCTGCGCGTGCTCGGGCGGCGTGTTCCGCGATGCCTACAACGTGATCGGCGGCGTGGACCGCGCGATTCCCGTGGACGTGTACGCGCCCGGGTGCGCCATTCGCCCCGAGACCGTGATCGATGCCATTGTTGAGGCATGCGGCATCCTGGACCAGAAGGAGGCCGTGATGCGCGCCGGCGGCGACCCGCTTACCGTGGGCGGTGCCGCTACCTGGGATGGTGGCGTTGAGCTGGGCGAGGACGGGTTTGTGGCCGCGGGGGCCGGGGCTGATGGCGCCGGTGGCGGCGACACGGCCGCTGGGACGCCCGCCGCGCCCATCGCTGCAAAGGAGGCCGAGTAATGCAAAAGGCAATCTATACCACCGTCGGGATCGACGAGCTCCTGTCGCATGTCCAGGCGCTCAAGGGCGTCGGCGCGCGCTTTGTGCAAATGCACGCCGAACGCAACGTCGACGACGGCTCGTATCGCTTGGTCTATACGTTTATCAACGTTCGAGCTGCTCAGGAGCATATTGCGCAGGACGGCAGCTATGCGATTGAGAGCCTGGTAGTCGAGGGCATCGACCAGTACCAGGAGATTCCGTCCATCAGCTCGTATTACCCCGCGGTGTTCCCGTTTGAAAATGAAGCGCACGACCTGTTTGGTCTTGCCGTTACCGATATGCAGATCGACTTTAAGGGCTTTTTCTACCAGGTCTCGACTGCCGAGCCCATGAGCGTTATCACGCCCGAGGTGAAGGCCGCGCGCGAGAAGGCCATGAAGGTCCGCGCGGCTGCCGAGGCCAAGGCGCGCAAGGCCGCTGCCGAGAAGGCCGCCGCGGCTGCGGCTGCTGCAGGGGAGGGCGTTGCGGGCGCCGGCGATGCTGCGAGCGTTGCTGCCGTCCAGCCCGCTGCGGCTGCCGGCTCCGATGCTCAGCACGATGAGGCTGCTGCGAAGGCTGCGCTCAAGGCCGCCGAGATGGAGGCAAAGCTCGCCGCCATGGATCCCGAGAAAGCGGCCAAGGTCCGCGCGGCGCTTGCCGCCAAGGCCGCCCGCGACAAGCAGAAAAAGGAGGCGTAAGGTCCATGGCACATCGCTCCGTCATTCCGTTTGGCCCGCAGCACCCGGTGCTGCCCGAGCCGCTTCATCTGGACCTGGTGATCGAGGACGACCGCGTCATTGAGGCAATTCCGCAGATCGGCTTTGTGCACCGCGGACTCGAGAAGCTCACCGAAAAGCGCGACATGCATCAGTTTGGCTACATCGCCGAGCGCATCTGCGGCATTTGCGCCGTGGGTCACAGCTGCGGCTATGCCAGCGCCTGCGAGCGCATGCTCGACATCGAGGTGCCCGGCCGTGTGCAGTATATCCGCACCATTTTGCACGAGCTTTCGCGCATCCACTCGCATCTGCTGTGGCTGGGCCTGCTCGCCGACGCCTTTGGTTTTGAGGCGCTGTTCTATCGGTCGTGGACCCTGCGCGAGCAGATTCTCAAGATCTTTGAGAGCACGTGCGGCGGACGCGTGATTCTGTCGATTAACGAGATCGGCGGCCTTAAGCACGATATCGAGGACTCCGAGCTGGCGGGCATTGTCCAGACGCTCGACGCCATGCGCCCCGACTACGAGGCCCTGGTGCATACGTTTTTGGACGACGACAGCTGCGGCGAGCGTCTGCATGGCGTGGGCGTGATCAGCAAGAAGGACGCGCTGGAGCTTTCGATGGTCGGCCCGTTTGGGCGCGCCTCGGGCGTGGACTATGACGTGCGCATGTTTGGCGACGGCGCCTATGCGGATCTGGCTGCGTTTGAGCCAATTGTCGCTACCGATGGCGACTGCTATGCCCGCTGCCAGGTGCGTTGCGCCGAGGTCACGCAGGCTATGGACATCATCAAGGAGCTTGTGGGCAAGATTCCGCACGACGGTATCGGTGGGCGCACCAAGCTTACGCCAGCCGACGGCGCGCGCGGCGAGGTTGTGATTGAGCAGCCGCGCGGCGAGGCGTATTACTATGTGCGCGGCAACGGCACCAAGAACTTGGACCGTTTCCGCGTGCGCACGCCGACGTCGCAAAATCTGGCGGGTCTGACGCATGCGCTGCAGGGCGTGCTCATTGCCAACGTGCCCATGATTATCCTGACCATCGACCCCTGCATTAGCTGCACGGAAAGGTAGGCACGGCATGAGTTTGCTGACATTTGCCAAGACGGCCTTGGGTTCTATGGTCAAGCAGCCGGTAACGGTGCGCTATCCGCAGGAGAAGCTCGCGGCACCCGAGCGCCTGCGCGGGCATATCGTCAACGATATGGACGTGTGCATCTGCTGCGGCATGTGCGCGCGCCGTTGCCCGGCGGGCGCGCTCGCGGTCGATCGCAAGGGCGGGACGTGGTCGATCGACCCGTATGCCTGCGTGGTGTGCGGCGAGTGCATCGAAAGCTGCCCCAAGCACTGCCTGACTATGGACATCGCCCGCACTCCAGTTGCGGCGGACAAGACTCCCACGGTAGAAACCAAGCCGGAATAGCGCGAAGACGGGGCCGGTGGGGCATAAATGCCCCACCGGCCCCATGCTTAAGCGCGCGGGCGAGCCGCCGCGAACAAAACTATGCCGGTTTACTACGATAAATCGCCTACCCCCAACCACGCCGCATTTGGCAAAATCAAAACCGCAGGTAGACGGCTTGCAGTTTTGCGAAAATGTCACGCGTGGTCGGGGATCTCATTTTTATCGTAGTAAACCGGCATAGTTTTGAAATGTCACCATATCCGTAACAGCCCTTGATCTCCCGTGGACGGAGGAAAACGGATCATTTTTGCCTGATGACTCCGAGTCGCACCCGTTTTCCTGCGAAAACGCCGTGTCTCAACTTTGGTGAGACATTTGTCTCACGCCCAAAACCGAATCTGGAACATGTGTCACCTGCCCTAATTGTGTCTCATTCCGTAACTTTAGGCTGATGCAAGGTCTGAGACCGCGAGAAGGGAGACGCGATGAGTAAGTACACGAGGGGTCTCTTGGCGGTGATACTGGCCGTAGTGCTGGTGTTGCCGGCGGCAGCATTTGCCATGCTGCCCGAGGCCAACGCCAGGTCCAGCACCGGAATGGACGGGCCGACAGTGAGCGGACCGACGGTCGTCGACCCCGACACCAGCGGACGCTGGGAAAAATGGGCGGCCGGCCACGGCGGCAATAAGGTGACGACTCAAAACGTCGGCCGAATCTGGACCGACAAGACGGTTGAGGCAACCGGAGAAAACGAAGAGTCGGATTTCTTGACTACGCTTTCGGCTATGTCTTCGACATCCAATTCAACCGTGACGGTTACCACGCCGCTTGACATCGTGATGGTGCTGGATGCCTCTGGCTCGATGAATGATCCTATGGGCGGAGGCGACAAGACCGAGCGTATCGAAGCGCTGAAGAACGCTGCGAACAGCTTTATTGATACCATCGCCAAGCAAAACGAGGGTATCGAGGGCGTGGATAGGCAGCATAAGGTTGCCATTGTTAAGTTTGCGGGTAATGAGACCGATAAGGTTGGAAACGACACGTATCGCTCCGGCGGCCATAGCTACAACTACTCGCAGACAATGCAAGGGTTGACGGCGTGCACGGTTGGCGGCGCAAAGAGTCTTAAGGAAACGATCGATTCCATTAGACCTGCTGGCGCTACGCGTGCCGATTATGGTATGAAACAAGCCGAGAAAAACATCAAAACTTCTGGCCGTGCGGACGCCAAGAAGATTGTTGTGTTCTTTACCGACGGCACGCCAACGAGTTTTAGCGACTTTGATTCTAAGGTTGCCAACGATGCCGTGACGGCTGCCAAGAACATGAAGGACGGCAAGGCCACCGTTTATACCATCGGTATCTTTAGCGGAGCGAATCCCAGTGCAGACATTCAAGATTTAGGAACAGACGAAGCGAATAAAGCGAACAAGTTCATGCAGGCCGTGTCGAGCAACTATCCCAATGCTACGGCATGGGATGCTCACGGTGCGCGCGCGGAGAACTCCGACTTCTACAAGTCGGCGACCAATGCCGACGAGCTCAAGAAGGTCTTCGACGACATTTCTAAGGCCATTACGTCGGAGCCGCCCCATCCAACCAAAATTGATAAGGGCTACGACGCGACCAAGTCCGGCTATATTACGTTTACCGATGAGCTGGGCGACTTTATGCAGGTCGACGGTTTTATATACAACGGCACGACGTTTGACAAGCCGACAAAGACCGAGGACAACGTCGACACCTACACGTTTACGGGTGATGCCGCGAACCTGGTCATCACCGTTCAGCATGCCAAAGAGGACGAGCCCCAGACCGGCGATATCGTAACGGTCAAGATTCCTGCGTCGTTGATTCCGCAGAGCCACTTTAAGAACGAAGACGGCAAGCTTTCGGTCGACAACGCTAAGCCCATCCAGGTGAAGTACGCCTCGAGCGTGAAGAAGGTTGCACTCGACAACCTGTTTACGCCCGAGAAGCTAACGGGGCTTAAGGATTACATCGAGCGTAATAGGACCGTTGACGAAAACCGCGCCAAGACCGTTAACTTCTACGCGAACAAGTGGGCTGCCGGCGCTCTGGGTAATACGGTTGCGACCTTTGAGCCCGCCGACACCAACCGCTACTACTACTTCCAGAAGCAGACGCCTATTTTCACGGATGAGGGCTGCACGACGCCGGCGACGGGCTCCCTGGCTGATAACGCCACCTATTACTATAAGGATGAGTTCGAGGAGCAGGGCGAAAACGACGAGGCCAAGCCCGCCACCGCCGTCATCGAATTTATCGGCGGCGACGCCGCGAAGTTCGACGGCGCTATTGTTCCCGATGAGAACGGTAACTTGGTGTTTACTGTGGGAACCGCACGCCTGGCCTTTATCGATGAGCTCCACACCACCAAGGAGAGCGTGGGCGGCAACAAGACCGGCACCGCGACCGACGTTCTCAACCCCAAGTGGAATAACACGTCCGCCAGGGCGACCGCGACGCATGTCAATTCCTATCTGGGCAACAACGGCAAGATTAGCTATAGGTACGACATGACGCCGACGACGGTGGACACCAAGGCCGACTTCGGCCTGACCAAGGTGCTCGAGGGCCGCGCCTGGACGAAAGAGGACGCGTTTGAGTTTGAGCTGACGTCCGAGAACAACGCCCCGATGCCCGAGTCCGCGACTGAGCCCGTGACTGTGTCCGTGACCAATGACGATCCGAATGAGGTCAAGGCGGCCATTAACTTCGGCACGATCGAATACAAGGCACCTGGCACGTATGTCTACAAGGTCAGCGAGAAGAACGCTGGGACCACGGTTGACGGCGTTGCCTACAGCGAGAATGTCGCGGAGATCACCGTGACGGTAACGCCCAACAAGAAGGGCGAGCTCAGCGCTGACGTGAAGGTGACTTCGGGCAAGACCGAGTTCAAGAACACCTACACTGCGAAACCTGTTGAGTCCAGTGTCACCGACAAGATTGCCGTGACCAAGTCCCTGACCGGGCGCGACTTGGCGGCCGGCGAGTTCAGCTTTGAGCTCCGCGAGCTCAAGGGCGAGGATTCTAAGCTTATCGAGACCGTTACAAACGACGCCAGCGGTAAGGTGAAGTTCAAGGCCATCAAGTACACTGAGGTCGGCCAGCACACCTACAAGCTGAGCGAGGTCAAGGGCAATGCCGGCGGTATCACCTACGACGACGCGGTCTACACCATCGTGACGACCATCAGCGATAACGGCAAGGGCCAGCTGGTGGCCACGCACGAGCTGAACGACGCCAAGGACGACAAGGACGCCGAGAGTATCGAGTTCAAGAACGCCTACAACACGAATGCCGCCGAGGCACCGCTTGCGGGCATCAAGAACCTGAAGGCCGCTGGCGGCCTGACCCCGGCCGGCATCACCGGCAAGTTCACCTTTACCGTGACCGGCGAAGATGACGCGCCCATGCCTACGAGCACGAGCGTGACCAACGGCGCCGACGGCAAGGTCGACTTTGGCAAGATCACCTTTACGCTCGACGACCTTAACAAGGCTCTGGTCGATAAGCCCGAGAAGCGCGAGCACACCTTTACCTACACCGTGACCGAGTCCGGCGAGGTGGCTGGCGTGACTAACGACGCTAAGTCTTCGCGCACTGTTTCCTTCACCGTGACCGATGACGGCAAGGGCAATCTGAAGGTTTCCCGCAAGCCGGACGGCAACGCGGCCTTCACGTTCACCAATACCTATAGCGTGACGCCTGTCGACTCCAGCGTCACAGACAAGATCACCGCGAAGAAGGTCCTGGACGGGCGCGGCCTCAAGGAAGGCGAGTTCTCCTTCGAGCTCGTCGAGGGCGAGGGCAAGGACGCCAAGGTCGTCGCCACCGGCACCAACGACGCCAAGGGCAACATCTCGATGGGTGCCGTGAAGTACGACAAGCCCGGCAAGCACCCCTACACGCTGCGCGAGGCCAACGGCGGAACCACCAGCAAGGGCATCACTTACAGCGTAGCCAAGTTCACCATCGAGACCATCATCACGGACAACGGCGACGGCACGCTCAGCGCTAAGCACGAGCTGAAGGATGCCAAGACCGCCGAGTTCACCAACACCTACAGCGTGGCCCCGACCGATGCAGACCTCGACTTTGGCCTGAGCAAGGCCATCGACGGTCGCGAGTGGACGGATGGGGACGAGTTCAGCTTTACTATCGCCGCCCCCGATGGTGCCCCGCTGCCCAATCCTGCAACCGTAACCGTGAGCAAGCACGACGCGAAGGACGGCATTGCCGCCATCAAGTTCGGCAAGATTCGCTACACGGCTGCCGGAACCTACAAGTACGAGATCCACGAGAACGCGGGCAGCACGGTCGGCATGACGTATGACGCCCATGTCGCGACCGCCGAAGTGACTGTGACCGAGGACGGCAACGGTACCCTGACCGCCAACGTCACCAAGAAGGAAAACGGACGCTTTACCAACACGTATCGCACTGAGCTTAACTACACCGCGGCCGGCGGCCTCAAGCTCAGCAAGAGCCTCTCCGGACGTCCCATGACCGAGGGTCAGTTCACCTTTACCGTGAAGCCCGCCGACGAGGCTTCGGCCGACGCGCTTGACCTGCTGCCCGGAGTCAACGAATTCAAGTCCCCTGCGACGACAGAGGGAGCGGTCGGCCTGATCGACATCCTGGCTGGCCATGAGGTCAAGTTTACGCAGGCTGACGCCGGTAAGACCTTCACATACACCGTGGCCGAGGAGAACGACCGCCAGCCCGGCTACACCTACGACGACGCCGTGCGAACCGTGACGATTGCTATCGCCGATGACGGCGCCGGTACGCTTGCCGCCACGACGACCGTGTCTGGCGGCCCCGAGGGCACGCTGCCGACCGAGTACAAGACTGGTGCCGCTGCGGTCGAGAGCGCTGTGGTCCCGTTCGTCAACCGCTATAGCGCTACGACTGGTGGTACCGCTGCTCAGGTCGTTGCCACCAAGACCCTGACCGGTCGCCCGATGGCCGACGGCGAGTTCTACTTTGGCATCGCCTACGCAGGTGAGAAGGAAGCCATTGAGGGTACATGCACTACCAACGTTAATGGGCATGTAAGTTTCGGTTCCCTGCATTACACCACCGAGATGCTCGCCGACTTGGTAAACGCCAAGCGCGCTATCCGCACCGATAAGGATGCCAGGCTTGCATGGACCATCGGTTACACCGCCTTTGAGTTCACGCCGCAGCTCGCGGCCAAGGGCATCACGGCCGCAACGCCGAGCTTCAGCTTTAAGGTTATCGTCGTCGACAACGGCGACGGTACCCTGACAGCGGAGCCCGTCTACGACGGCGTCAAGCCCGAGTTCAAGAACGTCTACGGCGCCGATGCCGTCGATGCCGCACTCACCGGCACCAAGAAGCTCCAGGCAGCCGAGGGCCTGACCCCGGCCGACATCGCGGGTAAGTTCACCTTTACCGTGACCGCCGACGAGGCTGGCGCCCCGATGCCCGAGCACAGGACCGCAACCAACGATGCGGCCGGTAACGTGGACTTTGGCAAGATCAACTTTACGCTCGAGGACCTCAACCGCGCCCTGGGCGTGACGACCGATGCTTCTGACGACGTGTCGAGCGACGCCGAGGCCAACGCTGATGAGGCCGAAGCTGACGCCGATGAGAACGGCGCCGAGGTCGATGGCGACGAGTCCGACGCCAACGACGAGTCCGAGCCCGCAGCTCCCACCGCCCCGCGCTCGCACACCTTTACCTACACGGTGACCGAGTCCGGTAGCGCCCCTGGCGTGACCAACGACGCCAACGCCACGCGCAAGGTTTCCTACACCGTGACTGACGACGGTGCCGGACACCTGAGCGTCGTGCGCGAAGGCGACGACGGTGCGGCCTTCACGTTTACCAACACGTATAGCGTAACGCCCACCGATTCTGTCGTGACCGATCAGGTCAAGACGGTCAAGCGTCTGACCGGACGCGACCTTGCAGCTGGCGAGTTCACGTTTGAGCTGCTCGAGGACGGCGTGACTGTCGCTAGTGGCACCAACGACGCCAACGGCAACGTTACGCTGAGCCCGATCCACTATGAGGCGCCCGGCACGCACACGTACACGCTGCGCGAGGCTTGCCCCAACGCGCTCGGCCTGTACAAGGGCGTCACCTATGACGGCGCGACCTACACCGTCGTGACCACCGTCACCGACAACGGCGACGGCACGCTGACCGCGACGCACAAGCTCGAGGGAACCACCGAGTCGGCTGGCTTTACCAACAAGTATCACGCCATGCCCACGCAGGTCTCCATCGGCGCCATCAAGGTGCTCGAGGGACGCGAGCTCAAGAAGGACGAGTTTAGCTTTAAGCTCGTTGGCGAGGACATCGAGTCCACCGTCACCAACGATGCCGACGGCAAGATCAACTTCGACAAGTTCGAGTACGACGAGCCCGGTACGTACGTCTACACCATCAGCGAGGTCAAGGGCGACGAGGCCGGTATGACCTACGACAAGTCCGTCTTTACCGCGACCGTCAACGTGGTTGATGACGGCGAGGGCAACCTCAAGGCGAGCGTTGCCTATACCAAGGGTGACAAGAGCGTCGAGGGTATCGTGTTCAACAACACGTACAAGAAGCCCGAGACGCCCGTGCCGACGCCCGATCCCGGCACGCCCAAGACCGTGACGAACATCGTCAAGACGGTCAAGGGTTTCCTGCCCACTACGGGTGACCAGCAGGCCGCTGCACTGCTCATGGCATTTGTTATTGCCATGGCTGGCGTCGGAGCCCTGGTCTGGGGTATCCGTAAGCGCTAGGCACGCTGGCAGCGCTCGGGGCCAAAAGGCCCCGGGCGACCGGCGGGGAGCCAGAACATAGCCCCCACCCCCACCCCCAGCCGTCACGGAGGTATCTCCCTCCTCCGTGGCGGCGCTTTTGTGCGTAGGCGAGAAGGGCTTGCCACGAAATTGGCCCATCTACTACGTTTAGCCCCTTACCCCCAACCATGCCAAAAAACGCGAAAACAAAACCGCAGGTAGAACGCCTGCAGTTTTCTGGAAAACAGGGGTATGGTCGGGGGTATCGAGTCAAACGTAGTAGATGGGCCGATTTCGTGGTTGGCGCCGCCAAATGATCCCCCGGGGACGGAGGAAAACGGATCATTTTGGTCCCGCGAGACTTGCGGAGGTACTCGTGCGGGGCCGCTCGAACAAAACTATGCCGGTTTACGGGGCCGGATTCCGAATCCCCAACCATACCGAAAAGCGTGAAAATAAAACCGCAGGTAGACGAGTTGCCATTTTGTGGAAAACGCGAGTATGGACGGGGTTCCTGGGTTTAGCCCCGGAAACCGGCATAGTTTTGAAATGGCATTAAATCGATGGCAGCCATTTTGCTATGCCGGAGCGGTCGGCCGTTGGGTAATTACCCTCGCAGGTAGGCGATGGCGATTTGGGTGCGGTTGCGCAGGCCCATTTTGGCCAGGATCGAGCTGATGTGGTTGCGCACCGTGCCTTCTCCCATATAAGCCGTGGCGGCAATCTCCTTGTTATCGAGGCCGCGGGCGATGAGCTCGGCGACTTCGAACTCGCGGTCGGTCAGGCTGGCAAAGGCTGCGGGCCGGCGGGGCGTGCCCGTCTTGTCGCCCATCCCGTCAAAGTCAACATCTTCGATCGCCTTGCCCTCGAGCACGCGTTTGCCATCCATGACCTGCGCCAACGCTGGCGGAATGGCGGCGACATCGGTCTTGATCAGGTAACCGCGGGCGCCCAGCTTGAGCGCCGACACAATGTACTCGTCATCCGAGAATGTCGTCAGAAACACCACGCGTGCCGCGGGGTCGTGCTCAAGGATTTCGCGCGCCGCCGAAAGGCCGTCGCGCCCTGGCATCTGAATGTCGAGCAGCGCGATATCGGGTGCGAGTTCGGCGTAGAGTGCCACCGCGTCGTTGCCGTTGGCGCCGGTGCCCACCACCTCGATCTGTGGCTGGGCGCCCAGGATAATCTTAAGCGAATCGACCACCAAGCGGTCGTCGTCGACAACGATGAGCCTCATCGGGCGTCATCTCCTTGTTGTTTGGGGATGGTGGCAAACACGCGCCAGCCGGGGGCGCCGGCGCGCGGGCCGGCGGTGAAGGTTCCGCCAAGCGCCTCGACGCGCTCACGCATGGAGACGAGCCCCATGCCTTCTGCGACGTTGCTGCTGCTTGCCGGGGTCGCGTCTGCGCCATCATCGGTAACGATGAGCTGGTAAAACGACGGATGCTCCATGCACCGCACGGTAATGGTTTTGGCATGGGCGTGGCGCATGGCGTTGGAAAGCGCCTCGCGCAGCACCGCCGCAAAGCAGTTGGCGACGTTGGCGGGCGCATGCTCGGCCAAAACCTCAAGCTCAATCTGCGGACCGCTGTCCGAGCGCGCGCCTTCAACGATGCGTTCGAGCTGCACGGAGAGGTTGGTCGCATTGTCATTGAGCGCGTGGACGCTGGCGCGCACGAGCTGGAGCGCCTCGTCAACGGTGTATTTGACGTCGGCGAAATCGGCGGCAACGCCGGGCTCGTTGGCATGGACCACGCGCAGGGCTTCGGTTTGAAGCGAAGCGCGCGTGAGCTGGTGGCCCACGTTATCGTGGATCTCGCGCGCGATGCGGGCGCGTTCGGCGAGCGTCGCGAGCTCGACTTCGTAGTCCTGGCGGTCGGCGAGGTCGCGGTTGCGCGCCTCGAGTGCCAGGGCGCGTTCTTGCAGCTTGTCGCGGGTGCGACGCATGCGTTCCTGTTCGCGCTCCAGCTGCGCGGTGCGCAGCGACAGCAACGTGGCGGCGACCGAAAGGATGGCGGTTAGCAACAGCGTTCGGGTGGTGAGCGCGCCGCCGCGAAGGTCCGCGACGAGCGCACAGGCAAACACGGAGCCAATCGCCAGCGCGGGCCAGATGCGTTCACGGCGCACGCGCCGCGCGATGTCATAGAGGGCGAGAGGCGCAAACGGCACAAACGGCGGTATGAAGACGGCCGCGATGATGTAAACGTAGCTCGCGGCCTCGCTTGCACGGCGCGTGCGTTCATCCTGTGCCACCTCGGCCAGCGAGGTGGCAATAACGCCAAGGCAAAACGCCGCGACCAGGCGAGCGTCCACAGCAAGGCCCGTGGCGGCCGCAATACAGCACGCCAGCACGATCGATTTGTCGAAAAGCCTGTTCATACGGGTATTGTACGCGAAGCCGCGCATGGTGGAGGGGCCGCCTGCGCAACCGTGACATTCCTCCCGCGTGGCAAAGCGGGGGCGTCGGCAGGCCGGCGACCAAGACCCCCCGCACTCGTGACAAAGCTCACTGGTGCGCGCCGCCCGCTCCTGCGATGATGCAATCGTACCGGGCCGCAAGCAACAGAAGGGCCGCCTCATGACAGACATCGTCCACGTCGAAAACCTCGTCAAGCGCTACGACGACCTTATTGCGCTCGACCACTTTAACCTGAGTATCGCTCCCGGCGAGATCTTTGGCCTGCTGGGCCCCAACGGCTCGGGCAAGACCACGTCCATCAACTGCATCCTGCAGTTGCTCGCCTACGACAAGGGCACCATCGAGCTGTTCGGCGAGCGCATGACGCCCGCCCGCTACGACCTCAAGCGCCGCATCGGTGTGGTGCCGCAGCAGGTGGCGGTGTTCGACGAGCTCACCGTGCGCGAGAACATCGACTATTTCTGCAGTCTCTACGTCAACGACCGCAAGCGCCGCCGCGCGCTGGTGGACGAGGCGATCGACTTTGTCGGCCTGGGCGACTTTACCAAGTTCCGCCCCGGCAAGCTCTCGGGCGGCCTGGCGCGTCGTCTCAACATTGCCTGCGGCATCGCGCACAAGCCCGAGCTCATCTTTTTTGACGAACCCACGGTGGCGGTCGACCCGCAAAGCCGCAACGCCATCCTGGAGGGCATCTGCCGCCTGCGCGACGAGGGCGCCACGGTGGTGTATACCAGCCATTACATGGAGGAAGTCGAGCAGATCTGCAGCCGCATCATGATCATGGACGGTGGGCGCGTGCTGGCGCAGGGCACTAACGACGAGCTCAAGCGCATGATTCAGATGGGCGAGAAGATTGTAATCGAGGTCGGCGAGGTTCCGAGTGCGGCGCTCGGTGCCGTCGCAAGCCTGCCGCACGTTCTGGACCTTTCGGCAACGGCGGGACAGCTCACGTTTTCGTGCGAAGCGAGCCCGCACAACCTGACGGACATTCTCGATGCGCTGCGCTCGCATGACGTGCCGCTCGGCCGCATCTATTCCGAACCGCCGACCCTCAACGACGTGTTCCTCGAGATCACCGGCCGCGAGCTGCGCGACTAGGGGGCGGCCATGTTCAACACCATCATCACCACGGTCAAGACGCTGCTGCGCCGGCCGAGCACGTGGGTCTGGGGCGCTCTCTTTCCTATCGCGCTTTCCACGATGTTCATGTTTATGTTTGCGAACCTCAGCTCCGACGGCAAGGTCGATCCGGTGCCGGTGGCCGTCGTGGCGGACGAGGCCTGGGATGCCTCGACCTTTAAGGACGTGGCAGCTTCGCTTGCCAAGGCGGGCGACGATCAGCTGCTCGATGTGAGCGAGTACGAAGACTTGGCTGCCGCGCGCAAAGCGCTCAAGGCCGGCGAGGTCGCGGGCATCTATACGGTTGATGCCGCAGGCACGCCCAAGCTCACGCTGCTTTCGAGCTACGACAGCTCGCGTGCCACGTCGGTGCTCACCGATCGCAGCATTCTGGAGACGGTGGCGAGCTCGTATACGCAAAATGCCGAGCTCATGAGCCAGATTGCCCAGGACAACCCGGCGGCGCTCGCCGACCCGGAGGCGGTTGCGCGCGCCCTGTCGCTCGAGGGCGGCACCCGCCGTGTGAGCCTTACGCGCACCACGCCCGACGGTACGACCATCTACTATTACGCGCTCTTTGGCCTGGTCGCGATGATGTCTGCCGAGTTTGCCGCTTTGAGCGTCACCGATTTGCAGCCTAATCTGTCGGGTCTTGGCGCGCGCCGCTGCGTGGGCGGCGTTTCCAAGACGGCGTCGCTGGCCGGCATCTTTATCGGCTCGTGGCTGGTCTCCTTTACCTCGATGGCGGTTGCGATCGGCTACGTGCGCCTGGTGGTCGGTGTCGACTTTGGCGGGCGCGAGGGACTGTGCCTGGTGGGCGGCGCTGCGTCCGCGCTTGCCGCCACGGGTCTGGGAATCTTTGTGGGCACGCTTCCCGTTAAGGGCGGCAAGGCGTCCAAGTCGGGCATCCTCACAGGCTTTGCCACCACGTGCGCCTTGTTCGCCGGCCTCTACGGCGAGCCGGCGATGGCGCTTGCCGACGACGTCGCCCGCGCCTGCCCGGCCGAGTGCTGGCTCAACCCCGTCAAGCTCATCTGCGATATGTTCAATCGCCTGTATTTCTTTGAGGACCTGGGGCCCTTCGCCGTCCGCGCCGGCGCGCTCGTCCTGATGGCCCTGGTGTTTGTCGCCGCCGCTACGCTGATCTTTGGAAGGAGCCGCTATGAGCACCTTTAAGACCGCGCTTCGCATGGCGCTCGCGCACCCGTTCTACCTGCTCATCTATACGGTGTTCATCTCGCTCATGGGCGTATTCATCGCGGCCTCGGTGAGCTGGAACTCGTCGCAGCTTACCGAGTACGAGCCCTACGACACCAACGTGATCGTGGTCGACCGCGACAATAGCGACCTTTCGCGGGCGCTTACCAAGCACCTGGGCTCACGCTTTGACCTGGTCACGGGCGTCGGCGACGACACGTACGACCTTGCGGATGCGCTCGCCAAGAGCAACAGCGCCAAGGGCAGCGCCGATTGCGTGTTCTTTATCCCGGAGGGGTTTGAGGACGATCTTGTTGCAGCCGCCCGTGCGGGGGAAGCCCTGCCCAAGCTCGACGTGACCTATGGTTCTGGCACCATGGCGGCGGCGCTCTCGTCTGCCGAGGCCTCGCGGTGGGTCTCGCTCGCAGGCGCTGCGGCGGCGCTTGAGCCAGCTGTCTCCAACGGTGACGTCGCCAAGGCTGCTGAGCATGCTGCCGCCAAGCGTGCCGAGGTCCAGATTGAGCAGGTCAAGGTCGACTCGACTGCCGCCGCCACGCTCGAGTCGTATTTCAACTTTGGCGCGTACGCGATCATCTCGTCGGTCATCGTGTCGGTGGGATTGGTGTTCTCGGGCATGAACGAGCCCGAGCGCGTGCGCCGCATGGAGGCCGGCCCGGTCTCCGAGCGCCAGCGTTCGCTTGCCGTGTTCGCGGCAGCCGCGGTGCTCACCGTCTGCATCTGGTTTGTTTCGAGCATGATGGGTGTCGTGGGCTTTGCCGGCGCGGTCGCCGAGGTCGGCGTGGGGCGCGTGTGCCTGGCGCTGGCGGCGACGTTTGCCCTGGCGTGCACGCCGCTGGCCGTCGGCTTTACGCTGTCGAGCCTGGGCGCTCGCGAGGAGTTGCTCAACGGCGTGGGCAACTTGCTCGGCTTGCTCATGACGTTTTTGGGCGGCGCCTGGATGCCATTGTCGCTGATGGGTCCGGCCGTGCAGACGGCGGCGCACTTTGTGCCGACGTATTGGGTGAGCGACGCGATCGGCAAGGCGCTTGCCTCGGACCTGACGTCTGCCGCGCTGGGCGACATCGCCTGCGACCTGGGCGTCACCGTGCTCTTCGCCGCCGCCATCGCCGCCGTAGGCCTAGCCCTCGCCCACAACAAATCCCACGCCTAGCCACCTGGTCATTGGGGACAGTCTTTGCCGATTCGCCGGCAGGGCTGGCAGGGACTGTCCCAATATGTCGGCACTTGGACCACTCATTGGGGACAGACTTAAATGAGCGATTTCACTCATTTAAGTCTGTCCCCAATGAGTAGGTTGGAAAATAGTTCGCGCACGTCGCTTAAAAATAGTTCGCCGGGGTTTACTATTAGCCTAGAAAAGTAGCAGAAGGCTAACAACGGGGGATAGCATGGCGACAAAGCAAGCCTATGTCCAGGTCAAAGGGCTCAAGAAACACTATGGCGACGGTGATGCACGCCTGACGGTGCTCGACGGCATCGACACGTCCATCAACCGCGGCGAGATCTGCGTCATGCTGGGGCCCTCGGGCTCGGGCAAATCGACGTTCCTCAATCTCATCGGCGGCCTGGAGGATGCCGACGGCGGCTCCATCATGGTGGACGGCTGCGACCTCACTGCGCTCAAGCCTGCCGATCTGGGCGAGTACCGTCGCCGCGAGCTGGGCTTCGTCTTTCAGTTCTACAACCTGGTGCCCGACCTTACCATCAAGGAAAACATTGAGGTCACGGCGCACCTGTCCAAAAACCCGCTCAATGTCGACGACCTGCTGCGTTCGCTGGGCCTCTACGAGCACCGCAACAAGTTCCCGCGCCAGGTCTCTGGCGGCCAACAGCAGCGCTGCGCCATCGGCCGTGCGCTCGTCAAAAACCCGGGCCTGCTGCTGTGCGATGAGCCAACGGGCGCGCTCGACTACAAGACATCCAAGGAAATCCTGCAGCTCATGGAGGACGTCAACCGCACCTACGGCTGCACCATCATCATTGTCACCCACAATGCCGCCATCGCGCGCATGGCCAATCGCGTGCTGCGCCTGCGCGACGGGCGCATCGTCGAGGATGAGCTCAACGAGTCACCCGTCGCGGCCGCCGAGCTCGATTGGTAGGCGGCGCCATGACACCTCTCGCAAAACGTCTCCCGCGCGAGCTGCGCCGCAATATCGGCAAGTACCTGGGCATCTTTTTGCTTATGTGCGGAAGCATCGCCCTTACCTCGGGCTTTTTGCTCGCGGCGTATTCCATCGGTTGCCTTATCGACGACATGCGCGATGCGTACACGATTGAGGACGGCCGCGTGACCACCTCCTTCGAGGCCACCAAAGACCAGCTCAAGGCAGCCGAGGATGCAGCCGGCGACGTCGGCGGCGTTACGTTCTACAAGAACTTCTCCATCGACGCCATCATCAAAAAGACCGCCGGCGACGACGGCACCAAGCGCACGCTGCGCACCTATGCGCACCGCACCAAGGTCGATATCGCGTCCTACTGTGAGGGCAGGCAGCCCAAGACGGACGATGAGGTGGCAATCGACCGTGTTTTCGCCACCAACAACGACCTCGCCATCGGCGATAAGGTCGAGCTCGAGGGTCGCACCTACATCATCTGCGGCATCATGACCCAGCCCGATAGCCAGGCACTGTTCCTCAACAATTCGGACTTCACGGTGAACACCATCACGTACGGCGTGGCCGAGGTCACCGACGCCGGCTTTGCCGCGCTTGAGGACGCCGGCGGCGCGCCTGCCTACACCTACTCCTTTACCTTTACCGATCGCGACCTTCCCACCGCGGATCGCATCGATGCCGAGCAGGATATGGTCGAGGCGCTGACCGATGCCGATGCGCGTGTGGACGATCTGATCGATGCCGATTCCAACCAAGGCATTGGCTATGCGCGCGACGACGTGGACGGCGACTCCATGATGTGGATGACGTTGCTCGACATCATCATCGTGATCATGGCATTTGTCTTTGTTGTGCTCACCGACGCCACCATCGAGGAGGAGAGCGCCATCATCGGCACGCTGCTCGCCAGCGGCTATCGCCGCCGCGAGATCGTGCTGCACTACCTCACGCTTCCCGCCATCGTGGGCGTGGTCGCGGCGCTTTTGGGCACCGCGCTCGGCGTTGCGTTCTTTACCGAGCCCATGCGCGGTCTCTACTACGGCTCGTACAGCCTGCCGCCCTTCCAGGTGTACTGGAGCTGGGAAATCTTTGTGAAGTGCGCTGTGGTCCCCGCCGCCGCGCTCATCCTCATCACGCTGGTGGGTCTGCTCCGCAAAATGGGCAAGACGCCGCTGCAGTTCCTTCGTCACGAGGCGAGTGGCAAGTCGGGTACCAAGCGCGGTCTGCAGCTGCCGGAACGCATGGGCTTTGTCTCCCGCTTCCGCCTGCGCGTCTTCCTGCGCAACCTGGGCAACTTCGCCACGCTCTTCGTGGGCATCGCGTTTGGGTCGCTGCTTTTGCTCTTTGGCCTGGCGATCCTGCCCACGATGACGCACTATGCGGACAACCTGGAGACGAGCCTGGTCGCCGAGCATCAGTACACACTCAAGGCGCCGCTGGAGCTCGAGGGCACTACCGAGGAGCGCGAGCAGTGGTCGGCACTCGAGCGCTTGCAGTCGGTTGACGGCGCGCTGCTTTCTGCCGCCCAGGATGCCGATGACGAGCTTGACGACGCGGCCGATGCGGCGCAGACGGCAGCCGATGCCGCGACCGCATCTCCGTCTGCCGAGAGCCTGACCGCAGCGCAGGATGCGCTTGCCAAGGTCCAGGACAAGAAGGATGCGCTCTACGCGCGCCTTGACGATCTTGCCGATGCCCTCGGCTGCAACCGCGATGAGGCCATCGATCTGATCGACAAGGCCTCTAAGATCGACACTGACAACGACGATATCCACCCGGTCAATACGACCGACAACGGCGCGGGCGCAATCGCGCAGGCCGAGAAGTATGCCGTTTACCAGCTGCAGTACGACCGTGGTGACGGTAATGGCGAGGAAACGATTTCTGTCTACGGCATCTCGTCCGATTCGCGCTACTGGAAGGGCCTCAACATCGGCGATGGCCGCGTCGTCTTTGGCGGCGGCCTGCTCGACAAGTTTGGCTGGAGCGAGGGCCAGAAGGTCACACTCAGCGACAAGTACGAGGGTGAGCATTATTCCCTTGAGTACGCGGGTAAGGACTGCGTCTGGGGTTCAAAGTCGGACATGAATATCTATATGAGCATCGACGACTTTAACGAGCTGTTCGGCAACGACGCCGCCTACTTTAACGGCTATGTGAGCGACGAGAAGCTCGACCTCGACGCGCGCTACTTTGCCGGCGACACCACGCCCGACGACATGCGCGCCGTGGGTGACCAGTTCATCGGCATGATGAGCAAAATGATCGGAATGATGATCGGGCTCGCGGTGTTTATCTTCCTGCTGTTTATGTACCTGCTGACCAAGGCTGTTATCGATCATAGCGCCCGGTCGATTAGCTACATGAAGGTCTTTGGCTATCGCGATAGCGAGATCTCGCATCTGTACATCCGCTCGATCACGCTGTGCGTGGCGGTGTCACTCGTGCTGAGCCTGCCGGTCATTATTGGCTCGCTGACCGCGATTTTCCGCTCGATGCTGCTCGCCTACAACGGCAATATCGAGATCTACGTGCCCGCTTGGTCCATGGCTGCATGCGTCGGCATCGGCTTTGCGACCTACCTGGTCGTGGCACTGCTGCACACGCGCTCTATCAAGCGCGTCAGCCTGGCCGAGGCCCTCAAGGTGCAAGAGTAGCAATTGGGGGCGTTCTTAAACGACTAGTCGTTGGAGACAGTCTTTGCCGATTCGCCGGCTCGCCGGCCGGACTGGCAAGGACTGTCCCTGGCGGCACTCATTTAAGTCTGTCCCCAATGAGTGCCTAACGACTCGGTGTTGTGCTTGACTTCGACCCTACTTTAACGGGTACCATCCTCTATGTCTGTAACGCCATATAGACCGAGGGGATAGATCTATGACCGCAACCGCACCCGCGGCACCGGCAAAGGTGTACTTCACCAACCTGCGCACGCATGCTCGCGAGAGCCAGCTCGACAAACTCAAGCGCCTCATTCGCCGCGCCGGTATTGAGCAGATCGACTTTGAGAACAAGTTCGTCGCCATTAAGATTCACTTTGGCGAGCTGGGCAATCTGAGCTTTTTGCGCCCCAACTACGCCCGCGCCGTCGCGGATGTCGTCAAGGAGCTGGGCGGCAAGCCCTTCCTCACCGACTGCAACACGCTCTATGTGGGTAGCCGCAAAAACGCGCTCGAGCACATCGATACCGCCTATCAGAACGGCTTTACCCCGTATGCCACGGGTTGCCAGATCATCATCGCCGACGGCCTCAAGGGTACCGACGAGGCGCTCGTCCCGGTCGAGGGCGGCGAGTACGTGCGCGAGGCAAAGATCGGCCAGGTACTCATGGATGCCGACATCGTGATCAGCCTCACGCACTTTAAGGGTCATGAGCAGGCCGGCTTTGGCGGCGCCATGAAGAACCTGGGCATGGGAGGCGGCAGCCGTGCCGGCAAGATGGAGCAGCATGCCGCCGGCAAGCCGAGCGTCGATACTACCAACTGCGTAGGTTGCCGTGCCTGCGAGAAGATTTGCGCGCACAGCGCCATCACGTTTGACGGTACGCGTGAGCGCGAGCTTGCCAACGGCAGCACCCGCACGGTTCGCGTGGCTACCATCGACCACGATCGCTGCGTGGGCTGCGGACGCTGCATTGCGGCGTGCAACCAGGACTGCATCAAGCCCGACTATGACGCCGCGGCCGACGTACTCAACTACAAGATCGCCGAGTACACCAAGGCCATCGTCGACGGCCGCCCGAGCTTCCACATCTCGCTCGCCATGGACATTAGCCCCAACTGCGACTGCCATCCCGAGAATGACACGCCCATCGTCAACGACATCGGCATGTTCGCGAGCTTCGACCCGGTCGCCATCGACCAGGCCTGTGCCGATGCCGTCATGGCATCTGAGCCGCTGCCCAACACCGAGCTCACTGACAGCGCGGCCAAGATGGAGCACAATCACGAGCATCTGGAGGGCGAGCAGGCCAAGGATCCCTTCTGCATCACGCATCCCGACACCGACTGGCGCGCGTGCATCGCGCATGCCGAGAAGATCGGCCTGGGCACGAGCAAGTACGAGCTCATCGAGGTCAAATAGCGCCTAGCTATTGGACAAAACAAGCGCCTTTGTAGCACAACTGTTAGTAAAAGCCGCCCGTGAGCACAGTGCCCACGGGCGGCTTTTTGGAAGTGCTAGGGGGTCAGATAGACCAGTAAACCGCCCTATTTCCTAAAAATTCTCGTCGAGGAAGTCGTCGACCGTATTCCAGTAGAGCTCGGGGTCGACTTGCGCGCTCTTGGCGTGGGTGGCGCCGTGGATGGTGAGCTTTTGCTTGACCCTGCTGGCGCACGCGTCGTAGTTTTGGTCGAGCATGTCGTACGGCACAAAGGTGTCCTGGTCGCCGTGAATAAACAGCATGGGAACCGTCGCGTGTTTGAGTTGCTCCACACTGCTCGCCTTATGAAAGTCGTAGCCCGCGCGCACGTTGCACACCAAGTTTGCTACATCGAGCAAGGGAAAGCTGGGCAGGCCGAACACGTCCTTGAGCTGCAGGGAAAACTCGTCCCAAACGCTTGTATAACCGCAGTCCTCGATAATGCATTTCACGTTGGACGGCAAAGATTCCCCCGCGACGTTCATGGCGGTCGCCGCGCCCATCGATTCGCCAAAGACCAGGATGCGCGCCTCGGGGTCAGCTTGAACGATTCGCTCGATCCATACGACGATGTCGAGGCGCTCGGGCCAGCCCATGCCGATATAGTCGCCGCCGGAGCGCTCGTGGGCGCGAGCGGCGGGCGCGAGCACGTTCATGCCGCGGTCATGGAATCGTTTGGCGTATCGGGCCATACCGATGGGCTCATCGGTGTATCCGTGTAGGCAGATAGCGTAATTGTGCGTGCTCTCTGGGGCGGCAAAATACCAAGCGGCAAGTTCGGTTCCGTCATCTGCGGTGAGGCTGCTGCTCTCGCGGTTCTCTTTAAACCATGCCCGCGCCTCGGTTCCCTCGGCATCCGGCTGCTCACTTTCTTTTTCGTCCTTGCCGTCCTGCATCATCTTCATGGTGTAGGGCGCTTGGGGATTCAGGGCAAAGTCGAACAAGAAGTTGCCGGCAAACCCCAGCAGCGCGACAACGAGCACCAGCGCAACGATGCCGGCTATCTTGAGCTTTCGATGGGAACGTGCGTTTTGAGACATAAGAAGCTTTCCTATAAGATGTTAATACATCAACATTTAATGCAAGTGCATTATGGACGTTCACCGTTGATGCGTCAACAGGCAAAGAATGGGTAAACAAAGGGTCACGTATGGTGCAAATTTCGCACGCACCCAGACGCTTTGATATAGTGTTGAGAACTCTTTACGTTGGAGGATGTAACCGGCATGTCCGATTCGAGCGACAGTTCCAAGCCGCGACCCAAGGCCGCGGCCGTTCCGCAGTACACGGTGGGCGAGGAGATCATGAACTCCGTCACCCATGGTGTCGGTTGCCTGCTGGGCATCGCAGGTCTTGTGCTCCTGATCGTATTTGCCGCTCTTCGCGGTGGCGGTCCGGCGCATATGGCCGCGGCAATCGTCTACGGCGCCAGTATTATTCTCGAATACCTTGCCTCCACGCTCTACCATGCGATTCAGCCCGCGGGCGCCAAGCGCGTGTTCCGCATTATCGACCACAGCTGTATCTATCTGCTCATTGCCGGCAGCTATACGCCGTTTTGCCTCATTACGCTGGCAAACGACGGTGGTCCCGTGCTGTTTTTTGCCGTATGGGCCATCGCCATCGTCGGGATCGCCCTCGAGTGTTTTTTGCGCGAGCGCCAGCCGCATTGGGTAAGCGGCCTGGTCTATCTGCTGATGGGCTGGCTCGTCGTCTTTAAGCTGCCCGAGCTCGTGTCGCTGCTCAACCCCGTGGCACTTGCTCTGCTCGCTGTCGGCGGCGTGTGCTACACCGTGGGCGTGCCGTTCTATATCGCCAAAAACGTGCGCTATCTGCACAGCGTGTTTCACCTGTGGGTGCTCGCCGGTAGCATCTTCCAGTTCATGGCGGTGATCCTCTTCGTAATCTAGCGACCACGCCTGCGCGCCCGCGTCCTCGTTTGGGCGCCGGCGCCATTGCCGTATCCGCCATCAACGTTTTAACCTGACGTCCCGAATCTTGGAGGTTCGAGAAACTCCCGATGGACATAACCATCTCCCTTATCACCACCCTCGTTTTGACCCTCATCAACGGCTACTTCTCTATGTCCGAGATGGCGCTCACCACGGCCAAGCGCGCCGTGCTGGAGCACGAGGCCGAGGAAGGCGACAAGCGCGCCGAGCGTGCTATTAAGCTGGCTGCCGACTCCGACCAGCTGCTCGCCACCATCCAGGTCGCCATCACGCTCGTGGGCTTCGCCTCGTCCGCCGTCGCCTCGACGAGCCTGTCCGACCCGCTCGCCACGTGGCTCATGAGCTTTGGCATCGCGCCGCTCTCCGCCATCGCGCGCGGCCTGGCGCCGGTCATCATCACCGTCGCGGTTGCCTTCGTGTCCATCGTGATCGGCG
This sequence comes from Collinsella aerofaciens, assembly GCF_015561195.1. Taxonomy (GTDB): domain Bacteria; phylum Actinomycetota; class Coriobacteriia; order Coriobacteriales; family Coriobacteriaceae; genus Collinsella; species Collinsella aerofaciens_AC. Next base: position 70,350 of record NZ_JADMSU010000004.1, on the reverse strand, counting down.
AGCTTGTGCCCAAGCGCATCGGCCTGGCCAATGCCGAGGGCGTGTCCAAGCAGGTCGTGGGACCGTTGTCGTTTTTCCAAAAGATCGCCCGTCCGCTCGTGTGGCTGACTGGCGCTTGCTCCGATGGCCTGGCCCGCATCCTGCGCATCAAGAGCGCCGACGACCGTCAGAACGTCTCTGAAGAAGAGATCAAGTACATGGTCTCGGAGCAGGACGACCTGCTCGACGAGGAAAAGCGCATGATCCACGAGATCTTCGACCTGGGCGACACCGTTGCCCGCGAGGTCATGGTGCCGCGCGTGGACACCACCATGTGCGAGGACGACGAGACGGTCGCCAGCGTGCTATCCACCATGCGCCAGACCGGCTTCAGCCGCATCCCCGTCTATCACGAGGACCCCGACAACGTCGCGGGTATCGCGCACATCAAGGACCTGATCCAGCCCGCGCTCGACGGCAAGGGCGACCAGCCCATCGCCGGCTTTTTGCGCGACGCCGCCTTTGTGCCCGACACCAAGGACATCCTGCCGCTGCTGTCCGAGATGCAGACCTCGCACGACCAGATCGTGGTGGTCGTGGACGAGTACGGCGGCACGGCCGGCATCATCACCATCGAGGACATCGTCGAGGAGATCGTCGGCGAGATCGAGGACGAGTTCGACCCCGACAACAAGTATCTCACGCGCCTTTCGCGCCGCGAGTGGCTCGTTGATGGGCGTTTTTCGTGCGATGACGCGATTGAGCTTGGTTGGCCGCTCGAGGAAAGCGATGATTATGAGACCATCGCCGGCTGGATCTTGGAGCTTTGTGACTCGGTGCCCGACATCGGAGAGGTGTTTGAGGTCGCGGGGTACAAGTTTAAAGTGCAGTCGATGCGTGGCCAGCGCATCTCGCTCATTCGCGTGATCGCTCCGGCCGAAACCGATAAGAAGGATTCCGAGTCTTCGGTAAACGAGCCGACGACGTCGGGTGCGGGTTCCGCGAATCCGCACGACGGCGACGAGTAGGGCAAGGAAGAGTAGGGGAGAGTTATGGCAGGCCTGTTCAACATCCTTAAGGTCACCGTCAGTGAGGACAAGATCTGCGCGCATGTGCTGGTGAACCCCGGCATGCCGCTCATGACCTCGGAGGACATCGAGGCCACGGCGCGCGTGTACTACCTGGTGCCCGCGATTGCCAAGCACCTGTGCCTGGGCGATTCCGGCCGCGAGTTCCAGGACTGCATGGGTCAGACCGAGCTCTGCCACCTGCTGGAGCACGTGACGGTCGAGCTCATGAACGAGACCGGTCTTGCCGGTAGCATCTCGTGCGGCCGCACGCGCGTAAGCGAGCATGACGAGCGTGTCTTTGAGGTCGAGCTTTCGTGTCCCGACGACGCACTGGCCATCGGTGCGCTGTCGTCGGCCACCTTTATGATGGACTGGGCGTACCTGCACGCCGACCAGCCTGCCCCCGACGTGGAAGGCACGGTCGCGGGCCTGCGCAACCTGGTGCTGGGCATGCGCGCCGAGGCCGAGGGCAAGGATCCTCACGAGGCCGTCGCCGCTGTGAACGGCGAAGATGCTGCCGAGGACGAGGGCGCTGACGAGGGCGATGTGCCGGTCGACGCCGAGCCCGTTGCCGATGCGATCGCCGAGCCCGTTCCCACCGAGCCCCAGGGCGTCCCCAACTTTGACGACGAGCCCCAGGTGGCGATTGATACCGAGGGCGCGGTTGCCGAGAACCACGAGGCCTCTGCTGCCGTCTTTGGCGGTGCGGCGACGGTTCCGGCAGGACCTGCGCATGAGGGCGGCCTGCCGCTCGTGGACGGCGCCGGCGAGGACCCGGGTGCCACGGTGGCCATGCCGGCTATGCCTCAGGAGTAGGCCTACGCGTTTATCACCATCACGTACCTGCGCCTTTGCCGTACGCAGATGAGCGGAGCGGCAAGTGATGCGCTGCGGGTATAATGGACAGCATTCAAACGGTGGGCACCGACGTGCCCGCAGGAGAGGAATGATCATGGGTAAGACTTTCAGCTTTGTCTCCGGCGCACTTTTTGGTGCCGCTGCCGGCGCTATTATCGGCGTTGCTCTGGCCCCGCGCTCGGGCGCCGAAACCCGCGCCATGGCTGCCGATATCGCCAACGACGCCTGGGACAATATGCGCGACACCTACGAGCACAGCGCCGAGGAGGCCCGTGCCGCGGTGAATGACTTTGGCCCGATGGTCGACGCCAAGACTGACGACCTGCGCGCCAAGGTCGACCTGGCCCGCGAGCGCATGGATCAGCTGCGCGAGCAGCTCAACGACGCCATTTCGGGTGGCAACGTGACGCCTGCCGCCGACGTCGTGGTCGAGAACGCCGTCGAGGCTGATACCGAGGCTGCGGAGCCCTCGACCGAGGCATAATGCGCGCCGGGGATTTTGTCGGCGCCAAGATCTATCGTAAGCCTACCGAGGACAAGCGCACCAAAAAGGACGGCACGCCGCGCAGCCCAAAAAAGCTCGGAAAGATTCACTTTCCGGTCTTTACCCCGGGCGGTACGCGCGTGGTCGGCTTTATGGTCCGCCAGTCCGATATCGCGGGCATGATCGAGCGTCCCGACCGATTCGTAGCGCTCGACGCCATTGGTGTCTACGAGGGCGCCATTGCGGTCGATGACGTCAAGGACACGTACGATGCCGCCGCCGCCAAGCGCCTCGACATCAACCTGGACGATTGCATTATCTGGGTCGGCATGGACGTGCGCACGGAATCGGGCGACGTCGTGGGCTATTGCTCGGACGTCGAGTTCAAGCCGCGCTCGGGCATCGTGCAGGCATTCTATGTGACCGCCGGTGCTGCTTCGAGTGTTTTGGTTGGTGACACGCAGGTGCCGCCGACGATGCTGCGCGGCTACGAGAACGGCGCGATGATTGTCTCGGACGAGGTCAAGTCGCTCGGGTATTCGGGCGGTGCGGCTGCTAAGGCCGCCGAGGCCAGCGTCGTGGTGGGCGACAAGGTCAAAAAGGGCGCCAAGGTGCTCGATGACAAGGGATCGGTCGCCGTGGACAAGGGCAGTCGCGCACTGGGCAAGCAGCTCGGCAAGACGCGCGGCATGTTCAAGGCCTTTAAGGACGAATACCAAAAGGCGAGCGGAGGCTCGTCAAAAGCTACAAAATAGCGACGTACCAAATGATGGGAGGCAAGCCGGAGACCTGTTGCTCCGGCTTGCTGTGTTTATGGGGGAGGGCATATGCGCCAAAACGGATCCAACTTAAACGGGCGTTCGGGTGCGCGTCCGACGGCGCGCCGCGACCTGGGGCAGCTGCCCAGCGGTCAGCGCCGTCGCCGCCGTAAGCCCGGCGCGATGTACCTCAACCATAGCCGCGGGTTTAGCGATCGCAGTGCGCGCATCGGCAACGGGCGCTCGCCGCGCCGACCGTCCCGTCTGCCCTATGCGCTCATCGCCGTGGGTTGTGCGCTCGTGCTGTTTATCGCTGCCGTCGTGGGCTACGTCAACCGCAGCGTGGACGTGGAACTCAACGGGCAAAAGACCGCGGTGCGCGTGGGCTCTACGCTGCAGAATCTCATCGACGACCAGGAGTTGACTGACACCTACGACGCAGGCGACCTGCTGGCCGTCGATGACAGCGTGCTCAAGCGCCATGGCGGCGAAAAGCTGTCGGTTAAGGTGGACGGCAAGCGCATAAAACAGGGCAAATGGGATAGCCGCGAACTTGAGGGTGGCGAGAAGGTGACGGTCAAGGATGGCCGTAACACCTACGAGAAGCATGAGGTTCAGGCTACGGTTATCGAGCCCAAGCTCAAGGTCGAGGGCACGGGTGCTATCGAGTATGTGCAGACGTGGGGCGTCCAGGGCCGCTCCGAAGTGTGGGTTGGTGAGCAGTCGGGCAAGACGCAGGACCGCGGCGAGGTTGTGCCCGCCACCGATTGCGTCGTTGCGTGCGCCAGCGTGGCGCCCAAGGGCAACGAAAAGTACGTGGCGCTGACGTTTGACGAGGGTCCGAGCGGTGCGACCAAGCAGATTTTGCAGGTGCTCAAGGAAAAGAGCGTCACCGCGACGTTCTTCCTTTCGGGCGATGCCGCGGAAGCCTCGCCCGCTACTGCCAAAGCGATTATCGATGCCGGGTGCGAGATCGGCTCCAACAGCTACAGCGATGATTCGCTCAAGGGCGAGGATCGCGAGACGGTGCGCAAGCAGATCACGAAGGGCACCGAGGCGATTAAGTCGGCGACCGGCGTCGAGACGATGCTTTTGCGTGCTCCCTACGCTGCCTTTGACGAGCAAAACTGGATTGATGCGATGGACCTGGTCTCCGCCGTGGTTTCGTGGAATATTGACTCGGGCGACTGGCTGCTCAACGGTGCCGACGAGCAGGTCTCAACGGTGCTCGATTCGGTGACGCCGGGCAATATCGTGCTGCTCACCGATAGAGACGAATGCGCCGAGCAGACGCTCGAGGCGCTGCCGCAGATCATCGACGGCCTTGTCGCCGACGGCTACAAGATCGTGACGCTCGGCGACCTGGTTAAGACGGACACGTCGCTGAGCAAAAAGCTCACCTCGCTGACGAAGGTCACCATGCCCAAGGACGCCGTGTTCCCCCAACTTGCCGAGGACGATGACACCACAGAGTAGTCATTGGGTAGTCGTTTAAGAACGTCCCCAATGGCTATGTCACGGATACGTCAGCGTTTGGTATGCCTGCAATGTGCAGCGCATAAATTCGATGCCGCAGGGCGATGCTGATGCTATAGTTACTGCGGTTAATGAGGGTCAAGAGAAAGGCTACAGGTGAAATCCAAACCTCGACCATACAGTCGATGATCCCATGCAGGTGCTTTTTGCGCATGCACGGGGTGTAAGCGTCGAGCGGCGTGCCGCCCGCGCATGCGTATACATATCCAGAAGCCCCCGGACGCCGCACGCGCGGCCGCGTCCGGAGGAATAATGATGGGGAGCACCATTGAATTATCTGAGTGAGATGCTCAAATTGCCGGTCTTGGACGTCGACGGCGAAAAGCTCGGCGTGGTCAACGATTTTGGCATTGCTACCGGCGAAGTTTTTCCGCACGTGACGTCGCTCGCGTTCCGCGGCCCCGGCAAGACGCCGTTTATGATCAGCTGGCGCAAATGGGTCGACCGTATCGACGAGACGGGTGTACACCTTAAGGCGTCGGCCACCGAAATCCGTTTTTCGTACCTGCAGCCGACCGAGCTGTTGCTGGCGCGCGACGTGCTCAACAAGCAGATCGTCGACACGCAGGGCATGAAGGTCGTGCGCGTCAACGACATCAAGTTTTCCATGTCGGGCGAAAACCAGCTGCGCCTGCTGGGTGCCGAGGTCGGCGCCCGCGGTCTGCTACGCGCCATCAGCCCCGCGCTCGAGCATATCGTCGAAGGCTTTATGAAGCACTTGGGCAAGCCGCTCAGCGAGGACATCATCGCTTGGTCCTACATGGACCTGCTCGACCGCTCGACTAAAAACATCCAACTCTCGGTGTCACACAAGACGCTCGGCGAGCTGCACCCTGCTGACATCGCCGACATTATCGAGCAGCTCGACCCGCGCCTACGTGCGCAGGTGTTTGCGCAGCTCGATACGGCACAGGCCGCCGAGGCCATCTCGGAGTTCGATGACGACGAGCTTATGACCGAGATGCTCGAGGGCCTGTCCGACACGGACGCATCGTCGATGCTGGCCATGATGGACCCGGACGATGCAGCCGACCTGATCGACGAGCTCGATTACGAGAAGGCCGAGAAGCTCCTGCGCCTGATGGGCGTCAAGGAGGAGAAGGCGATTCGTAACCTGCTGGGGTATGAGGACAACACCGCCGGCCGCATCATGACCTCGGAGTTTGTCTCCCTGCCCGCCACGGCAACGGTCGGTGACGCCATCGAGGCGATTCGCGAGCTCGACGAGGACTTCGAGAGCGTCTACTACGTCTATACCGAGGATCCGAGCGGCATGCTGACCGGTGTGCTTTCGCTGCGCACGCTGATCGTAGCCGATCGCGACGCCACGCTGGGTCAGCTGGCCTATCGCGACCTGGTCTACGTGTCGCCCGACGAGGACCAGGAAGACGTGACGGACGAGATGACCAAGTATGACCTGGTCGCCATCCCCGTCTGCGACGAGAACCGTCACATCCTGGGTATCGTAACCTTCGACGACGCCATGGACGTTATCGCCGAGGAGCATCAGGAGGACCTGCAGATCGCTGGTGTCGGCTCGGGTGACAGCGCGTCCGACGACTCGACGAACGTGCTCAGCTGGTTCGTGCATCGCCAGTACTGGGTTGTTGTATGGGGCATCGCGTCGTGCATCATGGCGACCGTGCTGGGAACGGCGCTCGGCTCCGCGCATCTGGTGGTGTTCCCCATGTGCGCCATGCCGCTCGTGCTGCTGGCGGCCTCGCGCATGGTGTCGTTCGTCAAGAACTACTTCCTGGAGTATGACGGTCACGACGACGAGCCCAAGCCGTATCTGGGGTTCTTCTTCCAGAGCACGGGCATGGGCCTGATCCTTTCGCTTGTTACTTACCTGTGCGCGCAGCTGGTGCGCACCGCCGCGTTCCCCGATGCCTCTATGTTTGAGGAGCAGCTCTTTACCGGGTGTTTTAATATCGCTGCCATCATTTGCCTGGTTGGCAACATGAGTGCCGTGATTTACCTGATGGTGCTGTTCTGGCGTGACGAGCATGACCTCAACACGTCGGGCACCGCCATGAACGTTATTGCCGTCATGATCTCGTGTGTGGCGTATTGCATCGCCGCGGTGCTGCTCGCCATGTCAGTCATGGGTTAGGTGGTCGCGTGCAAAATACCAAGCAAAAATCGGGCACCAAGCAAAAGCTGACCATCGCGGCCATCTTTGGCGCTATGGGTCCCGGTCTGCTGGCGGCGCTTTCGGGCAATGACGCCGGCGGCATTGCAACGTATTCCAGCGCGGGCGCCAGCTATGGCTACAAGATGCTCTGGATGCTTCCCGTCATGACTGTGCTGCTCATCGTGACGCAGGAGACCGCGGCGCGCTGCGGCTGCGTCACGGGTAAGGGCCTGGCATCGCTCATTCGCGAGCGTTTTGGCGTGCGCAAGAGTGTACTTGCTATGGCGGCGCTGTTGATCGCCAACACGGCTGTGACCATTTCGGAGTTTGCGGGCATCGCCAGCGGTCTTGCTCTCTTTGGCGTGCCGGCGAGCATCTCGGTGCCGTTGGTGGCGCTGCTGGTATGGATGCTTACCATGTCGGGTAGTTTCCAGCGCATCGAGAAGATTCTGCTGCTGGTGAGCTGCGTGTTCGTGACCTATATCGTCGCCGCGTTTATGGCTGGCCCCAACTGGGGTGAGGTCGCGGTCGACCTGGTCGTGCCTAACATTCAAAATGACCCCAGCTACGTGTCGCTCGTGGTCGCAACGATCGGTACCACCATCGCGCCGTGGATGATTTTCTTGGCGCAGAACAACGTGGTCGATAAGAACGCGGGCGAGGACGACATCGTGCTGCAGCGTATTGATACCGTGAGCGGCTCGATCGCTGCTGATATCATTGCGGGCTTTATTATCATCACGACCGGCACGGTGTTGTTCCCGGCGGGTATTCAGATTAGCGATGCTGCCGATGCTGCCCGCGCGCTGGAGCCCATCGCGGGCCAGTGGTCTACGGTGCTGTTTGCCTCGGGCTTGGTCGCGGCGAGCTTCTTGGCTGCCTGCGTGCTGCCGGGCGTTACGTCGAGCGCTATCTGCGAGGCATTTGGCTGGGAGCGCGGTGCCGACCGCAGCTGGGACGAGGCCCCGGTCTATCGCGGCATCATTACGGCCATCATCGGTATCTCTGCCGTGCTGGTGCTTATGCCCGGTGTCGATCTGTTCCAGATTATGATGACCTCGCAGGTCATCAATGGCGTGCTACTGCCCGTGGTTCTGGTGTTCCAAGTGGTTATCGCCGCCGACCGTCACATTATGGGCGCCAACCGCAACGGCCGCGTGTGGAACGTGCTCACTTGGGCGACTATCGCCGTGATTACGGTGCTGACGGTCGTCATGTTTGTGTTGCAAGCGATGGGCTACAGCGCTTAGCGCCTCTTTTGGACTCCAAACAGGCCGCTGCCATGGGTTGCGGCCTGTATTTTGCCTGTTATAGGGGGTTAGTAATATGTGAGTGGACAAAAAATGCCAAATATGAGTACTGTTGTCTGGCCGATAGCATTTACTACCAAGAAAATAATGAACATAGTTAAGAATCTGTTTATTAAAAGCGAGTCTCCAATTCCTAAGCCGGCCATTCTGGTCAACTGGAAGGCTCGCGCGCTACCGCATGAGCGCCATTTTGGGTGGTTTTGCCTGCTACTAAAACGGTAACAGTACTCATATTTGCCACTTTTTGTCCACGACCTCTTGGAGTCGGCTAGAAAAGAGTGATTTTGGGTTGTTTGCTGCGGGTGTGGGCTTGGAAACAACGCTCGGGGTGGCGAGGCGCCCAGAATTCGGTCGCAAGGAGGGCGTTCCTCGGCTGTGCCAGGAGTGCCTCCGGGTACCGGTACAAAAGGAGAGTCCCTAACTGCCGCCGGGGGCGTCGGCCGTGGCCGACGCCCCCGGCGGGTGTAAGCAGATTTGGCTGTGTGCTACTTGTCGGTGCCCAGCTTGTGTGGCTTGTAGGCGAGGGCATTGACGAGTGCGTCGGCGGCGGACTTGACGGCTGCCGGCTGCGGATCGTTGACGTGGTCCTCGGGGTGCACGGGCAGGTCTTTCTTGACCGCATCGTGAATCAAGTTGAGGTACTCAGTCACGCCAGTGGTCGACAGGTGCGTGCCATCGCCATCGAACAGGTCGTTGCGATTGGCACTGTATCCGTACCAGTCGATAACGCGCACGTTCTTGTAGCGCGTAGCGGCGTTGGCGATGGCCTGGTTGGTAGAGCCGACCCACGGCTGCGGGCTGCGCGTGTTCACAAACACCACAATACGCTTGTCTCCTGCATCGGTCATGATGGCGTCGATCTGGTCGTCGGTTACCAAGCCGTTGGTGCCCAGTGCAAAGACCACGATCTTGCCGGCAAGGTTCTGTTGGAGATAGCCCTCAAATGTCGCGCGGCCCGCATCAAACTGGCGGCCCTTTTCGGCATCGATATGGCTGTGCGGGAACACGCCGTCAAAGGAATCAACGGCGCGCAGCGACACGGAGTCACCGATCATCAGCAGGTCGTAGGATCCGTCGGGGAAGCCGTCGTTGTCCTTGTCGGTGTCGTCGGCTGCCTGTTGGTCCGTTGGCGCGGTGTTCTTGGCTTCCTTGTTGAGGACTTCGGCGCCCTCACCGCTCAGTGCGGAAGTCTCCGGCACAAAGATCAGGCCGCCCAGCGCGATAACAAGCACGATGCCGCAAGTGGCGCACGCGGGAATATGCGCGCGCACCCAGTTGGCGGGCGTGGTGGTGCCATCGCGGAATTCGGATACGGTGCGCCCAAAGGCGCCCTTTCTAAACGGCGTCTCGATAAAGCGATATGAGCATTCGGCTACGGCGACCACCAACAACACCTGCAAAATGTACTGCCACCACGGCGTATCGTTGATGTTGGCGACCGGGTTCATGAGCAACAGTAGCGGATAGTGCCACAGGTAGATGCTGTACGAGCGCTTGCCAACCCACACGAGCGGCTCGGCGGACAGTGCGCGGGCAACCATTCCCTGGGGTTGCACGCAGGCCGCGATGACCATGAGCGTGAGGATGGAGCATAACAGCGTGCCGCCGCGATACTGGAACGCGGTGTAGCCGTTGGTGAGCGCGACCATGGCGGCAAGGCCAACCAGACCCACGACGCCCAACATATCGATGGATGCGGGCGAGGACCAAAAGCGCACGAGGGCGCTCGGCTGTGCCGGGACGGTTTCGGCTGCGTTGTCGGCCTTCTCGCCAAGCTTGCCCTCGGCGTTCTTGCCGTGCTTGGCGGCGCCAGCCAGGCGATTGAGCCCCAAACGATGAGCGAGACGCACCGGCGCCAGGTCGCAATCGGGGATAAAGGCCATCCAGGCGCCCAGCAGCAGCGAGAACACGCGGGTGTCGGTGCCGTAGTACACGCGGCTGGGGTCGGCGGCGGGGTTATAGAGCACCATCATGGCGATGGCGGAGACGGCAGCCAGGCCCAGAACCACGCGGCGCGTGTTGGGCTTGCTCATGTGCATGGATACCATAGCGAGCAGCAGCGGGGGCCAAACCAGGTAGAACTGTTCCTCGATGGCGAGCGACCAAAAGTGCGTAAGCGGCGAGGGGTCGCCCAGGGCATTGAAGTACGAGACGTTTTGGGCAATCTGCCAACAGTTGTTGAAGAACAGCAGCGACGGCAGGATGTCGGGGCGCATCTTGGTGAGCATCACGTGGTTAAAGATGGTGCACAGCGCGCAGGTCACGAACACTACCGTTACCACGGCGGGGACCAGGCGACGGATGCGGCGAATCCAGAAGCTCTTAAGGTCGATGCGGCCGGTCTTGGCGACTTCGTTGAGCAGCAGGCGCGTGATCAGATAGCCCGAAAGCACAAAGAAGATCGTGACGCCAAGCAGGCCGCCCTGAGCCCACGTGAGGTTGAGGTGATAGAGCACCACCGCGACGACGGCAAGCGTGCGCAGGCCGTCGAGCGCAGGGATGTAGCGGGACTTGGGGCGAGCAGGCGTCTGCTCCGCGGCGGGAGTGTTGGCGCGGCCCGCGTTGTTGGCAGAAGCGCGATGGGGGCTTGCGGTGCGTCGCGGCTCGTTGGCACGGCGCTCGCCCTTCACGCGTTCGTGCGGCGCCGGCTCGTTGCCCGTGCGGCGTCGACCGCGCGAGCCCGATTGCGAGAATCGTTCCATAAAACATCATCCAATGACGAGAATAATCAGCACGTATTCATTGTAGCTGCCTGCCCCTGTGAATGCTTGCTGCTGGCGCAAGCTCAAGCGCGCGTCCACATCAAAGTGGACTAAAGTTATAGGGGGTGCGAGAGTGCACAATCGTTGGTCGACGGTGGGCGCAAAGCCTGAAGACGAGGAGGTTTCCATGGCGGATCACAGCATCGTTGCGGTGTTCGGCAGCATGAACATGGACCTTTCGGTGGCGTGCGAGCGCATGCCGCGTGCGGGCGAGACAGTCGGTGGCAGCGGTTTTATCACCAACGCTGGTGGCAAGGGCGCTAACCAGGCCGTCGCTGCTGCGCGCATGGGTGCGCGCACGTGCATGATCGGCGCTGTTGGGCGCGATACCTTTGGCGATGCGCTCGTGGCAGGGCTCCAGGATGCCGGCGTGGGCGTTGAGTTCGTGGCGCGTCGCGATGACGTGGAGACCGGTACCGCGACTATCATTCGCTGCGAGAGCGACAACCGCATCGTGCTGTCGCCGGGCGCCAACCATGCGCTTGCGGGCGAGGACGTTGCCCGCGCACTGAGGAGCTTGGTGGCCGACGAGCTCGACGGCGATGCCAGCGAGATTGCCCCGGCTGCCGGAAGCGTCTTTATCGCCCAGGGCGAATGCGATCTGATGGCAACGGCCGCGGCGCTCTCTTGCGCTCACGAGCTGGGGTTCTATACGATCTTTAACCCGGCGCCCGCCTGCGATCTGCCGGCAGGAGCGTGGCCAGCGGTCGACCTGGTCTGCCCCAACGAGACCGAGTGCCAGGTGCTGACGGGCATTCTGCCCACGGATGATGCGAGTTGCGTCGCCGCGCTCAATGCGCTGCTCGACAAGGGCGCCGGGGCTGCGGTCATCACGTTGGGCGGCGCCGGCTCGGTTACGCTCGGCGATGGCGGTGAGCCGCTGCGCATGCCGGCGCTTTCGAGCGCGGTGGTCGATACGACGGCCGCGGGCGATACGTTTATCGGCGCGTTGGCGGCGGCTCGTCTGGAGGGCCTGCCGCTCTTTGAGTGCATGGCGGCGGGCGCTCGCGCCTCGGCGGTGACGGTGTCGCGCCTGGGCGCTCAGCAATCAATTCCCACGCGTGCGGAAGTCGAGCACAATTTTGGTTTAGACGGTTTGGATGTAGACGGAGAAGCGGAGTAGAACAATGGCAACCAAGAAGCTGATCCTTGATCTGGATATGGGTGTGGATGATGCGATGGCGCTCGCCTATGCCATCGCGAGCCCCGAGGTGGAGCTCGTCGGCATCACCACGTGCTTTGGCAACGTGCGCGTCGAGCAGTCGGCGCACAACTGCTTGGCGGTGCTCGACCTGTTGGGTCGCCCCGAGGTTCCGGTATACCTGGGCGCCGATCGTCCCATGAAGGCGACCGAACCCTACACGCCGCCGGCGTCCACCACGCTTATCCACGGCAAGAACGGCATCGGCGGCGCAAGCGTGCCCGCCTCGCCGTACGAGCCGGTGGGCGCGACGTTGGCCGATGGCAATGCAGCGGTCGATTACCTGATTGATGCCGCGCGCACCTATGGCCCCGATCTGATCTACGTGGCGACCGGCCCGCTCTCCAACCTGGCGCTTGCCTTGGAGCGCGATGCGGCGGCGATGATGTCTATCGGTCGCGTGGTCGTGATGGGCGGTGCGCTTACTGTGCCCGGAAACGTGAGCGCGGGCGCCGAGGCCAACATGGCAAGTGATCCTGAGGCGGCCGATGCCGTGCTGCGTTCGGGCCGCAAGCTCACCATGGTGGGCTTGGATGTGACGCACCGCGTGGTGCTCACGCGTCGCGACGTTGCCGGCTGGACGGGCTCGGGCACCATGGCCGGTTGCGCGTTTGCGAGCATGGTCGAGCACTACATTGGCTCGTACGAGATGAACGCCCCCTACCTGGGTGGCTGCGCGCTGCACGATCCGCTTGCCGTCGCCGTGGCGATTGACCCCACGCTCGTGGGCGCGCTCGGCTGCAACTTGCGCGTCGACCTGCTAGGCGAGTACCGAGGCCGCACCATTTGCGACGAGCACCGCCTGTCCGATCCGGATAAGAGCGCGCTCGTGGCGCTCACCGTGGACGCCCCGCGTTTCCTCGCGGAGTTTAAGGCACGCATGGCCCGCATCCTTGGCTAAACGGTTTCTGCGCCCCGTTCCAGATTAGCTACCGAGTAAATACGCCCGTTGGGGGAATAGTCGCGTCGCTTCGCTTGACAACAGGCTAAACTAGCTATTAAACATTTACTATTCTGTTTAGATTGAATTTGCGGTCGTTTAGTTGTCGAGTCACGGGGCGGTCAGGCCACGATGCTCGACCGCGACCGTTACTAGGGGGAACAATGGCCAAAGCAAGTGTCCGCGAAATCAGCCGCATCACCGGTTTTTCGCCTGCGACCGTGTCCAACGCGCTCAACCGCAAGCGCAGCGTGAGCGAGGAAACCGCCAAGGTCATCCTGGAGTGCGCGCAGTCGCTCGGCTATCAGCAGTCGACGCAGCTCGAGAGCATCCAGTTTGTGCTCGCGCGCAAGACGGGCGCCATCCTGGACGAGAGCACCTTTCATCCCGCGGTCATCGAGGGCGTGGAGCGCCAGGCGCGTCGCCACGGCATGAGCACGAGCTTTGTCTCGCTCGACTTTAGCGATCTTGACGCCGTACGTCCGCAGGTCGAGGGCCTGATCGCCGACCCGTCCGCCGCCATCGTGCTGATGGGCACCGAGCTGGGCGAGGAGGACTACGCCCTGTTCGCTAACGCTGCCGCCCACCTGATTGTGCTCGATGGCTGGAGCGACCGCCAATACTTTGATGCCGTGGTCATTGCCAACACCGATTCGGTGCTGCGCGCCGTGGACTACCTTATCGAGAAGGGTCACAGGCAAATCGGCTATCTGGCTGGCGACCTTCGCATCCGCAACTTTAAGGACCGCGAGCGCGGCTATCGCCAGGCGCTTGAGGATGCGGACCTCGAGGCAAACCCGGCATGGCGCGTTACGCTGGGCACCACGCTCGAAGGTGCCTATCGCGATATGGGTGCATGGCTCGACAGCGTCTCACGCGACGACCTGCCGACGGCTTTCTTTGCCGAAAACGACGTGCTCGCCGTGGGTGCCATGCGCGCGCTCAACGAGCACGGCATTCGCGTGCCCGAGGATGTCTCGATCATCGGCTTTGACGACCTGTCGCTGGGCGCTTTTTCCAACCCGCCGCTCACCACGGTGCATGTTCCCAAGCACGAGGTGGGTGAGATCGCGGTGCGCCGCCTGGTGGGCAACATCCGCAACCCCAAGAGCTACACCTGCAAGACCGCCGTGTCGACCTATTTTGTCGAGCGCCAGAGCGTGCGCGAAATCTAGGCGAAGGCGGCATCGTCTGCGGCGTGCCAAAGCACGCTAGGGCAGTAAACATAGCGTCATTCAGAAGAGGATCCTTCGGGGTCCTCTTTTTGTTTCCCTTGTATGTTCAGTTCGTTTACATACCGTTTAGGCTGATTTCTCTACCGCCTACGGGTATTTCGCGCTAAACTTCTAAACAGAAGAGTAAAACATTTAGTAAACAGAACAAAACGAAACATGCGTCTGTTTACTGAACATGTGACTAGGGGAGGACGTACATGGATAAGATCAAGCTTGGCTTTGTGCCCACGCGCCGCAGTATCTTTAGCGCGCCGGACGCGATCAAGTATCGCGGCCTTACGGCTGATCGCCTGCGCGAGATCGGCGTCGAGATCGTGGATATCGACGACATCAACGACGAGGGCCTGCTGTTCGACGACAGCCATATCGCGCCTATCGTCGAGAAGTTCCGCGCCGAGGGCGTCGACGGCATCATGCTGTGCCACGCCAACTTTGGTACTGAGTACGTTTGTGCCCGCCTTGCCCGCGAGCTCGGCCTGCCCGTGCTGCTGTGGGGTCCGCGCGACGAGCGCCCCGAGCCCGACGGCACCCGTCTGCGCGATAGCCAGTGCGGCCTGTTCGCCACCGGCAAGGTCCTGCGTCGCTTCCAGGTTCCCTTCACCTACATGACCAACTGCCGTCTGACCGATCCCGAGTTCGAGCGCGGCGTCTGGGACTTTTTGGCCGTGTGCAACGTGGTCAAGACTTTCAAGCACACCCGCATCCTGCAGATGGCCACCCGTCCGTTCGACTTCTGGTCCACCATGTGCAACGAGGGCGAGCTGCTCGAGAAGTTCAACATTCAGCTTTCGCCCATCCCCATGACCGAGCTTGTCCAGGCCGTGCGCGACGCCCAGGCCGACGAGCAGGCCATGGCAGCCATGCTCGCCCACATTGCCGACAGCTTTGAGATCTGCATCCCCGAGGATAAGGTCCCCGCGGTCGCCGGTCTTGCCATCGCCATGAAGCGCCTGGTAAAGAAGTACGGCTGCAACGCCGGCGCCATTCAGTGCTGGAACGCCCTGCAGGACGAGTTGGGCATTATGCCCTGCGCCGCCAATGCCATCCTCAACGAGATGGGTATCCCCATCGTATGCGAGACCGACATCCATGGTGCCATCACCGCGCTGATGGTCGAGGCCGCCGACCTGGGCCGTCACCGCGGCATGTTCGCCGACTGGACCGTGCGCCATCCCGATAACGAGAACGGCGAGCTGCTGCAGCACTGCGGCCCCTGGCCCTGCAGCTGCGCGGCCGTCAAGCCCAAGCTCACCTACCCGCTGGCCTTCGATCACCCCGGCGCGCTGACGGCTGAGGCCAAGCACGGCGACCTCACCCTTGCCCGCTTTGACGGCGACAACGGCGAGTACTCGCTGCTGCTGGGCAATGCCCGCGGCATCGACGGCCCGGCCGGCATGGGCACCTACCTGTGGGTCGAGGTCGACAACCTCAAGCGCCTCGAGGCCAAGATCGTCGAGGGTCCCTACATCCACCACTGCGTCGCCATTCACGCCAACGTGGTGCCGGTGCTCTACGAGGCGTGCAAGTACATCGGCATTGCCCCCGACTTATACGACCCGATTGAAGAAGACGTCAAAGCTTACCTGCGAGGAGAGTAGAAATGGCAACTATCGAAGAGCTTGAATCCCTGCGTTGGGACCTTCGCCGCGATTGCGTCGATATCATCATGGCTGGCGCCGGCGGGCACATCGGCGGCGACATGTCGGTCATCGATGCGCTGATGACCCTCTACGCCAACCACCTCAACATTTCGCCCGAGACCGTCGACGATCCCAACCGCGATCGCTTCGTGCTCTCCAAGGGCCACGCCATGGAGGCCTACTACGCGGTGCTCTGCCACGAGGGCTATCTGGACCTCGACGACGTCAAGACCCGCTTCTCTAAGTTCGGCAGCCCCTACATCGGCCACCCCAACAACAAGCTCAAGGGCATCGAGATGAACTCGGGCTCGCTGGGTCACGGCCTGCCCGTGGCCGTCGGGATGGCGCTTGCCGGCAAGATGGATGGCCGCGACTACCGCGTCTACACCATCATGGGCGACGGCGAACTTGCCGAGGGCTCGGTCTGGGAGGGCGCCATGAGCGGCGGCAACTACCAGCTCGATAACCTGTGCGCGCTCGTGGACCGCAACCGTCTGCAGATCAGCGGCAGCACCGAGGACGTCATGAAGCAGGACTCGCAGGAGGAGCGCTGGGCCGCCTTCGGTTGGAACGTGCTGTCCATTCCGGGCAACGACGTCCAGGCCATCGACGCCGCGCTGACGCTGGCCGCCGAGACCAGGGGTAAGCCCACGGTCATCATCCTCAACACGGTGAAGGGCTACGGCTCGCCGGTTATGGAGGACAAGGCCGCCTGGCATCATCACCTGCCCAACGATGAGGAATATGCCCAGATCATCGCCGATTTCGCTGCCCATAAGGAGGCTATCAATGGCTAACAAGATCGCCAACCGCAAGGCTATCTGCGACACGCTGCTCGAGGCCGCCGCAACTGACAAGGACATCGTCGTTCTGTGTTCCGACTCCCGCGGCTCTGCATCGCTCACGCCGTTCTTTGACCAGTATCCCCAGCAGTCCATTGAGGTCGGCATCGCCGAGCAGGACCTGGTGAGCATCGCCGCCGGTATGGCCTCGTGCGGCAAGAAGGCCTGGGCCGCCTCGCCGGCGTCCTTTGTGACCACGCGCTCGTATGAGCAGTGCAAGGTCGACGTTTCGTACTCCAACACCAACGTCAAGCTCATCGGCATCTCGGGCGGCGTGTCCTATGGTGCCCTGGGCATGAGCCACCACTCTGCGCAGGATATCGCCGCTATGAGCGCGATTCCCAACATGCGCGTGTATCTGCCGAGCGACCGCTTCCAGACCGCCGAGCTTGTGCGCGCCCTGGTAGCCGACAACAAGCCGGCCTACATCCGCGTGGGGCGCAACCCGGTCGAGGACGTGTACGCCGAGGGCGAGTGCCCGTTCCAGATGGATCGCGCCACCTGGGTGCGTCGCGGTACCGATGTGACGCTTGTCGCCACCGGTGAGATGGTCCGCCATGCCGTGGACGCCGCCGATTTGCTGGCCGAGCAGGGCATCTCGGCTACGGTACTCGACATGTATTGCGTCAAGCCGCTCGATGCCGAGGCCGTGATCGAGGCCGCCGGCGCCACGCGCGCCGTCGTGACGGTCGAGGAGCACAGCCCCTTCGGCGGCCTGGGTTCCATGGTCGCGCAGGTCGTGGGTGAGCACTGCCCGCGTCCGGTCAAGTGCCTGAGTCTGCCCGATGCGCCGGTCATCACCGGTACGAGCCCCGAGGTCTTCGCGCACTACGGCCTGACGGGTGCCGGAATCGCCAAGACGGTCGCCGAGTTCCTGCCCGCAGAGTAATTGGTGCATCGGGGACAGGTTTGCGCCAATCCTTTTTGGTTGAATTTTGAGCAGGCCGGCTGCGCTCTCATGAGCCGGTCGGCCACTCGCTCCTTGTCCGTCGGGTTTTAGTTTTGAATCGACGGGGGAGACAGGAGAGTACATGAGCAAATACATCATCGGAATCGATCAATCCACGCAGGGCACCAAGGCGCTGCTGGTGGACGAGGGCGGCCATTTGATTCATCGTGCCGATCGCCCGCATCGCCAGATTGTCAACGAGGCCGGCTGGGTGAGCCATGATCCAGCCGAGATCGCCGCCAACGT
The DNA here is from genome assembly GCF_015561195.1 of Collinsella aerofaciens. Lineage (GTDB taxonomy): Bacteria > Actinomycetota > Coriobacteriia > Coriobacteriales > Coriobacteriaceae > Collinsella > Collinsella aerofaciens_AC. The sequence goes on along the minus strand of NZ_JADMSU010000004.1, from coordinate 52,406 downwards.
GCTGGCCGTGGCGCGCGCCGTGGTGGAGGAGACCGGGGTCGATCCGGCCGACGTCGCCGGCATCGGCATCTCCAACCAGCGCGAGACTACCGTTGCCTGGAACCGCACGACGGGCGAGCCGCTGTGCGACGCCGTGGTGTGGCAGTGCGCCCGCGCCCGCGAGCTGTGCGACGAGCTGGCCGCGCGCGAGGGCGTGGCCAAGCTGGTGCGCGACACGACGGGTCTAGTGCTCTCGCCCTACTACCCGGCGGGCAAGATGGCCTGGATCCTCGCGAACGTTCCCGCGGCTGCCGAGGCCGCTGCGGCGGGCGAGCTGTGCCTGGGCACCATCGATGCCTGGGTGGTCTGGACGCTCACGGGCGGCGTGGAGTTTCGCTGCGACTGGTCCAATGCCAGCCGCACGCAGCTCTTTGACCTGCGCCGTGGCTGCTGGAGCGAGCCGGTGTGCGAGGCCTTTGGTGTCAATCCGGCGTGCCTGCCGCAGGTGACCGATTCCGATGGCCTGTTCGGCATGACGAACCTGGGCGGCTTTTTGCCGGCGCCCGTGCCCATTCACGGCGTGCTCGGCGACAGCCATGCCGCCTTGTTTGCTCAGGGCTGCCATAGCCGCGGCATGGCCAAGGCGACCTATGGCACCGGCAGCTCGGTCATGATGAACGTCGGCGACGAGTTCGTCGCCAGCTCGCACGGGCTTTCGAGCTCGCTCGCATGGCGCATGGACGGCGTGACCGAGTACGTGCTCGAGGGCAACGTGAGCTACGCCGGCGCCGTCAAGACGTGGCTGCGCGACGATCTGGAGCTCATCAATAACCCCGAGGAAGTTACCGACCTGTGCTACGCCGCCAATCCGGCGAGCCGCGTCTACTTTGTGCCGGCGTTTACCGGTCTGGGCGCGCCGCACTGGGCGAGTGACGCCGAGGGCTGCGTCTTTGGCATGACGCGCACCACGGGTCGCGCGGAGTTCGTGAAGGCCGCCGACGAGTCGATCGCCTATCAGATCTTCGACGTGATCGATGCGATGGTCGAGGATTCGGGCGCGGCGCTGGCCGAGCTTCGTGTTGACGGCGGCCCCACGCGCGACGCGTACCTGATGCAGTTTGAGAGCGACTTGGTTGGCTCGCCCATCCGCATCGCGAGCAACGACGAGATGAGCGGTCTGGGTGCGGCCTGGGCCTGCGGCATTGCGCTGGGCATGTACACGCGCGACGTCGTTGACGTCTACGGCGCTCGCGGCATCGTGGAGCCTGCCATGTCCGCCAACGAACGAGCCAAAAAGATCGCCGGCTGGCGCCATGCCGTGAAATCTACAATCGCGTACACCGCCTAGCATGATTATTCTGGGACGGGGATAAAAAACTCATTGTTCCCCGTCCCGGGTAGCTCATTTGGGACGGGGCTTTTTTGACTGGTATGATTGGTGCGACCATTCCAACTAGCTAAAAGAGCCCCGTCCTAAATTGACTACCGAGAGGATCTGCCATGGAGCGCATCGCGAGTTTTTCCGTTGACCATCTGCTGCTTGAGCCTGGCGTGTACGTGAGCCGCATCGACCGCGATCCGGCGACCGGTGCCGCCGTCACCACGTTTGACCTGCGCCTGACCACGCCCAACAAGGAGCCGGTCATGAACACGGCCGAGTGCCACACCATCGAGCACCTGGGCGCGACGTTCCTTCGCAATCATGCCGAGTGGTCGAGCCGCATTGTCTACTTTGGCCCCATGGGCTGCCGCACGGGCTTTTACCTCGTCGTTTTTGGTGAGCTGACGAGCGAGGAGATCTTGCCGCTCGTGCGCGAGCTGTTCGAGTTTGTCGCGGGCTTTGAGGGCGATGTTCCCGGTGCCGCTCCCGAGGAGTGCGGTAACTACCTGGACCAGAACCTCCCCATGGCAAACTGGCTCGCGCGTCGCTATCTCGACCGCGATCTGGCCAATATCGACGAGAAGCACCTGCACTATCAGCAGGCGTAAGGGCTTTATCGTCCAAAACGCGCGCATTGGGCGCCTTCGCTTATGCGGGGCGCCTTTTTGTTGAGTGGTCGGGATGAGCGTTCAAAATCGCTCATGTTTGTTCTAGAATGTTCGTACTATCACATAAACGAACAGGAGTGAACATGCATATCTACTCTGTCAACGATCCCGAGTTCAAATCCTATGGCAACGTTTGGGATAACGTTCCGTCCGAGCTCACGTCGCCCGTGCTCGAGGCGCTCTCTGCCACGCCCATTCCCGAGGGCAGCAAGTACGTAGCAAGTGCGCCGGAGCTCGAGGGCGTCAAGGATGCCGATAAGCTGGGCTTTCTCATGTACGGCGGCCGTCCCTTCCAGCTGGGCTGGTGCAACGGCCACAACACGCGCCTCAACTGCCTGGAGTATCACCGCGCCAGCGAGTTTAACCTGGGCGCCCGCGACTTTATCCTGCTCGTGGCGCATCGCTGGGAGATCGAGGATGGCAAGCTCGACACCGCGTGCGTCAAGGCGTTCCGCGTGCCGGCGGGTACGGTCGTCGAAGTCTTCAACACCACACTTCACTACACGCCCTGCATGGTCGACGACGGCGGCTTCCAAGTGATGGTTGCGCTGCCCGCCGGCACCAATGGTCCGCGCCCCGAGGCCGCAGCCAACATGCCCGCGGTCGGCGACAACTACTGCTACTGGAAGGCTGACAAATGGGTTCTCTGCCACGCCGACAGCCCCAAGGCAGCCGAGGGCGGCTACGTGGGCCTCATCGGCAAGAACCTCGACATCACCTGCGACTAGGGGGCTTCCTGTTTGTCTCGATCTGTAACATCTGACGGGCCAAATCGTCTCTTCCTGTTACAGATTGAGATAAACCGCAGAGGGTGCCCGAAAGATCTCGATCTGTAACACCAGGCCCGGTTTTGGCGGTCTACCTGTTACAGATCGAGACAAACCTGCCCAAACCACCACAAAGGTGCCTGTCCCCTTTGTGGTGGTTGGCGGTTTGGGCGGGCAGGTATCAAAAAGTGTCATACGGGGGCGGCTGCGGGGCGCCTGTGCGCGAAAAGAAGTGTCGGCCTGCGCCGTTGCCGTTGAGCGAGGCCCTATTTGCGGGGATACTGAAGCCACGACAAACAGCGTGTGAAAGGATCGATGTATGGCTTTCCGTAAAGACTTCCTGTGGGGCGGCGCGACGGCTGCCAACCAGTGCGAGGGCGCCTACGACGTGGACGGCCGCGGCCTGGCCAACGTGGATGTGGCCCCGCACGGCCCCGAGCGTTTCGCGGTGGTCTCCGGCCAGCGCAAGATGCTCGACTTTGAGGACGGCTATTACTATCCCGCGCAGACCGGCATCGATTTCTATCACCACTACAAGGAGGACATCGCCCTCTTTGCCGAGATGGGCTTTAAGACCTTCCGCATGAGCCTGGCGTGGACCCGCATCTTCCCCAACGGTGACGAGACCGAGCCCAACGAGGCCGGTCTGGCTTTCTACGAGGACGTGTTCCGCGAGTGTCAAGCGCACGGCATCGAGCCGCTCGTGACCATCACGCACTTCGACTGCCCGATCCACCTTATCAAGGAGTACGGCGGCTGGCGCAACCGCAATCTCATCGACTTCTACAAGAACCTCGCAACCACGATCTTCACCCGCTACAAGGGCCTGGTGAAGTACTGGCTTACCTTCAACGAGATCAATATGATCCTGCACCTGCCGTTTATGGGTGCCGGTCTGGTCTTTGAGGAGGGCGAGAACAAGGAGGCTGTCGAGTACCTGGCCGCCCACAACGAGCTCGTCGCCAGCGCCTGGGCAACCAAGATTGCCCACGAGATCGACCCCGAGGTCAAGATCGGTTGCATGCTTGCCGCAGGTAGCTACTACCCCTACAGCTGCCGTCCGGGCGATGTGCGCCAGGCGCAGATTGACAACCAGAGCAACTATTTCTTCGTCGACGTTCAGAGCCGCGGCTACTATCCGGCCTATGCCGTCAAGAAGCTCGAGCGTCTGGGCATTGACGTCGGTATGACCGACGAGGACCGCGAGATCCTGGCCGCCAACACCGTCGACTTCATCAGCTTTAGCTACTATAGCACCCGCTGCTCTGCCGGTGCCGACAACCCCGATGTCGAGCGCACCCAGGGTAACGCCTTCGCCGGCGCCAAGAACCCCTACCTGCAGCAGAGCCAGTGGGGCTGGGCCATCGATCCGCTGGGCTTTCGCATCACCCTCAACGACCTGTACGATCGTTATCAGAAGCCGCTGTTTGTGGTCGAGAACGGCCTGGGCGCCAAGGATGTTGTCGAGGAGGACGGCTCCATCAACGACGACTACCGTATCGACTACCTGCGCCAGCATATCGTCGCGATGCGCGATGCGGTGACCGAGGACGGCGTTGACCTGCTGGGCTACACCACCTGGGGCCCGATCGACCTGGTGAGCGCCGGCACGGGCGAGATGTCCAAGCGCTACGGCTTTATCTATGTCGACCGCGATGATGCGGGCAACGGCACCCTCAAGCGTTCCAAGAAGAAGAGCTTCGACTGGTACAAGAAGGTTATCGCCACCAACGGCGAAGATTTGTCCTAAGGGCACTGAGGCGCTCAACCTTGGGACTCCAACCCTCCTCGCGTACCTAAAGTACGCTTCGTCGGGCTTGTCGCTCCCAATTTCGAGCACCTCAGGTCCTTAGGAGGCGGACCTGACCGCCGTGTTTCGGAAGTCCTGCTTTGTAACGTCCTAACCAAGACACCCGGCGAGCAGCTTATGCCCGCCGGGTGTCTTGTTAAAAGAAGTGAAAGAAAGCAAAAGAAGTTAAAACTTGCAATTGCACTACGGCGCGAGAACATCCAGCGGAACAACTTGGACGCCGCGGTCAGTGACATAGGCTTGTGAGCCAAATCCAATGATTGCGACTTTCGAAACTGGCGGGTTGTTTCCGGCAGCGACCATACGCTTCTCGACAGCAACGAGACTGTCAGACGCCTCTTCGATTTGAGCAGAGCTGAGTTTAACTTCGATCGGAATCCACGTTCCACCGGGAGCCGCAATGACTGCATCGACCTCTAGATCGCGAGAATCGTGATAGTGATAGAGACCCATTCCATTTGCTTGCGCATAAACCCACAAATCATGAAGGGCCAACGATTCGAAAAGCAGTCCAAGCGTCTTGAAGTCCAGCAGTAATGTCTCCGGAGTCGCCCCGAGCGCAGCGGCCGCTAGTGACGGGTCAGCGAGATGATGCTTCTTCGATTCTCTTAGGTGCACTGGAGATCTCATTGCAGGGTTCCATGCGGGAATATCGCGAACGAAATTAACCCGAGCGAGAAGAGATATGTATGATGACGCCGTTTGTCTCGACACCTCTCCACCAAGATCGGCTACGAGCGTTTTGAGTGTCGCCAAAGTGGATTCATTGCGCGCAAGCGATTCAATGACAGCTTTGACCTTTTCAGGGTCGCGGCGAGAGCCGTCGACACGGGACAAATCTTCTTCGGCAACTATGTCGATGTATCGTTTGGCCATCGCGGACGCAGCCCGCGCATCGTGTCCGACCGCCGCAGGCCATCCACCACGAACAACGCACTCGGCAATCGAGGCAGAATCCAGCGATCCAAAAGCGCCATTGAACCTTTTGCCAGAAATAATGCCCGATAGCTTAACTGCACCGCTGGATTTCCCAAGTTCGAAAAGCGTCATGGTACCCATGCGCAGTTTGGCGAACCTTCCAGCGCCACTGTGCATCGGACGTTTGTCGTCTCGCGGTGTTGCCGACCCCGTAAATATGAACTGGCCAGGCTCACCGCCACGGTTGTCACACTCAAACCGTGCCGCGTCCCAAAGTTTCGGAACCTCCTGCCACTCGTCAATTAGCCGTGGCACCTCGCCGGAAACGGCAAGCGCCGGGTCCGTCTCGGCACGCAAGCGATTCTCGAAGTTGCGGGACGGGTCCATGAGAAGGAGCCTGGACGCCGCACGGGTCTCGGCTGTGGTCGTCTTCCCGCACCATTTCGGTCCTTCGATGAGAACGGCACCGAATATGCCCAGCAGCTGGTCGAGCTCATTTTCGATAATTCTAGTGTAGTACTTCTTTGGCATAATTTTCACCATTGTTTACCAGTGCGCTTAACCGAATTTACAGTTATTATTTAACCAAACTTCAACTCTTTGATTAACCATATTTACGCATTTCAATTAACGAAACATATTAAACATCTACTGTCTGAGTTGGCACTTGGGGACGTTCTTAAACGACTGGTTGCAGGTATTTTTCTCCTCTGGGAGCAGTTCAGCGCAAGAGGCGCCGCCTGGATATTCCGACGGCGCCCCATTTTGCACTTGGACGTTCTTGTTTGACTAGTCATTTAAGAACGTCCAATGAGTGCCCGCAGAATGAGAGTGGATAATCTCCCGTTTTTAGCCTGTTTGTGGGCTCAAAGTGGGAGATTATCCACTCTCGTTGTTTGGGTGTCCTAGGCACTCATTGGGGACGTACTTAAATGAGTGGCAGTTGGGGACACTCCTTGCCGAATGTGGCGGCTGTCGAATGTGGACGCCGTCCTTGTTATGCCACGGTTACAGCGACCTGGGCGTAGCGGGTGCAGGGGCGCTCGGCGCGCGTCTGGACGGTGAGGGTGAGCACGAAGCGGTCGCCGGGTCGTGCGTCGGCGGGCACGATGAAAGCGGTGCCTACCGTGCATTCTTGCCACATCGACAGATCCTGGACGCCTGCATAGCTCGATGGGTCTACGGCCACATCCCAATGTGCATCGAAGCCCTTGCCGTCGGGGTCGACGATGGTCGCTGTAAGGTTGACGCGCTCGCCGGCTGTGGCGCTGCGGTCGGCCGTGACCTCGATAACATGTGCCGGATGCGAGCAGATGGCCGGATCATGGGCACACCATTGCGCGCGGGCGGCAAAGTCTTCCTGATAGGCACGCAGATAGGGATTGAGATTGTCGTCTGCGGGCGTGCCGATGGAGGCAAAACCGGCGGGCGCGTTCGCATCGGGATGCCCATCAAAAAACATGCGGCCCAGCAGCGTATCGAAGTCGCGGTCGTCGATACCGCGCAGGCCAAACGGAAGCAGCGGAATATAGGTCATGCTGTCGCCTTCGGCCATAAAATCGCCGCGCTCAAACTGCACCGCGGGCATGCCTTCTAGGCCCCAATCCAGACGGGCATGCTTGCCAAACTGAAAGCGCTCGGGCTCGTTTTCGTAGACCTTACCATCGCCATAGAGCATATAGCGTGCCATGAGGGGTCCGTTGTCCTGCGTGAGATTCCGCTCAGGCCAAGGAGCCTTAAATAGCGGCAGCGTATCGGGCTGAGCCATTTTGGCGTCGACATAGCCGCCATACATATAGGGCACACGCCAAAAGATGAGCTCGGGAAAGAGCTCGCGCCCATGGTCGAGCCACGAGTTATCCTGCCCCACACCATCGGCAACGCCCATCACGCGCACTTTCTGATAGACCCGCTGCTGCACAGTGGGCCACTCGGGCGTGGCTCGATAACGCTCGGCAATACTCATGAGGGCGCGAACGATCGTATTCATACCACCCCAGCTGAGCAGCCACAGCGTGCAGGGGTCGTCGTCCATGATGGCATCGGCGATGACGCGCGACCCCTCAGTTTCCTCAGTCACATCACCCTCAAAGGCAACATTTCCCACAAACGTACGCTCGATCATCTGGGCAGGCGTGGGAAACGGCGGTTCACCGGCGGCGTCCGCATTTGCCTGCAGCTGCGGCCAAGCCTGGGTATATTCATTACTCCAGAGACTCTCAATCCAATGCTCGGGAAACGGACGATACTCACGAAGCTCCCCAGCCAGCGGATCGGGTTCATGAGGCACAACAGCCCACTCATAAGAGCGCCGCCCTTTGGTCCGCCAATGCGGATTCACCTCACCGAGCGTATGAACCCCATTCCCGAGAAAGTGATACTGCGAAGCCGTGTACACCACAGCCTGCACATCAAGCAAGTTAAGATACAGAGCCAAATGAACAAGCGAGTTCATATCGTCGACTTCCATATCGGTAGTAACAATCACCCGAGTCAACTTCTGGGACATAGGAACAGCTCCAACCAAAATCATTTCAGCCAGTTACGCGCAAGGCAAGACGGGACCCACGCCCCCATCGCCACCGACCCGGCGGCCCGCTAGAAGCGGCCGGCCAGCGTTTCGAACAACGTTGACTTAGGGGGCTCTGACCTTTAGTTTTGTAAACATTCCGCAGCGCGAGCCCGCTTATCCGATGCTCCGAAGGAGCAGGATAAGCGGGGCTCATGCGCGAGGACGTTTACAAAACTAAAGGTCAGAGCCCCCGATGGGATGGTTACCTCGAAACCCTGGCCGACCACTCCCAGCAGCCCACCGGCTCGCCGTCGATGAGTACGTTGCCCCCGTCGAAGTCTTGATAACACAGGTCGTTGAATTGGTGGATCCACACGCCGTGGTTGAACGTCTTTTTGGCCGAGCCGTCGGCCTCGCGATACACGCCGGTCAGGTCCTCGACATGGCTAAAGTACGTAAGGTGCACGTTGGCGCCGGCATCGCGCAGGCGCGCCGTGAGCGGCAGCACGGTCTGTTGCGGTGACACAAGCTCGTCGCCCTTGGAATGCGTAAACCACAGCGGCGTCTTGGCGAGCGCGGCCACGTCCTCGTCCGTGGCGTTGTACCACGGGGCGCAGCAGGGAAGGCCCGCGGCGAAGAAATCGGGGTAGTCGGCGCACAGGCGCAGGGTCATAAAGCCGCCGTTGGAAAGACCGGCGACCACGATGCGGTCGGTGTCGATGCGGTCGGCATGCTCGGCGACAAACTCGTCGATAAGCGCCTTGAGCACGGAGGAGTAGATGCTCTGGTTGGAGCGACCGAGTTGCTCGACGCCGTTGTCCATCCAAAACGTGGGCGACTGCGGCACGAGCACCCAGGCAAAGCCGCCAAAGTAGCGCTGGATCTGCGCCTGGCTAATGGCCGTCACGCGGTTGCCGATATAGGCGCGCGTGGCGCCTTCGCCCTGCGTGGCGCCCTTGCCCTCGCCGGCGCCGTGCAGATACACCACGAGCGGTGCCTTTTGGGGCACGACCGTCGCCTCGGGCGCAAAGGGGTTGAAGCATGCCGAGTCTTCGGCCTTAAAGCTGGGCTCAAAGAAGCCGTATTCGAGCGCGATGCCGTCGACGGCGGTCTTTTGCGTGGCGTTGCTCCAGCCTTTGAGCGCGGGGCAGATATCGCCACGGCAGGTGTCGAAGACCAGGCCGCAGGTGGGATCGTCGCCGTCGTTGCCGGGAAGAGCTGTGAGCTGCGTGATGCGCAGCTGGTCATCGAGCATGCGCGAGCCCATGACGCCGCCTTCGATCTTTTTGGTCAGGCGCTGCTCGGCGACCTCGAGCGCCACATGGGTGCCCACGGCGAGCTTACGTCCGTTCTCGTCGCACGGATATGCGGCGAGAATGTCGATGTAACCCACGGAGGGCGCGGCATGGTCGGCGCCGCGCTCCTTGCGCATCAGAACCTCGCCCGAGCGTTCGTGACGCTCTACATATATATGGAAGGTGTTCGCGTCGATGTCGTTGGCGCGCACGGTGCAGGGCAGGTCGAGTACGACCTTGCTGATCCAGGGGCCAAAGTCGCCCAAGGTGGTGACGGTTGCGTAGGTACACAATTTGAGTTCCATGAGCTGCCTCCCTTGCGCCGCTAGTGGGAAACAAAAGCGGCAATACAAACTAAACATGTTTAGTGTAATCTAAAATTGAAGAATAACCAGATGAACTCGGTAAACGGCAAAATTGAACACGTCGTGAACTACTAAACATATGTTTACTAGCTTCTAGCAGGGCTTCTGTTGATGAGTTAACAGGTCATAGAGGTATTTATCAAAATAAAAGCCCACGTAAAGAGCCATATATCAATAGACGGTCAAGGAGACCATCTCCCGCCATTTAAATACGCTCACTCCCGATTTCCTACCGTTCACCGGACTGTAGACGGCAAAATTGCCATAAATTCGGCGCTCCGTGTAAACTAAAGCCCGTAAACGTTCAGTAAACACCTTGTTTACAAAAGCGTATCCAAGGGTCCGGCAACCGTAAGGGGTTATAGTCGCCGGGCCAAAGGCGTGCCTGCGAACGAACGACCAGGCACACGAAGATATGGGGAGGGGTCCCATGGCAGTAGATAACAAGCAGATTGCCACCGATGTCCTCGAGCTCGTGGGCGGTGCGGAGAATGTCACCGTCGCCACCAACTGCATGACGCGCCTGCGTCTGACGCTCAAGGATAACAACAAGGTTGACGTGGAGAAGATCAAGAAGGTCAAGGGTGTTCTGGGTTGCCAGTTCGCCGGCAGCCAGCTCCAGGTCATCATCGGCCAGAACGTGCCCAAGGTGCTCGCCGAGTTCGTCGCCATCTCCGGCGTCAAGCAGGGTGAGGCCGTCAACGAGAACCTCGATGCTCCCAAGGAGAAGTTCGAGCTCAAGAACCTGCCGAACATCATCCTCGACTATCTGTCCGGCTCCATGACCCAGCTCATCCCGCTGCTCATGGCCGGCGGTCTGTTCCGCACCATCGCGGCCGTCCTCGGTCCCACCATGCTCGGTGTGCTCTCGGCCGACGACCCGACCTATACGTTCCTCTACACCACGCTCTACGAGGCAACGTTCACCTTTATCCCCATCTACCTGGGCTATGCCGCCGCTAAGAAGCTCGGCGCCAGCCCGGTGCTCGGCATGCTGCTCGGTGGCGCCCTCATGGCTCCTTCCGTGGTGAGCGTCGCCACCCAGGAGGGCGGCGGAATCATCTCCGTCTATGGCATCCAGATCGCCGCTGCCAACTATCAGCAGTCCGTCCTGCCGATCATCCTTTCGGTGCCCGTCCTCTACTTCGTCGAGAAGTTCTTTAAGAAGGTCATGCCCGACGTGCTCTCCACGGTCTTCACGCCGTTCTGCACCATGATCGTTACCATCCCCATCGCCTTTATCGTCCTCGCTCCGATCGGCAACGAGATCGGTACGCTGATCGCCAACGCCCTCTTCGGCCTTGCTGACCTTGGCGGCATCGGCATCCTGATCGTCATGGCCGTCCTCGGCGCCTTCTGGCAGCTCTTCGTGGTCTGCGGCATGCACATGCCCGTCATCCTGCTCGCCCAGGTTCAGATCATCGCTGCCGGTTACGACCCCTTCGTCTTCGTTTCCACCAACTGCGCTATGGCCGCTGTCTGGGGCTGCGCCTTCGGTGCCTTCCTCAAGATGAAGAACCCCGACGAGAAGTCTCTCGCCATCGGCTACGTCATCTCCGCTATCGCCGGCGGCGTCACCGAGCCCGCGCTCTTCGGTATCCTCATGCGCTTCCGTCGCACCATGTTTGGCATGTTCATCGGCGGTGCTATCGGCGCTGTGTTCTCCGGCCTCATGGGTGTTACCTACTACCTCGCAGGCGGTGCCTCCAACTTCCTGGTCTTCACCAACTACCTGCAGGGTGGCCAGATGAACACCGTCTGGGCTATCGTCGGTATGGCTATCTCCTTTGTCATCGCCGCTGCCGTCGTCTTTGTCTCTGGCTTCTCCAAGGAGGAGCTCGCCGAGATGGAGGCCTAAGGCCAAGCCATTCGGTCGCATATGACCTCACCTACACGACAGGGCCCCGTCAGGCGTAAGCCCGGCGGGGCCCTTCTTGCAAGGTAGACTGATGGAGGCGGGTGAGATTCGCCCGCGAGGGTTTGCCAAGCGGCGGGGGCTTTCGCGCGGGGTTACCGCGAAAGCCCCCGGCGGTTCGCAAATCCTTTATCAAACGAAAGGACATGCAGATGAGTTTGGGAAAGCTGACCGTCAACGGTCGCCAGGACGGCTTTTTGTGCGAGGGCAAACCGTTCTTCTGGTTTGCCGATACGTGCTGGAGCGCATTTACGAGCATCGCCGAGGACGACTGGGACTACTACCTGACCCGCCGTGCCGAGCAGGGCATGAACGTGCTGCAGATCAACACGCTGCCGCAGTGGGATCGCTGCTGTCCCGATCTGGGCATTTGGCCCTATGCCAGCGAGGACGGCGTGCACTTTGATTGGTCCTGCCCCAACCAGGCGTATTGGGATCGTGCCGCCGCCATGTGCCGCGTGGCCGTCGAGCACGGCATTCGTCCGGCGCTCGTGCTCATGTGGTGCAACTACGTGCCCGGTACCTGGGGTGCCAAGATCGCCGAGCGTTGCGGCGCCGAGGTTATGCCGCGTGAGGAGGTTCGCGCCCACGTTGCCCGCGTTGTCGAGAACCTGGGCGAGTTCGACCCTGTCTACGTGGTGACGGGTGATACCGATTTTGCCGGCGACGAGGCGATTGCCTATTACGAGGACGCGCTCGACGAGGTCGTCAAGCGTGCGCCCGAGGCGCTGCGCACCATGCATATCAACCGCGGCAATCGCACCATTCCGGCGCAGTATCTGGACCGTCTCGACTTTTACATGTTCCAACCCGGCCACAACTACGAGGGCCAGCCCGAGGCTTGGCGCTTGCCGCAGGACTTTATCGCCAACTATCCCAAAAAGCCGATGGTCAACTCCGAGCCCTGCTACGAGCAGATGGGCGCGTCGCGCAACGTGTACTGGCGTTTTACCGCGCAGGATTGCCGCGCGAGCGTATGGTCGTCGATTCTTGCCGGCGCCAGTGCCGGCGTGACCTACGGCGCGCACGGCGTTTGGAACTGGCAGACGTCGCGCAGCCAGGGTTCGGTCCTGGGCGAGGGCTTTGACATGCCCTTCCGCTGGCAAGAGTGCCTGCAGTTCCCGGGCGTGTGGGACTTTGGCGCGATCGAGCATGTGCTTGCCGGTCTGGGTGCCACAGCTGCCGATGACGCGCTTGCCGTGGTTCCGGCGCAGGAGCTGCTCGATGACGCGCGCGAGGCCATCCGTGTGGCGCGCGTTGGCGATCGCGTCGTCACGTACCTGCCGCGCACCACGGCGCTCAAGTTTAAGCTCGACGGCGCGCGTGGCTGGACGGCGACGGTCCTCGACATGGAGGACAAGCGCATCGCAAAACTGCCCGTCCGCGACAACGGTGACGGCACCGTGCGCGTGGCTCAGCATCCCTTTGAACACGACGCCCTGGTAATCCTTACCCCCGGGCGCTAGGCGGCTCTTCTCCAACAATTACAACCCAGTCCCTTTCATTAGGTTGCGGTGGAATAGTTCCCAAATGGCGGTCTCAAGCTGCCAAACAGGGACCATTTCACCGCAACTTCTTGGTGCCACTCATTTAAGTGCGTCCCCAATGAGTGAAACTACTCATTGGGGACGCACTTAAATGAGTGCTTAAATGAGTGGCAGTTGGGGACACTCCTTGCCGAGCTGCAAGCCGTGCGCGCCCTTTCTGGGCCTTGCGGCTCAAAATCGGTTTACGCTGTGGGCTGTTGGGGTCAAATTAGCGACATTTTGAGGATAGGTTCGATATTAGGACTGGTTCTCTAATAGAATGAGTTTGCAGGCCATTAAGCGACTGCGGGGGGGTATTCATGAAAGGTATGGGAGACACAACGGCGTATTTGCGTTGGGGCATTCGGGAGATTATATGCCTGGCGCTGTTCTATTTTACGTTTTTGGCTGGCGAGTACCTCTTCGACATGCGCGTGGCCGAGTTTGTGCCGCCGAGCGAGGTTGCTACCTACGAGACCCTCATCGTCGGTGCGAGCGTAATCGGCTTTTTTGTGCGTCCTATTCTGTACTATCGCCGCCCCCGCGCGATCGATACGACGAGCGACATCACGGGCGTGCTGCTGGTGTCGGCATTGCTGCTGATGATTATGGCGGTTCGGTTTGAGGTGGTAATTGCCGGCGGTTTGATGGCGTGTTGCACGCTGGGCTACTGCGGATCGACCGCTCATGCCAACTTTGCGCGGCGCTTTGCGCGGACGCCGTACTTGGCGCGCGCGGCGGCGCTTTCATATGCTCTGGGCGTCCTGCTTCAGGTGTTCAGCCACATGGTGATACCCGCGGGGATTCCGCAGCAGTTTGTTTTTGTTGCCTGTGCGGTCACGCAGGTGGCGCTCCTCCGCAGCGTCCGCCGTGCCAAGCTGCGCGGCGAATCTGAGTTTGGGCCTGAACCCGATATCGCCGAGCTTTCGGTGGATGCATCGGAGTTTGGCGCCAAATGGCAAAACGATCCCGAGTCAACGGCGGCTTTTCGGCGCGCCGTGGTGCGTCTGACGATTGCAACCGCCTGCCTTACCGGGTTGTTTGTCGCCCTCAATGCGGGGCTCACGATCTCGCACGCCGCCGGGTCCGTTGACTTGGGCGATTGGTCTCGCTTGCTGATGGGCGTGAGCGCTCTGCTCGCCGGCGCCCTATTTGACCTGCGCGGGCGCTCGTGTATGAACATCATCATGACCTGCGTCGCCATGTTGTCCACGCTCTCATTCGCTGTGCTTATCACCGATGCCAACGGCGCCAACATACTTGCCGCCACCGTCATCTTCTATCTGGGTGCGGGCTTCTTCGTGGTGTTTTTCACGGCGAAGTTTGCCGCTATTTCGGTTTATGCGCACTGGTCGTACCTGTGGCCGTGCATGGGCCGTGTCATCAATAACGTTTGCGCGATGCTCGTGACGGCACCGGCGGTGGCGATTGTCTCGAGCCAGAACGTGCTGTTGGCAGTGGGCGTGGGGCTTGTACTGCTTGTGGGCATTGCGATCTCGCTGCTGGGACAGTCTGGGCATCAGACCTATGACGTTGAAGTGCGCGGCGACCTGGCGTTTGCTGCTAGCGACCTTGGCACGGATCCCGTATCCGCTCAGAGCGAGCCCGCCCCCGCAGAGGTGCCGGAGTCCACACTCGACGAGCGTCTCGATACCTTCGCCGTCGCCTTTGAGCTTACGCAGCGCGAGCGCGATATTCTGGAGGCCTTGGTCGCATCGCATGAGAGTGTTCAAGACATCGCCGCAACGCTCTTCCTTTCGCGCTCCACGCTCTACCGTCATATCGCCTCGATCAACAAAAAGACCGGTGCCGCCTCGCGTGTGGCCCTCATCAACTTTTTCTGGTCCTGGACACCCAAGGACTAGCCAACCACCACAAAGGGGACAGGCACCTTTGTGGTGGTTTTGCCGGTTGACGACTCGGCAAAGCGCGCCTGCATCGACGCTTTGCCTGCGCTAAACTGGAAAGCACGTACGCGATTACGAGAGGAGCCCACATGGAGGCTTACAAGCAAGAGTTCATCAAGTTCATGGTTGAGTCCGACGTTCTTAAGTTCGGCAGCTTTACGCTCAAGAGCGGCCGTCAGTCCCCGTTCTTTATGAACGCCGGCGCTTACGTGACGGGCTACCAGCTCAAGAAGCTGGGCGAGTATTACGCCCAGGCAATCCACGATAACTTTGGCGACGACTTTGACGTGCTGTTTGGACCGGCCTACAAGGGTATTCCGCTGGCCGTCGTGACCGCAATTGCCTACCACGAGCTGTACGGCAAGGAGGTCAAGTACTGCTGCGATCGCAAGGAGGCCAAGGACCACGGCGCCGACAAGGGCAACCTGCTGGGCTACGAGCCCCAGGACGGCGACCGCGTGGTCATGGTCGAGGACGTCACCACCAGCGGTAAGTCCATCGACGAGACCTATCCCAAGGTCAAGGCTGCTGCCGATGTCGAGATCAAGGGCCTCATCGTGTCCCTCAACCGCATGGAGGTCGGCAAGGGTGGCGTGACCACCGCGCAGAAGGAGATCGAGGCCAAGTACGGTTTCCCCGTCGCGAGCATCGTCTCCATGGCCGAGGTCGTCGAGACCCTCTACAACCACGAGATCGACGGCAAGGTCGTCATCGATGACGAGCTCAAGGCCGCTATCGACGCCTACTACGAGCAGTACGGAGTCAAGTAGGTTCCGCCGTTCTGCCGAACGGCGGACCGGCCGACGCTGCGCGGGCCGCATTTGGACAATCTGACGTTCAACTTCAAGGGCGCGACCAGAAGGTCAGCGCCCTTTCGTTTCACGTCACCTTGTCTCAAATGCGGCCCGCTCGCTGTCCGTCCTCTGCCTGCGGCGTTATCTTGCTCCGGATGTGGCGCCTGGGGGCGTTCTTAAATGACTACTCAGGATGAGCGTCCAAAAATCCGCGCTCGTTCGATTGGTGCATGTCTACGCAGCGTAGGTTGTCGAGCCTGGCCTTCAAATGGATACTGACTGTCGAACCGGTTCACCCCATTTCTTCAATTTGATTGGACAGCCCATGAACCAGACACGGCAAACCAATGCCTCCCATACTTTTTTGGCAGCGCATGCCATCAAGCAGCTGCGCGAAGAGCGCGGCCTCACCCAGCGCGCCCTGGCGGAAAGCCTTGGCGTGACCGATAAAGCCGTCAGCAAGTGGGAATCCGGCCGCGGCCTTCCCGACATTTCCCTCGTTGAGCCTTTGGCCCAGAGACTCGGCATAAGCGTGGCTGAGCTTTTGGCTGGTGACATTCGGGCCAACGCCAACCGTGCAGGCAATATGCTCAAAGGCGTCTTTTACGTTTGCCCTATCTGCGGAAACGTTGTGCACGCGCTCGGAGAAGGCAGCTTTAGCTGCTGTGGCTCCACGATGTTTCCCCAGGAGGCCGAAGAGCCGGACGCGGACCACGCCTTTTCCATCGAGCGCATCGAGGACGATTGGTACGTCACGCTCGATCATCCCATGACCAAGGATCACTACATTAGCTTTGTAGCATATGCGACTATGGACGGCATCTGCTTTAAGAAGCTCTATCCAGAGCAATCGGTGCAGCCGCGCTTCCATATTACCGGGCGCGGCAGGATATATCTTTACTGCAACCAACACGGACTCTTTACGTCGCTGACGCCTCGCAAATAACGGCTGTCTATCCGCCCTCCTCATGCGTTCCCAGGGGACCCAAAATGAGCGTGGATAATCTCCCGGTTTTGGCCTGTGTGCGGGCTCAAAGTGGGAGATTATCCACGCTCGTTATCTGAGTGTCCAAAAATCCACGCTCGTCGCTATTTGAGCCCGGGCAGGCGGGTGTAGGGAAACGAGCGCTCTAAGAACTCGGAGCAGCGGGCGTAATCTTTGGCAAAGTAACTGCTGTAGAGCGAATCGAGCACGTATTGCACGGCGATGTGGCTGGCGAACTGCGTGATGCGGTGCGTCATGCTCTCATGATCGCTCACCGTGAGATAGGCGGCAAAGCCGGGGTGAATGCGGGCGCAGTACGGTGTGCCGATGACGATGACCGGGACATGTCGACTGCTGAGGATTGGCAAGATCTCCCTGAGGTTGGGGGCAAGGCCGCTGTAGGAGATAACAATCGCCACATGGTCGGTGCCCGAGGCGAGCGCCGTGCGCACCTGCGCCTCGACGCTGTCGTGGCACGTTGCGCTTTTGCCGGACGAGAGCAGGCGGTCGCGGAACATTCCCGCTGGATACAGGTTATGCGAGCCCGTGTAGATGTCCACGGTGCCGGCGCGCATGACGAGCTTGGCGGCCTGGTCGAGCTGCGTAGGGTCGAGCAGCTCCTGCGTTTCGGCCAAGGTGGTCTGGTAGAGCCCCTCCATGCGCTCCATCACCTGCGCAGGGGTGGAGGTGGCATCGAAGGGAAAGTTGATGTCCACGTCGCGCCGGTTGCCCGCCTCGGTCGCCTGACGGATGAGCTCGACCTTGAGGTCTTTGAATCCCTCGAGGCCGAGCTTTTTGCAAAAGCGGTGAACGCTCGCGACCGAAACGTTGGCGCGCGCGGCAAATTCCTTAATGGAAAGCCCGCGCACATCCTCGCCCATGGCGAGCGCCGTTTGCCCAAGTTGTTGCTCGGTGGGGGTGAGGCTTTTGCCCTGCGTGATCTTTCGCCTGATATCCATATGGCTCCTATGCGTTTGCGTCGCGATAAACCAATCATAGCGATAAATAAAACGTTCGGCTTGGCTGGGAGTTTTGGTCCGCCGGTCTATGAACGACGGACCGCTCGACGCTGCGCGGGCTCAACATAGGGCGCTGTCCTTGTTGGGCCGTTTGCGCCCGGGGCGTTACCCGAGCACGCGTACGGGGCCCAAGAGGCCGCTGGGCTCGGAGGGCTCGGTCATGCCGAACACGTCGGGGACGGCGTGGTCGAGGGTGTTGATGATGTCGATCGTAAGCGCGTGCCCGCCGGCCAAAAGCGCGCCGGCCTCAAAGCGGTAAGGCGGACAGATGCGCGTGCTGAGGGATTTGCCGTCGAGGGTGACGGTTGCGGTCTCAAAGACCTCGCCAAGGTCGATGACGGTGCGGGTGGCCGTTTCGCCCAGGACAAAGGAAGCCTGGTAGCGGAATGTGCCGGCCTTGCCGGGGAACTCGGCCGAGGAAAGGTCGTGCAGGTCTGCAAGCTCAACAGGTTCGCCGAAGGCATCGGTGCCAGGGGCAGAGAAGGCAACCGCCCAGGGCCCGTCGACGCATGCGGCTTCGTCTTCGGCGGTTGCCACGGCAACGGAACCTGCGGCCCCAAGGACCACGATGCAGCTCTCGTAGGGAGCCAGCTCGAGCGTGCCGTCAAAGGCGGCGGGCTCGGTGCCGTTGAGCAGATCGAGGCGCGCGCCTGCAATGGGCGTGCCGTCGGCAAGCGCAACCTGAGTGGAGATGCCCTGCTTGGGATGCTCGTTGACGAGCATCAGATAGGTCTCGCCCACCCGCTCGTAGCGCAGTGCGCGCAGCCAGGGCTGGGGCTCGGCACAAACCACGGCCTGCATGCCGGCGTCGGCGAGCGTGTCTGCGAGCTCGGTGGTCGCCAGGAGTTTGATGCCGGCGAGCGCGGTTGCATCCACGGAGGCAAAGCCCTCGCGGCCTGCAATGTCACCGTCGTAGCGTTTGCTCGGCAACTCATCCAGCGCGTACACGGCAACACCTGCGGCTGCGGCACGCGCGGCAAAGTCGAGCACGGCTCTGCCGACAAACTCGGCTCCGGGCATCACCAGGCAGCGGTACGCCTGGCCGTTCACGCTAAAGCCGCTACCGTCTGCGGCAATTTCAACGGCATAGCGCCCTGCATCCTCAAATGCCTCTGCCGGCACGATGTCAAAGTCGATCTGCGCGCGCATAAGCTCGGAGGCGGCATGCTGCATAAAGCTCGCCTCGCCTGCCCACTCGGCGTCCGCATGGTAGAGAAGCGCAACCGGGGTCGTTGCGCGTCCGCCGCTCAGCAGGCTCGCCGTACGGTTCATATAGCTCATGAGCTGCCCAAAGTGTACAAACTGGGGGTTTTGGCCATGCGCATAGAAATGCGGCGGGCAGTCCCAGTCGGGGAAGGCGGCCATGCTAAAGGCGTGCGGCACAAACCAATTGACGCCGCGCGCCAAAAAATGATCGGCAATCCACTTCATCTCGCGCAGGCCTTCGTGCCATCCAAATGCACCAAAGACCTCGGCCATGCAGCGCCCCTGCTTTTTGGGGTCGAGGTGCGCCGCCGAGGAGCCTAGCTTGGGCAGCACGTAGTTATAGAACTCGAGGTCCCAAACGCCGCGTCCGTAGCTGTGAAGGCCGCGGTCCATGCCGGGCACCAGCTGGTTGATCACGATGTCGACGCCCGCCATGTCCTGACCGCCCACGGCGCGGAAGTAGTGCCCGGCGCCCACGCCAAGGCGCGCGTGGCAGTCCTTATCCTCGATAACGTGGCCGATGTATTGCACGCCGTGCGCGCGGCACCAGTCGCCGAGCTGGTCGCAGAAGCACTCCTTATAGAGGGCGCTTGCGATGTCCATGTACATGTGACGCACGTGCGCGCCGGCCGGCTCGCGGTCCCACAGGTGCGGGAGCTCGGCCAGGTAGCGCTCGTCCAGCGCCGTGCGCAGGCGACGCTCAAGCTCGGCCGACCAGGGCAGGGGCGCGGCGGCCTTGCCGATGAGCGTATCCGAGATGCCGTCGGGGCCCGTGGTGCCCTTCTCGTTGGCAAATCCGGGCTCATCGGAGAAAAAGCCCAGGATCGTCTTGCCAAACTCATCGCCCAGATGTTCAAAATGCGGTTCGTAGACAGCATCGATGAGCTGCGCCACCGAGGCGCGGTCGACCATGTTGATGTAGTCCTCGTTGTAGGAGGTCTTGCCGCTCGTGAACATCACGCATGCCTGCGTGAGGCCCGCGGGTGCATCGAAGACCAGTCGGCTGGGGTTGCCGCCCGCATCGTCGATTACTCGGTAATCGATGTCGACGGGGCTGCCGTCCTGCATAAATGTCACGCCGTAGAAGCGCTCCGTTTTGTCGAACATGTTGGCGAGCGCGATGCTCGCGGCGGACGTGGGGCCCACGATGTCGAACGTGCGGTGCGTGAGCACGATCTTGCGGAGCTCGGGCACGGCCTCCTTGACGGCGCCGTTGGCAAAGCCCGTGGGGAAGTGCGCGTCGTCCAAGATCCAGAGCTTAAGGCCCAGCTGCTTGCACTCGTCAATGACAAAGCGCAAGTCGCGCCACCAGCCCTCGCCGCAAAAATCGGGGTGTGGGCGGCTTTCGAGACAGACCTCGTGGATGTCGGCGCCGGCGATCTTCTCCAGATACTCGGCAATGGTCTTATGGCTCTCGCCCTTCATCCACAAAAACGGAAGCACGTGGTTGTCGTATGTGCCCTCGAGCACCTGCTGATAGTACGCGGTCATGGATCCTCCTTGGCTCGATCGATCTGCTGCATAGCACAGATTATGGACGCGTCGGCGCGTTCTGCTAATATCTGAATCACGACGAACTATGACCAAATCAACGATTGGCAAGCCATGGAGATCGACGAGCTCGAGCGTAGGCTCAGCGAACTGAGCGCCAGTGAGATCGCTTATAAAGACGGCATGGCATTTGATTGGTCGATTATGACCGAGCATGTCGAAATCGACGGATGCCCAGTGCGCAAGATTGGGCAGCCAGGGTTTGCCTATGCCCAGCCCGGCATGCCGCGTGGCCTGACGATAAGGAAAAACTCGCGCTTTAATGCAGTTCCCGAGCACGTGCATGATTACGTGGAGCTGAGCTATGTGTATCGCGGACGCTGCCCGCAGACGGTGGCGGGGGAGAGGCTCGAGCTGGGCCGCAACGAGGTGCTTTTGCTCGACGCCCTCTGCCCGCATGCCGTGGCGGCGCTTGGTGAGGACGACATCATGCTGAGCATGACCGTTTCACGCTCTTTTTTGCGCCGGAGTCTCGAGTCGAGCCTCTCGCGCGAGAGCGCGGTCTCGCGGTTTTTGTTCAACGCGCTCAACAGCGAGACGGACCATCGGGGCCATGTCCGTTTTTACTGCGGCGAGAGCCGTCGGATTCGGCGCTACATGCAGGAGATGCTCTGCGAGCTGTACGACCCGAGCCCCAACGGTCCCGAGATCGTTTTGCGTCTGTTTCAGCTGTTTTTGGCCGAGCTCATGGATTGCTACGAGCGCGAGCTGGTGCGCGGCGCGGCGGACGGCGCGGCGGGGCCCACTGCCCTGGTGACGGGAATGCTTGGCTATATCGATCGCGAATTCGCTGCATGCTCCCTCGAGGGGATGGCGGCGGAGTTTGGCTTGAGCCCTAATTATGCGACGGCGCTCCTCAAGCGACATGTGGGCAAGACCTTTAGGCAGCTTGTGCAGGAGCGACGCCTGGTGCGTGCGGCCGAGCTTCTGCGCGGTGGCGCCACGGCCGGGGCGGCTGCGCATGCGGTGGGCTATGAAAACATGAGCTTCTTCTACCGTAAGTTTCGCGACAAGTATGGCTGCACCCCCGCGGCATACCGCCGGTAAGCGCGGGGCGGATCGTCTTCGCTCCTTCGGTGTCAAAAAGTTTCAGCTGCAGCGCTGTTGCAGCGCGCGTCTGCGAAAAGAAGTGTCCAAATCGGCGCCTTCGCCCTGGCCTGGAGCGACTCGGCGGCATACTCGTTTCATCAGCAACACGCATGAGCGAGGAGGCACTTATGGGATTCCCCGAGGGTTTCTATTGGGGCGGCGCCACGGCCGCCAATCAGTTTGAGGGCGCTTGGAACGTTGACGGCCGCGGTCCGTCGGTCGACGACCACTTCTTGGGTGGCAGCTACAAGGAGCCGCGCCAGATTACGATCGACATCGACCCCGACCGCTTCTACCCCAACCATGACGGCATAGATTTCTACCATCACTACGAGAAGGACATCGCGCTGTTCGCCGAGATGGGCTTTACCATGTTCCGCATGTCCATCTCTTGGAGCCGCATCTTCCCCAGCGGTGACGACGCCGAGCCCAACGAGGCCGGCCTCGCCTTCTACGACCGCGTCTTCGACTGCCTGCGCGCTCACAATATCGAGCCACTCGTGACCCTGTCGCACTACGAGATGCCCTATCACCTGGTCGAGAAATACAACGGCTGGGCGAGCCGCGAGCTCATCGGCTTCTTTGAGAAGTACTGCCAGACCGTCTTCGACCGCTATCAGGACAAGGTCAAGTTCTGGCTCACCTTCAACGAGATCAACTGCGGCACTCAGGACATGGGCAACCTCTTTGAGACCAGCATGATTCAGGGCTTTGAGGGCCCGGCTTCGGCGGTCCATACTACGCCGCAGGCTCGTATGCAGGCGCTGCATCACCAGTTTGTCGCCAGCGGCCGCGTCGTGCGCTATGCCCACGAGCACTATCCGCAGTTTAAGATGGGCAACATGGACTGCTTCATCCTCTCCTATGCCGCCACGTGCGATCCGGCCGACGTGTTCGCCACGCAGCAGGAGATGAATACCATGAACTGGTACTGCTCCGACGTGCAGGTGCGCGGCAAGTATCCGTTCTATGCCAAGCGCTTCTGGGCCGAGAACGATGTCGAGCTTGTGATGGAGGACGGTGACCTGCAGGATATCGCCGACGGCAAGGTCGATTTCTACACCTTTAGCTACTACATGTCCGGCACCGTGGGCACCCACAAGGATCACGAGATGACCGAGGGCAACATGACCTTTGGCGGCAAGAATCCCTATCTGGAGTCCACCGACTGGGGCTGGCAGATCGATCCGCTGGGTCTGCGCATCGCCCTCAACGAGATTTACGCCCGCTACGAGATTCCGCTGATGGTGGTCGAGAATGGCATGGGCGCCTACGATGAGGTCGAGGAGGACGGTTCCATCCACGACCCGTACCGCATCGCCTACTTGCAGAGCCACATCAAGGCCATGGGCGAGGCCATTGCCGACGGCGTCGACCTGATCGCCTACACCTGGTGGGGCCCCATCGACCTGGTGTCCGCCGGCACCGGCGAGATGCGCAAGCGCTATGGCTTCATCCACGTCGATAAGTACGACGACGGCACCGGTACCTACGAGCGCCGCCGCAAGGACAGCTTCTACGCCTACCAGAAGATCATCAAGTCCAACGGTGCCGAGGGCCTGGATTAATCGACAATATGAGTGCCACCGGGGAAAAGCGTTGGGATGGGCTCGCGATTCGAGTCCCCACCTTAGCATTTGAACCATTTGGCACTATAATCACCATAGGCATGCGCACAACGTTGCGCTTAATCAAGAGGAGAAAACGTATGGGTCTGTTTGACATGTTCAAGAAGAAGGCTGAGCCCGCGACTGCCGCTGCTCCGTCCTCCATCTCTGCTTCTGCCGGCGCCGACGTGCTGTGCTCGCCCGTCAAGGGCAAGGTCATCAAGATGGCCGACGTGCCCGATCCCGTCTTTGGCGGCGAGGTCCTGGGCAAGGGCTGCGCCGTGTGGCCCGAGGACGATCTGGTCTACGCTCCCTGCGACGGCAAGGTGACCGTCACCATGGGCCACGCCGTGGGTCTGCAGTCCGATAGCGGCATCGAGGTTCTGGTGCATGTTGGCGTCGATACCGTCAACATGAACGGCGATGGCTTCGAGGGCTTCGTCAAGGCCGACGACGTCGTAAAGGCTGGCCAGCCCATGCTCAAGATCGACCGCGCCAAGATCGCCGCTGCCGGTTACAAGGACTGCGTCGTGGTGGCCGTGTCCAACACCGCCGAGTTTGCCGATGTCGAACTCGCCGTCGAGGCCGACTCCGCTGTCGCCGCCGGTGACGCCATCGTTAAGGTCGTCCGCAAGTAAACTGCGGCATCCAAAGGATGTGCAAGGGTGGTCGGGTTTTCCGGCCACCTTTTTTTATTGCATCGCGGGGAAGCGTTTTATTGCACGTTGGGCGGGCTTGCAAACCGTTCGGACGCTAAAACGAACCGACCGCGCCTTCGCGTTGCCGAGGATGTTCATAAGTGGATAGTATGGGCTTACTTATTACAACGTGCGCCGCGTCTGGGAAGCGCGGTGCCGCTCATTGGGAGGAACAACATGAAAAAGAAGCTGCTGCTTGCGCCCCTCATGGCCGTCTTGGTTGCATGCGTGGTCGTGCTTTCCGGCTGTGGAGGTCCTTCGGTTGAGGAGCTCATCACCGAGGATCTTACGACGCAGTTTGACGAGGTCAAGAACGGTGGCGACGACTTCCTCTCTGGTCTGGAGGAGGCTTCGGGCGACGAGTTCGAGCAGCTGGGTATCGATCCCAAGGAGTACGCCAAGACCTATCTCGAGGGCTTTGACTACAAGATCGGCGACGTGACGGTCGACGAGGACAAGGGTGTCGCGACCGCCGAGGTCTCCATCACCTGCAAGTCCATGAACAAGATCGTCGAGGACTTCTCCACCCAGTATCAGGAGAAGGTCGCCGCGCTTGATACGGTTCCTTCCGATGACGAGCTGTACAAGATGGCAGGTCAGGTTATGGTCGATGTGACCAAGGCAACCGAGCCCAGGAAGACCACGGTTATCTTCAAGTACACCTGCAACGACGACGGCGAGTGGTCTGCCGATGACTCCGTCAACTCCGAGATGATGGATGCAATGCTGAGCTAGTTTGTTGCGGCGTTTTACCAAACGCCGCAACTGCTCGACGCTGCGCGGGCACCAGAGCGACAACTTGTCATTCAAAGAGGACGGCATGACCAGAAGGTCTATGCCGTCCTCTTTTCATGCCAATTTGTTCGCTCTGGTGCCCGCTCGCTGTCCGTCCTCTACCTGCGGCGTTGCCATGGTAGTCATTGGGGCGGCACTTGGGGACGTTCCTTTTCTGCCGGCAGTTGGGGACACTCCTTGCGTCAGCGTTGCATCGAATGCTCGGGAAAATACGAGCCGGTATTTGGCCGAATAGCGGGTCGCGGTTTCCGGATGGGTTGGGTTGCGGAAAGTGCAACCCGGAATATTGCTCTGAAACGGGATGCCGATTCCCCGACAAGGCTCAACCGGAAAGCGCATCCCATTCTGAGGCGGCAAAACGGGATGCGCTTTCCGCGCGACAGAATCTATGCAGCCGTGTTGAGCGACAGCCCCGCTACTCGCCCAGAATCAGCGCCGCGAGCTCATCCTGGGTGTCCACCACGTAGTCGGCGCCGGCGGCTTCCAGCTCTGCGCGGCCACGGAAGCCCCAGGCGACGCCGGCGCTCTTGAGGCCGGCGTTGTGACCGGTCAGGATATCGACATTGGAATCGCCCACATAGAGCGTGGTTGCCGGGTCGGCGCCTAGCTCTTCCATCACATGCAGCGTAACAGGCGCCTCGGGCTTGGGAGGAAACGCATCGACGCGGCCCTGCACCAGCGCAAAGCGCTCGGAACCAAAGTATTTTTCGATAAGCGGAGCGGCCGAAACATGGTCCTTGTTGGTGAGCACGGCAAGCTGCACGCCCGCGGTGCGCAGGCGGTCGAGCATCTCGATCGTACCGGCGTACGGTGCGGTGTGGTCCTCCTTGTGCTCGCCGTAGTAAGCCCTAAACTCGGCAAGCGTCTGCTCAAACATACGGCCGTCGCCCGCATACTCGGCAGGCATAAAGCGCTCGACCAGCTTGAGCATGCCGTTTCCCACCTTGTAGCGGTACTCGTCTACGGCAAACGTGGGCCAGCCGTGCGTCTCGCAGGTATGGTTGCCGGCGGCCGCCAGGTCCTCGAGCGTGTTGAGGATGGTGCCATCCAGATCAAAGATCACATGGGAAAAAGCTGCTGCCATGGGTGCTCCTGCCGCTTGAGTTGTAAAACGCACCCCATGATACTTGGCATGCGTGCCGGGCATGTTTGGAATCTGAATATCTTTAATAGCCCTGAGCCTTTGTCGTTAGCAAATCCTCGGCAGCTGCTCTCCTACGAGCATGTCGAGGATGCGGGTCGAGCCCCAGCCGGTGCGCACGCGCACGGCGGGGCGGGCGTCCTCGGCAAGCGGCAGCACGCGACCGATAATAGCGGCATTCTCGCCGTAGCGCGCGGCGCGCATGGCTGCCAGCGCGGCATCGGCCTGCTCGGCCGGCACCACGGCAACCATCTTGCCCTCGTTTGCTACCTGCAGCACGTCATAGCCGAGCATCTCGCAGGCTGCCTGCACGTCGGGGCGCACAGGCACGGCATCCTCGTCGACCTCCATGGCAACGCCGCTGGCCTGGGCAAACTCATTGAGCGTGGACGCCAGGCCGCCGCGCGTGGGGTCGCGGAAGCAGCGTGTTTCGGGTGCTGCGGCAAGCACATCGGCAATCAGGTGGTTGAGCGGCGCGGCATCGCTTTCGATGGTGCTCGAAAACGCCAAGCCCTCGCGTTGGCTCATGATGGCGATACCGTGGTCGCCCAGCGTACCCGATACCAGAATGACATCGCCGGGCTGGCAGTTGGCGCCGCTGAGCGCTACGCCCACGGGCACTTCGCCCACGCCGGCGGTATTGATGTAGACGCCGTCGGCCCCGCCGCGCTCGACCACTTTGGTGTCGCCGGTGATGATCGCCACGCCCGCCTCGTGCGCCGTCTCGGCCATCGTTTGCACAATCTGGCGGAGCTTATCCATGGGATAGCCCTCTTCGAGGATAAAGCCGCACGATAGGTAGCGCACGTTGGCACCCGAGGTCGCGACGTCGTTGACGGTTCCGCACACGGCGAGGCGGCCGATATTGCCACCGGGGAAGAACTGCGGCGAGACAACAAAGCTATCGGTCGACATGGCGATGCGCTCGCTCGTGGGCAGCGCGGCGACGCCGGCATCGTTGCCCGCAAGCAGCTCGGGCGACCCAAAGGCATCCAGAAAGACCTCATCGATAATGCGCTTCATCATCTGGCCGCCGGAGCCGTGGCCCAACAGGACAGTGCTATCGGTGATGCTATGGGACATATCGAAAACTCCAATCGTGGATGGTGCCAGTGTGCGGGTGCGTCCGGGCTAGTTACGGTAGCGGTAGTACGCCGCACAGCTGCCCTCGGAACTCACCATGCAGGGGCCGACGGGATGCTCGGGTGTACAAGCTTGGCCGAACAGAGGGCAGTCGCTCGGCGTAATGGCCCCGCGCAGCACGTCGCCGCAGCGGCACCCACGCGGCTCGACCGTCGTCTCAACGGGCACATCAAAGCGAGTGCGGGCATCAAAGCGCGAGAACTCGGGGCGGATGGAAAGGCCCGAGTTGGCAATCGGCCCCAGCCCGCGCCACGTGGTGCCGCATGGCTCAAACACCTGCTCGACCAGCTGGCGCGCCACGGGGTTGCCGTCTGCGTTGACGCCACGGCGGTAGGCGTTGTCGATCGCCGGCCTGTTCTCGACAACCATCTGGACCAGCATGCAGATGCCCTGCAGGATATCGACCGGTTCAAATCCCGTGACCACACCCGGGGTATTGAACTCGTCGACCAAAAAGCTAAAGGGCGCCAGGCCCGTGATGGTGGCGACGTGGCCCGGCAGGATAAAGCCGTCGATAGTGGTCTCGGGATCGTTGGCGATGGCGCGTAGCGCCGGCGGTGTGGTCTTATGGGCACAGTAGACCGAGACGTTCTGCAGCCCGCGCGCGTCTGCCTCCAGGATGGCGGCGGCGATGGTGGGCGTCGTGGTCTCAAAGCCGACGCCCATAAAGATGACCGGGCGATCGGGGTTGTGTTCGGCGATATCGAGTGCATCGAGCGGGGAGTACACAATGCGAATATCGCGCCCCGCCGCCTTTTGCGCGGCGAGCGAGGTGGACGATCCGGGCACGCGCATCATGTCGCCAAAGGTGGTGATGATGGCGCCGTCCATCTTGGCGAGCGCGATTGCATGGTCGATATCGCGGTTGGCGGTAACGCAGACGGGGCAACCCGGACCGCTCAGCAGTTTGAGCCCGGCAGGCATAATGGAGCGAAAGCCATAGCGCCCGATGCTCACGGTATGCGTGCCGCAGACTTCCATAAGGTTGATGCTGCGGTTGCCGACAAGCTCATGAATGCGCCCGATGAGCTCGCGAGCCAGCTTAGGATCGCGGAATGCCGAGAAGTCGATACCGGAGCGAGCCGGCTGTTCGGGCGTCACTAGTAAGTCTCCGCCGGGTTGGTGGCGAGCTGGTCCTCTTCGGCTAGCTCGGCCATGGTATTGACGAGCTCGAGTGTCTCTTGGGCCTCCTGCTCGTCGACAATCTGAATGCCAAAGCCGGCGTGCACGAGAATATAGTCGCCTACCTGTGCCGTCGGCACGAGGCGCAGCGAAACGGGGCGCTCGATGCCCATCATGTCGACGGTCGCCTTAAGGTCGTCGTCGCGTTTGACCACTTTACCGGGAACGGCAAGGCACATAATGTTCCCCTTTTATACGTTTTGCGCTGGATAGGCGCCTAATTACCCATCAGTTGATGGTAGCGCTCGCGGGAGTCACGAGCAAACGCGTTACACCTGTGAGACGGCGGCGCGCAGGCTGGCAAAACAGCCTATCGCGATGCTGTCTGCGCGAGGCGAGCGCGAGCGATGGCGGCCTGACCGTAGGCGATGCAGCCGTCGTTGACGGGCACGGCGTGGGGGACCAAGACGGCAAGACCGGCGTCTTTGAGTTCGTGGGTAAGAAGCTGAAGCAAAAGCCGGTTCATGAACACACCGCCCGAGAGCGCGACGGTATCGAGGCCTTCGCGCGCGCAGATTTCGCGTGCGATTCGTGCCGAAGAGCGTGCGATGGCGATGTGAAACTCGAGGGCGAGCCTATCGGCCGGCGCGCCTGCCTCGATTCCATTCAGAAGAGCTTCGATGAGTGGTTGGGGGTCCAAGATGGGGGAGTCATCGGCAGACGTGAATACGCCTGTATGATTGCCGCCGAGACGAACGGTCTTACCGCCGAGC
Organism: Collinsella aerofaciens; assembly: GCF_015561195.1. Taxonomy (GTDB): domain Bacteria; phylum Actinomycetota; class Coriobacteriia; order Coriobacteriales; family Coriobacteriaceae; genus Collinsella; species Collinsella aerofaciens_AC. Next base: position 23,440 of record NZ_JADMSU010000004.1, on the reverse strand, counting down.
GCGCGCCAGGCGGCGGCTTCAAGCTCGACGGCGGGTTCGCCCTCGTAGGTTGCCTGGCCGCAAATGCCCAGGATCGCGGCTGAGGCATCAAAGAGACGCCCCATGCTGCTGGTACGCGGGCTGTTGATGCCGCGCTCGATCATGGTGGCTGTCACGCTGCGCGTTTGCTCGTCGAGGCCGTCCAAAAGCCGAGCGGCGCCTGGGTGTTCGAGCAGGCCGAGTTCGCTGAGCAGGGCAAAGGCGTTGCGTCGAGCGTCGCGTACGGACGCTACGCCACCGGGTAGGGCCCAAGTGCGCAGATGCGCTGCGCGCTCAAAGTCAGCAAGGCCAGCGACAAGAAACTCGCCGCCCCAAATGGTCCCATCGGTACCGGCGCCGGTGCCGTCAAAGGTGATGCCAAGGACGCGCGCGTCGGTTGTAAGCTGGCCCGCGGCGATAGCCTCGGCCATTACGCTCGCGATATGCGCATGATGGTGCTGCACCTCGACGAGCGGCAGATTGCATTTTCGCGCCTGCTCGCGCGCCCACTGGCTCGATAGATAGCTGGGATGTACATCGCAGGCTAAGGCGGCGGGCGCCAAGTCAAAGAGATCTTCCAAGCGCGTGCGCGCGGCGTTCCAGGCATCGAAGGTCCCGCCGTTTTCAACATCGCCGATATGCTGCGACACAAAACAGGTTGCCTCGCCGTTCGCCCCTTCACGCGTGAGCGCAATCGTGGCCTTTTGTTGTGGCCCACAGGCGAGCACGCAGGACGGAGTGCCGTCGAGCGCCGGCAACGGCAGCGGCTGGGGTGCATATCCGCGAGCGCGGCGCACGGGCATAACGGCGCCGTCGACCACGCGCACTACAGAGTCGTCGTAGCGCGAGAGGATCGCGCGGTCGTTGCCGAGCAACGCATCGGCGATGCCGGCGGCAACGAGGTGTTCCCAGGCAAGGTCGTCGTCGGTCTCGATGGGCTCTTCGCTCAGGTTTCCGCTGGTCATGACGAGCGCGTGCATACCGCAGACTTCTGCCGCGGCAAGCAACAGATGCTGAAGCGGGGTGTAGGGGAGCATAACACCGAGCTCGGGAAGGTCGTGCGCGACGGACGGTGCGAGCGCGAGGGCGTCGGGGGAACCGCCGCTCTCGCAAACGGCACGTCGGCGCAGCAGCACAATGGGGCGAATGCTGCCGGCCAGCAAGCCACGCTCAACGTCGTTGACATGGCACAGGCGTTCAACGTCGGCAAGGTCGCGTACCATAACGGCAAGCGGCTTGTTGCTGCGGCGTTTGCGGCGGCGAAGCTCGGCTACCGCCTGCTCGTTGGAGGCGTCGCATGCCAAGTGAAATCCGCCCAGTCCCTTGATAGCGACGATACCGCCACAGGCCAGCAGCTCAACACAGCGGTCGATAATGGCGTCGCTGGTCTCGCGCGTGGTGCCGACGGCCAGCGGCGCGGCGGCTTCGCCAGGCTCATCGCCCACGCTCGCTTCGCGCCACATGATATGCGGCCCGCAATTAAAGCAGGCATCGGGCTGCGCGTGAAAGCGACGGTCGAGCGGATTGGCATACTCCGCGGCACACTCAGGGCACATGGGAAAACGGTCCATCGAGGTAGCCGCTCGGTCATAAGGCAGCGATCGGATGATGGTAAAGCGTGGGCCGCAGTTAGTGCAGTTGATAAAGGGGTAATGATAGCGTCGGTCGGCGGGATCGAACAGCTCGCGCAGGCAATCGTCGCAGGTGGCGATATCGGGCGAGACGAGCGTCGTGTGCGCGGTCTGGTCCTGCGATGCTACGATGCGAAAACCCTCTTCATTGGCGGCATCCCAACCGTTGGCTGCCAGGTCCACAACCTCGACATGCTCTACGCGGGCTGCCGCAGGCGCATGCTCAGAAAGCGCGGCGACAAAAGCATCGAGCGCACCGGCCAGAGCATGCGCTTCGATATGCACGCCGTCGCCCGCATTGAGCACCCAGCCGCAAATGCCATGCGCCATGGCCTCGCGATACACAAACGGTCGCATGCCAACACCCTGCACAATGCCCGTCACATGAATATGCACATGCCGCATGCGACACCCCTCATCAAAACCGACCAAATAGGGACAGGTGCGCTACAGCCCCAGGCTCTGCTTGGTGGCGGCGCACGTGAGCTCGCCGTGCTTAACGCCGCGCAGGCCCAGCAGGCGGTCGGCTAGTTCGTAGACGCGCTCGCCGCGACCCTTGAGCGCCAGAATCTCCAAGCAGTTGTGGTGATCCAGATGCACGTGCATGGTCGATACGATTTCGTCGGTGTAGTCGTGCTGCACTTCGTCCAGACGGCGCGTCAGGTCGCCGGTATGGTGGTCGTAGATCATGGTGAGCGACCCGATAACATGCTCATCGGGCGTGCGCATCTGCTCCTTGGCGATCGAGGCGCGAATCAGGTCGCGCACGGCCTCGGAGCGGTTGGCCACGTCGCCGCGGCGCGCGATCTGTTCGTCAAAACGGCGCAGCAGGTCGTCCGGTGCGGTAACCGAAAAGCGGACCAGCTCGGAGCCGGAACCACTACAGTGGCAGCCCGCGTCACCGTCCGCCCCGTGCGGATGCTCGTGCTCGTACCCGCAGCCGTGCTCGTGTTCGGCCACGTTACACCAGCTTCACGGAGCCGGCGGAGTTGTGGTCGGCCTCGATGGCCTCTTCGTAGCCCTCGAGTGCGTCGTGGGCCTCGTGCAGCGCGGCCATGGCTGCCTCGAGCTTGGCGCTGATGCGCTCCATGTCAAAATTCTCGGTCGCATGCAGCAGCTGATGGCTCCACTCGTGAGCGAGCTCGATGGTGTCGTCGACCTGCTTGACGCTCATGGCAAGCTGGCTCATGTTCATTCCAACATCATGCATGGGAAATCTCCAAGTGTAGGCGGTAATCCAGTGGTTCAGATTTTACTACGCCCACTCTGTGCGCAGCTGCATAAGAAAACGGGTGCGAGTCCGTCTGACCCGCACCCGTTCACTGGGGGCTGTTTGTAACTACCATACTATCCGTGGTCGCACGCGCCGCACCCGGCAGTCCGGCGAGCGGTGCAAAACCGCTCATGGACGGCGGGTAAGTAACAAGCGTATTACAGATGCTTCTCCAGCAGTGCCTGCAGCCTCGCCTTGGGCAGAGCGCCAACCGAGCGGTCAATCTCCTCGCCGTTCTTAAACACAATCAGCGTGGGGATGCTCATGACGCCATACTTCATGGCCAGGTCCTGGTTGTCGTCGACGTTGCATTTGGCAACGGCAAGCTTGCCCGCCAGCTCATCGGCAACCTCGTCAACGATGGGCGAGAGGGATCGACAGGGCCCGCACCACGGTGCCCAAAAATCGACCAGCACGGGCAGGCTGTCGTTAACGATAGAATCGAAGTTCTCGGGGGTAATCTGATTAATGTCAGCCATGGTGACCTCCATAATGCGACGCGGCTCGGCCGCGTAAAACTCAGTACGACCGTGCTTATACCCAGCCTCCCGTAAAGCAACCACTCGCGGGCGGCTCTTTTATATAATGGTGGGCACGCAAACGATTGGAGAGCGCATGTCCACGTCACAAAGCCAGAAAAAAGAAGCCATCGCCCAGGCGGCCGAGCAGGAGCTCACATCGCTTGCGGTCCGTGGCGTGCGCATCGTGGGCAACGCGTGCTCGCCGATCGTGCTGGTCAAAGGCGATTTGGACGAGGCCGAGCGTTCGGGTGGCGAGCTTGCCGCCGGCCCGGATGGCGCGGCGTTGCGCAAGGCGCTTGGGGCCATCGGCTACGCGCCCGAGGATTTTTGCGTGCTGGCAAGCGTCGCCGGCACAGGCGACGGAGCGGTCGCGGTGGGCGAGACTCTGCCGTGCGAACTGTTCCGCGAGGCGCTTGAGGCCTTGGACCCCGAGGCGGTGCTACTGCTCGACAACAACGCGGCTGACGCCATGCGCGAGACCTACGCCGATATGCTCGTGGCGATCGATGACTTCGACACCGCCATGCTCAAGCCCGGCCTGGTCGCCCATGTGCAGGGCCGTCGCGTGCTCGCGCTCGATGGCTTTGAGGCGGCGCTGACCGACAAGGCGGCCAAGCAGCGCATGTGGGCCTACATCAAGCAGCTGACCCCGGCGGCCGCGCCGCTGTAGCGAGCCCGCGTCGACAAACGACCCCGAGCGGGCGAGCCGTACCCGCGGAACGCAAATCCGTCGCGCCCGCGCCCTTACATCACAGCGCGCAGCTCAAACCGATCGCCGTTAATGCGGAACTGGCAGTTGCCGTTCATGCGCTCCACGGCAAGTTTGATGCTCTTGGTGCCAAAGCCGTGGCCCGCATGCCGGGTCACGGGCATGCCGTCGACCATGCGCGGTGCGCGGTCAAACGTGTTGGAAACTAACAGCAGCAGCTGGCCGTCCTCAAATCGCAGGTCAAAGTCGACGAATCGCTTTCCTTGGGGTGCGGCGCTTGCGGCGGTGATAGCGTTTTCCAAGGCATTTGAGAGCACGCTAAACAGGTCGGCGTCACCTACGTGGATCGTTTCGGGTACGGCGGCGCGCAAGTTGGCGGTAATGCCGTTTCTATTGATATCCGAGTTAAATGACGAAAGCGCAATGTTTACGGTCTCGTTGGCACAGAAGCGGCGTACGGCGGTGCGGTCGCCGGCTTCGCAGAGCTCATCGATGCGTTTGAGCGCCTCGTCGGTGTGGCCCTCCTCAATTAAAGTGGCCAGGCCGCGTAGGAAGTGGCGCATATCATGGCGAAGAACCGACAGCTCGCGCCCAGATTGACGCCAAGCCTCGAGCTCTTTGATGGCGGCGCTGTCGCGGGTTTCGAGCATCCAACGCTCTCGCTCGGCTGTTTCCTTTTCTTCGTATTCGCGCAGGTAAACGGCAAGAAACATAAGATAGAAGGCACAGAGCGCAAATGCCAAAAACTCAACTGTCACCACCGAGCCCGAGTGGAACAGCGTGGTGTAGACGTTGGTGGCGTAGTCAAAGATGTAATAGACGAGCGGCAGGATTAAAAGGATGCCCAGCTCGGTGGGGCTTTTAATCGCCAGGCGGGGTCCAATGTCGCCGGCCCAATGCAGCAGGACGGCAAAGACGCCGAGCGTGGTCGCGATGCGCGCCAGATAGTACGCGATCTGCGAATCGGTTGCGGCAAAGGCGGCGATGCCCATCCAGTTGCTGAACTGACAGCTCAGATAGGCGCTGGTGACGCCCAACGTCGCGAGCAGCGGACTCAAGTGGTAGCGCGCGCATAGGTAGACGGTAAGCGGCAAGTGCACGACGAGCGGATAGACCTGACGGGCAAAAAGCTCTCCGCCAACGACATTGGCGATCGAAAAGGCAGCGCCGGTTGCGGCTCCGACCCCCACCAACTCGAGTGCATGGCGTCGATTGATTTCGATACCGCACAGCGCCGCCGAAGCAAAGACGCCAAAGAGTAGCGTTGTGGCGTGGTGGATTGCCCAAAGGACCATTTCGACCGAGGAGATCATCAGCGCCTCCCGCCCTCGAAGCGCACCGCAAAGTAGGCGTCTTGGAACCCCTGCTTGCTGCTGCGCGACAGCGGAATGCACACGCCGGAGCGCATGACGATGTCCGTGCGATCGAAGTGGTCGATGTTGCGCAAGTTGACCTGGTAGCTACGGTGGCATTTAAAGAAGGTGGCATTTTGCGCCAAACGGTCCTCGACGCTGCGGAACGACTCGAGTGCCTCGATATCGCGTCCGTCGCGCAGGTGGAAGACCACGTGCTTGTTGCGCGCCTCGGCATATTCGATGTCGGACAGGCGCAGGGCGTGGTAGCCAAAGGACGTTTTGATCACGAGCTCGTCGGTTGCCGCCGGGCGCATGCTCGAAAGTTCGTCGAGTAACTGCGCCAGGCGTTCGTAAGTCACGGGCTTGAGCAGATAGTCGAAGGCGCGGACCTCGTAGGACTCCAGTGCAAACTCGGGCGACGAGGTAAGGAACACCAGGCGCACGGCGGTGTCGGCCTGGCGCAATTCGCGTGCGGTGTCCATGCCGTTGACGAGTGGCATGATCATGTCGAGCAGGATGATGTCGGCGCGCGACGCGGAATGGCGCGCCAGCAGGTCCTCGCCGCGCGTGACGAGCGCAACATCGACCGCCGTGCCCGTCTCGGTCGACCAACGGTCGATCATCCGGTGCAGTCTATCTAGAAAAGCGACGTCGTCGTCGCAGGCAATAATCTTGAGCATTCTGAGCCCCCTTAGTAGTTCGATTTTGCCACATTGGGCGCGGACCACTCGCGGGGGAGCGCCCGTTCGTGCCCCAAGGCGTGCAACTCGCGCCGAGCGGTATTGCGGTGGCGAAAGATGCCTCCTGCGCTATCGAGAGCTCGGCTATCCTCAGCTTGCCAGTTCGAAAATGGACCTGCCGCATGATTGAATCTTTATTTCAACTTTACACCTAGGTTTACAGCTGTCTTGTCAGCTGTAAACCTAGGTGTCATACTAAAGCCCCAAGATTCGCCAAAAGAGAGGGGCCTTGATGGCACAGAGCGCGAACATGGATGCATCGGAGCTTGCACGCGACATTGCGGCCGGCCTGGCATCGGCAACGACGGCAACGGAGCGCGCGGCATTGGTGCCCGCAGAGCTCGTCGAGGCCATTCAGCAACTTAAAACCCAACGCGACGCGGTAATCCTGGCGCACTATTACGTGGCGCCCGAGGTCCAGGCTGTGGCCGATTACGTCGGCGACAGCTTTTACCTGGCAAAGCTCGCCAAGAGCCTGCCGCAGCAGACCATCGTGCTGTGCGGCGTGGAGTTTATGGGCGAGAGCGCCAAGCTGCTCAACCCCACCAAGACCGTGCTGCTGCCCGAGCCGGGTGCGGACTGCCCCATGGCTCATATGGTCAAGCGCGAGACGGTCGACGCGGCGCGCGCCGAGTACGGCGACGACCTGGCCGTGGTCTGCTACGTCAACTCCACGGTCGAGATCAAGAGCTGGAGCGACGTGTGCGTCACCAGCTCCAACGCCGTCAAGATCGTGTCCGAGCTGCCGCAGCAGCATATCCTGTTCATTCCCGACCAAAACCTCGGCCGCTTCGTAGCCGAGCAGGTGCCGCAAAAGCACGTCATTCTCAACAACGGCTACTGCCCGCGCCATCACATCATCACCGTCGAGCAGATCGTCGACGCGACGGAGGCCCACCCCGACGCGCTCGTGCTGGCGCATCCTGAGTGCAAGGCCGACGTCTTGGCCGAGGCCGACTACATCGGCTCCACCGCCGGCATCATCAAGTACGCCGAGGAGTCCGACGCGAGCGAGTTCATTATCGTGACGGTCCGTGGCGTGCTCTACGAGCTCGAGCGCCGCTGCCAGGGCACCGGCAAGAAGTTCTACTTCCCCGCGGTGCAGCCCACCTGCGTCAACATGGATCTCATCACGCTCGAAAAGCTCGTGCGCTGCCTGGAGACGGGCGAGGGCGAGGTGCAGATCGGCGTGTCGGACGAGGCCGCCGATCAGGCCAAGCTCACGCTCGACCGCATGCTCGAGTACGCAGCGCGCTAGAACAATGCGGCATGAGGGACGGTCCCTTATGTCACATTCAAGGGAGAGGATTCCTGTGGAAACCAAGCAATACCACGATATGGAGTGCGACGTCGTTATTGCCGGCTGCGGCGTAGCGGGCCTGTATGCGGCTCTCAACCTGCCGACGAGCATGCGCGTGATCATGCTCTCCAAGGGCGCTGTCGACGAGTGCGATTCGATGCTCGCGCAGGGCGGCATTTGCGTGCTGCCCGAGGGCTCGGACTACGATGCCTTCTTTGAGGACACCATGCACGCCGGCCACTACGAGAACCGCCGCGAGAGCGTCGACATCATGATCCGCTCGAGCCGCTCGGTCATCAACGATCTGCTGGCGATGGGCGTGGACTTTGAGCGCAAGGCCGACGGCAGCCTCGACTTTACCCGCGAGGGCGCGCACAGCCGTCCGCGCATCGCCTTCCATGCCGATATCACCGGCAAGGAGATTACGACCAAGCTGCTTCAGGCCGTCCGCAAACTGGACAACGTGCAGATTCTGGAACACGTGGCCATGACCGACATCCTGACGGGCGAGCGTGACGGCGCCACGGTGTGCACCGGTGTCGTCGCCGTTCCCGTGGACGAGGACAACTCGGTTCGTCCCGCCGACGAGCTGGTAAATGCCGCCGAGGGCGCGCATGCCGGCGAGCCGTTTAAGATCCGTGCCCGTCACACGCTGTGGGCAACGGGCGGCATCGGCGGCGTATACGACCACTCGACCAACTATCCGCAGCTCACGGGCGATGCCTGCTACATCGCTCAGGAGCATGGCATTAAGATGGAGCACCTGGACTACGTGCAGATCCACCCCACGGGACTGTTCTCGCCGCAGCCAGGCCGCACCTTCCTGATCAGCGAGAGCTGCCGCGGCGAGGGCGCGATTTTGCTCAACGCCGCCGGCGAGCGCTTTACTGACGAGTTGCAGCCGCGCGACGTGGTCGCCGCCGCTATTCGTGAGCAGATGAAGCAGGACGGCACCGAGCACGAGTGGCTGAGCTTTGCCCCCGTCGAGCGCGACGTGGTGACCGGGCACTTTGCCAACATTCGCGCGCGCTGCCTTGAGGACGGCCGCGACATCTTGGACGAGCCCATCCCCGTTACGCCCACGCAGCACTACTTTATGGGCGGCGTGTGGGTCGACAAGGACGGCCGCACCTCGATGCCCGAGCTCTACGCCGCGGGCGAGACGGCCTGCAACGGCGTGCACGGCAAGAATCGCCTGGCTTCCAACAGCCTGCTCGAGTCCCTGGTTTGGGGCCGCCGTGCCGCCTGGTGCATGCGCACCGGCGAGTCGCTCGCCGTGGAGCGGGCGGGCGAGCCCGCGCTTGACGGGCGTCATCGCGCCCTGAGCGCCGACTCCCTGGCAATCGATGATTTGGCCCGTGCCGCCGGCACGCAGGCCGTGGAGGAGTAGACCATGAATCCCATTACCATGAAGCTCGTCGTCGATGACCTGATTTTGCAGGCTCTGCGCGAGGACATTACGTTTGAGGACGTGAGTACGGCGAGCGTGTGCCCCACGGCGCGCCCCGCTACCGTTGAGCTCATCGCCAAGGCCGACGGCATTATCGCCGGCCTGGACATATTCGCCCGCACCTTTGAGCTGCTGGATCCGCAGAGCTCCGTGTTGTTCGATGTCTCGGATGGCGACGAGGTGCACGCCGGCGACCACGTGGGCCAGGTGCGCGGCGATGTGCGCGTGCTGCTTTCGGGCGAACGCGTGGCACTCAACTACCTGCAGCGCATGAGCGGTATCGCTACCTACACGCACAGCATGGCCGCGGCGCTCGAGGGCACCAAGACCGTGCTTGTCGACACACGCAAGACCACGCCGGGCATGCGCGTGTTTGAGAAGGCGGCGGTCGAGATCGGCGGCGGCAGTAACCACCGCTACAACCTGTCGACGGCCGTCATGCTCAAGGACAACCACATCGACGCCGCCGGCGGCGTGACGCGTGCGATCGAGATGGCGCGCGCCCATGCATCGTTTACCACGACGGTCGAGATCGAGTGCGAGAACCTGGACATGGTGCGCGAGGCCGTGGAAGCCGGCGCCGATATCATCATGTTCGACAACATGACTCACGACGACATGGCTGCCGCGATTGAGCTTATCGCCGGCCGCGCCAAGACCGAGTGCTCGGGCAACGTGGATGCCAGCAATATCCGCGCCCTGGCTGATCTGGGCGTCGACTACATTAGCTCGGGCGCCCTGACGCACTCCGCGCCGATCCTCGACCTCTCGCTTAAGCACCTGCGTCTGTTGGACGGTAAATAATGGACGCCCGCGAGCGTCGCCGTGCCATCATGGCCGTGCTCGAGGGAGCCACGGAGCCCGTATCGGGCAGCGCGCTTGCCCGCGAGGTTAGCGTGAGCCGTCAGGTCGTGGTTCAGGATATTGCCCTGTTACGTGCCGATGGGCACGATATCGTGGCGACCAACCGTGGTTATGTGCTGCAGGAGGCCCCCAGCAGCCCCGCCGTGCCCACGCGCTTGGTCAAGGTTCGCCACAGCGTGGAGCAGGCAGGCGATGAGCTCACGAGTATCGTCGACGCCGGTGGCGCCGTGCTCAACGTGATCGTCAATCACCGCGTGTACGGTAAGATCACGGCCGACCTGGACATCCGCAATCGTCGCGATGTTGAGCGCTACCTGCACGATATCGAGAGCGGCAAGAGCTTCCCGCTGCTGACGGTGACCAGCGGCTACCACTTCCATCGCATTGCGGCGGAGGACGAACAGACCCTCGACGAGATCGAGGCCATGCTCAAGGAGAAAGGCTATTTGGCAGACCTGATGCCCTACGAGGACGATCTGTCGTAGCCGATGCTGCAAACGTCCCTAAGCGGCAATCTGACGTTCAATCGTCGGTCGCGTACAAAAGTACGCTTCCCTCCTCTTTCACGTCACCTTGCTCGCTTAGGGACGTTTTCGCTGACGTGAGCTCAACCTGCGACGGTGCCTAATTGGTTATCCGCACAAAAAAGGAGGCCTCCGCGGCGATGCGGAAGCCTCCTTTTTGTGCACGGTGTACTTTTGAGTGTGCAAGTGGGGGAGTTGTTACTCCTCAACGATCTCGGTGATCGCGCCAGCGGGGCAAGCGTCCTGGCAAGCGCCACAGGCGACGCAGGAGTCCTCGTCAGCGACGGTAGCAACGTCCTGGAGCTCCAGAACGCCAGCGGGGCAGGAGTCGACGCAAACGCCACAAGCGATGCACTCGTCGGCATCAATTACGGGATGAGCCATGGTAGTTTCCTCTCTGTTGACCGACGCTACAGGCGATGCGCGCCGGTTTGATTCGGGCAAAAACATACCACGGGAGCGACCGTTTGCAATACCCTCTGGCCGGCATCTTCATACCGTTCGCCGAGTATGCCAAGGTTTACTAAAAAACGCGCAGGTGGGGCCGTTGAGCTGCGAAAATGTTAGCTAAAGGTGACTTGAAATATTGAGCTATTGAGCGCGCCTGCGGAAAGGGCATCCCGTTATTTGGCCGAAAACCGGGTCGCAGTTTCCGGATGGACCGCCCGGCGGAAACTGCATCCCGGAATTTTCGCTCAGATTGGGATGTATTTTCCCGAAGGCTCTGGTTGCGGAAACTGCGACCCGGAATCCACGCTCAAACCGGGACGAGCTTTCCATAAGGCAGCCCCAGGCACTCCCGGATGCAAACCTTAGCCATCTCTACATAGATCTCAATAGATTTGCTGAGAACTCAATCAGCGCATCTACCTGCGTATTTGAGAACCTAAACTCTCAGCAACAAGAAATCTTATATGAATTGACTTAGATTTTGTATATTCCGGCCCATAAGGGGATACACTACATCCTGAAAGACAAGCCGAAACACCGCGCGGCAGACCGCCGAGTCGGTGCAAACGCACAAGAGAGAGGGAATTTCTAATGAGTAAGATTCTTGGTATCGACCTTGGTACTACTAACTCCGCAATGGCCGTTCTCGAGGGCGGTTCTCCGACCATCATCGTGAACGCCGAGGGCGACCGCACCACCCCGTCCGTCGTGGGCTTCCGTGCCGACGGCGACCGCGTTGTGGGTAAGGCCGCTAAGAACCAGGCGGTCACCAACCCCAAGAACACCGTGTTCTCCATCAAGCGCTTCATGGGCCGCAAGTACTCCGAGTGCACCTCCGAGATCAAGACCGTGCCGTATGAGGTCAAGGAGGGCCAGGGTGGCCGTGCCGTCGTCGATATCGAGGGCAAGGACTACACCGCCGAGCAGGTGAGCGCCATGACGCTCGCAAAGATGAAGGCCGACGCCGAGAAGTATCTGGGCGAGACCGTCACCGACGCCGTCATCACCGTCCCGGCCTACTTCAACGACGCCCAGCGTCAGGCCACCAAGGATGCCGGCAAGATCGCCGGCCTCAACGTCAAGCGTATCGTCAACGAGCCGACCGCTGCTGCTCTGGCCTATGGCCTGGACAAGCAGGGCACCGACCAGCGCATCCTGGTCTTCGACCTGGGCGGCGGCACCTTCGACGTCTCCATCCTCGACCTCGCTGACGGCGTGTTTGAGGTCCTGTCCACCTCGGGTGACAACCACCTGGGCGGCGACGACTGGGATCAGCGCGTCATCGACTGGATGGCCGATAAGTTCCAGCAGGAGAACGGTGTCGACCTGCGTCAGGATCCCATGGCCCTGCAGCGTCTGAAGGAGGCCGCCGAGAACGCCAAGAAGGAGCTCTCCGCCGCCCAGCAGACCACCATCAACCTGCCGTTCATTACCATGAACCAGTCCGGCCCGCTGCACCTCAACTACACGCTGACCCGCGCCGAGTTCGAGAAGATCACCCGCGACCTGCTCGAGCGCTGCAAGCAGCCTGTCACCAACGCCCTGCGTGACGCCAAGCTCAAGCTCTCCGATCTGACCGAGGTCATCCTCGTCGGCGGCTCCACCCGTATGCCCGCCGTCCAGGAGCTCGTCAAGACCATGACCGGCAAGCAGCCCAACATGTCCGTGAACCCCGACGAGGTCGTTGCCGACGGCGCTGCCGTCCAGGGCGGCGTGCTCACCGGCGACGTCGAGGGCATCCTGCTGCTCGACGTTACCCCGCTGTCGCTGGGCGTCGAGACCATGGGCGGCATCATGACCAAGATGATCGACCGCAACACCACGATCCCGACCTCCAAGACCGAGGTCTACTCCACCGCTGCCGACAACCAGACCAGCGTCGAGATCAACGTGCTCCAGGGCGAGCGCGAGCTTGCTCGCGACAACAAGTCGCTCGGTAAGTTCCAGCTGACCGGCATCCCGGCTGCCCGCCGCGGCGTGCCGCAGATCGAGGTCACCTTCGACATCGACGCCAACGGCATCGTCAAGGTCTCTGCTAAGGACAAGGGCACCGGCAAGGAGCAGCAGATCACCATCTCCGGCTCCACCGCGCTTTCCGATGACGAAGTCGATCGCATGGTCAAGGACGCCGAGGCTCATGCCGAGGAGGACAAGAAGCAGAAGGAAGAGGTCGAGGTCCGCAACCAGACCGATAGCCTGTGCTACTCCACCGAGCAGACCCTCAACGAGCTGGGTGACAAGGTTTCCGCCGACGTGAAGTCCAAGGCCGAGGCCGCTATCGCCGACGCCAAGAAGGCGCTCGAGGGCTCTGACGTCGAGGCTATCAAGGCCGCCGGCGAGTCCCTGCAGTCCGTGGCCTACGAGCTGGCCCAGGTTGTCTACGCCGACGCTCAGCAGCAGACCGACGGTGCCGCCGGCGCCCAGCCTGCCGACGATGACGTGGTCGACGCCGACTACGAGGTTGTGGACGACGAGGACAAGTAATCATGTCCGCCCGTAAAGCTCGCACGGAGGCGGCTGCCGCTGGCGCCGCCCCCGTTGACTCTGAGGAGAAGGACGTGAAGATTCCCGTAGAGGCCGTCGACGATACCGAGGCCAACGAGGCCGAGGCCGCCGAGGCTGCCGAGAACCAGGTAGAGGATTCCAACAAGGAGGCGACGATGACCGAGGACGAGATGGTGGAAGCCGCTATCCGCGCCGGTGAGGAAGCCGCCGACAACGACTTTAAGCTCAAGTTCGAGCAGGCCCAAAAGGAGCTTACCGACGTGCGCAGCGAGCTCGATGCTGCGGCAGAGGCCCAGAAGGCCGCCGAGGACAAGGCGAAGGACGCCACCGAGCGCACTGCCCGTCTACAGGCCGACTGGGAGAACTTCCGTCGCCGCACCGCCAACGAGCGCATCGCCGAGCGCGAGCGCGCGACCGAGAAGCTTGTCACCGCGCTGTTGCCGGTGATCGACGATATCGAGCGCGCGATCGACCATGCCCGCAGCCAAGAGCTTTCCGACGACTTTAAGCAGTTCGTCGACGGCGTCGATGCGGTTCATGCCAAGCTGCTCGATGTGTTTGCGCACGAGGGCGTTGAGCCCATCGACCCCAAGGGCGAGGCGTTCGATCCGCTCGAGCACCAGGCTGTGGGTCGCGTCGAGGACGCATCGCAGTATGACGAGACCGTCAACGACGTGTACCAGAAGGGCTACCGCATGGCGGATCGTATTCTGCGTTCCGCGATGGTGACGGTGACCTACGGTGGCGAGAAGCGCCCCGCACCGGAGCCCGAAGCGGCGCCCGAGGATGCTACGGCCGATACGGCCGAGAGCACCGAGGAGTAATTGAGAAGGGCCCCGGGGCAACACCCGGGGCCCTTTCTGACCTAGTGCCATATGAAAGCATGAGCCGTCGTCTGCATGGACGGCGGACGTAACAGGAGAGGAGCTACGATGGCTGCAGGCAAAACCTTCTATGACATCCTGGGCGTATCCAAGAGCGCCTCCGACAAAGAGATCAAGAGCGCGTTTCGCAAGCTCGCGCAAAAATATCACCCCGATGCCGGCGGCGACGAGGCCAAGTTCAAGGAGATTAGCGAGGCCTACGAAACGCTTTCGGACGAGAAGAAGCGCAAAGAGTACGACCAGATGCTCATGTTTGGCGGCATGCCGGGCGCGGGCGGCGCGTATGGCGGCGGCTACGGTGCCGGCGCGGGCGCCAGCGGCTGGGGCGACATCTTCGACAGCATATTTAGCGGCAACGGCGCCTGGGGCAGCGATTGGGGCTCGGGCTTTGCCGGGGCCGCGGGCGCTGCCGGTGCCGGCGCGGGCCGCAGCCGCGCGCGCAAGGGCGGCGACCTGTCGCTGACTGTCGACGTAACGGCCGAGGACGCGTTTCGCGGCGTGACGCACAAGGTCACCTATCGCATTCCCTCGACAGGCGAGCAGCAGACCATCACGGTCTCGGTGCCCGCGGGCGCGGTCGATGGCGGCAAGCTACGCTACAAGCGTCGCGGCGAGTATGGCGTTGCGGGTGGCGAGCGCGGTGACCTGGTCGTGACCACGCATGTGGAGGAGCACCCGCTGTTTAAGCGCAAAGGCGCCGATGTGACCATGGAGGTACCGGTCTCGGTCTACGAGGCGGCGCTCGGCTGCACGGTGGACGTGCCCACGCCCGGCGGTGCGACGGTCCGTTTGAAAGTGCCCGCGGGTACCCAGACGGGCAAGAAGTTCCGCTTTAAGGAGATGGGAGCGCCCGACGTTAAGCACCGTGGCCGTACGGGCGCGCTGCTCGTCGAGATCAAGGTGCAGGTCCCCACGAACCTATCCGATGACGAGCGCGATGCCATGACCAAGCTGCGCGAGGCCGACACGCGCGATTATCGCGAGAAGGTCAACCGTTACAAGGCGACGTACTAGGGCGGTCGTGGCGCACACCCGCGCCCGCGGGCTTATGATGGACGATAACGAGACGGAAAGGGGTCAGGTAGCATGGCCGAGGACAATAGGAACAAACCGCTGTACATGATCAGCGTGGCGGCCGAGTTGACCGGCATGCATCCGCAGACTCTGCGCGTCTACGAGTCCAAGGGCCTGGTGAACCCCCAGCGCTCGGGCGGCAACACGCGTCTGTATTCGCGTGCCGATATCGAGCGCCTGGAACTCATCAATCAACTGACCGACGAGGGCATCAACCTTGCCGGTGTGGTGCGTATCCTCGATATGAAGGAGCGTGCCGAGGAGCGCGAGCGCGAGAACGAAAAACTCCGTGCCCGCGTGCGCCAGCTCGAGGACGAGCTGCACGAATACAAGATGCAAAAGAAGATTACCGCCCTGGCCCCACGCGACGGCTCGGTTAACCCCGAACAGGTCATGCGCAAACTTTTGGGCGCAGGCGGAGACTTATAGTTACGCGGTTTTACCAAACCGCGTGGCACTCATTGGGGACAGACTTAAATGAGTGCCTGCAGAATGAGAGTGGATAATCTCCCGTTTTTGCCTGTTTGCAGGCCCAAAGTGGGAGATTATCCACTCTCGTCATTTGAGCGTCTAAGTCTGCCTCTCCGGGACCCAACTCGTCCTGTGCTTTACTGAGATAAAGTGAACGCGCAGATTCGTAACCCACTCGCAACCGTTCTATGGCACGATATTGAACGAATGTATGCTATGCGCCCAAATCGTTTTGGGCAGAGTGGGAGACAGTATGGTCAAGCTGTACGAGGACGGCATCTACCTGCGCGGCGGCAGCGAGGTTGTGCCTGAGGCCGAGGCTGCTGAGCGCGGCATTACGCAGACGCCTGAGGATGCCAAGCGCGGAACCATCGCGTATTCGATCCTTCAGGCACACAATACGTCCGGCGACCCCGAGGCGCTCAAGATTCGCTTCGATGCCATGGCGAGCCACGATATTACCTTTGTCGGCATCATCCAGACGGCGCGCGCCTCGGGCATGGAGCAGTTCCCGCTGCCCTACGTGCTCACCAACTGCCATAACTCGCTGTGCGCCGTGGGCGGCACCATCAACGAGGACGACCACGTCTTTGGCCTCTCGGCTGCCAAAAAGTACGGCGGCATCTTCGTTCCGCCCCATATCGCGGTCATCCATTCCTTTATGCGTGAGAACTTCGCGGGCTGCGGCAAGATGATCCTGGGTTCCGACTCGCACACCCGCTACGGCGCCCTGGGCACCATGGCCGTGGGCGAGGGCGGCGGCGAGCTGGCCAAGCAGCTGCTGCGCGACACCTACGATGTCGCCTACCCCGGCGTCGTCGCCATCTACCTCACGGGTTCCCCGCGCCCCGGCGTTGGTCCGCACGACGTGGCGCTCGCCATCATCCGCGCCGTCTTTGCCAAGGGCTACGTCAAGAACAAGGTCATGGAGTTCGTGGGCCCCGGCATCGCGAGCATGACGACCGACTACCGCAACGGCGTCGACGTCATGACCACCGAGACCACCTGCCTTTCCTCCATCTGGGCAACCGACGAGGACACACACGCGTTTTTGACCATGCACGGCCGCGGCGACGACTACCGCGAGCTCAAGCCCGCTGATGTCGCCTACTACGACGGCTGCGTCGAGGTCGACCTGTCGAGCATCAAGCCCATGATCGCGCTGCCGTTCCATCCTTCCAACGGCTTTGAGATCGACGAGCTCAATGAGAACCTCGAGGACATCCTTCACGAGGTGGAGCTCGAGGCCGCCAAGATCGGCGAGGGCAAGACGCACTTTAGCCTGCTCGACAAGATCGTCGACGGCAAACTGCACGTGCAGCAGGGCGTTATCGCCGGCTGCTCGGGCGGCAACTACGACTCCGTGGTCCAGGCTGCCCGCGTGCTCAAGGGCGCCAACACCGGCTGCGGCGAGTTCTCGCTGTCGGTCTATCCCACGAGCCAGCCCGTGGCGCTCGAACTCACGCGTCGCGGCTATATCTACGACCTTATGGAGGCCGGCGCGATCGTGCGCACGGCGTTCTGCGGCCCGTGCTTCGGCGCCGGCGACACGCCCGCCAACAACGGCCTTTCGATCCGCCACACTACGCGCAACTTCCCCAACCGCGAGGGTTCCAAGCCGGGCAATGGCCAGCTGAGCGCCGTGGCCCTGATGGACGCCCGCTCCATTGCGGCGACGGCTGCCAACGGCGGCGTCCTGACACCGGCGACCGACCTGCCCGAGGAGACTTGGGACGAGGCCTGCGAGTACACCTTTGACGACGCGCCGTACAAAAAGCGCGTGTACTGGGGCTTTGGCAAGGCGGAGCCTGCCGACGAGCTGGTCGAAGGCCCCAACATCAAGCCGTGGCCCGCGATGGAGCCCCTCGGCGACGACATCCTGCTCAAGGTGTGCTCCAAGATCATGGACCCGGTCACTACGACCGACGAGCTCATTCCTTCGGGCGAGACGAGCTCCTTCCGCTCCAACCCGCTGGGCCTGGCCGAGTTTACGCTGAGCCGTCGCGATCCGGCCTACGTGGGCCGTTCCAAGGAGGTCGACGCGGTGGAAAAGCGTCGCGTTGCCGGCGAGGCAGCAGGCGACCTGGCGGCGCTCGATGCCGAGCTTGCCGGCGTGTTCGAGGCGCTGGCCGGCGCGGGTGTCGCGGCCGATGCCAAGGCGACCGAGTACGGCTCCATGCTCTACGCCAAGAAGCCGGGCGACGGTTCTGCCCGCGAGCAGGCTGCGAGCTGCCAGCGCGTGATCGGCGGCCTGGCCAACATCGTCCACGAGTACGCCACCAAGCGTTATCGCTCCAACGTGATGAACTGGGGCATGGTGCCCTTCCAGATGGAGGTGGAGCCCAACTTTGAGGTGGGCGATTACGTTTTCGTGCCGGGTATCCGCGCCGCGCTCGATGGCGACCTGAAGGACATTGCCTCCTACGTGGTGCGCGCCGATGGTGCGGTCGAGCAGATTGAGCTCTACATTGCCGATATGACGGCAGAGGAGCGTGCCATCGTCAAGGCCGGCTGCCTGATCAACTACAACAAGTTCAAGGCCGCTGCCGAGTAACTCTTCTGTACGCCCCGGCACACCTTTCCCTCGTGCTCACGCGCTTCGCGAGGGTCGCCCGAGGGAAAGGTGTGGCCGGGGCTACCGCGACGTTCTCGTTGGGTCTTGAGGGGCGCTAATAAATAGACTTGCTTGAAGCCGCCTCTGTTAATGGGGCGGCTTCTTTTTGCCGAAAACCACCACAAAGGGGACGGACACCTTTATGGTGGTTCTTGGTTTGTCTCGATCTGTAACATCTGGGTCCCTATTTGACGAGCGGTTGTTACAGATTGAGACAAACGATCGCCGCCGATTATTTCGTCTCGATCTGTAACATCTAGGATCGAAAAGGGCCGCTAGATGTTACAGATCGAGACAGTGGAACATCGGAACCGAAACCACCACAAAGGTGCCTGCCCGGCGGGTCCTTATTTCGATGGGGTCCAGGTTATTTCATCGTCAAATAGCCAAGTGCGTGCCGAGCCACTGTTGCGCGCTGTCTGCGGATCGGGCTCGCAGGTTTGTTCGTAGGCATCCTCGGTACACCGATCCATAAAATCGACGACTGCCGTCTGGTCGCCTTCCATGACGTAGATCACGTTGCCATCCGAGATATAGACTCCCGGCCCTTCGTTGTCCACGTAGCCGGGGTCGTATGAAACGTTGCACAGTCTGCTCCCGTTTGCCGCATCGAGTTCAAGGGTCGAATAATACCCGCCAACCATTTGGTTATTCTTGGCTCGATATATTGCGGCGCCGTACCATCGCCTAAACGTCTTGCCTTTGAGTAAACTGGTTGCCTTGCCGATAAGCTGCTCATCTTGGGTATAGCGCGTGGCTCCAAGTTCGATTCGGGGATAGTTGCTGACCCCAAGCGCTGCGGGCGTACCGTCGAAATCGACAGTGATTGAATCGGGTTTGACGATATCGGTGAGGATTTCGATGGGATAGCTTATGGTTTCAACCGCCGCCTGCGTCGCCGAGGCAGGGAGAAATGCGAGATAGATAATGCCTACGCCGACTGCGGTAATTGCAAACGCTAAGACGAGCAGGCCGATATAGGTGGAGCGTTTCACGGTGGGGCACCTCTCATGCAATATGCAATCATTAAGATAAGCGATACCAGCTTACGACAATAGTCAAAAGAAAGCGACCGCCCGGAATGAGAGGGGCTAAAAGGCCCTATTAGGCTCCGATTTGACCTCTAATAGGAATATTTGCCTCCCTCTCATTCTGGGCGAGAGGTCAAAAATTGAGTTCACGAGTTTTGCGCAATACTATTCTCACTAAAGCCGCTATTTTCACTATAAGCACTATAAATACGATAGGGAGGACGACGAAAACATTGTGACGTGCGATAGCTAAGCCGTTTAAGCCGGACTCTGACCTTGAATCTCCGCCTCTATCTGTGCGAACGGGCTATTGTCGGTTCTCGATTCCATCGCTGCGTTCTCGCTGGGTCTTGGGATCGCCAAACGTAGACTGGGCTTGATGTCGCTTCTTTTAATCGGGGCTGATTCTTCTCTGGACCACCACAAAGGGGACGGGCACCTTTGTGGTGGTTCTTGGTTTGTCTCGATCTGTAACATCTTGGCCGCTAAAAGTGGGCCTGGTGTTGCAGATTTAGATTTTCGATTCGGGTGTCTTCTGTTTGTCTCGATCTGTAACAGTTAGACCTTAATTTGCCGAGTAGATGTTACAGATTGAGACAAACGGTTGCCGCTGGTCATTTCATCTCGATCTGTAACATCTAGGACCAAAAATGGCTGCTAGATGTTACAGATCGAGATGGTAGTGCGCCTGGGCAGCGGCGGGCTGACATCTCAGTAGCCTATCCATCAATCACTCATAAAATCTTATATATAGAGACTTAGATTTGTGTATAAGATCGCGCAAAGCTGGCAACAATACTTCTCGAACAACGTGAAGCCGCCCCGTAGGGCGGCCGCCCCAAGAGAGGTGATTCCATGAGAATCGATAAGCTAGCAATGACGTCGCGCGAGGCGTTGCAGATCGCCATGAGCACGGCCGCTGACGCTCAGGCCGGCGCGGTGGAACCGATTCACCTGCTGTCCGCCCTGCTTGGTGCCGGCGAGCGCAATATCTCCGTGATCATCGAGCGCATCGGTGCCGACCCGGCCCAGCTCGCGCGCTCCACACAGGATGCCATCGACCACGCGCCCAAGGTTTCGGGCGAGGGCCAGCAGATGGGCCTGTCCAACGAGCTCGTCCGCGTCATCGAGAAGGCCGAGAAGAAGGCCACCAAGATGGGTGACAGCTTTGTGGTGACCGAGCATCTGCTGATGGCGCTTGCCGAGGACAAGGGCGAGGCTGGTCGTGTACTGCGCGACGCCGGCGTCACCAAGGAGCGCATCGAGCAGGTCTACGAGGAGCTGCGCGGCGATGACCGCGTGACGTCTGCCGAGGACAAGACGCAGTTTGAGGCGTTGGAGCAGTACGGTCGCAACATCTGCGATCTGGCCCGCGCCGGTAAGCTCGACCCGGTCATCGGCCGTACCGACGAGATCCGTCGTACCATCCAGGTCCTGTCCCGCCGCACCAAGAACAACCCCGTGCTCATCGGCGAGCCGGGCGTCGGCAAGACGGCCATCGTCGAGGGCATCGCCCAGCGTATCGTGGCCGGCGACGTGCCCAGCACCCTGCGCGACCGCGACCTCATCGAGCTCGACATGAGCGCGCTGGTCGCCGGCGCCAAGTACCGCGGCGAGTTCGAGGACCGCTTGAAGGCCGTGCTCAAGGAAGTGCAAAAGTCCGAGGGCAAGGTCATCCTGTTCATCGATGAGCTCCACACCATCGTGGGCGCGGGTGCCACCGAGGGCTCCATGGACGCCGGCAATATCCTGAAGCCGGCGCTCGCCCGTGGCGACCTGCATGCGATCGGCGCGACCACGCTCGACGAGTACCGCAAGTACATCGAGAAGGACGCGGCGCTCGCCCGTCGTTTCCAGACCGTTATGGTGAGCGAACCCACCGTTGAGGACACCATCTCGATCCTGCGTGGCCTCAAGGAGAAGTACGAGATCTTCCACGGCGTGCATATCACCGATAGCGCGCTCGTGGCGGCCGCCGACCTTTCCGATCGCTACATCGCCGACCGCTTCCTGCCCGACAAGGCCATCGACCTGGTCGATGAGGCCGCAAGCCGCCTGCGCATGGAGCTCGACAGCATGCCGGTCGAGATCGACGCCACCACGCGTCAGCTCACCCAGCTGCAGATCGAGGAGCAGGCACTCATGAAGGAGACCGATGACGCTTCCAAGGAGCGTCTGGAGGCCCTGCGCCAAGAGATTGCCGAGGTTCAAGAAAAGCTCAACGTGCAAAAGGCCGGCTGGCTCAACCAGAAGAACGCCATCGACCACGTACAGGAGCTCAAGGGACAGCTCGACGAGGCCAAGAGCGAAGAGGAGCGTGCGACGCGCAACGGCGACCTGGGCCGTGCGTCCGAGCTGCGCTACTCCGTGATTCCGGGCCTGCAGCAGCAGATTCAGGATTCCGAGGCTGCGCTCGAGGCGCAAAAGCAGCAGGACGGCGAGGGCCTCAACGAGCAGGTGACCTCCGATGAGATCGCCGAGGTCGTGAGCGCTTGGACTGGCGTGCCCGTCTCCAAGATGATGCAGGGCGAGCTCGACAAGCTGAAGGGCTTGGAGGGCGAGCTGCATAAGCGCGTCATCGGCCAGGACGAAGCGGTCTCCGCTGTCGCCGCGGCCGTGCGTCGCAGCCGTGCGGGCCTCTCCGATCCGGACAAGCCCATCGGCAGCTTCTTCTTCCTGGGCCCCACCGGCGTGGGCAAGACCGAGCTCGCCAAGGCGCTGGCCGAGTGCCTGTTCGACGACGAGCGCGCACTTGTGCGTATCGACATGTCCGAGTACATGGAGAAGTTCAGCGTCCAGCGTCTGATCGGTGCGCCCCCGGGATACGTGGGTTACGACGAGGGTGGTCAGCTTACCGAGGCTGTGCGCCGTCGTCCGTACTCCGTGATCTTGCTCGACGAGATGGAGAAGGCTCATCCGGATGTCTTCAACGTGCTGCTGCAGGTGCTCGACGACGGTCGTCTGACCGACGGCCAGGGTCGTCAGGTGTCCTTCAAGAACACGATCATCATCATGACATCTAACGTGGGCTCCAAGGCTATCGCCGAGCTTTCCGGTAAGGACGAGGAGGAGATGCGCCATCAGGTTGACGCGGCCATGGCTCAGACCTTCCGCCCCGAGTTCCTCAACCGTATCGACGATATCGTGGTGTTCCATCCGCTCGGCATGGCGCAGATTGAAAAGATCGTCGACATCCAGCTCGCCGACGTCCGCGCGCGTCTGGCCAAGGAGCGCATGACGCTTGCCATCACCCCGGCGGCCAAGCAGATGCTCGCCGTGGGCGGCCTGGACCCGGTCTTTGGCGCCCGTCCGCTCAAGCGTCTGGTTCAGCGCGAGGTCGTGGATGCCATCGCCGCCGCTATCATCGACGGCAGGGTGCGCGAGGGAGATCAGGTGACGGTCGATGCCGACAAGGACGGCGGTTTTACCATCGTGTGCGACAACACCCCGGCGGCCACCTACGAGGTCCCCGACGCCGAGTAGATTTTTGGGCCATGCCTTAAAATCTGTCAGCCGTCTCTAAACGCCAAGGGCGGCGGATCCAATCGGGTCCGCCACCCTTTTTCGTGCGACAATCGATGATGTTGAGCGGATGCGATGCAAGGAGCTATGCAGATGAAAGACGAGAACAAGACGAACGCACCGGCGGCTGAGATAGCGTCCGCCGCACCAAGGCCCGCGCCGAAACCGGCGCCCAAGCCGCGCGACCCCTACATCCGTGCCGAGAACGAGGACGATGACGGCTACGACCCCTACAGCGATCGCCGCCCCGAGCGCGAGCCGCTGTTCGAAGCCGACCCCTGGCGCTAGTTGCATCAAGTAGCTAATTTGGCGATGATTTTCTGGGACGTGTCTCTATAGTTTTGTCAACCGCGCGCTTCGCGACATTTCGGCACGACGCATCCGGGCGCCTTGCGCCCCCCGCCTCCTCTTCGGTTGACCTCGCCGTCCGCTAGGCCGCGTACGGGACGGCGTCGCGCATGATCGCGTAGATGACCTTGAGCCTCTTCCTCGCGACCGCCTTCA
>NZ_JADMSU010000003.1:125464-235594 GCF_015561195.1 Collinsella aerofaciens | reverse complement strand
CAGCAGCCCGACTACTACGGTAGCCGGGCTTTTTCGTACCCATCGCTTGGGCTCGAACCCGAGAGGGAGCGAGCGTTAAGCAAACGCGGAGCGTTTGTAGCGAGCTGGCGAGGACGCCGGCAGGCGGCCGAAGCCGGTGCGGATCCGCGAAGCGGATACGCGGACGCCCCGTTGTCCGCTCCAAACGCAGCAGCCCGACTACTACGGTAGCCGGGCTTTTTCGTACCCATCGCTTGGGCTCGAACCCGAGAGGGAGCGAGCGTTTGGGGCGTGGCTGTGGCGTTGTTTGCCGCGAATGTCCGCTTTGGGCGTATCATCGTGGGCATCTCGCAAAACCTCGTTGCAAGGGAGGCGCACCCCATGGCTACAGAAAAGTCCTCTTCGCGCTCATGGATGTCCGATGCCGCGATCTATCAGATCTACCCGCGCTCGTTTAAGGATTCGACTGGTTCGGGTCTGGGCGATATCGCGGGCATTACCCAGCAGATGGACTATCTTGAGCGGCTGGGTATCGAGGCCATCTGGCTGAGCCCGTTTTACCCATCGCCTCTTGTTGATGGCGGCTATGATGTGGCGGACTACTGCGATGTCGACCCACGTCTCGGCTCGCTTGACGACTTCGATGACATGATCGCTGCGGCTCACGCGCACGGCATCAAGGTCATCGTCGACATCGTGCCCAACCATTCGTCCAACCAGCACCCCTGGTTCAAAGCCGCTCTTGCCGCCGGCCCCGGATCGCCCGAGCGCGCCCGTTATATCTTCCGCGATGGCCGCGGCGAGCACGGCGAGCTGCCTCCCACCAATTGGAATGCCAACTTTGGCGGCCCCGCCTGGACGCGCGTCGCGGACGGTCAGTGGTATCTGCACATGTTTACACCCGAGCAGCCGGACTTTGACTGGTCGTGCCCCGAGGTTCATGCGTTCTTTTGCGACGTCCTGGCGTTTTGGAGCGATCGAGGCGTCGATGGCTTTCGCATTGATGTGGCGCACGGTCTCGCCAAGGATCTCGACCGCGATGACCTCGACCGGTGGCATCTCGCCGAGGGCGATGACATGGTTGACGACGGCACCCATCCGCTGTGGGACCGCAACGAGGTCCATGAGATCTATCGCGAGTGGCGCCGCGTGTTCGACCGCTATAATCCGCCGCGCAGCGCCGTTGCCGAGGCATGGGTGCTGCCCGAGCGCCAGTATCTCTACGCGCGTCCCAGCGAGCTTGGCCAGACATTCAACTTTGAGTTTGCCAAGGCCACTTGGACCTATGATGACATGCACGCTGCAATCGAGGAGGGCTTGAAGGCAGCTATAGAATCCGATTCCGCCTCGACCTGGGTACTCTCCAACCACGACGTGCCGCGCGTGGCGACGCGCTATGCCCTGCCGCAGATCAAAGCGACGCGCTACCACCAGATTGCGCTCGACTGGCTCTTACGCGACGGGTCGTCTTATGACGAGGACCGTGAACTCGGCGAGCGCCGCGCGCGGGCGGCCCTTTTGCTCGAGCTGGCGCTTCCGGGCTCGGCATACGTGTATCAGGGTGAGGAGCTCGGCCTTTTTGAGGTGGCTGACATTCCGTGGGCTGCACTCGAAGATCCTACTGCGACCAATACGCACGGACCGAAGCGCGAGAAGGGGCGCGACGGCTGCCGTGTGCCCCTGCCGTGGGTGGCGGCGGACGATCCCGCGCAGGGCGGATCGTTTGGGTTTTCACCGGCGGACGCCGATGCGGCGCCCCATCTGCCGCAGCCTGCATGGTTTTCCGATTACGCTGCCGATAGGGAAGAAGCGGACCCGACATCGATGCTTGCGCTCTATCGTGACGCCCTCTGGCTGCGGCGCAAGCTGCGCGGGTGCGCCAACGATCTCGCGTGGCTCGATCTTGACGGGCGCACCGGCCTTGCGGATGGTGCCGAGGGCGCTGAGGGCGGCGTCATCGCCTATCGCCGCGACAACGGCTGGACGTGTGTGACGAACTTCGGTGCAGCACCCGTGGAGCTGCCGGCGGGCAGGGTCCTGCTCACCTCATCACCGCTTGCAGACGGCAGGCTCGCGCAGGACAGTTCTGCCTGGATCATGCTCGCTGAGTTGTAGGGGCCTCTTGAGGCGAGTTTGCGTTTGCCTGCGCCTTACGTGGTGGTTGATGTCTTTGCGAGGTTCGCGAGGGCGTCGCAAAACTTTTCAAAAAAAGTTCTTGCATAGGATGCGGGTATCACGTAAGATTAATCCTCGTAAGCGGACATGGCTCAGTTGGTAGAGCACAACCTTGCCAAGGTTGGGGTCGCGGGTTCGAGCCCCGTTGTCCGCTCCATTTGGGCGTTTAGCTCAGGGGGAGAGCGCTTCCCTGACACGGAAGAGGTCAGAAGTTCAAATCTTCTAACGCCCACCAAATGTTCGCAGCTCAGAGGCTATGTCCTCTGGGCTGTTTTGTTTTGCCACCAAGCACGCCGCCAAATAAGCCGCCAAATATTGATCCAAGGTCTGTACGCGATGGTCTTCGCATCCCGTAGAGGTGCCGGCAGATTGCATACGTCCTGGCCGATCGTGACCGCAACATGTTGGTCAAGCATAATCTTTTGGATTCTTTTGGCGTGAGCGGCTTGGTTTTGGTAGGATTTGTCAGCGGCGCGGTTGAGGGGGTTTCAAAACTGCCGTGCAGGTAGTCGAGCTGATAACGTTTTAGCACTCTGCCAAGAGCCCTTCATTTTTAATGCGTCTGCAAAATGACTAATTGCTTTGACCTGCTGAAACACTATATGTTGTGTTTGACCTAAAAAAAGAATACAGGATATAGATGCCTCTTTGTCGTATGATAGATGGCGGACAGAGAACGAAGACCTTAACTGCCTCTTTTGAACGTGTCCTTGAGCCGCTTGATCGGCTCCTGGGAATGTCCGCATGGAGGCTTATGGTTTATCGAGAACACAGATTGCGCGACGGCGCCGCAAGACAGGGACAGGCCCTGTCGGGCATCGTTTGGCTCTGAAGCGCAATGAGACTACGACGCGAAAGAGGCAAGAGGATGAAGATCATCAAGCGCAGCGGCACCGAGGTTGTCTTTGACATCGATAAGATCGTCAATGCCATCCGCGCCGCCAACTTGGAGGTCGAGGAGAGCTCTCGTCTAACCGACCGCCAGGTGGTTTATGCGGCACAAAACGTCGCCGAGGCATGCGAGAACGCGGGCCACACCGTTTCGGTCGAGGAGATCCAGGATTTGGTCGAGGACGAGATCATGCGTCTCGACTGCTACGAGGTTGCTCGCCACTACATCATCTATCGCTATGTTCAGAGCCTGAAGCGCCAGAAGAACACGACCGACGACAAGATTTTGTCGCTGATCGAGTGCAATAACGAAGAGGTCAAGCAGGAGAACTCTAACAAGAACCCGACCGTCAATTCCGTCCAGCGTGACTATATGGCCGGCGAGATCTCCAAGGACCTGACTCAGCGTGTGCTGCTGCCCCAGGAGATCGTGGATGCCCACAATGAGGGCCTGATCCACTTCCACGATTCCGACTACTTTGCCCAGCACATGCATAACTGCGACCTGGTGAACCTGGAGGACATGCTCCAGAACGGCACCGTTATCTCGGGCACGCTGATCGAGAAGCCGCACAGCTTCTCGACTGCCTGCAACATCGCGACGCAGATTATCGCCCAGGTTGCTTCCTCCCAGTACGGCGGCCAGTCCATCTCGCTGACCCATCTCGCCCCCTTTGTTGAGGTGAGCCGTCAAAAGATTCGCGGCGAGGTTGCCCGCGAGCTCGAGGAGCTCGGTGTTTCGGCATCTGCCGAGAAAGTCCGTGAGGTCGTTGAGGACCGTCTGCGTGACGAGATCCGTCGCGGCGTCCAGACGATTCAGTATCAGGTCGTGACCCTTATGACCACCAACGGCCAGGCGCCGTTTGTGACGGTCTTTATGTATCTCAACGAGGCTCGCTCAGCGCAGGAGAAGCACGACCTTGCCATGATCGTGGAGGAGACGCTTCGTCAGCGCTATGAGGGCGTTAAGAACGAAGCCGGTGTGTGGATTACCCCGGCATTCCCCAAGCTTATCTATGTACTCGAGGACGATAACGTTCACGAGAATTCCCCGTACTTCTACCTGACCCAGCTGGCTGCCAAGTGCACCGCCAAGCGCATGGTGCCCGACTACATCTCCGAGAAGAAGATGCGCGAGCTCAAGCTGTCGAAGGGCGAGACCGCCGGCAACGGCGATTGCTACACCTGCATGGGTTGCCGCAGTTTCCTGACGCCCGACCGCTCGGGCAACGGCTTTAACAATGTCGCCAACGCGCTGAACTATGACCCGACCAAGCCTAAGTACTACGGTCGCTTTAACCAGGGCGTTGTGACCATCAACCTGCCCGATGTCGCGCTGAGCTCGCATCAGGACATGGACAAGTTCTGGAAAATCTTCGACGAGCGCCTCGAGCTGTGCCACCGCGCCCTGCTGTGCCGTCATGAGCGTCTGATGGGTACGCTTTCGGATGCCGCACCGATTCTTTGGCAGTACGGTGCCCTCGCCCGCCTGAAGAAGGGCGAGACGATCGACAAGCTGCTCGTGGGCGGCTATTCCACCATCAGCCTGGGGTATGCCGGCCTGTATGAGTGCGTCAAGTACATGACGGGCCACAGCCACACCGAGAAGGAGGGCACGCCCTTTGCCATGGCCGTCATGCAGCGTATGAACGATAAGTGCGCCGAGTGGAAGGCCGAAAGCGATATTGACTTCTCGCTGTACGGTACCCCGCTTGAGTCGACGACCTACAAGTTCGCCAAGTGCCTGCAGCGTCGTTTTGGCATTATCCCGGGCGTGACGGACAAGGGCTACATCACCAACAGCTACCACGTCCACGTGTCCGAGGAGATCGACGCATTCGACAAGCTTAAGTTTGAGGGCATGTTCCAGCAGCTTTCGCCGGGCGGTGCTATCTCCTACGTCGAGGTTCCCAACATGCAGGACAACCTCAAGGCTGTCATTCGCGTGATGCAGTACATCTACGACAACATCATGTACGCCGAGCTCAACACCAAGAGCGATTACTGCCAGGTGTGCGGCTACGACGGTGAGATCAAGATTGTCGAGGATGACGGCAAGCTGGTGTGGGAGTGCCCCAATTGCGGCAACCGCGATCAGGAGAAGATGAACGTCGCCCGTCGTACGTGCGGCTACATCGGTACCCAATTCTGGAACCAGGGTCGAACCGAGGAGATCCGCGACCGCGTGCTGCATCTCTAATACCGCTCCGGGGCTGAACCGAGAGGGCCGCTTGGGCATTTGCTCACTATTTCGGACAGTCCTGCGCAAGACGAAGGCCACATTAAGTGGCCTTCTTTGCGTGCGGAACTCATATCGAGCAAAAGCCCAAGCGGCCCTCTCGGTTCAGCCAAGTTGACGTAGCTGAGATGCAGCATGCGGTCTGCTCACTCCTCGAAGTTCTTAGCGGAAATAATTCGAGCTGCAGCTGCGATTTACTTGCGATGGTGGTTGAGCCGCAACCCAGTTTTTATTGGACCTCGAACCCTATGCTCGATGTTCGCTTCGTTCATTGAGTTACCCTTTGCATGAGGCCGGGACATATCGTCCCGCCCGCAGTTTCGCAGGCCGAAGGCCGAGAATGTTTGAGGACGGGATGATATGTCCCGGCCTCCCGGGAGAGTTACCTATGAACTACGCGAACATTAAGTATTTCGACATTGCTGATGGGGAAGGCGTTCGTACTTCTCTGTTTGTGAGCGGGTGCCGTCGTGGGTGCAAGAATTGCTTTAACTCTGTTGCGTGGGACTTTGCCGCGGGCGAGCCCTTTGATCGTGCCGTCGAGGACAAGATTATCGAGAGCCTCGATCATCCCTTTATTGACGGCCTGACGATTCTGGGCGGAGAGCCTATGGAGCCCGAGAACCAGGCGGGGCTCGTTGAGTTTGTCGAGCGTGTTCGTGCCGCTTATCCTGTGGGGTCGGGGAAGACTATTTGGTGCTTTACTGGCGACGTACTCGAGGAGCTTATGCCGGGCGGTCGTCATCATACCGAGGTGACGGACCGCATCCTTGCCTGCCTCGACATGTTGGTGGACGGCCCGTTTGTTCAAGATCTGTACGATATCTCGTTGCGCTTTAGGGGCTCGAGCAATCAGCGCGTGATTGATATGAACGCCACGCGTGCCCGTGCCGAGCGTGAGAACGTTGCGCTTTGCGACGCCGTGGAGCTTTGGCGGGACGATCCGGTCTATTCGACCCATACTATGTAGCTTGTGGTCGATGCCGGAGGGCGTGGTACCATAGCGCGAACGTGAAATCGGAAAAGTGAGGCCCAGATGGTCGATCAGGAAAAAGTCGAGGCCGCCATTAAGCTGTTGCTTGAGGGCATAGGCGAGGACCCAACTCGTGAGGGCCTGCTGGAGACCCCGGCGCGCGTTGCCCGTATGTATGGTGAGATCGCCGGCGGCATGGACCAGAGTGCCGAGGAGCACCTGTCCAAAACCTTTGCCGTCGCTTCGAACGATTTGGTTATCGAGCGCGACATTACGTTCTACTCGCTGTGCGAACATCATCTGCTGCCGTTTTATGGCAAGGCTGCCATTGGTTATATCCCTAACGGTCGGGTGGCTGGGCTTTCCAAGCTCGCCCGCACGGTTGAGGTTTATGCCCGCCGTCTTCAGCTGCAGGAGCAACTGTGCGCACAGGTTGCCGATGCCCTCATGGATTATCTCGCTCCCCAGGGAGCGATTGTGTTGATGGAGGCCGAGCATATGTGCATGACGATGCGTGGCGTGCAAAAGCCCGGCACCAAGACCGTGACGCTTGCTCGCCGCGGCGTCTTTGAGACCGATCTCGCGCTCGAGGAGCGTTTCTTTAGGATGCTGGGCCGCTAACCATGAGGGTCGTCAACGACTTTACATCGAAGACCGATGAGGGGACGTCGCGTCGCGGCTTTATGGCTTCGGGCCTGGCCCCCTTTGGTGCCATGCCTCGCATTGATTACATTTGTGCCAACGGGCTGTTCCGGCGGCACCTGGGCAACATCGCACAGTTGGAATCGGGGCGCATCTTCTGCCGCCACGGTATTGACCATCTGCTCGATGTCGCTCGCATTATGTGGATCAAGAATCTCGAGGAGCAGCTCGAATTTGACCGCGAGGTCATCTACGCCACGGCACTTCTTCACGATATCGGCAAAGATGAACAGTATGAATCGGGTATATCCCATGATGTTGCAAGCGAACGCGTCGCTGATGCGATTCTCGGCGGCATGCCCGATGACGTGGCGTTTGAGCCAGCCGATGCCGCAGCCATTAAGACGGCCATTCTGGGCCATCGAAAGCTGCGCGTGAACAGCCAACCGCTTGAGCGTCTGCTCTATGCAGCCGACAAAGCGTCGCGTGCCTGCTTTGCATGCCCCGCGCGCAACGCTTGCAACTGGAGCGATGATAAAAAGAACCTGTCGATTCGCGTGTAGTTAGTTTGCGCGGTCGGGGTTCTAAACGAAGGAGACGATCGCGTTGAGTAACAAGAAACTGCCCGAGAATGCAACCAAGACTGAAGGTGCTGAGCTCGCCCGCCGTGGAAGGGGCGAAATATCCACCGCAGCGGCGGTGCCCCACGTGAGCTATGACGATCTGCGCCATGCCGATCGCATTGTCATTGACGGCCTTGAGGTTTTTGCCAACCATGGCGTGTATCCCGAGGAGAATGCGCTGGGTCAGAAGTTCATCGTTTCTCTGGTGCTCTATGCCGACCTGCGCGCGGCGGGGGAGCACGATAACCTGGATGCCTCGATTGACTACGGCTCGGTGTGCCACGATGTCGATGGCTATCTGCGCGAGCATACGTTTAAGCTCATCGAGGCGGCAGCCGAGGGGACAGCCCAGATGCTGCTGCGCCGTTATCCCTCGCTGCTTGGTGTGCGCATAAAGCTCGATAAGCCGTGGGCTCCTGTTGGCCTGCCTCTGGCAAGCTGCGGCGTCGAGATCGAGCGTGTGCGCTAACCGGTTCTAATACGACTCTATGGGTGGCTGCTTGAGCCGCTGCGACAGAGCTCTATTGTTAGGGCAGTACGTGTCAAGCAGGGCGTGAAACCGCTGGTTGTGGCTTGGCTCGAGCAAGTGGACGAGCTCGTGGGCGACAACCATGTCGAGGCATTCGACGGGGTAGGCGGCGAGCTCGCGCGCGATGCGAATGGCGCCGGATTTGGGCGTGCATGATCCCCAGCGCGTTTTCATGCTGCGCACGGAGATGCGGGCCACGGTGACGCCCATTGCGATTTCGTACGCGTGCACGATGTCGCGTAGCGCTGCGGTGGCCTCGGACGTATAGAGCTGGTCGATGTGGGCTTGGAGCTCGTCGGACGTTAGGCCGTCGAGGATTGCGCGCCGCTTGGCCTGCGGGCCTTCGTCCGATTCGTCGATACCCATAAAACTTGCGAAGGTGGCCTGCTTGGGCCGCCGTGCGGGCGATGCAAAGTTGTGATCGAGTGCGTCCTGTACCGTGATGGGCTTGCCCCAAAGTGCAATGATGGTCGAGGGACTGAGCGACTCTCGCGCCGTCGCCTGACGTTGCCCGCGCTGGGCAAGTCGGCTGATAATCCAGGCGTTGTTGCGCTTCACAAACGCTTCGATACGCTCGCGGCTGGCGCCGAGCGGCGCGCTGGCGTGGACCTCACCGCTCGATGTGACACGTAGGTTAAAGTTCTTGACGCGCTTTTTAGTAACGACGACGGGGATGGATGTGCCATCCGGTCGGGATACGGAAATCGTAAATTGCTGCGTCAAAAGCGGTCCTTCAGATTGGGGACGGGCCGGCATGTCGACCATTCGGCATGCCGGCCCGCTCAAGGGATGTGAAATTAATAACGCTCAAAGAAGGCAAGCGCGTTGTCGCTGCAGAGCTTTTGCATCACGGTCTTGCCAAAGTGCTTGGAGAGCATGTTCTGGAACTCGGGCATCTTGCTGGCATCGGAGAGGAAAGCGGGCACCGTGGCGCCGTCCCAGTCGCCGCCGAGCGCGATGACGTCCTCGCCACCCAGGTCAAGCCAGTGTTCGATATGTGCCGCTAGCTGGTCGAAGGTGACGTCTGCGGCGGTTTTGTCGGTTGCGTCGTTGGAAAGGAACTCGCTGCAGTAGTTGAGGCCGACGATGCCACCCATGTCGCGAATGGTGCGGAACTGGTCGTCAGTGAGGTTGCGCTTGACGCCGCAAACCGCACGGGAGTTGGAGTGACTGGCGACGAAGGGGCGCGTGGCGTGGGCGACAACCTCGTCAAAGCACTCGTCGTTGAGGTGGGAGACGTCGAGTACCATGCCGGCGTGCTCCATCTGCGTAAGTGCCTCGATGCCGGCGGCGGTAAGGCCGGCGTGGGTGTCGTGACCGCTCGCGAGCGGTCCCTGCGCGTTCCAGCTGAGTGAGGACATAAGCACGCCCAGGCTCTTGAGCACCTCGATCAGCGCGGGGTCCTCGGCAAAGAACGTGGCGTTTTCGATGGTGTGGATGCAGGCAACCTTGCCGTCTTTGAGCGCAGGGCGAATGTCGGCGGCGCTGCGTACATTGACCATGTGGTCGTGGTTGAGCATTGCCTGGCCGCTCATATGCGCCATGATCTGCGCCTGGAAGCGCGCGGCGTGGGCGGTGGGAATCTCGTCGGGGACAAACGTGGCGAAGCACTGTGCCCACGGCGTGTTGCCGATCTTTGCGAGCGAGATGGCGCAGGCGTTGCCCTCGATGAGGTCGAAATCTTGCGGATGTGTCTCGTCGCCGGGGAAATACCCGTCGGTGCCGGCGGTAAAGCGCAGGTCGAGATCGAGCGTGGCCCAGCCGATGCGGTCGGCGGTGTCGCAGTGTAGGTCAAATACGGGATATGCCATGATTCCTCCGGTTGCAGCGTTTCTTTGCAAACTGTCCTTGAATTGTATGACTAGGGTATAGTTAGCGCCATATGTTCATGGCGGCCCGTGTTGTGCGCCGCCCTTATTACGGAGGTTACCATGTCCAACCAGGGCAAGAAGGTCAAGACCCATTATCGCGGCACGCTCGACGACGGCACGCAGTTCGACAGCTCCTACGATCGCGGCGAGCCGCTGGAGTTCACCTGCGGCGCCGGTCAGATGATCAAGGGCTTCGACGCCGCCGTGGTCGACATGCAGGTGGGCGAGAAGAAGACTGTGCACATCCCGGCTGCCGATGCCTACGGCGAGCACAACCCCGAGATGGTCCTGACCTTCCCGGCCGAGCAGGTTCCCAATATCGAGCAGATCGAGAAGGGCATGAAGCTCTTCCTGTCCACGCCGAGCGGTATGCCCGTCCCCGCCGTGGTCATCGACGTAACGCCCGAGGCCGTGACGCTCGACGCCAACCACGAGCTGGCCGGCAAGGACCTCAACTTTGATATCGAGCTCGTCGAGGTCGAGGGCTAGAGTATGCCTGAACGCTTGGTTTCGACGACATGCTTGGGAAATCTCAACGATCCGTCCTATGAACTCCTGCTTCGCCGGGAGCTGGGCGGTGTCTTTGAAGTTGACGAGCTGTTGCTCGATTGGGACCAGGCTGATGCATGCGCGTTTGTGGGCGTGACGGAGCTGGGGCGCACGATCGATGTTCGGTTGGATACTGCCGACGGCGGTCGTCTTGCCGATGGCGACGTGCTCGCCATTGACCGTTCGGGCATGGTGCCCGTGGCGGTTGTCGTGCGCCTGCGCAGCGCCGAGGTTTATTTGGTCGAAGTCGACCGCATGGATCCGATTGCGCTCGCGCATGCGTGCTGGGAGATCGGCAACATGCATGCGCCGCTCTTCCGGGGTGACTCGGATGAGCATACCGTGCGCATGTATACGCCGGTGCAGCCGGTTTTGGGCCGTATGCTTCGCGGTGTCGAGGGAGCTCGAATCTCGATTGTTTCGCACGAGCTCGATGCGGGTCGACGCTTTGCGTCGAGCGCGGCCGATGTTGTCGTGAGCATGGCTCCGGACTTTACCATCGTTAAAAAGACGCGCGACTAAGCGCGCGTATGCGCAAGACGGGCTTTGAGGGGTGACCGATCAAGGTCCGTCTTGCTGTTGATAGGAGGCTTTGGGGGAAGCATATGGGTCTTGAGGGAATCAAGCTGATTGCATGCGATTTGGACGGCACGTTGCTGCATCCGGGGGAGCGCGAGCCGCGTTCCGAGGCCTTTGAGCTTATCGATGAGCTGCATCGTCGCGGTATCGTGTTTATGCCGGCGAGCGGTCGCCAATACGCGAGCCTGCGCTACCTGTTTGCCCCGGTGGCCGATGAACTCGCCTATGTATGCGAAAACGGAGCCCTGGTCATGAGCGAGAGGCGTGCCGTGGTCAAGCGTTCTATGGAGCGTGGCCTGGCCATGGATATCGCGAATGCCGTGGTTGCGTACCCCCATGCCGACGTGACCCTTTCGTGCGAGGGACACCTCTACACCATGAGCGGCAACGATGCGTTTGTTGACCACCTGCGTTATGAGGTCCATTGTGATGTGGCGGTAGTCGACCGTCCCGAAGACATTGACGAGAATGTCATTAAGATTGCCTTCCAGACGCCCGAGGCGGAGCAGCCGGCGGCGCTGGAGTATTTTGAGTGCCTCTTTGGCGACCGTGTTGACGTGATGACGTCGGGAACCGAATGGACGGACTTTATCGGTTTCGGTTCGGGCAAGGGGTCCGCGCTTGCCGATTATGGCCGTGCACTGGGGATCTCGCCTGACGAAATGATGGCGTTTGGAGATAACGAAAACGATCGCGACATGCTCAACGTGGTGGGCCATCCCTATCTGATGGAGAGCTGCAATCCCAGCATGCGCGGTGTCAATGACCGTGTCCGCTACGTGCGCACGGTCGAAGAAGAGCTGCGTCGTCTACTTGCTGAGTAGACATGTCCCAAACATCTACCGGCAGTCGGGGCAGAGACCCTCGAAGATGGTGTAGTGCGAGATGACGCTCCAACCGATTTGCTCGGACGCCTTGGCGTCGAGCTGGGCATCGAAGGGGAGCGGTACGTCGATGACGCGGCTGCACGAGGTGCAGATGATATGTGCGTGCGGCTCGATGGTGCGATCGAAACGACTTCCGCCCGGCGTCTTGATGGAGAGAATCTCGCCGGCGTCGGCCAAGAGATTGAGGTTGCGGTAGACCGTACCGCGGCTGATTTTGTCATCCTGCGCGCGCACGACGTTGTAGATTTCGTCGGCGGTGGGATGGTTGTAGCTTTGGCGCACGGCGTCAAGAACCAGCTTTCGCTGCTTGGTATTCCTTCTTTGCACCGCCATGCGCCTCGCCTCTTTTCTATCAACGGTCGTAGGTAAATGATACCGTATTTAGCACACAATACTAATAACGAGGAATGAAACTGTCTTCATTGGCAAGTGGGGCTTGGGCCTGGGCTTCTACGAGGCGAAAACGCGTTCCCATGCGCTCGTAGGAGGCATGAAGCGCCTCGAGATGAGATAGGATGTTTGCCGGAGCTCCCTGTATCTCCATCTCGACCGAGCCGTCTTCCATGTTGCGCACCCAGCCGGTGAGTGCGCGTGCCTGCGCGAGGTTGGTGTTGGTAAAGCGAAAACCAACGCCCTGGACTTGCCCCGCCCAGCGCAGGAAATAGCGCAGGGGAGTGTCTTGAGTGGCCTCGTCGCTTGCGAGCACAGTAAGCCTGCGGCGCAACTCGAGCTCAATGTTTGATGGTTTTTGAGGCTCTCGACTGCCGCCAGTGACGCTGGAGAAGAACGCATCGAAGAAGCCCATCGTTAGGCCTGCTTGCCTGCGTCGGACGGGAAGGTAATGCCGGCCTGCTGGCGCACGGCATCCATGATGCGCAATGAGACGAGCGTGACATCGCGGTAGTGACCAAGTTCGTGACGTCCCGCCGGGGTCTCCCAAATCTCTTCCTTAACGTTATCGATGCCGCCGATGGCGGTGATAAAGTCTGTGAGTTCGTATTCCATAGTGTTGCTCGATTTGGGCAGGTCGAGCACGCGGCCGTTGTCGCCCTGTTCGCGCGGTGCCTCGGTCGCCGAGCCGCGTACGACATCGCCGCGATAGTCGATGCGGACGTTGCGGGGCGTGGACAGATGGTCGATCTGGATGGTGCCACGCTCGCCTTCGATCTGCGAGGGCAGCAGGTCATTCGTTATTTTGGAGTGCGCGAGCTCGACGGAGATACGGCCACCGCCGTAGCTGGCGAGGATGGAACCGCAGCCGTCGATGGGGCCGTGCGTGAGCTGTCGCGTGGCGGGGTCGAGCAGAGTAGCCATGCTCGTAAGGCCTGAGGGCATGCCGAAAATCTCGACCATGGGCTCGACGGTGTAGACGCCAATGTCCATGAGGGAACCCGATGCCATATTGCAATCGAAGATATTGGTGGCGCGTCCCGCGAGAATCTCGTTGTAGCGCGAGGAATATTTGCCAAAGCGCAATGAGGCGCGGCGGATGGGGGCGATCTCGCCCAGGGCGTCCTCGATGGCGTGGAAGGCGGGGTCGTGGAGGGGACGCATGGCCTCGAGGGCCACGACACCTGCTGCCTCGGCAGCGCGGAAGACTTCCAGCGCCTGCGCTTCGGTGGCGCAGAAGGGCTTCTCGACGATGACGTGCTTGCCACCGGCGATGCAGGCAAGGGCCTGCTCGTAATGAAGTGCGTTAGGGCTGCCGATATAGACGGCGTCGACGTCGGCGGCTGCCGCGAGCTCATCGAGTGAAGTAAAGTTTCGCTCGCCACCGCGCTCGGCGGTAAAGGCGGCACCGCGATTGGCATCGCGTGAAAGCGTGCCCACAAACGCGGCTTGGTCGTTGGCGTTGACGACTTGGATAAAGTCGTCGGTGATCATGGATGTGCCGATGGTCGCGATGCGCAGCATACGTCCCCCTTGCGTTGTTTGGTCTACAGGATGAGTGTAGCGCGTGGGGATATAAAGCTGCGCGAAAACGCTATTACAGGTCGCTCTCGTTAAAGCCGGCGTCGATATCGAGGTTGCTGCCGTCGGCCGCCGTGGTGGCGAGCTCATCGCAGCGCTCGTTGAGCTCGTGACCGGCGTGACCCTTAACCCAGATGAACTCAACCTTGTGCTTGCTTTTGGCGGTGAGTAGGCGCTCCCACAGGTCGCGGTTCTTGACGGGTTGCTTGTTGGCGGTTTTCCATCCGCGCTTTTTCCAGCCGTCGATCCAGTGCTTGTTAAAGGCGTTGACGACGTACTGCGAATCGGAATGGACTTCGACCTCGCAAGGGCGGTTGAGCGCCTCGAGCGCCACGATGACCGCCATGAGTTCCATGCGGTTGTTGGTGGTCTTGGCGTAGCCGCGCGAAAGCTCGGAGGTGAAGGTCTTGCCGGCGGGGT
Source organism: Collinsella aerofaciens (assembly GCF_015561195.1). Classification (GTDB taxonomy): domain Bacteria; phylum Actinomycetota; class Coriobacteriia; order Coriobacteriales; family Coriobacteriaceae; genus Collinsella; species Collinsella aerofaciens_AC. Next base: position 221,266 of record NZ_JADMSU010000003.1, on the reverse strand, counting down.
TGGTGTATTTGAGCACGGCGCCGTAGCCGCCGCGTCCCGGATTTGATCGGGCCGAGCCGTCGGTGTAGATGATGACCTTCACGGGCTTCCTTTCGTTGAGTGCATTTCACGTGAGTGACCATTGTAGCGCCATGCCCGCCGGGGGCCAGCAATCTACGATTTCTACCCCGTCTTCCGACTGTTAGTTGGCATGGATGATGCGGTTGAGCTCGTCGAGGTATTGCTGCAAGAGGAGAGAGGGCTTGCGCTCGTCGTGCATGATGTAGCCAACGCGCATCGTTGGGGCGTCTGCTAGCGGGATCGATGCCATGCCCCATTGCATTTCATTGGAGAGGACACCGGTCGACAGGGTGTAACCGTTCGACGTGATAAGTAAGTTAGTAAGTGTTCCGCGGTCCGAGATTCGTATGTTGCGGTCGCAAGGGATATAGCTAAAAGGTTCCTCGGCGTAATAGAAGGAGTTTGAGGTTCCCTGCTCAAAGCTGTAGCGCGTATAGGGTGTGAGGTCGGCAAGGGACAGTTGCGGGCGGCGTGCGAGCGGGTGGCGCTCGCTAACGAAGACGTGGACCGTCGCGTCGAATAGGGGATGGAAGCTTGCGCGGGCATCGGCGAAGGCCTTCTGCAGAACGCGGGCGTTAAAGTCATCCAGATACAGAATGCCGATATCGCTGCGAAACGCACGGACGTCATCGATGATCTGCGATGTGGTGGTCTCGCGCATGATGAACTCGAACTTGCTGTCGCGGCAGCGCTCGACTACGTTGACAAAGGCCTCGACCGAAAAGGCGTAGTGCTGGGCGGAAATGGCGAGGCGGGCTTGCGGGGTGCCACCGTCCTCGTAGCGTGCCTCGAGCATGTCGGCCTGCTCTACGACCTGGCGCGCATAGCCCAAAAGCTCGGTGCCGTCGTTGGTGAGCGTGACGCCGCGGCTGGAGCGCGTAAAGATCTCCAGATGGAGCTCTTGTTCTAGGCTTTTGACGGCGTTTGAGATGTTGGACTGAGCGGTATAGAGGCGCTGAGCTGCGGCGTTGATTGAGCCGGACTCTGCCACGGCGATCAGAAAACGAAGCTGCTGGAGGGTCATCGGTGCCCGTCCTTTCGATAGCTATCTAAAAAACCGATAACAGGTTAGCGCTTTTAAGTGATTGACCGAGCGAAACAATGCTCGTACTATTCAAAACACACAAAGGCGGTAGGTAATTAAGCCGACCACGGAACCGGGATGTCAAAGGGAGGACCGCATATGAACTGCTTGCCAAGACGAATGCCGGGCTCCTGTTTGCGCCCGTTGGCGTGATCAGGAGACAGCGACTTACTCTTCTCTTATTTATTTACTTTCGTTCGATCAAGGAGATCATCATGAGCCAGTTCATCAACAACCCCGAGCACACCTTTGGTTTCGATACCCTGCAGCTTCATGTTGGCCAGGAGAGCGCCGACCCCGCATCCGACTCCCGTGCCGTGCCTATCTACCAGACCACGAGCTATGTGTTCCGCAACTCCCAGCACGCCGCCGATCGCTTCGGTCTTGCCGACGCCGGTAACATCTACGGCCGTCTGACCAACTCCACCCAGGGCGTCTTCGAGGACCGTATCGCCGCACTCGAGGGTGGCGTGGCCGGTCTTGCCGTCGCCTCCGGCGCTGCTGCCATCACCTATACCCTGCAGGCTCTTGCCCAGGCTGGTGACCACGTGGTGGCTCAGAAGACCATCTACGGTGGTTCCTACAACCTGCTCGAGCATACGCTCTCCCAGTTTGGCGTCGAGACCACGTTTGTCGATGCTCATAACCTGGAAGAGGTTGAGGGTGCCATCAAGGACAACACCACGGTCATCTATCTCGAGACGCTCGGCAACCCCAACTCTGACATCCCCAACATCGACGCCATCTCCGAGATCGCCAAGAAGCACGGTCTGCCGGTTGTCGTCGACAACACTTTCGGCACCCCGTATCTGTTCCGTCCGCTGGAGCATGGCGCCAACATCGTTGTCCACTCCGCAACCAAGTTCATCGGCGGCCACGGCACCTCGCTGGGCGGTGTGATCGTCGACGGCGGTAACTTCGATTGGAAGGCGAGCGGAAAGTACGCCCAGATCGCTGAGCCCAACCCCTCCTACCATGGTGTTTCGTTTGCCGAGGCTGCCGGTCCCGCCGCCTTCGCAACCTATGTCCGCGCCATCCTGCTGCGCGACGAGGGTGCCTGCATCAGCCCGTTCAACGCCTGGGTCCTGCTCCAGGGCACCGAGACCCTGTCGCTGCGCGTCGACCGCCATGTCGAGAACACCAAGAAGGTCGTTGAGTTCCTGGCTGGTGACAGCCATGTCGCCAAGGTGAACCACCCGAGCCTGCCTGAGCACCCCGATCACGAGCTCTATCAGAAGTACTTCCCCCGTGGCGGCGCTTCGATCTTCACCTTTGAGATTAAGGGTGGCCAGGAGGCAGCTTGGAAGTTCATCGATCATCTGCAGGTGTTCTCGCTGCTCGCCAACGTGGCCGACGTCAAGTCGCTCGTCGTGCACCCGGCTACCACCACGCACTCCCAGCTCTCTGCCGAGGAGCTCGCCGAGCAGAACATCACGCCCTCCACGATCCGTCTTTCCATCGGTACCGAGAACGCCGAGGACATCATTTGGGATCTGAAGCAGGCCTTCGCCGCGCTGGACGAGTAAGGCGACTTGTGCAAGGACCCCTTGCGACTCGATAGGTATAACTGCATAAAATGCCTGCTCAAGGCGCCTGCGCAAGCAATGGTTGCGCAGGCGCTTTTTTTGCATAGGAAGGGCGCTATTACAGGGTTTTTGGCATGCTTTATGCATTCGAGTTGTGGAAAACTCCTGTTGAGAGGATGTGAGTTTTACGCAATTGACGTGCGCCTTTTGAGTAAAACCGCAGGTCGCGATTTGCTCGAGGTACTATGCAGCGCGATCGAATCACACGCAGCTCAAACGCAGCAAAAACGCACTACGGAGGTTTCCAGCTACATGAGGATCGATTCACGAAAACCGAAAGCCGCCGCCCTTTCCGCCGCTCTGATCGTGGCGCTTTTGGCGGGCGCCGGCACAACTGATGCCCACGCGGCAACACTGTCCGATACGGTTGGATCTACGCCGTCCGAGACGACGCTGGTACAGCCCGTTGATTATCGCGGCGATGGTTATGGTTCCATGCAGGAGTGGAACGCCTCGATGGAGGCCAAGCGCGATTCCCTTGAGATACGCGCTCAGATTATCCTAAACATGTATGGTGACTATGCCACCGATGACGAGCACGCTGTGCTGCAGGGTTGTATCGATGGTGCGGGCAGCCTTTTGACGATGGGGGAGGTCGACGCGAAGTCGACCGAGCTCGATGAGCTGCGCACTGCGCTTGAGAATGCCAAGCGCGAAGCGCTCGAGGCCGCTGCCGCCGAGGCGGAGGCTGCCGAGGCCGCCCAGGCTTCGTATTACAACGCCGGCTCCGGCTCGTCTTACACGTCTGCTGCGTATTACGCGAACGGCTCGGGTCTGACGCGCTCGAGCGGCGTCAATAACTATAACGGCCGCCGCGAGACTTATTACAGCAGCAACGTGTTGTATCACCACCGCACGGGCGAATGGACGCAGGATTCTGAGGGCTTCTGGCGCGATTCCGACGGCTATTACGTTGTTGCCGCGGGCGATATGGCCCAGGGCTCGACCTTTACGGGCTCCAAGGGTGATTGCAAGGTCTATGACTCCGGCTGCGCTGCCGGAACCACCGACTACTACACCGGTTGGTAATCTGCCATAAGCAAAATACGCACATGATGGGCGGGCGTCTTTACTGAGCTTTTAGGCAACGTAAAGCCGCCCTTTCTTTATGTGCGTTTGAGTTAACAGAGCCCTTACCGTGGCGGTACGCTGGGCGTATGCATGCGGGGCACACTGGTTCATGAGAAATAAGGTCTTTCTCGTGGAGGAAGTGGTCTCATGAACGCTCGAGATATCGCTATCGCCGCCGTCGCATTGGTACTTGGCTGTCTTGGCCCTACAGCTGCGTTTGTCGCAGGCATGCAGGGCTCGTGCGGGGCTGCTCCTATTGTGGTCGGCGCGCTCATCGCAGCAGCGCTGCTGGGAAGTGCGGGCGTGACCCTTTGCCGCGATGACGAGGACGAGACGCCGCAGGCGCGGCGCTAGCGGTTGCGAAACTGGTTTTGGTCATAGATGAAGAAAGAAGCCGCCGCAAGGGGAGTGCCTCTTGCGGCGGCTTTGCTCTTGAGGCTGTTGGCTGCGGTGCGTCGAGCACTACCAGCTGGCCTCGATTTCGCGGATGCGCGAATGGAGCCATTCGTTTTGCGGCACTTGGATACCGTGCTTGGCCGCGAGGCGGCAGATGGTGCCCGCAAACTCATCAACCTCGGTTTTGCGCCTTGCGACGCGGTCTTGCGCCATCGAGGGCATGCCGGCGGGATCGAGCCCTTTTATGAGACGCACCATCTGCGTTAGGTCTGCCTCGGTGAGCTCGATGCCCTCGGCATTGGCGACTGCAAGCGTCTCGCGCATGGCGGAGACAAAACTGCGGAGCTGCTCGGAGCCCTGCTCCGTAGCGCTTCCGTAGGTGCCGCCGTAGGCCATACAGGTCTGGTTGATGCCGTCGTTGAGCATGAGTTTGGCCCACATGCGATGTGCGATGTCGTGCTCGACGGTATGGGCGATGCCGCAACGCGTGTAGAGCTCGTCGATGGCGATAACGGTTGCGGGGTCGGTGCCCGCTGCCGCACCAAAGCGGATCTCGCCGGCATTGGTATAGGTGAGCTCCCCGTTGAGGAATACGGCGTCCATGCCCTGGCAGATACCAAGGACGGTGTGCTCCCAGCCAAAGCGCTCGGCAATCTTCTGCTCGCTCGTGATGCCGTTGCACAGCGACGCGATCAGCGTGTCGGGTCCCACGACGCTTTCCAGGGTTTTGAGCGCCACATCGAGCCCGGTTGTCTTGACCGTGAGGATGACCAGGTCGACGGGCGTCGCCTCGCTCGCGCGGACGGACTTGAGCGCGCAGGGCTTGCCGTTGACGGTGAGTGCATCGTTCGCATGGCGCTCAAAGCGAGCGTCGTCCATGACGTATTCGACGGCATCGTTGCCGAGTGCCTGGGCGATCATGCTGCCGTAGAGTAGCCCGACGCCACCCTTGCCGATAAAGGCGACCTTGTTGATCTGCATATGAATCATCTCCCCATATAAAAGGCGCCCGCGTAAGGGGCGCCTGATGGATTGTATGCTGCCGGGGTGATTGATGGGTGCGCGGAGCAGCTGTTATGAAAAAGAAACGTTTGCCTGGACGCTACGCTGCAGGGCAGACCGCAAAAACGCGCGCGGGATATCCAACGCCATCGCGCACCTTGGGGAAGGTGCAGAAGATGACAGCGCCCGTGGCGGGAAGCTCGTCTAGATGGTCCATGACCTCGATCTGATAGCGGTCGACCGAGAGGATGTACTGTTCGCCGGGGTAGGGGTAGGCGTCCTCACGCGTGGTCACGCTCGCCGGGTCGGTGTCAGCCGGCTCGTGGCCGATGGCGCCGATGTCGCGCTCTTCAACGAGCCACTTGATGGCGTCGAAGTCCCAGCCGGGGTAGTGGGGCTGGCCGTCCTCGTCCTTGTTCTCGAGGTCGGCGAGCTTGGACCAGTCGGAGCGGAAGGCGACGAAAGCGTCCTCGGGAATGCGACCGTGCTCATCCTCCCAGGCTTTGAGGTCCTCGATGGTCAGGATAAAGTCGGGATTCGCGGCGCACTCCTCATGCTTGTCGATCACGCAGAGCGGATGCATAAACTCGATGGGTTCAATCTCTCCAAGGGAACGACCCTCGACATGGAAGTGGCGCGGCGCGTCGACGTGGGTGCCGTACTGCGAGGCGACCGAATACTGGAAGCAACGCATGGGCGCGAGCATGTCCTCGGGCGTGCCGGACAGGTAGTCGAAGAGCTTGGTGGACTCAAATGGCTTAAAGCCAAACCAGTGCGGGGTGTCGCATGAGAGCGTGTGGGTGAGGTCGACCCAGCGATAATCGGTGCTTTTGAGCTGGGAGGCGAGGTTCCAAAGGTCGAGCGCGGGCATGGGCGGCTCCTTTCATCGGGCTTTTTGCTGATGTTAAAGCGGTGCCGTGACAGCTCGATTTCTGCTGCGTTACGATACGTTCTCGATTGCGATTCCACGATGTTTCGGCCGCGTGACCATTGTGTTTCGTCTTGCCGGGGTGCTGATGGCGAAAGGAGGGGCCGTGCAATACCGCGTTGACCCCAAAAGTGGTAACCGAATATCCGCTCTGGGTCTGGGCTGCATGAGATTTCCCGGTGCGCCGGGACACCCCGATGCGAAGACATCCGATGCCATCATTTCCTGTGCGGTGGAGCAGGGGATTAATTATCTGGATACCGCGTATCTCTATCCCGGTAACGAGGTGTGCGTGGGCGCCTCACTTGAGCGCTTGGGGCTGCGCGACCGGGTGTTGCTGGCGACTAAGTTGCCGCACGCTTCGTGCAAATGTGCGGAGGATTTCGACCGCTTTTTTGACGAGCAGCTGCACCGTTTGCGGACCGACCATATTGACTACTACCTTATGCACAACATCACCTCGCCCGCCCAGTGGGAGCGCGTGGTGGCGTTGGGCATCGAGGACTGGATTGCGCACCAAAAGGCTGCGGGGCGTATTCGCCAGATAGGTTTTTCGTACCACGGCAGTGCGGCGGACTTCCTCACGATGCTTGACGCGTATGACTGGGATTTTTGCCAGATCCAGTACAACTACGCTGGAGAGCGCTACCAAGCGGGGACGGCGGGACTTATAGCAGCCGCCGAGCGCGGGCTCGCGGTGTTTGTGATGGAACCGCTTTTGGGTGGACGCCTGGCGGGCAAGCTGCCTCCGCGGGCCCGCGCCGTGCTCGATGACGTACGCGATCCGTACCTGAAGTCGCCGGCTGCTTGGGGCCTTTCGTGGGTGTGGAACCATCCTCAAGTCACGATGCTGCTTTCGGGCATGACCGATACCGCGCAGGTGGACGAGAACGCGGTGCTGGCGGATCGCGCGCTGCCGGATTCTATGACGACAGAGCAGCTCGATACCATCGCGCGTGTGCTAGGAGAGTTTGAGAAATCGAATCGCGTACCCTGTACGGGGTGCGGCTACTGCATGCCATGCCCCAAGGGCATCAATATTCCCGGCTGCTTTGCCGCCTACAACGCGAGTTACGCGCATAGTTGGTTTACGGGGCTGTCTCAATACTTTACGGCGAGCGCGGTGCGGACGAACGAGCCCAAGCTGGTGAGCAATTGCGTCAAGTGCGGCAAATGCGCACGTCACTGCCCGCAGCACATCGATATCCCCGGGCGCTTGGACGACGTACGCCGCCGTTTTCAGCCTGGCCCCGTAACGGCCGCGCTTAAAGTCTTCAGCAAAACTCGCTCCTCATGACCCTTTTATATCTTGTGATGGAATAGTTCCTGTTTGCGGCAGAATAGGGCGATAGCAGGAACTATTTCGTCGCAACTGAAGGGGGCTGTCGTGGGCTATCGGGATTCATGTGATGATTTGCGTGAGGTTCGTTGGGGCGTTTTGGGCGCTGGGCACATTTCGCATCGATTTGCATCGTCGCTCAAGAAGGTCGACGAGGCACGGCTGGTGGCTGCGGCCGGCCGCACTCCTGCACATGTCGAGGAATTTTGTCGAGCGTTTTCGATTGATGCCGCGCACAGTTATGCCACGGCTGACGATAGCGGCGATGCGGCTTATGATGCGTTGATTGCCGATCCCGATGTCGATGCAATCTACTTGGCTATTCCGCATGGCATGCATGCGCATTGGGCTTGTCGGGCACTGCGCGCGGGAAAGGCCGTGCTGTGCGAAAAGCCGGCCGTTTTGAATGAAGAAGAGGCCCATGCGATCGCCTCTGTTTCCCGTGAGTGCGGTGTGCCGTTTATGGAGGCGATGAAAAATCGGTTTTGTCCGATGCATACTCGCGTGAAGGGTTTGCTTGCGTCGGGCGAGCTCGGCTGTATCGTCTCGATCGAAAGCGTGCAAAAACTCGATTATGGTGAGTCCCCTTCGAGTTATCTGCTCGATCCGTTGCAGGGTGGCTGTCTATATGACATGGGCTGCTATGCGGTCGGGTGGTTTGAGGATCTGCTTGCGGGTGCGTGCGATGTTTCGTCTCGTGAAGTTCGCTGGCGTGACGTATTAGGCGGCCGCGTGGATTGGGCCGATGAGATCCATATGAGTGTCGGCGGTATGCCCATTCATATGGTGTGCGACGGCAAAGCAGCATATGAAAGCCGCTTAATGATTGCTTGCGAACGGGGTTCGGTGGAAATCGAGCGCCTCCATCGCCCCGAGCTCGCCCATGTGAAGTACTCCGACGGACGAATGCTCGAAATTAATGCCCCGTTTGAGGTCGATGATTTCTACGGCGAAATTCAGCATGCGACCCAGCTCATCCGGGCGGGGAAACTCGAGAGTCCCGTTATGCCTCTTGCCGCCACGCAGCGCTGTGCGCAGATCATCGATGCGATTCGCTTGACGCTCTAGGCTGCGGTGCTGGTGCTCAGGGGGGGCTCGGCGGACCGTGCCCCTGATGCCCTTATATATCTTGCGGTGGAATACGGTCTGTTTGCGCCAAAATAAGGCACCAATAGACCGTATTTCACCGCAACTGATGAGGGGGAGCTGGAGATGCTGACGATCGGGTGTCATCTTTCGACGACGAAGGGCTATCGGGCAATGGGGGAGACGGCGCTATCCATTGGCGCCAATACCTTTGCGTTCTTTACGCGCAACCCGCGCGGTGGCAAGGCAAAAGAACTTGACATGGATGACGTGGCGGCTCTGCGCGAGCTTATGGCACAAAACGACTTTGGACCGCTGGTGGCGCATGCCCCGTATACCTACAACCCCTGTTCTGCCAAAGAGCGGGCGCGCGAGTTTGCCTTGGAGGCAATGGCCGAGGACTTGCAGCGTCTGGAAGCACTGCCCGGCAACTACTACAACTTCCATCCCGGTGCGCATGTGGGACAGGGCTCCGACGTCGGCATTCAGATGATTGTCGACATGCTGTGCCAGGTGATGTTTGAGGGGCAGCAGACGACGGTATTACTCGAGACCATGGCAGGCAAGGGCACCGAGGTGGGCCGTAGCTTTGAAGAACTGGCGTGCATTATCGAGGGCGTTGCCGCCAAGCGCCCAGAGCTGTCCGATAAGCTGGGCGTTTGTTTGGACACCTGCCATGTGAGCGATGCCGGCTACGACATCATCCATGATCTGGACGGCGTACTCGACGAGTTCGACCGCGTGGTGGGTATCGATCGCTTGCATGCCGTACATATCAACGATTCGAAGAACTCTTGTGGCGCCCATAAAGATCGTCACGAGTGCATCGGCAAGGGATACCTTGGCAGCGAGGAATTTGGTGGCGGTATGCAGGTTATGCAGAATATTGTATCGAATGGCCGTTTGCGTTCGCTGCCGTTTATTTTGGAGACTCCGAACGAACTTGCAGGTTATGCAGCTGAAATTAGACTATTAAGGTCATTGCAGCAGTAATGACTGTCACAAAGTAGAGTATTCCATTCACGTTATGGGTTTGTTTCAATCAGTTTTCTCATTGCAGATTCGTAATTCCGGGTGCATAATAGCCAACAGTTTTTGCAGACCTCTGAATCAAACGGGGTCACCGGAAGGAGACTGATTATGAAGCTCAAGAAGCTTGGCGCATTTGCCGCCACGGGCGTCATGGCGCTCGCCCTCGCACTGACGGGCTGCGGCTCGTCCAACGCCACCTCTGGTTCCGATGCCGGTTCCAGCGGCTCTGATGACGTGAAGGTCGAGAAGGTCGACGGCTCCAAGGAGTATGCACTCGTCAAGGACGGTACGCTCACCGTCGGCACCTCTGCCGAGTACGCGCCGTTTGAGTACAAGGATGACAACGGCGATTACCAGGGCTTTGACCTTGAGCTCATCAAGGCTATCGGTGACAAGCTGGGCCTGGATGTCGAGTACGTCAACAACGACTTTGACACGCTCGTCCCCGGCGTTGCTTCGGGCGCCAAGTACGACGTCGCCATCGCGGCTATCACCGACACGCCCGAGCGTGAGAAGGAAGTCGCGTTCTCCGACTCTTACTACATGGACGATCAGGCTATCGTGACCAAGGTCGATAACACCGACATCACGGCCGACAACTACAGCGAGAAGCTCAACAACGCCGACGCCACGATCATCGTCCAGTCTGGCTCGACTGCCGAGGCCTTTGCCCAGGAGAATTTCCCCAAGGCAAAGATCGTCCCCTACAAGGACGCTACCGAGTGCTTCAGCGCCCTGCAGTCCGATAAGGGCGACGCTGTGGTCACCAACCGCTCCGTCGCCAGCCAACTGACCGCCGAGCAGTTCAACACCTGCCAGACCATCAAGCAGATCAGCACCGGCGAGGAGTACGCCATCGCCATCAACCAGGGCAACACTAAGCTCAAGGACGACATCAACCAGGCTATCAAGGACCTGACCGATGACGGTACCGTTGACGCCCTTATGGCTAAGTACAACATCAAGTAAAATAGCTACTTGATTGCACGCGGGCCCTTTCCGTTTTGGCGGAGAGGGCCTTTGCGTTTCTTGAATGGGCGTCATCCCGCCCCGTTATGTCGGCAACTTAAACGTTAGGAGCCACCTTGTCTCGATTGAACCAAGGAGCCATGGGCAAGAGCCATCCACTGCCCTCGATGCTCCAAAAGCTGGCCTGTGCCCTGGCTGTGGTGCTCGCCCTGGTATGCGCGGGAGCCTGCGTGCCCTCGACTGCTCAGGCACTTGAGACCGCAAAGATCACCGCCCGACCCAATACCGGTTCGGGTAGCGACGTAGTCGGTGGCACCGAGACTCGTATCACCTGGGAGGTCCAGGCCGATGCCGACGAGGAACTGAGCGGTCTTTCGCTGACGTTTGCCGATGGCACGACCTTTGATGCGGACGACACGCGTCTGACGATGCTCTCGGGCGATGACCTTATGGACCGTACGCCCATGAAGCCCACGTGCAAGGTCGACGGCCAGACGCTCAAGATCGATTTTGGCGAGACGGCTCCGGCCGGCGGCTATTTCCGCGTCGAGGTCTACGGCGTGACCTTCCCCGTCGAGGGCGGCGACGAGGCCTTTAGCGGCACCTACACTTTGGCCGATGGTTCGACCAAGAAGATCTCCAAGATTCCGTCGGTGGAGATCAAGGGCGTGACGGCATTCGATAACTTCCTGGCCGACCTTAAGGAGCAGCCGTGGGTCGAGGCATGGAATTCCAACATGTTCCTGCGCCTGTTCCTGAACCCGGTCATTTTGGTCCAGAGCCTGCCGATCGTCTTCAAAGGCTTCCTCATGTCGCTCTCGATCGTGCTCGTGGCGTTTCCGCTGGCAATTCCCTTTGGCTTTGCCCTGTCGCTCATGCGCATTTCCAAGTCGCGCATCCTGCGTTGCCTTGCCGGCATCTATGTGAATATCATCCGTGGTACGCCGGCGTTCCTGCAGATCTACATCGCGTTCTTTGGCCTGCCGCTGGCCGGCGTCAAGGTTGACGACTATGTGTTGGGCGTCATCGTCATGGCCATGAATTCGTCTGCCTATCTGTGTGAGATTTTCCGTGCCGGTATTCAGTCGATCCCCAAGGGCCAGAACGAGGCTGCGCGTTCGCTGGGCATGAACGCGTTCCAGACGCTGCTCTATGTCATGATTCCGCAGACGTTCCGTAATGTCCTGCCTACGCTGACCAGTGAATTTATCCTGCTTTACAAGGATACGTCGCTGCTCGCGGCCGTGGGCGTGGTCGAGATCGTCATGAACGCCCGCACCATCGTGGCCACGACGGGCTCCATTACACCGTACGTGGTTGCCGCCCTGTTCTATCTGGTCATCACCCTGCCGCTCGCTCGCTTGGTGAGCGGTCTTGAGGCAAGGCTTTTGGGCACGGCCGAGACCAAGAAGAAGCGTCCCGCCAAGAGCGCCGGACAGGTTGTCGCGACGCCCGCCGATCACATCGCCGGTCTGTAAGGAGGTCCTATCATGAGCGAAACCAATAACTCGAACGAGGTTGTCGTCAGTATCAAGAACCTCCAGAAAGCCTTTGGCGATAACGTCGTTCTGCGAGATATCGATCTGGATGTGCATAAGGGCGAGGTCGTCGTGGTTCTGGGTCCCTCGGGCTCGGGTAAGTCGACGATGCTTCGCTGCATCAACCGTCTGGAGCATCCCACGAGTGGCTCGATTGTCGTTGAGGGTGTGGACGTGTGCGCCAAGGGCGTCGACCTTAACAAGGTGCGCACGCATCTGGGTATGGTGTTCCAGCAGTTCAATTTGTTCCCGCACCTGTCAGTCAAAAAGAACGTCATGCTTGCGCAGCAGAAGGTACTCAAGCGCAGCAAGGAAGAGGCCGAGAAGATTGCCGTCGAGGAGCTGACCAAGGTCGGTCTTGCCGAGCGTATCGACTTTATGCCGAGCCAGCTCTCGGGCGGCCAGCAGCAGCGCGTTGCCATCGCCCGTGCCCTGTCGATGAACCCGCACGTCATGCTCTTTGACGAGGCCACCTCGGCACTCGACCCCGAGCTCGTGCGCGACGTCCTGGGCGTCATGCGCGACTTGGCGCGCGACGGCATGACCATGATCGTCGTGACGCACGAGATGGGCTTTGCCCGCGATGTCGCCGACCGCGTCGTCTTTATGGACGGCGGCGTCATTGTGGAAGAGGGTACGCCGAGCGAGGTCTTCGACCACCCCAAGAGCGAGCGCACCAAGGCGTTCTTGGGCAATATTTCGTAGCCGGTTGATGTAACTGCCGTTACAAAAGAGCGGGGGCTGGACTTGAATCCAGCCCCCGCTCTTTTGTAGGGATGGGGATACGCTGTGATACAGGCTCTTTTGGAGGCCTGGTTTCGTTACGCGAGCTCGGCTCCGAGGGCCTTGCAGGCCGCCTCGCCCTCATCGTCGGGCGCATCGTAGCAAATGACGGAGTCCACGACGTTGACGCCGGCCTCGTCGGCGTCGGCCTTCCAGTTGTCCATCCACTCGCCCTCGGCCCACGAATAGGAGCCAAAGAGGACGACCTTCTTGTCGCCGAGGGTCTCCTTGACCTCGTCCCACATGGGCTGAAACTCGTCATACTCAAGCTCCTCGGAGCCCATGGCGGGGCAGCCGAAGGCGAAGGCATCATATTCGGCGGCCTTGTCGGCAGAGAAGTCGGCGCAGGGGATGACCTCAGTCTCGGCACCCGCACCGGTTGCGCCCTCGGCGACGAAGTTGGCCATGGCCTCGGTATTGCCCGTGCCGCTCCAATAGACGACGGCGATCTTACTCATGTTTTGTCCTTTCGGTCGTGCGGCGCTTGCCGCGGTTTGTACGTTCTATCGGGTTGCCTGGGCAAGTTGCGCCAGGCTGCAGCCCTGCTGATAGACAAAGGTGAAGTATTGGGTGCAGGCACGGTAGGCATCAAACGTCGCAAGTGCCTGCTCGACATTTGCGTAGACCTTCCAGGCCCCAAAGACCTTGTAGTTCTCGCCGCGCTGGACGATAAACTCGTGCACGTCGTCGTAGGGATATCCAAGGAAGTAGCCTATTTCGTGTGGGAACTCACAGGTGCAGTCTTTGCTGCAGCTAGCTTGATGGTCCAATGCGCATCGGGTTTGGCCGCATGCGCTTTCCGCGGCGTTATTGCTCGCGAGCGTGATGCGTGATGCCAAATGCACAAGGCATGTCGAAAGGTCTCCCGTGTCGTAGCCTTCCGAGGCGAGCGCCGTTTGGGCGCGAGGGTCTGCGAAATAGGTGGTGAGGCTTTTGGCTCGGTACACGTACACGAGCGCTCCGCAGGGCCGCCAGACCAAAACGCTCAGGTGGATGCCAAGCGGGTCAAGCTCGCTATTACACTGGGCGATAACGTTGAGCAGGCGCGCGCGGCGTTCTGTGATTGGCGCGGTCGCGCCCGAACCATCCTGATGGGCGTAGACGCCGGGATAGGTAAAGAGCGATGCCGGCTTGATGCCCGCGAGTGTGGGAGAGCAGTTGCGCACGACTGCTGCCTGAAACGTTGGGATGTCTATGGTTCGAGTCACGGCGCTCCTTACGAATCTAAACTGTTAGCCTAGGAAAACTTATACACGAAAGTAAGCCTTGGTCAACAAAAAAAGTTTGAAGAGGGAAACTAATTGACCGAACGGACATGATTTTGGGTTAAGATGGGGACACCCCATGGGGGTATCTAGATAGGGCTACTTGAAAGGGGAGCGCATGGAAGACTTGCTAAACCCTGCAAATATCATCGTGTTTGCCGCGATTGTCGTTGGCATGTTCTTTGGCCTGCGGCGTATTGTCGCTTCGGCACACGGAAAGAGCTGCTGCAGCGATGGCGCGAGCGGTAAGAAGGCCAAGAAGGTAGTGGTTGCGGATACCGATCCGTCCCACTATCCCTATAGCGATGAGTTGCTCATCGGCGGCATGAGCTGCGATGGCTGCGCTCAGAACGTGGCCAATGCCCTGAATGCACTGGATGGCGTGTGGGCAACGGTAACGTACGCGGACCACACGGCACGCGTGCGCTCTAAGCAGCCGATCGATCGCGGCGCTCTCGTGGCGGCCGTGAAGGACGCGGGTTACTACGTCATGACGCTGTAAGTGCCGCCTTGGATGCATTTCCTTGTCTAGGCTCGTCCGCGCAGTTCGATGTCTTGAATGTCATCGAAATCGATGGCGATGTCTTTGAGCTTGAGGAGTTTGAAAGCAGGGAGTACCTCGTCGAGGATGCCGGTGCGGGAGCGATAGCCGTACGTATCGTAATAGGTGACGCGGACTAGGTCGCCACGTTTGAGGCCCTCGAGCTTGTTCGAAAGCTCGAGGGCTTTTTCTTCCGTGAGTTCGCATTTGGGCTCGACGGTGATCTCCTGCTTGCGCACGAGTTCGTAGTATCCCGTGAGGGCGGCAAAGGGCATAAACTGTGCGGCGCGGTTGGCGCGCACGGCACCGTTGGCGGTGAGTCTGGGGTCGGCGGCGCGGTGTCTTCCCTCGGGGTCTGCCAGGCGCTCGAAGGCGGTCGGCGGGCGCACGGGCTGTTGTTTGGGTTTAGGCACGGTGTCCTCCAATTTGGTCGTTGCGTTCGCGCGCGGTGGCGCCGGCGGTAAAGCTTAATCCCTTGACGAGCGCGTTTTTGCCGTACTTGCCTTTCACGGCCAGGACGGCGCGCGCCAGGTCGCGCTCGCGCTCATCGGCCTCGATATCGCTGAACAGATCGATGGTGGTAAATTCCTCGGGCATGAGGTTGCCAAATCCAAGGTTGATGCGCTTGACCGGTCGTTTGGGATCGACGGTCTGCGCCCAGAGCTCATCGAAATAGCCCATGATTTTCTTAAACGAATTAGTGCGCTCGGGCAGCTTTCGCGAGGCGTTGGAGTGCGCAAAGAGTGCGGCATAGCCACCACGCGGTTTGCCGCCATGCTCTCCCACAAAGATGCCATCGATTGCCTGCGCTTCGCGCACCAGGCGACGCCTTTCGTCATCGCGCTGGACGGGCTTGGGAGCACGGGGCGCGAGCTCGGAGCCGTCGGTCGCTGCGGGTTCGATGCCCGAGGTACTCGAGCGCAGGTGTCCGCAGCCGTCTATATACTGCGCCGTGCCGCTGACGTTGAGCCGGCGTATGTCGGCGCGCTCGCTTGCATAGCCCACAAAGAGCGAGATGCTGTCGCACACCACGTGCTTGTCGATCAAATCCAGCACGGCGGCATCGACCATTTCGCGCAAGACGGTGTAGGCCTGCTCGTAGGCATAGCCCTTCGAGAGCACCTGCCCCGTGGTGGTCGAGGTCGCTTGCGGGCGATAGGCTTGGATATCGGCGATGGTCGTTGGCTCGCGCCCAAAGGCGTGGTCGATAAGATATTCGGCATTGACGCCGAGCTCATCGTAAAGCAGGTTTTCGTCGAGCGCGGCGACACCCATCAGATCGTAGACGCCGTACTTTTCGAGGCGGGCTGCCACGCCGGGGCCGATGCCCCAGATGTCGGTGATGGGGCGATGGGGCCAGATCTCCTTGCGAAAGGTCCCGTCGTCGAGTATGCCGATGCGGCTGGGTACGTGCTTGGCGGTAATGTCGAGCGCTACCTTGGCCTGGAATAGGTTGGGGCCGATGCCGACCGTCGCCGTGACGCCGGTACGCGCGAGGACTTCGTCGCGTAACATGCAGGCGAACCCCTCGGCATCGGTATGGTAGAGGTCTAGATAGGGCGTCACGTCGATAAAACACTCGTCGATTGAATAGACGTGAATGTCTCGCGGGCTCACGTATTCCAGATAGATGCCGTAGATTTGCGCCGACACCTCCATGTAGTGCTGCATGCGCGGTACGGCTTTGATGTAGTCGATGCCGTCGGGAATCTCGAACAGACGGCAGCGATTGTGTATCCCGAGGCCCTTCATGGACTGCGTGATGGCGAGGCAGATGGTCGTGCGCCCGCGCGATTCGTCGGCAACGACCAGGTTGGTGGTGAGCGGATCGAGCCCACGATCGACGCACTCGACGCTGGCATAAAACGTCTTGAGGTCGATGCAGATGTAGGTGTGCTGCTCGTGCGCCACGCTTCCTCCCATCAAACACATGTTATTATCGAATACATGTTCGATAATACCCGCTTGCGCGCACATCGTCAAAACCTGTCCCTCTTTGGCGGGTATGGTCGTGCGGTTGCATCGGGTTTTTAACGCAGCTCTAAAGAGTGCGAAACAGCTCGGAAAAGCTCGCTTCGTAGCATGAGCCTGACGAATGGATTCGCCTACATGCACGGAAGGGTTGTGGAAACGATGGTCAACTATGGGTTTGGTATGCCGACGCGCCTTGTCGCGGACGGAGACGTGGCTCGCTGGTGCGGACGGTTGGTCGCTCACTACGGCGGTACCAAGGCGCTGGTCGTGCTGGGAGGCGACAAGCATACGCGCGACGAGCTCGTCTCGGCGGCGCTCGGCTCGCTCGATCGGGCTCTGCTCGAGCGCGTGCTCTTTCGCTGCGGCCCGGTTGGAGCCGACGGGGGAGATGGACTGGTGGACGAAGCCGTGGCCTTGGCGACCGACGAAGGCGTGGACTTTGTCCTGGCGATCGGCGATGCCGATACTGCCGGCTTTGCGCGCGAACTCGCGCGTCGCATGGCGGCGCTCGATGTCGGTGAGGACGGCTTTGTCCCGTATGGATGCATTGTCTCGGAGGGCAGGGTGCCCACTGCGGTGGGTGCCGGCGAGGTCCCCGTTTTTGCCATCATCGCGCCCGAACTGCTTGAGGGCATTGGGTCTCCTTTGCGCGAGTTGCTCGGCAGCGTGTGCGCCGCGGCGTAGGAGGGCGGTATGCCATACGTTCAGCTTGCTATTGCCATAGCCTGCGAAATCGGCGCGTCGTCGGCGCTCAAGGCAACGCACGGCTTTACCGTGCTGGCACCCAGTGTGGCGACGGTCGTGCTGTACGGTTTGAGCTTCTATTTGTTTTCGCTCGTCCTCAACGTGCTCGATCTTGCGAGCGCCTATGCCACATGGTGTGCTGCGGGCATCGTCGCCACCTCGGCCATCTCGGTGCTCGTTTTTGGTGACCGTCTGAGCCCGATGATGCTTGTGGGGCTTGGGCTGTGTGTTGCGGGCGTAGTGATTGTGAACCTTGCGAGCGCTTCGTAGTTTGCCGGGCAGCACCCTCTCTGGCGCAATTAAAGAACGCCGGTCGTGCGGATAGGCTTCCGCGCGACCGGCGTTTCGTTTGTATTTCGAGCATATTGCCAGCTCGCGACCTATGTTGCGCGGGCGTAAACGCTCGGCGTCACCCGTGTTTCAAAACACTCCGTTAATAAAACGGGCGGTTTTGGCACGCATAATCCCCAACAACGAACGCGCACGGGCGCGCTCATCGCCACCGAAGAGGGGAGAAAACCATGAAGGAACTGGTACTCATCATCCGTCCGGAGATGCTCGAGAGCCTGAAGGCCATTCTTGACGAGGTGCATTGCGGCGGTATGACCGTTTCGTCCGTTATGGGTTGCGGCACGCAGAAGGGTGCGATGACCGACGGCGTCAACGAGATTCGCGGCTTCAAGATCAACATCAACCTGCTGCCCAAGATCCAGGCAAGCGTGGTCGTGCGCGACCAGGATGTCGAGACCATCATCTCGGCGGTTCGAGAGCGCATGGCCGACGGCCGCGTGGGAGACGGCAAGATCTTCATCCGCGATATTGCCGATGCCGTGCGTATCCGTACCGGCGAGCGTGGCAACGCCGCGCTGTAGGTAGACGGATTGAGAGAAGGCGATTGCCATGCCTGGTACCAAACCGCTCGTCCAGATTAGGAATATCAACAAGTTCTACGGCGAAAACCATGTGGTCAAGGACCTGTCCATCGATGTACAGGAGGGCGAGTTCCTGACGATTCTGGGCTCTTCGGGCTCGGGCAAGTCGACGACGCTTCGCATGGTTGCCGGCTTTGAGCAGCCCACTACGGGCGAGATTCTGCTCGCCGGCACCAACGTGGCCGACAAAGAGCCGTTC
This sequence comes from Collinsella aerofaciens, assembly GCF_015561195.1. Taxonomy (GTDB): domain Bacteria; phylum Actinomycetota; class Coriobacteriia; order Coriobacteriales; family Coriobacteriaceae; genus Collinsella; species Collinsella aerofaciens_AC. The sequence goes on along the minus strand of NZ_JADMSU010000003.1, from coordinate 202,737 downwards.
GAGCGCGACGTGAACACGGTGTTCCAGAGCTACGCGCTGTTTCCGCACATGACCATTTTCGACAACGTTGCCTATGGCCTTAGGATGAAGAAAGTCTCCAAGGACGAGATCCGCGAGCGCGTGATGGAGATGCTCGACCTGGTGCAGCTCGGCGGTTTTGAGGGGCGCAAGCCCGACCAGTTGTCCGGCGGCCAAAGGCAGCGCGTCGCCATCGCCCGCGCCCTGGTCAACCGACCCAAGATTCTGCTGCTCGACGAGCCGCTGGGTGCGCTCGATCTCAAGCTGCGCAAGCAGATGCAGCTCGAGCTCAAGCGCCTCCAGCGCAAGCTCAACATCACGTTTCTCTATGTGACGCACGATCAGGAAGAGGCGCTCACCATGAGCGACCGCATCGCGATTATGCACGACGGCGTGCTGGAGCAGATCGGTACGCCCAAGGAGATCTACGAGGCGCCGGCAAGCAAGTTCGTGGCCACGTTTATCGGCGAGACCAACCTGTTTGAGGGCATGGTTTCGGCCGACACGCCCGATGGACTCGAGATTTCGCTCGAATCCGGCACGATTCGCTCCAATGCCAAGGGCTTTCACTTTGGCGAGCTTGTGGCCGTATCGGTGCGTCCGGAGCGCATGCAGTTTGCGCTCGAGCCGCGCGATGGCTTCTCGCTTATGGGTACCGTTCGCGAGCAGGTGTACGTGGGGTCCATGATCAAGGCGATTGTGGTGCTGCCCGATGGCCAGGAGGTCCGTCTGGAACGTCTCGCCGGCGACGAGCTGCCCGAGAACGGTCCGGTCTACCTGTACTGGGATCCGGCGGATGCCCGCACCATCAAGACGCTCGACCAGGTCTTTTTCTCGGCACTCGAGAATGCCGAGATGCGTTAGGGGGCGACAGCCATGTCCGATACCGCAACTATGGCGGCGACTGTCGCCGCCACCGAGCACGACGTCGAGGCCGCCCGCATCGAGCGTCACCGCCGTTTTCGTTCCAACACGCTGCCGGCGTTGGTTACCGTGGGCCCCGTCACCTTGTGGCTGCTGGCGTTTATCGCGGTGCCGCTGCTCTACATTCTGATCATGGGCTTTTGTTCCACCGACCAGTACTACAACGTGGCCTACAGCTTTACGCTCGATAACTTCCAGGCCATGTTGGATCCCGAGTATCTCAAGATTTACGGGCAGTCCATCCTGATCGCGGCTGTCTCCACGGCCATCTGCCTGGTGCTGGCCTATCCGTTTAGCTATCTGATCAGCCGTACGTTTAAGTCCAAAAAGACGCTGCTGTATATGATGATCATCATCCCGTTTTGGACCAACTCGCTGGTGCGCATCTATGGCTGGCGCACGTTTCTTTCGGCAACCGGTCAGCTCAACACCTTTTTGATGGCGATCGGCGTGACGAGCGAGCCTATTCAGTTTTTGTACAACCAGGCATGCACGGTCTTTGGCATGGCCTACGACATGTTTCCGTTTATGGTGCTGCCGCTCTACGCCGCTATCGAAAAACTCGATGAATCGCAGATCGAGGCGAGCTTTGACCTCGGCGCCAATATGCTGACCACGATCTTTAAGGTCGTGATTCCTCAGACTATGAGCGGCATCTTTTCGGGCTGCATCATGGTGTTCATCCCCAGCCTGGGTGCGTTCTATATCGCGGACATCCTGGGTGGCGGTAATGCCGACGTTATCGGCAACCTGATTCAACGTCAGTTCCAAAGCGCTAACGACTGGCCCTTGGGTGCCGCGCTTTCGATTCTGCTCATCGCGATAACGCTGCTGCTGGTCAAGATTTACCAAAAGGCCGGCGGCGATATGGAAAGCTTGGGGGTGTAGGCAATGGCGATCAAGCGTCAAACCAAGCACAAGCTGAGCCGCGGGACGGGTGTTGTCTTTTGCGCCCTGATCTATGCGATCTTGTTTCTGCCCATTGTGATTGTTGTTGCCAACTCGTTTAACGGCAACACCGAGAAGCCTTATCTGAGCTGGGGCGGCTTTAGCCTACGTTGGTATGTGCACCTGTTTCAGAACGGCCCGCTGCTGGCGAGTTTTGGCAACACCATGGTGCTCGCCATCACCACGACGGCCCTGGCGACCGCACTGGGCACGCTGGGGGCCGTGGGCCTCTACCGCTACAAGTTCCCCGGCCGCAACCTCATTGACAGCCTTCTATACATCCCGGTGGTTATCCCCGAGATCGTCATGGGCATCTCGCTGTTACTCGTTTACGTAAAGGTGGGCGTGCCCCGTGGCATGGTGGGCCTGATCATCGCGCACGTTACCTTTTGCGTGAGCTTTGTGATCTTTAACGTCCGTGCCCGCCTGGACGGTTACGACCCGTCGCTCGAGGAGGCGTCGATGGACCTGGGCGCCAATCGCCTGGTCACCTTCTTTAAGGTGACGCTGCCCATGCTGGCTCCGGGCATTGCCGGAGGCGCGCTGCTCTCCTTTACGCTTTCGATCGATGATGTGGTCGTGTCCTACTTTGTCTACGGCCAGGACCTGACCTTCCCGCTCAAGGTCATGCAGTCCATCAAGGGCGGTGTGGTACCCGACGTCAACGCGCTGTCCACGCTGATCTTGCTGGGAACGGTTGCCGTCGTGGTGATTACCCAGAGCGGCATGATTGACAAATGGCGTGAACGTCGTGCCGCAGCCAAGCTGAGCCAGGAAAGGGGGTGCTAGGACATGGGCGACTTCGATGTGATGGAGGCCTTCCACAAGCAGCAAATCTCGCGCCGACAGTTTTTGCGCGGTGCGCTGGGCTTGGCTGCCGCCGGACTTGCGGTCGGTACCGCGGGCGGCCTGACGGGATGCGGTAAGTCCGACAACCCCAACGAACTCAACATCTTCATTTGGACCGAGTATGTGCCCGATTCGGTGCTCGAGGGTTTTGAGAAGGAGACGGGTATCCACATCAACCAGTACCTCTACTCCTCCAACGAGGACATGCTGGCCAAGGTAAGGACCGAAAACGAGGGCACCTACGATATTCTGCAGCCGACCGACTACATGGTCAAAAGCCTGATTGCGCAGGACTTGCTCGAGCCGCTCGACCTTGCCAAGCTCACCAACAAGGGCAATATCGGCAAGCAGTATATGGATCAGGAATTTGACCCGGGCAACAAGTACTCCATCCCGTTTATGGGCAGCTGCACCGCGATTGCCTATAACGAGGACGAGGTCGATAAGCCCGAGAGCTTTACCGATATGCTCGACGAGAAGTTCCGCAGCAACATCGTGACGCTGAACGATTTTCGCGAGGTGCTCGCTGTCGCCGGCATGACAGTGGGCCTGACCGGCAACGAGAAAGACGACGAGAGCATCGCCAAGATTGCCAAACAGGCGGCCAAGTTCAAGCCGAACTTTAAGCTGTACGACTCCGATAGCCCCCGCAACGCGCTGGTTTCGGGCGATTGTATTGCCGGCATCATCTGGACGGCCGAGATCGCCCTGGCACAGCGCGATAACCCGGCGATTCAGGTGGCGTTTCCCAGCGAGGGTTGCGGCATCGGTACCGATAACTGGTGCATCCCCAAGGGCGCCAAGCACAACGACAATGCGTTGCAGTTTATCAACTACATGCTGCGTCCCGAGGTGGCCAAGGTGGTTTCGGAGGACTATCCCTACGTGCAGCCCAATACCGAGGCAATCAAGTTGCTCGATGAGGATTTCCAAAACAACCCGGTTGAGAACGTGCCGTCGGACGTGTTTAAGCATGGGCGCCGCACCGAGGCGCTGCCGCCCAAGGTGCTGCGCAAATACGACAAGATTTGGACGAATCTGAAGGGATAGATCGATATGAGTAGCTCGACCGAAGTCGATTTTAGGTTTCTTTCGGAGCCCGACATCATCAAGGCGGGCGCGACCGATATGGCACACTGCATCGATGTGATGGAGGACCAGTTTAAGCTGCTGAGCTTGGGCGATTACCGTATGAGCGGTAAGAATAAGAACAGTCATGGCGCTTTTTTGGACTTTCCCGAGAGCTCGCCGTTTCCCAACATGCCTGTCGCCGGTCCCGACCGTCGCTTTATGGCCATGTGTTCCTACCTGGGCGGCAGCTACAACATGTGTGGCCTTAAGTGGTACGGCTCCAATGTCAACAACCGCGAGAAGGGTTTGCCGCGCTCGATTCTGACGCTCATGCTCAACGATCCCGATACCGGAGTGCCGTTGGCCCTGATGAGCGCGAACCTTATCAGCAGCTATCGCACCGCCGCCGTACCTGCCGTGGGTGTGCGTTATCTGGCTCGCAAGGACGTTCGCACCGTGGGCATTATCGGCCCGGGCGTGATGAATAAGACCACGCTGCGCTCATTTTTGATGGAGCGCCCCGATATCGAAACGGTAAAGGTCAAGGGCCGTGGCCGTCGCTCGCTGGAGTCCTACGTGGACTACGTGCACCAGAACTTTCCGAGCATTAAAAACGTGGTGATCGTCGATACCGAGGAAGAGGCGATCCGCGACAGCGACCTGGTGAGTGTCGCCACCAACGAGAACGGCGGCATCGAGACGTATCCGCGCGTCAAGCGCGAATGGGTCAAGCCCGGCGCACTCATCTGCGCCCCGAGCGACCTGTATGCCGACCGCGAGCCGTTTATCGAGGGCGAGTGGAAGTGCGTGACCGACCTGTACCCCATGTACGAGGACTGGCGCGACGAGATCGGCCGCTTTGACGTGTGCGGTACGCTCGGCAACGAGTGGGTCGATATGGTCGACTACGGCATGCTGCCGCGCGAGCGTGTGGTGGACCTGGGCGATATCGTGCGCGGGGTCGATCCGGGCCGTACGAGCGAGGATGACATCTACTTCTTTAGCATCGGCGGCATCAATACCGAGGACGTGAGCTGGGGCACCACGATCTACCGCAAGGCTGTTGAGATGGGACTGGGGCAGGAGCTCGAGCTCTGGGACACGCCTGCGCTGGCCTAAATCGCATAAGGACATGCACGACGCATTGACGTTGTGGACGAGGCAAGGGGATGGCTGTTCCCCTGCCTCGTTTTTTTATTTCGTATCCGTTTGTTTCCCTTTGAATGGTAATCGAGCGGAAACGGCTCGTTAACAGGCCAAATCGTAGGATAGGCGCTGTTGGTAACCGATAGACGAGAGGGGTTTGGTGGTGCCATGTCCAGGATTGTCGAACATCCCATTTTGGGTGCTCCCAGCAAGGGGAGTCGAGTCGTTTTTACCTATGACGGCGTTGAGATGGAAGGGTACGAGGGCGAACCGATCGCCATGGCGCTCAAGGCCGCAGGGGTCGAGGTACATCGCTTTACCGCCAAGCGCCACGAGCCGCGCGGCATCTTTTGCGCTATCGGTCGGTGTACCGACTGCGTCATGGTCGTGGACGGTAAGCCCAACGTGCGTACATGCATGACGCCGCTTGTCGCCGGTATGGACGTGCGCACGCAAGATGGCGTGGCTCCGCTCGATTTGGATGACCCTCGCGCTGAGGCTTTGGCCGCCGAGGCTGCCGCAAGCCCCGCTGCCGCAAAGGAGGCCGAGTAGCATGGAACGTCATGATCTGGTTGTGGTCGGCGCCGGCCCCAGCGGCCTTTCCGCTGCCATCGAGGCCGCCAAGCGTGGACTCGACGTCGTCGTCTTTGACGAGAACGCCCGTCCCGGCGGTCAGCTGTTTAAGCAGATCCACAAGTTCTTTGGCTCCAAGGAACATCGCGCCAAGGTTCGTGGCTTTCGCATTGGCGATGAGCTGCTGGCCGAGGCCGATGCGGCGGGCGTGGCCGTGGTGCTGGACGCTACGGTGATTGGCTTGTACGAGGGCTGCGAAGTCGTGGTGCGCGTGGGCGACGTCGTTCGCCACGTGAAGGGCGATGCCGTGCTGGTTGCCACGGGCGCGGCCGAGAACACGCTCAATTTTCCCGGTTGGACGCTGCCCGGCGTGATTGGCGCCGGCGCCGCACAGACCATGATGAACCTGCACGGTGTGAAGCCGGGCGACCGCGTGCTCATGGTCGGCTCGGGCAACGTTGGCCTGGTCGTATCGTTTCAGCTGCTGCAGGCGGGCTGCGACGTGGTCGCGCTGGTGGATGCGGCGCCGCGCGTGGGTGGCTACGGTGTCCATGCGGCCAAAGTGGCGCGCTGCGGCGTGCCGTTCTACCTGTCGCATACCGTGGTTGCCGCCGAGGGTGACGACCGTGTGACCGGGGTGACGATCGGTGAGGTTGACGCGCATTGGCAGGTTGTACCCGGTACCGAGAAGCATTTTGACGTAGATACGATCTGCGTTGCCGTGGGTCTGTCTCCCATGAGCCAGTTGCTCTCGATGGCCGGATGCGACATGGTCGATGACCCCAAGCGCGGCGGGTATGTTCCCGTGTGCGACGAGAAGGGCGCGACGAGCGTGCCCGGCGTGTACGTTTCGGGCGATGTCGCGGGTATTGAGGAGGCCTCTTCGGCCATGATCGAGGGCCGCATCTCCGGTGTGGCGATTGCAGAGTATTTGGGCTACACCGACGCGGCGGATGCCGATGAATCCGAGGACAAGCTCGAGGCTTCGCTCGATACGCTGCGTCAGGGCATGTTTGCGCCCAAGAACCGCGGTAAGAAAATCGAGACTACTGAGGAGGGCTGCCCGGTTTCGCAGCATCTGCTGCGCCATGGCTACCTTGCCGATGACGAGCTCGATAGCTATCCCGGCGTGACCCATGGCGTGGGCGTTCATCCCGTGATCGAGTGCACGCAGAACATCCCCTGCAACCCGTGCCAGGATGCCTGCAAAAAGGGCTGCATCTCCATTGGCGAGCATATTACGTCACTGCCGATTGTCGTTGGCGAGTCGCATTGCATCGACTGCGGCATGTGCGTTGCCAGCTGCCCTGGCCAGTCGATCTTCTTGGTCAACGAGGACTGCGGGGACGGTACCGCGACGGTCACCTTGCCCTACGAGTTCTACCCGTTGCCGCAGGTGGGCGATTGCGGCCACGCTTTGAGCCGCTCGGGCGAGCCGGTGTGCGATGCCCAAGTGGTACGCGTGCGCAGCGTCAAGGCGTTTGACAAGACGGCGCTCGTGACCATGAGTGTGCCCAAGGAGTTTGCCATGACGGCGCGCATGTTCAAACCCGTCGAGGATACCGAGGAGGTGGCCTGCCATGAGTGAGGCCGTGAACTTTTACAAGGAGCCGGGTGAGCCGCTCGACCGTGCGGCGATTGACTTGGGTCCCTATGTGCCCGCGCCCGATGACGGCGTGCTCGTCTGCCGTTGCGAAGAGGTGACGAAGGGCGATATCCGTCGCGCCATTCATGACGGCATGTACACCATGACCGAGATCCGTCGTTATCTGCGTCAGGGCATGGGGCTGTGCCAGGGACAGAGCTGCACCAAGCTCGTGCGTCGCATTATGGCGGCGGAGCTTGCGGGCACGCCGGCAGTGACGCTGCTGGAGCCCGAGACCTCGCGAGCGCCTATGCGCCCGATCGAGATGAGCGTGCTCGGCAACGGCGAAGAGGGGAGAGCGTAGCCATGGCGGGAACTTATGCAGATATCACCGACGTCGCCTGCGATGTCGTCATTATCGGTGCCGGCGTGATTGGATGCGCGGCGGCGTACAACTTGGCCAAGAAGGGCCGCAGCGTCACGGTGCTCGACCGCGAGCCCAACGTGGGCGAGGGCGCGAGTTCGCGCAACGGCGGCGGCGTGCGCCAGAGTGGACGCGATGCGCGCGAATTGCCGCTGGCCATGTATGCCGTCGAGAACATATGGCCCACGCTGTCCGATGAATTGGGCGCCGATGTCGAGTACGTCAAGCGCGGCAACCTGCGCCTGGGCAAGACCGAGGAGCACCTGCAGACGCTTCGCAAACTGGCGAGTATGTCGCAGGGTCTGGGCCTCGACATGAAGATGATCGGGCCCGATGAGGTGCGCGAGATCAACCCGTACCTGTCCGATCAGGTGATCGGTGCCTCCTGGTGCCCTACGGACGGACATGCCAACCCCATGCGCACCACGCTCGCATATTATCGTGCCGCCAAGGCGCTCGGCGTGCGCTTTGTGACGGGCGTCGAGGTCAAACGCCTGCGCAAGGTGCGCGGCCGCGTTGCCGGCGTCGAGTGCAACATCGGCACCTTTACGGCCAACGATGTGCTGCTGGCGGCGGGTCTGGGTAGCCGCGGTATCGCCGAGAGCGTGGGTATCGACATTCCCATGACGGGATCGCTTATCGAGTGCCTGGTTACCGAGGCCGAGCCCACGATGTTCCCGCAGATGCTCGGCGTTGCCACGGGTGACTTTTACGGCCATCAGACGGCGCACGGCTCGTTTGTCTTTGGTGGCAGCTCGGGCCTTGAGGAGTCGAACGGCGCGTTTGGCGGCCGTCCCACCTCGAGCATTACGGCCCCTGCCGAGTGCCGCGCCATTATGGGCTACATCCCGCGCCTGGCCGACGCCAAGATCGTGCGCACCTGGGCCGGCTGGGAGGACGAGAGTGCCGATGGCGTGCCGGTGATCTCGAAGATCGACGAGGTCCCGGGTCTGACCATCGCCTGCGCCTTTACCGGACACGGATTTGGCATCTCGCCCATCGTGGGCCTGCTGCTTTCCGAGCTGGTGTGCGATGAGCCCACGACGCTCGACGTCTCGGCCTTTCGCTACGACCGCTTTAAGGCGTGGTTGTGATGGAGGATTTCTCGTATCGCCTGCCCACGCACTTTGTGTTTGGACGCGGTTGCGAGCGGGAGTCAGGACGGCTTGTGGCGCACTATGGCGGCACCAAGGTGCTCGTGCTGTTCGGTGGCGGTTCGGTCGAGCGTTCGGGGCTGCTGTCGCGTGTACTCGATTCGCTTGACCGTGCATTGCTCGACCATGTTGAGCTCAAAGGCGTCAAGCCCAATCCGCTGCTAAGCACGGTGTATGAGGGCATTTCGCTCGTGCGCGATGAGCACGTGGACTTTATTCTCGCCTTGGGGGGCGGAAGCGTTATCGATACCGCGAAAGCCATCGCTGCCGGCGCGCGCTATTCGGGCGATGTGTGGGACTTTTACAGCGGTGATCGCACGCCCGATCGGGCGTTGCCGATTGGCTGCGCGCTCACCATTGCGGCGTCTGGCTCCGAGGCCTCGCCCGATTCGGTGATTACGCAGGACGGCTCGATGCTCAAGCGCGAGACGTCCTCGTCGGTGCTGCTGCCGACGTTTAGCATCTTGAATCCCGAGCTGACGGAGACCCTGCCGGCGTATCAGACGGCGTGCGGCATTACCGATATGTACTCGCATCTGCTGGAGCGTTATGTGGGCAGGAGCAGCGCCGTGAACGTTTCCGATCGCATGATCGAGGGCCTGATGCTCGCGATTATCGATGAGGCCTCGCTCGTTATCGAGGATCCGCGGGATTACGATGCCCGCGCCAACTTAATGTGGGCGGCCACGATGGCGCACTGCGGTATCGCCGGTGTTGACCGCAAGCACGACTGGGCGAGCCACGATATCGAGTATGCCCTGTCTTCGCGCTATGGCGTGGCACATGGCGCGGGGCTTGCCGTGGTGATTCCGGCGGTGCTCACGTACTACCTAGATGTCGAGGTTGCGGCGGTGCCGCGCTTGGCCCAGCTGGCGCGTCGCGTGTGGGACGTTGACGAGGCAGACGATATGGCCGCCGCCCGTGCCGGCGTGGAGGCGCAGCGTGCGTTTTTTGCCTCGCTGGGCATGCCGACGACGCTCGAGGCGGTGGGCGGCAAGCTTGAGGACATTCCCGTGCTGGCGCAGGAGACGTGCTATGCCGGCGGACGCTCCGGCGCCGTGGGAGGCTATCTTCCGCTCGACGAACGCGCCGTCGCGCGCATCTTCAGCCTGATGCTCGCCTAATACCTGCCATAAAGGGACAGGTTAATTTTGGTGGGTAAAGCGTTTGACCTGCCAAAAGAAACCTGTCTCTTTTTGGTTGGTCGCCGTTTGGGGGCGGATTGGCAACGCTCGCTGATTACGGTCTTGACCTGCGTTAGAATAGGGGCATCTGATTATCCGGGCGCATGGAGGTATGCGCCCGTATGTTGAGGAGGACTTTATGGCAACTGTTGCCGCACCTATCGACGCTACGTCGACCGCCGCTTGGAAGGCGCTCGAGGCCCATCAGGAGAAGCTCGAGGCCGAGGGTATCGACCTCAAGGCATGGTTCGCTGCCGATGCAGAGCGCGTGAACAAGCTGAGCTTTGACGCCGGTGACCTGCACTTCGACCTGTCCAAGAACCTGGTGACCGATGAGACCGTCAAGCTGCTGTGCGATCTTGCCCGCGAGGTGAAGCTCGAGGAGCGCCGCGACGCCATGTTCTCCGGCGAGCACATCAACACCACCGAGGACCGCGCCGTCCTGCACACCGCGCTGCGCCGTCCGGCAAGCGAGAAGGGCCAGCTCATCGTCGACGGCCAGGACGTCGTCGCCGACGTGCACGAGGTCCTCGATCGCATGTATGCCTTTGCCGAGCGCGTGCGCTCCGGTGAGTGGAAGGGCGTTACCGGCAAGAAGATCGAGCACCTGGTGTCCATCGGCATCGGTGGCTCCGACTTGGGCCCGGTCATGGCTTACGAGGCCCTGCGCCCCTATGCCGACGCCGGTATCGACTGCCGCTACATCTCCAACATCGACCCCAACGACCAGGCCGAGAAGCTCAAGGGTTTGGATCCCGAGACCACGCTCGTGATCATCGTCTCCAAGACCTTCACCACGCTCGAGACCCTCACCAACGCCCGCGAGGTTAAGACCTGGATGCTCGAGCAGCTCAAGGCTCAGGGCGCCATCGACGGCTCCGATGAGCAGAACGCCGAGGCCGTGGCAAAGCACTTCGTCGCCGTTTCCACCGCACTCGAGAAGGTCGAGGCCTTCGGTATCGACCCCGCCAACGCCTTTGGTTTCTGGAACTGGGTCGGCGGCCGCTACTCCGTCGATTCCGCCGTGGGCCTGTCGCTGATCGTCGTGCTCGGTCCCGAGCGCTTCCAGCAGTTCCTCGAGGGCTTCCATGCCATCGACGAGTACTTCTGCAACACGCCGCTCGAGAACAATGCCGTCGCGCTGATGGGTCTGCTTAACGTCTGGTACGTCAACTTCTTCGGTTCCAAGAGCCACGCCGTGCTGCCGTACAGCCAGTACCTGCACCGTTTCCCGGCATACCTGCAGCAGCTCACCATGGAGTCCAACGGCAAGCATGTCCGCTGGGACGGCAGCGCCGTGACCTCCGACACCGGTGAGATCTTCTGGGGCGAGCCCGGCACCAACGGCCAGCACGCCTTCTACCAGCTGCTGCACCAGGGCACCGTGGTGGTTCCGGCCGACTTCATCGCCTTCGCCAACACCGCCAACCCCGCAACCGACAACGGCCAGGACGTGCACGAGCTGTTCCTGGGCAACTTCCTGGCCCAGACCAAGGCGCTCGCCTTTGGTAAGACGGCCGATGAGGTGCGTGCCGAGGGCACGCCCGAGCAGATCGTCCCGGCCCGCTGCTTTGAGGGCAACCGTCCGACGACCTCGATCTTCGGTGACACGCTGACCCCGTTTGCGCTCGGCGAGCTCATCGCCCTGTACGAGCACATCACGTTTGTCGAGGGCACGGTCTGGGGCATCGACTCCTACGACCAGTGGGGCGTCGAGCTGGGCAAGCAGCTTGCCAAGCAGATCACCCCGGCCTTCCACGACGACGCCGCCAAGGCCGAGCAAGACGCTTCGACCCAGGCGCTCATCGAGTTCTACCGCGCTCATCGCAAGTAGGATTCGCTGAGACAATTTGCGCATAGCTGACAAGGGCCCGTATCCGTTAGGATGCGGGCCCTTGCTGTTTGTGGCCGAGCGTGGCGGACTGCGCGGCGTTGTTAATGGGCGAATTCGACCTGGGTGGTGTCTCGCTGCGCTTCGGGCAGTTCCCCGTACAGCGGATGGTCTTCGAGCCTAAAGCGTTCGACCTGCTCGGGGGCGCGACCGCGCACAAAGAGCCATGAGCGATCGATCGGCGTCGCCATAAGCGTGCTGGGCAATGCGTCGGCTCGGTCGGAAAACACTCGGGCGCTCTCGGGGTCTTGGAACGCCAGCACCAGATGCGCGTCGCAGTTGCCCATGATGGAGCGTGCGCGTGCCTCGCCGTAGAGCGCATCGAGCTGATTGGTCGACTGCAGCAGCAGCGTTGCCCAGATGTTGCGGCTTCGGATAATCGAGAGCACGTTGTCGATCTGGGGAATCTGCAGGTTTGCGAAATCGTCGAGCATAAAGCGCACGGGCACGGGCAGGCTGCCATCGGGCTGCTTGTCGGCCTCGCGTATGAGGCCCATAAACGCCTGCGTAATAAAGAGGCTGGCTAGCGGGTCGAGATTGCGGTCGATATCGCTCACGGTTACAAACAGGGCGCAAGGGGCGTGTCCCATGGAGGCGAAGTCCACCTGATGGCATTCCTGATAGAGCTGTGTCGCGCCGTCGAACCCCAGGCACATGACCTTTTCGGCGAGAATGCCGACGATGCTTGCGTGCATGCGCTCGGCGCTTTGCGTAATGGCGTAGCGACGCCAGAGCGAGAGGGCATAGCTTTGGGGGTCGGTCGTGATCAGGTCATCGAACAATCGGCCCGTGGCGCCGTCCTCCAGGTGCTCGATGAGCTTGATGACCGAGCAGATCGTCTGCTCGTCGGCGGGCAGCTGCTCTGTGACGTAGGCGATGAAACACGACAGCAGATTTGCTGCCGCATGATCCCAGAAAGGCTGGTTGTTGTCCTCGATGGGGCAGATTGCCTTTGCCACCGAGAGGATGTCCTGTTGGTTGGGCCTGCCGTCCGCCTTGCGGCGAATATGCCTCAGGGGGTTGTAGCCGCAGCGCTCGATGCCGTGCGCAAGGGCCGGGGCATTGTTGAGATCGGCGAAGTTGAGGCATTGCACAAGGTAGCCGTGGGCCGCCAGCACGGGACCCACTTCGCGACAGAGCGTGCCCTTGGTATCGAGCACGATATAGCTTGCGTTCATCTGCAGCAAGTTGGGCTTGAGGACGTTTCGGGTCTTGCCGGCTCCCGAAGGGCCGATCACGAGCGCGTTGTTGTTGAGCCCCGTTTGGCGGGTGTCGCAGGACAGCGAGCGATTTTTTGCGAGGATGGTGGTCGATGCGGACTTGGATGCGGTGAGTCGGCTGGCGAGGTTAGACATGGGCGATCTCCTTGGTGGTCGAGAGGATTCCGTGGGCAAAGCCGAGCTCGACGGCGCGCTCGGCCGAAAGGTAGGTGTCTTTTGCGGTGAGGGATTGGATGCGCTTGAGCGGGAGGCCGCTGCGGTCCGAGAGGATCTGCGTGAGGGTCTTGCGGGTCTGCATGAGGCGCCGGCTGGTCTCCTGCATCGCGAGCGCCGAGCCGCCTGCCCCTTGGGGGATCAACGGGTCGTGAATCATGAGCTCTGCATGGGGAGCCATACGGCGATCGTCGCCGCCCATAAAGATCACGGCGCCCATGGATGCGGCAAATTCGAGGCAGACGGTGTGGACGGGGCACGATGCGAGCTGCATGGTGTCATAGATCGCAAGACCCGCTCGCACACTTCCTCCGGTGCTGGCGATGAATATGGTGATGGGACGGCAGGGGTCAGTGGCATCGAGCAGGCGGATCTGCTGGCAAAGGTCGTGGGCCATCGAGGTTTCGATGTTTCCCATGACGGAGAGCTCGCGGCGGGCGAGCATCTCGTCATAGATGCTGGTGAGCGTGATGCCTCGGGCGGATTCGCGCATGGTGAGGGGGCTGATGATGGGGGATTGACAAGTGTCCATGAGGACTCCTTTCTGGTTGGTTGTGTTGTGGGATGGGTTGCTGCCCGCCGAGGGCGGGCGAGCTATCAGGTTCGTCCGAGCCTACGATCGAGCTCGGTTTCGGGGCATGCCGCCTGTTCGTGCGGCTCGCGGATGTCAAGGGCTCCAAAGCGATGGAGCGTTGCGATGGGCGTGGTGTATGCGAGCCGTAGCTGATGCTCCACTGGGGCGCGTTCGCCGTTTGTGTAATGGGCCTTGTAGTACCGCACGATGCTGGCGTTCATTTCCTCGTCGTTGCGATGGCGCCCAAACTGGTGCCTGCAGGTCTCGATGATTTTTGCCACCGACTTGGGTGCCGTCGCGGGGACAAGGGCGAGATAGCCCTCGAACAGTTCGTTGATGCTCAGGAGGCACAATGTGTCGACCAAGGCTCTAACGGCTGCCTCATCGATGGAAAACTGCGCGGTCAACTGGTTATGGCGGTTGCGGTCGATAACGGTCGTGCGGGACCTTGGGGTCTTCTGCCTCGCGGTGCCGGGCATTTGCATTTGCCGGGTCTGCGCATCGAGCTCGACGTTGCCGCGCTTGAGGTCGTTCAGCGGAAGGAACAATGCGGTGCACAGGGCGTCCCGCTTGATTTCGAGCTTGCAACGTTCGTCGGGTGTCCATTCGAGCTTGAGTTTCGTGTCGAGCGCCGTGAGCATATGGGCTAAGCGGCCCATAGTAAGGACGCGAGGCTCGTTATCTCGATTTGGGGCATAGGGATCTGCCAGCCTGCGAATGTTGGGATCGCCCATGATTTTGATGCAGCGCTTCAGCAGTTGAGGCTTGCCGGCCAGGACCGTCGCAAGCGGTAGCGACGCGAAGTTCTTGATGGTTGCGGCGGCAAAGGCGGCGTCGTATTTGTTTGCGGATGCTCGCTCAATGCGGGCATCCAGGACGCTTCCTTTATTGCCGTCTTCAATACGGTGGGTTGTCATAGCTTCTCCAATCGGTTGATGTTCGTGCTGTTTGTTGATGTGTCGGTTGTCAGGTGTGATGTGCTTGCCGTGGGTGATGTGCTGACGTTGGGGCGCTATGCGGTTTTCAATGAGCCCGTGAGGCGGTTGCTGCAGGGGCGGGGTGGGGCTGCCCATGCAAGGCGGAGCGCACTGTGCTCAAAATCGAGACAGCAATGCCCGGGATGCCTCACATATGGCAGTTACCTCATTAAGTTGTCATTACGCTTGGGGTTGTACTTTGCCGATCTTCCTTCTCTTACACGCTAAAACTCAAACTGCATATGCTCGATCTACTTAAAACCGCAACGGCGGTCCTTTTTAACTTAAATGTCGGGATGCGTCTTTGCAAGCACTTTTTTACTTCTTTCAAATGGGGTGGTTTTGCAACCGTCATGCGCTGCACCGTGCGAACGTGCCCCGGCTCGGATAAGATGGTGCACGGAAAAACGATGCAAGGAGGCGCATATGGCAATTAAAGCCATCGCAATGGATATCGACGGTACGCTCACCAACGATCAAAAGGTTATCAGCCCGCGCACGCGCGAGACGCTGCTCGCGGCGCAGGAGTCGGGTATTAAGCTCATCTTGGCCTCAGGTCGTCCCGCATGGGGCCTTCGCGCGCTTGCTCGTGAGCTCGACCTGCAGCATCATGACGGTCTGCTGGTTGCTTTTAACGGCGCGCATGTGGTCGATGCCCAGACCGATGAGGTGCTGTTCGACCAGGCGATGCCGGTCGATGAGCTGCATCGCCTGATTGATCACCTGCGCAACTTTGACGTGATCCCCATGATTTCGCTTGGGCGTGACCTGCACGTAGAGGACTCGTATCGCTGCATGATTACGCTGCCGGACGGCTCGCAGAAGAACATTGTCAAATACGAGCGCGATGCCTGCGATCTCAAGATCCGTGAAGTCGAGAGTCTTCACGAGGTGGCAGACGCCTATCCGGTAGACAAGTTGCTCACCGCGGGCGACCCCGCGTACCTGCAGGCGCATTACGAGCAGATGTATGCTCCCTTTGCCCAGACGCTGTCGGGCATGTTCACGGCTGACTGGTACTTTGAGTTTACGGCGCCCGGCATCGATAAGGCCCGCGCACTCGAGGGCTCCCTGTCCAAGCTGGGCATCGATGCCAGCGAGGTCGTTTCGTTTGGCGACGGCCAGAACGACAAGTCCATGATTGAGTGGGCAGGCACGGGTGTTGCCATGGGTAACGCCGTCGACGAGGTTAAGGCGGTGGCGCAGATGGTGACCGCCAACAACAACGAAGATGGCATTGCGGTGGCACTTGACCAGCTGCTGGGTTAGAATCGCCGATAGTGCATGGTTCGGGCGTCCGCTTGCGGGCGCCTTTTTGTTTAGGGAGGGTGCCGTGTCCGCATTTCCGTTCGACGCCGTTATCTTTGACATGGACGGCGTCATTGTCGATACCGAGTATTACTACCTGGGCGAGACTGCCGCGTTTGCCAAGGAGCTTGGGCTTAACCTGACTCAAGAGGAGTTGAATGGGCAGGTTGGTACCTCGCATCAGTTCTTCCTGCATATGCTGATCGATTGGTTTGAGCGTGCCGGTAAGGGACATTTCACTGGCGAGGAAGCGTTGGCCCGTTGGGACGAGTGGACGCATAAGCGTCCGCGCGACTATCAGGCTTTGATTAACCCAGGCGCCGTGGATACGATTCGAGAGCTGCCGCGCCGCGGCGTTCGCGTGGCGCTTGCCAGCTCGTCGCCCATGGATAGCATCGAGGAAGTACTCAATGCCTGCGGGCTGTCGGATGCCTTTGAGTATGTGGTGAGTGGCGAGCAGTTTAAGGAGAGCAAGCCCGAGCCCGACATCTACCTGCATGCGCTGGAACTACTGGGACTGCCCGCGAATCGCTGCTGCTGCGTTGAGGATTCGGTGCCTGGCATCACTGCCGGCAAGCGCGCCGGTCTGACAGTAATCGCCAAGCGTGAGGAGCGCTTTGGCTTTAGTCAGGACGCCGCGGATAAGATTATCGATCAGCTGCCGGACCTGCTGGAACTCGCGTAGATCCTGGGCGGTACTGCTGTCACAACAGTGATTCCGTTGGCATAAGAGAGGGGCGGCGTCATGGCATTTAACGTGAACGCACTGGGGTTTGGCGACAACGTCGTCGACCGCTACGAGCATATCCACACGATGTATCCGGGCGGCAATGCGGTGAACTTTGCCGTGTATGCCAAGAAGTGCGGGGCCGCGCGCTCCGCGTATATGGGCATCTTTGGAAATGACGCTGCTGCTGAGCATGTGATTGCGAGTCTTGAGGATGAGGACGTTGAACTGGCCAAATGCAAGCAGCTCATCGGCGAGAATGGTGCGGCACGCGTTACTGTGGTCGATGGTGATCGTGTATTTCTGGGGTCTAACGAGGGCGGCATCCGCGGTGATGCGCGCTATGTGCTCGATCGTTTTGATCTGGCGTATATGAAACAGTTCGATGTGGTCCATTCGGGTAACTACTGCTTTACCGAGCGTGAGCTGCCTAAGCTGAAGGCGTCGGGTGTTACCGTTTCGTTTGACTTCTCGGATGATTCGACCGATGAGTACTACGAGCAGATTGCTCCCTACGTTGACTTCGCGTTCTTTAGCGCGGCAGATGCTGCGAGCGAGGATGAGATTCGCGAGCGTCTGGCATGGGTGAAGAGCCTAGGTCCGCGTTTTGTATCGGCAACGGCTGGCGCTGAGGGCTGCATTGCCTACGATGGCGAGCGTTATTACCGCCAACTGGCTAAACCGGTAACGGATATGAAGGACACCATGGGTGCGGGTGACTCGTTCCTCACCTCGTTTTTGATGTGCTATCTCGATTCCGCCAAGCGTGGTGAGGATGGCGCCGAGGCCATCGAGCGCGCGCTCGACTTTGCTGCCGGGTTTGCCTCGACCGTGTGCGGCATGGAAGGCTCTTGGGGCCACGGAGCGCCGATTTTTGAATAGTTGAGCGGTCCCGGGAAGTCGAATTGTTGTCTTCCCGGGACCCTGTGGGCAAAAAATGCCAAATATGAGTACTGTAACTATTTTAGTAACAGCAAAATCAAGCCTTTGAGGCCCTAACTGAGTGCCTGGGAGCGATAAAAGCCTGTTTCAAACGGCTTTAGCCATGCTAAAACGCCTAGATAATGAACGGCTGTGCATTATCTAGGCGTTCATTTGTCGCAAAATAATGCTACTAGCATTGCAGCAGTACTCATATTTGGTGTTTTTTGCCCACCGGGGTCAGCGGAAGTCAAATATGAAGCGCGAATTTTCCAAAACGATCGATTCGGCGCTCTCCACGACGCAGTTTTTAAGTTCGGCGATGTGCGGGGAGGCGCTTTTTAGCGATGTGATGAGCTGTCGCGCGCTTGCATCTGCTTGCGGTTCGGCTGGAGCGTCGGTTTCGAGCAGCAGACGGTCGAGTGGGATCTGTCGGGCGTATTCACGACCGCGCTTGGTAGCGAGCATCCGCTCGTTCACGGAAAAATAGCAGCCTGCGTTTCGCGCGCGGACGAACTCGTTCGAGGTGCCGCTAAACCAGTGGAAGATGATGGCGGGGGAGTTGGGGCTTAGGGTGAGTAATCCATATGACTCAAGGGCGTCCAGTACGGTTCCTGCCGAACGAACAGCGTGAATTGATATCACGCGCCCGGCGAGAGGGTGCTGCACGAGTGCATCGCAGAGCCGGTCAAATGCCTGTATTTGTAGCGGCTCGCTTCCGGCAAAGCGCGCGGAAAAGTCGAGTCCAACCTCGCCAATTAAGCGCTCTTGCGCAGCGACCTCGCAAAGCAGATTGATTTCGGCGGTTCCGCATCGCCCGTCGGCAAGCCACCAGGGATGGAGACCGATTCCGGCAAAGATATTTGAACGGTTGCAAGCGCGCTTCTTGGCGCGCGCAAAGTCGCGCGGATCGACGCCGCAGTCAAATAGACTCAGGCCCAGCGTCGTCGCCTCATCGGCAACGGCGTCCGGGCGAGCCATTAAATCAAGGTGGCAATGCGCGTCAAATAACTGCGGTGTCATTGCGGCACGCCTCGTTAATCTAGGCGCTGGCCATCGGCGCGCACGCGCTCGCACCCGCGCCCGCTAATCTGGCGGATAACCTCGCCGGCAATCATCTGGCCCATGATGGGCGGCATAAAGCTCGCGGTTCCCAGCTCGGTGCGCTCGTGGATGTTGGACGGGTCGCGGGGCTGGGTCTTAACCGATTCCTCGCAGCTAAACAGTACGTGCAGGCTCTTGATGCCGCGCTTCTTGCATTCTTTGCGCATAATGCGGCTCATGGGGTCACGTACCGTATCGAAGATGTCGGCAAAGCGGAGGCACTCGGGATGGAGCTTGTTGGCCCCGCCCATGGAGCTAACCAAACGAATGCCATGGTCCTGAGCATATTTGGCAATGGTAAGCTTTGCCGAAATGGTGTCGATGGCATCGACGACGTAGTCGAGCTTGCCGCCCGTCTGCTCCAAAACGCTCGCAAAGAACTCATCGATGTTGTCGCTCAGCAGGTATTCGGTGCGTTTGATAACGGTGGCGGCGGGATTGATATCGTGGATCATGGCTTCCATCACGTCAACCTTGCGCTTGCCGACGGTGCTGTGAAAGGCGATGGACTGGCGATTGATATTGCTGGGCGCGATGATGTCCTTGTCCAGAATCACAAAATGCCCGATGCCGCCGCGGGCAAGTGCCTCGCAGCAGTTGGAGCCCACACCTCCGCAGCCGAGTACCAGCACCGTGGCATCGGCGAGCTTGTCGAGTGCCTCGCGGCCCATGATGATTTCGAGCTTGGTATCGCGCGTCTCGACGAGTGCAGCAGTTTCGGCCATAGATATCCTCCGATGGGGAAGCGATTCATGTTTTAACTATCGCCATTATAGGTATTATCGCGATTCCATTTGAGCCCTCGGCGTTTGTTGAAATGAGGCAGGGATTCGCATAAGATTGAAGCAGATGGCACCCGTTGCCGCGGGTTAGCCAACTCCGAAACACGTTTGTAGCGTGAGAAGTGGCCGTCTTCGCATTATGCGGGGGCGGCTATTTCATTCGACCTCCAATGTGGATGCCGAGCTCCACAGCCGCGATTACAAGCAATAACAACGTCAGGACATCGTCAATACTCATAGTCCATCTCCTTCTTGGGTAGAGGGAGCTGGCCCATCTGCTTCAGCTTCCATTGTAGCTAAATACGAACGAATGTTCTATAGATGCTACGGAATTAGACAATTAGACAAGCATCTAAATATCGAGTATAGTGTGCGCGTCGTGAAAGATAGTGAGAGGAGGTTCTATGCCGGGAGAGGGATTTAAGGCACTGGCGGATCCAACGCGGCGGCGCATTTTGGAGCTGCTGCGCGAGGGCAACCGCACGGCAGGGGAGCTTGCCGAGCATTTTGACATCAGCAAGCCGTCCCTCAGCCATCATTTGGCAACGCTCAAAAACGCCGGGTTGGTGACCGATGAGCGCCATGGTCAAAACATCGTATACAGCTTAAACACCACCGTCATGCAGGACTTGATCGGTTGGTTTATGGGCTTTACAAACACTGAAGGTGATGAGGATGAATAACGAAAACAAGGGCATTCACGCCACGGGGGTATCGTCGCGCGTGTGGATTGCGCTGGTCGCTCTATGCGTCGCCAATGTCGCAGCGCATCTGATAGTGATGCCGAGCTTGCCTGCGCAGATTCCCACGCACTGGGGCGCGAACGGCGCCGTCGACGGTTGGGGCCCTAGCTGGATGGCCTCCGCGCTCGGCGTGCTGCCTCTGGCGCTTCTCGCAATGTTCTGCGTGGTGCCGCGCATCGATCCCAAAGGTGAGGCATATCGAACCTCCGGCAAGTTCTATCAGGGCTTCGTAATCGCCTTCACCTTGTTCATGTGTGCCATAAGCTGGTTGGGTGAGCTTACGGTCTGGGGCGTGGTGCCGGCGGTCGGTTCGGTCAACGTGCTGATTTCCGGTGCTATCGGTTTGCTGTTCATCGGCGTAGGCAACTACTTGCCGCGTGTGAAGCAGAACTATACGCTCGGTATCAAGACGCCCTGGGCGCTTGCCGATCCCGAGAACTGGCGCCGTACGCAGCGCTTTGGCGGTGCCTGCTTTATGGTGTTGGGCATTGGCCTCATCGTAATGGGCGTGGCGGGTAGCGTGCTTTCGAGTGAAGTCGTCGCCGCGGTGATTGCGGTGCTGGCGTTTGGTTCGGCTGGAGCTGCCTACGTCTATTCGTATCTGCTGTGGCGCAAATCGCAGCGAGCCGTTCGCTAAGGTTGCGGAAAACTAGCGTACGCAGTTCATAGTGTGTTCCGGGGGACTTTTCCCAGGTAGTATTAGGGGGTGTGGGCAACCATGCCCCTTTTTCGTTAAATTTCAGAGCTGGTTACCTCGTTTCGTTTCCACTAAAACGAAAACAAGAATAGGGAAACAGCAGGTAGAAAGGATAAAACAGGCAAATGGCGGAGTTTATCTACCAGATGTATCAGGCTCGTAAGGCCCATGGCGACAAGGTGATCCTTGACGACGTGACCCTGAGCTTCTACCCCGGTGCCAAGATCGGCGTCGTGGGCCCCAACGGTATGGGCAAGTCGACCCTGCTCAAGATCATGGCCGGTATCGAGGAGGTCTCCAACGGCGATGCCAGGCTCACTCCCGGCTACACCGTGGGCATCCTGCAGCAGGAGCCGCCGCTCGACGACGACAAGACCGTCATCGAGAACGTGCGCATGGCGTTTGGCGATATGATCGCCAAGGTCGATCGCTTCAACAAGATCGGCGAGGAGATGTGCGACCCGGATTGCGACATGGACGCCCTCATGGCCGAGATGGGCAAGCTCCAGGACGAGATCGATGCCGCCGACGGCTGGGATATCGATTCCAAGCTCGGCCAGGCCATGGACGCCCTGCAGCTGCCCGATTCTGACATGCCGGTTAACGTGCTCTCTGGCGGCGAGCGCCGTCGCGTGGCCCTGTGCAAGCTGCTGCTCGAGGCTCCCGACCTGCTGCTGCTCGACGAGCCCACGAACCACCTGGACGCTGAGTCGATCCTGTGGCTCGAGCACTTCCTGCACAACTATCAGGGCGCGGTGCTTGCCGTCACGCACGATCGCTACTTCTTGGATAACGTTGCCGAGTGGATCTGCGAGGTCGACCGCGGTCACCTTTATCCCTACAAGGGCAACTACTCCACGTATCTGGAGACCAAGGCCGCCCGTATCGAGGCTCAGGGTAACCGCGATGCCAAGCTCGCCAAGCGCATGGAGGCCGAGCTCGAGTGGGTACGTAGCTCGCCCAAGGCTCGCCAGGCCAAGAACAAGGCCCGTCTGGCTCGCTACGAGGAGATGGAGGCCGAGGCCCGCGCAAGCCAGAAGCTCGACTGGACCGACATCCGCATCCCCGTGGGACCGCGTCTGGGCAACAAGGTGCTCGAGGCCCATCACCTGCACAAGGAGTTCGACGGTCGCGTGCTCATCGATGACCTATCGTTCACCCTGCCGCGCAACGGCATCGTGGGCGTCATCGGCCCCAACGGTGTCGGTAAGACCACGCTGTTCAAGACGATTGTGGGCTTGGAGCCGCTGACTTCGGGCGAGCTCGAGGTGGGCGAGACCGTCAAGATCTCCTATGTCGACCAGAACCGTTCCGGCATCGACCCCGATAAGAACCTGTGGGAGGTCGTCTCGGACGGCTTGGACCACATGATGGTCGGCGAGACCGAGGTTCCGAGCCGTGCTTATGTGGCGAGCTTTGGCTTTAAGGGCCAGGACCAGCAGAAGCGCGCTGGCGTACTCTCCGGTGGCGAGCGCAATCGTCTGAACTTGGCGCTTACGCTCAAGCAGGGCGGCAACCTGCTGCTCCTCGACGAGCCCACGAACGACCTCGACGTCGAGACGCTGTCCTCGCTCGAGGCGGCGCTGCTCGAGTTCCCGGGCTGCTCGGTGGTCATTAGCCACGACCGTATGTTCCTGGACCGCGTCGCCACGCACATTCTGGCGTGGGAGGGCACCGACGAGAACCCGGGCAACTGGTATTGGTTTGAGGGCAACTTCGAGGCCTATCAGGCCAACCGTATCGAGCGGCTGGGCGAGGACGCAGCCCAGCCGCATCGTATTCACCGCAAGCTCACGCGCGATTAATCGAGCTCAGGTGACCTAACGAGAAAGGGACGATAACCTTGAGGGTTATCGTCCCTTTTTGCTACTCGGCAGAAGATTCAACCTTGTCGATGGTCCAGGTGGCTCCGAGGCCTCCGGTGGTGTTGCGGCGGATGCGCACGGTGACTTCGTGGCGCTCGCCGGCCTGCGTGTAGCGCAGGGGGAAGCTTGCGCGGTTTCGCGCGGCCTCGATGGTACCGCGCTCGCGGGCGATCCAGTAGTACTCGCCGACGATGCCGAGCGTGTCGGCGCCGTAGGGGAGATAGGTCGACAACTGGTGCAGAAGCGGGCCGGGGCAGAAGACTTCGGTTGCGAAATCGATAGGGAAGTCCTCGGGGATGGTCGGTACTGCAGCGGGGACCGGAGCCGGTGCCGGTGCGGGAATCTGGTCATAGACAGGTGCGGATGCGGACTCGATGACGGGTGCAGACTCAGGCACCGGTTCCGGCTTAACTGCGGAATCTGTCGGTTCCACGGAGACGGATGTGTTTTCAGTCTCGGTTTTGGCATCGGCCTGCGGGGCGTCCTCTGCCTCGACAGACGACTTTGCCTCGATGGGCGTGGATGCCATGGTGGTGATGCCAGCGTTTGCGTTCTCGGGGTCATAGACGACCGTGAGCGAGATTGCGGGCTGCGGCGTCTCGGGCTCCGGCGCCGACTCGGTAGCGCCTTGATCGGCGGGCTCGTCGGGCTGATCGTCCTTAGGCTCGTCGCCAAAGACATCGCTGTTTTGGAACGCAGACGTCTCAGGTTGGTTAGCGGCTTCTTCGGTTGTCGACTTGGGCGCTTCGTTGAGCTCCGCAGTGGCTTCCTGCTCGGATATGACTTCGGGATCGGTCGTGGCGGCGATTTCGGTTTCGGCTTCTGCTGCTACCTCAATAGCGACTTCGATCTCTGTCTCGGGCTCGGGCTTCGGCACAGCTTCAACCACGGGCTCGGGCTCGGCGCGCTTAACGTGCTTGGGGCGCACGGCCTTGAGGTCCTTCTCGCCGCGCTTTTTCTTTTTGTAGGACTGCTTGGCTCCCTTGGCTGCCTTGGGCTTGTCCTCGCCCTTGGCAAGGGCGGCATCCCAGGCATCGTTGGCGATGACGGTGGCATACAGGCGACCGCCCTTAAAGACGGTCAGCTTAATACAGTCGTCGAGTTCCTCGAGCAGCTCGCGCGTGGACTCGAAGCCCAGGTCATAAGCAGTCATATCGCCAGCGGCGAGCGCCTCCTCGACCTGCGTCATAAACGTTTGCTTGCCGCATCCAATCGCATCGCGCAGCAGGCGATACAGATAGATGTGATTGCCCAGCGAAAGCGTGGGCCTAACTATTGTCTTGCTCATGGCAAATCTCCTCTTTACACACCAAAGCATCTTACCATCGCGCAGGGCTTGCCACCTCGGCGCCCAAAGCAAACGGGCGCGACCGTTGCCGGTTCGCGCCCGTTATGCAGGTCGGTTATCTGTGAGAGACAAACGTGCTTAGTTGCCCGATGTCGTGCCTTGGCTCGAGCTGTCAGATGCCGTGCCGGATGCGGTTCCGCTCGAGCTGTTGGTGTTGCCGTTGTCGGTAGATCCCGTACTCGATGTATTGCCGCTCGTCTGGTCACCCGTGCTCGGCTGAGAGCCGTCGTTCGTTTGGCTGGAGTCGGTCGTTCCGGATTGTGTGCCGCCGCTGTTCGAAGAGGAATCGGTGCCTTGCGACTGATCAGGGGTGGTCGAGGAAGAATCGGTGGGTGCGGAGTTGGCCTGTGAGTCGTTCGGCTGGCTTTGCGATTGGCCGGCGCTGTCCGCGTCTTGCTCGGTCGTGCGCGACGACAGGATTGGCTCGGGACGCTCGCCCAGACCCTCACCGGCAGTGGTGATAAGGATGGCGCCGGCGCAGGCGATGACCGCGACGATGGCGATGGCGATCGAGAAGACGATGACCTTCTTTTGCGTCTGGCTGCGCTCTGCAGCGGCCTTGGCGCGCAGGCTGTTGGGGGCGACGCGCGCCGTGGTCGCGCGCCCCGCAATCTGGCGCATCTCCTGCGTAGTCGCGGCGCCGCCCAGGTGCTCCTCGACATTGGGCTCAACGGGCTCGTAGGCGCCGGCAGGGTAGTCGACAGCGGCGTGCATGCTCTTGATTGCTTCGGCGCTGGCGGAGATAAAGTGGCGATAGACCTGCGAGGACACAACAGTGATGACTGAGCTCACAGCGGCACCAATCACCGAGCCGGCAATGCCGATCTTTGAAGCAAGCGCCACGCTCGTGGCGGCAGCTGCGGCGCCGGCGACGATCTGGGGAATGGAAATGTCGTCGAACAGGCCCTTTTTGGGCGCGATGGCCATGGTCTGTCCGATGGAATGGTTCTCGTGCACGCCGTTGTTGAGCGCGGCCGGTGTCATGACGCGCGTGCGCGGCGCGTCGGTGTACTTGGTTGTCATACGGGGTCCTCCCGGTGTAAATCTGCTTCGTTTCGTGTAGCCATCAGGGTACCCACCAGATGTGAATCGTACGTGACATTTAACAGATACCATCAACTCATCAATAGCTCACCGAGTTGGTGGGGTGCGGTTGCACCCGGCGGTTGAACTACAATAGGGCTTGCTAATTGTTGTGAATGGCGTCTACGCACGGGAGCATTCTTATGAATCTTCACCTTTCTCAGTCTGATGGCTTTTTGCGCGTGGCGGCGGCGTCGCCGCGGATTCGCGTCGCCGATGTCGAGGGCAATGCCGAGGTTGCGCTGGCGGCTGTTCGCGATGCTGCCGAGCGTGGCATTCGCGCGCTGGTGCTGCCCGAGCTTAACCTGACCGGCTATACCGTGGCCGATCTGTTCCATAACCGCACATTGCTGCATGCCTGCGAGGCTGCTCTGGTGCATATCCTCGACGAGACTCGTGAGCTGCCGATTGTCTTTACCATTGGTCTTCCCGTTGCGGTTGCCGAGAATATCTACAACTGCGCCGCCGTGTGCTGCGCGGGCGAGCTTTTGGGCCTCACGGCCAAGAAGTATTTGCCCAACTATGGCGAGTTCTATGAGCGCCGTTGGTTTGCTCCGGCACCTACCGATCCCGTTTGGCTTGAATTTGCCGGTCAGGGTCCGGTTCCGCTGGGTTCGGGGCTTGTCTACCGCTGCTGCGATGAGGGCGCCGAGGATTTGGTACTCGGTATTGAGATCTGTGAGGACCTGTGGGTGCCGGCACCCCCTTCGACCGAGATGGCGCTTGACGGTGCGACGGTGATTCTCAACCCGTCGGCCTCGGACGAGATTATCGGTAAGGCAGATTACCGCCGCAGCCTTATCTCCAATCAGAGTGCGCGTCTGTACTGCGCCTATGCCTACGCCGATGCGAGCGAGGGCGAGTCCACGACCGATATGGTCTTTGCGGGCGAGAACCTTATCTACGAAAACGGCTCCAAGCTCGCCGCGACGAAGCTCCTCACTTGCGATATGGCGGTTGCCGATGTCGACCTTGACCGCCTGGTTGCCGAGCGCTGTCGCTCGACGACGTGGACGCGCGCGGACGATGCGCCGGAGGCCACAACCGTTGAGTTTTCGTTTGAGGGCGTGTTGGCCGAAGAGCCTGTCCTGCGCGACGCCTGCGACATCGACCGTGTCTTCCCCCGCGCGCCCTTCGTGCCTGCCGACCATGGTGACCTGGCCGAGCGTTGCGAGACCATCCTCGACCTGCAGACCGCGGGCCTCAAGACCCGTCTTGCCCATACGGGTACCAAGGCGGCCGTCATCGGTCTTTCAGGCGGCCTGGACTCCACGCTGGCACTGCTTGTGACCGTGCGTGCCTTCGATGCGCTGGGGCTGCCGCGCACGGGTATCACGGCGGTCTCCATGCCAGGTTTTGGCACGACGCATCGTACCAAGTCGAATGCCGAGTCGCTTGCCCGCGACCTGGGCGTGAGCTTCCGCGAGGTTTCGATTCACGCGGCCGTGGATCAGCACTTCAAGGACATTGAGCACGATCCGGCCGTGCAGGACGTGACCTACGAGAACAGCCAGGCCCGCGAGCGTACGCAGATCCTCATGGATTTGGCCAACCAGGCCGGTGGCTTTGTCATCGGCACCGGCGACCTGTCGGAGCTGGCGCTCGGCTGGGCTACCTATAACGGTGACCACATGAGCATGTACGCCGTCAACGCGAGCGTGCCCAAGACGCTTGTGCGCCATCTGGTACGCTACGCGGCTGATGTCTTTGGCGGGCGTATTGCCGAGGTCTTGCTCGACATCCTCGATACGCCGGTGTCCCCCGAGCTTCTGCCGCCCACGGGCGACGGCGAGATTGCGCAGAAGACCGAGGATTTGGTGGGCCCGTACGAGCTGCACGATTACTTCCTCTATTACCTGCTGCGTTTTGGCTTTGAGCCGGGCAAGATCTACCGCATGGCGCTCAAGAGTTTCGAGGGCGTCTACGACGCCAAGACCGTCCACACGTGGCTGCGTACGTTCTATCGTCGCTTCTTTGCCCAGCAGTTTAAGCGCAGCTGCCTGCCCGACGGTCCCAAGGTGGGCTCGGTGACGCTCAGCCCGCGCGGCGATTGGCGTATGCCGAGTGACGCCAGCTCGCGTCTGTGGCTTGCGCAGATCGACGCGCTCAATCCAGTTGACTAAGGTTGGCTAAATTGAACCAATACGGGGGTTGCAAGCGTTACACTTTTGCAATCTGATGGCCCGTATCGCGCGGCGCTCTTGTCGGAGCGCCGCGTTTTTCATATCGAAAGGTGGCACCATGCAGGCATCGCAGCGTCTCGACCGCTTTGGCGCGGAGGTCTTCGCCTCGCTCAACAACAAACTGCTTGCGCTGAAGGCTCAGGGCAAGACCATTTACAACATGAGCGTGGGCACGCCCGACTTTAAGCCGTACGACCACGTGGTCGAGGCGCTGATCCAGGCCGCCCAGGACCCCGAGATGTGGAAATATGCCCTGCGCGACCTGCCCGAACTCAAGCAAGCCGTGTGCGATTACTATGAGCGTCGCTTTGGTGTCTCCGGCATTACGCCGTCTATGGTGCAGTCGTGCAACGGCACGCAGGAGGGCGTGGGTCATTTGGGCCTGGCCCTGCTCGATCCGGGTGACACCATTTTGGTTCCCGATCCGTGCTACCCGGTCTTTGAGGCGGGCGCCAAGATCGCCGATGCCAAGCTCGAGTACTATCCGTTGGTCGCCGAGCATAATTACCTGCCCTATGTGGCGGGTATCGATCCCGAGGTGGCCGATCGTGCCAAGTATATGATCGTGTCGCTGCCCGCAAACCCGGTCGGCTCGGTGGGCACGCCCGAGGTCTACGAGGAGATCATCGCTTTCGCCCGCGAGCACGACCTGCTCATCGTCCATGACAACGCGTACTCCGACATCGTGTTCGACGGCGAGCCGGGCGGAAGCTTTTTGCAGTACCCTGGCGCGCTCGAGGTGGGCGTGGAGTTCTTCTCGCTTTCCAAGTCGTTTAACGTCACCGGTGCGCGTATCGGCTTTTTGGTCGGCCGCGAGGACGTGGTCTCTGCCTTTGCCAAGCTGCGCGGTCAGATCGACTTTGGTATGTTCTTCCCGATCCAGAAGGCTGCTATCGCCTGCCTGAACGGTCCGCGCGATGAGGTCGAGGCGCAGCGTCTGAAGTACCAGGAGCGCCGTGATGCCCTGTGCGACGGTCTTGAGGGCCTGGGCTGGGAGCGTCCCAACGCGCATGGCTCTATGTTTGTGTGGGCCAAGCTTCCCGGTGGTCGCACCGATTCCATGGCGTTTTGCGAGGAGCTCATGGAGAAGGCCGGCGTTGTGGTGACGCCGGGCGCGAGCTTTGGTCCTTCGGGCGAGGGGCACGTGCGCATGGCGCTGGTCTTGCCGCCCGACCAGATTGCTTTGGCTGTCGAGGCCATTCGCGAGGCGGGCCTGTATTAGAAAGGTATTTCGGCTCGTCAATAGCTCGAAACCGATTTCGTGCAGTTATTTTACGATTTCTGCAAACAATTTCGGTAAACGGTCGATTTTTGGCTGCGAATAGGAGCATAATCAAAGTCCCGATTGGATGTATTGGGATTACGGCAAGCCGCTCGGGTCGTTCCCGGGCGGCTTGCTTGTGGAGAGAGATGGGAGTTTCTAATGGTTAACGAGAAGAAGGTCGCTATTGTCGGCTGCGGTTTCGTTGGTTCGTCTTCGGCGTTCGCGCTGATGCAGAGTGGTCTGTTCTCCGAGATGGTCCTCA
Source organism: Collinsella aerofaciens (assembly GCF_015561195.1). GTDB lineage: Bacteria > Actinomycetota > Coriobacteriia > Coriobacteriales > Coriobacteriaceae > Collinsella > Collinsella aerofaciens_AC. The sequence goes on along the minus strand of NZ_JADMSU010000003.1, from coordinate 173,699 downwards.
TCGACGTGGACAAGAACCGCGCCGAGGGTGAGGCCCTGGATATCGCGCACGGCATGACGTTTGCCGAGCCGATGAAGATCTACGCCGGCGATTATTCCGATGTCGCCGACGCCGCCATGATCGTCGTCACCGCTGGTGCTGCTCAGAAGCCCGGTGAGACCCGCCTGGACCTGGTCAACAAGAACGTCAACATCTTTAAGTCCATTATCCCCGAGATTAAGAAGTCCGGCTTCGACGGCATCCTGCTTATCGTCTCCAACCCGGTCGATGTTCTGACCTACGCCGCCATCAAGATGTCCGGCCTGCCCGAGGGCCACGTCATCGGTTCCGGCACCGTGCTCGACACCGGCCGTCTGCAGCAGATGCTTGGTGCCCACGTCGAGGTTGACCCGCGCGATGTCCAGGCCTATGTCATGGGCGAGCACGGCGACTCCGAGTTTGTCGCTTGGTCCAGCGCCCAGGTTGCCGGCGTTCCGCTGAACACCTTCTGCGAGCTTCACGGTCATCTGGAGCATGAGGCTGCCGAGAAGCGCATCGCCGAGGACGTCAAGAACTCCGCCTACACCATCATCGAGAAGAAGCACGCCACCTACTACGGCGTCGCCATGGCCGTCAAGCGCATCTGCACTGCCGTCATGCGCGATGAGCAGACCGTTCTGCCTGTCTCCTCGCTTATGGTGGGCGAGTACGGCCTGTCCGATCTTGCCATCTCCATGCCGACCGTCGTTGGCCGCGACGGCGTTGTCTGCCGCGTCCCCGTGCCGCTGAACGATGACGAGCAGCATGAGCTCACTGCCTCCGCCAAGGCCCTCAAGGACATCATCGACAGCGTCGACTTCTCCTGCTAAATCAAGCTCGCGAGAGCGAAAAGCTACAATGAAGGCGTCCGAGCCCACACGGCCCGGGCGCCTTTTTGATGTAAAGTAACCTGACCCCAATGCACCATAGTTGATGGGAGGGCCATGTCGGATTCCTCTAGTTTTTTGACCTATGCCCAGACGGCGTTTGATCCGTTTGAGGAACGGCCGTTCTGCGCGGTGGATAGCCTGGTCTTTGCGTGGTTGTCCTATTTGCGTTTGCCGGGTGATATGGCGGAGCTGACGAACTGGCAGGGCCTAGACGTACGCGAGCTGCTGCGTGCCGAGTGCTACCGGGACATGATTGGCGACTTGTGGGATTCAGAGGGGAGCAGGGCCTTGTTGGAGGCCGTGGCAGCAAGCCCTCGCTACCGTGGCGTGCACGTTTGCGGCTATCGTGCCGTGAGCGATGTGGTGGCGACAGAGCAGTTTGCAGCCATGGCGTTCCGGTTTCCGGCGGGGTTTAGTTATCTTTCCTTCCGAGGGACCGACAGCACGATTGTGGGCTGGAAAGAGGACTTTAACATGGCATTCCGGTGTCCTGTGCCGGCTCAGGAATCCGCGGCGCGTTATGTGGACGAGGCGGCGGATGCGATTGGCGGGTCGCTTTTGTGCGGAGGTCATTCCAAGGGTGGAAACCTTGCGGTGTACGGTGCGGCGATGTGCTCCGATGTCGCCTGTGAGCGAATCGAACGGGTGTATTCCCATGATGGTCCGGGCTTCGTCGAGGAGTTTCTGAACGGCAACGCCTTTGCCGATCTTTCCGGTCGAATCGACAAGACGCTACCTCGGTCGTCGATCTTTGGCATGATGTTCGAGACGCAGGAGGACTATGCCATCGTTGAGAGCACCGAGTTCAGCCTGCTGCAGCACAATCCCTTTAGCTGGGTGGTTGATGGTCGCGACTTCGTGTACTGTGAGCGCCTGTCCGCCGGTGCTCGATACGTTGATGGCTCCATTCGCGAGATGCTGCTTGCAGTGTCACCTAGCGAGCGCGAGCGTTTTGTAGATGCGTTGTTCTCCGTGTTTGAGGCTACGGGTGCTGAGCGGTTTGCGGATATCGCCGGGAATCTGCGCGAGAGCCTGCCCGTGATGCTCCAGGCTGCGCAAGGTTTCGATAAGGATACACGACGCTTTGTCTCGCAGACCATCGTGGCAATCCTTAAGTGCGCACTGCTGCCCAAACGACCCCAGATCGACATGTCCGCTGCCGGCAAGAGTTTGGCAGAACAGCTCGAGGCTTGGCAGTCCGAGCTCCTGCGCTAACCATTGGTGCAAAGCAACCTGTCCCTGATGCACCAAGCTTCGATGCGCCTGGGGCGGGCTCGACCGCTATACTGGTTCGTGCCGAAAACGATCTAGAACGGAATGCCGTATATGAAAATCAATCACGCGATTCTGCATATCCTGGACTTTGACTCTGCCGTCAACGTTATGAGCCAGCGCGAGCTCGATATCGAGAGCCGTACCGTGCGTAATTTCGTAACCACGCACCTGCGGCGCGCTCGTACCTCGGCTGATAACAAGCGTGCTACGTTTGCCGAGAACTCCGCATTCGGCGGCGAGCTCAAGGGCTATTTCTTTGGTGAGCGTGAGTTCGTGGACCTGTCTCAGCAGATTGCGGAGTTCATCTCTTCCGAACTTACCAAGGCCGAGAAAGCCGAGTCCACTGACGTGCTCGTGGCCGACTTTGATGACGATGAGGATGCCCGCTGGTTTGCCGTGATGCTGCTGGGCTCCAAGCAGGCCTTTATGCACGAAGTGGGCCGCGAGGAGGGGGAGGTGCGCAACGACATCGCGCGCCACTACGCCATTCTGCCGAACCCCTCGCAAAAGGTGCCGAGCTATGCCATCGTGCGCGCGAGCACCATGGAGATCGGCTATGTGGACAAGAAGCGCAAGATTGCCGGCGAAGACCGCATGCTCATTCCCGACGGTCTGCTGCAGTGCGATACGGGCGTGTCGGGCAAGGAGGTCATCGACACCGTGACGCGCGTGGTCGAGGAAGTCGCCGAGGAGCACGGTGCCAATACAGCCGTAGCGCTCGCTAAGGTTAAGGCCGCTGTGGCCGAAAAGGTTGAGGATGACGAGGAACTGCCGCCTTGGGATATCGTCGATGAGGTCTTTGAGAACGAGCCGGTCATCAAGGAGAGCGTACGTGCGGCGCTGACCGAAGAGAAGGTGCCCGAGCGTGTGCCCGTGGAGCGCAAGCAGGTCGAGCGTGCGGCCGTGCGCAACCACAAGATTCGTACCGATACGGGCATCGAGATCAGCTTTCCGGCCGAGATGGGCTCGAACTCCGAGTACATCGAGTTCGTCAACGAGCCCAACGGCCTCATTTCCATCGAGCTCAAAAACATCGGCAGCATCGAGAATAGATAAACTACGCTTGGACGCTGCAGAAAAACAAAGGTCGAAGCCTCGGATGAGGGCTTCGGCCTTTTTTGCTTGGGATTGAATTGCGCCGTAGGTTGAGCATACGTCAGCGAAAACGCCCCAGAGCGAGCAAGGTGACGTGAAAGAGGAAGGCATTGACCTTTCGGTCATGCCCGACGATTGAACGTCAGATTGCCGCTCTGGGGCGTTTGCAGCGTCGACTTGTTACGCGGTTTGTCAAAACCGCGTAACCCTACAGTTGACGTAAACCCTCTTCCAGACCGGTCTTGCTGTCGGTTTTCTCGTCGCGCATCTTGATGACGCGAGCGGGAACACCGGCCACGACGGCGCCGGCGGGGACGTCCTCGACGCACACGGCGCCGGCGGCAACGACAGCGCCCTTGCCCACACGCACGCCTTCCAGGACCACGGCGTTAGCGCCGATCATGACATCGTCCTCGATGATGACGGGCGTGGCGCTGGCGGGCTCCACGACGCCTGCCAGCACGGTGCCGGCGCCGATGTGGCAGTTCTTACCCACGGTGGCGCGGCCGCCCAGCACGGCGCCCATGTCAATCATGGAGCCCTCGCCAATGACGGAGCCGATGTTGATGATGGCACCCATCATGATGACGGCGCGATCGCCGATCTCGACGCGGTCACGGATGATCGCGCCCGGCTCGATGCGGGCGTTGATGCCCTTGAGGTCGAGCATGGGCACGGCGGAGTTGCGGCAGTCGTTCTCTACGTCGTAGTAGTCGATGGAGTCGGCGTTGGCGTCGAGGATTGCCTTGAGCTCATCCCAGTCACCAAAGACGGTCTTGCCACGACGACCGCCGTAGACGTGTGCATTGCCCCACTGGACCTTCATGCCCGGCTTTTCGCGCACGTACAGTTTGACGGGCGTTTTCTTGGGCGCGGTGGCGATGTAGTTGATAATCTCCTGGGCATCCATCTCGGCTGCGTTACTCATATGCTGTTTCTCCTTTGCGTGGGTACGGTAGATAACTGGTTAGGCGAACATGACTTGGTCGAAGGTGTAGAAGCCAGGGTCGCGGACGACGAGCTTTTGAGCGGCGGCCAGAGCGCCGTTGACGAAGATCTGACGGCTCGTGGCGCGATGCGTGAGCGTGACTTCCTCGTCCTGGCCAAAGAAACTCACCTCGTGCACACCGGCGACGGTGCCGCCGCGCAGCGAGTGCATGCCGATTTCCTTGGGATCGCGAGCGCCGCACATGCCCTCGCGACCGTAGACAGGATGATAGCCAGCCTCAGGCTCGGCCTCGACCACGGCGTCGAGTAACAGCTTGGCGGTGCCGCTGGGAGCGTCGACCTTTTGGTTGTGGTGCGTCTCGACAATCTCGCAGTCAAAGCCGGGCAGTTCACGCGTGGCCTGGGCCACTAGGTGACGCAGGGCGGCGATGCCGATAGAGTAGTTGCCCGAGTGCATGACGCGGGCATTCTGGCCCAGCTCGCGCAGGTGGTCCATCTGCTCGGGGGTGTAGCCTGTGGTGCCCGAGACCAACGCCGCGCCCGTGCGCTCGACATAGGCGACAACGGCATCGAAGGTCACGATGTTCGAGAAGTCGATGATTACATCGGCTGTCGGTGCGCTCTCGAGCTCGGACAAGTCGAAGCCGATCTGGGCGACGATGTCAAAAACGGGCTCTCCAGCGGCGTTGACAATGCCCTCGGCGGTAGTGCGGATCAGCGAGCCCATGCGGCCCGTTCCCATAATGACGGTCTTAATCAAGCAGACCAGCTCCCTTCAGAGCATCGGTAAGTGCAGCGCGCGTGTCGTCTGCCATGGGGCATAGCGGCATGCGGTAGTTTGCCTCGATCATGCCCATCTGGGCGAGCGCTTCCTTAACGGGGATGGGGTTGACCTCGCTAAAGAGGGCATTGATGAGCGGCTGGCCGGCAATCTGGATATCGCGGGCGCGCGCTACGTCGCCGTCCAGATAGGCGCGACACATGTCATGCACGAGCTGCGGCTGAACATCGGCCCACACACTGATGGTGCCCGAGGCGCCCAGGCTCATGAGCGGTACGGTGAGGGCGTCCTCGCCCGAGTACATGCGGAAGTCATCGGACAGCAGGTGGGCGATCTTGGCCGCGTAGGCGACGTTGCCCGAGGCTTCCTTAATGCCCATGATGTTGGGGTGCGCGGCCAAGCGCTCTACGTTGCGCTCGCTGATGCCGCAGCCGCAGCGGCCGGGGATGTTGTACAGGATGCAGGGGATATCTACGGCATCCGCTACGGTCTTAAAGTGCTGGTAGATGCCCTCCTCGTTGGACTTGTTGTAGTAGGGGGCAATGAGCAGCAGGCCGTCGGCGCCCAGGCCTTGGTAGGTGAGCGACTTGGTGAGCATGGTCTGCGTGGAGTTAGAGCCCGAGCCGGCGATGACGGGGACGCGGCCTGCAACCTGCTTGACCACGGCGGCGACGACGGAGTTGTCCTCGTCATCGGTCATCGTGGCGCTCTCGCCGGTGGTGCCCAGGGTGAGGATGGCGTCGGTGCCATTTTGCAGGTGGAAATCGATAAGGCGCTCGAGTGCGTCAAAGTCGACGCTGCCGTCCTTTTTAAACGGCGTGACGAGGGCGACGATTGAGCCCTCGAGATTACGGATGTCCATGTTCTTCTCCTTCGCTTCCGCGATCTGGATGCGTTTGTTCCACTGAGCGGCGACGGCCAGGCGTTCGTCCTGGGCGCGACGGCGGGCGCTTTCGGCACGCGATTTGGCCAGTAGCTCACGGCCGCACGGCAACACGTCGAGCGTGGCAAAATAATCGCCCGGGCGCTCGGCGCGTCGGATGAGGTCGGCCGAGCCATCGGGGCGCAGCAGAACCTCGGCGGAGCGCAGACGGCCGTTGTAGTTGTAGCCCATGGAGTAGCCATGTGCGCCGGTATCGTGGATCACGAGCAGGTCGCCCATGTCGATATGCGGCAGCTCACGATCGATGGCGAACTTGTCGTTGTTCTCGCACAGATTGCCCGTGATGTCGTAAGTGTCCGTAATGGGCGCCGCGGTCTTGTCGGAGCCACCCGGCTGGCCCATCACCGTGATGTGGTGGTAAGCGCCATACATGGCAGGGCGGATCAGATCGACGGCGCTTGCGTCCACGCCGATATAGTTCTTGTAGATCTGCTTCTCATGGATGGCCTTGGTCACCAGGCAGCCGTAGGGCCCCATCATAAAACGACCCATCTCGGTGCAGATAGCCACATCGCCCATGCCGGCGGGAACCAGGATCTCGTCGTATGCCGCGTGCACTCCCTCGCCGATGGCGCGAATGTCGTTGGCCTGCTGCTCGGGCAGATAGGGGATGCCGACGCCGCCGGACAGATTGATAAAGGCGACATGTGCGCCCGTTTCACGCTCCAGGCGCACGGCAAGTTCAAAGAGGATGCGTGCGAGCTTGGGATAGTAGTCGTTAGTGACGGTGTTACTGGCAAGGAAGGCATGGATGCCAAAATTCTCGGCGCCCTTGGCCTTGAGCATGCGGAAAGCCTCGAAGAGCTGCTCGGTGGTCATGCCGTACTTGGAGTCGCCCGGGTTGTCCATGATGCCGTTGGAGAGCTGGAACAGGCCGCCCGGATTAAAGCGGCAGCTGACCGTCTTGGGGATGGGGCCCGCGACGCGCTCAAAGAACTCGATGTGGCTTATGTCGTCAAAGTTGACGATGGCTCCCAGCTTGTCGGCGAGCTCAAAGTCGGCAGCCGGCGTGTCGTTGGACGAGAACATGATGTCGTGTCCCGTGATACCCAGTGAGCGGGCGATCATGAGCTCGGTATAGCTCGAACAATCGCAGCCGCAGCCGTATTCGTTGAGAATGGAGATGAGCGCCGGGTTGGGATTGGCCTTGACGGCAAAGTATTCCTTAAAGCCCGGGTTCCATGCGAAGGCGTCGCGCACTTCTTGCATGTTGCGGCGGATGCCCGCCTCGTCGTATAGATGAAATGGCGTGGGGAACTGCTCGACGATATGCTCGAGCGTCTCCTTGTCCACAAACGGCTGCTTGGCCGCATATGCCTCGTTGGGGGTCAATGCCATGTCCCGTAAACCTCGCTATCCAGACGGCGCCATCTGCGCATCGAATCCGCATAACGTGGACCCAATGTCCGGATAGCGCTCCCGCATTGCTGCAGACAGTCCTGCGGGTGTTTCCCGCAGGCCCACCAGGCTGTTCGTGCCCGAAATGCCCAGTTCGGCGGGTTTCGCCTCCCCGCAGGGTCAAAGTCTGCCGACTCGCCCGCGGCTCATCGTGCCCGCGCCTCTATCAAGTGGTAAAGACCCTACCACGTTGCACTTTACCAAACAAGAGTATTCGTATATAACGTTTAAAAAATGCAGGGATATGCTGGAAATAAGGGTGCGGCAATCTTGCGGCACAATATTGTGTGAATGGATATGCCCCCCCATGAAAGGAATCTTTATGACCGAGCTCCAAGAACTTCGTTGCTATCGGCGCGACTTGCACCGCATTCCGGAGCTCGACTTCGATCTTCCGCAAACCATCGCCTATATCGAGGGCGTGCTCGCTCCGCTCGCCTGCGAGGTGACCCATCCATGCCCCAGCTGCGTCTGCGCTTTCTTCGATGCCGGCACGGGCGCCGCGCATGCCACGGCGATTCGCGCCGACATGGACGCCCTGCCCATCGCGGAGGCAACGGGCGCGGCCTTTGCCTCGACGCATCCCGGTAAGATGCATGCGTGCGGTCACGACGGTCACATGGCCATGGTGCTTGCCGCCGCGACGTATGTCGATCGCACGATTCGTGAGCAGCCGGGTGCCATCAAGCGCAACGTGCTCTTTGTGTTCCAGCCGGCCGAGGAAACGACCGGTGGCGCCAAGACAGTGTGCGAGAGCGGCGTATTCGAGCGCTATGGGGCAGATCGCATCTTTGGCTTCCACGTGTGGCCCGATCTGCCTGCCGGCACGTTGGCGAGCTGCCCTGGTCCGCTGCTGGCGCGCTCAAGCGAGACGCACATTCATATCCATGGCGCGAGCATCCATATCGCCAAGACCTACGGCGTTCCAGTCGAGAAATCGCATGATGCTGCGCTGGCAGCGGCCAAGTTCTTAGTTTCCGAGCGTGAGCTCATGGACGAATTGGGTGCCGACGAGCCCTGCATTGGTAAGTTTGGCCTGCTGCAGGCCGGCACCGTCTGCAATGCGGTGGCGGGGGAGGCCCATGTTGCGGGCAGCTTGCGCGTGTTTACGGACGATACGTTCGACCGCGCACGCGAAGGCGTACGCCGTGTGCTCGATGAAGCATGCGCTGCAACGGGATGCACGTACGATCTCGATTTTGCCGAGGGCTATCCGCCGGTCGATAACGACCCCGAGCTGTTCGCCCACATTGCGCCTGCCTTGTCCGAGCTGCAACTCGTGGATGAGCCGCTGCTAATCGCCGAGGATTTCGCGTTCTATCAGCGCCATCTGCCGGGCGTGTTTTTCTTGCTGGGCACGGGCGTGCCAGAGGGACAAGAAAACCCGATCGACGCTGATGGCTGCCCAGCCTATGCCACAAGCGCTCTGCATACCGATAGTATGCTCTTCGACGAGGAAATCCTACTCAAGGGCCTCGATGCCTACAAACGATTGCTTGGCTTGGAGTGACGATGGAACGACGCCGACAGTCTGCCGTATATAGCCCGGGTGGATGCGGGTGTGGCTTGCTACTGCTTCCGGTTATTGCTGTGAGCATTGGCGTGATGTTTGCGCTTGCCGGGGTGGCAGCGGCGGCACTCGTGTTGCTGATTGTGGCCATCGGCGTGACGGTCTGGCTGTGCCGTTCTCGCGAGCAGCGCCGCGCCGACGGTAAGACCAATGTCGGCTGGGTCGTCTTCCTGATCATTGCGTACCTATTGAGCATCAGCTACCTGGTGTTCTTTGTTCTAATGATGATCAGTGCCTTTACCGGGAAATCCGTTATGGTGGGTTGATGCGCTGCCAGCAGACGGTCACGCAAAGTGCGTTTGCTCGGCGTCTGGATAGCTGCATTGGCCGTTTACCGCAACTTTAGCTCTCAGCTAATGAATTCAAGTTCAATCCTTCCTACGATGTGCTGTGTGCCGGCACGGTAGCCGGATCGTAGGAAGGATGAATAATGGCAAAAGAGGGAAAGAAGCCGATCGGCAAGATTGTCCTAGGCGTCATCGTGGTGCTGGTTATCGTCGGCGCCGTGGGTTCTATGGGTGGCAATTCAACCGATTCGTCTGCGAGCGATTCGGCAAAACCTGCCGAGGCGACACAGCAGGCTGAGGAGCAAAAAGAACCGCAAGAACCGTATACCATTGCTGACGAGGCTGAAGACACCTCCAGTCAGTTTGCCTATAAGATCACGGGCACGCTGACCAATAACACGGACAAGGAAAAGAGCTACATCCAGATTGAGTATGTTCTGTATGATGCCGATGGCAACCAGGTTGGAACGGCTCTTGCAAACACCAATCATCTGAAGGCGGGCGGCTCCTGGAAGTTCGAGGCGCTGGGTACGGTGTCTCCCGACCAGGTTGCTAGCTGGGAGCGTTCGGACGTAAGCGGTTTCTAGCATGTTGCATGCACTGGGGGAGGTGAAGTCGTATGCCCGATAAAAAGCTGACCGAGGAGCTGCTCAATGAGCTTCTCGATGCGCCGAACATCGATAGCTTTATCAGGGAGCATGACTTTGCCGCCCCGTCGCTTTCGGACTACCTGAAGCAGCTGCTGCAGGAAAAGGGCTTGGAGCGCTCGCGCGTGGTTCGTATGGCCGATCTCAATGAGACCTTTGGCTATCAGATCTTTACCGGTGCGCGTCACCCGAGTCGCAATAAGGTGCTGCAGATTGCCTTTGCGATGGCGCTGACGCTCAAAGAGACCAACCGTGCACTGACGGCTGCCGGGGTAAGCGTCCTTAACTGCAAGGATCGCCGTGATGCGATTATCATCTTTTGCATCGATCGCGGGTGCAGCCTCCAAAAGGTCAACGAGGAGCTGTATCGCTTTGGCGAGGAGACGGTGAATTAGCGACTGATATCTGAGCCGGCGGGACTGCCGAACAACGGTGCAAGCGAACGGGGCGCGGATGCCATGGGGTGTCTGCGCCCTGCGCTATGATGGAGACTATGGATACTCAGACCACAACATATTCCGATGACGAGCTGACCGCAGCGCTTGCCGAGCACCTGGCGTCGCTCGGTCGCGACGACAGCTATCGCGTGGAGCGTGTACTTAAGCGCTCGTCCGTTGAAACAACCGAGCTCGTGTACTTTGAAGGAACCGGTGGTGGTTCGCTCGGCCCCTTTGTCCGTAAACGCATCGATGCTTCGGCTCAAATCGGCGGGGCATACGAGCGTCTGTTTGCCGCCCAGCGGGCAGGCAGGCGTTTTGAGCACCTGCCCAGAATCGTCGATTGTCGTCGTGTGGGCGACGAGCTCAACGTGGTTATGGAATACATCGAAGGGGAGACGCTCGGGGCGCTGGTGGACCGTCTGGGGGCTACCCCCGATTATGCGCGCGAAATGTATCCTGCCCTATGCGATGCCGTGGGCGAGCTCCACGCCGGTTTTGCAATGGCGGGGGAGACGTCGGCGCCGGTGATCCATCGCGACCTCAAGCCGTCGAATATCATCGTGACGGGTGTCAACTATACGTCTGATGACGGCCTGACGTTTTCGTCGCTGGTGATTATCGACTTGGGGATTGCGCGCGTATGGCGCGATGGTGCCGATGCCGACACCGTCAAGTTCGGCACGCGACCCTATGCGCCGCCCGAGCAGTATGGGTTTGGGCAGACGAGTGTGCGCAGCGACGTCTACGCACTTGGCGCCCTGTTGTTCTTCTGCTTGACGGGAGCCGACCCTAAACCAGGGCTCGACATGCGCGAGCAATGCGAGGCGCGTGGCATTCCCACTCCACTTGCCGATGCCGTCTGCATGTCGATGGCGCTCGACCCGGCCAAGCGTTTTGCGAGTGCGGAAGCGTTGGGACGGGCGACGCGCTCGGCATACGATCTGAGCCGCCCCGTGCGGCCTCCTACACCTGCGCCTGTCCGTACTCCGGCCTCGGAGACGGTGTTGATGCTCCAAGGGCTCCAGAACCCTGCAGGGCTTCCTAGGCCTGCCGCCTCCGCTGCATGCGGTCTGCTCTCTCGCGTTCCGGAGTCTCTGGGGCGCATTTGGAATACGCTTGTCTGCTTCTCCCTACTTGTGTTCTTTGCCGGAAGTCACTTTGCCGTCTTTCACCCCACGGGAGCAAACCAAAGCTACCCGACGTGGTTTCTCATAATCGAGTATTTTTTCTTTGTTGATGGCCCTATGGTGCTTATGCATTTTGTGCTGCTCGATAAGCGCCGTCTTCGTCGGCGATTCGCACTGCTCGACAGCTATCGCGGCAAGAAACTCGCGAAACTCTGGCTCAAGGCATTGGGTGTGCTGCTCCTATACATGATCGTCATAGTCGCGGTTGCCAATGCGACCGGCGTCGTCGATACCTCCGCTACCTAAAAGAAAAGGGCCCCATTGGGGCCCTTTGCAGTTGCGCTTAGATGCGGTTCATCTGAGCGGCGACTTTGTTGTACCAGTCCTGCCACGTGGGCGGGCAGTACTTTTTGGCCGCTGCCGGGGTAAGGGTGGAGCCGTAGTTGGCGCCCAGATAGGCAACGTGAGCGGAGATGCCCTCGCTCCAGCTGCCAAAGCTGCGCCAACCGCCGCCACGGGCACTCCAGCCCCAGGCGTTGTAAGAATTGGCGCAATAAGCACCCTTGGTGCTTTCGATGCAGGCGATGGCGGGGGACCAACGGGGGTCGACACCGGTATTCCAAGCGGCGACGGCAAAGTTATAGCCCTGGCCTGCCATGGGGGAGCCGGCGAGATAATTGTCGATGCGGCTCGTCCACTCATTGATGAACGAATCGTAATCGGAGCTACCGGTATTGGCGTTGTTCACCGTGGTGTCGATGGTGGTGTTGGTGTTGGTGGCCTGGCTGCTGGAATTGCTGCCGCTTACGCCCTCGCCCGAGAGCTTCTCGGCGGCGGCGGCCTTATCGGCCTCAAGCTTGGCAAGCTCGGCGGCATTTTCCTGCTCGGCTTTTGCCTGTGCCTCGCTGCGGAGCTGCTGGGCCTGAGCCAACGCATCCTCGGCGTTTTTCTGCTCTGCCTCAAGCTGAGACTTGGCCTGCTGGAGCTCAGCCTTGTTCTGCTCGAGTTCGGTTTGCATGTTATTGAGCTGTTCGATCTCGTCGACGCTCGAGCTCGTGATCTGGTTGGTGTATTTGCAGGTCGTGATGAACTCACCCAGGCTCTGCGCGTTGACCAGGAAGCTCACGATGGGGTTGGTGCCCTTCTGATACTTGTACAGATCGCGCATGGCGGAGCTTGCCTTGGCCTGCTGCTCGGGAAGCTTAGCCTCGATTTCCTCGATGCTTGCCTCATTGGAGTCAATCTGCTTTTGCAGGTCATCGAGTTTGGTGCGGGCGTCGTTGTAGGCGCTCGTGGCGGCTTCGATCTTCTGCTGGGCTGCGGAAAGCTGGTCCTGCGTTGCCTGCGAGGCGGCATACGCCGCAACGGGGGAGAGCATCGGCGTGGCCGTCAGCGCAACGGCGAGCGCGGCGCTCGTGATGATACGAGCCGGCTTCGACGCAATGAGCGCTGCGGCGCGATGATTCGAATGCTGCATCCAGTCCCTCTGCAATCAATCGTAGGTTATGGTTCGAACGGTATTCTACTACTGCTTTCGACCTCAACTTGAACCTTAAAGGTTCCAAAGGGTCAAGTTGAACTTGAGGCTTTGGCTTTGACCTGCAGTTATGATGAATTGTTGAGAAACCATAGAGTTCAACTTTAACGTTACAGAACCCTGTTTGAGAGGAGTTTTGGGATGTAAAAGCTATCTCAACATGGGGTTTTACAACTACAGCGTGCCCTCCTGACGAGCCTGCTCAATCTCTTCGAGGGCCTCGGCAGGGGTGAACGAACAGGTGCCGTCGCCGAGCTTGACCACCTGGATGTCGTCGCCGATATGGACCTCTCCGCCCTTTAGTACCACGCCAAAAACGCCCTCGTGGGGAAAGATGCAGTCGCCGGCGAGATAGTAGATGGCACAGCGTGTGTGGCATACCTTGCCGATTTGGCTGATTTCGACAAGCACCTCGCTGCCAAGCTTGAGCTGCGTGCCCATGGGGAGCGAGAGTAGATTGATGCCTTGCGTGGTGAAGTTCTCCCCAAAGTCACCCTTGCGCACATCGAGTCCGTGGGCCTGCGCCGTCTGGATGGACTCTGCGGCCAAAAAGGAAACCTGACGGTGCCAATGCCCGGCGTGTGCGTCGGAGGCGAGGCCAAATTGTTCTATAACGGTGTCGTGTCCATCCGCGACGGGCGACTTGCGTGTGCCCTTGTGCGCCGACGTGTTGATTGAGACGATGCGGGCGGGCCTGTCGTAGGCATCGTTTGCCGTGCGTAGGGGAACGGCCGTTTGTGCGCGTTCCGCCAGCTCGCGCTTCGTGGCATTGAGGATAGGATTATCGGTCGGATGGTCTTGGGGCACGTGCGCGCCTTTCGTTCGAGGATGTCAATACGCTGAATCCTACAACAATGGTAGGTTCATTGCCCATTGTCATACAACGGTGAGCGCCGTCTTCGTGCTGGACGATTGCGTCGATTGCCATAGATACGGTGGAGCTTTGGGCGCCGGCGGTTTGGCACGCTAGAATAAATCAGTTGCGCAAAGACCGCCCGTTGTGTGGGCAGTTCGTGATAGGAAGTTTCCATGGCATTGCAGTTTACAGAGCGCGAGTTCATCCCCGTGCTGCTCGGCGGCGACATCAACGCCTATTCGGTGGCGCGCGCCTTCTACGAGGAGTACCAGGTCAAGAGCCTGGTCTTTGGCAAGTACCAGACGGGTCCCGCGTACCGCAGCCAGATTATCGACTACACGCCCAACGTGGATATCGACACCATGCCCGTGATGCTCAAAACCGTCAACGGCATTGCCCAAGCGCATGCCGACAAGACGATTGTCCTTGTGGGCTGTGGCGATAACTATGTTGCCCTCGTGGCTCAAGCCAAGGACGCCCATGAGCTGGCGGATAACATCGTCGCTCCCTACGCGCCCTACAGCATGCTCGAGCAGTGCCAGAAGAAGGAGATCTTCTACGAGCTGTGCGAGAAGCACGGCGTGCCCTATCCGCATACCTTTACCTTCACCATGGCGATGCTGAACGCCCAGGGCGAGGCACCTGCCGAAGTGCTCGACCAGATCGATTTTCCCTACCCGATGATCCTGAAGCCTTCCGATGGCATCATGTGGTGGCAGCACGAGTTCGAGGGCCAGAAAAAGGCCTATGAGATTGCCGACCGTGCCGAGTTGGAACAGGTTATTCGCGACTCGTATGCCAGCGGCTACACCGACGACCTGATCTTGCAGGATCGCGTGCCCGGCAACGACGAGTACATGCGCGTGCTCACCAGTTATTCCGACCGCAACGGCAAGGTGCGCATGATGTGCCTGGGTCACGTGCTGCTCGAGGAGCATCAGCCTCACGGTGTCGGCAACCACGCCTGTATCATCACCGAGCCCAATGACAAGCTCATGGGCGGCGTGCGCAAGTTGCTCGAGGACCTTCACTTTGTGGGCTATTCCAACTTTGACGTTAAGTACGACGAGCGCGACGGCTCGTTTAAGTTCTTCGATTTCAACACGCGCCAAGGTCGCAGCAACTACTACGTCACTAACAGCGGCTTTAACGTTGCCAAGTATGTGGTGGACGAGTATGTGTTCAACCGCCCGTTTGAGCCGGAGTTTGTGACGGCGCAGGACGAGGCGCTGTGGATGGTCGTCCCCATGGGTGTCGTCGACAAGTACGTCAAGGATCCCGAGCTGCGCGCTAAGGTGCATCGCCTGGACAAGGAAGGCAAGGGCGCCGACCCTTCGTTTATGAAGGGCGACTTTGTCTTTAACCGCTGGCTGCGCATGTGGCACACCAAGCTGCGCCACTTTAAGCTGTTCAAGACGTATTACAAGTAGATGAGTGCGGCGCCCGTCCGGTTTACATCGGGCGGGCGCGGGTATGATACGCGCAATTGCGCAAGCGTCACCAAGGAGGCGGCGATGGAAAAGCTGGGAGTTATCGGCGGCATGGGCGCCGAGGCCACGTCGTATTACTACGACCAGGTAGTGCGTCATACGGCTGCTGCCTGCGATCAGGAACATATCGACATGGTGGTGCTCTCCAAGTCGACCATGCCCGACCGCACGCTTGCCATTAAGACCGGCGAGCATGCCAAGCTGCTGACGACCATGAAAGAGTGTGCCCAGGCACTCGAGTCGCTGGGCTGCGCGCACATTGCCATTCCCTGCAACACGTCACACTACTTCTACGACCAGATCCAGTCGTTTACGAAGGTGCCGATTATCCACATGCCGCGCGAGTCGGTTCGCTATGCCCTTGCGGGTGCGGTGATGGGGGAGTGCGAGTTCGACCCCAACCTGAGTATGCCGGCCGAGCCGGTGCGCAAGATCGGCATTATGGGCACCGACGGAACCGTGGGCGCGGGCGTCTACGGCCGCGAGTGCGAGGCTGCGGGTGTTGAGGTTGTCTATCCCAGCGAGAAACGTCAGAACGATGTGATGTCGCTTATCTACGATGATGTGAAGGCCGGACGTGAGCCCGATATGGATAAGTTCGACCGCGTGATGTGGGAGTTCGCCCGTAGCGGCTGCGACCGTGTCATTCTGGCCTGCACCGAGCTATCGGTGCTGCAGAAGTATCGAGAGATGCCCGAGATCACCCTCGATGCCATGGATGTCCTGGTGCGCGAATCCATCATCCGCAGCGGCGCCCCCTACCGCCTCTAGCTTCCGACCTGTCAAAAAGGGACAGGTTAATTCTGGTAGGTTTTATCTGGGAAAACAGTAAAGGCCTCGGCTCGTTTGGTGCGAGCCGAGGCCTTTTGCGTTGGGCGGTTGCTGTCGGTGGCGAACTAGAACAGGAAGCCGATGGCGATGAGGGCGATGCTGACGACGAGCACGGCGATGTCCAGGCCCTTGATGGGGTAGCGCTTGTACGAGCTGGCGCGTGTACGCAGATAGAAGCCGCGCTGTTCTGCCGCCAAGGCCGTGGCATCGGTCTTGCCTACGCTCGAGATGAGCAGTGGCACGCACAGTGGCAGCATGAGCTTAAGCTTCTTGATGGGGTTTTTGGTGTCGTACTCGACGCCGCGTGCGGTCTGCGCCTCCATGATGGCGTTCATCTCCTGACCAAACACCGGCACAAAGCGCAGCGCCGTGGTAAAGGTGAAAGCATAGCGATACGGTACGTGCAGCACCTCGACGCAGGCGTTGGCAAGGTCGTTGAGCTTGGTCACCATGAGCATGAGGATGAGCGGTAACGCCACACCCAGCAGGCGCAGACAGGCCTTCGATCCTGTGATGAGGCCCGTGTCGGTGATAAAGCCCCACACAACGTTGCCATCGCGCATAAAGGCTAGCTGGAGCACCAGCATGATAAGCGCGAGCGGAATCAGCAACTTGAGCAACGAGAACAGACGGTCGACGACACCGGCATAGGCACCCAGCGCAAGGGTGAGTGCCAAAAAGCCCAGCAGCGCCACGTAGGTGTCGGACAAGAAGATGCCGACGATGATGGCGGCGGCGAGGCCCAGTTTGACGACGGGGTTCAGGCGATGCAGCAGCGTATCGCCCGGCATGTAGTCGATGACGTTAACCACGGTGGACCATCTCCTTGGTAATGCGAACGACATCGGTGACCTCGCTTACCTGCGCAAAAGCGGGCGAGACGGAAGATGCCAGACGGCGCGAGAGTTCAATAACCTGGGGCGGCTCAACATAGGCACGCTGCATGAGATCGATGTTCGAGAATAGCTCGTGCGTGCGGCCGCGGTCGAGGATGCGACCGTCGGCCATTACCACAATGCGCTCGGCAAAATCCGAGACGACTTCCATATCGTGGCAGACCATAATCACGGCGCAGCCGCGCTCGGCCATGGTGCGCACCGTTTCCATGACGGTCATGCACTCACGGTAGTCAAGGCCGCTCGTGGGCTCGTCGAGCACCACGATTTTGGGCTCTACGACCACGACGGAGGCGAGTGCCACCATCTGGCGCTGACCGCGCGAGAGCGAGAAGGGCGCCTCGTCGGCCGGCAAGCCAAAGCGGTCGATGACGAGCTGGGCGCGACGCA
Organism: Collinsella aerofaciens; assembly: GCF_015561195.1. Taxonomy (GTDB): domain Bacteria; phylum Actinomycetota; class Coriobacteriia; order Coriobacteriales; family Coriobacteriaceae; genus Collinsella; species Collinsella aerofaciens_AC. The sequence goes on along the minus strand of NZ_JADMSU010000003.1, from coordinate 156,280 downwards.
GCGCCTCGGCACGGTCGATGCCGGCAAGCTCCAGGCCAAAGGCGACCTCGTCGAGCACGGTGTCCTTGCAGATCTGGCGGTCGGGGTTTTGGAAGAGGGTTGCGACTTCGCGGGCGATGCGGCTCGTGGGAACGGCTGCGGTATCCAGTCCCGTGACGCGCACGCTGCCCGAGGCGGGCTTAAGCAGGCCCGTGAGCAGCTTGGTGAGCGTGGTCTTGCCAGCGCCGTTTTGGCCGACGATGCCCACGAGCTCGCCGGGATAGAGGGTCAGGTTGAGGTCGTGGACGGTAGCGCCGCCATTGGGATAGGCAAACTCAACATGGTCGAAGGTGAGCACGGGCTCGGCGTCCTTGGCATGAGGGCGCAACGACGGTGCATGCGGGGAGCCGGCGGGTGCCTGAATGTCGTTGCTTACGTGTGCGGGGTCGACGATGCCCGAAATCAGGCGCTCGGCCTCATCGACATCCAAGCAAGGGGTACCGCTTACCAGGCCATCGGCCTCGAGGCTATTGAAGATACGCGTGACGCGAGGGCAGTCGACGCCGATGGCACGGAGCTCGTCGGTATGCGCGAAGACCTCGTGTGGCTCGCCCTGCAGCGCGATTTCGCCATGGTTGAGCACGAGCACGCGGTTGCAGTACTCCGAGAGCAGGGCGACCTTTTGCTCAACGACGACGATGGTAATTCCAAGTGCGCGGTTTGCCTCACGCAGCGTCTCGAAGACCAACGTGGAGCTGGCGGGGTCGAGTGCCGCGGTGGGCTCGTCGAGAACCAAGACGCGCGGACGCATGGCGAGGATGGCGGCGATGGCTACCTTTTGTTTCTGTCCGCCCGAGAGGGTGGCGATCTCGCGGTCGCGCAGGTCGCTGATGCCGACGGTCTCGAGCGTTTCGCTCACGCGCTGCTCGATCTGGTCGTGGGGAACGCCAAAGTTCTCGAGGCCAAAGAGCATCTCGTCCTCGACGACCGAGGCGACCATCTGCGTGTCGATATCCTGCAGCACGCTGCCGACGATTTGCGACACGTCGGTGAGCGAGGCTTCGCAGGTGTCGTGGCCGTTAACCATGACGGACCCAAAGAACGTGCCGGTGTAGTGGTGTGGCACGGCACCCGACAGGCAAGCGGCAAGCGTGGACTTGCCGGCGCCCGAGGGCCCGATGATGCCGATGAAATCTCCCTTGTTCACGCTGAGCGAGATGTGGCTGAGCGCCCGCTCGGTTTGCGTGCCATAGGAGAACGAGACATCGTCGACGTTGATGATCGTTTCCATGGATACCTTTCATAGTCATTGGGGACGTTCTTACATGACTAGTCGTTTAAGAACGTCCCCAAGAGCTAGTTGTCTGGGACAGTCTTTTGATGACGGGGCCGTGGAGTTGCGGCTCCGTCCATCATATCAGGCTATTTGTTGAGCACCATGCGGAGGGGGAAGAAGAGGGCCTGGACCACGACGGCGTTGAAGACGGCAGTGCCGAGCACGATGGGCACCTTGGCGAGCGCCGTGGGCAGCGCGGCATCCATGATGACGGTGCCCAGGACGGCGAAGAGGGCACCCGAGACCAGGGTGGTGAGCAGACCGGCGATGAAGGGATTGACCTTGCTGCCGCCGATGTTTGACTTAACGAGCGCTGCCATCGTCAGCGCGCCGGCAAGCTCGGTGACAAAGTTGAGGCCAGGGATTGACGTAGTGATCTGGATAACGGCGGCCGATAAGATGCCAAAGATGGCGGCCTGAGCAAAGCTTGCCTGCGTGAGCGCGATGGCTAGGGCATAGGCGGCAATGATGAACTGCGGCTTGATGCCCGTGACGGCCAGGGCATTGCCTACGGTTATGTTGAGGATAAAGCCGGCGGCAAGCAGGACGGCGAGCAGGACCAGCGAGGTGATATCGAGGATGCCTTTGTCGTAAGCGGCGTTGGTAGAAATAGTACGAGCCTGAGTGTTGGCGGCCATGATGTTCTCCTTAAGGTGAGATTTGAGATAAAAGTATCCTGGACCCCCACGAAAGGGGTTAAATCGAAAAGGGGATTAATTTTGAATAATGGAGCACAGAGACGACTTTACGAGGGCCCCAGGTTGGCGCGAAAGAGGAGCGAAGCGTACTTGGGTACGCGAGCGACGAATGAACGCCAAGATGGGGCCCTCGTAAAGCCGAGCGGGTTAGTTGAGCCTCAGGGCCTTCTGAATGGGCAGGTAGAGGGCACCGACCAGAATGGCGTTAAAGACGGCGGTCATGGCGACGACGGGCAGCATGGCGGCGGCGAGCTCGCCGACCACGCCGAGCATGGCCATCTTGATGACCATGAAGATGACGCCCGAGACAAAGGTGGTCAGGAAGGTTGCGACAATGGCGATGGCGGGTTTGACCTGACCGTTCTTGCCGGCGGCGTTGACGATGCCGGCCATGAGCATGGCGGCAATGCCCTCGGCGGCAAAATCGACGAACGGCGAAGTGGTGGTGATCTGGATTACGGCAGCCGAGATGAGGCCAATGACGAGCGCCTGGCCGATGTTGGGGCGAACGACCAGGATGGTGAGGCAGAAGGCCGAGATGATGAACTCGGGGCTGATCATGCCGCCCGAGATGCCCGAGATTGCCTTGCCGACGGTGAAGTTGAGGATGAAGCCGGCGGCGAGCAGGATGGCGAGCAGGACGAGGGCGCGGACATCGAGTTTGCCGCGGTCGGCGGTCTGGACGGTGCGGGGCTGGGTGGCGGTGGTGTTCTGAGACATGGTGAAAATCCTTTCGGAAGGGGAGTGCAAGAGAAAAGCGGAGGCGCGTGATGCGAATGCGATCGGGCTCGAGATAGAAAAAGGCCCCCGGTCGAAACCGGAGGCCTTCCAATCACCTAGAGCGCAAAAACAGGCGTGAGGGACTCACTGTCGACCGATCGTATTCGCATCACGCCACCACCAGTTGTTGAGAGAGTTCATCGTGTTCTTCATGTTGGTGGCTCCTTTCGTGATGCCGTGGCGCGGTCGCACCTAGTTGCTGTTGCGCTGCACTATAGCACAGCGAAGTGTGTGCGGGGAAATCTTTTTAAAAAAGATTTCAGGCGGGTTTCCCGTCGGTCAAAAAGGCGGGTTAAGCGGGCGAGGCTGCCATTGCTGCCTCGCCCGCTCAGCTAAGACGTTACTCCTTATTGCGACGGTAGAGGAAGTAACCGCCTGCGGAGATGACGGCAACGCCAGCGATGGCGAATGCGGCCACCATGCGGCCATCAAAACGATCGCCAGTGGTGGGCAGGCTGCCCTTGGTGTTCGTCTTGTTAGTGGTTACCGTGGTCGTGGTGTCGGACTTGCCAGGCTTCTCAGGCTTGGCGGCCGGCTGCTCGGGCTTAGCGGGCTGCTCGGGGGTACCGGGCTGATCCGGGGTGACGGGGTCGGTGGCAAGAGCATCCTTGGCGTAGGTGATGGATACCTTGAGGCCGTTGGTCTCAGTGTTCAGATCGCTCGGAGTGAAGGGCTCGTCGAAGTTCTCAGCCTTCAGGTATTCGCGCATCTCCTGGAGCAGGGCCTTGCACTTGACGTAGGTGTTCTCGGTAGCAGCCTTGCCGGCCTTGTTGGCTAGGGCAGTGCGGCCCTCGGGGGTCGTCTCGGCCAGCATGGCGGCGTCAACTTCCTTGTTCTGCTCGATGAGCTCGTTCTGGAGCGCATCGAGGTAGGCACGGACGCTGATACCAAGGGTGTCAGGGTTCTCAAAGCAGAGCGAGCTGATGTCCATGAGGACGTAGTTGATTGAGTTCTCGGGCTCCTCGTTGTACACGACGTCAGTCTGTTTGCAGTGATCGAAGGAGACGGTCTGATCGCTGAAGTACGGGCTGACCTCAGTTATCAGAGCGGAGTACAACGGGATGGCGACGGAGTACGCAGCGCGGGAGAGCATTTCCCACTGGATGGTAGCGACTTCGGGGTCATACCCGCGACGAATCTGGAAGAGGTTGATCTCGGTGTTGCGCTCGCTGCCGATGCAATAAACACCATCAGTGTTCGCGTTGAGGCCAGGGACGTTCTCGCCGCGGTTGCCGAAGGCGCGAATCAACTCGAAAGTGCTCCAACCAGACTTGCCAGGCTTGAAGAACAGGGGCTGGATTTCGCTGACCATGGCTCCCTTTTGGTCAGGTTTTCCTTTCTTCTTTACTGTGATAATGTCGTAATCTGTGCCTTCGGTCAGCTGACTACCAAAATAATCGCGGCCTTGCACATAGCGGGACCACTGGTTTACGCCGGAATCGGCGAGGCTTTCGCCATACGTTTGGGCGACATCGAATTTGCCGTCAGCGGAGTATTTGGCGAAACCCTTTTCTTCGGGCATGGATTGGATCTTTTCAGAGTGGAGGCAATTCTCGGTGTCATTGAGGTCGACATCGTAGTTGAGGCTCCCGATATTAGGGTTGAGCGACGCGACGTCGTCAGCGAGCTTCATGGCGATCCACTGATGGGCGGAAAGTGTGGCGAACAGCCAGGTCTCGTTGTTGTCGGCGATGATGATCTGGTCGTTGGTGCAGACGCCTTGATCATCGATCAGGCTGCCGAGAAGCTCGACGCCCTCGCGGGCAGTGGCACTCTCGCCCAGGATGATGCTGCCGTAGCTGTATTCGCCCAGACCTACTTCCTCATCGATGGGGTCTGCTGCATCGGCCTCCTCGTTATAGGAGGTGCTCAGCGTGGCAGAGCAGGAGACGCCCTTCTCGTTGATGCCGGCTTCGGAGTAGGCGTCGGTGCGACCCATCCAGTTGGAGGGGTGGTCGCGCACATAGCTGTAGCGATAGGTGGGCTTGTTCGAAGTGTATTCAAAAGCAGATTCAATCGAGCTGTACGTAAAGCCAGGTTCGTGGGCAGGTTCGATGCCGTAGTGCTTAAGATAGCGCTTGCCAAAGTCCTCGGCGCGGCCGTAGTACGTGTTGCCGTCGGCTGTTAGGTCTTTGCCCATGTACATCTGCGTGCAGGCGAGCGCAGAGGTCGGCATGGACATGATGGTTGCAGCTCCAAAGGCGAGGCCTATGCCTAGCTTCTTGAGCGCGTTGACGGGGTGAGTTTTCCTCATTTTCCCTCCCAGCGTGCGAAAGCCCTCTGTCGCCAGAGGGCTTCAGCCAATAAAGACACCCCATTAGCGTAACGAATTGAAAACAATATTCATCTATGAAAGAAACCTACTCGATAAGCGTGATGAAATATGCGATGAGCGGTTAATTGTACTCAGTTTGTAGCTTTACTTTAATAAAGACGCCCTGCAATTACTGTAGACGAATAAAGTAGCTGGGAATGCCCGAAATGAAAATCCCCCGCTGTTTGGCAAATGCATAAACAGCGGGGGAGACGATAATTGTATGAATATCATACCAATGTGGAATTACTTCTTCCGGCGGTGGATCACGTTAATCGCATAGCCGATGAGCATGGCCAGAACGATGACGATAAAGCCGAGCAGGGGATTGTCGTTCATGGGGTCCTCCTATTTTCCGAGCGGGGAGAATTCGTCGACGATGAGGTCGAGGCATTGCGGAAGCGCGCGGGCACCAAAGACGCCCGAATTGCTGGAGATAATCTCGCCATCGAACTGCATACCCAGCGATGGCGTGCAGGTGATCTTGGCTTCCTTGGTCTGGATGATTTTGAACTGCGGGCGCCCGAGTACCTTGCCGGCGGGGTCGAGCGCGGCGGTGATCACGGTAGGCAGCAGCTGCACGGTGCGCACGGGTTCGATGACCGCAATGTCGACCATGCCATCGTTCATGCGGCAGTCGGGGAACAGGTTGATGTCGTTTTGGATGACCGAGGTATTGCCCGCCATGCAGCAGATGCCGTCGAGCTCCTCGACAATGCCGTCGTGCTCAATCGTAAAGTGCGCCACCGTGGGGTTGGGCGTGGCAAGCGCGGACAGGAAGTAGGCGATCTCGCCGATGTCGTTTTTGGTGGGAGCGGCCTTCATCATGATCTCGGCGTCGAAGCCCGAGCCGGCGATGATGATAAAGCCGTGGCGCTTCTCTCTGCCGTTCTCGTCGAGCCAAAAGAGCTCGCCCATGTCCACTTTGACCGTGCGACCGGCGCGGCAAGCCTTGGCAAGCGCCGCCGCCTCAGGGGCATTGCCGATGTTGTTGAAGAACAGGCAGGCCGTGCCGGAGGGGAAGACGAGCGTGGGGACGCCGCATCCGCGCATCTGGTCGAGCACGTTGGAGACGGTGCCGTCGCCGCCCGAAATCACCACGCGATCAAACTCGCGCACGTCTGCCACGGCGTCCTCGGGTTCCATGCCATCGCCGATAAAACGCATCACGACCTCGTCGCCGCCCTGCGCGAGGGCGTGCGTGAATGCGTAGATTTCATCTGAGCTGGGGCCCGATGCCGGGTTGTGGATGATAAGGCAGCGCATACTTACGTTCCCGTTCTGTGACTAACCGAGTATAGTTGTAAGACAATGCCGTTATCCTACCCGTGTTTTTCGGGCCTAACCTTATTCGATGGGTTGATATGTACATTTCCACACATCAGGCTCTACTCGACTTTTGCCAGCGCGCCCGCGAATTCGACGCGATTGCCGTTGATACCGAGTTTTTGCGCGAGCGCACGTTCCATCCGCGTCTGTGTTTGGTTCAGATTGCCACCCCTGCCGAGAGCGTCGCGGTCGACCCTCTGGTGATCGACGACCTGTCGCCGCTGGCCGAGCTTATGGCCGACGAGAGCGTGACCAAGGTGTTCCATGCTTGCTCGCAGGACATGGAGGTCATGCTCCATACCGTAGGCGTGCTGCCGCGTCCGATTTTTGACACGCAGGTGGCCGCCGCCTTTTTGGGCGAGCGCCAGCAGATTTCCTACGGCGCGCTCGTGCAGACGTTTTGCGGCGTCTCGCTGCCCAAGACCGAGTCGCTGACCGACTGGTCGCGTCGCCCGCTGACCGATAAGCAGATTGAGTACGCAATCGATGACGTCAAGTATCTGATCGTTGCCTATACCGAGATGATGAGCCGCCTACGCGAGCTGGGCCGTGTGGATTGGGTGCTCGATGAGCTGCGCCCGCTTTCCGATGAGTCGCACTACCGCGCCGACCGCCATGAGGCATTCCGCAAGGTCAAGCGCATCAACTCGTGCAGCCGCCATCAGCTGGGCATTGCGCGCGAGCTCGCCGCCTGGCGCGAGGACCGCGCCGAGCGCCGCAACATCCCGCGCAAGTGGGTCATGTCCGACGATACGCTGCTGGCGCTCGTCAAGCGCAATCCCGTGCGCGTTGAGGAGTTCCGTAGCATCCGCGGTACCGATCAGCTGGGGGAGCGCGACGTGGACGGCGCGCTCATGGCCATCAAGCGCGGTGCGAGCTGCCCGCACGATCGTCTGCCGCTCATGGTGCGTGGGCATCGCCAGATTTCGCCGGAGCTTGAGAGCGTGACGGACCTGATGTATGCGCTTATTCGCTTGGTTGCTGAGCGCTCGGGCGTGGCGACCTCGGTCATTGCCTCGCGCGATGACCTGGCCGACTATATTGAGCACCCCGAGCAGAGTCCACTGCGCGAAGGCTGGCGTTTTGAGCTTGTGGGCTCGCGCCTGGACGATCTGCTTTCCGGCAATATGGGACTCACCGTGAAGGACGGAAAGATTGAGTTGTTATAGGGAAGCCTAGCCGCTTGAGTGGGTAAAATGCCTCCAACGTGTAACTCGATTCGGAGGAATTCGCATGCCCTATTACTATGGATACGGCTTTGGTATCGACCCGCTGTACCTGCTGGTTGTTCTTGTCTGCACGGTGCTTGGCCTTGCCGCGCAGAGCTATATCAATTCGACGTACAAGACGTGGTCCAAGGTTCGCTCGGACGGCGACACGGGCGCCAGGGTCGCTCGCCGCATGCTCGACGCCAACGGCTGCAATGCCGTGGGTATCAAGGGTGTCGTCGGTGAGCTCACTGACCATTACAACCCGCAGGACAACAACCTGTATCTGTCGGATTCCAACCGTTCGGGCGGCTCGGTCGCAAGCGTTGCTGTCGCTTGTCACGAGGCGGGCCATGCCGCGCAGCGTCAAAGCGGCTATGCCATGATGAAGGTACGTACCGCCCTCGTGCCGGTCGTCAACTTTACCCAGAACACTTGGACCATCGTGCTGCTCATGGGCCTGTTCATGAACATCGCGGGGCTCACGACTCTCGCACTGATCTTCTTCTCGTTTAGCGTGCTGTTCCAGCTGGTTACGCTGCCGGTCGAGATCGATGCCAGTCGCCGCGCCGTGGCGTATATCGAGCAGTCGGGCATGAGTTCCAAGCAGGTCAACGGTGCCAAGAAGGTGCTGACGGCAGCCGCGCTCACCTATGTGGCGGCGGCGCTCACCTCGATTATTCAGCTGCTCTACCTTATGGCTCGTTACAACAGAAACTCCAACCGATAACAAATGGGACCGACGGGCGCCGCGGGGATTTGTGTCCCCGCGGCGCTGTACCATGTGTTGGACTTGAATTAGCGCAGGGCCGGAGCCCATGTGCACGATGACGAAAGGGGGCTGCGTGGCAGGCTGGAATCTAACCGGCAATGCCGTTTCCGCCGAGTTCGACGGATCGGACGAGCAGGAGCGCAAAGAGCTCAGCGTGAGCCAGGCGGTGGAGATTGCCGCCGGCGCGCTTGATGCCATTCCGCAGCTGAGCGTTTTGGGTGAGGTCACGGGTTTCCGCGGCCCCAATGCCCGAAGCGGCCACTGCTACTTTCAGATCAAGGACGACTCGGCGGCCGTCGACTGCATCATCTGGAAGGGCGCCTACCTTAAGCGCACCTTCGACTTGCGCGACGGCATGCAGGTGAGCTTTAAGGGCAGCTTCAATCTCTACAAGCCCACGGGCCGCATGAGCTTCGTCGCCCGCTCGTTTTCGCTGGCGGGGGAGGGCCTGCTGCGTCAGCAGGTGGCTCAGTTGGCCGAAAAGCTGCGTCGCGAGGGTCTGATGGACGAGGCGCGCAAACGTCGCATTCCGGTGTTTTGCTCGCGTGTGGCGGTTGTCACCTCGCTTTCGGGCGCCGTAATCGACGACGTCAAACGCACATTGCGTCGTCGCAACCCGCTCGTCGAGCTCGTCTGCGTGGGCGCCAAGGTTCAAGGCGAGGGTGCGCCGGCCGAGCTCATTGAAGGCTTGCGCCGCGCCGCTGCCATTACGCCGGCGCCCGACTGTATTTTGCTGGTGCGCGGCGGCGGCTCCTTTGAGGACCTCATGACCTTTAATGACGAGGAGCTTGCCCGCGCGGTGGCGGCTTGTCCTGTGCCCGTGGTGACCGGCATTGGCCATGAGCCCGATACCTCGATTTGCGACATGGTGAGCGACCGCCGCGCTTCCACGCCCACGGCGGCGGCCGAATCGGTGGCGCCGGCTATGACGGAGCTGGCAGATGTGCTCGAGGCGCGCCATCAGCGCCTGGGTGCCGCGATGGCATCGATGATTGGGTCGGCCCAGGTCGAACTGGAGATGCTCGATCAGCGCGGTCGCCGTGCCTGGGATACCTATACGGCTCGCTTGGGCGATGCACTCGATGCCGCCGCATGCCGCCCGTGCCTCAACGACCCCACATTTATGGTTGAGCGTCGCGAATCGGAGCTTGCGCTGACTGCCGATCGCCTGTCGGGCGCCATAGTACGCTCGGTCGGGACATTCCGCTCCAACTTTGGGCGCTTGCCCGAGCGTCTGATTACAAGCACCTCGGGGCTCGATGGTAAGCGCCATGCGCTCACGCTTGCGAGTTCCCGCCTAGAGCATCAAGGGCGCACGATGCTCAGCAAGCCAGCGTCCGATCTGAGCCGTGCGGCAGCGTCGCTCGATGCCCTGTCGCCGCTCAAAGTGCTTGCTCGCGGCTATTCCATCGCGTACAGCGATGATGGTGTGGCTACGAGTGCCAAGACCTTTAAGCCTGGCGACGCCATTCGCGTGCGCATGGCAGACGGCAACGTGGCAGCAACGGTCGATACGGTCGAGTAGACCGCGTTTCGCAGTGATAGACCCTTAGGAAAGGAAACAGATATGGCAGAGAAGACCCCGGTAGAGCAGCTTACGTACAAGCAGGCCTCGCAGGAGCTGGAGCTCATCATCCGCAGCCTGGAGTCGGGCGATATGGAGCTCGAGGAGTCGCTCGAGAGCTACACCCGCGGCGTCGAGCTCCTCAAGAGCCTGCGCACCCGCCTGTCCGATGCCGAGCAGAAGGTCTCGGTGCTCCTTAAGGACGTCGACGGCAACGACGTGCTCGCCGACGGCGAAGCCGCCAACACCGACGACAACCTCTCGTTCTAACCATCCCGACCAAATATAATTACCTTGGTCTGTGAGAAAGGAACCAACCATGTGCGATTGCATCTTCTGCAAAATTGCCAACCACGAGATCCCCTCGACCGTTGTCTATGAGGACGACCAGGTCATCGCGTTCGACGACCTCAACCCCCAGGCGCCGGTCCACACGCTCGTGATCCCCAAGAAGCACTACAGCGACATCGCCGACAACGTACCTGCCGAGACCATGGGCGCCATGGCTCACGCCATCCAGGAGGTCGCCAAGGCCAAGGGTCTGGAGGACGGCTTTCGCGTCATCTCCAACAAGGGTGTCAACGCCGGCCAGACCGTCATGCACTTCCACATGCACGTCCTCGGCGGCAAGAATCTGGGCGAGAACCTCATCTGAGGACGCGTAGCCCGTCGACTTGGCTGCCTTTGGAGTACTCTATGCAGCTTTCTCAACTCGAATACCTTCAAGCGGTGGCGAACTATGGCGGCGTGCGCAAAGCAGCTCGCGCCGTTCATGTGAGTCCGCAGGCCGTTTCGTCGGCAATCAAAAAGCTGGAATCTGAGTATCAGATTGTTTTGCTCGACCGATCGGCGGGGGAGGCTGTTTTGTCTCCGGCGGGCAGAGAATTTGCGCGTCGTGTACGCGTGATCCTGGCACAAGTCGACGATCTCAAAAAGTACGCTCAATCGAGGGGCGACGGCGTTTCGCCCGATGGCCACTTTCGTCTTTACGCCCCCTGCCTTCATGGGCGGGGGCGCCTTTTTGCCGAAAACTGGTATGACTCGTTTGAAAGCTCGCATCCTCAGATTCACCTTGATGTGTGGCATCAGCCAACGGCTACATGCTTTGAATCACTTGTGCTTGGCATCTCGGATGCGGCTATCTCGTTTGAGGAACCACGGGACAGTGTCCTTTCTTCGAAATACTTGGGTGAAAAGGAGCTCAAGGTTCTTTCGTGCCCAGCGGGTCATCAATCTGTGGGCGCTATGACCGTTCGTGAGTTACTGGGCGGCAGGCTCGCTGTTCCCATTAATTTGTCACCCTGTCTCAATGCAATCAATCAATGTCCTGAAGCCCAGCTCGTCAATTTTCGCTTCCGTGATGTCGAATACGGAAACAGGGCTCAGACTGAGTTTCTTCAAGCCGGGGGATTGATATTGGGTTTGTCTGGGTCCTCTCTTGCGTCGGATGGATCAGAAGTGAGTGAGTGCTCAATTGAAGGTTCGCGTGATGTAACCTTGCCCATCTACTTTTGCTATCGACAAAATGCCTGGACTGATCGACACCAGACGGTATTTCTTCACCTATTGCGTCATCTCGCTTCGTGAGATTAATTGGCTTCGAGGCATCAAGTGATTATTGACGCCTTGTAACACATAGCTGACAGCTTTGCCCTCATGCTTTTCCAAGATTCCGATTAGATTGCTGACTCTTGGAGGACGGAGCATGAAAAACCGTACGGTTTTGCTTTATATGACGTTCGTTTTTCTGTCGAACTTCAGCACCATCTTGTATTTTCTAACTGTCTACCTTGAGTTCGTCGGGCTTTCGATGGTAGCGATTTCCAGCATGATGATTGCATATCAAGTGAGCAAGTTCATTCTTGAGGTTCCTACTGGCTATATTGCTGATAGGTTTGGACGAAAGACTAGCGGTCTCGTTGGCGTTGTGGGAATGCTTGGATACTACGCCGCCCTGCTTCTCGTCCGTTCTCCTCTGCTTTTAATCGGTGCGTTTGCTCTCAAAGGTTTTGCCGTTGCATGTGTGAGCGGATCCATCGAAGCGATTTACATTGACAGCGTCTCTCAGGACCAGCTCGTAAGACTTAATGTCGTTGAGCGATTTGTTTTCTATGCCTCTTATGCCATCTCCGCTTGCGTGGGCGGTTTCATTTCGTCTGTCGGTGCATACCTCATTGGTCTTTCGGCAGATATCATCGCAATGGTGTTGACGTTGGTTGTCGTTATCTGCATTCCTGAGATGCGAAGAGGGGGCACTGCGACGACACCTGAACATGGGATTAGCCCGAAGATGATCGGTGCCGCTATTGCGGGTAATGGCATTCTTCGTTCAGCGTTCATCATGGACTGTTCTCAGGCATTTGCTTTTGTCGCCCTGGAAGACTTTTTCTCACTGTTGCTTGCGGGTCGCGGAATGAATGCCGTCGCTTCGGGTGTGACCATTGCGGTCCAGCTCCTTGCCTCGGCTTCCATGGGACTTATTGTGCCCTGTGCGATTGCTCATGTCGACAAGGGTCGCTTTGCGCGTATTTGCGGCATCGTGCGTCTTTTCCTGACAGCTTTGTTTTTGATTCCCCTTACTCCGACTAATTTGCTGCCCGTGTTCTATGTGCTGCAGACGGTTGCGTACTCGTTATTTGCTCCAATTAAATACTCAGTTTTTCAAAAAGCAGCCGATTCTTCGATGCGCTGTTCACTGATTTCGGTTCAAAGCCAGATGGTGGCGGTGGGTGCCGTTCTTTTCTATCTGCTCAACGCTGTGTTGAGTAGCGTTGCGGGCATTCGAGTCGTATTGCTTGTCGCGCTCGGGATTTCTTCCCTTGTGTATATCCCCGCGCTATTTCGTCTTACAAGTCAAAGGACGTGAGTATTTGGGCATCGATAACTTATATATCAACGCAATAAACCCGAGCGCGAGGGCGTTTGGGTTTATTATTGAAGCGTATGTAACCTGGCGGCGCCACACCGCCTGTTAGTAGGGAGACACATGAACGTTCTGGTCGTCAACGCAGGATCTTCGACCCTTAAGTATCAGGTCATCGATACCAAGTCCCACAAGGTGTCCGCAAAGGGCTCCTGCGAGCGCGTCTGCTTTACCGGCGGTACCTTCACCCACGCTGCCAACGGCTCCAAGAAGGTGACCGAGAACATCGAGTTCCCCGACCACAAGGTCGCCATCGAGGTCGTCCTGAAGGACCTCGAGGCCAACGGCGTCAAGATCGAGGGTATCGGCCACCGTATCGTTCAGGGCGGTTGGTACTTCGGCGATTCCTCCCTCGTCGACGAGGACGTCCTCGCCAAGATCCGCGAGGTCGCCCCGCTGGCGCCGCTGCACAACAACCCCGAGGCCAACGTTATCGAGTACTGCCTAGAGCAGTATCCCGACCTGCCCAACGTTACGGTCTATGACACCGCCTTCCACTTCAACATGCCCGAGGTCGCCAAGACTTACGCCCTGCCCAAGGACGTCTGCGACAAGCTGCACATCCGTAAGTACGGCGCCCACGGCACCAGCTACCGTTATATCTCCAAGAAGGTCGCTGAGATGACCAACGGCGAGGCCCGCAAGGTCGTCGTGTGCCATATCGGCTCCGGCGCTTCCCTGTGCGCCATCGAGGACGGCAAGTGCATGGACACCACCATGGGCTTGACCCCGCTCGACGGCGTCATGATGGGCACCCGCTGCGGTTCCATCGACCCGGCTACCGTGTGCTACCTGCAGCGCGAGGGCGGCTACACCTTCGACGAGGTCGACGAGATGATGAACAAGAAGTCCGGCCTTTTGGCTGTGACCGGCGGCAAGACCAACGACTGCCGCAACGTCGAGGAGCTCGCCGCTGCTGGTGACCCCGAGGCTCAGCTCGCCTTCGACATGTTTGTCTACAAGATTGCCGCCAAGGCTGCCGAGATGGCCACTTCTATGTGCGGTATGGACACCCTGGTCTTTACCGCCGGCATCGGCGAGCACGCTCCGGCTGTCCGCGCCGGCGTTGCCGACCGCCTGGCCTTTATGGGCGTCAAGATGGATCATGCCCGCAACGCCCTGCGTGGTGACGGCGTTTGGTGCCTGTCTGCCAAGGATTCCAAGGTCAAGATTTTCGTCATCCCCACGGACGAGGAGTTCATGATCGCTTCCGACGTCGAGCGCATCGTCAACGGCAAGTAATTGCAAGAGGGGAGGGGCTGGACGACCGAGCGCCGTTCAGCCCCTCTTTTGTGTTCGTTGGGCGATATGCCTGATAGCTATTTATTAAGTTGTGATAACTTCTTATTAACATGCGGCCGCCTTAATGGGTCTGCGCCGACTGTATCGCACTGCAAAGGAGTCTCATGAACGTACTTGTTGTCAACGCCGGTAGCTCAAGCCTTAAATATCAGCTTTTGGATACCGATACCCGCGAGGTTTTCGCCAAGGGCAACTGCGAACGTATCGGTTCGGACATGGGCATCTTTGGCCACTCCGAGAACGGTGGCGCCAAGCAAACCGAGGAGGTTCCCTTCCCGGATCACCGTTCGGCTATCGCACGTGTGCTCGAGGAGCTCGAGAAGACCGACTTTACGATCGATGGCATCGGCCACCGTATCGTTCAGGGTGGCTGGTACTTCGATGATTCCGCGGTCGTCGACGATGAGGTCATGGCTAAGATCCTCGAGGTGGCACCGCTTGCCCCGCTGCACAACTACGGCGAGGCCGCGGCAATCGAATATTGCCGCGAGAAGTATCCGGAGCTGCCCAACGTGGCCGTCTTCGACACCTCGTTCCACATGACCATGCCCGAGGTCGCCTACACCTACGCCCTGCCCAAGGACGTGTGTGACAAGTATCACGTGCGCAAGTACGGCGCCCACGGCACAAGCCACCGCTATGAGTGGATGATGGCCAAGGAGATCCTGGGTTCGCGCTGCCACCGTCTGCTTTCGTGTCATCTGGGCAACGGCGCTTCGCTCGCCGCCATTGAGGACGGCGTGTGCCGCGATACCACGATGGGCCTCACGCCGCTCGACGGCCTGATGATGGGCACCCGTTGTGGTTCCATTGACCCGGCTACCGTGTGCTACCTGCAGCGCGAGGGCGGCTACAGCTACCAGGAAGTCGATGACATGATGAACAAGCAGTCTGGTCTGCTTGCCATCTCTGGCATCTCCAACGACGCCCGTGACATCCGTACGCGCGCCTCCGAGGGCGACGAGCGCTGCCTGCTCGCCTTCGATATGTTCGCCTACAAGGCCATGCAGCAGGCCGGCTCCATGATCGCTTCCATGGCGGGCGTGGACACCATCACCTTTACCGCCGGCATCGGCGAGAACGACTGGTCGATCCGCAAGGCCTTCTGCGACTGCTTTGAGTGGCTGGGCGTGCGCATCGACAACAACAAGAACCGCGAGGCCGTGGGTAACGGCCCGCAGGTCATCAGCGCCGCCGGCTCTTCCGTCACGGTCATGGTCATCCCCACCGACGAGGAATACATGATCGCCCACGACGTCGAGCGTCTGACCGCGAATAACTAGTGCGTTCGCTTGCGATTGAACGAAAGGCCTCCTGAGCAGCAGCTCAGGAGGCCTTTTTGCTAGCAGGCGGAAATTCCAGTCCCAAAGTGACCATCGCCAGCAACGCCTGCGCTCCCGACAACGGCACCCATCCATTCAGATCCTCAGCCCCAGCTCGTAGCCAAGCCGCCGTCCACTCCAGATGCCCTGATTGCAACGTAGCGGCAGGGACCCTACAGGGTAAAGCTCTGAAAACTTTCCGCAGGACGCATGAAACCCCCGCCGCACGAAGTGCGCAGCGGGGGTTTCATGCATGTCCGAGGACGTTTTCAGAGCTTTACCCTGTAGGGTCCCGAGGGGATAAGTCCGCTACTCAGCCATCTGAGCCTGGACGGCGGTGATGGCCACGACACCCACGATGTCGTCGGCAGAACAGCCGCGCGACAGGTCGTTGACCGGCTTGGCGATGCCCTGCAGGATGGGGCCGTAGGCATCGGCGCAGGCGAAGCGCTGGACCAGCTTGTAGCCGATGTTGCCGGCCTCGAGGTCGGGGAACACGAGCACGTTGGCCTTGCCGGCGACAGAGGAGCCGGGAGCCTTGAGCTGGGCGACGGTGGGGACGATAGCGGCGTCGAGCTGCAGATCGCCATCGATGGCGATCTCGGGAGCCTTCTCCTTGCAGAACTTCACGGCCTCCTGGACCTTCTTGGCGACCTCGCCACCGGCGGAGCCCATGGTGGAGTAGGAGAGCATGGCCACGTGCGGCTCGACGTTGCCCATGAAGGTGGACCAGGAGTGAGCGGAGGCGATGGCGATCTCGGAGAGCTCGTCGGAGGACGGGTTGATGTTGAGGCCGCAGTCGGCAAAGATCAGCGTGCCGTCGGTGCCGAACTGTGGGGTATCGGTGCACATTACGAAGAAGGCCGAGACCAGCTTGGTACCCGGGGCGGTCTTGAGGATCTGCAGCGCGGGGCGCAGGGTGTCGGCGGTGGAGTGGCAGGCGCCGGAGACCAGGCCGTCGGCGTCGCCCATCTTGACCATCATGGTGCCAAAGTAGGTGGCGTCCATCACCTGGGCGCGAGCCTGCTCGATGGTAACGCCCTTCTTGGCACGGAGCTCGGCAAACTTCTGTGCGTACTCCTCGTGCTTCTCGGCGTTGCGCGGATCGATGACGGTGGCGCCGGGGACGTTGATCTCGTTGGGATCGCCCAGGATGACGATGTTGGCCAGGCCTTCCTCGATGATCTTGTTGGCCGCGACGATAGTGCGCGGATCCTCGCCCTCGGGCAGGACGATGGTCTTAAGGTCGGCCTTGGCGGCAGACTTCATACGGTTTAGGAAATCGCTCATGTTACTCCTTGCAAGCGTTTCGCTAAGCTCCAGGCTCCCGGCTGTTCACGAATAAACCCGCTGCTAGCGGGTTTACCTTTCAATTATGTACGCCGCGGTGCTTGAGCTTTCCTTGTGTGGCAAGCTCATTATAGGACGCATTAGCGCTATAATCGCTCTGATAAATGTGTCTCGAAGAATGTTCGAGAAAAGCCCAGCTAACGAGCCCGTGGCTTTTGACAAGGAGTATCGATGCAGATTACCTCAGGCCTGCCTGAAGGCTTTAACGCCGGCGCGTACGACATGATTGTCGTCGGTGCTGGATATGCCGGTGCCGTTTGCGCCCGCCGTCTTGCCGAGACCATCGGCTATCGTGTTGCCGTTTTGGAGCGCCGTAGCCACATTGCGGGCAATGCCTATGACTGCACTGACGAGGCCGGAATCCTGATCCACGAGTACGGTCCGCATATCTATCACACCTTTAACGAGCGCGTGCACAATTTCCTGTCGCGCTTTACCAAGTGGACGGATTATCAGCACAAGGTGCTCGCCAACATCAACGGTACCCTTATGCCCGTGCCATTCAACCATGCGAGTCTCAAGCTCGCCTTTGGTGACGAGCGCGGCGAGGAGCTGTATCAGAAGCTCGTGGAGACCTTTGGCAAGGACGTCAAGGTGCCCATCATGGAGCTGCGTAAGAAGAACGACCCGGATCTTGCCGAGGTCGCCGATTACGTCTACGAGAACGTCTTTTTGCATTACACCATGAAACAGTGGGGCCAGACGCCCGATCAGATCGATCCCTCGATCACCGGCCGCGTTCCCATCTTTGTGGGCGATGATGACCGTTACTTCCCGCAGGCCCCCTTCCAGGGTATGCCGCAGGATGGCTACACGGCGCTGTTTGAGCACATGCTCGACCACGACCTGATTGATGTGTTCTGCGACGTGGATGCTCGCGATCTCTTCGAGATCGACGAGACAACCGTCAAGGTCGACGGCAAGGTCTACGGCGGCGAGATTGTCTATACCGGTCCGCTCGATGAGCTGTTCAACCTCGACCTGGGCGCGCTGCCGTACCGCACGCTCGATATGAAGTTCGAGACGCTCGATATGGACCAGTTCCAGCCCGTGGGCACCGTCAACTACACCACGAGCGAGGATTACACGCGCATCACCGAGTTCAAGAACATGACCGGTCAGGTTTTGCCCGGCAAGACCACCATCATGAAGGAGTACTCCAAGGCCTATACGCCCGGCTCGGGCGAGACGCCGTATTACGCCATTCTCGAGCCCGAGAACCGTGAGCTCTATGAGCGCTATCTTGAGCGCGTCCAGAACCTGACAAACTTCCACCCGGTGGGTCGTCTGGCCGAGTATCGTTACTACGATATGGATGCCGTGACCAATTCCGCCCTCGATCTTTCGGATGAGATTATCGCCTGCCATGCATAAAGTCATAACATTCGGTATTCCCTCGTATAACGCCGCTAAGGACATGGACCATTGCATCACCTCCATCTTGGAGGGGAGCAATTATGCCACCGATATCGAGATTATCGTTGTGGACGACGGCTCCAAGGATGAGACGGCCGCCAAGGCCGACGAGTGGGAGGCCCGTTATCCTGGAATCATCCGCGCGGTGCACCAGGAGAATGGCGGCCACGGTATTGCCGTCCTTTCGGGTCTGCGCGAGGCGCAGGGCACCTACTACAAGGTTGTCGACTCGGACGACTGGCTTGACAGCGCTGCCCTTTCGACCATGCTGTCGATTCTGCGCGGCTTTGAAGAGCGCGACCAGCGCGTTGACCTGTTTATCTCGAACTACGTGTACGAGAAGGTTTACGAGGGTACGCATACGGCCATTGGTTACAAGTTTGCCCTGCCTCGAAAAAAGATCTTTACCTGGGACCAGATCGGCCATTTCCGCCTGGACCAGAATCTGCTCATGCACAGCCTGTGCTATCGCACGGATGTGCTGCGCGAGTCCAACCTTCCCATGCCGCCGCACACGTTCTATGTGGACAACATCTACGCCTACGTGCCGCTGCCGCGTTGCAAGACCATGTACTACGCCGACATCGACCTCTATCGCTACTTTATCGGTCGCGAGGGCCAGAGTGTCAACGAGGCCACGATGGTCAAGCGTCTGG
Source organism: Collinsella aerofaciens (assembly GCF_015561195.1). Lineage (GTDB taxonomy): Bacteria > Actinomycetota > Coriobacteriia > Coriobacteriales > Coriobacteriaceae > Collinsella > Collinsella aerofaciens_AC. Next base: position 137,331 of record NZ_JADMSU010000003.1, on the reverse strand, counting down.
ACCAGCAGTTCCGTGTTACGCGTATCATGATGGAGTCGTACCACCTGTACGGCGATGTCGAGTCGTCGCGTCTGCGTTCGTACATGATGGGCTACTTCACCATGATGATGGCGATCTGCTCGGTGCTCACCAAGCTTTCCGACGAGGATTGTGCCGATGAGCGTCTGAAGACGCTGTGGAATGATTTGAAGGCCTATGACGAGCGTATGTATCGTCGTGCACGTTACGGTGTGGTCGGCTTCTTCACCAACCTCCGCGGTCGTGCCGGAGACAAAACCACACTCGGCCTATACCGTCTTGCCTCAAAGATCTTCAAATTCAACTAGCTGCTGAGTAATCGCTGCTGATAGGCTGACTGGGCCCCTTGGCCTTTAGTTTGCTACTGCGAACAGTCCTGCTCGCACGGAAAGCACATTAAGTGCTTTCCGGCTCGTGCGGAACTTGTAGCAAACTAAAGGCCAAGGGGCCTCTGCTATAAGAATCGATTGTCAGGTTATTTGAATTTGAAGATCTTAGACGCGCGGTACACAGGGGCCTGGGCTGAAAAGATTTTGGTTGGTAGTCGGTCGGAGGCGGGCGGGCATTACGTTTGTCGCGAGTTCCGCATGCAAAGAAGGCCACTTAATGTGGCCTTCGTCTTGCATAGGACTGTAGAGCAGCAAACGTAATGCCCGCCCGCCTCCGACCGACGGTCGAGTGAGATTACTTCGCGGCGCCGGGGATGCCGTGGGAGGTTTTGGCGGTTTTGGCTCCGTTTACGATGGCGGTTTGCAAAGCCCTTACGGCGAGCATGCCCAGCAGGTCTAGGGGAACGGCGGCGCTTGCCTGGGCGCCCAGTTTGCCGCTGGCGAGGGTGTAGATGGTGTCGCCGTCGTTGGTGGTGTGCGTGGGACGGATGGCGTGTGCGTAGGCGTCTGCGGCCATTTGGGAGACCTTGGTGGCCTGGGCCTTAGTGAGCTCCATGTTGGTGACGATGCAGCTGATGGTGGTGTTGGTGCGGTCGAGCGGCATCTGCATGGATCCGGCGGCGGCAAAGGCTGCGAGTTCCATGTCGACGATCTGGTCGCTATCGGCTGCGGCACGCATACCGGCGACCCACTCGCCGGTGAAGGGGTCGACAACGTTGCCGCAGGCGTTGACCGAGACCACGGCGCCCACCTTGACGGGGCCGAGTGCCACGGCGGCGGCTCCAAGGCCGGCCTTCATGCAGGTGGCAGGTCCCATGAGCTTACCTACGGTGGCGCCGGTGCCGGCGCCCACGTTGCCCTGCTCGAGCGAGGCAGGGGTGTGGTCGAGCGCCTCGCGCACGGCGGCGATGCCGGCCTCAATGTCGGGGCGAACGGTGGGGTTACCAAAGGCGAGGTCGAAGATACAGCTGGAGCACACGATAGGCACCTGCGTGGGGCCGACGGGAAGGCCGATGCCGCGGCTCTCAAGCTCGCGAGCGACGCCGCTTGCAGCCTCGAGGCCAAAGGCCGATCCGCCCGAAAGGCAGACGGCGTGGACCTTGTCAACGGTGTTTTCGGGACGCAGCAAGTCGGTCTCACGCGAAGCGGGAGCGCCACCACGTACGTCAACGCCACCGGTGGCACCCTCGGGCGCCACGATTACGGTGCAGCCGGTGCCAGCCTCCTCGTCCGTATAGTTGCCAAAGCAAAAGCCATCGACATTGCAAACATCGATGGCTTCGAGCAGTGTGTCCATGTTTTCTCCTATCGGTTTTCCGCCGGGCCTTATGCCCGGTCGGGATCCGTGCGGTACGGCAAAATTGTAGGCGCTGGGGGATACCCAGCGCCAGATGCAATTACGAGAGTTTTTGAATCGCGCGTGCGACGCGAGCGATGGGCAAGCCCACCACGTTGTAGAAGTCACCCGAAATATCGTGCACAAGCATGCGGCCGCCTGTGCCTTGGATGCCGTAGGCCCCGGCCTTGTCCATGGGTTCGCCGGAGGCAACATAGCGCTCGATCTGCTCTTCGGTAAGCTCATAGAACGTCACGTCGGTCACATCGACAAACGACAGGCTCTCGGCGGCATGCGGAGCTGTAGCGTCGCCGGCTTTAACGATGCAGACGCCGGTTGCGACCTGGTGTGTGCGGCCCGAAAGCTCGCGGAGCATGGTGCGCGCCTCGTCCTCGGTTGCCGGCTTGCCCAGAATCTTGCCATCGAAGGTGACAATAGTATCGGCCGCGACGGTCAGTTCGTTGGGCTCGGCATGCTCGGCGGCAACGGCGGCGGCTTTGGCGCGTGCTAAGCGTTCAACGAGCGTAAGCGGGGCCTCGCCATCAAAAGGCGTTTCGTCGATATCTGCGGGAATCACGCGAATGTCAAAGCCCGCTTCGCGCATCAACTCGATGCGGCGCGGTGATTGCGAAGCCAAAATCATAGCTGAATGCCCTCGGCGACCTTCTCGACGGCCTTGTCGCCGGCGAGCGTGCGCAGCAGCTCAAGCGCAAAGGGGAGCGACTGGGCCATGCCGCTGGCGGTGATGATGTTGCCGTCTTGCGTAACCTTCTCGCCGGTATAGGCGCCTTCGGGGAAGCTTTTCTCAAAGCCAGGGAAGCATGTGGCCTGGCGCCCCTCGAGTAGGTCGAGCTCGCCCAGGATAAACGGGGCGGCGCAGATGGCGGCAACGTGCTTGGTCGCGGCGAACTCGCAGACCACGTCGCAGACGCGCTGATCGGCGCGCAGGTTGGTGGCACCGGGCAGGCCGCCGGGCAGCACGACGCAGTCGTACTCGTCAAAGTTGATCTCATCAAAGAGCGCATCGCAGGTCACGGGGATCTGCAGCGAGCTTACGACCTCACGCGTGGGCATGATCGAGACGAGCGTGGCACGCACGCCGCCGCGACGCATGACATCGACCATGGTCAAGCATTCAATAGTTTCAAAGCCATCGGCGGCGAGAACGGCAACGCTGGGCATGAGGGTTCCTTTCATAGGCGGCATACAATTAGCCGTCTTATACCCCGAAGACCTCCGCTTGCCACGCTCGATTTCCCAATGATTTTTCTGAGCAATGATTAAGTGGCTAGTTGCGCCTAAGGTGGACGACGGTCTCGCAGTGGAAGGTTTGTGGGAACAGGTCGACTGGCGTGATCTTTACGGGGGAGAAGGTGCCTTCTTCGACAAAGCGTTTGAGATCGCGCGCCAGGGTGGCCGGGTCGCAGCTCACGTAGGCGACATCGCGAGCACTCGTGCTGGCGATAAGGTCGATCGCCTCGGGGGCGAGGCCTGCGCGCGGCGGGTCGACCACCAAGACGTCGGCATCCTGGTCGGGGAACTCGCGCACCGCGTCGCCGCCGATGACGTCGACGTTGTCGAGCTTGTTAATCTCCAGGTTGCGGCGCAGGTCGCGCACGGCCGGGCCATAGGCCTCGACGGCGGCAACAAAGTCGCAGCGGCGGGCGAGCGGCAGGGTAAAGGTGCCGGCGCCGCAGTACAGGTCCACGGCCAGCTCGTCTTCCTGCGGGTCGAGGGCGTCCATAACGAGCTCAATCAAAATCTCGGCGCCCTTGGTATTGACCTGGAAAAACGACGGGGCAGATAAGCGCATCTGGCCTTCGGCGATATTCTCGGTCCATGAGCCCTCACCGGCGAGCATCTCGACTTTGGAGACGCGGCGGGCTTTCTTTTCGCCCTTGCTCATCACACGCACGATGCTCGTGGGATGAGCGGCGTCCGCCAGCACGCGCGAGACCTGCGAGCGCGGGAAGGAACCCGTGGGCGTCCAGAGCGCGACCTCGAGTGCCTTGGTGCGGCGCGATGCGCGAATGCCCACGCGTTCGAGGCCCAGGTCATGGCTGCCACCTAGATAGTTGAGTGCGCCGACGACCGATTTGAGCGCCTTCGGGAAACGCTTATCGAACAGCGGGCACGAATCGACAGTCACGATTTTGCTGGGGTCGACACCGTGCATGCCAAGGCGCACGCGACCGTTGAAGACGGTCGGTTCGAGCTCGATTTTATTGCGGTAGCCCCAGTCGTCTTTGGTGTGGCGGATGGGCTGCACCAGCTCATCGACCTGCTCGGGAGCGAACTTGCCGATGCGCTCGAGCGTGGAGCGCAGGTTTTGCTCCTTGGCGGCGAGCTGTGCCGTGCGTGAGAGATTGCCCCACGAACAACCGCCGCAGATGCCCACGAAGGGGCAGGGGGGCTGAATGCGATCGGGGCTCGGCTCCAGAATCTCGGTCGTGCGGGCGCGCATGAACGACTTGCCGTCCTGTACGACTTCGGCCTCGACGGTGTCGCCTGCCACGGCGCCCTGCACAAAGACGGCCTTGCCGTTGTCGGCGTGCGCCAGCCCGTCGGCGCCGTAGGTCATCGATTCTATGGTGAGCTTCATATTCCTGCCTGTCATTCGCGTTGTTGTCCGCACCATGGTAGCAGGGAAAAGCGCCCCGCATCCGAGGCTTTCCTCAAATACGGGGCGCTTCTACAAACGTCTATTTCGTCTTGCCGGTAATGAGTGTCTTAAGGCCTAGGCCGATCAGACCCAGTCCCATGCGCACGCGACCGGGGCGATGGCGCTCGATGGCCTTGGTCTTGCCGGCGGGCTTATCGCGACGGGCGCTCGTCTCGGGTGCGGGCTTGGCGACCTGCGGCTCGGGCTGAGGTATAGGTGCAGGCTCGGGCTCAATGACGGTTGCCTGGACCTTCTGAACCTCGGGTGTGGCCGGCTGCGGCTTAGGAGCGGGGGCGGGCTTTGCCTCGGCGGCGGGCTCTGCGGCAGCCTCGGGCTCATTCACCGGGGGAGCGGCAACCGCTTCCGGTTTGGCAACTGCCCTATGTTCAACCTCGGCCTGAATAGCCTCCTCGGCCACACGTTCCTTCTCCTGTGCGCGCTGCTGCGCGGCGGCCTCGGCGTTGCGATAGGCGCGCTCCAGCAGAGCTTCCTGCGAGTTGAAGGGTTTCTCGCCCTCTGCACGCTCCACGGGAACCCAAGTGCCGTCGCTCGTGAGGCTGCGGGCCTTCACGTTGTCGCGCAGCTGCATGCCCATGTACTCGTGCACCAGGGCGCGGCAGGTGGGGTCGAGCACGGGGAAGGCGATCTCCACGCGGTGCTCGGTGTTGCGCGTCATCATGTCGGCCGAGCTCAGGTAAATCATGTCCGAGTCCACGCCAAAAGCGTAAACACGGGCGTGCTCCAAAAAACGTCCGACGATGGAGCGCACGTGCACGTTCTCGGTCTTGCCCGGAACACCGGGCTTGAGGCACGAGATGCCGCGGATGATCATGTCAACGCGGACTCCTGCGCACGATGCCTCGGCAATCTTGTCGATGACCTCGCGGTCGGTGAGCGAGTTGAGCTTAAAGAACACACGGGCGGGCTCGCCAGCGAGGGCGCGCTGGATCTCGCGATCCAGGCCGCGCATGATGAGCGGCTTGAGGCCCACGGGTGCCACGCCCAGGAAGCGGTAATCGCCGCGCAGGTTGCCCAGCGACAGGTTGCGGAAGAACAAGTTGGCGTCCTCGCCGATGCCGGGGTGAGCGGTCATGAGCATAAAGTCGCTGTAGAGTTTGGCCGTCTTCTCGTTAAAGTTGCCGGTGCCCAGCAGCGTTAGGCGCGTTAGCGCCATGCCCTCGCGATAGGTGAGCTGGCAGATCTTGGAGTGGCACTTAAAGCCCTCGGAGCCGTAGATGACGGTGCAGCCGGCCTCTTCCAGGCGCTCGGCCCACTCGATGTTGTTCTGCTCGTCGAAGCGGGCGCGGAGCTCCATGAGCACCGTGACCTCTTTGCCGTTCTCGGCGGCATCGATCAGCGACTCGCACAGGCGGCTCTGCTTGGCCACGCGGTAGAGCGTGATGCGCAGTGAGATGCACTCGGGGTCGTAGGCGGCCTCGTGCACCAGGTCCAAGAACGGATTCATGGCCTCGTAGGGGTAAAAGAGCAGCTTGTCGCCCAGCAGCACCTGCTCGCGGATGGAACGGGACATGTCGATGGTGGGGTTGGGCTGCGGCTTAAACGGCGTAAAGAGCAGCTCGTTGCGTAGATGCTCGGGAATCTTGCCCTCAATGCCAAAGACGTAGCCCAGGTCGAGCGGGATATCGCAGGTAAAGACCGAGCGGCGAGAAAGCTCGAGCGCCTTGCGGATGGTCTTGAGCGTCGCCTTCTCGAGCGACCCCGAGACCGCGAGCACTACCGGCTGCAGACGCAGGCGCTTCTTGAGGATGCGCTTCATGTGCTGGCGGTAGTCCTCTTCCTCCTCGACGCCCTCGCCGTCCGGATCGATGTCGGCGTTGCGGGTGACGCGGATGAGCGCGCGGTCGAGCGGCTTATAGGAGCCAAAGCAGCTGTCCAGGCAGGCGAGGATGACGTCCTCGAGCAGAATGTAGGAGTAGGTGCCGGTGGGCGAGGGAATCTCGACCACGCGGTTCATCGAGGCGGGGATCTCGATAAGGCCCAGCAGGCTCTCCTCGTCGGTGACGCCGTCCAAGCCACAAGCTAGATAGAGTGCACCGTTGCGCAGGTTGGGGAAGGGATGGCGCGGGTCAATGACCAACGGCGAGATGACCGGCGACACGTAGGCCTGGAAGTAACGGGTTACAAAGGTGCGCTCCTCGGGCGTAAGCGAATCGATGCGGGCGCGGTGAACGCCCAGGGTGTCGAGCTTGCCCTCGATGCTCTTAAAGATGGACTCCCATCGGGTAAGGAGCCCGGGCATTTCGGCCATGACGGCATCGACCTGTTCGGAGGCGGTCATATTGCTCTTGTTGTCGACAGGCTGTTTTTTGAGCTCTGCCAGATCGGACAGGCCGCCCACGCGCACCATGAGAAACTCGTCGAGGTTAGACTCGAAAATCGACACGAACTTTAGACGCTCGAACAGCGGAACGGTCTCGTCGAAGGCTTCGTCAAGCACACGGTTGTCAAAGCGCAGCCAGCTGAGCTCTCGGTTCTGCGTGTACGAGAAGTCGCGCGGCGGTTTGCGCAGCTTTGCGGCGGCTTGCTTTTTTTCGATTTTGCTCGGCATATGCATCTGTCCGTTCAGTCCCCGCAGGGGACGGTTGCCTAACACTATTCACTATTGTCTCAATTTAGTCGACCTATGGCACGGACGTATCGCGTGAACGGTATCTTTACCTACTTCTTACGCTGACAAGCCATAGAGCTGACGCCCGCCGTGTTGTGAAAAACGGTCTATATCCTCACTCAACTGGTGAGTATGTGTGAATAAGAATGATAGGTAGCTGAATATCATCGAATACAGACAGAAACACGAACAAGCGTCATTTATATACATAAAACCGTTGTAGATATGCAATTCCTAATCGAAAGATTGGAGTTGTAATTGCGAATGATTTTTGAGAAAAAAGAGCGTTTACCTTAGAAAAGTTACTTTAGAACGCCGAAGTACATCATGGGGGAATCACATGCGATATACCGTTCATCGCACTTTGTTGACCGTTCGGGGGCGAGGTGGAATTGCGGGTGATTTTTGGATATAACTAGAGCTGTCAGCAAGCAGCGTCCCATATGGAGGGGCGCTGATACATTCGGCCAGTAAGGCCCGAAAGAAAGGTAGGAGGCCATGACGAAAGGTCTGCACGTGCCTTCCGAGATCGGCAAGCTCAGGAAGGTCTGCCTGCACCGTCCCGGCGACGAGCTCCTCAACCTGCCGCCCGACGAGCTCGAGCGACTCCTGTTCGACGACGTCCCGTTCCTGGAGGTCGCACAGCAGGAGCACGACACCTTCGCCCAGATCCTGAGGGACCAGGGCGTGGAGGTCCTCTACCTCGAGAACCTCGTCGCGGAGGTGTTCGACCAGGTCCCCGGCGCCCGCGCCGAGTTCACCGACCAGTACATCGCCGAGGCCGGCATCCGCGGCCAGCACATGCCGCAGATCGTCCGCGAGAAGCTGGACTCCATCGAGGACAACCTCGAGTTCGTCAAGAAGACCATGGCCGGCATGACCAAGGCCGAGATCGACATGCCCCTCACGGCGTCCACGACCCTCGACTCCCTGGTCAACTCCGAGTCCGAGTCCGACCTGATCATCGACCCGATGCCGAACCTCTACTTCACCCGCGACCCGTTCGCGGTCGTCGGCGAGGGCGTCAACCTCAACCGCATGTACTCGGTCACCCGCAACCGCGAGACCCTGTACGGCAAGTACGTCTTCAAGTACCACCCCGACTACAAGGACGTCTCCCTGTACTTCCGCCGCGACTGCCAGTTCCACACCGAGGGCGGCGACGTGCTGAACATCAACGAGAAGACCCTCGCCGTCGGCATCTCCCAGCGCACCCAGGCCGCCGCTATCGACGTCATGGCCCAGAACATCTTCTGGAACTCCGACTCCAAGGTCGAGCGCATCCTGGCCTTCGACATCCCGGTCTCGCGCGCCTTCATGCACCTCGACACGGTCTTCACCCAGATCGACGTCGATAAGTTCACGATCCACCCCGCCATCATGGGCACCCTGCGCGTCTACGAGCTGACCGCCGGCAAGAACCCGGGCGACGTGAACATCCGCCTGATCGAGGACACCCTCGAGCACGTCCTGGAGGACGCCACCGGCGTCGACCAGGTCAAGCTGATCCCCTGCGGCGGCGGCGACCCGATCGCGGCCTCCCGCGAGCAGTGGAACGACGGCTCCAACACCCTGTGCGTCGAGCCCGGCAAGATCTGCGTCTACGCCCGCAACACCGTCACCAACGACGTGCTGTACAAGGAGGGCCTGGACCTTCTCGTCGTGCCCTCCGCCGAGCTCTCCCGCGGCCGCGGCGGCCCGCGCTGCATGAGCATGCCCTTCTGGCGCGAGGACCTCTAAGGTCTTCAAGGGCCCGTACAGGTCATAATACATACATCTAGCTGCCATTAGATGTCTCTCATTGGGGCGGTGCGGGTTTTCGCACCGCCCCAATCTTGTATGAGGAACGTTAACACGGTTGGATGACTGCTTTTGTAAGGAGCCTGGCCATGGACATCAAGACGATTGGCGTTGAGGAATGGCTCAACGTTTGGGAGAAGAGCGCCACGTGGGACATCGCCCAGTCGACGATCTCGTCGCTCACCATGGGCGAGCTACGTGCGCTCGACGAGCAGGACGGTGCCACGTTCTACGAGCGCCTGGACCGCGAGAAGATGAACTACGGCTGGATCGAGGGTTCGCCGGAGTTTAAGGCCGAGGTCGCCAAGCTCTATCGTCGTGAGGTCAATCCCGACCATATCCTGCAGACCAACGGCTGCACGGGCGCTAACCTCAACGCCATCATGGCTGTGGTCGAGCCCGGCGACCATGTTATCGCCGAGTGGCCCGCATACGCGCCGCTCTACGAGATCCCGCGCACGCTGGGCGCCGAGGTCGAGTATTGGGAGCTTCGCGAGGAACTCGGCTGGAAGCCCGATATCGAGCAGCTCAAGCGCTTGGTGCGCCCCAACACCAAGCTCATCTGCATCAACAACGCATCGAACCCCATCGGTACGGTGCTCGATGCCGATATGCTCGGCCAGATTGCCGAGATCGCCCGTTCGGTGGGCGCCTACGTGTTGTGCGATGAGGTGTATCTGCCGCTCGAAAACACTGACTCCTTTATGTCGATGGTCGACGTGTACGAGAAGGCCATCGTCACCAACTCGTTGTCCAAGACCTATTCGACGCCTGCGGCCCGCGTGGGCTGGGTCGTGGCCGACGAAGAGGTGTCCAACAGCATCCGCACGTATCGCGACTACACCATGATCTGCGGCGGCGTGTTCAACGACGCCCTGGCGACCTACGTGCTCGAGCACAAGGACAAGATTCTCGAGCGCAACCGCAAGATCGTGTTTGGCAACCGCGATATCGCGCAGGCTTGGATCGATACGCAGCATCGCGTGTCCTGGACGGCCCCGCAGGGCGTGTCCACCTCGTTTATCCAGCTGGACATTCCCGAGGACGACGAGGAGTTCTGCAAGCGCCTGTTGGCTGAGAGGGGAGTGCTGCTGGTTCCCGGCAGCCGCTTTGAGCTCCCCTGCGGCGCACGCCTGGGCTACTGCGCGAGCGAGGACGTTCTTCGCGAGGGCCTGAGGCTTTTGGGCGAGGCACTGGCGGAGTTTGATCGCTAGGATCCCGATGATCTTCGAGGGCCTTATCCAAATAGGACGAAGATAATCGAAAACGGACCCGTTTCCCTAGGGGAAGCGGGTTCGTTTTTCTATACCGAGAAGTCAAGTTGTTACAAATGGGGCCGTAAAGCGAGCCGGTATCCGCTGGGCCTTATACTGAGCTTCCGGTGAACGGTATCAAGCGTCTGGTAAACGGTAATTTGTTTACCAGAAATGAATAGGACAAACTTTTTTCTGAATAAAAATGAAAATGGTTGAGACGCGGCATGAATCGTTAATTCTATTCATAGCTTTATTAGAAATATGCAATTTGAGGGTGGTTTAATAAAGTTAAGTTCCATTTGCTATTTGGATTGAAAACGCGTTTTAGCACGTAAATACACTTTATTAAATCAAAGTGTGCCATGCGTGAAGTATATGTGTATGCCGTTCACCCCTCATATAAAACCGTTCGGGGGCGAGGTGGAAGTATGGACTGATTTTGGATATAAATATGTCGTCAGCAATAACGCCTCACACGGAGGGGCGCTAACGAATCGGCCCTGACAAGGGCCCGAAAGAAAGGTAGGAGGCCATGACGAAAGGTCTGCACGTGCCTTCCGAGATCGGCAAGCTCAGGAAGGTCTGCCTGCACCGTCCCGGCGACGAGCTCCTCAACCTGCCGCCCGACGAGCTCGAGCGACTCCTGTTCGACGACGTCCCGTTCCTGGAGGTCGCACAGCAGGAGCACGACACCTTCGCCCAGATCCTGAGGGACCAGGGCGTGGAGGTCCTCTACCTCGAGAACCTCGTCGCCGAGGTGTTCGACCAGGTCCCCGGCGCCCGCGCCGAGTTCACCGACCAGTACATCGCCGAGGCCGGCATCCGCGGCCAGCACATGCCGCAGATCGTCCGCGAGAAGCTGGACTCCATCGAGGACAACCTCGAGTTCGTCAAGAAGACCATGGCCGGCATGACCAAGGCCGAGATCGACATGCCCCTCACGGCGTCCACGACCCTCGACTCCCTGGTCAACTCCGAGTCCGAGTCCGACCTGATCATCGACCCGATGCCCAACCTCTACTTCACCCGCGACCCGTTCGCGGTCGTCGGCGAGGGCGTCAACCTCAACCGCATGTACTCGGTCACCCGCAACCGCGAGACCCTGTACGGCAAGTACGTCTTCAAGTACCACCCCGACTACAAGGACGTCTCCCTGTACTTCCGCCGCGACTGCCAGTTCCACACCGAGGGCGGCGACGTGCTGAACATCAACGAGAAGACCCTCGCCGTCGGCATCTCCCAGCGCACCCAGGCCGCCGCTATCGACGTCATGGCCCAGAACATCTTCTGGAACTCCGACTCCAAGGTCGAGCGCATCCTGGCCTTCGACATCCCGGTCTCGCGCGCCTTCATGCACCTCGACACGGTCTTCACCCAGATCGACGTCGATAAGTTCACGATCCACCCCGCCATCATGGGCACCCTGCGCGTCTACGAGCTGACCGCCGGCAAGAACCCGGGCGACGTGAACATCCGCCTGATCGAGGACACCCTCGAGCACGTCCTGGAGGACGCCACCGGCGTCGACCAGGTCAAGCTGATCCCCTGCGGCGGCGGCGACCCGATCGCGGCCTCCCGCGAGCAGTGGAACGACGGCTCCAACACCCTGTGCGTCGAGCCCGGCAAGATCTGCGTCTACGCCCGCAACACCGTCACCAACGACGTGCTGTACAAGGAGGGCCTGGACCTTCTCGTCGTGCCCTCCGCCGAGCTCTCCCGCGGCCGCGGCGGCCCGCGCTGCATGAGCATGCCCTTCTGGCGCGAGGACCTCTAAGCC
>NZ_JADMSU010000003.1:0-125366 GCF_015561195.1 Collinsella aerofaciens | reverse complement strand
GCCCTCCGCCGAGCTCTCCCGCGGCCGCGGCGGCCCGCGCTGCATGAGCATGCCCTTCTGGCGCGAGGACCTCTAAGTCTTTCCGTTTCCGGTGCGGTCCCCCTACAACCGCACCGGTTTCGCCCGTCAAACGGGCACCGCTACTATTTACGTAATTCATTTTTTCGAAAGGATTTGAACCATGGGTGTTAACCTCTCCGGCCGTAGCTTCCTCAAGCTCCTCGACCTCACCACCGAGGAGATCGAGTACCTGCTCAAGCTCTCCAAGAACTTCAAGGACATGAAGCGCGCTGGCGTTCCGCACCGTTATCTCGAGGGCAAGAACATCGTTCTGCTCTTCCAGAAGACCTCCACTCGTACTCGCTGCGCCTTCGAGGTCGGCGGCATGGATCTTGGCATGGGCGTCACCTACCTCGATCCCGGTTCGTCCCAGATGGGCAAGAAGGAGTCCATCGAGGACACCGCCCGCGTTCTCGGCCGCATGTATGACGGCATCGAGTTCCGTGGCTTCGCCCAGGACGACGTCGAGGAGCTCGCTGCTAAGTCTGGCGTGCCCGTATGGAATGGCCTGACCACCGAGTGGCACCCCACCCAGATGCTCGCCGACATCCTGACCGTCCAGGAGAACTTCAATTACGACATCAAGGGCAAGACCCTCGTCTTCATGGGTGACTGCAAGAACAACGTTGCTCGCTCCCTCATGGTCGTCTGCTCCAAGCTCGGCATGAACTTCGTGGCCTGCGGCCCCGAGGAGTGCATGCCCGCTGACGACGTCATCGAGGCCTGCAAGCCCATCGCCGAGGCCAACGGCTGCACCATCAAACTGACCACCGACGTCAAGGACGGCGTCACCGGTGCCGACGTTCTCTACACCGACGTGTGGGTCTCCATGGGCGAGCCCGATGAGGTTTGGGCCGAGCGCATCGCCCAGCTCACCCCGTATCGTGTCACCTCCGAGGTCATGGCTATGGCCAACCCGGGTGCCATCTTCCTGCACTGCCTGCCTAGCTTCCACGACACCAACACCACTATTGGCGCCGAGAAGTGCGAGCAGTTCGGCATCACCGAGCAGGAGGTCACCGACGAGGTCTTCGAGAGCCCCGCTTCCAAGGTCTTCGACGAGGCCGAGAACCGCATGCACACCATCAAGGCTGTCATGTACGCCACGCTCAAGTAAGAGCATCTTGCATCTCGCTCGGGGTGTATTGCTGCACACCCCGAGCGGTTTTATCTGGTAAAAATCTCGCATCAAGCGGCAGGCACGGCACGGAAGAGCCGCTTCGGGCGAGATCAGTAAATGATTTATGAAGGGGGGATGAGAACTATGACTGAGACCGCTAAGAAAAAGCGCGGTATGCCTTCATCGTTCACCATTCTTCTTGCTCTGCTGGCAATTGTCGCAGTGATTACCGTTATCGTCTCCGGCACGTCCGGCGGCGCGGTTACTGCCGCCCGTCTGAGCGATTTCTGCACCGCCCCGATTAAGGGCTTCGCTGACGCTCTGCCCGTCTGTCTCTTCGTTATGATCCTGGGCGGCTTCCTCGGCATGATGACCGAGACCGGCGCCCTGGACAACGGCATCGCCGTTCTGGTGCAGAAGCTTAAGGGCAATGAGATCATGCTCATTCCCGTGCTGATGCTCATCTTCTCCCTCGGTGGTACCACCTATGGTATGTGCGAGGAGACCGTTCCCTTCTACGCCCTGCTCGCTGCTACCATGATGGCCGCTGGCTTCGACCCTATGGTCGGCGCCGCTACCGTCCTGCTCGGCGCTGGCTGCGGCTGCCTCGGCTCCACGGTTAACCCGTTCGCCGTCGGCGCTGCCGTCGACGCTCTGACCGGCGTTGACATTGCCGTGAATCAGTCCATCATCATCGGCCTCGGTGCCGTCCTGTGGATTGTCACTACCGCCATGTCCATCGTCTTCGTGATGAACTATGCCAAGAAGGTCAAGGCTGATAAGGGTTCCACCATCCTGTCGATGCAGGAGCTTAAGGACGCCGAAGAGGCTCACGGTAAGGCTGCTTCCGAGGTTCACAAGGAGGTCAAGCTCACCGGTCGTCAGAAGGGTGTTCTGATCGCCTTCGCCTTCACCTTCGTCGTCATGATCGTCGGCTTCATCCCGCTGGCAGACCTCAACGAGGGCGTCGCCAACTTCTTTGACGCTGGCGCTGTCTACGATGCCGACGGTAACACCGTCGTCCAGGGCTGGTCTGCCCTGATCACCGGCCTGCCCATTGGTCAGTGGTACTTCGACGAGGCTTCCACCTGGTTCTTCCTCATGGCTATCCTGATCGGTATCATCGGTGGCCTGTCCGAGAAGCAGATCGTCAACACCTTCATCACCGGTGCTGCCGACATGATGTCCGTTGTTCTCGTCATCGCCCTCGCCCGTGGCATCTCCGTCCTCATGGCTAACACCGGCCTCGACGTCTACGTCCTCGACGCTGCCGCCAATGCTCTGGCTGGCCTGTCCGGCGTGATCTTCGCTCCCATGAGCTTCCTGGTCTACTTCGGCCTGTCCTTCCTGATCCCCTCGACCTCTGGTATGGCTACCGTCTCCATGCCCATCATGGGACCGCTGGCTGTTAAGCTCGGCTTCTCGCCTGAGGTCATGGTCATGATCTTCTCCGCCGCCATCGGTGTCGTGAACCTGTTCACCCCGACCTCCGGCGCCATCATGGGCGGCCTCGCCCTGGCCAAGATCGAGTGGACGACCTGGCTCAAGTTTGCCCTTAAGCTCATCGTCGCGCTCTCCGTCGTCTGCGCCATCATCCTGACCGTCGCCTGCGTGTTGATCTAAGTACCCCACGGGTACCCCACGGAAACCTTGACGATCCTGTAAAGGATCACTTGGTCATCGTCTGTCCGGTGGGGTCAACCCACCGGTAGACTCCTACCTTTAGCCCCCTCCCGTTCCGTGCGCGGGAGGGGGCGCACTTATGTTCCGGCGTTTTACCAAACGCCGGAATCACTCGACGCTGCAAGCCCGCCAGAGCGGCAATCTGACGTTCAATCGTCGGGCATGGCCAAAAGGCCTATGCCCTCCTCTTTCACGTCACCTTGCTCGCTCTGGCGGGCTTTCGCTGACTTTTGTTCCACCTGCGGCGCTGCCATCGTTGGTGCAAAGGTGTCAGGTTGCTTCGCGCCATTCCCTCCTCTTTCGCGTCACCTTGCACGCTCTGGCGGGCGCTCGCTGACTTATGCTCCACCTGCGATGTTTCCATTATTGATGCAAAGAGGTCAGGTTACTTTGCACCAAAAGGGGAAGTTGCGGTGGAATAGTTCCTGTTTGTGTGTCCTGAGGGGCTAAGCGGGAACTATTCCACCGCAACTTATCGAGCGCGTGTTTGGTTGGTGCCTGTTGATGGCCTGGGCATCGGGGAGGGTCTGCTCCGTTATAATCGCGTAGGAACTTAATTTACGAAACGGGACGGGAGCCATACATGCGCCAGGGTTTCGACAACGCGAAGTATATCGAGCTGCAGGCTGCTCACATTAAGGAGCGCATCTCGCAGTTTGGCGGCAAGCTGTATTTGGAGTTTGGCGGCAAGCTGTTCGATGACTATCATGCCAGCCGCGTGCTACCGGGTTTTGAGCCAGACAGCAAGTTCCGCATGCTCAAGAGCATCGCCGACGATGTCGAGGTTATCATCGCGATCAACGCGAACCACATCGAGAAAAACAAGGCTCGTGGTGACCTTGGCATTACCTATGACGAGGATGTGCTGCGCCTGGTTGACCTGTTCCGCGGCAACGGCTTTGCCGTCGCGGCTGTGGTCATCACCCAGTACGCTGGACAGCCCGCTGCCGATGTGTTCCGCAACCGCCTGAACGCGCTCGGTATTCCCGCCAAGCTGCACTATCCCATCGAGGGGTATCCGCACGATGTCGATCTGATCGTGTCCGACGATGGCTATGGCAAGAACGAGTTCGTCGAGACCACGCGTCCGCTCGTTGTCGTGACGGCGCCCGGCCCTGGCTCGGGCAAGCTCGCCACTTGCCTCTCGCAGCTGTATCACGAGCATAAGCACGGCACTGCCGCCGGCTATGCCAAGTTTGAGACCTTCCCGGTCTGGAATCTTCCTCTGACGCATCCGGTCAATATTGCCTACGAGGCCGCCACGGCGGACCTCGACGATGCCAACATCATCGATTCCTTCCACCTTGAGGCCTACAACAAGACCACGGTCAACTACAACCGCGACGTCGAGGCCTTCCCGGTGGTCCGTGCCCTGATGGAAAAGATCCTGGGCAAGAGCCCCTACCAGAGCCCCACGGACATGGGCGTCAATATGGTCGGCTTTGCCATCACCGATGACGATGCCTGCCGCGACGCTTCCAAGATGGAGATCGTCCGCCGCTACTTTACCGCGGTCGAAAATGTGCGCCGTACCGGCGTGGGCGATGAGCAAGTCGACCGTCTCAAGATTATTATGAAGAAGGCCGGCATCGATAAGAACTACTCACCGGCGCGCTCGGCGGCCCTCACCAGGGAGCAGCTGACGGGTGGTCCCGTGGGTGCCATGGTTATGCCCGATGGTTCCGTGGTGACCGGTAAGACCTCCACGCGCCTAGGCGCCGCAAGTTCGCTCATTATGAACGCCCTCAAGCATGTCTCGGGCGTCGACCTTGAGCTCGAGGTCATTAGCGATGAGGCGATCGAGCCCATCAGCAAGCTCAAGACGCATTTCCTGGGCAGCAAAAACCCGCGCCTCCACACCGACGAGACGCTTATGGCGCTGTCGATCACCTCGGCCACGAGTGAGACGGCCGCTCGCGTCCTTTCGGGCCTGGAGCAGCTGCGCGGTTGCGACGCCTTCTTTAGCGTGATTATCTCGCCGACGGACGAGACGGTACTGCGCAAACTGGGTATCAACGTGTGCTGCGAGCCCAAGTTTGAGCGCCGCGGTTTCTTCCATCGCTAAGTTTGAAGCACCGCGGTAATTGCATTGCATTTTGGCCGTATCGGGTTAGCGCCCGGTACGGCTTTTTGATCAATAAAGCGCCTATTTCGGCGAAAAATAGTCGTTTACCTGCCTAGAAACAATTTGAGCGGTATACAATAACCGTAACTGTTTCATCCTTAGCGGGATGCCGCATGATGGATATTACCTGCCATCGTGAGGTGTGTCGGTCGCGCACGGCGCGTTAGATGCTCGTGCTCGGTTTGAGGAGGCTGCCATGGCGGGCAAGGGTCGTGCGAGTGTCAACGATATGAAGCGTGTCGAGGTGCTGGTGTTGATGGAGATCGACCAGCAAACCGAAGACAATGGCGGGCCGTATGGTTTCTCGCGCAAAACGCTTGCCGAGCGCGTGGGGGTTTCGCCGTATCGTGCCCGCGCCGCAATCGATCGCTTGGATTCCGAAGGCATGATTGATGTCGTCTCGCGTTATAGCGACGACGGCGGTCAGCTTGCAAATGGCATTTGCCTCACCGAACGTGGCGAGTGGTATCTTGAGGGCGTCCGTACCGGCATGCTCGTTCAAGAATTGCTTGAGGACGAGGTTGCTGATCGATAGCAGCATGTAACCCTTGCCATAGCGACGCCGCCTGGGAAACCGGGCGGCGTTTTGTTTCAAGATTGAGAAATGCAATCGAACACGAGAAAAATTGCGAACGGTCCGCGGCGCGAGTATTACAATGAAGACCCGTAAGATGTGGATAAACAACTTCTACGGGAAGCGCAGGTAACTCAATATGACCAAGCATGTGTTCGTAACCGGTGGCGTGGTTTCGTCCCTGGGCAAGGGTATCACCGCGGCCTCGCTGGGCCGTCTGCTCAAGTCGCGTGGCTACAAAGTAACGATGCAGAAGGCCGACCCGTATCTGAACGTCGACCCCGGTACCATGAGCCCGTTCCAGCATGGTGAGGTCTTTGTAACCGAGGATGGTTACGAGTCCGACCTGGACCTGGGTCATTACGAGCGCTTTATTGATGAGAACCTGACCCGCGATTCCAACTTTACGACCGGTGCCATCTACAAAAGCCTCATCGCCCGCGAGCGTCGCGGCGACTTTTTGGGCGGTACCGTGCAGGTGATTCCTCACGTCACCAATGCCATTAAGGATAAGTTCCGCCGCATCGAGGAGCAGACCGGCTCCGATGTAGTCATCACCGAGCTGGGCGGCACGATCGGCGACATCGAGTCCCAACCGTTTGTCGAGGCCATTCGTCAGTACCGCAAGGAGGCTGGCCCCGAGAACGTCTGCTACATCCACGTGTCGCTCGTTCCCTATATCGCCGCCGCCCACGAGGTCAAGACCAAGCCCACGCAGCATTCCGTCAAGGAGCTCCGCAGCTTTGGCATCCAGCCCGATATTATCGTGTTGCGCTCCGACCACCATATCGATGACGCTATCCGCGGAAAGATCGCAAGCTTCTGCGACGTCGACACCGATTGCGTCTTTACCAATGAGGACTGCGCGAGCATTTACGATGTTCCGCAGCTGCTTGCCGAGCAGGACTTTGACCTGCGCATTTGCGAGCGCCTGGGTCTGGACCCGCGTGAGCGCGACATGAGCGAGTGGAACGAGTTCCTGCGCAAACAGAATCACGCCAACCATCACGCCGACAAGGTGAAGATCGCCGTCGTTGGCAAGTACACGCAGCTGCCCGATGCGTACCTGTCGGTTATCGAGGCCCTGCACCATGCGGGCGTCTTCTACGATCGCCATGTGGACGTCCAGCTGGTCGACGGCGAGAGCCTCGACGAGCAGAATGTCTCCGAAGTTCTGGGCGACGCCTCGGGCATCCTGGTCCCCGGCGGCTTTGGCAAGCGCGCCCTGGAGGGCAAGATCCTCGCGGCCGAGTTTGCCCGCGAGCACAAGATTCCGTATCTGGGCATTTGCCTGGGTATGCAGGTGGCCGTGTGCGAGTTCGCCCGCAACGTCGTCGGCCTTGCCGGCGCCAGCTCCTCCGAGTTCGACCCGGACGGTCCGTTTAGCGTCATCGATCTGATGAGCTCGCAGGAGGATGTGACCGAGAAGGGCGGCACCATGCGTCTGGGCGCCTATCCGTGCAAGCTCGCCGCCGATACCCTCGCTCGCGAGGCATATGGCGAGGATCTTGTCTACGAGCGTCACCGTCACCGCTTTGAGTTTAACAACGCCTTCCGCGACCAGCTCGAGGACGCCGGCTTGGTTATCTCTGGCCTCTCGCCCGACGAGCGCCTGGTCGAGATGGTCGAGCTGCCGCGCGACGTGCATCCGTGGTATGTGGCAACCCAGGCTCACCCCGAGTTCAAGAGCCGTCCGACCAACCCGCAGCCGCTGTTCCGAGAGTTCGTGCGTGCCTCGATCGGTCAGCACGAGGGTGTCGATCGCCTGCAGGTGACGCCCATGAACCTCGCTACGGACTAAGGGTGCCGGCGAACAAAGAACATACCGAAGCTACTCCCTCGTCGCTCGCCGTGGCGGCGGGGGAGTATCTCGATTACCTCGTGGTCGAGCGGGGTTTGGCGCGCAACACGATTGCGGCCTATCGTCGTGACCTGACGACGTACTGCGCCTATCTGGAGCGGGCGGGCATCATGTCTTTTGATGAGGTGACTCGTCAGGTCGTGGAGGGCTTTGTCGCCGACCGTCGCGATGGGGGCTATTCCGATGCCTCGGTGGAGCGTGCGCTTGCGGCCGTGAAGGGCCTGCATGCCTTTTTGGTGCGCGATGGGGCTGTGGCCCAAAATCCAACGGCGGCGTTGCGCCTGCCTAAAAAGGCTGAGCGTTTGCCGGAGTATCTATCGGTGGAGGATGTCTCGGCGCTGCTCGATCAAGACTTCCCCGAGGGCGAGATGGGCTTGCGCGACCATGCCATCTTGGAAGTGCTCTACGGATGCGGTTTGCGTGTGAGCGAATTGGTGGGGCTCGATATGGGCGATATCCATATCGACGATGGTTTTGTACTCGTTCGCGGTAAGGGCTCAAAGGAACGCCTGTCCCCGTTGGTGGGAAGCGCGGCGCGAGCTCTGACGCTCTATGTAGCTGAGGGGCGTTCTCGCTTGGCAGCCCATGCCCGCGGAACCGAGACTTCGGCGGTCTTTTTAAATAAGAACGGCCGCCGTCTGTCGCGCCAGGGCATCCATGCCATCTGTGAGCGCTACGGGCGCCAGGTAGGGCTGGTGGGACTCCATCCCCATACGCTGCGCCACTCCTTTGCCACCCATATGCTTGCGGGCGGCGCAGACCTCCGTGTGCTACAGGAGATCTTGGGACATGCCGATATATCGACCACGCAGGTCTACACGCATGTCGATCGTACGCAACTGACCGAGGTCTATCTGGCGGCGCACCCGCTGGCACATCGTTAACACATCGCTGGCCTGCATATCTATAGGTATTTGGGGACGGGCCCCAGATTGCCGCTGCGTGCTTTTGCGCTCGCATGGGCAATCTGGGACCCGTCCCATTTTTCGCCACTTGTCGTCGCGGTGGTGGGCCGCACGTGCCTTGGGTGGGGGAGTTTGGGGGCGATGTGAACGCCATGTAAAGGGACGCAAAAATCGCCTCAAGGTCAACTTGAAGGTTGAGGTTGAAAGGCGGGGTGCCACAGGTGGCATCCCGCCGTTGCTGTAAACACAACATATTGTGTTTTCGAACATATGATTGGGGGTGTTTTGCAATATATGGTGGGTGGAGTGGTGGGGCGGGGTGGGGGAAGGGGTGGGGAAAGGTGTTGAAAAATGGGTCGGTTCCCCATATTATTAATGACGTCGACAGGCGGGGTGGTTCCCCGCGTACGTGCCATCTGAGCAACCGAGGGGAGGGCGCACATGGGAATGACTGGTGCATACGAGCGCAATCTCGATGCAAAAGGTCGTCTGTCCCTGCCTGCACCCCTTCGCGAGGAGCTTGGAGAGCACGTTCGCGTGTTCAAAGCCCTGGATGTCGATGCTCTGTACGTGTTCTCTGCCGAGGCCTTCGATAAGTGGGTCGAAGGACTCTTCGCGGGTCGTGAGGGCCACGAGGGTTTTAACCCGCGTGACATTAACGACCAGAAGCTCATGAGGGCGATCAACAAGCGCACCACGTCGATGGACGTGGACAGCGCCGGTCGTATCGGTCTTTCCGAGTCTCTCCGCAAGCAGGCGAACCTCGACCGTGAGGTCACGGTTGTGGGCAACTACGACCACCTTGAGGTTTGGGATCGCGCCGCGGCCGATGAGGACGATGACGATGAGGCCCTGCTGGACCTCTTCTTCTCGTAAGGGCAAGGCACGGGTAACGGATGGAGCGTGGGATCTTGACACAAGAATATCGGCATGAACCTGTCATGCTCGGCGAAGTGCTTGAGTCGCTGCGGCTAAAGAGCGGCTCCGTTGTCTGCGATTGCACCCTTGGCGGTGCCGGCCATTCGGTAAAGATGGCCGCGCAGGTGGGGGAGACGGGTCTTTTGCTCGGCGTCGATCAGGACGACATGGCCCTCGAGGCCGCTGGCGCTCGTCTGGACCGCGAGGTTCCCGGCGTTCCGCACCAGCTGCTGAAGGGCAACTTCGGTGACTTGGACGAGCTGCTTTGCTCGGCCGAGGTGCCCGGGGTCGATGGCTTCCTGTTCGATTTGGGCGTTTCGTCACCGCAACTCGATATCCCTGGCAGGGGCTTTTCGTATAACGAGGACGCCCCATTGGACATGCGGATGGATCCGGGTAATAACACCTTAAACGCAGCTGAGGTCATCAACACCTATAACGAACACGACCTCGCCCGGATTCTACGCGTCTACGGCGAAGAGAAGTTCGCCTCGCAGATCGCGCGCGAGATCGTGCGCCGCCGCGAGCAAGAACCGATCGAAACCACCGGCCAATTTGTCGAGATCATCAAGGCGGGTATCCCGGCTGCCGCTCGTCGGCATGGCGGACACCCGGCCAAGAAAAGTTTCCAGGCCATTCGCATCGAGGTCAATCACGAGCTCGATGTGCTCGAACGAGGGCTTGATGCCGCCACCAGGTGGCTCAACCCGGGCGGACGTATCTGCGTCATCTCGTATCACTCGCTCGAGGACCGTATCGTAAAGAATCACTTTAAGGAGATGAGCCAGGGGTGCACGTGTCCGCCGGAGATTCCGGTGTGCGTGTGCGGCAACGTGCCGATACTCAAGGTCATCACCCGCAAACCCTTGGTTGCCCAGCCTGATGAGGTTGAGCGCAACCCTCGGGCGAGATCAGCCAAAATCCGCGTGGCGCAGCGTCTGTAGGCGCGACCGCGCGATATTGGACCTCCCGCTCGCACCATAAACGAAGCTTAAACACACTACCAACGTACTCGGGATGGGAGGCGGCATATCATGGGCTACAACACTTCAAGCGCAGCACTCGCCTATGATATGAACGCCATGCCCGCCTATCGTGAGACGCCGCAGGCCCCCGTTGCTCCCCGTGAGCAGCGCACGCCGCGCTTTGATGTCTACACGGGCGCGGGCCGTCAGGCAAACCAGGCGGTAAGCCCGGTTTTCATGAGCGTTCTTAAAACGTTTTGCATCATTGCGGCTATCTTCATGACGATCGGCGTCGCCCGCGTGGCGCTCGCCGGCGTTACGGCCCAGGTGCTCAACAGCAACGCCGAGCTTACCAACACGCTCGAAAAGGCGACCGATGAGAGCTCCGACCTGGAGGTCATGCATTCGGTCTATGGCGCCGACACGCGCATTCGCGACCTTGCGGGCGCTTATGGCATGGTGGAGCCCAGCGAGAGCGTTACACTTGACTTTTCGCAGGATGCAGCCGCGGGCGCCAACGCGACCGCGACCGCTCAGTAGCAAGACGGTAGCTGAGTATGACAAATGACTATCGCCGCGGTTCCGATGGGGGCCGCGGTTCTGGACGTCCCTCGTCGCGGGGACGTTCTGGTTATCAAGGAACGGGTCGGCAATCTTACAACGCCGGGCAGTCCCGTGGCAACGACCCGGCGTCGCGACTTCGCGGCTCGGGCGGCCCTCAAGTGCATAACACCAGGTCGCGCAAGAGTTCATCGACCGAATGGCTCACAGGCACGCCTCTGCCTCGCCGCAAAGCCGTCATGGGCTTCATTGGGCTTGGCTTGGGCTTGGGCGTCTTTCGCCTTGCCGACTATCAAATTGTCGAAGCCGATAAACTGCGCGAGCGTGCCGATGCGCGCCGCCTGCTTGCGCAGACCCTCTATGCCAAACGTGGCACCATCTACGACCGCAACGGTAACGTGCTGGCGTCGTCGGTCGAATGTCGCAACATCGCCGTGAACCCCCCGCTTGTCGAGGATGTTGACAAGACGGTGTCGGCGCTGGTCAAGGCAACTGGAATCGATAAAAAGACCTGCCGCAAGCTCGTTGAGTCCGATGGAACCTGGGTGTATATCAAGCGCCAGGTGGACGAAGACGACGCTGCGGCGCTGGAGAAGAAGAACCTGCCCGGCGTGCTTTTTGAGCAGGCCATGAAGCGCGTATATCCATACGGCAATCTGGCATCGCAGGTGCTGGGTGTAGTGAATGTAGACAACGACGGCTTGACGGGTCTCGAAAAGCAATACAACAAGCTTCTGACCGGCACGAACGGTTCCCTCGTACGCGAGCGCGCGAGGGACGGCAGCTATATCGCGGGCGGTGCCTATAAAAAGGTGGCTGCGGTCGACGGCGTTGATATCGTGACGACGCTCGACGTCAATATCCAGCGTGCGGCCGAGGATGCCCTGGCAGAGGCTGTCGAGAAGACAAAGGCCAAGAACGGCTCGGCGCTGGTCACCGATCCTACGACAGGCGAGATCTTGGCAGCCTGCTCGTATCCGACCTACGACCAGACCAATTTGGAAAACGCCAAGACCGAGGATATGAACCTGCGCCTGGTCACCGACGCCTACGAGCCCGGCTCGGTCTTTAAGACGCTCGTGGCGGGCGCCGGCTTCGACTTGGGTGTCGTGCGGTCGAGTACGTCGTTTGAGGTGCCGGCGAGCATCAAGGTGGGCGACGATACCGTCACCGATGCCGACAAGCGCGACTACGCCATGACCATGGATGTGCGTGAGATGATGCGCCGTTCGTCCAACGTGGGATTTGTCCTGGTGGGGCGCAAGATCGGTGCCGACGACTTTGCCGCCTATGTGGACAAGTGGGGCATCGGTCACAGCTCTGGTGTCGATTTTCCGGGCGAGAGCCTGGGCATCGTCAAGGAACGTGACCAGTATGACGGCGCCACGCTGGGCTCGATGAGCTTTGGACAGGCGCTGTCTGTCTCGCCGATTGAGATCGCACGTGCCGTGGGCGGCATCGCCAACGGCGGCGTGATGATGACCCCGCACTTCTATAAGTCCAGCAAAGGCGACGAGAAGGACTGGGGCGAAGGCGAGCGCGCGATTTCGGAGGACGCCGCATCCCAGGTGGCATCGTGCATGCAGACGGTCGTGTCGGAGGGAACGGGCGTTGGCGGCGCGGTTGACGGCTATGACGTGGCGGGTAAGACCGGTACGGCCGAACGTGCCGACGAGAACGGCGGCTACCTCAAGGAGAACTACATGTCGTCCTTTATGGGCTTTGCACCGGCACAATCGCCCAAGGTGCTGTGCTATATCACGCTCGACGGAACGCCGAGCGGCTCAGATGCCGCTGCGGTGCCGTTCCAGTCCATTATGGCCAACGCGCTCGACGTGCTGGGTATCCCGCACACGAAGTAGGGGGTTACAATCTTTGGGGCGTGGTTTGTTGTCCCATATGAGGGGTGTTCACATGCCCTGCACCACGCATGCGCGGCGCTGGGATACAATACGCCGATAGCATTATTAGGTTTACAGGGGAGCTGCAATGATAGAGATCGCCGTCAACAACCTCGCGGCCGCAACAGGGGCCCGAACCGTGACGGGAGAAGTCGATCGGGTATGCCGCGGGTGCGTTATCGACTCGCGCCAGGTCGAGGAAGGGACGATTTTCGTCGCCTTTCCCGGTGAGAACGTCGACGGCAATGATTTTGCTTCCCGTGCCGTCCAGTCGGGTGCCGGCGCCGTCGTGATGACGCGTGAGCCCGAGGCCGAGCTGGTCTCGCTGGCGCAGGACAAGGGCTGTGCCATCTTGCTGACCGATGATCCCGAGGAGTTTCTGCTGCGTTTGGCGCACGCGTATCGCCTGGAGCTTGGCTGCCTGGTCGTTGGCATTACCGGTTCCATCGGCAAGACGACGACCAAGGACGTTCTCGCCGCTGTGCTCTCCAAGCGCTATCGTGTCTGGGCCACCAAGGGCAATTTCAATAACCTGATCGGCATGCCGCTCACGGTGCTTTCCGCTCCGGCCGATACCGAGGTCCTGGTGCTCGAGATGGGCATGAACCATTTCCACGAGATCGAGCGCCTGTCTCTGTCTGCCAATCCCAACCTTGCCATCGTGAGCAAGATCGGCACCTCTCATATCGGCATTTTGGGCAGCCGCGAGAACATCGCCCGCGCTAAGGCCGAGATCGTACAGGGCATGTGCGCCGCCGGCGACAATTTGCCGCTGCTGGTTTTGGGCGGCGAGGACGACTTTACGCCGTTCATTCGCGATACGTTCGCCCAGCCTGCTGGTATCGACGTGATGCTGGCCGGCGTCTCGGACGATGATGAGGTCCGTGCCCGCGACATTCGCGTTGATGACGAGGGCCGTCCGGTCTTTACGCTCGATTTTGGCCAGGGTGAGACGATCGATACCATGCTTGCCATCCCCGGCGTGCAGTCCGTTCCTAATGCCGTTAAGGCCGCCGCGGTTGCCTATCGCCTGGGCGTGACGCCCGAGCAGATCGATGCTGCCTTTAGGGGTCTCACGATCACCGGACACCGCCAGGAGATCAAGCGCGCCAAGAGCGGTGCACGCGTCATCGATGACTCCTATAACGCCAGTGCCGAATCCATGGCTGCTGGCCTCGATCTGCTGTGCTCGCTTTCGTGCACGGGGTCTCGCTTGGCGATCCTGGGCGAGATGGGCGAGATGGGCGATGAGGCTCCTCGCATGCATGAGCTCGTGGGCGCCTATGCCGCCGCCAAGAAGCTCGACATGCTGGCGTGCGTGGGCGGTGAGCTGGCCCAGCTTATGGCCGATGCCGCACGCATGATGGGCATGGACGAGGACCGCATCCAGGTGTTCTCCGATTATCAGCAGGTGCTCGACCGCATGGGCGGCGCGCTTGAAAAACATGATGTTGTACTGGTCAAGGGTTCCCGCTTTGTTGAGCTCGACCGCTTTGTGGAAGGTGTGTGCTAGCCCATGTTCGGCAATCCCTCGTATCCAACGTATCAGGCTTTTTTGGGGCTTGGCATCGCCGCAGCCATTGCGCTGCTGCTCATGCCGTGGTGGATCAAGCTGCTCAAGGTCGAGGGTATCGGCCAGCAGGTTCGTGCCGACGGCCCCAAGCGTCATTTGGTTAAGCAGGGAACGCCCACCATGGGTGGCGTTGTCATCCTCGTCGCGATCTCGCTGACCTGCCTGCTGATGGGCAAGCTCACCACCGAGCTCGTACTCGTGCTGCTCGCCACGCTGGCGACCGGCGTGCTGGGCCTGATCGACGACCTGACCTCCGTTACGCATGGGCGCTCGCTCGGTCTGACGCCCCATGCCAAGATGATCGGCCTAACCATTATCTGTGTCACCTTTACGGTACTTGCCGTCAACTGGTGCGGTGTCGCCCCCGAGATTCGTTTTCCCGGTGGGTTGACGATCGACCTTGGCGTGCTTTCGACCACCATCTGCGGCTATTCGTTCCCGTGGCTCTATATTGTCTTTTGCTGGCTGATGATTGCCGGTCTTTCTAATGCCGTGAACCTGACCGATGGCCTTGACGGTCTTGCTGGCGGCACCTCCATGATCGCCATGCTCGCCATGGCTGCCATGGCGTTTTTGCATGGAGACGTGAACCTGTCCATCTTCTGCACCGCGTGTGCCGGTGCCTGCTTGGGCTTTCTGTGGTTCAACTGCTATCCGGCGAGCATCTTTATGGGTGATACCGGCTCGCTTGCTCTGGGCGCCGCGTTTGCCTGTACGTCCATCATGACTAACACCGAGGTCGTCTCCCTCATCATCGGCGGCCTGTTTATCGTTGAGACTCTGTCGGTCATGATTCAGGTTGTCTACTTCCACTTTACGCACAAGCGCGTCTTCCTTATGGCGCCCATCCATCATCATTTCGAAAAGAAGGGTTGGGCCGAGACCAAGGTCGTCATCCGTTTTTGGATTATCGCTGCGGCATTTGGTGCCGTTGGCCTTGCTCTGTTCTTCCAGTTGGGATAGTGGTCTTTCATGCCTCTTGCTGATGTCTTTAGCCTGCTCGTTTTGGGTCAGGGCAAATCCGGTCTCGATGTCGCCCGCTGGGCGCTGGCACATCCCGAGCGCGTAAGCGCCGTTACCGTGTATGGCGGCGGCACCTCTGAGCCCAATGACGCCACGCGTGCGCTCGAGGCTGCTGGTGCGTCGTTTGTCTATGGGACCGAACAGGTCGAGGGCGCCTATGACGTATGCGTGACGTGCCCGGGCATCTCGGAGTTCTCGGGCTTCTTTAAGGCCGGACGCGAACATGCCGCTCAGATTATGGGTGAGCCAGAGTTTGCCTATCGTCTGTCGCCCGATAACTGGATTGCCATCACGGGCACCAACGGCAAGACGACCACCACGTCGCTGACTGATTATCTGCTCAAGGCTGCCGGCGAGGCCAGCGTAGCTGTCGGCAACATCGGCGAGCCGCCGGTCAACGAGATTGACGGCCGAGCCCACAACGAGTGGTTTGTGGCTGAGCTCTCGAGCTATCAGATTGCTACGACCACCGAGCTCCACCCTCGTGTGGCTGTGCTGCTCAACATCACTCCCGACCACTTGGGCTGGCATAAGAGCCATAAGAACTATGCGCTTGCCAAGATCAAACTGTTTGACAATATGGTCGATGACGATCTGGTGGTTGTCGACGTCGAAGACGCCGGCATTCACGAGTTTGATGAGTACATCTACACGCCGGGTCGTCGCATCTGCAAGGTTGCCTTTGACGAGCCAAAGGGTGAGGATGTCGCCTTTGTGCGCGATGGCAAGATGATCGTGCGCCTGAAGGGCGTCGAGACCCCGCTCATCGCTACATCCGAGCTCAAGATCTCGGGCCATCACAATGTTATCAATGCCCTGTGCGCTGCCACGGTTGCCCTGGCAGTCGGTGCCGATGTCGATGGTGTCCGCCGCGGTCTGGCCTCGTTCCAGCCGCTCGAGCACCGCGTGGAGCCGTGCGGCGAGATTGACGGAGTGCGCTACGTCAACGATTCCAAGGCGACCAACACCGACGCGGTCGAGAAGGCACTGACGGCATTTCCCGATGACGACGTGATCTTGCTGCTCGGCGGCCACGATAAGGGCACGCCGCTCACGGACTTCGCGCGCGTTGTCATGGATAACGTGCGCTCGGTCGTCTGCTTTGGCGATGCGCGCGAGCGCTTCACCGCCGCTATGGACGAGGCCGATGTCGATGGCGATGTGGATATCGCCCAGGCGGATGACCTACGCGATGCCGTGGACGTTGCCCGTTCGCTGTCGAGCCGTGGCGACGTGATCTTACTTTCTCCTGCCTGCTCTTCGTTCGATGAGTTCTCGGGCTATGAGGAGCGCGGACGCGTGTTTAAGGACTATGTGGCTCAGCTTGCCGCTGCAGCGAAATCGCAAATGGAATAGGGGTTGCCGGTGAGAGAGGAGAGCCCCCGACAAGGTATGAGGAGGCCCGACTCGGACCGTGCTTCCTCGCGGCGCAGCACACCGCGTTCCGGTCGCGGCGGGCAGTCGTTTAGCGAACGCTATATTGCCGGCGTTCCCGCCCGCATCATGCGCCCCCGTTTGATATTCATGGCTTGCCTGTTTACTTTGGTGTGCTTTGGTCTGCTGATGGTGTACTCGGCGTCTTCGGTCGAGGCGCTGCACGAGAATGGCTCGGCGACGTTTTTCCTGGGTCGACAGGCCGCGTTTGCCGTGGTTGGTGTTCTGGCGCTGATTGCCATCGTGCGCGTTTTGCCGGACAGCTGGTTTGGGGAGGATGTGCTTAGGATCTTCCTTATCGGCATGATGTTCTTGCTTCTGCTGGTGTTCTTGGTGGGCAGCGGCAGCCGTGGCGCCACGCGCTGGCTCAACATCGCCGGCATTCAGTTCCAGCCTTCCGAGTTTTTAAAGCCATTTGCCATTGCGTATTCGGCCATCATGCTCGACCGCTTCTTTTCGCCCGGTGGCAACATCAACGAATTCCTTCGCAAGATGGGCATCTACCTGGGCATTTCACTCTTTCTGATCTTTATCCAGCCCGATTTCGGTACCGTTCTGATCATCCTGTTGACCCTCATGTGCATGGCGTTGTTTGCGGGTCTCGACCCCAAATTTATCATCGGCGTGATAATCTTCGGCATTCTCGTGATCGTGATTGCGCTTGTTGCAGAGCCGTACCGTATGGTGCGTATTCAGGTTGCGTTGAACCCTTGGGCCGACGAGTATGGTGACGGCTATCAGGCCACGCTTGCCATCATGGCCTTTGCCTCGGGCGGTCTGTTCGGCCGTGGCATCGGCAACTCAACCATGAAGTACTCGTATCTGCCCGAGGCGCACAATGACTACATCCTGGCCATCATTGGCGAGGAAGTCGGTTTTGTCGGAACCGTGCTGTTCTTCTTGGTGTTTGCGATGCTGATCTACTCGGCGTTTCGCATTGCCGAGCAGGCGACCGATCGTCGGGGCGCGCTCATGGCGTCTGGCTCCGCGGTCATTCTCGCGGTGCAGTTTTTGATCAATGCGCTGGGCATCCTCAACGTGTTTCCCATGACGGGTAAACCGTTGCCGTTTATTAGCTACGGCGGTTCGTCGATTATTGTGTCGCTCATGCTTGCCGGGTTGATCCTGCGCGTTTCGTACGAGAGCGCCCGCCGCGATGAGTATGACCGCCGCCGTGAGAGCTTTGCCGTTATGGACGAGAGCACCGCCGGCGTAGCCCATGTGCGCGGTGAACGACCTTCGCGTAGCGGCTTTACCGTTCTGGATGGTTCTGCATCCGAGCCGGCAGCTCGTCCACGTCCGCGGACGACTCCGCAAGGTCGTCCTCAGCGCCCCAGCCCTCGCAACGCGGGCGGCGGATATAATCGAATCGATTTGAACTCGGACCCGTCGGCGCGTCTGCGCACCGACGACCAGGGACCGCGCGTACGAAGGGACTACCATGACCGATAAAATGACCGTTGCTATTGCAGCCGGCGGCACGGCAGGACACATTAACCCCGCGCTCGCCCTGGCCGAAGAGCTGCGTGACCGTGGCCACCACGTTGTGTTCGTGGGCCAGTCGCGCAAGCTCGAGGGTCGTCTGGTCCCCGAGGCTGGGTTTGATTTTGTGCCCATTACGGTCACGGGCTTCGACCGCTCCCGTCCTTGGACGGCGCTGACCTCGCTGTGGCGTGTCAACAAGGCCAAGCGTGCGCTCGCCAGTCATTTCTCAAAGGTCGGCAAGCCCGATGCCGCCATCGGTTTTGGTGCCTATGTCGAGGTTCCGCTGCTGGGGTGGTGCAAGGGCGCGGGCGTTCCGTATCTGCTGCATGAGCAGAACTCTGTTCCGGGCCTGGCCAACAAGATGATGAACTCCCATGCCGCCCGCGTGTGCATCTCGGTGCCGGCAGCGCGCTCGGTCTTTGAGCGCGAAGGTGACCCTGACCATGTGCTCATGACGGGCAACCCTGTTCGTCGCTCGGTGATCGAGGGCGATCACGCTCGCGGCCGCAAGGCACTTGGCGTTCCCGAGGACGCTACGCTGCTGCTCGTCTTTGGCGGTTCACTTGGCGCCCAGCACCTCAACGAGCGCGTGGTTTCGCTCAAAAACGAGCTGCTTTCGCGCAAGAACCTCTATGTGTTGCATTCGACGGGTGCCGATGGCTTTGAGGACACCGAGTGCGCTTTGGCGCTGACGCCCGAGGAGGCGAAACGTTATCGCGTCCAGCCTTACATCGACAATATGGGCGATATGCTGGCTGCTGCCGATTTGGTGCTCTCGCGTTCGGGCGCATCGAGCGTGGCCGAGATCGCTGCGCTCGCCGTGCCCTCGGTGCTCGTGCCGTATCCGCATGCGACGGCCGACCATCAAACCACCAATGCCCGTTATCTGGTCGACGCCGGGGCCGGCGTGCTCTGCGCCGATGCCGATATCGACGGTTCTGCCTTTGCCGATGAGCTGCTGCACCTGGTCGATGACGCGGCGGCGCGCGACGCCATGCGTCAGGCGGCGCGTGGTCTGGCTCAGGATAGGGCCGCCGCTCTTCTGGCCGATGCGGTAGAGGGTTTGCGTTAGTTAGACGGGATATCGTCGGTCGCCCTCGCGCTGATGCGGTAGGTGCGGTACAGTTAACGGGTTACAGGCAGTGTTTACGCAAGGAGTACACGAGCACATGGCTGATTCCCAGACTGCAACCTCCGCGCCCGAGTTTAAGAGCGCCCACTTTATCGGTATCGGCGGCGCCGGCATGAGCGGCATCGCTCTCGTTCTGCACGAGCGCGGTTATGCCGTTACCGGTTCCGACCTTAAGATGTCACGTTATATCCGCCAGCTTACCCGCGCTGGTGTGAAGGTGTACGTGGGCCATGAGGCCGCCACGATCGACGAGGTCAAGCCCGACGTGGTTGTTGTCTCCACCGCTATTCCGGAGTCCAACCCTGAGCTCGTGCGCGCTCGCGAGCTGGGCATTCCCGTGTGGCCCCGTGCCAAGATGCTCTCTGCTTTGGGCCACGGCTACACTACCGTCGCTGTTGCCGGCACGCATGGCAAGACCACCACGTCTTCGATGTGCGCCACCATGCTCGACCGCATGGGTCTGGATCCGAGCTTCTTGATCGGCGGCATCGTCGAGGGCTATGACACGAACGGCAAGAACGGCTCGGGCGACTACTTTGTCGCCGAGGCCGACGAGTCCGACAGCTCCTTCCTGTTCCTGAACCCCAACGTGGTCATTGTGACCAACGTCGAGGCCGACCATCTCGATCACTACTCGGGTATCGAGGAGATCGAGGCAACTTTCGCCAAATTCATGAGCCTGGTGGGCGAGGACGGCACCGTCATCGTCTGCGGCGAGGACCCGCATCTGGTCGAGCTCGCCAAGTCGACGGGCCGTCACGTGCTTTCCTACGGCTTTGCCGAGAGCAACGACATCGTCTGCGTGCACCCGGATGTCAAGGGCATCCAGAGTGACTTTATCGTTCGCTTTGAGGACGGCACTGAGCACGCTGTGGAGATCAAGAGCAACCCCGGTCGCCACAACATGCTCAACGCCACGGCGGTGCTCACCGTCGCCCATGTCTTGGGCCTTGACATCGACGCCGCCGCCAAGGCGCTCTCGAGCTTTGAGGGCGTCCGCCGTCGCTTTACCCACGTGGGCGATATCGATGGCATCACCGTGGTCGATGATTACGGCCATCACCCCACCGAGATCAAGGCGACGCTTGCTGCC
The DNA here is from genome assembly GCF_015561195.1 of Collinsella aerofaciens. Classification (GTDB taxonomy): domain Bacteria; phylum Actinomycetota; class Coriobacteriia; order Coriobacteriales; family Coriobacteriaceae; genus Collinsella; species Collinsella aerofaciens_AC. The sequence continues at coordinate 104,953 of NZ_JADMSU010000003.1, read as the reverse complement.
GCTTCGTCGCTGGGCTACAAGCACGTCGACGTCGTGTTCCAGCCGCACCGCTATTCGCGCCTGCAGGCCCTGTGCGACGACTTTGCCGATGCATTTGCCAATGCCGATAAGCTGCTGCTGATTGATGTGTTCTCGGCTGGCGAGATGCCCATTCCGGGTGTCACCTCTAAGATGCTCGCCGATACTGTGCGCGCCAAGCATCCTGGCAAGGAGGTCGTGTACTGCTCCAGCCGTCTTGAGCTCAATCGGGAGCTCGAGCAGATGGTGGGCGAGGGCGACCTGCTGCTCACCATGGGTGCCGGTGACGTTACGACCGTCGGTCCCGAATTTATCGAGTATCTGACTGCCAAGAAAGACGCTTAAGACTAATGGGTCTGTTTAACGCCGTCATGGCGCTCTCGGGCATGATCGACACGGATGTGATCGAGGACGAGCGCCTTGCGCGTCATACGAGCTATCGTATCGGCGGCAAGGCCGACCTCTTTGTGACGTGCCATAGCTATCATGCCCTCCGCCGCGCCGTGGCGGTGCTCGATCGCGAGCAGGTGCCGTGGGTCATCATCGGCAAGGGCTCCAATCTGCTGGTTGCCGATGGCGGTTATCGCGGTGCCGTCATTTCGCTCGGACGTGAGTTTCAGCGCACGGTTGTTGCCGATGACGGTTGTACGCTGACGGTCGGTGCGGGCGTGATGTTTGCGCGCCTGGTCAACGATGCCCTGTCGCGTAGCCTCTCGGGCCTTGAGTTTGCCGTTGGCATTCCTGGTTCGGTCGGCGGTGCGATATCTATGAATGCCGGCACACGGACCGAGTGGATTGGCTCGCTGGTTGAGGATGTCGTAACGTTTGACCCGGCATCCGGTATCAAGCATTATGCGGGGTCCGAGATCACTTGGGGCTACCGCGAATGTAGCCTTCCCCGCAATGAGATCATCCTCGAGTGCGTGCTCAAGCTTAAACCGGCGCCCAAGGCCGACATTCGCGAGCGCATGGAGCGGTACCTGACGAGGCGCAAGCGTACGCAGCCCATGGGACGCGCATCCTGCGGGTCGGTCTTTCGCAATCCGCCCGATGCGAGTGTGGGCAAGCTTATCGAGGATTGTGGATTAAAGGGTTTTTCGATTGGCGGCGCGGAAGTTTCGCCCGTTCACGCTAATTTTATCGTTAATAACGGAACTGCCTCGGCCGATGACGTTGCCGCGGTTATCAGACATGTGCACGGAAAGGTGAGGGAGGCGTATGGCATCGAGCTCAGACCGGAAGTTAAATTCCTCGGCTTCTAGAGCATCGAAACCCACCTTCCGCCGCGCCGGAGGGCGTTCCGGCGCGCCTGCCAAGCCTCAACGCAATACCGTCGCGCACTCTAAGTCTGTCGGGCATGCTCGACAGACCAGTCGACCGGTCGTCGGCTCGCAGCTCGGTAATCGTCCGGCCGCAAAAAAGTCCTCGCGTCCCTCGGTGACGTCAAAGCCTGTTATGGGCGCCAAGCCTGCCCGTCCCATGGCAACTCCCAAGCCCTCGGCGGGAACTAAAGCGGCGCGTCCAGGTCGCACGCTGGGCGCATCGAAACCGCGCTCGCTGACATCGATGCCGGCTACCGCCAAGAAGCCTTCGAGTAAAAAAGGTTTCAACCCGTTATCTTCACTTGGAGCGATGGCAAATAAAACATCAGACGCCGCTTCTGTCGTTACAGGCAAAGGCAAAATCGTGGGCGGTGTTCTGGCCGTCTTGGCCGTGCTCGTCGTCGTTGCCATCGTGGTGATCAACTCTGGACTGTTTACTGCCACTGATATTCAGATTCAAGGCAGCGAGCATGTGACGAAGCACGATGCTATCCAGCTGATCGACTTGCCCGAGGGAACGTCGCTTTTTAACGTCGACCCCGGCCAGATTACCGAGGATCTCAAGCAGAACCCGTGGGTTTCGGGCGTGGATGTCCAGCGCCAGTTTCCCCATACGCTTATCATCACGCCGACGGAGCGTAAAGTTATCGCCATTGCGTATATCAGCTCCGACGACCTTGCCTGGGCTATCGGAGACGATGACACCTGGATCGCCCCGCTGTCGACGTCGGTCGAAGTGGACGACCAGGGCAACGTCATCACGACAGGGCAGGGCTCAAATACCTTGACCGGAATCGATGCCGCGCTGGCGCTCGCCAAGCATTATGGCGCGGTGTTGTTGACTGATGTCTCGGCGGATGTCGCTCCGGTTTCCGGCCAGGCGGTGAACTCCAAAGCCGTTAAGGCCGGCCTGGATTATGTGCGTGGTTTTTCGAGCGAGTTCTTGGGACAAGTCAAGGATATTTCCACGCCTTCGGTCGAAGCCATCTCGGCAAACCTCAATAACGGCATTGAGGTGTCGCTGGGCGATTCGGACGATATCGCCAAGAAGGAACGCGTAGTCACCAAGTTGCTTTCGCAGGTAGAGGGCGTAACGTATATCAATGTGCGCTCTCCGGGCAACTACACATTTAGGAATGCTCCGACCTCGTAGCGCTGGTTGATGCTTTGTTGAGGGGCCATACCACGCCGTTTATCTGGTTTGTTTGGTTTTCACGGTCAATTATTTGACTGATACGTTCATAATGTGCAAACATAATACGGTTTACCTTTGCATTTACTTTCAACCTGAAGGTTAATGTGCGCAGGGGTCGACCCATGCTATGGCTATAACCTTTGTTCGGAGGACCGACATGCACGAGACAGAGATCAACAACTACCTTGCCGTCATTAAGGTGGTCGGCGTCGGCGGCGGCGGTACCAACGCGGTCAATCGAATGATCGAAGAGGGCATCCGCGGCGTCGAGTTTGTCGCCATCAACACCGATGCTCAGGCACTCGCGATCTCTGATGCCGATATCAAGGTGCACATCGGCACCGACCTTACCCGCGGCCTGGGCGCCGGCGCCAACCCCGAGGTTGGCCGCAAGGCTGCCGATGAGTCCCGCGACGACATTGCCGAGGCGCTCGCCGGCGCCGACATGGTGTTTATCACCTGCGGTGAGGGCGGTGGCACCGGTACCGGCGCTGCTCCCATCGTTGCCGATATCGCGATGAACGAGGTCGGCGCACTGACCGTCGCCGTCGTGACCAAGCCCTTCACCTTCGAGGGCCGCAAGCGCAAGAAGAGCGCCGAGGAGGGCATCAAGACCCTTTCCGATTGCGTCGACACCATGATCGTCATCCCTAACGATAAGCTGCTCGACATCGCCGAGAAGAAGACCACCATGCTCGAGGCCTTCGCGATCGCCGATGGCGTTCTTTCTCAGGGCACCCAGGGCATCACCGACCTCATCACCGTCCCCGGTATCATCAACCTGGACTTCGCCGATGTTAAGACCATCATGAAGCAGGCCGGTACCGCCATGATGGGTATCGGTACCTCTTCTGGGGATACACGTGCCGTCGACGCTGCCCAGCAGGCCATCTCCAGCCCGCTGCTCGAGAGCTCCATCGATGGTGCCACGCGCGTGCTGCTCTCCATCGCTGGTTCCAAGGACCTGGGCATCCAGGAGATCAGCGACGCCGCCGACGTTGTCGCCAATGCCGTCGACCCCGAGGCGAACATCATCTTCGGTACCGTTGTCGACGAGTCCCTGGGCGATCAGGTGCGTATCACCGTCATCGCTACGGGCTTCTCCGATTCCAACGTCAACCGTCAGGACGAGCTCTTTGCTGCTCAGCAGTCTCAGAGCAAGGCCGCTGCCTCCGCTGAGCCGCAGCGCACCGCTCCGGCTGCCAGCCCAGCTCAGGCCGCTCCGACCCGCAACGTTGGTGGTACCGAGCTGCCCAACTTTGGCAACGACCAGTTCGAGCTTCCCGACTTCCTGAAGCGCGGTAGCTTCTAGTTCGTTTTTCTCAACGACCTGCAGGGGGTGTGTCCATTTGGATGCACCCCGTTTTGTTTCTCGTTTGTAAACGAAAGCCTCCAATCTCCTTACGTTCCCTTTACGTTTGGTCCCTACCGCTGCGGGTATCCTTTTAGGGAAGTATGACAGCCGTATAAACGCGGACTGCGCGGCGACGCCGCGGTACTTGTGTTATTAGGAGGCTTTAGTATGGCAGCACGTGCGGACAACGTTTCGCGTGTCGACCATGATGGAGTTACGTTGGTGGAGGGCGCGACATCCGATGTCCGTTTTGCCTTTACCGAGCGCACCGGTGGCGTTTCTGAAGATGCGTACTCCTCGCTCAACCTGGGCTCGCATGTAGGCGATGACCCCTTTGCTGTTCAAGAAAATCGTCGTCGAGCGCTCGAAGCTATGGGCGCCACTGAGTGCGAGCATAATCTGCTCGTGCCCAATCAGGTACATGGTGACCATATCGTTACGGTGACTTCGAACGGCGCCGACGATCTTGAGGCTGTTCGCGAGCAGATTGCCGAGGGCTGCGATGCCATCGTCTGTACGGCCCATGACGTGCCCGTGCTGCTCTGCTTTGCCGACTGCGTTCCCGTGGTGCTGGTGGCCCCCGGCGGATTTGCCGTGGTGCACTCCGGTTGGAAGGGCACGATTGCACGTATTTCTGCCAAGGCGTGCCAGGCGCTTTGCGATGCTGCCGGCTGCGATGCGAGCGACGTTTCCGCCTATATCGGCCCCCATATCTTGGCTGACGAATATGAGGTATCCCAGGAACTCATGGATCGCTTTGCCGTCGAGTTCTCTTGCATCGATGCGAGTGCCTCTCGCATGCTCGATCTTTCCGCTGCCATTTGTGAGGCGCTGGTAGATGCCGGTGTGGACGCGGATAATATCGTGGATACCCAGCTTTCGACTGTGCGTCAGAACGACCGCTTTTATTCCTACCGTAACGAGGGCGGCACCTGTGGGCGCCATGCTGCGATCGGCGTGATGCTATGAGAAAGATCGTATCGGTCCTGAGCGCCGCTGTGCTTATGCTTACGCTGTGTGCCTGTTCTTCGGGATCTTCTACCTCTTCCATTACCGTGGCCGGCTCCACGACCTGCCTTCCTATCGCCGAGATTGCGGCAGAGGGCTTTAAGGAGGAGACCGGCATCGACGTGCTCGTTTCCGGTTTGGGCTCTTCCGCTGGCATCGAAGCCGTCAGCGCTGGCACGGCCGATATCGCCAGCTCCTCCCGTGGACTCAATGCCGACGAACAGGATCTGGGCCTGACTCCCATCGTCATTGCCCACGACGGTATCGCGGTCATCGTGAACGAAGGCAACCCCGTCGATAACCTCTCGACCGAGCAGCTCCGCGATATCTATGCCGGCAAGATTACTAATTGGAAAGAGGTCGGTGGCGAGGACCTGAAGATTCAGGTCATCAACCGAGACGAGGCGTCTGGCACGCGTGAGGCCTTCCGCACCATCGTGATGGACGGCACCCCGTTCGATCGCCGGTCCGCCGTTCTTTCGGGCACGGGCCAGGTGCGCGACGTGGTATCTCGTTCGCGCGGTGCCATCGGCTACATTTCGCTGGGCTTCGTCGATAGCCTCAACGCCAAGACCTCGGTCAAGGCCGTCTCGGTCAATCATGTTGAGGCGTCCGAGAAGACGGTCGCGAGCGGCGGCTATCCCATCTCGCGCGACCTTTACTTCTTTGTGAAGGGTGCGCCTTCGCAGCAGGCGCAAGATTACATCGACTACGTGACGTCCGAAAAGATGGACAAGCAGATTCGTGAGGCGGGCTTTATTCCCGTCACCAACGACGAGAAGGGGAGTGAGTAGCATGGAAGCACAGGAAAACTCCCAGACTGAGCAGAATGGTCAGGCGCCCAAGAAGCGCGAGCTGGCGCTCGTATCGCGCAGCACCTATATCAAGGAGAAGGCGCTGCAGTGGATCTTCTTTGCCTGCGCGTTCTTGGCGGTTGTTACCGTCATCCTGATTTTTGTCTTTACCACGTACTCGGCGCTGCCCGTCTTTACCGACATCGGTCTGGCGGATTTCTTTAGCTTTACGTGGGCGCCCTCTGAGGGCCACTACGGCATCGTGTCGCTGCTTGCCGGCTCGGGTCTGGTGACCGTCGGTGCGCTCGCCATGGGTGTGCCCCTGGGCGTGGGCACGGCCGTGTATCTGGTCGAGATCGCCGGCAAGCGCGTACGCAAGCTCATCAGCCCTGCCGTTGACCTGTTGGCCGGCATCCCTTCTATCATCTATGGCTTCTTTGGCATGATCATCATCCGTCCGTTTATCGCGCAGGTGACCGGTGGTCTTGGTTTTGGTGCGCTGACGGCGTGGTTCGTGCTTGCCATCATGATCGTCCCTACCATCACCACGCTCACCATCGATGCCCTCAATTCCATTCCCATGGGTATTCGCGAGGCATCGTATGCCATGGGTGCTACTAAGTGGCAGACCATCTATAAGGTCGTGCTACCTGCCGCCAAGCTGGGTATCGTGGATGCGATCGTGCTGGGTATGGGCCGTGCCATCGGCGAGACCATGGCCGTGCTCATGGTCGTGGGTAACGCCCCGGTTATTCCCGACAGCATTGCGAGCCCCATCTCGACGCTCACGAGCCAGATCGCGCTCGATATGAGCTATTCCTCGGGTCTGCACCGCTCGGCGCTGTTCGGCATGGGCGTGGTCCTGTTTATCATCTCCGCCACGCTGGTGGGCGTCGTCCGTTTGATTTCCAAGAAGAAGAGGGGGTAGGCTATGTCCGATTCCGTTGACACGACGGTCGATACGACCTCGTCGCGCGAGCGCATCAAGCGTGCCCTTTCCCACGGCAAGAAGGGCCGCATCAACAAGGACCTGTCCAACAAGATCATGCTTGGCGTATTCCGCGCGGCTGCCTATATCACCACGCTGGTGCTGGTCGCTATCATCGCCTATGTGGTCATTAACGGCCTGCCGCATATCTCGTTCGACTTTATCTTCGGTTGGCCCCAGGGCGTCAACGCCGAGGGCGGAATTTGGCCCACGATCGTCTCGACCGTCTATGTGACGGCGCTCGCCATGCTTATCTGCACGCCGATTGCTGTGCTGGCAGCCGTCTATCTGGCCGAGTACGCCAAGCAGGGCAAGGTCGTCGAGCTCATTCGCTACGCTGCTGACGCTTTGGCCTCGGTGCCCTCTATCGTTATGGGCCTGTTTGGCTACGCCTTGTTTGTCGAGGCCATGGGTCTGGGCCTTTCGATGGTCTCGGCCGCTCTGGCACTCGCGCTCTTGATGCTTCCCATCGTCATGCGCACCACCGAAGAGGCCATTCGCGCCGTTCCGCGCTATATCCGTTGGGGCGCGTACGGCCTGGGCGCCACCAAGTGGCAGGTCGTCTCCAAGATTGTGCTTCCTTCTGCCTTTGGCCGTATTGCCACGGGCATCGTCCTCGCCATCGGCCGTGCCATTGGCGAGACCGCGGTGGTGCTCTACACCATGGGCCAAGCCATCAATCTGCCTATTTCGCCGCTCGATTCCGGCCGCCCCATGACGGTTCACCTGTACCTGCTTGCCAACGACGGCATCAACATGAACGCAGCCTACGGCACCGCGCTCTTGCTGATGGTGATCATTCTGGCCTTCAACCTGTTTGCGCGCTTCCTGTCGCGCAAGCGTCGCTAGTTAAGGAGTCCCATGTCCGTTTATCAGTCCGCTCCCACGCTGGAGCAAGCGGCCATCACGGCCAAGGATTTCAACTTTTGGTACGGTGACTTTCATGCGCTGACGGGGCTTGACCTCAACATCGCCAAAAACGCCATCACCTCCTTCATTGGCCCTTCGGGCTGCGGCAAGTCGACGTTTTTGCGCTGCATCAACCGCATGAATGATCTGATCGAGGGTACGCGCGTTGAGGGCACCATGACGCTCGACGGCAATGATATCTATGTCGAGGGCGTCGACCCGGTCGATCTCCGTCGTCGCGTGGGCATGATCTTTCAGCAGCCCAACCCGTTTCCCAAATCCATCTACGAGAATGTCGCCTTTGGCCCTCGTCTGCAGGGCGTGACTAGCAAAAGCGACCTCGATGACATCGTGGAAGAATCGCTCAAGCGCGCCAACCTCTGGAAAGAGGTATCCAATCAGCTCAACAAGGATGGTTTGGCGCTCTCGGGCGGTCAGCAGCAGCGTCTGTGCATCGCGCGCGTGCTTGCGGTGCAACCCGATGTTCTCCTGATGGACGAGCCCTGCTCCGCCATCGACCCCACGTCCGTCTCTAAGGTCGAGGATCTGATGGCCGAGCTGGCGCCCGAGATGACGATCATCATCGTCACGCATTCAATGCAGCAGGCAGCTCGTATCAGCGACTACACCGCATTCTTCTTGCAGGAAGTTGCCGGCGAGCCCGCCACGCTCATCGAGTATGGTCAAACCGACGCGATCTTCACCAGTCCGGTGGACTCGCGGACGGAAGACTATATCACCGGCCGCTTTGGCTGATCGGTGCGACTAGTCCCAAGCCGATCGGACCTGGTCCGGTGCGTATTCACTGTGCGGGCGGCATGACCGCACCCAACTGATTGGAGTGAACCATGCGCAAACTGTTTTCCCGTCAGCTCGTCGAGGCCCGTCACGAGATGCTGAGCATCTATGAGGCCGTCGATCTGGCCCTCCACGATGCCGTGAAGGCCTATGTGACCGACGACCGCAAGCTCGCCACCAAGACCAAGAAGCGCACGCTTTCGATTGACGCGCGCTGCGCCAACCTGGAGGCCGTCTGCTACAACCTGATCGCCACGCAGTCACCGGTCGCCTCCGACTTCCGCCTGCTTCAGACGATCATCTACGTCGACTTTAACCTGCAGCGCATGACCGATAAAGTACGTCAGATCTGCCGTGCCACGCGTCATATGATCAAGGCCGACATCTCGCTGCCCAAGGAGCTTGTCGGCACGGTCGAGGCCGAGGCTGAGGCCGTCTACCAGGTGCTGGGCTCTTCGCTTTCTGCGCTCGTCACCAATGACATGTCCATCATCTGCAACCTGGCCGTCGAGGACGAGCCGGTGCACGCCGCCTACGAGAAGTTCTTCCGCACCTTTAACCGTATGGATACGGGCGACTTTATGGACGATGACAGCAACTATGACGACCTGCGCCGCGCCATCATGGTTTCGCGCTACCTCGATCGCATCGCTTCGATTTCCATCGATGCCGCTTGCCGCCTGACCTTCCTTTTGACCGGCCAGCGTATGAACGTCGGCGATATCGCCCGTGTGGACGAGGATGAGCTCGAGAGCATGCGCGTGCCTTCGGGCGAGGGTGTTATCATGAGGCCCGCCGTCGACGCGCGCTACGTTGCCAAGGTGCCCGTTAACGAGGTCAGCGAGGGTCTTCGCTACCTGCTCGATCATCTTGAGGACGAGGACGATGGCGAGGACGACGAGGAGTAAGTAATCCCGTTCGTCGAAAGATTGTAAATACCTAAGTGAGCGCGGCCTTGCACATGCGGGGCCGCGCTCTTGCGTTAGCATGGGACTACTTGTTTGGCTGTCAGCGGAGGCGATTAGCAATGGATAACTATTTGGACTTGATGCGCGCTCGCCGCGAGCAGATTCTGGAACGTTTTTATGCGGCGCTCGATCGCGCGGGCCGCCCCCACGACGCCGCGCGCCTCATTGCCGTGTCCAAGACCGTTGGTGTCGATGAGACCGTTGCCGCCATCCAGGCGGGGTATCGCCATTTTGCCGAGAACCGCCCGCAGGAGCTGGTTCGCAAGCTCACGGGTCTGGCGGAGCATCCGGAGCTGCCCGAGGTGCGCTTCGATATGATCGGCAACCTGCAGACCAATAAGATCAATGCGGTGCTGGGCTCAGCCGAGCTGATTCACTCGGTGGGTTCGCTGCATCTGGCGCAGGCGATCTCGAGCCGTGCTGTCCGCAAGATTGAGGCAGGCGAGCTCGCCGGCCCTCAGCGTGTGCTCATTGAGGTCAATGTGAGTGGTGAGGAGTCGAAGGGAGGCTTTTCGCCCGATGAGATTCGCGCCGCCGCGGGCGAGCTTGCGGAGCTCGAGGGAATTTGCGTGCAGGGGCTTATGACTATGGCGCCCCGGGGGAATAAGGATGTGGCACGCCGCACCTTTGCGGGGCTTCGTGAGCTGAGGGATGAGCTGGAGGCGGCGCATCCCGATTTGAACCTGCCTGAGCTTTCCTGCGGCATGAGCGAGGACTTTGAGCCTGCCCTTGAGGAGGGCTCTACGCTCGTTCGCCTGGGCAGGGTAGTATTTAGCCCGGAGTTTGCAGTAAAATAAGGCTCTGAAGTGCGCACTGATTATCGGGGCGCCTGCACTAAACCGCGAGAGGACACAACCATGGGCTTCCTTGACGAGATTAAAAATAAGATGCACCTGGGCGGCCAGCAGGGTTACGACCAGGGTTATGGCCAGGACGACGACTACGGCTACGATGACGGCTATGACGATGGTTATCAGGGCAACGGCTACAGCGGTGCTTCGGGCGAGGGCTTCTACACCCAAGACGAGCCGAGCAACGGCCTGCTTGGTCAGACGCGCCGTGGTGAAGCTGAGTCGGTTGCCGTGTATACGCGCTCCGGTCAGCTAGTCGGCGATGACTCCCGCCATGCCACGACGTATAACCCGCCTTCGCGCTCGCAGGACAGTGTTGCGAGCGGTTATCGTCCTGGTGCCTATGACACGCCGTCGAGCTACGCCGAGAACACCCGCGCCCGTGCCGCCGCTGCACCCGCGCCTGCATCGAGCGATGCCTCGGCCTATGCGAGCAATATCATCAACGCCACGCCGCAGCTGCCGGCCTATGTCCTGCGCCCCGAGAGCTATGACGACGTGGAGACTGTGGTGCGCCGCGTTCGCACCAAGCAGCCTGTCGCACTGATTTTTGTGGGCGTACGCACCGAAGTTGCCAAGCGCGTCTTGGACTTCTCTTACGGCTTTGCCTGCGGTCTGGGCGCCACGGTCAAGGAGGTAGGCGACCGCGTGTTCATGGTGCTGCCCGCCGGTTGCGAGGTCAAAGATTCCGATCTCAAGAAGCTTCGTGCCGACGGCTACCTTAAGTAAAGACAAGACGAGGAGATTCCCATCAACATCTACACTATCGTCCAGCTGGTCAACACGCTGTTCAACTTCTATTCCACGCTCATTGTCGTCTACTGCTTTATGACGTGGATTCCCATGAAGCAGGGTGGTTTGCTTCAGGATATTGCCGCGGTGCTTGATAGCGTGTGCGGTCCGTGGCTCAACCTGTTCCGTCGTTTCATCCCGCCGATGGGCGGTATCGATTTTTCGCCGGTCGTTGCGATTATTGCGTTGCAGTTGGTGCAGAGGCTGGTTCTGCAGCTTCTTATAGGTATACTCGTGTAGAACTGACTTAGTAACTTACGTCGGGCGTGTAGCGCCGAGGCGATGAAAAAGGAGACTTGTTATGGCTATTACCCCTGCAGACATCCAGGCTCAGACTTTCTCTGAGGCCAAGCGTGGCTACGATCCTGCTGAGGTCGACGTCTTCTTGGAGACGCTGTCCTCCGAGGTTGACGCTATGCTCGCTAAGATCGTCGACCTTAAGGGTCGTCTGACTGCAACCGAGCAGCAGCTTGCCGATGCACAGGCTCAGCTTGCCCAGGCTCAGGATGCCACCGCCCAGGCCGTTCCTGCCGCCCCCGTGGCTGCTCCCGCCCCTGACTTCTCCGCTCAGGAACGCCAGATTTCCGCTGCCCTGATCGCTGCCCAGCAGACCGCTGAGACCATCGTCAACGATGCCAACGAGAACGCTGAGCGTATCCGCAACGAGGCTGACGCTAAGGCCCGCGAGGTTATCCGCCAGGCTCTGACCGAGAAGCAGGCCGAGCTCGAGGAAATCGATCGTCTGAAGGCCTCCCGCGAGGAGTTCAAGGCCGAGTACCTCAAGCTCATCCAGCACTTTATGGACGATGCCCAGAACTCCTTCCCTGCCGACCTCATGGCCTCCACGCCGGTCGGTTCTGCCGCTTCTCCTGCGGTGACTGTTCCCGCCGAGCCGCTGCCCGTCGCTGACCCGGTTGTCCCCGTGGCCGATCCCTTCGCCCCGATCGACAACTTTGCCGCCGACGACCTGGACTAGCATCAGAGCTACAATCTAGTGTCCTTAAGAGGAGCTCGCACCTGCGGGCTCCTTTTTTGTGGCTGTATACGGGTTGGGAAACAAAACGCCGAGCTCTGCATGCGATAGGACAGAACTCGGCGAAGGGCGCGTGGTAAAAGGTAGATTTTAAGGTATGTCTAAAAACTACTTGAGGAGGAAGTTGGAGAGGGGAATGGTGCGGGCCTCGCGATGCTCGGGATCGGCGATGTGGTCGGCGGGATAGCCACAGACGAGCATGTGATAGGGATAGACGCCCTTGGGCAGATTGAACTGCTCCTGTGCCACCTCAGGCTTAAAATGGCATACCCAGCACGTTCCCAGGCCCTGCTCGGTGGCCTCCATCATCATCTGGTCGCACACGATGGACGTATCGATTTCACTGGAATTCATCTGGTCATACGGGCGCACCCAAGCATCATCGGTAACGCTGCAAATAAGGAAGACAAGCGGAGCCCCAAAGATAGACCCATCACGAGCAAACCGAGGCTGACAAGCAGCAGCCTTCTCCAACAGCTCAGGTGTATCCAGCACCATCACACGGGTTGGATGATTATTACAAGCAGAAGGAGCAATCCGCCCCGCCTCAACAATGGCATCCACCACAGCCTGCTCAACAGAACGATCCTCAAACTCGCGACAAGAATACCGAGACCGAGTCAGATCCAAATAAGACATACAAGCCCTCCAACAATTAAAAATCAAACAAACCCAAAGTAACCCAAACAGTACCCAAAACAGCAATCAGCCAAACGCTCATCAAGGGCCAAAGTGTCCGAACGGATACCAAAGGTCCCTTCAGCCAAACCCCCATTGCACCATAACTATCAGTCAAGGTTCCCAATGGTGGTACCTAAGGCGAAGGCCCGACACCTATTTACTTTCGAACGACTCTGCCATGCAGCCGGAGTGAGAAAGCAAATAGGTGCCGGGCCTTCGCCGGTGGGACGGGTGCCCCCAATTAACTGTTCTTCATGACAATCGAATCCACGACATCGGCCACATTCTCACAGCAGTCAGCGCAGTACTCCAGGAAGGCGTACACGTCACGCCAAGCGATGACCTCGAGCGGGTCCTTGCCGTTAACGTGCAGGTTGCGCATGGCGTTGATGTAGAGCTCGTCGGCCTCGGACTCGATGGTGTTGATCTGGATGACCAGCTCGCGCAGGGTCTTGGACTTGCGGTAGTTGGGCAGCTCGACCATCAGGTCCTTCATGGCGCGGCAGGCGTCGGTCACCTTGTGAGCGATGACGATGGCATCGGGGTGGATGCTCTGGATGTTGGTGAAGTAGACGCGCTGCACGACGCCCTCGATACGATCGAGCACGGTGTCGAGCGAGCAGCTCATCAGGTCCAGGTCCTCACGCTCAAGCGGGGTGATAAAGGCGGTGAGCAGGGCGTCCTCAAGCTCATGGTGCTTCTTGTCCGCCGCGTGCTCAATCGCATGCATCTTATCGAGCATATCGTGGATCTGCGCGGGGTCAAAGTTCTCAAAAATCTTGGTGAGCAGCTCTGCGGCCTGGACGGCGAGGTCGGCGCAGGCGACGTAGTTGTCAAAGTAGAACGAATCGGGTTTCTTTGCCATGAGTGGTCCTTTCGAGGCGAAGACGGGTGGGCGAGGTAATGCGGTCCGGATGGACGTTCGGTTTGACTAGAGGAACATCATGAACAGCTTGGCCATGACAAAGCTGATGAGTCCGCAGGCGGGGAAGGTGAAGAACCAGGTGAACATCATGTCCTTGACTACGCCGAAGTTGATGGCCGAAAGGCGCTTGACGGCACCGACACCCATAATGGCGCAGGTCTTGATGTGCGTGGAGGACACGGGGATGCCGGTAAGGGTGGCAAGCAGCAGGTTTGCGGCGCCCGCGAGGTCGGCGGAGAAGCCCTGGTACTTTTCGAGCTTGACCATGCTCTGGCCAACGGACTTGATGATGCGCTCGCCGCCCACGCTGGTGCCGATGCCCATGGTGGCCGAGCACAGCAGCATAATCCAGATGGGGATGCCGGCATCGCCGACGCTCGTCTGGCCGCTGGCAAAGGCCACGCCTAAAAAGAGCACGCCGATGAACTTCTGTCCATCCTGCGCGCCGTGCATAAAGCTCATGGCCGCAGCGCTCGCGATCTGGGCGTATTTAAAGAAGACATTGGCACGTCGCCTGTTGGCGGCGGCGAAAAGAATCGAGACGAGCTTGCACAGGACCCAGCCCATGACAAAGCCCAGGCCGATGGAGAGCGCCAGGCCGTAGATGACCTTCATCCACTCGTGGACGTTGACGCTGCTCGCACCGCCGAGGGCGATGGCGGCACCGGTCAGGCCGGCGATAAGGCTGTGGCTTTGCGAGGTGGGGATGCCAAAACGCGACGCTGTGGCGCCGTAGACGACGATGGAGAACAGCGCCGCGCACAGGCACGCGAGCGCCATGGTGCTGTTTCCGCCAAAGTCGACAATATGGGAGATGGTGTTGGCGACGCTCGCGTTAAAGTGCGTCATGATGAGCACGCCAAGGAAGTTGAATGCGGCACTCATGAGAATAGCGGCGCGGGCGGGCATGCAACGCGTAGTGACGCAGGTCGCGATGGCGTTGGGTGCGTCGGTCCATCCATTGACGAAGATGGCGCCGAGCGCGAGGATCACGGTGACGGCAAGGACTGGGTTCGACACAAGTTGGCCGAGGAAGGTTGAGAACGTTACGTCCATATATGGGCTTTCTCGAAGTTTGCAGGCACGTTACAGAAACATGATAAATCGTATCACCTCCTGCGGGTTTCTTTACCGAGTTCTGATGGGAGCAGTGAATTTTTTGGCACTAAAAATGAATATTAGCCCTGTTGACCGCGGGTGTTCTTTTTGCTAACACACCATGAGGACACGTGCGCGCGCCCCAACACCCCAAAACCACAGTCTGTTCGCTTTACAATATGCAAACATGCGTTCGATAATAGGAGGCATGGAATATCGACAGACAGACGGCAAAACTCGGCGCGTGCACAAGCAGTATGTGGACGTCGTGACCCGCATCCTTGCGGGCGGACAAGTCGTGCCGGTCACCGTCTGCTGGGTCGACGGCCGTTGCTTTACGATCGACGAAATTATCTCGACCACCGGTTTTGGCCTGACGGTTCACGGCATTCGTACGGCAACCTATAAGGTACGTTTTGGCGGGCATGCGACCGAGTTGTATCTGGAGGACCAAACGCGTGAGCGGGCGGATGGCTCGCAGACGCATGTGATGCGTTGGTGGGTATGGGCGTTTGACCGCACGCTTGAGGGCGAGCGCCGCAGGTAAGAGCGCACGGCATTCGGGTACAATGGCAGGGATCTTGTCACCTACGGCGCTGTCGTGGCGCTTTTTGAAAGGACGAAGTATGAACGATATCCAGGGCTATCAGAATGGCCCCATCGAGACCGGCGCAAGCCGCGCCAAGGAGATGTCGCCGCGCGCGTACAATCTCGCCATGTCCGCCCTCATCTTCTTGGGCTTTTGCGCCATGGGCGCTGGCGCCTACTTTACGAGCACTATGTCGTTTGCGCGCATGATGATGAGCGGCGCCGCCCTACCGCTGGTCTTTGGCTCGTTTATTTTAACCATCGTCGGCATGGTCATGATGTCGGCTGCTGCGGGCAAGCAGTCCATGGGTCTGTCCCTTGTGGGCTACGTAATCTTTGCGAGTACCTTTGGCCTGACCGCGTCGTTTGGCCTTGCCAACTACGACCTGCCTACCATTAACACCGCCTTTATCGCCACGGCCGCCATCACCTTTGTCTTTGGTGCGCTGGGCGTGACCTTCCCCAAGTTTTTCCAGCGCGTATATGGCATCGGCTTTGGTATTCTGCTTGCCACCATTTTGGTTGAGATCGTGCTGATGTTTATGGGCGTTTCGCAGACCATCACCGACCTGATCGTGATTGTGGTGTTTGCCGGCTTTATTGGCTACGACACCTATGTGGCCACGACGGTGCCGCCTACGCTGCCCAATGCGGTGCTCATGGCGTCCAATCTGTTCGTGGACATTATCAACGTGTTCCTGCGCATCCTGAACATCCTCGGTCGTCGCGACTAGCGCGGAGGATTGCAGCGTTTCTTGTCGGACGCGGTAAAACGATGTGAAAGGCGGTCCTGCGGGGCCGTCTTTTTTGTACGCGGCGGGGTATCATGGATGAGAAAAAGCCGATGGCGGCAGCGACAGGAAAGGTGACCACTTATGGCAGACGTCGACAACAGGAACCGTAACCGCAGGTCCAACCGAGCGGGTCAGCCCAATCCCAAGCGCGAGGCCCGTGCCAAGGCCGCCGAGCGCCATGTGATGACTGTGTCCGAAGCGTGCGCCAGGGATATCGAGCGTTCGCTTGCTGGTGTTCGCGAGTTTGACGGCATGCCCACCGGCTTTGTCGCGGCGATGAAGGCCAAGGTTCAGACTACTGTGGCCCCCGAAGAGCAGGTCGCCGAGGACGTCGAGAACGCGGAGACTGCCGAGGTCGAGGCAGCGCCCGAGCCCGTCGAGGAGCCTGCCGAGGAAATCGCCGAAGCTGAGTCCGCGCCTGCTGAGGAGCCCGCTCCGGTTCTGCCCGAGGTCACCGTGCTCGATGCCTCCGCCACGCAGGCCATCTTGGACAACGGTCGTGGCTATGCGCAGTTCTGCGACATGGCCGTGCTCGCCTTTGCCTCGTTTACCAATCCGGGCGGCGGCTATATCCAGGGCTACCTGGGCCAGGAGGCGACGCTCTGCGCCGATTCGTACCTGTACAACGTGCTCGACAAGCAGCGCAAGTGGTACGGTGAGAACCGTCGCCGCAACATCAACTGCGAGCTGTACCGCAATCGTGCGCTGGTGGTGCCCGCCGTGCGCTTCGACCGCAACCACGTGCACGCATATGCCGACGTGATCGTGGCCGCCGCGCCCAACGTCAAGCGTGCCCGCCAGGAGTACCGTGTGAGCGACGATGCTCTGCTGGATGCCCTGCGCGACCGCATCCGCTTTGTGCTCGCCATCTGCGACGAGTTGGGTCGCGAGAAGCTCGTGCTGGGCGCATGGGGCTGCGACAACAACGGCTTTGATGCCGAGGCCGTGGCCGAGCTCTTCCGCAAGGAGCTCGCATCGGGCGACTTCAAGGTCAAGCAGGTCTTCTTTGCCGTGCCCTCTACGCGCTGGGACGAGGACTTCGCCAAGTTCGAGCACGTGTTGGCAAACTTCCCCGAGCGCAACGAGGAGTCCTATGCCCAGGTTGCCGCCCGCGCCGCAGCCGCCCGTGCCGCCGAGCAGGCTCAGGCCGCTGCCGAGGATGACGAGGATGACGACGACTGGCACAAGTACCTGTAAACGGTGCGCGTGATGCGATATACCGAGCCGACGGGGGCTGCTCCCGTCGGCTTTTTATTGAGTGGGGAGCTTACGATGAAAAACGTTCTGTGCTTTGGTGACAGCAACACCTATGGCTATGATCCGGCTGGTATGCGCGATGGCACCGCGGTGCGCTATGCGCAGGATGTGCGCTGGTGCGGCGTGGCCCAACGTGACTTAGGCGAGGGCTGGCATGTAATTGAAGAAGGCCTCAACGGCCGCACGACGGTACGTGACGATATGTGCCATCTGGACACCAATCTTAACGGCATCCGCGCGCTGCCGATGCTGCTCGAGGCTCATAAGCCGCTGGATGCGATCGTTATTATGCTGGGAACTAACGATTGCAAGACGGTCTTTAACGTGACAGCTTCCGATATCGCCCGTGGCGCCATGGCGCTGATTCGCGCCGTCCGCGCGTTTCCGTGGACCGACGCTGCGCCTTGCCCGCGCATCCTGCTGATGGCTCCTATCAAGATCAAGCCGCAGATCGCCGATGTGTATATGACTGACTTTGACGAGCATTCCGTTGAGGCATCTGAGCATTTTGGCGAGTACTATGCGCACGTGGCCGAGCAGTTTGGCTGCGACTTTTTGAATGCCGCCGAGTTTGCCGAGCCGGGCGATATCGACTATCTGCATATGATGCCCGAAAGCCACGAGAGCCTGGGTCACGCCGTGGCAGCCAAGCTCCAAGAGATGCTCGGTGAGTAGCGCGACCCCAAGCCACCGCAAAGGGGACAGGCACCTTTGCGGTGGTTTTGCCCGGGTAAACGAACGGATTGGCTGCCATATGGGCATGGACGAGCTCATCGACCTCTTTGCCGAGGGCGATGAGCTCGTCTCCAATACCGCTTTTGAGGATTTGGATCTTGCCTACGACGTGGCGAACGGCGCGACCTTCGATGGCGTCGTGTTCCGATCTTGCGAGTTCGATAGCGTTGACTGGAGCGGCTCGACGTTTCGCGACGTGGTGTTTCGCGGTTGCCGCTTTATCCGCTGCAACATGGAAGGCTGCTGGCTCAGCCGCTGCGACTTCGTTGACTGCTCGGCACCGGGACTCAACTTGCTCAAGGCGCGCCTGTCGAGCGTGTCGTTTGGATCGTGCGATTTGAGCTACGCAAATCTTTCGGAGGGGCGTATTGGCCCTATGACAGCATGCGATACGCGTCTGAGCGAGGCAGCGCTTCAGGGTGCCAAGCTGGGTCAGATACGCCTGGATGGCTGTGACCTGACGCGTATGGATGTGTTTAAGACGTCGCTTTCCGGCGTGGATGTATCGCGTTGTACATTCGCGGCGCCCGTTGTTTCGGGCGATTACCATGAGCTGCGTGGCCTGACGGTCAATGCCGAGCAGGCGCTGGCACTCTCGGGTTTGTTGGGAATTCAACTCGCCGACGACTAGACGCCCCAGCCCTTTGCTCGACCGCTATCTAAAATCAAACCGTCGCAACATCCGATGATTTTTCGCGTTTGCACGATTTTCATCGAATGTTGCGACGGTTTTTGGTGCAAGGGAGCCTGTCTCTTTTTGGCAGGTTACTGGCTATTTAGTACTGCCACATGTGGTTGACAGGGCCGGAGCCTTTGCCCATGTTCAGGCCGGCGGCCAGAGCGCCTGTCAGGTATGCCTTGCCCGCATTGACGGCGTCGGCAAGATCCATGCCCTGGGCCAGCGCGCAGGCGATGGCGGACGAGAGCGTGCAGCCGGTGCCGTGTGTGTTGCCGGTCTCGATGCGCTTGTGGCGGAACCACGTGGTGAGTGGATCTCCAAGATGGTTGCCCTCGTCATCGAGTGGCGCGGGTTCGGCCAGTACATCGTTGGCCTCGTTGACAAGATGCCCACCCTTAACGAGGGAAGCGCAACCAAAGCGGCGGGTGAGGAGCATGGCAGCATTTTGCTGCGTGCGCTCGGAGTCGACCTCGTAGTCGAGCAGGGCCATGGCCTCGGGAATATTGGGCGTGATGACCGTTGCCAACGGGAACAGGCGGCGGGTGAGTGCCTCGGAGGCATCCTCGGCAATCAAGCGCGCACCCGAGGTGGCGACCATAACGGGGTCGACGACCACGTTCGTTGCGTGCCACGCGCTCAGGCGGTCGGCGATGACTTCGATAATCTCGACAGAGGAGACCATGCCGATCTTGACGGCGCTGGGGCGGATATCGTCAAATACGGCGTCGATCTGCGCAGCGACGATATCAGGGGAGATATTCTGCACGGCGGTGACGCCCAGTGTGTTTTGCGCTGTGATGGCGGTGATGGCCGTCTCGGCATACAGACGGTGCGCCGTGATGGTCTTGATGTCGGCCTGAATGCCGGCACCACCGCTGGAATCGGATCCTGCGATGGATAGAACGGCAGGTACCTTACTGCGATCCATGTTCGCTCCCTTGTTCGGTCGGATTCAAATGGGTCTTTAAGCCTGCATTATAAAGTTGCCCGGGCCAGCTGTATGCCGATCCCGGGCGGGTAGTGCAATCTTTACGCAAATGCAAGCAAATGTTCACATGTCAACAATTGACGAACACCTTGTGGCCGTTTGTGGCTCCGGTGACGAGTTAGTCCTCCATGCCGAGGTCGATCGTCGTGCCTTCGAACACTTTGTTGACGGTACGGACGGCGCACATCTTGCCACACATGGTGCAGGTGCCCTCGGTGGCGGCGGGGGATTCCTCGTAGCGCTTCTTACCGGTGACCGGGTCGAGAGCACACTCCCACATGGCATCCCAGTCGAGTTTGCGGCGTGCCTGGCCCATGTGGTCGTCGGCGTCGCGCGCGTGCGGCACCTTCTTGGCGATGTCGGCGGCGTGCGCGGCGATCTTGGTAGCCATGAGGCCATCGAGCACGTCCTGGGCGTTGGGCAGGCACAGGTGCTCGGCCGGCGTCACGTAGCACAGGAAGTCGGCGCCGGAGCTGGCGGAGATGGCGCCACCGATGGCGGCGGTAATATGGTCGTAGCCCACGCCGATATCGGTCACCAGCGGCCCCAGCACATAGAACGGTGCGTTGTGGCACAGGCGCTTTTGCAGCTTCATGTTGGCGGCGATCTCATCGAGCGCCATGTGGCCCGGGCCCTCGACCATGACCTGGACGCCAGCTGCCCAAGCGCGCTTGCACAGCTTGCCCAGCTCAATCATCTCGGCGGTCTCGGTAGCGTCGTTGGAGTCGTAGAGGCAGCCCGGGCGGCAGGAGTCGCCGAGCGAAATCGTCACGTCGTACTCGTGGCAGATCTCGAGCACCTCGTCAAAATACTCGTAGAAGGGGTTCTCGTTGCCGGTGACCTCCATCCAGCCAAACAGCAGCGAGCCGCCGCGGCTGACGATGTTCATAAGGCGGCCGGTCTCCTTAAAGGTCTTGGTGACCGACTTGTTGATGCCGCAGTGGATGGTCATAAAGTCCACGCCGTCTTCGGCGTGTGCGCGCACGACCTCAAACAGATCGTCCTTGGTAAGCTTGACCAGCGGCTTTTCCATGTAGCCGATGGCGTCGTACATCGGCACCGTGCCCACCATGAGCGGCGTCTCGTCGATGAGCTGCTGGCGGAACTGGCGCGTCTTGCCCGAGTTGGAGAGATCCATGATGGCGTCGGCACCGTAGTCCTCGGCGATCTTGACTTTCTTCCACTCCTCGGCGGCATCGGCCTTATCGCCCGAGATGCCCAGGTTTACGTTGACCTTGGTGGACAGGCCCTCGCCGACACCAAAGGCGCGCATACCCTTTTTGATGTGCACGATGTTGGCGGGAATGGCGATGCGGCCATCGGCCACGCGCTCGCGGATGTATTCGGGGTCACGATGCTCGCGCTCGGCGACCTCCTTCATCTGCGGCGTGATTTGCCCGGCGCGGGCGAAGTCGATTTGCGTGACGAGCTTGGGCTCGGTCTGTGTGCTCATTGGCACGGCTCCCTTCGTTGGCATTACCCATATCAGGTTTGCGGGTCAGGGCGGGCGCGCCCAATCTCAGCCTGCCGTCTTGTCCTGCAAGCTCCCCGTTATGTCATGGGCTCAAGTATAGCCTGAATGGGTACGATTGGGCCAACGAGCGTGCCTGTGGGGAGGCGAACATGGAAGACAAGCATCTATATCGAGAGACGCAATGGGATGTATCGGCCGAGGAAAGCCGTGCGCACCATGGCCTTGTCGCGATTGGTTTTGCGGTGCTTGCCGTGCTGGTGATTGCCTTTTGTATTTGGACGTTTGGGGGTCGCGGCGGCGCTGCCTGGGAGTTTGAGGCCGACGATGCTCTGCCGATCATGACGGTGAAGGTTACGGGCGGCAATACCGTTGCCGCGCCGGGCGACTATTGGTATCCGCGCGATGAGTTTGTGCAACTGCAGCTGAGCGGTGGGTCTATTCCAGGTGTGGAAATCGAACGTGTGACCTTCGATGCGTCGCTCAAAACGCTCACGGTGAAGCTCAAAGATCAAGGAGATGTGCCCACGACCATGGATATCGCCCTGACGGAATGGCGTCTGGAGCCTCCGTCGGGCGTCAAGGTGTCCGAGGTGGAGCACGTTAAGATTACCTACCAAGATGGCTCGACGAGCGAGATCGCAAAGGCCGATGGCTTGGCGGAGTAACGGGGGGGGTGGAAACGGCGGGCCTATTGTGCCTGCGCGTTCATGAAAACCAGGGTGTTTTCGTCTGAAAGCTCGGGGATGTGACGATAGCCGATGTTGAATGCGGTAAGTCCGCTTGCATCCTCGAGCTCGTTTTCTGCCATCCACCGCACCATGGAACCGCGCGCCTTTTTGCTGGCGGTCGACCGTTGGATGGGCTTCCCGTTGCGGATACCCTCGCCAAAAAGGCATGTGACGGCCGTGGCGTCGCCCGCGAGATGGGGCAGAACGGCTTTGGCATACTCTACGCTGGCGAGGTTGACGATCGTGGTGTTTGAGCCTGCCGGGGCGATAGCCCGCGCGAGTTTGTCGCTCCAAAACGCGTAGAGGTCTGGGGCATCGTCAACGGCGAGCTTCGCGCCCATTTCCAGCCGATACGGTTCGACGGCATGAAAGGGGCGTACGCATCCGTAAAGGCCCGAGAGGATCCACAGATGGTCTTGCAGCCATGCGAGCTGCGCGGAATCCATCACCTCGGGCGCCATGCTCTGGTATTGAATGCCGTGATAGGACATGACGGCAGGGGAGAGGTGACGGGCGAGTGCGGGATTGTCGAGATCGCCGTTTTCCAAGATGGGCCCGAACTCATGCAGGGTGTTGAGGCAAGGCCCCAGCAGTTTGTCGCTCACGTTCCATAGCGCCTGCAGACCGCCGCTGCCTTCATTCCGCTCGATATCTAGCAGTGCGCGGTGGAGGCGAGCCGTTTCGTGCACAAAAGGTGGAATGCCCAGGACTTCAAAAGCATCCCTGGCCGCGCGCATTTGCTTGGCGGGCGAAATGATGACCTGCAGCATGGACTCTCCTCTGCCAAAAGGGAAGTTGCGGTGGAATACGGTCTGTTTTGGCCGGTTATGGGCCAGTTTGGTCCGTATTTCACCGCAACTGATGAAGGGTTGGTTAGGCGCGCTCGAGGAAGGCCTTGTAGCCGCGGTAGGCCTCGTAGACATCGGCCTTGTTGGCGACCTCCCACAGGGCGTGCATGGACAGGACGGCAACACCGGAGTCGATGACGTTCATGCCGTACTTGGCCATGATGTAGGCGATGGTGCCGCCGCCGCCCGCGTTGACGCGACCGAGCTCACAGGTCTGGAAGTCCACGCCGGCCTCGTCCATGATGTCGCGGATGAGGGCCACGTACTCGGCGTCGGCGTCGTTGGAGCCGCCCTTGCCGCGGCTGCCCGTGTACTTGTTAAAGCACAGGCCGCGACCCATGAAGGCTGCGTTCTTGGTCTCGAACTTGCCGGCGTAGCCCGGGTCGAAGCCGGCGGACACGTCAGAAGAGAGCATGCGGCTGCGGGCGAGTGCGCGGCGCAGGGCCAGCGGGCTGTCCTCGCCGGCAAGCGTCATGATCTCGGCGACGGTGTTCTCGAAGAAGCGGCTCGTCATGCCGGTGGCGCCCACGGAACCGATTTCCTCCTTGTCGACGATGAGCGTGATGCTCGTGCGCTCCACGTTGGCGACGTTGATCTGGGCGAGCATGGAGGGGTAGGCGCAGACGCGGTCGTCGTGGCCATAGCCCAGGATCATGGAGCGGTCGAGGCCCATGTCGCGGGCCGGGCCAGCGGGCACGACCTCGATCTCGGCGGAGAGGAAGTCCTCCTCCTCGACGTCGTACTGCTCCTTGAGGATATCCAGGAACATCTGCTTGACGGGCTCCTTGGGGGCATCCTTGTCGTCCTCGTCAAACTTGACGGGGCGGCCGCCCACGATCACGTCGAGGATCTCGGCGTCGACAGCGTCCTTGGCGGGCTTGGACATCTGCTCGCTCGAGAGGTGGATCAGCAGGTCGGAGATGGTAAAGACCGGGTCGTCCGCCTTGTCGCCGATGTTGATGTCGACGGTGGTGCCGTCCTTTTTGCAGATGACGCCCACGAGCGCGAGCGGGGAGGCCACCCAGTGGTAGCTCTTGACGCCACCGTAGTAGTGTGTGTCGAGGTAGGCCATGTCGCCGGCCTCGAAGGCGGGATTCTGCTTAAGGTCCAGGCGCGGCGAGTCCACGTGGGCGCCAAGGATGTTAAAGCCCTGCTTGAGCGGGGCGGTGCCCAGGTTGACGAGCATAAGGTCCTTGCCGTGGTTGGCGGCGTACACCTTGTCGCCTGCCTTGAGCTCGCGGCCCTCGGCAATCACGGTCTCCAGGTCGACGTATCCTGCCTCCTCGGCCATCTTGATGCCGGTCTTGACACACAGGCGCTCGGTCTTGTTCTCGCTCAAAAACTGCTTATAGCCGCGGCAAAGCTCCTCGAGCTCCTCGATTTGCTGTGGCGTGTACTTTTTCCATGCGCAGGGACGCTCCATGACGCAGGCTCCTTTCGGATCGATCGTACTGGTTGATGTACCGTGAGCCATCGTATCACGCGCGGGCCCGCGGCGGCAGGGAAGCCTGATGTGCGGTGGCCGTGGGGCGGGGAGCGTGTAAACTGGTGTGAGCAAACTGTGCCCAGCCCAAAGCGAGGTATTCAATATGTCTGACAAGCGCCGTACCTTTGCCGTCATCGACGGCAACTCGCTCATGCATCGCGCCTTCCACGCCGTGCCGCCGACCATGAACGCGCCGGACGGTCGCCCCACCAACGCGATCTTTGGTTTTCTGAACATGTTCCTCAAGATGATCGATGCCTTTAACCCCGACGGTGTGGTCGTGGCGTTTGATAAAGGCAAGCCGCGCGTGCGCATGGAGATGCTGCCGCAGTATAAGGCGCAGCGCCCGCCCATGGACCCCGATTTGCACGCGCAGTTTCCGATGATCAAGGAGCTGCTCGGTGCGCTCAATGTGCCGATTCTGCAGTCTGAGGGCTGGGAAGGCGACGATATCCTGGGAACCATGGCGCGCCTGGGTGAGCAGGCCGGCTGCGACATGCTGCTGGTGACCGGCGACCGCGACATGTATCAGCTCGTGACCGAGCACGTCAACGTGGTCTCGACCCGCAAGGGCCTGTCCGACGTGGCGATCATGACGCCCGAGAGCGTGGACGATCTGTATCACGGCATCACGCCGGCGCTCGTGCCCGACTTTTATGGCCTGAAGGGCGATACGTCGGACAACATTCCCGGCGTACCGGGTATTGGCCCCAAAAAGGCAAGCGCGCTCATCGCGCAGTACGGCAGCCTGGACGAAGTCATCGCGCATGCCGACGAGGTCAAGGGCAAGATGGGCGAGAACCTGCGCGCACACATCGACGATGCCCTGCTGAGCCGCAAGGTCGCAACCATCCGCACCGATGCGCCCGTTGAGCTCGATTTTGAGGCGACGTCCTTCCCGGCGTTTTCTGCCGATGAGGTGTCCGCAGCACTGGGTACGCTCGGCATCACCGCCATGCAGAACCGTTTCTTGGCACTGATCGGTGACGAGGGTGGCGCTGCTGCCGCTGCTAGCACGTTTGAGATGCCCACGATTGAGCGCACCGCTGCCGGCGATGCCGAGGCGCTTGCTGCCGTGGCGTCCGAGGTTGCCCGTGCGATCGAGGCAGGCGAGTGGGTCGCCGCCGTGGTGGACGACGACAAGGAAGAGGGCGCGCTTTTTGGCCTGACGCGCACGCTTTGGCTGGCGACGTCTAAGGGGCTGCTTGCGTTCGAGGAGGGTGACGGCGGTGCTGCGGCTGAGGTTGAGGGCTTCAACTTCGTCCACGGCGTGATTGCCGGCGTGCTCGCGCGTCTGTTTATGGAGGGCCGTGTGACGAGCCCGGATATGAAGGCGCTCCTGCATGAGCTTTCGCCCATCGATTCTTCCGAGCCCGAGCTCATGGACCCGTTGTCAGTCGATTCCACGCGCATCTTCGACACCGTGGTCGCGGCCTACCTGTTGGATTCCGACCGCTCCGAGTTTGACGAGGCGTATCTTGCCGATACGTATCTGCAGATGGCACTGCCTGCGGCGCGCGGCGCTGAGGGTACCGGCGAGGACGCTCCTGCGCCCGCCGCTCGCACGGCGGCCTTGACGCTGGCGCTGGTCGCACCGCTGCGTGACCGCATGGCCCGCGAGAACGCCGCCAACGTGTTCGATGGGATCGAGATGCCGCTCGTGCCGGTGCTTGCCAAGATGGAGCGCGCGGGCATGCTCGTGGACCCCGACCGCCTGCACAGTCTGTCCGAGGGACTTGCTACCCAGATCACTGAGGTCGAGCGCAGCATTCGTGACCTGGCGGGTGACGAGACCTTTAACATCGGCAGCCCCATGCAGCTCTCGCACGTGCTGTTTGATGTTATGGGGCTTCCGACCAAGGGCCTAAAAAAGACCAAGCGCGGCTATTATTCGACCAACGCCAAGGTACTGAGCGACCTTGCCCGCGACCACGAGATCGTGCGCCTGATTTTGGACTGGCGTGAGAAGTCCAAGATTAAGTCGACCTATCTGGACACGCTAGGTCCGCTGCGCCGTGGTGACGGGCGTGTGCACACCACGTACAACCAGACCATCACCGCGACGGGGCGCCTGTCTTCGAGCGACCCCAATCTGCAGAACATCCCGACGCGCTCGGAGCTGGGCCGTACCGTCAAGACGGCGTTTTCGGCAGGCGAGGGCAGCGTCTTTTTGGCGGTGGACTACTCGCAGATCGAGCTGCGTCTGCTGGCGCATCTTTCGGGCGACGAGCACCTGGTACGCGCCTTCAACGAGGGCGAGGACTTCCATGCCGAGACGGCCGCGCGCGTGTTTGGCGTGCCGGTGTCCGAGGTAACGCCCGACCTGCGCAGCCGCGCCAAGGCCGTGAACTTTGGCATCGTGTACGGTCAGCAGGCCTACGGTCTGTCGCAGTCACTGCACATCTCGATGGTCGAGGCGCGCGACATGATCGACCGCTACTACGAGGCCTACCCGGGTGTGCGTACGTTCCTCGACAACGTGGTGGTGCGTGCCAAGCAGACGGGCTACGCCGAGACCATGTACGGCCGCCGGCGTCATATTCCGGAGCTCAAGGCCAAAAATCCGCAGCTCCGCGGCTTTGGCGAACGCACGGCCATGAACCACCCCATGCAAGGAACCGCAGCAGACATCATCAAGATCGCGATGGCCCGCGTAAGCCGCCGCCTGGAAGAAGAGGGCTTTGCCGCCCACATGATCCTGCAAGTACACGACGAACTTGACTTTGAGTGTCCCGTCGACGAAGTCGAGCGCCTCACCGCCATGGTCCGCGACGTCATGGAACACGTAGTAGACCTTCGCGTACCGTTGATCGCCGAAGCCAGCACCGGCATAACCTGGGCCGACGCGAAATAGGGAAGCACTCCGTAAGGCAAGCTCGCCCAAGACGCAAGCCCTCACATACTTAAGATTTGGGACAAACACTACTGATTAATTTGTCCCACAGTAACCAAAACAGAGGGGAGCCCCTTCCAACAAGGAGCTCCCCTCTGCTCAAATCATTTCAGCTAAGTATCTAGACGCCAAGACGCCATCCAGGCGGCAGACAAGTAAACCTAGGACCTGGCCGGGCGAGGCGGGTAAGTTTTTCGTAGATTCCGCACGAGCCGGAAAGCACTTAATGTGCTTTCCGAGCGAGCCCAGGACCTGACCGAACGAAAAACTTACCCGCCTCGCCCGGCCAGGTCCGACAAGCTACGTTAACGAGCCGCCAAGATGGCGTCGATGAGCGTCAGTACGCCCCCGTCGTTGTTGCTCGGAATGCGCCACTTGGCGTGCGCGTTCATGTGCTCCTCGGCATTGTCCACGATAAAGCTATGCCCGACGCGCTCCAGCATGGGGATGTCGTTGTACGTATCGCCCACGGCAGCGGCGTCGGCGATATCGATGTCCAGGCGCTCGCAGAGATGAGCCACGCCCGACCCCTTGTCGACGCCCAGATTCATAAAGTCGATCCACTCGCGGCCCGCATTGGTGACGTAGAGTCGGTCCGAGAATGCCGGGTTGTAGTCCTCGCGAAACGCCGGCTCGGCATCGTAGGCGGGGAAAAAGATTGAGATCTTATTGGACTCGATATCAAGGCCCTCAAAGCTGTCGACGTAGTTGATTGTGTTGTAGTAGACGCTGATCTCGTCGTGGTACTGATGGTCGCGGGCGAGCACATAGAACTCGTCGTAGCAGCACAGGACGGGAACGGCGCGCGGGTCCTCCGAGGCACGAGCGAGCACCTGCTGATACAGCGCCACATCGATGTTGCTCTTATAGATATAACTGCCGCGATAGATGACGCAGGCTCCGTTGTCGGGACAAAAAGCAAGGCGGTTCTTAATGCTCTCGAACATTTCCTCGAGTTTGGGGGCAGGGCGTCCGCTGGCGGGGCAGAATACAATGCCTGCGTCGGCGAGCTTGTCCAGGCGCTCATCAAGACCCTGTGGCAACACGCGCTCGTCGGTGAGTAGCGTCTTGTCCATGTCGACGGCGAGAATCTTAATGTTTCCGATATTGGTGTCCGATTCGTAAATTTGCATAAAAGCGCGCCTTTCGTTTCGAAATTGTTTCAGACGTTATAACCATCAACCAGTAACTGAGCGTATTTTCGCAGGAATGGAGCGCGTTTGCACTCCAATTCACAAACTAATGAAAAAACTTTTCAGAATTTTGAATTTGTCGCTTGCGCAGTGTGCACTTTAGCGTAATATAGCGACCATCGAAAACGGAGACGGAAAAACAACCGCTTACCGAGGAAAAGGTACCGTTTACGATATTAGAATTGCGCCCGGCGATAGGTGAAAGGAGAGGCAGATGCAGTTCGTAAAGATCATCACTACTGCAGACAATGCCATCCGACGCCAGCGCGCAATTTCCCGACGACGATAACAATCGTCTCTGTCCCCATGGGGCGAATTGCCTCAACAGAGTCATTTTGAGGTCGTTGGGTTTTAGCACGATATTGCTGCATGTTTCTAGGGCATGTATGTGCTGATTTTTGCTATTTAACCTGATATTGCACGGTATTCGACCTTGAAATGACTTGCAACTGACCGATGTTCTAACTAGCTACCAAGGGCGAAAGGAAACAGCCATGAGCAAGGAAAAAGTCGTTCTCGCATATTCCGGTGGTCTTGATACATCCGTATGTGTCAAGTGGCTCCAGGACGAGAAGAATCTCGATGTCGTTTGCGTCTGCGGCAACGTGGGCCAGGAGGAGACCGGCCTGGATGCCAAGAAGCAGAAGGCGCTCGACCTGGGCGTTCTTGATTGCCAGGTGCTCGACCTGCGTGACGAGTTCTCCGATGAGTTCCTGACCAAAGCCATCGCCGCAAACTCCATGTACGAGAACAAGTATCCGCTGCTCTCCGCCCTGTCTCGCCCGCTGCTTGCCAAGAAGCTTGTTGAGGTCGCCCACGAGTTTGGCGCGACCTACGTCGCCCACGGCTGCACCGGCAAGGGTAACGACCAGGTCCGTTTTGAGGCCGCCGTCAAGGCCCTCGACCCCGAGCTCAAGGTGATCGCCCCGGTTCGCGAGTGGGACCTGAAGTGCCGTCCCGACGAGGTCGCCTACGCCCACGCCCACAACGTGCCGGTTCCCGAGGGTGCCAACGACAACCCCTACTCCATCGACGACAACCTGTGGGGTCGTGCCATTGAGTGCGGCCACCTGGAGGATCCCTGGAACGAGCCGCTCGACGACGCTTGGGTTATGACCAAGAACCCCGAGGACACGCCGGACACTCCGACCTACACCGAGATTGAGTTTGAGGCCGGCAAGCCTGTCGCCGTCGACGGCAAGAAGATGAAGCTCTCCGAGATCGTCATCGCCCTCAACAAGATCTCCGGCGACAATGGCTTTGGCCGTCTCGATCTGGTCGAGGATCGCCTGGTGGGCCTTAAGAGCCGCGAGTGCTACGAGGTTCCCGGCGCCCTGACGCTCATCACCGCCCACAAGGCGCTCGAGGACATCTGCGTCGAGGGCGACCTGCTCAAGACCAAGATCAAGCTCGAGCAGGATTGGGCCACCGCCGTGTACAACGGCCAGTGGTACAGCCCGCTCAAAAACGCGCTCGATGCCTTTATGGCCGATACCCAGAAGTTCGTGACCGGCACTGTCCGTCTGAAGTTCTTTAAGGGCAACTGCCATGTCGTCGGCCGCAAGAGCCCCTTCAGCCTCTACGACTACGGTCTGGCTACCTACGACCGCGACACCACGTTTGACGAGAAGGCCAGCGCCGGCTTTATCGAGATCGATACGCTGTCGCTCAAGACGTGGGCTAAGGTCCAGGGTCCCAGCTCTGCTGCCGCCCAGGCTTAAGGGCCCTTTCCTTGGTATCCGCGCGGCCCATCCGCGTGATACATAACGGGCGCACGGGGTCCCTACCTTTCGTTATGCTTGCTGACACTTCTTAACATCGGTGGCCCCTACGTTCCGCCCGCATATATGACGTCGCATCTGCGGCTGAGTCCGAGCCCCGCCGGGGTTGTCCGGCGGGGCTCCTTCTATCAATTTGGCGGCTCTGTGCCTATATATATGAGGAGTATTCATTATGTTCAATGCTATCGCGCATGCTTTACTTGCCCTCGCGCCCGAGTTCGATGCTGCAAGGGTCGAGGACGTCCCTATGAGCCTGAAGGCCTGGATCGATGGTTCGCAGGGCAACATCCGGAGGGAGACGTTGGGCGCCAAGTGCATGGCGCGTCACTTCTTTGCAAATTAGCTATATGGCTTCGCACATGGTGGGGAATATGCAAAACTAGCGGTTGAGAAATCGCTTTAGCGACAGGGCGCATTGCTTTGGGCGCTTGTTTTGGGATTTGATGAAAGGGGACGGTTCCATGGCTCTTTGGGGCGGTCGTTTTGAGGCGGGAGTGGCCGAGGTCACGCAGGAGTTTGGCGCGTCGCTGCCGGTCGACAAACATCTCTATAAGCAGGATATCGCCGGTTCTAAGGCGCATGCCAAGATGCTGGCGGCCCAGGGCATCATCAGCGCCGAGGACGAGCAGGCGATTGCTGAGGGCCTGACCGGAATCGAACAGGATATCGATGCCGGCAACTTCACCTTCGATATCAACGATGAGGACATTCATATGTCCATCGAGAGCGAGCTGACGCGTCGCATTGGCGAGGCCGGTAAACGCTTGCATACCGGGCGTTCGCGCAACGACCAGGTGGCGACCGATACGCGCCTGGGCGTCAAGGCGCTGGCCAAGGAGCTCATGGAGGCCAATCTTGAGTTGCGCCATGTGCTGGTGGATGCGGCCAAGAAGTACGACAAGGTGATTCTGCCGGGTTACACGCACATGCAGCATGCTCAGCCCGTGCTGCTGTCACATCATCTGCTGGCGTATTCCTGGATGTTCGCGCGCGACTTTACGCGCCTGAAGGCCGCCTTTGATGCCGCCGACAACTGCCCGCTGGGTGCTGCCGCGCTTGCCGGTACGAGCTATCCGCTCGATCGCCAGATGACGGCTGCCGAGCTTGGCTTTGCGGGTGTGATTCCCAACTCGCTCGATGCGGTTTCCGACCGTGATTTCCTGCTCGATCTGCATTACGCCGGCTCCGTCATGGCCATGCACCTGTCGCGTCTTTCCGAGGAGATCGTGTTGTGGTCGAGCTCCGAGTTTGGCTTTATTACGCTTTCCGACTCGTACTCCACCGGCTCGTCCATCATGCCGCAGAAGAAGAACCCCGACTTTGCCGAGCTTATCCGCGGCAAGAGCGGCCGTGTGTATGGCAACCTGGTGCAGCTGCTTGTGACCATGAAGGGCCTGCCGCTGGCCTATAACAAGGACTTGCAGGAGGACAAGGAGGGCGCGCTCGATACCGCCCACACGCTCATGCAGTGCCTGTCGGTTATGGCCGGTATGATTTCGACTTGGACCGTCAACGAGGATGCCATGGCGCGCGAGTGCGGTGTGGGTCATCTTGCCGCCACCGATGTTGCCGATTACCTGGCCAAGCGTGGCCTGCCGTTCCGTGAGGCGCATGCCGTGGTGGGCCATCTGGTCCTGATGTGTGAGAAGCGCGGCTGCAATCTTGAGGACCTGCCGTTTGAGGTGTTCCAGGAGGCAAGCCCGCTCTTTGAGCGCGATATTACCGAGGCGCTCGACATCCCGTCGATTGTCGCCGCGCGCACGACCGAGGGCGGTACCGCCCCTGCCGCTGTTGCCGTGCAGCTGCAGCGTGCCGAGGCACAACTCGTTGCCGACGAAGGTGTGTTTGGCTCGTTGACCAAGGTCGTCGAGATGGGCCACGGAGCTAATTAGCTTATAGGATGCGTCTGTCTGGTGCGTTTATCATATCTTGCCTTTACGGGTGCTCGCTACGGTGGGTGCCCGTTTTGTTATAGGGAAGGAAGGAGCTTGTCGAGAACTTTTGTAGGACCTTTGGGCAGGTTGTGAAGGGGATACGTTTGCGGGTGGCAACCGACCGTCTGATCTGTTCGATGCGGTTGATGGGCGGTCGGATGGTACTCTAGTCGGGCTTCGGAACAGAAGTGACACATATGGAGCGCTTCAATTAATAATAACGCTTCAATAAACGGCTTTTTGTTTAACTGCAGCTAGAACTCTGTTACGATGCAGTCCAGGCGGGTGCCGGAATGGGACTTGGGCACGCGCGAACCTACTTGAAAGGCTACCTTATGGCTATCGAGAAGACCTTCATCATGATTAAGCCCGACGCTGTGCGCGATCGCAAGATCGGCGAGATCGTTGCTCGCATTGAGCGCAGCGGCCTTGTCATCGAGCGCATGGAGATGACCACGCTCGAGCGCGCTACCGTTGAGGAGCACTACGCCCATCTGGCCGACAAACCCTTCTTTGGCGGTCTGTGCGACTTTATGACGAGCGGTCCGGTCGTCAAGATGGTTGTTTCCGGTCTTTCCGCCGTCTCCAAGATGCGCACCCTTATGGGCGCCACCAACCCGCTTGATGCTGCTCCTGGCACCATCCGCGGTGACTTCGCCGTCGATGTCAACGCCAACGTGATTCACGGCTCCGACTGCCTGGAGAACGCCGAGATCGAGATCAAGCGCTTCTTTGGCTAAACCAGCTTTGACTCCTTAAAGCTGTTAGCGTGTGGCTTGGGCGCCGCGGAACTCCATCCGCGGCGCCCTTTTTATCCCAACAGGTTTTTGGTAAACGCTCACAAATCTACTAAAGAGCCCCCGCCTGGAATGTGCGTGCATTCCAGGCGGGGGCTGTCGTTAGCGTATGGCGTTGTAAGTCTTTAGGCCTCGTCGACGACCTTGAGACCGCGGGTCTGGTCGATCTCGTTGAGGAGGTTGACGCGACGCTCGTGGCGGCCACCCTCAAACTCGGCGTCGAGCCACTCGTCGACGATCATCTTGGCGAGCTCGGAACCCACGACGCGAGCGCCAAAGGCGAGCACGTTGGTGTTGTTGTGCATGCGCGAGAGCTTGGCGCTGAAGGGCTCGGAGCACACGACGGCGCGTACGCCCTCGACCTTGTTGGCGGCAAGGCTAATGCCGACGCCGGTACCGCAGATCAGGATACCCAGGTCGACGTCACCGTTGGCTACGGCCTTGCCCACCTTGTAGCCGGCGATGGGGTAATCGAAGCTCTCGGAGGTGTCGGTGCCAAAGTTGACGACCTCGCAGCCGCGCTCCTTCAGGTGCTCGGAAATGATGTTCTTGAGCTCGACGGCGGCGTGGTCGTTACCGATACCGATCTTCATGGATGGTTCCTCTCTGGTCCGTGCGGTGGATTTGCTAAAGGTTTTACCGCGTTCGACTGCATGATAGCGCGTCTTTGGCTTAAACACTCGGGCTTTTTTTGGTCAAACGCTTTAGCAACAACAAGCATCAACTCATCACTAAAAATGCCGTCAATTTGCTTCTGGCGGCCGTCTGCCGGAACTCGTCTTGCGGTTTTTGGCTCCTTGTTATCAAATGGAGAAGTTGATTACTTGCAAGAGCAACCCGTTATGTATGTAGGAGATGTCCATGCCTACCGATTCCCTTCGTGATGCCGCGTTTTGCGATGTTTTGAACCGCGAGCTTGTCTGTGCGCTCGGCTGCACCGAGCCTATTGCCGTTGCCTATGCAGCGGCGTTGGCGAGCCAGACGCTCGGTTGCGAACCCGATCATATGGACGTTGCCTGCTCGGGCAACATCATCAAGAACGTTAAGAGCGTGACCGTGCCCAACTCGGGCGGTATGCACGGTATTGAAGCTGCGGCCGTGCTGGGTGCCGTGGGCGGCGACGCCAAGAGCGCGCTCGAGGTGCTCGAGAGCGTTAACGACGAAGATCGTGCTCGCGTGACCGAGCTCCTCGCCGATGCCGGTTACTGCGACGTGTCGCTTGTCGAGGGTGTGTCCAACCTCTACATCAAGGTGACCGCCACGGCCGGGGGCCATACCGCGGTCGTCGAGATTACCGACCACCACACCAATGTCACGTGCCATACGCTCGACGGTATTCCGGTGTGCGGCAAGTCGGCGGGGGAGTGCGCCGCCTGCGCCGAGCGCGTGGTGGCTGAGCGTGCGGCGGATAAGGCCGACGCGCCCATGTCGATTGAGTCCATCATCGACTTTATCGAGGGCGGCGACATTGAGGGCGCCCGCGCTGCCGTTGAGCGTCAGATTGAGCTGAACGGCGCGATCAGTGCCGAGGGCCTCGCGCACGCTTGGGGCGCCGAGGTGGGCCGTACGCTGCTGGGTGCTCGTGCCGATGACGTCGCCTGCCGTGCCCGTGCCCGTGCGGCCGCCGGGTCCGACGCCCGCATGAACGGTTGCGCGCTGCCGGTCGCCATTGTGTGCGGCTCGGGCAATCAAGGCATTACCTGCGCATTGCCCGTCATGGAGTATGCCGAGTACCTGCGTTGCGACCACGAGCGCCTGGTGCGCGCCGTGATGCTGTCCGATCTTATCGCCGTGCATATCAAGAGCTATATTGGTGCGCTCTCGGCGTTTTGCGGTGCTATTTGCGCCGCGTGCGGCGCCGGCGCTGCGATTACCTGGCTGTGCGGCGGCACGCGCGAGCAGATTGGCGCGACGGTTTCGAACACGCTCGGTAACGTTGGCGGCATCGTGTGCGATGGCGCCAAGGCGAGCTGTGCCGCCAAGATTTCGGCTGCCGTCGATGCGGCGATTCTGGGACATGATATGGCCATGCAGGGTCGCGGCTTCCGTGCCGGCGAGGGCCTGATCCAGGATACCGTCGAGCAGACAATCGCCAGCATGGGCTATGTGGGCCGTGTGGGCATGAAGGATACTGACGTCGAGATCCTCAACATCATGATTGGCAAAACTCGAGTTTGTTAGTTACGCGGTTTTACCAAACCGCGTAGCTAGCCGACGCTGCAAACGCCCCTAAGCGAGCAATCTGACGTTCAATCGTCGGTCGCGTACCGAAGTACGCTTCCCTCCTCTTTCACGTCACCTTGCTCGCTTAGGGGCGTTTTCGCTGACTTATGCTCAACCTACGGCGCTTTTTTGTTTGGGGCACTCATTGGGGACAGACTTAAATGAGTAGTCGTTGGGGACGTTCTTGTTTGACTAGTTTTTTAGAACGTCCCCAACGACTAACCCTTACGACAGTTCGTCGGCTACTTGGTGTTCGTAGAAGGCTTCGACTACCGCGTTGAAGTCGCGGGCGAAGTCTTCCATGGTTCCTCGCCAGGTGGCTCGGCCGGGTTTTCCCTGACCAACATAGGCAGTCTGAATGCCGCAGGCGGGGCTGGGGAAGTCACGCTTGGGGTCGTTGCCCACCATAAGGACCTCGTGCGGCTCGAGCCCCATCACCTGAAGCTGCTCTAGATAGTAGGTGGCATCGGGCTTGCAACGGGTGGTGTTTCCCATGTGCGTGACGAGCTCAAAGGGGGCGTCGGCCAGGTCGCCCCAACCCATGCGGCACTCGATGGCCCCCTGCGGAAAGCTGGGGTTGGTGAAGAGCGCGCAGCGCAGCCCTGCGTCCTGTACGGCCTGAAGCGCGGCGTGTGCGCCCGGCATGGCGTGGGCGTTGATGACGTCGTCATTCTTATGCGGAAGAACTTCGCGGTCGTAGTAGGTAAATGCCTCGTAGATGATAGGATCGGAGAGGCAGATGCCGCACCTGCGTTCGACCTCGGTGCGGTAAAACTCAAGATTGGTGCGGTTGTCCGTGCCGCTTCGGCGGTTGGCGTTGAGGTCGACCAGGATGGTGCCGAGGCGTGCCATCGTGCCACCGCGGCTGCGGCGCCCGATATCCGCGAGCATCGACGAGACATCCTTAAAATAGCGAAGGATGAACGCGTTGAGGTTGATGCTAAGAAGCGTCTCGTCCATATCGAAAACGACTGCTTTGAGCACGCGGGCACCTTTCTCGAAAAATCGTTCCAGAATCGTTGGTTCCGGATACTTTACCCCAAAGCCGTATGCCTAACGGTCTATCGTCAACTTACGGAGACGGTCGTCCACAAGATTGCGAAAAAGTCTCCATACGAGTAAAAAATCGCAGTTCGCGCTTGAAATCAAAGTAATTTCCCCGTAATCTATACGAACGTGATTGCATAAGCGTCACATTAGTATCTGTCGGCTCCCGAGTGTTCCTAAACGTTGTGTGCTTGTCGCACCCTTCTGTAGGTCCTAGCAATCGGGGCCCCGTAGTTCGAAAGGGGTCCACCTTTGAGTGAGATTCAGAACTCGTCCATTTTCTCTCTTGACGATGTCAACGAGGAGGAGATGAACAACCTCATCGACGGTACGATTACCGACTTTGATGAGGGCGATCTCGTTAACGGCACTGTCGTTAAGATCGAGCATGACGAGGTGCTCGTTGACATCGGATTCAAGTCCGAGGGCGTTATCCCGGTCCGCGAGCTGTCCATCCGCAAGGACGCTAACCCTGCAGACATCGTTGCACTCGGTGATCCCATCGAGGCCCTGGTTCTCCAGAAGGAGGACAAGGACGGTCGTCTGGTCCTCTCCAAGAAGCGTGCTGAGTACGAGCGTGCTTGGAACCGCATCGAGGAGAAGTTCAACTCCGGCGAGAACGTCGAGGGCGAGGTTATCGAGGTCGTCAAGGGCGGCCTGATCCTCGACATCGGCCTGCGTGGCTTCCTGCCCGCTTCCCTCGTCGACCTCCGTCGTGTCAAGGACCTCACCTCCTACATGGGCACCCGCATCGAGGCCCGCGTCATCGAGATGGACCGCAACCGCAACAACGTTGTCCTCTCCCGTCGCGTCGTGCTCGAGGAGTCCCGTAAGGCCGAGCGCTCTGAGATCCTGTCCAAGCTCAAGTCTGGCATGCGTCTCCAGGGCACCGTTTCCTCCATCGTCGACTTTGGCGCCTTCGTCGATCTCGGCGGTATCGACGGCCTCATCCACATCTCCGAGCTCTCCTGGAACCACGTCAACCATCCTTCCGAGGTTGTCAAGGTCGGCCAGGAGGTCGAGGTCGAGGTTCTCGACGTCGATCTCAACCGCGAGCGCATCTCCCTGGGTCTCAAGCAGACCACCGAGGATCCGTGGCGCGCACTGGTCAAGAAGTACCCCGTCGGTGCTATCGTCGAGGGCACTGTGACCAAGCTTGTCCCGTTCGGCGCTTTCGTCGACCTGGGCGAGGGCATCGAGGGCCTGGTGCACATCTCCGAGATGGCCAACAAGCACGTCGATCAGCCTTCTCAGGTCACCCACGTGGGCGACAAGGTTCAGGTCAAGGTCATGGAGATCGACCTCGACCGTCGTCGTATCTCCCTGTCCATGAAGTCCGCTGCTGAGACTCTGGGCGTCGAGATCGAGGTTACTCCGCTGCCTTCCGAGAAGAAGGACGAGGAGACCGACGCCGAGTAAATCGGTTTGACGATCACTTGTTTTAAGGGATCCGTCCGCAATGGACGGATCCCTTTTTGCATTTGGCGCCGAGATACGCGATGTCGTCCGTGCACGATGCTGCCCGTGCTGTTCACAGGCTATTTGGTTGTCGGTGCATGAAAAAAATGCCGACATCCCGCCTCGAGGAGGAGGCGGGAACGCACCGAGTAGACGGAGGGGTGCGGAGCGCGGTCGTGTCTCGACTGACGACGTTGCCCATCGACGGGACTATTGTAGCGCATGGGTGGTTCTTGGTTTATCGTGCGAGCTCTTGCGTTGTGCCATTGCGTGCGCTGGCGGTGTGCTACACTCTTGCACTGCTGAGTGGGCCAGACGGTCGCGCGATGTGCTGCTTGCAGCACGCGTGAGGAAAGTCCGGGCTCCAGAGGGCGGGATGCCGGCTAACGGCCGGGCGGAGTGATCCGACGGAAAGCGCCGCAGAAAAGAAGACTCCCACCTGCGCCGCAAGGCGTAAAGGGAAAAGCTGAAACGGTGGTGTAAGAGACCACCAGCGTCGTGGCAACACGGCGGCTTGGCAAGCCCCATCCGGAGCAAGCGCGAATAGGAACGCTATGGGCCGGCCCGGTCCGCGTTCGGGTAGCGTGCGTGGAGCTGCGCGGTAACGTGCAGACAAGATAAATGACCGTTCACGACAGAACCCGGCTTATAGGCCCACTCAGCTTTCTTGTTGACGCTGCGACGACGTCAGCTGGCCGATTTGGCGCTCATTCGTCGGTCGCCGCCATAAGGCGTGCTCCCTCCTCTTTCGGGCTAAATCGACTCAGCTGACGCCTTCTCGCTGTCTTTACCTGGTCATCGGCAGCCTCATTTTTGTTGCGCTCTCGTCTTCCAAGGCACTTTGCTCGCGCTGACGGGTTCTCGCTTTCGTTGACGGAATCATCGGCGTTGCCATTCTTTTTACAAGGGTTATCGTATTATTGAGGCTGTTTGTTGCTTTGCTTGTTGTTGAGGGGCTTTGTTGGACAGCTATTTTACTCTGCAATCGAATATTGAGGCTTCGGGCGAGTTTGTGGATCGCAAGAGCCGGTTTATTGCCCAGCTGGTCCATATTGAGTCTGAGGATGAGGCGAATGCCTTTATCGAGATGATTCGCAAGCGTCATTACGACGCTCGACACAATGTTCCCGCGTGGATTTTGGTCGATGGACGCGAGCGCCAGAGCGATGATGGCGAGCCGAGCCGCACGAGCGGAATGCCGACGCTCGAGGTACTGCGCGGTGCGGGACTTAAAAACGTATGCTGTGTTGTGACGCGCTATTTTGGTGGTACGTTGTTGGGGCCGGGCGGCCTGGTTCGCGCCTATACTGCGGCGACGCAGGCGGCGGTGGCTGCGGCTCAGGAAGCCGGGCAGATCGTTGAGATGACGAGCGTCGTGCCGGTTGATGTGCGTGTGGCCTATCCGCAATACGAGCAGGTGCTTCGCTTGGCGCAGGATTCGGGTGCCAAGGTTTCGGATACTGATTACGCGGATGCCGTGACGATTCATTTGGTGTTTAAAGCGGGGGAGCAGGAGCCGTTTTGCGCTAAGATGTGCGAGCTTATGGCGGGGCGCGAGGAGATTGAGGTCGGCGCTCCCGAGTTTGCGGAGTTCTAACGACGACGGCCGGCGTGCTTTTGGATGAATCCCAAGCGCGCCGGCCGTCGTTTTATGTTGCCGCCGTTTACTCGGCGAGCTGCTTTAGCACATCGCAGGCGATGTCGACGGCGTCGTCGATGCAGCCGGGGCAGCTGCGGAGCGGACCCTGGTCTGAGCCGATGCCCTTGAGCGTGCCGCAGACGGTCGTGGTGTTCTTCTCGCCAAAGCGCTTGGCAATCTCGCGCGACA
Source organism: Collinsella aerofaciens (assembly GCF_015561195.1). Classification (GTDB taxonomy): domain Bacteria; phylum Actinomycetota; class Coriobacteriia; order Coriobacteriales; family Coriobacteriaceae; genus Collinsella; species Collinsella aerofaciens_AC. The sequence goes on along the minus strand of NZ_JADMSU010000003.1, from coordinate 65,488 downwards.
GCTTGTAGGTCTGGCCCTTGGTCTTGGGGTTCTCCATACCGTCGCTCATCACAAAGCCCATGATGGCCACGGCGCCCGAGATGGCGCCGCAGGTCTCGGTCATGCCGCCCATGCCGGCGCCAAAGCCCTCGGTGAGGGTAAAGGCGATCTGGGGGTCGAGCCCCACAGTGGGCGCGAGCGTGCAAGCGACAGCCTGGGCGCAGTTAAAGCCGCGGGCGTGGTACTCGGCAGCCTGAGCCTGGCAGGCGGCAGTGTTGAGCTGGGTGGTATCGATCTGCTTCATCGTTGTCTCCTTGTTCATGGTGTACCCGCCTATGGTACCCTTGCCGGCGCATTCGCTTATCGAGACCGCAGTGCATATCTCATTGTTTTTCGCCATCGAACACTTTCTTAAGATTTGGGACAAATAAACCTGATTAATTTGTCCTATAACCTATCGGCGGGATGGGTTGAGAGGGGTACGGGGTAGCGGTATCGTGAACCGGATAAAAACAAAACCCAAGTAAGGGAGTTGGATATGTGCGAGCAGACTATCGGTACCACGTGCGTTCAGGGCGGCTATCATCCGGGCGATGCGGAGCCGCGCCAGGTGCCCATCTACCAGTCCACCACATGGAAATACGACACGTCCGAGCACATGGGCAAGCTGTTTGACCTGGAGGAGTCGGGCTACTTCTACAGCCGTCTGCAGAATCCCACGTGCGATCTGGTTGCCGCCAAGATCTGCGAGATGGAGGGCGGCACCGCTGCGATGCTCACGAGTTCGGGCATGGCCGCGAACTTCCTCGCGATCTTTAACGTGGCCGGTGCCGGTGATCACGTGGTCGCGAGCTCTGCTATCTACGGCGGTACGTATAACCTGCTCGCCCACACCATGGGCCGCATGGGCGTGACTTGCACGTTCGTCGCCCCCGACTGCACCGATGAGGAGCTGGAGGCAGCCTTTGAGCCCAATACCAAGCTCGTCTTTGGCGAGACGATTGCCAACCCTGCCCTCGCCGTGCTCGACATTGAGCGCTTTGCCAAGGCCGCGCATGACCACGGCGTGCCGCTGATGGTCGACAACACCTTCCCGACGCCCGTGATGTGCCGTCCCTTTGAGTGGGGCGCCGACATCGTCACGCACTCCACCACCAAGTACATGGATGGACATGCTGCCTACCTGGGCGGCGTGATCGTTGACCACGGCCAGTTTGACTGGATGGCCCATGCGGATAAGTTCCCGGGTCTCACCACGCCCGACGAGAGCTACCACGGCGTGACGTATGCCGAGAAGTTCGGTCGCGAGGGTGCCTTCATTACCAAGGCCACCGCGCAGCTCATGCGTGACCTCGGCCCCATGCAGAACCCGCAGGCGGCTTTCTTCCTGAACAGCTCGCTCGAGAGCCTGCATGTACGCATGCCGCGTCATTGTGAGAACGGCCTGGCCGTTGCCAAGTTCCTGCAGAGCCATCCCAAGGTGCGCTTTGTAAGCTATCCGGGCCTGGAGGGCGATAAGTACTATGACCTGGCTCAGAAGTACATGCCCAACGGTACCTGCGGCGTTGTGAGCTTTGGCTTTAACGGTGGTCGCGCGGCGGCCGAGACCTTTATGAAGAGCCTTAAGCTCGCCCAGATCGCCACGCATGTGGCAGACGCCCGCACCTGCTGCCTGCATCCCGCTAACGCCACGCATCGCCAGATGAACGATGAGGAGCTCATCGCCTGCGGCATCTCCGCCGACATGGTGCGCCTGTCGTGCGGCCTCGAGGACACGGCCGATCTGATTGCCGACCTTGAGCAGGCGCTCGAGCAGTGCTAGGCTAGCCTTCGCACAAGTCGCCGATGCTGACAGAAAGCTTCGGCGGCCTTTCGTTCCGATTCCGTAGGCGGGACCCCAATCGCGACTGTTCGCAGGCGATTGGGGCCCCGTTTTTGCGTTGCGCCACTCGAAAGGATGGATATGGAGAAAACTGCAGAGCAGCTGCGCCGCGAGCGCATTGCCCTTGAGGGCGACACCCATGGCAAGAACAAATGGGCGATTCTGTTTACCGTGCTCATCATGACGTTTATGGTGTGTCTGGATTCGACCGTCGTGACCGTGGCGTTGCCCGCGATGCAAAAGGAGCTGGGCGTGGGCCTCGATCGCATTCAGCTGGTGAGCTCGGTGTATCTGCTTGCGACATGCGTGGCTATGTTGCCGTTTGGCCGTCTGGGCGACGTGCGCGGCAAGGTGAATGTGTTCCAGCTGGGCGTCATCGTCTTTTCGGTCGGTTCGCTGCTGTGCGGCCTTTCGGCCTCGCTCGAGGTTCTTATCCTGGCACGCATTGTTCAGGGCGTCGGTTGCGCGGCGGCCATGGCTAACAACATGGGTATCATCACCGAGTCGTTTCCGGCGCGCGAGCGCGGTCGTGCCATGGGTATTCTCGCGACCTTCGTGGCCCTCGGCATGATGTGCGGCCCCGTGCTCGGCGGCATGCTGGTGGCGAACTTTCCCTGGGAGAGCATCTTCCTCATCAACCTGCCCATTGGCGTCATCTCGTTTATCGTGGGGCTCTATACGCTACCGCATGTTAAGCCTGAGGCCGGCGAGCGCCCCATGTCCCTGATCGAGGCTGCTCGTCGCTGCTTTGCAAATTCGGCCTTCACCATCAACCTTGCCTGCATGCTCATCGTGTTCGTTGGTATTGGCGCATCCGAGTTTATCCTGCCGTTCTATTTTCAGGATGCCCACGGCTTTGGTTCCGACATCTCCGGACTGCTCTTTTTGGCACTGCCGATGGTAAATGCCTTTATCGGCCCGCTTTCGGGTACGGTTTCCGACCGTGTTGGCTGCGAGGGCCCCACGGCCGTGGGCCTGGGCGTGTACGTGTGCGGCCTCTTTGCGGTGAGCACGCTCGACGAGCGCTCTTCGATCCCTGTCATCGTGTGCTGCGTCGCATTTATGTCGCTCGGTACGTCGATTTTCCAAAGCCCTAACAACTCCCTGTATATGGGTTCGGCCCCGCGCGAGGCGCTCGGTTTTGCGGGCAGCTTGGGCAGTTTGGCGCGCTACGCTGGCATGGCATTCGGCATTACGGTGGCGTCGCATATCCTGTATGGGCAGATGAGCGTGGCGATGGGCGAGGCCGTAACCAGTTTCGTTGCAGGCCGTCCGGATGTATTCCTATTCGGTTTTCGCTCGGTGTTCTACGTGCTTATGGCTGTGGCCGCTGTGGGTTTTGCGCTCGCCATGGTGCGTTTGGTGAGGATGCGCGCCCGCCATTAGCGTGTTGGGAGGCTGCCTGCCACGTATTCGCGCCGTCCCAAAAAGACTGGTTTGTGGTGCGATGCGGCTTGTGGGACAGGCGGGGGTCGGTCCGTGGTAGACTATCGAACAACGTTTATTAATCGCGCGGTATCGTTGCCGCGAGAAGGGGTTGCGCCATGCAGGAGCTTGAGGATCGTATTCGCCATGACGGCATCGTAAAGGCCGGTAACGTCCTTAAGGTTGATGCCTTCCTCAACCACCAGTGCGACGTTGAGCTGTTCGACCACATGGGCGCCGAGTGGGCCCGTCTGTTCAAGAATGTCGAGATCAACAAGATCCTGACGATTGAGGCTTCGGGCATTGGTATGGCTTGCATTGCAGCCCAGCACTTTGGCGGCGTGCCGGTGGTCTTTGCCAAGAAGGCCCAGTCCATTAACCTCGACGGCGAGCAGTATGCCACGACCATCTACTCCTTTACCAAGCAGAAGGAGTACCCGGTCATCGTTGGCAAGCGTTTCTTGTCCGAGGGCGACAAGGTCCTGATCATCGACGACTTCTTGGCCAACGGCTGCGCGCTCGAGGGTCTTATCAAGATCTGCGAGGCTGCGGGTGCCGAGGTGTCCGGTATTGGCATTGCGGTGGAGAAGGGCTTCCAGGGCGGCGGTGATAAGCTCCGCGAGCGCGGCTTCCGCGTTGAGAGCCTGGCCCGTATCGCCGATATGGACTGCGAGACCGGCGAGATCACCTTCGCCTAAGCGCGCAACACAAGCGATTGGTATGCGATGTGACAAAGGGACCGTCCCTTTGTCACATTTTTTGTATGAGGGGAGGTGTTGATATGGATGAGAACAAGATGGGATGGCGCGAATATGCGCGCTATGCCGAGATGTCGGTCGAGGAGTTGGCGCGCGATTGCGAGGTGCAGGTGTTTCGCGCGACGGGTCCGGGCGGGCAGGGCGTCAACACGACGGACTCGGCGGTGCGTATGAAGCATGGGCCCACGGGGATTGTTGTGACGGCGCGCGAGAGCCGTAGTCAGTTTCAGAATCGCGCGAGCTGCCTGCGTAAGCTGCGCGCTGAGCTGGAGCGTCGCGGGCGTCCACCGCGCCGACGCGTAAAGACCAAGGTGCCTCAGCGCTCGCGCCAGCGCAGGCTCAATGACAAGCACTTCAACGCGATTAAAAAGGCCAACCGTCGCAAGCCGGGGAGCGACGAGTAGCCGATTGTTTCGCTGGTCTTGCTAGCGGGTGGGGCGCCAGACCTGGAGGGCGTCGGCGAGGACGTCGACCTCGATGCGCGAGGCGACAACGGGCTCACCGTCGGCTTGGATGGGGTAGTCGGGCTCCTCAAAGGTGAACTCGGCATGGCGGCAGCGGCGCATGCGAATCGGCGGCAGTTTGGTATGGTGGCCGTCTTTGGCCGAAAGGAACATGGGCAGGGCAACCGCGCGTGGGACGGGGCCGCAGGCGTAGCAGACGTCGAGTATGCCGTCGCAGGGATCGGCATCGGGACAGATGCGATAGCCCGAGCCATAGGTGGGGCCCAGCTGAATTGCCATGATGATCGCCCTCACACGCTCGGCGGGCGCGCCGTCAAAGCTGACTGTCATGGGGTAGTTGCGATAGCGCAGACCAAACTGCTCAAGTCCCGAGAGGGTGTAGAGCGGCGCGCCTGTCAAGCCGGTCTTTTTGCGCAGCTCGGTGGTGCCCAGGCCGATGGCGGCATCGATGCCGACCGAGAGCGTCTGGTCGTAGTACTCAACGGTAGCCTCGCCGCTGCCGCTCGCAGGGCTCCACGAGCGAATGCGTCCGATATCCTGACGCTGCAGCTCGCAGGTGAGCAGCGCGCCAAAATCCTTGCCGGAGAAATCGTCGATGCCGAGCGTCTGGGCAAAATCGTTTCCGGAGCCCACGGGCAGGACGGCAAGAGCGGGGCGGGCGTCCTCCTTTTGCGTCATAAGCCCGTTGACGACCTCGTGAATCACGCCGTCGCCGCCAAGGGCGATAACGGTGCGATAGCCCTGAGTCTGCGCGGCCAGCTCCTTGGCGTGTCCCATACGCTCGGTCAACACCAGGTCAAACTGGGATGCGCGTGCAGTCATGTCCAAAAAGCGTTGCAGGCGCTCGGCAACTTCGCGTGCCGCGCCCGACTGGGCGGCTGGGTTGGCGATGATGAGCGTGCGACCAAAATCAGTTGCGTGCATGGGGCGACTCCCGGCGTGTGACATGACAGTGCGGTCGCGTTCAGGTTGAATTGCCCCCGATTGTGGCTGCACGGCGATTATTACATCTACTCTATCAGGTCGTTGTGGCGCTCGATAGCATCCGCTACCGTACCGCCCTCATCCACAATAAGCGAACGGCGCTTGGGCGAGATAATGCGCTGGGCGGGGTACACGCCGCGGTGTCCGCCGGTTAGGTAGCTGATAAAGGCCACGATGACAAAGAACCCGGCGGCCGTGCCGTGGAACAGGTCGATGGCCATCATGCAGGTGGTGATGGGCACGTTGAGGCCGGCGCAGAATACGCCGAGCATGCCGAGAGCCGCCAGAAAACTGGGGTCAAGCCCAGTAAGGCAACCGATCCAGCCACCGAGTGCCGCACCGATGCCAAACAGGGGCGTGACCTCGCCGCCTTGGAAGCCCGCGCCCAGGGTAAGCGCTGTGACGACCAACTTGATGGCTGCGTCCGCCAGGGTGGTGTTGCCTGCAAATCCGGCGCCGGAAAGCCACGTGGAAAGGCCGGCGTAGTCCCAGGCGTCGAGGAGGGCATAGGCGGCCAAAACCACGAGTGCGCCTATGAGTGCGCGGACGAGGTAATTGGTGATAAAGCGATCGTACAGGCTTTTGACGGTTCGAACCGACCAGGCAAAGAGGCGTGCCGTCAGGCCGAAGAAAATGGCGCTGATAACAACGATAACGACCGTTTTGGGCGTCATGGCGGGAACGTTGGCGATGACATTCGCCTCGTACTCGGTTCCCAAGGCAAGCGACGTAAAGTAGCCGGTAAACGAGGCGACGAGGCAGTAGATGCCCGCGGTGTAGTCGATCTTGCCGATAAAGCACATCTCCATGCCAAAGAAAGCTCCGGCAAGGGGCGAACCGAATACGGCGCCAAAGGCCGACGAGATGCCGGCGAGCATGAGGTCGTGGTGGTCATGCTTTTTGAGGTGGGCGAGGCTCGAGATGTTGCTGGCGATGGTGCCGCCAATCTGCACCGCAGCTCCCTCGCGACCGGCCGACCCGCCCGTTAGGTGCGTGAGCGTGGAGCAGACGAAGGTGAGAACGGCCATGCGCATATGGATGAGGCGTGTGCCCAGAGCGGAGTCGATGACCAGGTTGTTACCGCGTTTGGCGGCAAGGCCGTGGTTTTTGTACACCCATGCGGTGGCAACGCCCACAACGGGAAGCAAGGCGTAGACCCACGCGTGGTGCTCGCGATAGCCGGTCGCGATATTCAGCGAGGTCAAAAACGCCCAGGCGGCAACGCCCATGGCGAGCGAGACGATGACGACGAGTGTGAGCAACTTGGCGCTCGCGAGTAGGTTGCGGGCGTTGCGGCGCGTGTCGGCGGCCAAGAGATGCTCGGAGCGGGTGAGCTGATGCCTGCCGGCCATGATGACGTCGTTCAGGGAGAAAAAGCCGCCGTCGTCGAGCGACTGAGAATGATCCTGCGCTTCGTTTGCGCTTTCGGGTTTGTCGGTAAAAGTCATACGTTCCTCTTTTGGGTTGCAACACGAGCATTATAAAACGCGGTAAACGCGACGAGCCGGTGGGTTGGTTTTGGTTTTGTTTCGCGGCTTGCGGCCGACAGATGTATTTGCGGGTACAGGCCAAGTCGCGGTCGCGCGTCGAGGGATTATACTGAGAGAAACATAAAGAATCGGCGCTTTTGTTGCGCGCCGCAGCATGCTAGAGGTGTATATGGCTGAGAAACTCATTCCGTTGGAGGACGCGCAGGCGATCGTCTTGTCGCACGTGAATCGCACCGAAGTCGTCGAGATTCCCGTGTGGCAGGCCGCCGGTCTTCCCTTGGCAGAGGATGCGGTGGCCGATATCGACATCTCGCCGTTTGCCAACAGCGCTATGGACGGATATGCCGTGCGCTCGGCGGACTTGGCGCAGGCATCTGGCGAGGCGCCGGTGACGCTCGACGTTATCGGACACGAGGCTGCGGGTCATGTGTTTGAGGGCACAATCGGCGCGGGCGAGACGGTCCGCATCATGACGGGCGCGCCGGTACCCGAAGGTGCCGATGCCGTGGTGAAATACGAGATCGTCGACGTGCTCGATGTCGACGGCAACGAGGGCTCGCGTGTGAGGTTCTCGGCGCCTGCCAAGGTAGGGGAGAACGTTCGCTCTGCCGCCGAGGAGGCCCATGCCGGCGACGTTGTGATGCACGCCGGCGAGGTCGTGGCTCCGGCGGGCGCTGGTCTGCTGGCAAGCGCCGGATACGCGAGCGTGAAGGTGCACGCTGCCCCGCGTGTGGGCATCATCTCGCTGGGCACGGAACTGGTCGCACCGGGTGAGCTGCCGGCGCGCGGGCAGATTCGCGACTCCAACTCGTCGGCGTTGATGGCCGAAGCGCTCGATGCAGGAGCCGAGCCCGTGTTCTACGGCATTGCGCCCGATGATGAGCAGGCAATTGCCGAGCTCGTGCATCGCGCCGTGCAGGAATGCGATTTTGTCATTACGAGCGGCGGCGCCTCTGCGGGCGATTACGACTATGTGACGGCGCTGGTCAGGCGCGAGGGCGAGGTGCTGTTCGATCGCATCTCGATGCGTCCCGGCAAGGCCATCACGTTTGGCCTGCTTGGAGGCAAGCCGTATTTGGGGCTTTCGGGCAATCCCGCGGCGGCGTATGTGGGCTTTGAGATGCTCGCCCGTCCGGCGATCCGCAAGATGCGCGGCTTTGCCGAGGGTGCGCGTCCCGTACAGCAGGCGATATTGACGCATGGCGTGAAGAAGCGCCAGCATCGCCGCTTCTTCGATCGCGCTACGGTTTCGCACGACCCCGAGACCGGTGAGCTGTTGGTGACCGAGGCCAAGACGCAGAATTCGGCACTGCTCGGCACGATGCAGCGGGCCAACTGCCTGCTGCGTATTGACGAAGGTCCGTGCGAGCTTGCGGCTGGCAATGTCGTGGACGTTGTTCGCGTCGATCTGCCCGAGGGAACGGTGCTATAGGAGGAAGACTATGGAGTTGAAGATATCGATCGTGACGTGTTCGGACACGCGCGATCTTGCGCAGGACGAGGCTGGAACCGCACTCGAGGAACTTATCGAGGCGCAGAGCTGGACGGTCGCCTCACATGTGGTTGTGCGCGACGACGTCAGCGAGATTGGTGATGCCATTGTGGAAGCCGCCGATGAGTGCCACGCCAATGTCGTGCTCACCTGCGGCGGCACGGGGCTTTCGATGCGCGATGTGACGCCCGAGGCGACGCGTGCCGTCTGCGACCGCGATGTGCCGGGTATTGCAGAGGCAATCCGTGCATACTCCATGACCAAGACGCGCCGCGCCATGCTCTCGCGCGCTATTTGCATGCAACGAGGTCATACACTTGTCGTAAACTTTCCCGGTTCTACGAAGGCCGCCCGCGAAAGCTGGGAGGCCGTGAGCGATCAGCTGGAGCATGCGGCTCAGATGACAGCGGGCGGCGGACATACCAACTAAGCGGTTTACCTGCGGCGGGGCGATCTGAACGGCTGCTCCGCCTTTTATTTGCGCCCAAGGGGACGGCATTCTGTAGGCATGCCTGAAACTATATTCTCAGACGAGAATAAATTCTCATAATCATTATTCGCGAGGAAGTATAATCTAATTACAGAATAAAGCCCGCGGCGGGGTGCCCGGGTGTAGTGTCCGAAAGGGTTGAACATGTTCGATATGGTTTCTCGTCGTGGATTCGTCTCGCTTTCTGCTGTCGCCGCTGCCGGCCTTGGCCTTGCCGGCTGCTCCGGCAACAAGACGGCTGAGCCGGTCGGGTCCGATGCCGGTTCTGCTAAGGCATCTTCCAAGAAAGCTGTCGAGCTGCAGGTCTTTGCCGCCAACTCGCTCGAGAAGGCCCTGCCCGAGGTTCAGAAGCTCTACACCGAGCAGACCGGTACCACCTTTGCCGACACGCAGTTTAAAGCGTCCGGCGACCTCGTTGAGCAGATGCGTGCCGGTGCCACGGTCGACGTGCTCATTACCGCTTCCAAGGGCACCATGGATGACGCTGAGACTGCCGAGCTCGTCGATGCCGATACGCGCGAGGACATGTTCGTGAACGACCTCGTGATCGTCCGCGCCGAGGGCTCTGACACCAAGGTCGAGGCCATTGCCGACGTCGCGAACCTAGATGGCAAGATCGCCATCGGCGACGCCAAGACCGTTCCCGCCGGCAAGTACGCCAACCAGGCGCTGGCTTCTGTGGGCCTCTACACCGGCACTGAGGGCGACGACGGCGAGTACGCGCCCGAGATTGCCGATAAGGTCGCGCTGGCCGATAAGGTCGGCACCGCTGCGTCTTACGTCTCTACGGGTGACTGCGTTGCGGGCTTTGTCTACAGCTCCGACATCTTCCGCTACGACGGCATCGAGGAGGCCTTTGTGTGCCCCGAGGATTCGCACAAGCCCATCGTGTATCCGGGTGCCGTTGCCGAGAGCTCCGAGCACGCCGACGAGGCCAAGGCGTTTATCGACTTCTGTCTGACCAACAAGAAGGCTCAGAAGATTTGGGCTAAGTACGGCTTTGAGCTTTCCGAGTAGTGCGGCTTGGCGCGATAATTCCATCGTTTTGTGTTTCACTCCGTCCTTGTATTCGCTTGGAGCTTTTCGTGCTTAATAGTTTCCGCATGCTTGTCGCCTGTGCTTTGACCTTCGCGCTTTGCTGGGTGCCGGGATTTGCGTTTGCTGGGGACTCTGAGGACGGGGTCCAGGTTGCTGCGACCGCTCATGGGCTTTCCTATGGGATCGAGGGTTTTGAGCGGTTGGCCAAGGGGACCGCTCGTGCCATGGAGGGCCAGCCTGAGGGCTACCGGTTTCCCGTTGATGAGGACGTGGACCTTGTAGTGGCGCCTGCTGCCGATCGCGTTGTGGTGTGGATATCGCCCAAGGCGGTCGAGAAGTATGGATTGGATCCGCAGGACAACGAGTGCGTATCGGGTCTCAAGGCCCTCGTCTGTGAGCTCGACAGCGCAAACTCCATGGGAGGTGCGCAGCTGGGGGACGTTGATCTTCCTTGGTATGTCACGGCGGAAACAACGTTTGATGCCGGTGGGTATACCTATGGCTTTGATGTGCGTGGTGCGGATGGGGACCGCTATGTGGTGATTGCATCGGCCTCGGGTGATGCCAAGGGCGGCGCGCGTTGGCTTGATAGCGCTCAAATGGTAGAGGCATCGTCTGTCGCGTTGCGGGATGAGCAGGGGCCCTTGACCTCTCTGGCTTCCTTTTTGGACGACATCGACTATCGCCCGTTTTGGGTGTCCATTAAAACGAGCGGCCTTGCCCTGCTGATCTCCTTTGCGCTGGGCCTGTTCGCCGCGTGGAAGACTATGGGTACCTCGAGTCGCATCAAGGGCCTGCTCGATTCGGTCTTTACGATTCCTATGGTGCTGCCGCCCACGGTCTGCGGCTTTCTGCTCCTCATGCTGTTTGGCCGCTCGACCGGTGTCGGCCAATGGCTCATCGCGCACGGCATCTCGATCGTCTTTACCTGGCCCGCGGCGGTTATTTCGGCCGTCGTTGTGTCGTTTCCCCTGGTCTACCGCACGGCACTCGGTGCCTTTGAGAGCCTCGACACGCAGATGCTCGATGCCGCCCGAACCCTGGGATGGTCCGAGTGTCGCATCTTTACCAAGCTTATGATGCCGCTCGGCTGGCCCTCGATTGCCGCCGGCACGGTGCTCGCCTTTGCCCGCGCGATGGGTGAGTTTGGCTGCACCCTGTTCTTTGCGGGCAACTACGCCGGCATTACGCAGACCATCCCCATCGCCATCTACTTTGAGTGGATGGGCGGCAATACCTCGGTGGCCCTTTTTTGGGTCGCCGTCGTGATCGTGTTTAGCTTTCTGGTCATCCTGTTCATTAACATGTACACCGCGCATTCGCAAAAGTATCGCGAGCGGGGCCTTTCCCGTGCGGAGCGCAAGCAGGCCAAAGAGCTCGCCGGACAGGGCGATTCGCTCGATCCGGTGGGCGGCGATGCCTTGCGTATCGATCGCGAAGCACTGGCCGAGCTCATGCGCGATGATGCCGCTTTGCAGAGAGGTCGATAGGCCATGTCGCTCGTTTTGGATATCAAAAAGCGCTATCCCGAGTTTATGCTCGACATGCAGCTCGAGGCCGGCGAGGAACGCGTGGCACTGCTGGGTGCCTCGGGTTGCGGTAAGAGCTGCACGCTGCGCTGCATTGCCGGTGTGGAGACGCCCGACGAGGGCAAGATCATCGTCAACGGCGTGACCTTTTTTGACTCGGCGGCGGGCATCAACCTGTCACCCCAGGAGCGCAAGTGTGCCCTGCTCTTCCAAAACTACCAGCTATTCCCCAACATGACGGTGGCCGATAACGTATGCGCCGGCGTAAAGGATGCGGGCGACGCCGCGGCACGCAAAAAGCTCGCCGAGCGCTATCTGGGCATTTTCGGTCTGGCCGATTTTGCCGACCGCTATCCCGCGCGTCTCTCGGGCGGCCAGCAGCAACGCGTGGCGCTTGCGCGCATGGTGGCGGCGCATCCGGGCATCTTTATGTTCGATGAGCCCATGAGCGCGCTCGACGCGTATCTTAAGAGCGCGCTCGAACAGAACATGCTCGACCTGTTCGATGTGTGCAACCGCACCGTGCTCTACGTGAGCCACGACATCGACGAGGCGTGCCGTCTGTGCGAGCGCATCTGTGTGATGCACGATGGGCATGTTGAGGAGGTCGGCTCCGTCGAGGATGTGGTCCGCCGTCCGCAGACGCTGGCGGCGCTGCGCTTGACGGGCTGCAAGAACACAAGCCGTGCGCGCAAGATTGGGCCCCAGGAGGTCGAGGCCCTCGATTGGGGCATGACCTTCAACGTGGGCCGTGAGGTTCCCGATAACGTGGCGTACCTTGGTATTCGCGCAAGTTACTTCCATGTTGACAACCGTGCTGAGCGGGGCCGCAACAGCTATGATTTGCACGTGGCCCGTGTGAGCGATTCGCGCTTTGAGCGGCTGGTGCTGTTGGATGTGCCGCGTGCCGATGCGCCGACGCGCCTGCAGTGGAAGGTCAACAAAGTGCGCATGCCTGTCGACGAGCTGCCGCAAGCAGGCGAGACGCTGCGCATGCATTTTGATGCCAGCAGGATCCATTTGGTTTGTCGATAGCGCCGGGTAATGCCGTCGGGGAATATAAGCCTCGGCGGCTTTGTCTTGCCGTTCGCCGAATGAAGGATGACAAACTCTTATCAATCAAGATAATTATTTATTAAACGACGGCACACGAGGCTGTCGTACGAATGTCAACGGTGTTCGCAGGGGCGATGACCGTTGATATAGTTGACCTCGACTGGTTAAGGAGGGTGCGCACATGCCGCAGACGACATACATTCGCCGCGTTGCCGCGCGCGCCCAGCATATGGCTCGGAGTCGCATATGAGCAGGTATGTTCACGGCTCCGGGAGAGACGACGCACAACTAAATCATCGACCGCAAAGCAGGTTCCCTAAAATTCCGGGTTTGAGCACGGCCGGGCAATCGCCGTCCGTCGTGCATCGATACCGCTGTTATCCGTTTTTGGTTCGAGAGGGGAACCGTTATGGCTGAAGAATTCGATTTTCATCCGATGTGGGAGAGCCTCGGCATGAATCTTGCCGACCACGATATGCTGCTGGGCGCCGTGGGCCAGATGTACGGGGACATGTTCCTGTCGCAGAACAACCGCCCCAAGTCCACGTCCTACTTGGACTTTGTGGCCACCAACATCCATAGCGGCCGCATTAAGGAGATGCTCGACAAGAAGGAGGCTGGCGAGGCCACCAAAATCGTGGGCTCGTTCTGCGTGTACGTGCCCGAGGAGATCGTGCTTGCCTGTGACGGCATTCCCGTTGGTCTGTGCTCGGGTGCCGATTGGGCAACGGACAAGGTCGAGGAGCACTTGCCGCGCAACACTTGTCCGCTTATCAAGAGCTTTGCCGGCTTTAAGCTGGGTGAGGTCTGCCCCTACATCGAGTCGAGTGACTTGGTGGTAGGCGAGAACACCTGTGATGGCAAGAAGAAGGCCTACGAGTTTTTTGCCACGCAAAAGAACATGTACGTCATGGATATTCCCAACGTGCACGACGAGTCGACGCTCGTGACCTGGAAGGCCGAGGTTAAAAAGCTCGCCGCCAAGATTGAGGAAGAGTGTGGCGTCACGATTACGCCTGAGCGTCTGAAGGCCGCCATCCGCGCCGTCAATGAGAAGCGTCGCGCCCTGCAGCGCCTCGCTGCCACGCGCGCTGCCGATCCAGCGCCCATTAGCGGTCTCGACAGCCTGCTGACCGTTCAGGCCGCCTTTATGGACGACACGCCGCGTCTGACCGGAGCCATCAACGATATGGCGGCCGAGTGTGAGCAGCGTGTCGAGGCCGGAGAGGGCGTGGCGCCCAAGGGAACCAAGCGCATCCTGTACACCGGCACGCCCATGGCTGTGCCCAACTGGAAGCTGTTCAACCTCATCGAGAAGGCCGGCGGCGTTGTGGTGGGCGAGGAGTCCTGCACGGGTTCGCGCTATTACAAGGACTTGGTCGATGAGTCCGGTGAGACGGTTGACGAGATGCTCGATGCTATCGCCGAGCGCTACTTTAAGATCAACTGTGCCGTCTTTACGCCCAACGATCAGCGTATGAAGGACATTGTTCAGATGGCCAAGGACCTGCATGCCGACGGCATTGTCGACGTGGCTCTGCAGTTCTGCACGCTCTACGAGATGGAGTCGTTTGCCGTGGAGAAGGCCGCCGAGGAGGCCGGCATTCCGTTTATGCACATCACGACCGACTACGCCGGCGAGGATGCAGGCCAACTGCAGACCAGGATCGAGGCTTTCTTGGAAACCATTTAGGACTATCCGTCCCGGCGGCTTCCCCAGGCACCCGATCTTGCCGTTCAAACCGTCGCTTGCGTACCAGAAGTACGCGGCGCTCCTCTTTCACGGCAACCTCGGACCCTGGGAAAGCCGTTTCCTTGGTTGGTTAAAAGGTTTGTTAAGGAGTTATATGTCGGAAAATATTGAGCAGCCGTTGCCGTGCACGTTTGAGGAGTTCAACGAGCAGCGCAAGGCGGCGTTTATTCGCGTCAAAGATTACAAACAGGCCGGCAATCGCCTGGTCGGCTTTTTGTGCAGCTATACGCCGCTCGAGATTATCGATGCCGCGGGGGCTGCGAGCGTGGCGCTGTGCGGCACGTCCGACGAGGTGATTCCCGAGGCCGAGAAGGTGCTGCCGGCAAACCTCTGCCCGCTCATCAAGTCGACCTACGGCTTTGCCTACTCGCAAAAGTGCCCGTTTACGTACTTCAGCGACATGATCATCGGTGAGACCACCTGCGACGGCAAGAAGAAGATGTACGAACTGCTCAACGAGCTCAAGCGTACGTACATTCTGCACCTGCCACAGAGCCGCGATCGTGCCTATGAGCGTGAGGGCTGGTACGAGGAGTGCCGCATGCTCAAGGAGGAGCTCGAGGGCTTCTACGGCATCACGATTACCGACGACGACCTGCGCGCCGCCGTCCGTCGTCGCAATCGCCTGCGCGCCGCCCAGCTCGAGATGTTCGCCCTGCAGGCCAACCGGCCGGCGGCCATGAGCGGCGTCGACCTGATGAGCACTATGTTCGCCGGTACGTTCAGCTTTGATATCGAGGCCTATACGCAGCAGCTTGAGCAAAAGGTCGCCAAGCTGCGCGAGGCCTACGAGGCTGGCGAGCGTCCCATTGCGGCGGATGCCAAGCGCATCCTGATCACCGGCTGCCCGGTGGGCGGCGTGATCAACAAGGTCGGCCGCACCATCGAGTCCAACGGCGGCGTGGTCGTGTGCATGGACGATTGCTCGGGCGAGCGCACGGCGGCCATGATGATCGACCCGGACGCGCCCGACATCCTGCGCGCCATCGCCGACCGCTACCTGGACATCAACTGCTCGGTCATGACGCCCAACGACGGCCGTATGGAGAACACGCTGGCCATGTGCGAGAAGTATCACGTCGACGGCGTGGTTGAAAACGTGCTCCAGGCGTGTCATACCTTTAACGTGGAGAGTGCGCGCATGCAGGAGGCCGTTGAAGGCGCGGGCATTCCGTACATGAAGATCGAGACCGACTACAGCAACGGCGACATGGGCCAGATCGAGACGCGCATCGCCGCCTTTATCGAGACCCTGTAGGACAAATGCGGCAAAGGGATAGCTGCTTTGCCGCATAGAAGGAGGATGCCGTGGTTGGCATTGGTATCGACATTGGCTCGACGGCCGCGAAGGCTGCGGTGGTGGAGACAGACAACGCCATTGCGTGGACCTGCGTCATGCCGACGGGGTATTCGTCGGTCGATGCGGCCGAGCGCCTACGCGGTGAGCTCGCCGCAGCCGGCTATGACGTGACGGGCGACGATGTTCGTGTGGTCGCGACTGGCTACGGCCGTGTCGCGGTGCCCTATGCCAACAAGGTGGTGACCGAGATCACCTGCCACGGTGTCGGTGCCGTGCGTCTGTTTGGCGATCACGGCACCGTGATTGACGTAGGTGGCCAGGACACCAAGGTCATTCAGCTTAAAAGTGGCCGCGTGGCCAAGTTCGCCATGAACGACAAGTGCGCCGCCGGCACGGGGCGCTTTCTGGAGATCATGGCCGACCGCCTGGGCATTACCCAGCAGCAGATGGCAGACCTCGCCCGCACCGGCGAGCCTACCAAGATTTCCAGCATGTGCACCGTGTTTGCCGAAAGCGAGGTTATCAGCCTGATCGGTCGCGGTGAGCCGCGCGAGAACATTGCACGTGGCGTGATCGACAGCGTGGTCTCGCGCGTGGCGACCATGGCCGGGCAGGCCGCGGGCGCCCCGTACTACCTGACCGGCGGCCTGTGCGAGAACGCCTTCGTGGTGGAGCGGTTGGGCGAGCTACTGGGGTCGCCGGTGACCACCTCGCCCCAGGCTCGCTTTGCTGGAGCGATCGGCGCGGCTGTCCGCGCCGCCGCCTTGGCCTAGGGGTGTACCGCGACATGCGCATCCTCAATATCTCGGCGCAAAAACCAGATAGTACCGGCAGCGGCACCTACCTTGCCGCGCTCGTGCGCGACCAGATCGAGACGGGGCATCGCGCCGCCGTGCTTTGCGGCGCGGCACCGGGTGATACCCAAGGCGAGCTGGACCGGCGTGCTGCCGTGTTTGCCGTACCGTTCGAGTCGCCCGAGCTGCCGTTTCCCATCTGCGGTATGTCCGATGTCATGCCCTATCCCTCCACACGCTATCGTGACCTGACGCCTTCGATGCTCAAGGCATTTGAGCGGGCATTTGCTGCTGCAATCGATCGGGCGGTGGCTGAGTTTCGGCCCAATCTGGTGCTCTGCCATCACCTGTATCTGGTGACCGCATTGGCGCGCGAGTGCGTCCGGGGCGTGCCGGTTGTTGCCGTGTGCCATTCGACAGACCTGCGCCAGCTGCGTTCGCATGCGCTCGAGCGCGATCGCATCGTAAGCGCGGTTCGTCGGCTCGATGCCGTCTTTGCGCTCCATGCTGAGCAGGCTGAGCAGATTGGCCTGGCGTGCGGCGTCGATGCCGATCGCATCCACGTGATTGGGACGGGCTACGACCATCGCGTCTTCTGCCGCGACGCAAGCGTGGCGAGGCGGCCGGGGTCGCTTGTGTACGTGGGCAAGATTTGCTTTAAAAAGGGCGTCGAGTCGCTGGTTCGAGCCGTGTCATTGCCGATTGACGATGGCGTCCGCCCATCTGGCTTGGTACTTGTGGGCGGCCGCGGGGACGATGCCGAGTACGCGCGCATCGAGCGCTTGACCGCGGCCTCGGATGTGCCGGTGACGCTGGCGGGGCGCCTGGATAGCGATGGGCTCGTGCGTGCCTACCGCAGTTCCGACGTCTTTGTGCTGCCTTCGTTTTACGAGGGTCTGCCGCTCGTGACGATTGAGGCCCTCGCGTGCGGCTGCAAAGTTGTGGCGACCGATTTGCCCGGCGTTCGTCCCTGGATGGAGGCGATGCTTCCCGGTGCTCCCGTGACGTGGGTGGCGTCGCCGCGTATGACGGATGTCGACACGCCCGTGGCGGCCGACCTTCCGTTGTTTGAGCGCGCACTGGCAGATGCTATCGCGCAGGCGCTTGCGGCGCCGCCTTCGACGTTCGAGCCGTTGGCGGTCTCTTGGGAAGCGTGCCTGGCGCGTATACTTAAAGTCGTTGATTCGTTGGAAGGGGGTTCGTATGGCTAAGGACACCATGAGGCTCACGTCTATGACCGCCGCGAGCGGTTGAGCCGCTAAGTTGGCTCCCGGAGCCCTCGCCCAGGTCTTGGGCGGCTTACCCAATGTGCATAACGACAACCTGCTCGTGGGGTTCGATACCTCCGACGATGCGAGTATCTTCCGCGTTGGCGATAATTTGGGCCTCGTGCAGTCCATCGACTTCTTCCCACCGATGGTCGACGACCCGTTCCTGTTTGGCCAGATCGCGGCGGCAAACTCGCTGTCGGACATATACGCCATGGGCGGACGGCCGAGCCATGCCATGAACCTCCTGTGCATCCCCAGTTGCCTGGGCGTTGAGGCTGCCGGGCAGATTCTGGCGGGCGGCGCCGACAAGTGCGTCGAGGCGGGTTGCTCCATCGCGGGCGGCCACACCATCAACGACGACGAGCCCAAGTACGGCTTGTCCGTGAGCGGCTTTGTCGCGCTCGACCGCATGCTCGCCAACAGCGGCGCGCGCGTGGGCGATGCGTTGCTGCTGACCAAGGCGATCGGCTCGGGCATCATCACCACGGCCATTAAGGGCGAGCTCATCGAACAGGACGAGGCTGGCCCGATGTTCGAGTCGATGCGTACCCTCAACGAGGCCCCGATTCGCCTGGCCGAGGGACTCGAGCTTCACGGCTGCACCGATGTCACGGGCTTTGGCCTGATCGGGCATGCGTGCGAGATGGCCGAGGGCTCGGGCGTGCAGATTGAGCTTGCGTCGGGGGCGGTGCCGCTCTTTGACCAGGTGCTCGATATGGCGCGTCTGGGCATTATCCCTGCCGGCGCCTACCGCAACCAGGATTTCTTTGGATCGCGTGTGGCGGCTGACGATGACCTGGAGCCGGGCATGTTGGATTCACTGTACGATCCACAGACCTCGGGCGGTCTGCTTATTGCGGCGCCCGCAGCGGATGTAGATGAGCTTGCGCGTCGTCTGCATGCCGAGGATCGCATCGCCGCCACAATCGGCCGCGTGTGCGAGCCGGTGCCGGACGGTCCTGCCGTTCGCGTTGTTCGTTAACGGTTCGTTTATTCAACTTTCACTCGTTCTTGATTGATTCATTCGAAAGGAAAAACTATGTCTACCAAAATTGAAGTCAATGCCATGGGCGATGCCTGCCCGCTGCCCGTCGTCAAGACGCTCAAAGCTCTGAAGCAGCTTGATGGCGAGGGTGCTGTGGTGACCTCGGTCGACAACGAGACCGCCGTCAAGAACATCTCCAAGATGGCGCAGGAGAAGGGCTGCACGGCCTCGGTCGAGAAGGTTTCTGACGCCGAGTGGCACGTGACCGTGGCGACCTCTGGCGCCGTTGCCGTGGTCGATCCCGAGCAGGATGGCGCTGCCTTCTGTGATGCCAGCGCCGGCAAGGGCCAGCTGGTCGTTTCCGTCTACACCGATTGCATGGGCCGCGGCGACGACGAGCTGGGCCACAAGCTCATGAAGGCCTTTATCTTTGCCGTGACACAGCAGGAGGAGCTGCCCGCCACGATGCTGTTCTACAACGGTGGCGCCAAGCTCACCGTCGAGGGCTCGCCGGTGCTCGATGACCTGAAGGGCCTGGCGGAGCAGGGTGTCGAGATTCTCACCTGCGGCACCTGCCTCGATCACTTTGGCATTAAGGACCAGCTCGCGGTGGGCGAGGTCACGAACATGTACGTGATCGTGGAGAAGATGGAACAGGCCGTGCGCGTCGTGCGCCCGTAGCGTATTGGTTGGAGTTGCCATGAGGGAGAAGCGCCCGGCGCTTGTCATCACGTTTCCCACCACGGCGGCCGCCATGGGCTGCGAGTCCCTGTGCGTCGAGCGCGGCCTTCCCGGGCGAACGATTCCCGTGCCCGGGGAGGTCGCTGCCGGCTGCGGCCTGGCGTGGAAGGCGTTGCCTGCCGATGAGGAGCTGCTGCGCAGCGAGCTTACCGCGGTGGGCGTTCCTACCGAGGGCTATACCGTGATTGATATGTGGGAGGTCGTGCGATGATCTACCTGGATAACGCGGCGACGACCATGCACAAGCCTCAGACGGTCATCGATGCCGTGACGCAGGCGATGTGCTCGCTCGGCAATGCCGGGCGCGGTGCCACGTCGGGTGCCCTCGATGCCGCTCGTACGATTCACGCTTGCCGTGCCAAGCTCGCGCGCCTTTTGGGCTGCCCGAGGGCGGACCATGTGTGCTTTACGCCCAACTCCACGGCGGCGCTCAACACCGCCATCAATGGCGTGGTGCGTCCCGGTGACCGCGTGGTTACGACGGTGCTTGAGCACAACTCGGTGCTGCGTCCGCTCAATCGCTTGGCGATGGAGCAGGGTGTGACGGTTGAGCATGCGGGCTGCGACGCGAACGGCGCGCTCGACTACGACGAGCTCGAGCGGCTGGTCACGCCCGGTACGCGTGCCGTGGTGGTGACGCATGCCTCTAATGTGACCGGCAACGCGGTCGACATTGCGCGCGTGGCGGCCTTGGCACATGCCGCGGGTGCGCTTGTGATCGTCGATGCCTCGCAGTCTGCCGGTACGGCGCATATCGATATGCAGGCCATGGGGCTCGACGTGGTGTGCTTTACCGGCCACAAGGGGCTCATGGGCCCGCAGGGCACCGGCGGCCTGGCCGTGGCAGAGGGCATTGACGTGGCGCCCTGGGCCATGGGCGGCACGGGCGTGCACAGCTTCGATGCGTTGCAGCCCATGGAGTGGCCCACGCGGCTCGAGGCGGGCACGCTCAACGGTCACGGCATCGCGGGCCTTTCCGCAGGCCTTGGTTTTATCGAGGCACAGGGTGGAGTTGAAGCGATTGCGACTCACGAACGCGCCCTGGCCGATCGCTTTCTCGCCGGTGTTCGTGAGATTCCGGAAATCAAACTCTACGGTGCCTTCGACCAGTCAGCACGCTCGGCGATCGTCTCACTCAACGTGGGTGATATCGACTCTGCCGAGATTTCGGACGCGCTCATGCAGGGGTGGGGGATTGCTACGCGCCCCGGTGCCCATTGTGCCCCGCTCATGCACTGTGCGCTGGGAACCGAGCGCCAGGGCGTGGTTCGGTTCTCGTTTGGTTACTTCAACACGGCCGAGGAAGTCGACATGGCGATTGAGGCTCTGCGCGATTTGAGCTGCGATTAGACCAACCTTTTGCGCCCTTAGATAAACCGTTTACGCTACCTTCCCGCATTGTCGCTTATACAGGGTAATGTGAAATGATGGCCCACACTGGGACTCTGTATCTTTGCGAATTGCGGGAAGGTTCCTATGAACAGGATCACTGCTGCCCTCTATAGGTTTTTAGTCGTCTATCTTTCGGTCGCGATGGTCGTGACCTCGATACCCCTTGCTCCCAGCACAGCCTATGCCGATGATGCCGGGGCGGTCGCCGTCGAGAGCGAGGCCCAAGAGACCGACTCGGGCTCCGATACCGATGCGGTCGATGAATCATCACCTTCGGACGAAAGCGCTTCATCCGCGTCTTCCGACCAAGAGAATAATACGCAGGACGACTCATCCAGCGCGGCATCCGACGCCCCCGGGACGAGCCTAGCGCAGGACCTCATAAGTGCTGCGACCGATTTCGATGCTGCTAAGAGCTCGCCTGCAACGTCAGAGTCCCCGTCCGACGACAGCGAAGTCGATGCCCTCACGTACGAGCCAACGGTCTACGAGTATGCCAAGTTCATGCCGAACTACTACCTGTATCCGTGCGATGCGGACGGAAATGTAACGGTAGAGATTGATGAGAACAACCCGCGCGAGAACTCCGTCGACGGTCGGATGGTAACGAATTTGATTATCGATTACAGGACGGATTTAGTCGACGTACAGCTCTGCGCCGACTCGACCAATCTGCGCTCAGTGCGCTTTGAGAACAGCTCAATTTCTAAAATCGGAACACACGCCTTCTATAACTGCCCGAACCTCATCGATATCAGCCTTTCCGGTATGACTATCGGTCACATCGGAAAAGAGGCATTCTATGGCTGCAAGTCGCTTACGAGTTTGAACATCAACGAGGTTGCCACCATTGGCTCTATGGGCGACTCCGCGTTTGCCGAGAGTGGACTGGTGTCCACGGGACTCGATAAGGTTGTTGGCCTCACGTCGATTCCTCTCATGGCCTACGACGGCTGCAAGGCTCTAACCGATACTGGCCTGGATAAGAATACCTCCATCACATCAATCGGAGTCGATGCGTTCAGAAACTGCTCGTGCCTTGCGACGACGGGACTCGAGAGCAATACGACGATCGAGACGCTCCGCGAAGGTTGTTTCTCTGGGACCAATATGAGCGGTGGGCTGACGCTGCCCCTTTATTCCAAGATCGAGGAACTGCCGAGTCGTGCGTTCTATGGCTCTAAGCTTGAAACTGTGTACTTTGGATGCGACCATGTGGTGCTCATTAATTCCACCACGTTCCCCAAGCAAAACATGACTGTCATGGTCCCTGCCAAGATGGTTTCGCAATACGCAAGCGGTCGCCCCAAAGAGGTTTGGGAGAGTTGCAATGGCAGCCTGCCCGTCCCCGTGGGCAAGATGCTTCAAAAGATTAAGGTCTCGCGCGATCCCGACAAGATGGCCTATCGGCAGGGCGACACCATTTCGCTCAAGGGCATGAGTGTCACGTTTCAATATCCTCATTCGACGATGGATAGCGACTACGAAGCCCTCATAAAGGAAGAACTCGGCGAATACCTTACGGCGACTCCCTGCGACGGCGACGTCTTCGATGGCTCGATGGACGGAGAGCCCATACAGCTGGTGTATGACGATGGCTACACGCGCCTTGTCGCGTACAGCAAGGGCAACCTGCAGCAGGCGGCCTGCGAGTATGCCAAGCTCATGCCCAACTACTATCTGTATCCGTGCGACGCAAACGGAAATCTTACGGTAGAAATCGATGAAAACAACCCGCGCGAGAACTCTGTCGATGGTCGAATGGTAACGAATTTGATTGTCGATTACGGGGTTGATGAAGTCGACGCGCAGCTCTGCGCCGACTCTACCAATCTGCGCTCAGTGCGCTTTGAGAATAGCTCCATTTCCAAAATCGGATTGCACGCCTTCTATAACTGCCCGAATCTCACCGATATCAGCCTGTCCGGTATGACCATCGGCACCATCGGAAAAGAGGCGTTCTATGGCTGCGAGTCGCTTGCGAGCCTGAACATCAGCGAGACTACTACCATTGGCTCGATGGGCTATGCCGCGTTTGCCGACAGTGGGCTGGTGTCGACGGGACTCGACAAGGTCGTTGGCCTCACGTCGATTCCCGACAGCGCCTACGAAGGCTGCAAGGCTCTGACCGATACCGGCCTGGCCAAGAATGCCTCCATTACATCGATTGGCGTTTGCGCGTTCAGGTTCTGCTCGAACCTTGCTACCACCGGGCTCGAGAGCAACACAACGATCGAAACGCTTGGCCACACCTGCTTCTACGGCACCGACTTGAACGGCGGGCTGACGCTGCCATATAACTCCAAGATCGAGGAATTGCCGGAAAAGGCGTTTTATAGCACCAACCTCGAGACCGTGTTCTTTGGGTGCAACCATGCGGTGCTCATTAATACCGACACGTTCCCCAAGCGCAACATGACCGTCATGGTCCCTGCCAAGATGATTCCGAAGTACAGCAAGGGAGAGCCCAAGGCTGTTTGGGAGAGGTGCAACGGCTGTCTACCCGTCCCGGTGGGCAAGGTGCTCAAGAACGTTGAGATCTCCTGCGATCCCAACAACATGACCTATGAGCCGGGGGACACCATTTCGCTCGAGGGCATGAGCATCGAGCTCGATTACCCGCATTCTGTTTCGATTTGGAACTACGAAGCCCTCATAAAGGAAGAACTGGGTGAGTACCTAACGGCGACTCCGTGCGACGGTGACGTCTTCGATGAGTCGATGGACGGACAACCCGTAAAGCTCGTGTATGACGATGGCTATTCACATTTTGAAACCCAGACCAAGGGCACGCTACAGCTTAAGAAGCCTGAGCCGACGTCGTTCCAGATCTCCTATGCCCAAACGATCGATAAAGGCGAACGCAAGCTGATGGACGGCGTTGAGCTGCCCGATGTTTCCGGCGTGACGACGATCGATTCGGGCACCGAGGTCACGCTCGATGCCGGTGCTTTGGGGATGCTCAACGACAACCTTACCTTTAAGGGCTGGTATGACACCAAGTCCGGCAAGTACATCTCCAAAGAGACGGTCTGCACGTTTACGCCGGATAAGGATCTGTCCCTGGAGGCTCGCTTTAAGCTCAAGGACTATGCGGTGCACATCAACGATGCGCAGGCGACCGACTCGTCGCAGGACTATGCGCACCTGAGTGTTACCGCTCAAAACTGCTATCGCAATGCCGGCGAGACGGTTGAGGTTTCCGCCGTCACGGATAACGCGCTGTTCCTGGGCTGGTATCTGGGTGAGGGCGGTGACGCCTACGCCGTGAGCGATCAACTCGACTTTACCTATACGGTGAACGAGGCGGACGCGACTGTGTCCGAGGATAAGAGCGACTCCAAGATCGAGATCACTCCGCGCTACTGCGCTCCGCAGGCGAGCGTGGTCCTGAGTGTGGACGGGGTCGATGAGAACGGGCAGCCGCTCGGACAGTTCCTTTCCACCGGTCTGTACGGCATCGGGTCACGCGTAACGGTCGTAGCGGTCCCGTTACCCGGCTATGTGTTTGACTACGCGACCGATGCCCTCGGCAACGTTGTCTTTACCGGCGACGATGGTCCGTCCTATACGTTTGTGCTCGAGGGGGATGTGCAGTACACCGCGCATTTCCGTGAGGCGACTGGCCCCGACGAGTCACTCGCGGCGCTGAAGGCCGCGCTCATCGCCGCGATTACGGCTGCGGCCGTTCTCGCTACCATGTATGGCTTGGGCGAGATTGTCGACCCCATCGCGGCCGACGCGGTGATTGAGATCGGTATGGCCGACAACATTGAGGATGTTGCCGCTGTGGGCACCAAGGTGCTCAAGGAGATTAAGGACATCATCGACGACCACAAGAAGCCCAAGCCTCATGGCGACCATAAGATTGAGATTATTGCCACCGCGCAGCCCGAGGTGGGCGGCGTCGTTACCGGCGGCGGTATCCACTATGAGGGGACGGTCGCCACGCTCGAGGCTGTCGCAAATCCCGGCTATCGCTTCGTATGTTGGAAAGAGAACGGCGTCGAGGTCTCGACATCTCCTCTCAAGACGATGACGATCACGGACCTGACGCCCGAGGTCGTAAAAATGACGGCCGTTTTCGAGAAAAAAGTCGAGATTACGGCGGTTGCCGAAGCCGACGGTATTCAGGCCGATTTTTCGACAGGCTGCACCGCAAGCCCTGTAAAGCAGAGCATTACGCGTGGCGACCAGGCTATGGTCACCGCGAGCGAGGGTCCTGACTATGCCTTTGTGGGATGGTTTGAGGATGGCATCGAGGTTTCGCCCGAGCGTACGTATATCTTCAAGGCCGAGGTCGACCGCCATCTGGTTGCACGCTTCCGCAAGGCGGACAAGACTATCCTGGTGAATACCGATCCCTTCGACAGCGCCGAGGTGCTGTGCGATGGCGTGCTGGTTGTGGATGGCAAGGTTCGCGCGAAGGATGGCGATATCCTTACGTTTACGATGCGGCCCAAGGTGCGCCCCGATAATCCGGAGAAAACGTACCGGTTTGTGGAATGGCGAGAAACCGATGCGCAGGGCATCACGATTGCCAACAAGCAGGAAGTTTGCGAATACCGCGTTAACGGCAATGCCCGAATTGAGGCCGTAATGGACGGCAGAGATACGCATACCGTGCGTGCCGAGGCCGACCCGCTCGAGGGCGGTACCGTTACGCTGAAGCGCGGCGAGACTGCTGGCATGGTGCTCGAGGTTCCCGAAGGTGAGCGCGTGACCGCGGAGGCCACCCCATCCGAGGGCTATATCTTTGACGGCTGGTATCTGAGCAACGGCGGCTCGGATGCCACCTCGACTCTGGTTTCGAGCGATCGCTCCTATACCTTTGAGCCCATTACCGACTGCGTGGTCCAGGCGAAGTTTACGCGTGCCTGCAAGGTGGACGTTGTCGTTGAGCCGGCCGCGGCCATGGCGGGCAAATATATGGTGCACGGTGAGGGCTACTGCATGAAGGGCGAGCCTGCCACGCTGAGCATTGAGCTCACGGCGGAGGCGAGCAAACAATTTACCTTTAAGGGCTGGTACGACGCCAAGACGGACCTGCTTTTGGGCACCGACCCCAGCTACCTTGAGTTCTATCCCGAGGACGTGGAATGCACCGTGCGCGCGGTGTTTGAGGAAAACACGTATACCGTGACGGCGAAGGCAAAAAAGACCTTTGTGGAGCGCGGTACGGTTGAGATCGAGGGCCACCCGGGGGCGTCTTCTGTTACCTGCGGATACGGCGATACGGTGATGCTCAAGGCAAAGGCCAACGACGGCTATCGTTTTGACCATTGGAAGGACGGCTCCGGTAAGGAGTACGAATCTGCCGAGCTAGTCGTTAAGGTCACCAAGAGCGATACCTATACCGCGATCTTTACCGACTCAAAGCCCGAGGTCATGGTCACGGCCGATTCATGGCTCGGCGGTACCGTGACGTGCAATGGGACCGTGGTGAAGCCTGCGACCGATAAGTTCAAATTTGGGGAGACCCTTCATCTGACGGCCAAGGCTCGTCCTGGCTATTTGTTCTGGGGTTGGTACGTCAACGGGCGCCTGAAGAGCCTTAAGCACGAGACCACGTTGGTTGCCAAAGCTCGCGGCAAAACCGGGCACTGCGTCATTACCGCAGCCTTTGTGCCTATCGATACCGTCTGCGTGCCCCTCGCCGATCCTGCGGAGGGTGGCACCGTCAAGGCGAGCCGAATCCTTGCCGACCGCGGCGCGGAGGTTGCCCTGAAGGCGACGCCCAATCCCGGTTACGTCTTTACTGGTTGGTATACGGCCGACGGCACGTTTGAGTCTGCCGATGCGGAGTTCACCTGCCACCAGGAGCGCAGCCATGTGCACGTCGCTCGCTTTATGGCAAAAAGCTATGAAGTCGACGCCACGGCGGTAGTCGATTCCGGCACCGGTTCGCTGGTCGAATCGAGCGTCGTCGGCTGGGTCGAGGGTACAGGTACCGTTGAGGCGGGGCATGCCGCCACGCTGACCGCGCATGCGCTTTCGGGCTATGCGTTTGAGTATTGGGCCGATGCCTCGGGCGCCGTGGTAAGCCGCGACACCACCTATCACGTGGCGCCGACGTCTGACACGGCGCTCCAGGCCGTGTTCTCGGCAAAACAATATACGGTGGACGTCTCGTGCGAGGAGAGCATGGGCACGGTCGAGGGCGCGGGGTCGTATGCCGCCGGACAGGTCGCAACCGTGCGTGCGGTTGCCGCCGAGGATACGGCTTTTGTGGGCTGGTTCCAGAATGGCACGTGCGTGAGCTCCAAGAAAACCTATCGATTCACCGTGCGTGAGGACACGTCGCTCTATGCCGTCTTTGCCTCGGGTTCGTATGTCGTACATACCGTTGCCTCGCCTGCCGAGGGCGGAGCCGTGAGCGGCTTTGGTGGCTATGAGCCTGGCGACCGCGCAACGCTTCGTGCGATCGCCAACACCGGGTATTCGTTTGCGGGTTGGACGGACGACAAGGGCGAGACAGTCAGCGAGAACGCCGACTATACCGTTAAGGTCGCGGGTGACGCCACCTATACGGCGACCTTTACGCCTAAGTCCTATCAGGTCGTTTTGAGCGCGAGTGACGATAGCGTTAGCACCCTGAGCGGCGAGGGCTCCTATCAATTCGGTGATACGGTCGAACTCAACGCTACGCCTATGGGAACCAAACGTTTTGTCGGCTGGTATGTCCTGGATGCCGAGGGCAATAAGTCGCTGCTGAGCTGCGACGCCCATTGCTGGGTTAAGCTCGACAAGGATATGGTCGAGGGGCTCGAGGACGATGCGTTGGAGCTCCAGGCCGTGTTTGCCGATCCGTACGAGGTGATTGTTGCGGGCGAGGTCGTGGTGAAGGACAAGGCTTCGAATAGGGGCTGCCGTGTTACGGGCAGCGGTAGCTTTGCCGTGGGCGATCAGGTGGAGCTGACCGCTGTTGCCGGTATGGGCTATCGCTTTGTGGGCTGGAGCACCGACAAGGAGGGCACCTCGATTGTCGAGACCGCGACGACCCTCGATGTGACCGCCGCGCAAGACATAACGTACTGCGCGCAGTTCGAATCCGATGGACAGGTGACCATTACCGTCACTG
This sequence comes from Collinsella aerofaciens, assembly GCF_015561195.1. GTDB lineage: Bacteria > Actinomycetota > Coriobacteriia > Coriobacteriales > Coriobacteriaceae > Collinsella > Collinsella aerofaciens_AC. The sequence goes on along the minus strand of NZ_JADMSU010000003.1, from coordinate 37,584 downwards.
GCTCGTCCATCTTCCGCGGTACGGCCCTTCTGGTCGACGGCATTCCTGCCGGTAGCAGGTCCTACGACAGGGGCGACATGTTTATGGCCATCGCGATCCCGTGGAAGAAGTACCACTTCTCGCATTGGGTCGACGATGCGGGTGTCACGGTGAGCTACAGCGCGTTCTATATCGGTACCGCAAAGGAGAATAAGCAGCTTACGGCCGTGTTCTACGAGACGGGCTGCGATGTTCAGGTCGCTACGTATCCCAAGGACGCGGGCTTTAGCATGGTTGCGCTTGGTACCGGCGGCTCCTACCACTCCGCGGCGATTATGTTTACCGTGCCGCATAAGGGTTGGAAGTTTAAATACTGGGTCGACGAGAACGGCATGCCTGTGGGATTTACGCCGGTGATCAACCGCGTAGTGTTTGGCAACCGTACTTTTACGGCCGTTTATGAGCGGGCGTCGATGACGGTTACAGCGGTGGATTCGCGTCAGGGCGGACACGTCGATGGTTCCTCCGAGGACGAATCTCTGGGCTATGCCGTGACCAACGAAGTCGAGAACGGTGAGTCCACGACCCTGACTGCCGTTCCCGATGCGGGCTATGTGTTTGATGGGTGGTATGCACGCAATGACGACGGGTCGTTGGGCGATGAGCCGCTGAGCACGGATGCTACCTGGACGTTTGTCCCCGAGGACAACATGACCGTCGAGGCGCGCTTTGCGGAGGCGCCTAAGTACAAGGTGACGGCCCGAGCGGTCAACGGATCGGTTGATCCGGAGTCTGCTTTGGTCGCTACGGATGGCAAGGTGACGCTTTCGGCGACGTCCGATGAAGGCTGCTACCTGACGCGCGTGACCGTTGCCGAAGAGGCCGGTGATGGCGGTTCGGCCGGCAATGCCTATGACCTTGATATTTCTGACTACAAGGGTGGGGCGTACGAGGTCACACTGAGTGGCGTGAGTGCTCCGCAGCAGGTCACGTTTGAATTCGCGAAGGCTGCGGCTCCGGAGGTGCTCGCTCAGCCGCAGGATGCGAGCGCTTACGAGGGCGATCCGGTTGAGCTTTCGGTCGCCGCCGAGGCGGGACGCAACGTTCGCGTCCATGCGGCCGTGTCTTCTGGATCCGCTGCAGACGTCAAGCTGAGCTACCAGTGGTATCGCGTGTCTGACGATGGCGGCAAGGCGGTGGCGCTGAAGAGCGAGACGGGGGAGACTCTTTCGATCGCCCAGCTCGACAGCGACGGCGAAGGCGAGTACTTCTGCCGCATTACGCAGAACTACCTGGGCACGGTGATAAAGACGGATACCGAACATGCGAAGGCATCCATCGTGCCCCGAGAAGCACTTGTGTTTAACGGGCGCGTGCTGCCGGCGGCGACCGCTCACGATGAGTACCGTGCAGATATTGCCGGCGCTACGGGCGGCAAGGCACCGTATGCGTACAACTTGGATGATGTTGAGGTTCCTGAGGGCATGCAGCTGACGCTGGCAGATGACGGATCGGGCGCCTTGGTGCTCTCGGGCGTGCCTGCGGCTACGGGCGTGCGTCGCTTCAAGATTAGGTGCACCGATGACCTGGGCAACAAGTGCGATGCGCACTTCGCGCTGCTCGTGAAGGCGAAGGAAGCCCCGCTTGCATTTGAGGGCCAGACCTTTACCTACAACGCGACGGCGCAGGCACCGGAGCTTTTGGGCGTGCCCGAGGGTTGCGAGGACGATGTCAAACTGACCTATGTTGGCACGGGCGACACACATTACTCGTCGGATCAGGCGCCGGTGGATGCCGGCACGTATCGTGTGGTGGCGACGCTCGATGCCCAGGGATATGTCGGTAATGCCTCCTGTGACTTCACGATCGAGAAGGCCCCGGTCGATATTTCGATCGAGACGTCTGATGTGACATACGATGGCGCACGACACGGTGCGGCGGTTGCGGTTGCCAGCCTTGATGCGTCTGCCTATTCCGTTACCTATCGCGGTATAGATGGAACGTCCTATGGTCCGACGGCGCTGGAGCCGTGCGACAGTGGCAACTACCGCGTCACGGTTACGGTGACTGACCCCAACTATCAGGGTAAACAGTCCGCCGAGTTCTCGATTGCAAAGGCAAGCCAGGCCATTACGGGAACGACGAGCTATTCGAGTGTTTACGGTGGAGACCCCATTGTGTTTAACAACGTCGCCCAGACTCCCGTGACGTTTGAGCTGGTTGATTTCGATGACGATGCGAGCCCGGTTTCGATTAAGGGACGCTGCGCGACGGTGAAGGCTGCCGGTACGGCACGTGTTGTCGCCCATGCCCAGGCGTCTCGAAACTATCTTGCCGCCGAGGACGTCGAGTTGACGGTTTCTGTTGCTCCTGCCCAGTTGCTGGTGAAGGTCGACGATGCCGAGCGCTTTGAGGGCCAGGAAAATCCCGAGTTTACCTCCAGCTTGGTGAGCCGTTGCGACACCTCGGACGTTAAGGTTACGTACTTCTGCTCGGCGAATAAGAAATCGCCGGCGGGTGAGTACCAGATCGACGCGGCGGTCGCCGATCCGAACTTTGATGTCGCGGTCAAGCCCGGAACGCTGACGGTGAAGAAGAAGCCCGAGCACTACAAGGTGACGGCGAAGGCAGTCAACGGTTCGGTCGACAATGCTTTGGTTTCGGTTGTTGAGGGCGGGGACGCGATCCTCTCGGCGACGCCCGACGAGGGCTGCTACCTCGAACGCGTGACGGTCGTGCAGGCCGGCTCGGATGCGACCGTTGACCTCGACATTTCTGATTACAAGGGCGGGGCGTACGAGGTCACGCTGAGCGATGTCACCGCATCGCAGGAGGTCACGTTCGAGTTTGCGAAGGCGGACGCTCCGCGTGTGGTCGCGCAGCCGCAGGACGTGAGCGTCCATGGGGGCGATTCGGCTGTGCTCTCGGTTGCGGCCGAGGCAGGCAAGAACGTCGCCGACCACGCGGCCTCGTCCACGGGTTGCGCTGCCGAGGTTGAGCTTTCCTACCAGTGGTTCCGCATGGCGAATGGCAAGGCCGTGGCGCTCGATGGCGAGACGGGGGAGACGCTCTCGCTCGCGGATCTCGATGACGAGAAAGCCGGCGAGTACTTCTGCCGCATCACTCAACGCTACCTTGGTACTGAGAAGCAAGCGGACAGTGATTGTGCCGCCGTTTCCGTCGTGCCGTGGGACACCCTTGTGTTTAACGGCGACCTGCTGCCGGCAGCGAGCGCGCACGGCACGTACCTCGCAACGATTGCCGGGGCCGCGGGCGGCAAGGCTCCGTACGAGTACGCATGGGATAAGACGAAGCTCCCCGACGGGCTCAAGCTCTCCCGTACTTCGGGCGGCCTGACGCTCTCGGGCATCCCGTCCAAGACGGGCGTTTCCGCCTTTGATATCACGTGCAGGGATGCTCGTGGCGAGGCCATGACCGCCCGCTTTGCGCTCGTTGTCCAGGCAAAGCACGTAAAGCTATCGTTCACGGATGGCGACTTTACCTTTAATGGCGCGTCGCAGGCGCCCGAAGTTTCCGGTGCCCCTAAGGTCTGCAAGGGCGACCTTAGGGTCTGGTACTTCGGTACCGGAAGTACGCAATATTCCTCGACGGAGGCCCCGACCGATGCCGGCACGTACCGCGCTGTCGTCACGCTGCGCAGCCACGGCTACATCGGTGCCGCTACCTGCCAGTTCGAGATCGCTCCGGCAAAGCTCAAGGTGAAGGTTGACGACGCCGAGCGCTTCGAGGGAGAGGCGAACCCAGCGTTTACCTCGAGCCTGGAGAGTGCGGTTGACACTTCGCGTGTGAAGGTCGAGTACTCCTGCGATGCCGATGAGAGCTCTCCTGCTGGCGAGTACCAGATCGGCGCGACGGTCGCCGACCCGAACTTCGATGTCGAGGTCGTGCCCGGAACGCTGACGGTGAAAAAGAAGCGGGAGCCCGTCGATCCCGACCCGGTGGTTCCGGATCCGGACAATCCGGACCCCGATCAGCCTGATCCGGATCCCAACCCCGACCCGGATCCTAACCCTGAACCTGATAATCCTGATCCGGGCCCCAAGCCGGATCCCGATAATCCCGACCCTGATAACCCCGAGCCTGATAACCCGGACAAGCCCGAGCGCTTTGAGGTGACGGCAAAGGCGGTCAACGGTTCGGTCGACAACGCTTCCGTTACCGTTGATGCCGGCGGCGACGTGACGCTCTCGGCGATGCCCGACGAGGGCTGCTTCCTCGAGCGGGTGACGGTCACGGAAGCCGGCTCGGACAAGGCCATCGATCTCGATATCTCCGACTATGAGGGCGGAGCGTACGAGGTCACGGTGAGTGACGTCACCGCGTCGCACGAGATTACGTTCGAGTTCGCGAAAGCGGACGCTCCGAAGGTGATCGCGCAGCCACAGGACGCGAGTGCCCACGAGGGCGATGCTGCCGTGCTCTCGGTTGCTGCCGAGGCGGGCAAGGGCGTCCTCGACCACGCGTCCTCGTCCACGGGTTCCGCCGCCGATGTCGAACTTTCCTATCAGTGGTTCCACATGGTGGGCGGCGAGGCCGTGGCGCTCGAGGGCGAGACGGGGGAGACGTTTCTCATCGAGGGCCTCAATGAGGATTGCGGCGGCGAGTATTTCTGCCGCGTCACTCAGCGCTACCTTGGTACCGAGGCGCAGGTGGAAAGCGATCGTGCCGTCGTTTCCGTTGTGCCCCGGGATGCCCTTGTGTTCAACGGCGGTCTGCTGCCGGTCGCACGTGCGCATAGCACGTATCGCGCGACGATTGCGGGTGCAGCGGGTGGCGAAGCTCTGTATGAGTACACGTGGGACGACGCTAAGCTCCCCGACGGGTTTAAGCTCACCCGCACGGCGGGCGGTCTGACGCTCTCGGGCACCCCGTCCAAGGCCGGGGTGTCTACCTTTGACATCACATGCAAGGACGCTCATGGCAAGACCGTGACCGCACACTTCATTCTGGTCGTTCAGGCGAAGCGGGTCGAGCTTGCATTTGATGGCGGCAACTTCGTCTATAGCGGTGATGCTCAATCGCCTAAGATCACGGGGGTTCCCAAGGCCTGCGAAGGTGACCTGAGGGTCAGGTATTACGGGACGGGCGGCACGCACTATTCGTCGAGTGAGGCCCCGACCGATGCCGGCACGTATCGCGCCGTTGCCACGCTGCGAAGCAACGGGTATATCGGCGCCGCCTCGCGCAAGTTCAAGATTGCGCCGGCGAAGCTTAAGGTGAAGGTCGACGATGTTGAACGCTTCGAGGGAGAGATGAATCCCGCCTTTACCTCGAGCCTAAAGAGCTCGGCTGATACCTCGGGCTTGAAGGTCGAGTACTCCTGCGTCGCCGATGAGAGTTCCCCGGCGGGCGAGTACCAGATCGGGGCGACGGTCGCCGACCCGAACTTCGATGTCACGGTTGAGCCCGGTACGCTGACGGTGAAGAAGAAGCAGGAGCCTGTCGACCCGGACCCGGTGGTTCCCGATCCGGACAAGCCCGATGGACCCGATCCGGACAAGCCGGACCCGGATAACCCGGATAAGCCTGAGCCTGACAACCCGAGCAAGCCAGAGCCGGAAAAGCCCGGAACGCCCGATTCCGACCAGCCGGATTCAAAGGATCCGACAAAACCCGGTAGTTCGGATGACTCCGCAGCTGATAAGGCAAAGGCATCGGGCGCGGAAAACTCCGGCAAGAAGGAATCTTCCAAGTCGAGCGTTCAGCAGCTCGCCGACACGGGCGATCGTGCGCCATTGGCCGTCGCCGTCGCTGCAGGCGCCGTTGCGCTTGTCGCGCTGGGACTCGAGCTGCTGCGTCGCCGTCGCTCGGACGCGTAACGGCTCAAAAGGGGCGGCTAGATTGAAGCTTTGCGCGATTTAGTCTGCTAAAGCGTATATACTTGCGGGACGGGTATTTTGCCCGTCCCGTTTTTGTTTCAACCCGAAAGGTGTGCCTATGGCCTCATCCGCACCGCGCGGTCTGCGCTCCGACCATGTCGTCACCGTCGGCATCGCCCTGTTCTCGATGCTCTTTGGTGCCGGTAACCTTATTATTCCGCCGCTGCTGGCGCTGCAGGCAGGTTCTGCCACGCCGGTCGCCATGCTTGGCTTTCTCGTTGCCGCCATCGGCCTGCCCGTCATGGGCTTTATCGCCGTGGCGCTTGCCGGCACGGCGCGTGAGCTTGCCAGCCGCGTGCACCCCAAGTTTGGCGAGTTCTTTGTTGCGGCAGTATATCTGGCCATCGGCCCGTGCCTTGCCATTCCGCGTACAAGCTCCACGGCGTTTGAGATGCTGGTACCGTTGCTGCCCGAGGGTGTCTCGCTCGGCACGGCGCGTCTGGTGTTCGCCGTCGGTTTCTTTGTCGTCGCGTTTGCGCTCACACTGCGCCCGGGTGTTATCACACACGTGCTCGGCCGCATTACGGGCCCCGCGCTCATCGCGCTCATCGTGCTGGTTGTGGGTGCTGCCGTGATCTCGCCGCTGGGACCGGCTGCTGCCCCGCAAGCTCCCTATGATGCCGGTGCTGCGGTCCAAGGCTTCTTGACCGGCTACCAGACCATGGACCTGCTTGCATCGCTCGCCTTCGGCATCATCATCGCCGAGACCATTCACGAGTTGGGCGTGACCGACGACAAACGCGTCGCTTTTGAAATTTCGCGCTCCGGTGTGATAGCCGGCGTGCTCATGGCCATCATCTATTGCGGCTTGGCCCTTGCCGGTATGCAGCTCGGCACCGTGATGCCCGACGCCACCAACGGCGCTGCCATCCTTGCTCGCTCGGCCTCCATGCACTTTGGCCTCGCCGGCACGGTTGTGGTGTTTGCGATTTTCTTCCTCGCCTGCATGAACGTGTGCATCGGCCTTATCAGCTGCTGCTCGCGCTACTTCTGCGAGACGTATGTGGTCGAAGGGGGAGCGGAGGCCTCCGAGGAGGCAATGCGCCGCCCCTTCGCGATCCTCGCCTTCGTGTTCGCGGCGTTTTCGTGTGTGCTTTCCAACGTGGGCCTCGACGTGATCCTTATGTTCTCGGTGCCCTTGCTCAACGCCCTGTACCCCGTTGCCATTGTGCTGGTGCTTATGGGCCTGGTCCACGGCTTTTGCGACGCTCATCCGCAGGTGTGGGTCTGGGTCGGCGGCGTCGTTGCTGTGCAGAGTGTGATCACTTCGGTCCGCGATGCGTTCTTTGCGGGCACGTGGCTGCCGTTTGATGCACTACCCCTGGCAGACATCGGTGCCGCGTGGGCGCCGGTCGCCGCAGTTGCCTTTGTGATCGGTCTGCTCCACAGCAAGTTTGTCGCACATTCGAGGAACTAGGGTTTCTGCGCTTGCACGGGCGGGGAGTCTCCCCTATAATTTCCTTCGCTTTGGGACACGCAAGGTTTAGACCTTAGCTGCTCAACACCTTCGGGACGTGGCGCAGTTTGGTAGCGCGCCTGCTTTGGGAGCAGGATGTCGCAGGTTCAAATCCTGTCGTCCCGACCATATCTTGCGGGCGTAGTTCAATGGTAGAACCCCAGCCTTCCAAGCTGATGACGCGGGTTCGATTCCCGTCGCCCGCTCCATAAGAATTGTTTTAACGGCTTTGGTTTCCTTTGGGGACCAGAGCTGTTTTCGTTTACGCGCCGGGCGACGGGAATCGAACCCGCCAGGGTGCGAAGCTGAGAAAATGCGTGAGCATTTTCCAGCGCAGCACGCAAGGGCCGAAGGTCCGCAGCGAAACAAGGATTTGCGAAGCAAATCCTTGGACTTCCCGTCGCCCGCTCCATAAGATAGACGAATGGCTCTGCTTCCTTTTGGGATCAGAGCTGTTTTCATTTACGCGCCGGGCGACGGGAATCGAACCCGCTCCGCGCCCACCTAAGTTGCGGTTAAATACGGACTGTCTTTTGGCTTTTGCGAACCCATTGAAGTCCGGGGTAGTTAATTTGGGACGGGGCTTTTTGACTACTCTAGCGATCGGCTGGGAAATGTGGTCAAAAAAGCCCTGCCCCAAAATGACTGGTCTGGTGTTGAGCCACGAAAGCGGCCCATCTACTACGTTTAGCCCGCAGGGGTCGACCATAGCAGCAGTTTCGGAAAATCGGCAAGCCGTCTACCAGCTGTTTTGATATTTCGGATTTCTGTATGGTCGAGGGTAATCGGTTAAACGTAGTAGATGGGCCCATTTCGTGGCGAACAGTAGGATTCGCGGTCCAAGGCTGCCAGTTTCGGATGGCCAACCTGGAAGTTGCGGTGACTTAATTTCTGAAAAGCGCGAATAAGCCTAATCTAGGAACTATTTCACCGCAACTTAGGAGGGGATGGGGTTAGCTGCGGGGGCGGTGGCGGAGCTTGTCGATGGTGGAGTCGATGCTGCGGCTGCGGGCTTCGGCTGCGGTTTGGCGCTTGCGGCGGTAATCGATCATGCCTTGGATGATGGGTTTGCCAAAGCTCACGACATCATCGTTGTAGATAGCGGTTCGGGCTGCGAGGAGGCAGTCGGTAAAGTCCATATGCGTTTTGCCGAACAGTTTGATAGCAAGGGCGATAACGGTGGGCTCGTCGACCATGACGTCATCGAGCAGCCTTTTCATGGCCGCAGCAATCTCAACGCGGGGAACCTTATAGACGTCGCGCAGCGTGACCACGACGCGCGTGATGATCTCGGGGTAGACGCGAGCGGTGCGCGTGGCGATGACCTTGGCGGCGCGCGGTGACAGGACCTCGTCGTCGTCAAGCAGGTAGCGTAGGATAACGGTCTCGTCGATGATGGTGCTACTCATGGATATCTACTTCCTCGGGACCCAAAATCGAATCGTCGCTTTCTGTAGCAAGGTATTCAATCCAGGCGTTGCGCTCCTCGGAGCGGCGATTGGGGTCCCCATATGCTTTAAGCGATCCATAGGCGGCGGTGCCGTCCTTTGAACGCACGGCGACCGGCTGAAAGGGAAGCTTGCGCATCAAAATGCTCTGCGCGACAAAAAGACGTACGGCCTCGGCGAGCGATGTGCCCATGGCGTCGTAGAGACGCTCGGCATGCTGCTTGTCTTCCTCGCGAATGCGCACCTGCAGGATGGCTCGTTTTTGAGTCGATGACATCACTGGCCTCCCTTAATGAGCGTGCAATATGGATGATTAAATACGGCATGTGCTGATGATAGCCAATCCTATAACCACTACTTTATTGCACCAGAGTAATTGAGTGCGATCAACATTACAAACGTACTACATCCTGCATAAGCGAGCGTGAAATCTTTCTTGAGCGTACGCGTGTAATACACTTATCTTTATAGCTACCCAAGAATAATCCTAACCAGCCCAAACCCCTGCAATACACACGTATTGCAGGGGTTACGCTCAAGTTTACCCCCTGCAACTGCGTATATTCAACCTGTATACCGTTGGAGATAATCTACCGAGTGCCTGTTTCGCCGCATGCATTCGATACGTCGATGCCAGGCCACGGGCGGCTTGGGGCAACGTCGACAGGGTCTCTCCGACATGGGATTCAGGAGGGAGTGAACAACATGGGCAATAAACGAGTCGTAGCCGATTCCTCGCGCTGCATTGGGTGCCAAACCTGTATGGCGGCGTGCATCGAGGCGCATGACATCCCCGGCGACATCGCCGCGCCGCGCCTGCGCGTGACGCGTACGTACGAGATCTCCGCACCGGTGGCGTGTCACCACTGCGAGGACGCTCCATGCGCCAAGGCCTGTCCCACGGGCGCCTTGTTCTTTGATCCAAAGAACCATCGCATCGGTGTTAACGAGGACAACTGCATCGGCTGCAAGAGCTGCGTCATGGCCTGCCCCTTTGGCGCCGTGAGCGTGGCGACCACGCAGGTCCCCGTCTTGATGGGCGACGTGCGCGTGGGTTCGCAGACCAAGAGCTTCGTGCTCAAGTGCGACCTGTGCGTGGACCGTCCCGGTGGCCCGGCGTGTGCCGAGGCGTGCCCGACTAAGGGCCTCACCCTGGTAGACGAGGAGCGCCTGGCGGAACTGACCGCCGAGCGTGCCCGCGCCACCATCGAAAACGAGGCGTAGGCGGGCGGCCATACAGGCCCGACGATTGTCAAACACGTACCGATTAATCGGTAGCAGAGAAAGGAAGGAGGGTGTCATGGAGAAGCATAAAGTGATCTGCCCGTACTGCGGTGCCGGTTGCCAGTTTAACCTCTTGGTCCAAAACGGCCAGGTCGTGGGTACCGAACCGCTCAACGGCATCACCAATCAGGGCGAGCTGTGCCTTAAGGGCATGAGCGGCTACGACTTCATCAACGACACCAAGATCTTGACTCCTCGCGTACTGCACCCGATGATCCGCCGCACCAAGGGCGCGGATCTTGAGCGCGTAAGCTGGGACGAGGCACTGGATTTCACCGCATCTAAGATGCAGGCCATAATTGACGAATATGGTCCTAACGCTGTCATGACCACCGGCTCTTCGCGAGGCGGCGGCAATGAGGCGAACTACGTCATGCAGAAGTTTACGCGTGCGTGCATCGGCACCCACAGCGTGGACAACTGCGCCCGTACTTGACACGGCCCTACTGTCCTCGGTCTGATGGACACGGTTGGTTCAGGTTGCATGTCATGCTCCATCCCCGGTATGGAGGATGCGGGCTGCATTTTCCTCTTCGGCTATAACCCTGCCGATTCGCACCCCATCGTCGCAAGGCGTATCGTGCGAGCCAAAGAAAAGGGTTGCAAGATCATCGTCGCCGACCCGCGCCATATCGAAACTGCGCGTATCGCCGATATCTACCTTCCGATCAAGAACGGTTGCAATGTCGCGTTCCTCAACGCCTTTGCCAACTGCTTGGTCAACGATGGCCTCTACGACAAGGAATTCGTCGCCGAGCATACGAACGGCTTTGACGAGTGGTGGGAGACCATCAAGAACTACACTCCCGAATCCGTACAGGACATCACGGGTGTCGAGCCCGCGCTGATCCACCAAGCTGCCGAGATGTACGCCACGGCGAAGCCCTCTGCCATCATTGGCTGGGGCATGGGCGTATGCCAGCAGAAGCAGAACCTGAAGACGGTGCACACCATCGCCTCCATCGCCTGCGTTGCCGGCCAGATCGGCAAACCCAACTCCGGCCTCGCGCCCGTGCGCGGCCAGAATAACGTCCAGGGCTCCTGCGATATGGGCATGCTGCCCAACCTGTACCCTGGCTACCAGAAAGTCACCGACCCGGCTGTGCGTGCCAAGTTTGCCAAGGCCTGGGGCGTGCCCGAGGAAAAACTCCCCTTGGAGGAGGGCTACAAGCTCACCGATCTGGGTCACCTGGTCGACGAGGGCAAGGTGCACTGCTTCTACAACTACGGCGAGGACCCGGTCCAGACCGAGCCCGATTCGGCCGGTATGCGCAAGACGCTCTCCGAGCTGGATCTGTTCATTTGCCAGGACATCTTTATGACGCAGACGACCATGCTCGCCGACGTCATCCTGCCTGCCACCTCTTGGGGCGAGCACGAGGGTGTCTTTACCGCGTCCGACCGTAGCTTCCAGCACTTTGACGCGGCCGTTCCGCCCAAGGGCGAGTGCCGCCACGACTGGGAGATCTTCGCGGACCTGTCCACGCGCATGGGCTACCCCATGCACTACGACAACACCGAGCAGATCTGGAACGAGTGCATTAGCCTGTGCCCCAACTTTGTGGGCGCAACCTACGAGAAGATGGCCCCCGAGGGCGGTTACGCCCAGTGGCCGGTCAAGAGCACTGATGTGAACGACCACGGTACGGCCGACATGTTCGCTGGTGGCAAGTTCACCACCAAGGACGGTCGCGCCAACCTGATGGCGCACGACTGGGAGGCGCCCTCCGAGCTTCCCGACGATGAGTACCCGCTCATCCTGTGCACCGTCCGCGAGGTCGGCCACTACAGCTGCCGCTCGATGACCGGCAACTGCAAGACGCTGGCGTTGCTTGCCGACGAGCCCGGCTTTGTCCGCATGAATCCCGCGGACGCCCAGGCGCGCGGTATCAAGAACGGCGACATCGTCTCGATTCACAGCCGCCGCGGCCAGGTATACAGCCGCGCCGACGTGAGCGACCGTATCAACAAGGGCACGGTCTACATGACCTACCAGTGGTGGATCGGCAAGTGCAACGAGCTGACCATGCACAAGGTCGACCCGGTCTCGCACACGCCCGAGGACAAGTTCTCCGCCTGCCAGGTCGATCCAATTGCCGACCAGGTCTGGGCCGAGGGCGAAGTCGAGCGTCAGTACACCGAGCTCAAGCAGGCTCTGGTGGACGCCGCCGCTCCCCAGGACGTTGAGCCCAGCGCCGCCAAGTTCGACGACGAGACACACGTGAATCAAATCGTGTAGTCCCGTTCTCGTTGGCTTTTTGGGCCGGGCGTCCCGTACGTTCGGGAGCCCGGCCCGTTATTTTGAAAGGAAGTGGGGATGAACCGCTTCATCGACATCAACCCGGAGAGGTGCATCGGCTGCGGAACATGCCAGTCCGCCTGTGCCGACGCCCACCGGATGCAGGGTCTTCAGGATATGCCGCGCCTGGCGCTCGTGAAGACCGGCGGTATTTCGGCCGCCCTTGCCTGCCACCATTGCGAGGGTGCCCCCTGCGCCGAGGTCTGCCCGGTGAATGCCATCGAGCACGATGGCGATCGCATCCACGTCAAGGAGCAGGAGTGCATCGGGTGCAGGCTGTGCGCCATCGCGTGCCCCTTCGGAGCCATCCATCCCGATGGCACGTCTATCGCCGGTGTCGCAGGCATGTGCGACCCGACGCCTTCGTATCCTAAGTCCCTGAGCAGCCTGCTTACATGGGCTCCCGGCCAGTACACCTGCGCTGTCAAGTGCGACCTGTGCGCCTTCGATCCGGACGGCCCGCATTGCGTGGCGGCGTGCCCCACCAAGGCGCTGACCGTCATGGGCGGCGCGGCCGATCGTGAGCTCGACGAGGCCAAGCGCCTGCGCTCGATCGAAAACGGTCCGGCCGTCGACGTTACCGCTGTGGCCCAGGGTCTGTCCGAGAAAGCAGAAGGGAGCGTAAACAATGGATAGCATGACGCTGTTTATCGCATCGCTTGCCGTCTCGTGCATCGGTGCGCTCGCCTCGGTTCTGCTGATCAAGGCCGATAACGCCGCCAAGACCGCCGGCTGCCTTGTCGGCGCCGTCGCCGCGGTGCTTTCGTTTGTGGCCGGTATCCAGGCCGTGCTGGGCGATGTCATGTCGGTCGACACCATCGTGTTCTTCCCGTTTGCCCATTTCCAGCTGCTGCTCAATCAGCTGTCCGGCCTGTTCGTGGCGCTCATCTCGGTGCTCGCGTTTGCCGGTTCGATCTACGGTCTCAACTACTTTGATGAGTATCCGGGCAAAAAGGGCCGCGCCGGCTTCTTCTTTAACACCTTCGTGGCGTCTATGATGCTCGTCATCACCGCCGACAACGTGTTCTGGTTCCTGGTCGCCTTTGAGCTCATGTCGTTGACCTCGTACTTCCTGGTCGTGATCGAGGAGAACGAGAACTCCATCCATGGCGGTTGGCTCTACTTTGTGATCGCGCACGTAGGCTTTGTGCTCATCATGGCGAGCTTCCTCACCATGACCAACTTCGCCGGCGGCTCGTTTGCCTTTGCGGATTTCCGCGCCACGCAGTTTAGCCCCGCGGTCGCATCCGTGTGCTTCGTGCTCGCCTTCTTTGGCTTTGGCGCCAAGGCCGGTATCATCCCGCTGCACGGCTGGCTGCCCAAGGCACATCCCGAGGCGCCGTCCAACGTGAGTGCCCTCATGTCCGGCGGCATGATCAAGATCGGTATCTTCGGCATCCTCAAGGTGGGCCTCGACCTGCTCTCCGCCTCGGGCGTTCAGGTCTGGTGGGGCCTTATGGTCATGGTCTTCGGTGCTATCTCGTCGGTCCTCGGCGTGGCCTTCGCCCTGCAGGAGCATGACATCAAGCGCCTGCTGGCCTATCACTCCGTTGAGAACATCGGCATCATTCTGCTCGGCGTCGGCGCCTCCATGGCCGCCATGGCGCTCAATTCGGTCGGCATCGCCGTCCTGGCTCTGATGGCCGCCCTCTACCACACGTTTAACCACGCGATGTTTAAGGGCGAGCTGTTCTTGGGCGCCGGTGCGCTGCTGTACTCCACGGGTACGCGCAATATGGAGAAGATGGGCGGCCTGTTCCGTCGTATGCCGGCAACGGCCGTCTGCTTCCTGGTTGGCGCGCTTGCCATCTCGGCTATCCCGCCCTTCAACGGCTTTGTGTCCGAGTGGTTTACCTACCAGTCGCTGTTTAACGCCGCCATGCAGGGCGACAAGGCCGTCATGATCGTGGCCGTGTTCGCTGCCGTTGCGCTCGCCATTACCGGCGCGCTGGCCGTCACGTGCTTCGTCAAGGCCTATGGCGTCTCCTTTGCCTCCGCGCCCCGCTCCGAGGCCGCGGCCAATGCCAAGGAGGTTCCCGCCCCCATGGTGTTTGCGCAGGGCCTGCTCGCGGCCATCTGCGTCGTGCTGGGCATTGGCGCTCCCGTGATCGCGCCCGTGCTGGTCGATGTCGCCGCGTCCGTGCTGCATCCGTACGGTGGCGTGTTTGCCGCCGAGGGCATGGAGCTCATGAACCAGTACTCCGGCGCTGCCACCTCCACGCCCGCGATTGCTCTTGCGCTCGTGGTGCTTGTCGGCCTTGCCTGCGGTTATCGCAAGCTCAAGACCGTCGGCAAGGTGCAGAAGTCCCAGCCGTGGGCATGCGGCTATGCTCCCAACGAACACATGCCCGTCGTGGCCACGACTTTTGCCTCCGAGGTGTCCTGGTTTATGCAGCCGCTCTACACGCTGCGTGACCGCTGCACGGCCGTTTGCTGGTCCATCGCACACTTCTTCCAGAAGCTTACCGGTGTGGCCGAGGCTGTGGAGCCCGTACCCGACAAGGTTCTCGTCGATGCCCCGCATAAGGGTGTCGAGAAGCTCGCCGACCTCGCGACTAAGCTCGAGGGTGGCAACTACAGCATCTATATCTGCTACATCGTCGCGGCACTCGTGGTGTTCCTCGTGCTCGCCGTGCAAATGGGTTAAGGAGGGGAGAGCATGAACAACATCGTACTTGCCGTTCTGCAGGGCGTGGTCGTTATGGCCGTCGCGCCGTTCTTCTCCGGTCTCGGTCGCGTGATCCGCGCCAAGATGCACAACCGTCGCGGCCCCAGCATCATGCAGGACTACCGCGACCTGGCTAAGCTCTTTGCGCGCCCCGAGTCCCAGAGCGAGGACGCGAGCTTTGCGCTGCGCATTATGCCGCCGCTGTTCTTCGCCGTCGCCTTTATGCTCGCGATGGGCCTGCCGCTCTTTACGGCACAAAGCCCCATCCCGGTCTTTGGTGACGCCATCACCATCATGTATAGCCTGGCGCTCGCCCGCTTCTTCTTCGCCCTCTGCGGTGTGGATTCGTCCAACGCCTACGCCGGCATCGGCGGCGTCCGCGAGCTGCTCATGAGCGTGCTCATCGAGCCGTCCATGCTGCTGGCGCTGTTTGCCGCGGCCCTGGTGTGCGGCTCCACCGATATCGCCACCATGGGTCAGCACATCATGACGGGCGCCATCGACGCGCCGGTCGCCGTGATCCTCGCCGGCATCGCCTTTGCGATCGCCTGCTATATGGAGCTCGGCAAGCTGCCGTTTGATCAGGCCGAGGCCGAGCAGGAGCTTCAGGAAGGTCCGCTCGCCGAGCTATCCGGACCGTCGCTTGCGATGGCCAAGCTCGCCATGTCCATGAAGCAGGTTCTGGTCGTCGCCTGGTTCTGCGCGATCTTCGTCCCCTGGGGCGAGCCCGCGACCGTGGGCGCCGCCGCCGTTCTGGGCGCAGTCATCTTCCTGGTGAAGTGCCTGATCGACTTTGTCGTATGTGGCGTGATCGAGAACTCCTGCTCGCGCTCGCGCTTTAAGGTGCTTGGCAATCAGACCTGGGCCGTCGTGGGCATCGCCGTTCTGGCGTTTGTCTTCGTGGTCGTCGGCGTGTAGGAGAAGGGAGAAACAATGTCATTTGCAGTCAGTCTGTCCCTTCTCAGCTTGGTCGCTATCGCGGCCCCGATGGTGGCCTCGGTGCTCGTCGCCCTGTTCCCCCGTCCGTACGCCAAGTGGTTCAGCGTTTTGGGTGCCGCCGTCTCGACGGTCTGCACCATCGCCCTCGCCGCGAATTTCGCTGGCGCCGGCATGCCCGACACGCAGGTCCCCCTGATCTCGTTTGGGCAGACCCTCGTCATGGGATTCACCTTCGATCGCATGAGCACGCTGCTCGCGCCCGCCTTTGTGGGTATCGGCCTGCTTGTCGTGATCTATTCGATCCCCTATATGAGCGAGAATAACCGTGAGCATCCCGACGCGCCGCGTCGTCGCTTCTACGCGTACCTCGCGACCTTCATCGGCGCCATGGCCGGCCTCGTGTACAGTTCGACCCTTTTGGGCCAGCTCGTGTTCTTTGAGATCACGGGTGCGTGCTCTTGGGGCCTCATTAGCTACTACATGACGCCTACGGCCAAGAAGGCCGGCATGAAGGCCCTGATCATCACGCATATCGGTGCGCTCGGCCTGTATCTGGGCGCCGCCATCGTGTTTGCCCACACCGGCACCTTCGCCATTACCGCGATTGCCGGCCTCGACGCCAAGCTCAAGGCTATCGTCCTTTTGCTCGTGCTGTTTGCGGCCTGGGCAAAGTCTGCTCAGGTCCCCATGTACATGTGGCTGCCTTCGGCCATGGAGGCGCCGACGCCTGTGTCGGCCTACCTGCATGGCGCCTCGATGGTCAAGGTCGGCGTGTGCGTGTTCGCGCGTGCGCTCGTCTCTGCCGGCGAGGTTCCCGAGATCGTGGGCTGGGTTGCCATTGTCGATGCCATGGTCACCATGCTTTTTGGTTTCCTGATGTACCTTCCGCAAAAGGATATGAAGCGTCTGCTGGCCTTCTCCACGATCGCCCAGCTCTCCTATGTGTTCTTTGGTCTGGGCCTTTCGGTCTTTGGCAGCCAGCTGGCCTTTGATGGCGCCGTGTGCCACATCTTTAACCACGCTTTCGCCAAGACGCTGTTCTTCCTGATCGCCGGTTCGTTCTCCTTTACGCTCGGCACGCGTATGCTGCCCAAGCTTCGCGGCATCGTAAAGAAGTACCCGATCTCGGGCGTGGGCTTTGGTGTTGCGGCACTCGCCATTGCCGGCGTGCCTCCCATGAACACGTTCTTCTCGAAGTTCCAGATCATCGCCGGCGGCTTTTCTGTGGGTGCCGGCAACGTCGCGATCCTGGTGCTCGTGTGCATCATGGTTGCAGAGACCGTCGCCACCTTTGCCTGGTTCCTTAAGTGGATGGGCTATTGCCTGCCCGGCGAGCCGAGCGAAGAGGTCGCTGCGGGAGCCCCGCTTCCCCGTGCGATGGCGTTCGTGTTCATCGTGCTCATCATCATGGTCATCGTCAGCGGCCCGCTTTCGGCCAGCTGGATCGGTTAGGAGGTAGAACGACATGGGTTATTCGATCGTCAACATCCTTGGCGGCCTTCTGATCGTCACGTCCACCATGGTGGTCGTCTCCAAGAACATCAAACATGCTATTCGCTGGTATGCGGTGCAGTCGCTGGTGCTCGTGGGACTGCTCGCCACACTCGGTGCCACTACCGGTGCGCAGGAGCTGCTTATGTGGGCTGGATCTGCCTTTATCACCAAGGTCGTCCTGGTCCCTTATATCCTCAACCGCGCATACAAGAAGATGGGCGAGCCGAGCGACGCATCGCTCAAGGCCGGCCTTAAGCCCGCGTGGGCCATTTGCATCATCGCCGTCGAGGTCGCGATTTGCTTTGCCGTCGTGACGCAGATCAGCCTGCCCACGGCCGAGGTCGCAACGCCTGCGCTCGCCATTAGCTTCGCTCACTTCTTTGTGGGCCTCACCTGCATCATTTCGCAGCGCAACATCATGAAGCAGATCTTTGGATACTGCCTTATGGAAAACGGCAGCCATGTGACGCTCGCGCTTTTGGCCCCCAGCGCTCCCGAGATCATCGAGATCGGTATCGCTACCGACGCCATCTTTGCCGTCATCATCATGTCCATCGTCGTGCGTCGCATTTGGGACGACTCCCACTCGCTCGATGCGCGCGACCTGTCCGAGCTGAGGGGGTAGTCCATGGAAACGTTGATTCTCGCCCTGCTCGCGACTCCTTTGGTGTTCTCGCTGGTCATGGCGTTTTTGCCCAAGAACACGTCCTATAACGTGTTTGCCGGTCTCAACCTGGTCTCCGTCGCAGCCGTCCTGGTGCTGTCGATTATGACGGCCGGTGACGTCCTTATGAGCGGCGACACCGCGAGCGCTCTTGGCCTGTGGTTCCACCTCGATTCGCTGGGCGCCATCTTTGTGCTGCTCATCGGCTTTATCGGTTTTCTTACGGGGCTGTTCTCGCTGCCCTATGTAAAGGCCGATATCGAGGAGGGCTCCATGCCCGCCGAGCGCGCCAAGCAGTATTTTGCGCTGTTTAGCCTGTTTGTGTTCACCATGCTGCTCGCGTGCCTGTCCAACAACATGATCCTTACGTGGGCCGCCGTGGAGGCAACCACGCTTTCCACCGTGTTCCTCGTGGGTATCTACAAGAACAAGACGGCCCTCGAGGCTTCTTGGAAGTATGCGATGGTCTGCACCGCCGGCGTGGCCTTCGGCCTGTTCGGTACGCTGCTGATCTACGCCAACGCCGCCGACGTGATTCCCAATGCCCACGAGGCCGCATTCCTGTCGTGCGTGCTGCCGTATGCCGACCAGTTCGACCCGACGCTCATGCGCCTCGCCTTTGCGTTTATCGTGATCGGCTTTGGCACCAAGGCCGGCCTGTTCCCCATGCACACGTGGCTGCCCGATGCCCACTCCCAGGCCCCGAGCCCTGTCTCGGCCCTGCTCTCGGGCGTGCTGCTTAAGTGCGCCATGCTTGTGATCATGCGCTTCTACGGCTTTACCATCCAGGCCGTGGGCGCCGAGTATCCGCAACTTTTGCTGCTGATCGTCGGCACGCTGTCCATTTTGGTGGCGGCACTCTCGATGTTTCGCCAGGACGACCTCAAGCGCCGCTTTGCGTACTCGTCTGTGGAGAACGTGGGCGTTATCGCCCTGTGCCTGGGTATCGGTGGCCCGCTGGGTATCGCCGCGGCCCTGCTGCACTGCGTGTTCCACGGCTTTACCAAGACGCTTGCCTTCTGCGTGTCCGGCAACATCCAGCACGACTTTGGCACGCGTAGCCTGGCCAAGATCCAGGGCGTCGTCGAGGTTGCCCCTGCAACCGCCGCGCTCGCCATCCTGGCGCTGCTCGGCCTTGCCGCCTTCCCGCCCTTTGGCATGTTTATCTCCGAGTTCCTGACTTTTGTCGCCGGTGTTACCGCCGGTCCCATGTGGCTGGTCGTCGTGGTCGCCCTCGGTCTTACCGTGGCCATCTCTGCGCTCACCCGCATCGCACTCAAGTCGGTATTCGGCCATGCGCCCCAGGGCATGGGCAAGCATGAGGCCCCGGCGCTCATGCTTATCCCCGAAATCATCCTGGCTGTCATGATCTTGTGGTTTGGCATCGCCACCCCGCTGCCTCTCGTGCACGGTGTGGAGACCGCGACCGGCATCGTGCTCGAGCAGAGCACCGAGGAACTTCACGCGACGCCGATGTACCGCGCTGTGTTCGGTACCGAGACCGCTCAGAGCGAGGTGGAGTAACGAATGATTGAAACTGAGAACAAGGTGTATGCCCGCCGCTGCGAGAGCCATGTCGAGGCCCTGCGCCGCGCCGTTCCGGGCTGCATCGAGAAGGTCGAGTGGCAGTGCGAGGACCAGCTGACGATTACCGTCAAGCAGGACAAGCTACCCGAGGCCGTCCACTACCTGTATTACGAGCGCTACGGCTGGATTCCCGTGATCGTCGGCAACGATGAGCGCAGCCTGTGCGGCCGCTACGCCGTGTACTACGTCATCTCCATGGAGGGGGAGGACCCCGGCTGGGTGACCGTGCGCACCGAGGTCGATCCCGCCAAGATGACATTCCCGTCCGTGACGCCGTTCGTCCCCGCCTGCGTGTGGGGCGAGCGCGAGCTGCGCGACATGTTCGGCCTGATTCCCGAGGGTCTGCCCGATCGTCGTCGCCTGGTGCTGCCCGATGACTGGCCCAGCGGCCTATACCCGCTGCGCAAGGACTCCATGGACTACCGTTTCCGTCCCGCTCCCGCGAGCGACATGGAAAACTACGAGTTCTTGGCCGATACCAAGGGCAAGGAGACCACACTCGTCCCCATGGGCCCGTTGCACATTACCTCCGACGAGCCCGGCCACTTCCGCCTGTTCGTTGAGGGCGAGACGATCGTCGACGCCGACTACCGTCTGTTCTATGTGCACCGCGGCATGGAGAAGGTTGCCGAGACGCGCCTGAACTATGACGCCGTGACGTTCCTCGCCGACCGCATCTGCGGCATCTGCGGCTGCGCCCACTCGGTGGCCTATGCCGAGGCCGTCGAGCGCGCTCAGGGCATTCATGTTCCGCCGCGCGCCCAGTACATCCGCGCCATCATGCTCGAGGTCGAGCGTCTGCACTCGCATCTGCTCAACATTGGCCTGGCGTCGCACTACACGGGCTTCGACTCCGGCTTCCAGCAGTTCTTCCGCGTCCGCGAGAAGTCCATGGACCTGGCCGAGAAGCTCTCTGGTCACCGCAAGACCTACGGTCTCAACGTGATCGGCGGCGTGCGTCGCGACATTTTGGCCGAGCAGAAGCTCTCCACGCTCACGACCATCCACCAGCTGCGCTCCGAGGTTCAGGAGCTCGTCGACGTCTTGCTCTCGACGCCCAACTTTATTGAGCGTACGAGCGGCATCGGCATCTTGGACCGCAAGATCGCCCGCGATTTCTCGCCGGTCGGCCCGCTTATGCGTGGCTCGGGCTATGCCCGCGACGTGCGCTTTGACCATCCCTTCGACGGCTACGCCGATCCGGACGTCCAAAAGATGCACGCCGCCACGGCCGACACCTGCGATGCCTTCGGCCGTACCGCCGTTCGCATCCAGGAGGTCTACGATTCAATCGACATGATCGAGACCATGCTCGAGAACTGCCCGTCGGGCCCCATCCTCACTACGGATTGGGAGTACACCCCGCACAAGTACGCCATCGGCGCCACCGAGGCGCCGCGCGGCGAGGACGTGCACTGGGCGATGCTCGGCAACAACCAGAAGTGCTACCGCTGGCGCGCCAAGGCCGCCACGTACAGCAACTGGCCGGTCCTGCGCTACATGTTCCGCGGCAACACCGTGGGCGACGCGGCGCTGATTGTCGGCTCGCTCGACCCGTGCTACTCCTGCACCGACCGCGTGACGGTGACCGACGTCGCCGCCAAGCGCGACCATGTGCTCGACAAGGAGCAGTTCGAGAACGTCTGGCGCGACAAGTCGCCGCTTGCGGGCGAGGGCGCCATGGCCGCTCCGCTCGATGAGGAGGCGCTCTAATATGCTGAAGCTTTGGAAGGTCAACGCCAAGGCCGGCGACGCGACGGTCAAGTACCCGTTTGCGCCGTTTCCCACTAACAAGGACATGCGCGGCAAGCCCGAGCACAACGCGGAGCTGTGCATCGCCTGCGGTGCCTGCGGCGTGGCGTGCCCGGCCGATGCCATTCGCATGGACCCCGACCTTGCGGCCGATACCATCACCTGGTCGATCGACTACGGTCGCTGCATCTTTTGCGGCCGCTGTGAGGAAGCCTGCCCCATGGAGTCCATCAAGCTCACCGAGGAGTTTGAGCTGGCCGTCATGAGCAAGGACGACCTCACCAGTAAGAGCGTCTATACGCTCGAGCACTGCTCGCGTTGCGGCAAGCCGTTTGCCCCGCACAAGGAGATCGACTACACCAAGCGCCTGCTGCAAAAGGCCGGCGGCATGGAGGCCGAGCAGGCCGCCCGTACCGTCGGTATGTGCCAGGAGTGCAAGCGCGAACTCGACGCTCTGCGCGCCGCCTCGGCCGTAAAGACCGGCAACGCTGCTGGCATGGCTGCCAACGAGACGCTTGCGTCCGGCGAGCCCCAGGGCCCCGGCATGGAGTATCTGGGCGGCCACGGCGTGAACCCGGAGTATATCGACCGCGAGCTCAACCCCGATGCGCCCGAGATCCCCGCCGGTCCTGCGCCGGTCGAGGGCATCATCATGGATTTTGATACGAAGGAGGAGTAACCATGGCCGAACCCACGCTTTTGCCCGAGCGGCTTCAGTACCGCCCGACCAAGATCGAGCTCGACGAGAGCATCGAGAAGGCCAAGGCGACCCTTCTTAAGAAAATCAAGCGCTCGGTGTACGTCTACCGTGTCGACTGCGGCGGCTGCAACGGCTGCGAGATCGAGATCTTCGGTTCCATCACGCCCGTCTTCGACGTCGAGCGCTTTGGCATCAAGGTCGTGCCCTCGCCCCGTCACGCCGACGTGCTGCTGTACACCGGCGCCGTGACGCGAGCCATGCGCATGCCGGCCCTGCGCGCCTTTGAGGCCGCACCCGATCCCAAGATTGTGGTGTCCTATGGCGCGTGCGGCTGCACCGGCGGCATCTTCTACGACAACTACTGCGTCTGGGGCGGCACCGACAAGATTTTGCCGGTCGATGTCTACATCCCCGGCTGCCCGCCCAGCCCCGCGCAGACCATCTACGGCTTTGCCATGGCGCTCGGTCTGCTGGACCAAAAGCTCCATGCCGAGACCACGGTGGAGGTCGCCGGCGAGCAGGCCGATATCCTGCACCCCGGCGTGCCGTACAAACTGCGCGTTGCCATCGAGCGCGAGGCTCGCGCCATGAGCGGCTACCGTTACGGCCGTGACCTGGCCAACGAGTTTATGGATACGCTCGAGGGCGCACCCAAGGGCGATATCCGCGGTGCCATGGCGCTGCTCATCGACAAGCAGGACGATCCGCGCCGCGTCGAGGTGTACTCGGCGCTGCAGGATCTGGTGCTGGCCGGAGGTCGCTAGATGGAGCTCACGGACCGCTCTGGTTACTTTGCGGGGCCCGGCATGCTCGGCGGCTCTTTTGGCGATGCCTCACGCGCAAGCGACGAGGCTGCCGAGGGCGTCGCCGACCCCTGCCTGGGCCATGCGCCCGACCAGGTGGTCTTCTACGAGCTCACGCGTAAGTTTGTGGAGACCGAGGAAGACGTTCCCCAGGAGGCCTGCGATGTGCTGTATTACACGCTCGCCGTGGGCCACCACACCGGCGTGCTCGACTGCTTTGAGCCGCGCCTGTCGGTGCCGGTGGATGTGTTCTATTCGCTCGTCGACGCGTTGCCGGAGGGGGAGGCCAAAACCAAGTTTGAGGCCATCCGCTCCTTCGGCGAGTGCCAGCTCGACAAGGCGGCGGTGCCGTCACTGCTCGAGGCCTGTGATGCGCTGCTCGACGAGCGCGGTTTTCGCGGGTCGGCCAAGGCCGGCATCTCGGTGTTCGACGACGACTTTGGCCTGCATGCCCAGCAGGTCGCGTTTCTGATGAAGTTCCGCGATCTGGTGGAGCGCGTGCGCGATGTGTCGGGCGTGTATCTGACGGGAAGGTTGCAGTAATGGGTCGCGTTGTGGATGGACGTGTGAACGGCGCCCCGTTTGCGGGTATCGTGCTCACGGCGGGAAGCGTGCTGCGTGCCGACGATGCCGCCGGCCCCGTGCTCTCCAAAAAGATGGAGGACGCACCCATCGCCGGTTGGTACACGATCGACGGCGGCCAAACGCCCGAGGACGACATCATCGAGGTCAAGCGCGAGCGCCCGCCGCGTTTGGTTCTGGTCGATGCCGCCGACATGGCGCTGCCCGTCGGGTCCATCCGCTTGCTCGACAAGCGCGATGTGGCCCGCAAGTCGATGTTCACCACGCATTCGCTTCCTTTGTCGATTCTGATCGAGGAAATCGAGCAATCGTGCGATGATATCGTCTTCGTTGGGATTCAGCCGGGCGACACGGAGTTCTACAACCCCATGTCCCCGGAAGTCTTTGACGCCGTCGACGCCGTGTACGACGCCGTGGTCGCCAACGACTTTTCCCACTTTGTCCGCTTGGGGCAAGAGCAATAGGAGCGCTTGTCCCTGCTGATTAGGAAAGAAGTGATTGACATGGCAGATTCCAAGGCAGAATATCCCGCTCCCGATTGCCTGGCGCCCGCCGCGATCGAGGCCAAGACCGAGGCCGCCGGCGTGACCAAGGCCAACCTGCCGGTCGCAAAGGCCTTTCTGTTGGCAATGTTCGCCGGTGCGTTTATTGCCTTCGGCGGCCTGTTCTTTACCGTGTTCTTGAGCGATAGCACGCTGGGCTGGGGCGCCCAGCGCGTCGTGGGCGGCCTGTGCTTTTGCCTGGGCCTGGTGCTCGTGCTGGTGTGCGGCGCCGAGCTGTTCACCGGCAACTCGCTTATGGTCTGCGCGCTCAAGAGCAAAAAGATCACCCTGGCTCAGATGCTCAAGGCTTGGATTGTCGTATGGGTCGGTAACTTTGTCGGTGCCCTGTTCATCGTCTTTTTGGTGTACATGGCCGGCATTTACAAGCTCAACGGCGAGGCAGTCGCCAATTCCATGGTGAGCGTCGCCGCCGGCAAGGTGACGATCGACTGGGTGACGATCTTCTTCCGCGGCATCCTGTGCAACATCTTTGTGTGCCTGGCTGTGTGGATCGGTACCGCCGGCAAGACCGTGGCCGATAAGGTCGTGGGCATTTTGCTGCCGATCGCTGCTTTTGTGGCCTGCGGTTTTGAGCACTGTGTTGCCAATATGTACTTTTTGCCCATGGGTGCCGTGATGCATGCATGCGGCTATGGTGCCGACGTCGCCGGCGCCGATGCGCTCAACGCCGCGGGCATTGCGTTTAACCTGTCCGCCGCCACGCTGGGCAACATTGTGGGCGGTGCGGTTCTGGTCGCGCTCGGCTACTGGTTTATCTACGCCAAGAAGTCCGAGGCGTAAGATATCGTCTGTTTGACGTTAGGCCTCCCGCGGGGCGTTGCCGTGCGGGAGGCTTTTTGGGTCTGGGGCCCGTTGCCGGTCTTTTGGCCTGTTGTGTTTGGCTGATGAAAGGGGTAATCGAGATGGCATCTGCTGTGAAGCGTGACGGTCGCGCCGTGGTGACCACATGCGGGGGATGCTATGCCGATTGCGCCTTTGCGGCCCATGTCGAGGATGGGCGTGTGGTGGCCGAGTTGCCGGTGCCGGGGCATCCATGCGCGGCGCGTGCCCTGTGCGCCCGCGGGCGCCATCGCCTGGTCATGCCGTTTGACGAGCGCGATCGCATTGTGCACCCCATGCGCCGACGAGCTGATGGCTCGGGGTTCGATGCGATTTCGTGGGATGAGGCGTTCGCGCAGATCGCTGCGCGCCTTGAGGGGATTGTCGACGGGCATGGTCCGCGCGCGCTGGGCATGACGCTCGGCGTGCCCTCGTTCGACCGCTACTGGGCATATCGCTTTATGCATGCGCTGGGCTCCCCCAACGTGTATGGTGCCGACGGTGCCTGCGAGGTAAGCCGACTTACCGGTTGGGAGCACAGCCTGGGCTACAGCCCCGCCTCCGACCTTGCGCATACCGACTGCATCATGTACCTTGGGCGTTCCTTGGTGGATTCGTCGACGACGGGGGCCGTTGATGCGCTCAACGATGCGCGTCGGCGCGGGGCGAAGATCATCGTGGTTGACCCCCGGCGCAGCGGTTCGGCTGCTATTGCCGACCGCTGGCTGCGCGTGCGCCCGGGCTGCGACTTGGCGTTACTGCTGGGTATTGTCCATGTGTTGATTGCCGAGGACCTGTACGACCGCGAGTTCGTTGCCCGCTATACCACAGGCTTTGACGAGCTGGCGCAGGCGGCCCGTGCTTGGACGCCCGAGTGGGCCGAGTCGATGTGCGACGTGCCGGCCGCAGAGATTGTCGCCACGGCGCGCGATCTCGCTGCCGCCGCGCCTGCTGCCGTGGTGGACGCCGGCTTTCATGGCGGCATTGGCATCGCGTATGCCAATAGCACCCAGACTGCGCGCGCGATTTGTCTGGTCGATGTGCTGCTGGGCTGCATCGGACACGCGGGCGGTGCCCTCAACCCGCCCACGCCGCTTGCGTTGGGCGATTTGGACCCTGCGTGTTTCGCGACGCCGTCGATGCCACGTGAGCCCAAGTTGGGGTCCGAGCGCTATCCACTGGTCGATCCGGTTCGCGGCCTGTGCACGACCATCGGTCAGTCGATTCTTGCCGGCGATTTGCGTGGACTCATCGTCTATGCCAGTAACCCCGGTGCGGGCTATGGCAATGCGCAGGCTTGGTTGAGTATTTTGCGGCAGCTCGACTTGCTCGTGACGATTGATATTCGCTGGTCCGAGACAGCGCGCGCTTCCGACTTCGTGCTGCCCGATGTGACGTATCTGGAGGCCGACCGCGGCGTGGGAACGGTGGCGGGCGTCAACGATGCGCGCGTGTTCTACCGCAACGCTGTGCTGCCCGTGCAGCATGACGACACACGTCCCGGTCGGGAGATTTTTGCCGGTCTTGCGCAGGCTTGTGGCGTGGGCGAGTACTTCCAGTTTACGTCTGACGATCTGGCGGCTGCCCAGGTGGCGCCTTTTGGGATCAATCTGGACGAGCTCAAGGAGCGCGGCTGGGCCGACACGGGTGTTGCGTTGCCGTCGCGTACGGGCGAGCCGGCGATTCCCTTGGATGGCGGCATAATTGCGCTGGCAAGCGACGTATGGGAACGAGCCGGCCTGGGTCGTGTACCCAACTGGATCGCTCCCATGGTGGAGCCTGGCCCGGGGATGTTTCGCCTCATTAGCGGCAACCGTCCCTTTGAGTCGCATACCTCGCGAAGGCTTGCAGCCCAAGGTGCCGCTGAGGCTGGGTCGGACCTGGATGCCGTGCAGATGAATGCCGATGCTGCTGCGCACATGGGCATCGCCGACGGCGAGATCGTCGAACTCGTGAGCGATATGGGCCGCGACCGCGTGCGTGTGGAGACGACGCCGTATCTGCATCCGGCGTGCATCTTCACCTCGGCCGCCCCCGGTGGGCGTTCGTTTGACGCCGATGCCGGTGGCGCTCAAGGCTTGGGCGTGGGCCCGCTCGACCATACGCCGTTGCGTTGGGACCCGTTGACGGGTGCCGCGCTCACCCAGGAAAACGCCGTTCGCGTGGAAAAGATCGCGGCGTGCGGGGATAATGACGAGTAATTGACTCAGTTGATGTATTCGACTGATCCACGTTTCTTTTGAAAGGCCGCACATGAGCGATAGCCAGAACATGTCCGATGAGGTGCGCGCCCGCCTGCGCGCCATTCCTTCCGTCAACGAGCTGCTTGCCGAGTGGCCGGTGGTGAAGGCTGCGGGGGAGACCTGCGACGCGGTGGTGCATGCCGCCGTGACGGCTGAGCTCGACGAGGAGCGCGCCGCGATTCGTGCCGGTGCCGCCCCGCGTTCCAAGCGCGAGCTGGCCTCGGCCATCGAGTGGCGTGCGCATCGCTCCGCACTGCCGAGCCTGCGCCCAGCCGTCAACGCCACGGGTGTGGTCATCCATACCAATCTGGGCCGCGCCCCGCTCGCGGAGTCGGCGGCAAAGGCCGTGGCCGAGGTTGCGCGCGGGTATAGCACGCTCGAGTACAGCGTCGACACCTGTTCGCGCGGGTCGCGCAAGGAACACGCCGCGCAACTGATCCGCTCGCTCACCGGTGCCGAGGACGCGCTGGTCGTCAACAACAATGCCGCCGCGGTGCTGCTGGTGCTGGCGACTCATGCCGCGGGCAAAGAGGTCATCGTGAGCCGTGGTGAGCTCGTCGAGATCGGTGGCAGCTTCCGTATTCCTGACGTCATGGCGGCCTCGGGCGCCAAACTCGTCGAGGTCGGCGCCACCAACCGCACGCATTTGGGCGACTACGAGCGCGCCATCACGCCCGAAACGGCCATGATCCTGAAGGTCCATCCCTCCAACTATCGTATCGAGGGTTTTCACGAGGAGGTTGGTTCTCGGGAGCTTGCGGCGCTTGCTCACAAGCATGGCCTGCTGTTCTACGAGGACCAGGGGTCGGGCGCGCTGTTGCCCGACGACATCTTGGTGCGCGGCGGCGAAGAAACCACGCCAGCTTCGGTCGCGGCAGGACTCGATATCGTGTCGTGCTCGGGCGATAAGCTGCTGGGCGCGGCGCAGGCGGGCATTATCATGGGCCGCCGCGATCTGGTCCAGGCCTGTGGGTCGCATCCGCTTATGCGCGCCCTGCGCCCGGGCAAGTTGGCGCTCACGGCGCTCGAGGCCACACTGCGCATCTACATGGACGGCGCCGACGTGGCACACCGTGATATTCCGGTGCTCAGCATGCTTACGCTGCCGCGGGCTCACCTGGAGCGTCGTGCCCGCAAGCTGCGCGATCGTATGGCCGCCGGGCTCGATAAGGCCGGTTGCCCGTGCGCCGTGCAGGTGGAGATCGTTGAGGAATCGTCGACCCCCGGTGGCGGCTCGCTGCCTACCGTCGAGCTGCCCACGATGTGCGTTGCCGTGCGTCTTGTTGACGCGCGCCTGACGGTCGATGCGCTCAAGCGCTCGCTTGTCCAGGACTTCGACACGCCGGTCGTCACGCGAACCTCGCACGATCGCATTTTGTTTGACGTCCGTACGCTCGTGGGCGACCGCGATATCGAGACGGCGGCGTCGACGCTTGCCGCATGCGTTGAGAAGGCGATTGCTCGATGAGTGAGGTTCAGGCGCTGGTGGAGTGCCCCGTTATCGTTGGCACGGCGGGCCACGTCGACCACGGTAAGTCGGCGCTGATCGAGGCACTGACCGGCAAGAATCCCGACCGTCTGGAGGTTGAGCGCCGTCGCGGCATGACCGTTGAGCTGGGCTTTGGCGAGCTGACGCTGCCGAGTGGCAAGATTGTTGGCCTGGTCGACGTGCCGGGCCATGCGCATTACCTGCGCGCCATGGTGCAGGGTGCCACGGGTATCGACGTGGCCGTGCTGGTGGTTTCGGCCGTCGAGGGCGTGATGCCGCAGACCCGCGAGCACGTGCACGTGCTGGAGCTGCTGGGCGTCACGCATATGGTGGTGGCGCTGACTATGTGTGACCTGGCCGATGCCGAGATGACCGAGCTTGCCGAGCTCGATGTCGATGACTTTTTGTCGGGTACCGTGTTTGCCGACGCGCCGATCGTGCCCGTGTCGTCCAAGACCGGCGCGGGGATCGATGACCTGCTGGCTGCGCTCGACGAGCAGGTTGCCGCTTGCTGGGATGCCTGCCGTGCCCGTGCCGAGGCCACCGATGCCGCGCCGCGCCTGCCCATCGACCGCTGCTTTACGATCAAGGGCGCAGGCACCGTGGTGACGGGAACGTTGCACGATGCGCCGGTTGCGGTGGGCGACGAGCTGATGGCTTTGCCGTCGCGTACGGTCTGTCGCGTGCGCGGGATTCAGGTGCATGGCGATACGCAGCGCGCGCTGCCTGGACAGCGCGTGGCGCTCAACCTGGTTGGCGACGGCGTCGCGGCACTTGACCGCGGCGAGATGCTGGGCGTGGCGGACCGTTTTGGTCAGACGTTGCGCTTTATGATGACGTTTACGTATTTGGGTCGCGAGGGAGCCAAGCCGCGTGTGCTCGAGTCGGGTGCGCGTGTGCACGTGATGGCGGGTACGGCAGAGGTCGTCGGCCGCATCATGCTTTTGGAGGGCGAGGCCCCCATGGCGGTGGGCGAGACCCGTACCGTGCAGGTGCGCCTGGAGGAGCCGCTGCCGCTGCGTGCCGGAGACCATGCCGTGGTGCTGTCGTATTCGCCCGTTATGCTCATCGGCGGCGGGCGCGTGCTGCTTGCGCGCTGCCGTCGCTCGCGCGAGCTTTCTGCCGGCGAGAGCGCACTGCTTGCGGCGCTCGAGTCCGGCGATATCGCGGGCGGTGTGGGCGCTTGGCTGGCGTTGCGGACGCTGCCGGTTAAGGCGATTGATGTTGCCGAGGCTTTGGATCTTGGTGTCGGCGAGGTCGATGCCGCACTGCGCGGGTTGGTGGCGCAGGGCTCCGTTCGCAAGCTTGTCGTGGGTGATGCGGGCCTCTTGGCGGACGCCGTGGTGCTCGACGCCGCGATGGATGCCCTGGCGGCGACCCTGTCAGCCATGCACGCGGCGGCTCCCAAGGAGACGGGCTTTACGCCTGGCGCCGTTGCCCATGCTGCGTGGCCTGCCGCTGATGAAGGCGTTGCCGCGGCCCTGATTTACGAGGGCTGCTCGCGCGGCGTGTGTGCCTCCGAGGGCGCCGAGGTGTTCGACCCGCACTCCGCTGCCGCTGCGGCGCGTGTGGTGCGCGAGGCCTGCGAACGTATCGTTGCCTTGCTGGACGAAGCCGGCCTCGATGCACCGGCGCTTCCCGAGGTGGGCGAACGGCTGCAGCTCGGCCGCGACACCATGACGCGAGCCCTGCGCGAGCTTTCGCTCAACCGCTCGATCGTTAAGGTCGAGCGCGACGTTGCCCTGTCCGCCGCCGCCGAGGCCCATGCGCGTGATGTCGTCGCAGCGGCCATCGCCGATGCCGGCGGCGCTGCCACCACGAGCGTGCTGCGCGAGGCGCTGGGCGTGTCGCGCAAACGTGCCATCAGCATCTTGGAGCACCTGGATGCTGTGCGCTTTACAGTGCTCGACAAGGAGGCCGGCGGCCTGAGGTCCCTACGCTAGATTGACTGCTCGGTTTGGTAAAATACCGCCGCACTTGGGAACGGATGGGCTCCGGTGGGCTCCGCGGTCCTCAAAACCGTTGCGAGGCGTGCAAAACGTCTTGGATGTGTTCGATTCACATACGTTCCCGCCATATGCTACCAGCGCTTTTGTGCTCGCGGTCTTGCTGCGTGCCGCAAAGGCGCTGTTTTGTTTTTGCACGAGCTTTTCGTAGCGCCGCCATTTCGGCGGCTGTATTTAGCTTCGTGCACTGGGTTTCGAGCATGCCGATGGAGGTGTTTTGCCGTATGACTACCGTAAGACGTGCCGATCTTTCTTGTGTTATCCAGGCGGGCGGGCTGTCCTCGCGCATGGGCTGCGATAAGGCGCGCATGGCGTTTTGCGGCGAGCCTCTCATCGAGCGCGTGCTGGGTCGGCTGGCGCCAGTTGCCGGCGAGTTGGTCGTGACGACTTCGCGTCCCAGCGAGCTTGCCTACCTTGAGGAGCACACGTTTGGCGGCCTGGTGCCGCGTGTGGTGGCGGATCTTGAAGGATCGGCGGGCGCCATGCGCGGCATCGCGAGCTCGTTGGCTGCGGCTCGGCTGCCTCTCGTGGCGATCGTTGCCTGCGATATGCCGTTTGTCTCGCCGGAACTCATCGGCGCGCTTGCCGATCGTGTTGAGGCCGAGGCGCTCGACGTGTGCGTGCCGCGCGAGGAGCGGGGGATTGAGCCGCTTTGCGCCGTCTGGCGCCGTGACGCGTGTGCGCCGGTTGCCCAAGAGCTGCTCGCCTGCGACCGCCAGCGCATTCGCTGCCTGATCAATCGCGTTCAGGCTGGTTATATGGATGAGCCGCAGATCGTTAAGGCCGCCGGCTCCACGCTCTGCTTCGAGAACGTCAATACGCCCGAGGAGTTTGCGGCGGCCGAGTTACTCGCCTAGACGATGGGAGTTGCCATGTCTCACGATATTTGCCCCGATACCGGGGAACCTTGCACTTGTGACGGATCCGAACCCTGTACCTGCGGTTGTGGTGGCTGTGGACATACCGAGGAAGAGGAAGCGGCCGCCGCGGCGTATCGCGAGGCACACCGCGAAGGCCCGTCCGGTGATGCCCTCGACCACGAACGCAAGATCATCGTATCGTTCGACAGCACCTTCGATGTGATGGAATGCGAGCAGCTGTGCCTGGATGCCGGCGTGCCCGGGCGCATTATGCCTTTGCCCGGCTCCATTACCGCAGGTTGCGGCCTGTGCTGGGCCATGCCGTTCTCGGGCGATGCGCTCGCCGCCTTCCGCGCTGCCACCGAAGGCCGCATAACCCCCACCGACTACCATCAGCTCGTCCTTTAACCACCAACACCACCACATTGGGGACAGGCACCTTTGTGGTGGTTTGGAACACGTGGACGAAACAGGTTTGAAACACGGGTTTTGCACGTCAGGTGCTCAAAAACGCTTCTACCTGCATCGTAATCAAAACGAAACATCTGCTCGTTGTCTTATGCGAAACTTTGCTGCAACAGTGCGATATTATCCATACTCGATAAAGTTCGCGGCGCATAGGGTGCCGCGACCGACATTTTTCGTTTCCCATCATTGGAGGAAGCATGAGCTACACGCAGAAAGTTCTCGACGAGCTCAAGGCCCGCTATCCCGAGCAGCCTGAGTTCATCCAGGCCGCGACCGAGATCCTCGGCACCATCCAGCCGGCGCTCGACGCCCACCCCGAGTACGAGGAGGCCGCCCTGCTTGAGCGCCTCGTCGAGCCCGAGCGAATCGTTATGTTCCGTGTTCCCTGGGTCGACGACCAGGGCAAGGTCCAGGTCAACCGCGGTTACCGCGTCGAGTTCAACTCTGCCATTGGACCCTACAAGGGCGGCCTGCGCTTTAACCCGACGGTCACCCTGGGTATGCTCAAGTTCCTGGGCCTGGAGCAGATCCTCAAGAACAGCCTGACCACCCTTCCCATGGGCGGCGGCAAGGGCGGCTCCGACTTTGACCCCAAGGGCAAGTCCAACAACGAGATCATGCACTTCTGCCAGTCCTTCATGACCGAGCTCTATCGCCACATTGGCCCCAACACCGACGTTCCTGCCGGCGACCTGGGCGTTGGCGGCCGCGAGGTTGCCTACATGTTCGGTCAGTACAAGCGCCTGACCAACGAGTGGACCGGTGTCCTTACCGGCAAGGGCCTCTCCTTTGGCGGCTCGCTCGCCCGTACCGAGGCCACCGGCTACGGCCTGGTCTACTTTGTGGACGAGTACCTCAAGAGCCGCGGCGAGTCCTTCGAGGGCAAGAACGTCGTCGTTCACGGCTCCGGTAACGTCGCCATCTACGCGGTTCAGAAGGTCGCCCAGCTCGGCGGCAAGGTGCTGGCCTGCTCCGACACCCACGGCTGGGTCGAGGACCCCGACGGCATCGACTACACCGTGCTCGAGCATGTCTACAACAAGAAGCGCTCCGGCCACGACAAGGGTGTTACGCTCGCCATGTACGTTGACGAGAAGCCCAACGCCGTGTGGCACGAGGGTGACGGCCGCGGCGTGTGGCAGCTGCCTTGCGACATCGCGCTGCCCTGCGCTCGCGAGAACACGCTGCTGCTCGAGGACGCCCAGGCACTCGTCGCCAACGGCTGCAAGGTGGTCGGCGAGGGCGCGAACATGCCCACGACCATCGAGGCCACGACCTACTTCCAGGAGAACGGCGTCGCCTTTATGCCCGGTAAGGCTGCCAACGCCGGCGGCGTGCTCGTGTCCGGCCTGGAGATGAGCCAGAACGCCGAGCACCTGTCCTGGACCTTCGAGGAGGTCGACGGCAAGCTCGAGCAGCTCATGCGCGGCATGTTCCACAACGTGGACGACACCGCCAAGGAGTACGGCGAGGAGGGCAACTTCGTCATGGGCGCCAACATCGCCGGCTTCCTGAAGGTCGCCGACGCCATGCTCGCCCAGGGCGTCTGCTAAATCTTCGCTCGATATAGCATCGCAGAAGGCTCCCAGTCATCTTGGCTGGGAGCCTTTTTTGATCCGCATGCGACGGAGGAAAACGGTTCATTTTGTCCCGACACGAGCTATGCCCCCTCGTTTGGTACACTTAAAGGCACTGGACAAGTGAAGAGATGGGGGAGAACGTGCTCAAGTTCGGTACCTACGTCCGTGTTGGAAACGCGGCCGAAGCCTATGAGCTCTTACAGAAGAACCGCAACAACAAGATTGTGGGCGGCGGCATCTGGATGCGTCTGGGTTCGCGTCGTGTGGCGACGGCGATTGACCTTTCGGCCTGCGGACTCGATCAGATCGAGGAGACCGAGACCGAGTTTCGCATCGGTGCCATGTGTACCCTGCGCCAGCTCGAGCGCCATGCCGAGCTCAACGCGCTTGTCAACAATGTCTTTGAGTTCGCCGTCCACGACATCGTGGGCGTGCAGCTGCGCAATACCGCCACGGTGGGCGGCAGCATCTACGGCCGCTTTGGCTTCTCGGACGTTCTCTCGGCGTTCCTGGCGCTCGATTCGTATGTTGAGCTGACGGGCGCCGGCCGCGTGCCGCTCGCCGAGTTCGTGCGGATGGGTTACGTGCGCGACGTGATCGAGCATGTCGTGGTCGTCAAGCACGATTACCGCGCGAGCTATGAGGCCGTGCGCAAGGCTGCGACCGACTTCCCCTCGTTGAACGTCACCGCCGCCTGGTGGGACAACACCTGGCACGTCACCGTGGGCGCCCGCCCGCTGCGCGCGACCCTGCTGCAGGGCGAGGCGTGCGGCCTTACCAACGAGCATCCTTCCGAGGACGAGCTGCGCGCCCTGGCCGTGTCCGTACGCGCGTTGAGCTACGGCACCAACCTGTGGGGCTCGGCCGACTACCGCCGCCGCATCTCGGCCCCGCTCGCCATCCAGGCCGTGCGCCGTGCCGCCGGCATCGAGCTTTCTGCCGCGCTTGCCCGCGAGCTCGAGACCGTGCAGACCCCTAAGTTTGCCACGGACGAGTATTCCTGCCGCCGCGTGCCCGGCGTCGATTCTAGCGAGGTGCGCTAATGGCTGCCAAACTCATCGATCTTTCCTTTACGCTCAACGGCCGTAAGGTCAAGGTTCAGATTGCCCCCGACACCATGCTCTTTGCACTGTTGCGCGAGCAGGGCTGTGCGTCGGTGCGCTGCGCCTGCGAGACCACCAACTGCGGCCTGTGCACGGTGTGGCTCGACGGCGACCCGGTGCTGAGCTGCTCGGTTCCCGCCGCGCGCATCGAGGGCCGCTCCATCACCACGCTCGAGGGCCTCAAAGCCGAGTCCGAGGCGCTTGCCCGTGCGATGGCTGCCGAAGGCGCCGAGCAGTGCGGTTTTTGCGCCCCCGGCCTCATCATGAACGTGCTGGCGCTTGCACGCGCCGCCAAGGAGGACCCGAGCCTCGTCGCCACGCGCGAGGAACTCTCACGCCAGCTCGCCGGCAACCTCTGCCGTTGCAGCGGCTATGAGAGCCAGCTGCGCGCCATCGTCCGCTTTCTTAACGAGTCCGGCGTGCATGTGGGCTTTGAGATGCCCGAGCTGCCGGTCAACGACACCAGCTGCGACGGTGTCTCGTACAAGCAGATCACCCATAAGCAGCCCAAGAAGGACTCGAAGGCGCTGCTCGAGGGTCGTCCCGTCTACACAGGCGACATGGTGCCCGCCGGCGCGCTCATCGTTAAGCTCAAGCGCAGCCCGTATGCGCGTGCCAAGATTCGCTCCATCGATACGTCGCGTGCCCTGAAGGTGCCCGGCGTCGTGGGCGTCTACACCTACGAGGACGTGCCCCAGCGCCGCTTTACCATCGCCGGCCAGAGCTACCCGCAGCCGAGCCCCTACGACCGCCTGATCCTCGAGAACCTCGTGCGCTATCAAAACGAGGAGGTGGCGATCGTCGCCGCCGAGACCGAGGAGGCCGCCGACAAGGCGCTCAAGCTCATCAAGGTCGACTATGAGGTGCTCGAGCCGCTGCTTGACTTTACCCAGGCGCTCGATAATGACATCGTGGTCCACCCCGAGGGCGACGTGACCTTTATGTTCCCGCAGGGCGGCGACGTCCCGCGCAACTTGGTATGCAGCGGCACGAGCGACTTTGGCGACTTGGACGAGGCCTTCGCCCAGAGCGACATCGTCTTTGAGCGCACCTACACCAGCCAGGCCACGCAGACCGCGCCCATGGAGACCTTCCGCGCCTTCGCGACAACCGACGCGTTCGGCCGCATCTCGGTGACCACTTCCACGCAGGTGCCCTTCCATGTGCGCCGCATGGTCGCGCAGTCGCTCGACATTCCGCAGTCGCAGGTGCAGGTCATTAAACCGCGCATCGGCGGCGGCTTTGGCTCCAAGCAGACGGGCTGCTGCGAGATCTTCGTTGCGTTTGTGACGCAGCAGACCGGCCGTCCGAGCTACTGCTGCTACACCCGTGAGGAGACCATCACTGCGGGCAACTCGCGCCACCAGATGCAGATGACCGTTAAACTGGGCGCCATGAACGACGGCACCATCACGGCTATCGATCTGCACACGCTGTCCAATGCCGGCGCGTACGGCGAACACGCCACCACGACGATCGGCCTATCGGGCCACAAGAGCCTGCCCATCTACAACCATGTGAAGGCGAGCCGCTTTAGCTGGGACGCCGTCTACACCAATACCAACCGCGGCGGCGCGTATCGCGGCTACGGTGCCACCCAGGGCCAGTTTGCCGTGGAGAGTGCCGTCAACGAGCTCGCCGACATGCTGCACATGGACCCGGCCGACCTGCGCCTTAAGAACATCGTGCGCGAGGGCGAGATCATGCCGCAGTACTACAACGAGAAGCTCAACGCCTGCGCGCTCGACCGCTGTCTGCTGCGCGCGATGGACATGCTCGGTTGGCGCGACAAGCCGCTGGCCGTGGACCTGGGCGACCGCGTACGCGCCCTGGGTTGCGCGCTCACCATGCAGGGCTCGGGCATCTCCAACGTCGACATCGCCGGCA
Organism: Collinsella aerofaciens; assembly: GCF_015561195.1. GTDB lineage: Bacteria > Actinomycetota > Coriobacteriia > Coriobacteriales > Coriobacteriaceae > Collinsella > Collinsella aerofaciens_AC. Next base: position 1,011 of record NZ_JADMSU010000003.1, on the reverse strand, counting down.
TCGACATGCGCCTGGAAGAGGACGGCTTCATTACCATCGGCACCGGCGCCACCGATAACGGCATGGGCGTCGACACGATCCTGGCGCAGATTGCCGCCGAGGAGCTGGGCGTGGAGAGCTCGCTGATCGTGGTGCGCGGCGTGGACACCGACGTGTCGCCGTTCGACGCCGGCTCGTACGCGAGCTCGGGCACGTACGTGACGGGTCTGGCAGCCAAGAACGCCGCGACCGAGCTGCGCGATAAGATCTGCGCTAAGGCCGCCCAGATGTGGGACGTGGACGCCGCCGATGTGGTCTTTGATGGTCAGTATGTGCGCTTGTCCGACGAGCGTGCCGCGCGCGAGCAGAACCGCTACCTCACGCTGCGCGACTTTGCCAACCTGTGCGTCAAGAACATCGCGGGCGGCGACGCGCTCACCTCGCATGCCTCTGCCTGCCTGCCCGTTTCGCCTCCGCCGTTTATGGCCGGTATTGCCGAGGTCGAGGTCGACAAGGCCACCGGCAAGGTGACCGTGGTGGACTACGCGGCGGCTGTGGACTGCGGTACCGTGATCAACGAGGCGCTCGCGCGCGTCCAGGCCGAGGGCGGCATTGCCCAGGGTATCGGTCACGCGCTCTACGAGATCGTCGAGCACGACGACCGCGGTCGCCTGCGCACCGGCAACTTTATGAGCTACAAGCTGCCCACGCGTCTGGATATCGGCAGCATTCGCGTGGCCTTTGAGCCGAGCTACGAGCCGACGGGCCCGTTTGGCGCCAAGTCGATCGGCGAGGTTGTCATCAACACGCCGCTCGCCGCCGTGGCCTCGGCCGTGGCGCACGCCACCGGCCACCAGGTTCGCTCGCTGCCGATCACGCCCGAGAAGGCCCTGCTGGGGGAGTAGACGAGGCGCCGCTGCTCTTTGCCGAGCCTGGGGAAACCGCATCCCGCTTTTCGTCCGAATTGCGGGATGCGGGGTAGCTAATTTGGGACGGGGCTTTTTTAGCTACCCCCACAAGCGGGGTAGCTAA
>NZ_JADMSU010000002.1:299357-390782 GCF_015561195.1 Collinsella aerofaciens | reverse complement strand
GCGGCGTTACCTCAGCTGGATAGAGGGTCTGACTACGAATCAGAACGTCATAGGTTCGAATCCTATACGCCGCACCATTTGAGATTTAAGCTCCCGGTAACGGGGGCTTTTCTTTTACGTAAACACCGCATTGATTCGAACCTCGGTCGAGGCGCGGGCGTAAAGAAAACGCGGAGCGTTTTTAGCCCGCGGGCGAGCACGCCGGCAGGCGGGCGAAGCCGGTGCGGATCCGCGCAGCGGATGCGCGGAATCCTATACGCCGCACCAATTGAGCTTAAAGCCTCCGGCAACGGGGGTTTTTCTTTTTCGGAAACCGACCATGGATTCGAACCTCGGTCGAGGCCCGGGCGTCAAGCGGATTATTTCTATCGACTCGTGTAAGATTCCGAGTAGATGTCGCGACTTATTCGCGACCACTCCTTCTCAAGCGACCGATCAGGGTGATATTTCGTGGCAGAGCGTCCGACATACAAGCTCAGGTTTCTCGATCCCAAGAAGCGCTTTCCGGCGATGCCCGAGCAGCCTGCGGGACGCTCATATGGCGTGGTCTGGAAACTCTTTGGCGAGGATCAGCATGAATCTTGTTATGTCGTCGAATTCGTTGGCAAAAGCCATGTGTCGCTTTTGGGCTACGTAAGCGTTTCGGGTGAGGTGTACAAGGTGGACCGCCCCGTCAGCGAGGCTCCGCTGCCCAACGATCCCGACATGGAACTGGTCCTTGACGAGTCGGACTCCGGTATTGGTGAGATTATGGTGAGGGGAGCAAACGGCACGATGCGCGCGTGCGCGCGAACCGTCGGCTCTCCCGAAGGTCCCATGCGCCAACAGTCCGATCACGAGACATGGAATTCGACCCGCTCCCTTCCTTACGGTGAGTTCATGGCATCGATGTTCCTGCGCTACGTGATATTCGCTGACTCCGAAAATACCATTGCGAGCACGGCGGACGCCGACGGACTCGACGAGGGTATGCAAAACGTTGTCGACAAGATCAAGCTCGTAAAGTTGCCCGAGCCGGTCGAGGTGTTTTTGGGCTTTAACACGGCACCGCTACCTGACGCTATCGAGACGCTGCTCTACCGCGTTGACCATGCCGAGAATCCGAGCGGTATCGAGCGCTATGCCGCCGCCCTTATGAGTGAAATTGACTTGCCCCGCTTGCGCACCATCGCCGCTAAGTCCGAGATGAGCCTGGCTCGCATCGATCGCTCAAAGCTTTTCTATCTCAATTTTGATCGCAGCCTGCTGGGCCAGGACGAGATTGACATGCTGCTTGCCATCGAGTGCCGTCTTAACCGTCTCTCCGGCATCCTTGAGCACATCGGGGCCGGATTGGTCCCTGCGGCATCCTCGCCGAGCCTTGAGGGCTGCGCGCTCTTTGATGCGTGGCATATCGCCAAGACGACCAACGATGTTCCCCGACTGCTCGATACGGCCTCGAGCGATAACCCGTGGGGCAAACCGGGTACGGTGGCTTGCCAGCCGGGCGGTGAGTGGGATGTGCGTACCCGCTTCGCGCGTATTGTCGAGGCACTTAACGTGGTCACGCGGCTCGACTATACCTATCGGGCAAACGTTGCCGAGGGGATCATGCTCGTTCGGTTTGGGCAGTCTGTCGTTGATGCTATGCCACAACGTGAATACGACGCTCAAGATGACGCCTGGCGCGAGTTGGACGAGGACACGCGCGCGATCTGGGCCGCGGAGCACGATGCGCGCGTGGCACTCACGCTTGCGGCAGCGTGTTTTGCCGCGGGCACCTGCATCACGCGCTGCTATGTGCAGATTGCTGCTCCCGACAGTGAGCAGGGCGAGCGCGTTGTCGCAACGTATTTCTTTGGGCGCGCGGCCTATCTGGCCGATTGCGTGCCTGTCGCCAAGGATCTTGAGAGCATGGACATGGACGATATGCCGTGCAAGCGTGTGCTTGAGGCGTATGAGTCAACCGCTCCGGAGACGATTGAACCGGCGGAGGTTCATGCTCGTCCGCGTGATGACCATCGCATGCTGCCGCCGGCGCTGCGCGATCTGCTGCTTGCCGATACGGCTGACGAGCTGGAGGTCATGGAAGAGGACGACGACCCATACGTGGCCCGTGTTGTTGAATTGCGCGAGCAGGCAAAAGTCGACCGTACAGGTGCTTTTGAAGGCTTTTCCCGTCTTGTTGAGGAGTTGGAGGCTAAGTGCACCGTCGCCGAGCTTTTGGCGACAGGTTCGGTCCAAACGCAGTTTTGCGATAACCAGCTGGTGCGCATGGTGCTACCGGTGTTGGAAGAAGACCGCTCTGTGCGAATCCTTCGTGCGCCCGATGCGCTGTACTTTGCCCAGCATGAGATCTGCAGCTTTTACGCCGAGCAAGAGGACTTTGAACGAGCACTGCCCGAGGTGCGCCATCTTTACGATCTGGCGCGCTCGTCCATGCAGTCGCACTTTGCGCTCATCAACGTGCTTGCGCGTCTGGAGCGCTTTGACGAGATTATCGAGGTGGCGCGCCACGGCCTACGTATTGCCAGCGATCGTTCTGCAATCGGCTACCTGTTCTATCGCTTGGCGTTTGCCTATTGGAATTGCGATCAGCTCGACCTGGCGCTGGCTTGTTACCGGCTGGTGCCGCGCGGCGAGGAGTCGGGCAGCAGCGCGCTGGAAGAAATGCAGGGCCTTATGAACGAGATGGGCGTCAGCGAGCCTCCGACGTTCGAGGAAGCGGTCGAGACCATCCACAAGGCTGGACTCGAGCTGCCGCCAGTGTCCGCCGTGACGAATCAGCTGGCAGATGCCGCTGTGCAACTGGTCGACAGCGGCTTCTTTTTCCTGGCACGCGGTTGCATCTTCCAAATGTGGCGTACCATGGGCAACGATGAACTCGGCTCCCTCAACCGCTCGCTGGGGTAGGCGAAGCTTTCAAGAAGGAAAGGCTGCTAGGCAATTAGAAAATTTCCTCTTGCCCATCCTTGGCTGTTTGGTTACTATAGAACGGCTGTTACGGAGAGCTGACCGAGAGGCCGAAGGTGCTCGCCTGCTAAGCGAGTATGCCCCAAAAGGGCATCTGGGGTTCGAATCCCCAGCTCTCCGCCAGTACGAATTTGAAGAAGGGTCCCATTTGGGGCCCTTTTTATTATCAAGAATGGCGGCTGGGGATTCGAACCTCAAAAAAGGAGGCATCCTTTCGGACGCCTCCTTTCAGTGGGCTTATTATTCTTGCGCACTACACCTCGGGCGCCTTGGCGACGGTCTCGCTTTCTGCCGTGAGCGGGCGGTTGTCGATGCGGCGGCCCAAGCGATCGAGCTTCACGAGTAGCCACTCAATGGGATTCGGCCCTGCGCCTTCCTCGTCGGCAACCAGGTCCATGACGGCGATCTTGGTGCCATCCTGCTTGAGCGTAACGCTGCCCACCTTGTCGCCCACATGCACCGTGCCCGAAAGATCGTCGTAGCTAACCTTTTCGGTCACCTCGCCGGCAAGGGAAAACACGGTCGCTTGCGCCGTAGGATCGGCGAGCGTGGCGTCGATCGTCTTATCCGTCCAGTCGGTTTGGCCAATGCGCGCCATAAGCGGGTTGCCGTTGGCGGTCTTTTCCTGCGTGTTGGCGATTGCGACCGTCACCTTGTGACCGTAGTACCAATTGGCTAGGGTTGCGGTATCGGTAAAGCGCTGGTCGGTGGTGGTGGAGTTCAAAACGACGGTGTAGATCTCGTCGCTATCGCGGTTGTAGGCACCCGTAAAGCAATAGCCTGCATCATCGGTGGTGCCGGTCTTGCCACCGATGTTGCCATCTTGGCCTAGCAAATAGTTATGCGTGTCCATGGAATGCGAATGGTCGGTGCCGTCGGCGCCCGTGACCTCGATCCAGGAATCTTCGCTCGCTACGACCTCGCGGATCGTGTCGTTTTTCATGGCCTCCTGCATCATCAGCGCTACGTCGTGTGCGGTTGAGTGCATATCGCCAGCCCACTCATCAAAGTCCAGACCATGCGGGTTTTCAAAAAGCGTGCCGGTGCAACCGAGCTTCTTAGCGCGCTCGTTCATGGCTTTCACAAATGTTGCCTCGGCGTCTTTGGTCTTAGGGTCGATCTTCTTGCCCACATATTCGGCGAGCACGATGGCGGCGTCGTTGCCCGAGGGAATCATCAGGCCGCGCAGTGCCTGCTTCACGGTGAGCTCGTCGCCTTCGAGTAGGCCGGCTGTTGAATTGCCCACGGTGGCTGCGGCGTTGCTCACCGTGACCTTCTCGTCCATCTTGCAATTCTCGACGGTTAGGATTGCGGTCATGACCTTGGTGATCGAGGCAATCTTGACCTGCTCATCGGCGCCGCGGGCATAGTAGACGGTGCCGTCTTTGCCCATGACGAGGGCATTGGTCGCATCGATATCGGGCAGGTTTTCGGCCGTGATGCCGCGCGCATCGGCGGTTTTGCCGCAAACATTGTCGGTCGTGAGCACTTGGGCGCCGGCGACGGTGGGCACGCCAGCGGCAAGGGCGATAGCGCAGACAAAGCCGGCGGCAAGCCGGGCTGAGCGCTTTGCAAAAGAGGTGAGGGACTTCACAGATTTCGCTTTCGACGGGATGGTCTCTTCTGAAACTAGAGTATATCGTTTGCCGGTGTCGGCGATCATCGCGTGCGTGCGTGGCCCACATCCGCGCCCGAACGGGCACAAGGGTGCTTAAGGCCGACTTAATCACCCACGCTTGTTGTGTGTGGCGTGCGTCGCCTCGGGCATAATGGAGCGCGAGAGGAGCACGCATGAACGAGCGCATTTTGGTAGTTGATGACGAGAAGGCCATCGCCGACTTGGTTGGTATCTACCTTACAAAAGAGGGCTTTGATGTCCAGATTGCCTATAGCGGGGCTGATGCTGCCAAGGCAATCCTGGAGCAGGAGTTCGATCTGGCACTGTTGGATGTCATGCTGCCCGATATCGATGGCTTTGAGCTACTGCGTACGATCCGTTCCAGCCATACCTATCCCGTGATCATGCTGACGGCGCGCGATGCCCAGCAAGACAAGATCGAGGGCCTTTCGCTTGGCGCGGACGATTACGTGGTTAAGCCGTTCCGTCCGCTGGAGCTCATCGCGCGTGTGCACGCTCAGCTTCGCCGCTACACCAGCTACGGTAGCCGCTCGCAGGCGGCCGAGTCGCCGACCATCCAGCTCGACGGCCTGGAGATCAACCGCGATGCTCGTTCCGTAACGGTGGACGGTGCACCGGTGCGCCTCACGCCCATCGAGTATTCCATCTTGCTGTATCTGGTTGAGCATCGCGGCAGCGTGGTAGCCGTGGAGGATCTGTTCCGCGCGGTGTGGAACGAGGATTTTATGCCCGGCTCCAACAATACGGTGATGGTGCACATTCGCCACCTGCGCGAAAAGATTGGCGACGACGCTCAAAAGCCGCGCTTTATCAAAAACGTCTGGGGCGTCGGCTACATAATCGAATAGCGCCTTTGATGGTGGGGAAGTGGATATGACAAAAGACGATAGGCAGGCATTCGAGGTGCCCGATCGACTCTTTGAATACGTACGGGCAGTCGTCGACAACCGCGCGCTTGCGACGGTGCTGCTCTTTTTGCTGAGCCTGCTGCTGATTGGCATCGACAACATCGCCGGAATCTTAGCGGTGCTGCTTGTCGGCTTTTTGCTGATCGATCGATTCGAAATCGTGCGCCGTTGCGTGGTGATTGGCGGTGCCGCGTGGGCCATGACGTTGGCGATTGGCGCCATGGCGCTCGGCGGCATCGAAGGGCCGGTGCTGTTCGATGCCGGCTTTGTATTCAACATGCTTGGCTTTGTGCTGGCGCTTGCCGTGTGCGTGCTGTTCTTTTGCGGCCGTGCTCTGTACTACCAGGGCTACGAGCGGGGCGAGCAGCATGCCGATTGTGTGCTGGCCGCTCGTATTCAAGATCGCCTGATCGATCACCCCAACACCTGGGACAACATTGACGGCGACTTCTTGGAGGTCGAGGGCGCCCTTAACCGCGTGCGTGACCGTGAGCGCAAGGTGCGGCAATCTCTGCGTGACGAGTCGCATCGCAAGGACGATCTGGTCACATACTTGGCACATGACCTACGCACCCCGCTTGCCAGTGTGGTGGGCTATCTTTCGCTGCTGCAAGAGGCTCCTGAGCTGCCGGTTGAGCAACGTGCGCACTTTACGGGCGTGGCGCTCGACAAGGCGCACCGGCTCGATGCGCTCATCGAAGAGTTCTTCGATATCACGCGCTTTGACTTCCACGATATCGTGCTCACGCGCGGCTATGTTGATCTGGGGTTGCTGCTGGCTCAGGTAGCTGACGAGTTCTACCCCATCCTCAACGAGCAGCATAAGGAAGCCCAAGTTGATATTCGCGAGGACCTGACGGTGCTCGTGGATGGCGACAAGATGGCCCGCGTGTTCAACAACATCATGAAAAACGCCGTCGCCTATAGCTATGAGGGCTCGACTATCACGATTGAGGCCAGACGCCGGGACGACGGCGGCGTGCGCGTGCGCTTTATCAATCAGGGCGATCCTATCCCTGCGGCTAAGCTCAAGGTGATCTTTGAGAAGTTCTATCGCCTGGATGCGGCGCGTGCGACCAATCGCGGTGGTGCCGGCCTGGGCCTTGCTATTGCCAAGGAGATCATCGCGGCACACGGCGGTACCGTTGCATGTGAATCGACGCCCGAACACACGATATTCACCATCGAGCTGTCCGCCGCATAGCCAGCGTGCCCTTACAAACACTTGACAATGTGCTCACGTGCGTATGAGCCGCGATTCCTACTATCGATACTGCTGAATTGATATCGATATGGAGGTGTGCGGTATGACGGCTGCTGCGGCTGTGGAGCCCACGGAGCTTGAAGAACTCATGGAAGCGCAGGCCGAGGCCGCGCATGAGCGCGAGGTTGGGGATGCGACTCGCCCCACGGCAGAGGATCTTGCCGCCTCGCCGACGCGCATCGACGTCGAGGGCCTCGACCTGTTCTATGGCGACCACCATGCGCTCAAGGACGTGAATATCAAGATCCGCGACAAGCAGATTACCTCGTTCATCGGGCCTTCGGGCTGCGGAAAGTCCACGTTGCTGCGCTGCTTTAACCGCATGAACGACGGCATCAAGGATTGTCGCATCGAGGGCGAGATTGCGCTCGATGGTCAAGATATCCTGGGCGATTACGACATCTGCCGTTTGCGCCAGCGCGTGGGTATGGTGTTCCAGCGCCCCAACCCGTTTCCCATGAGCATCTACGACAACGTCGCCTACGGTCCGCGCGGTATGGGTGTGCGCGATCGCGCCGTGCTCGATGAGCTGGTCGAGGACTCCCTTCGTCGCGCTGCCCTGTGGGACGAGGTCAAGGACAAGCTCAAGGAGTCGGGCTTGGGTCTTTCGGGTGGACAGCAGCAGCGCCTGTGCATCGCCCGCGCACTTGCCGTGCAGCCCGACATTCTGCTGATGGACGAGCCGACCTCGGCACTCGACCCTGTGTCGACGTTGGTGGTGGAGCAGCTTGCCTGCGAGCTCAAGGAGACCTGCACGCTGGTGGTCGTGACGCACAACATGCAGCAGGCCGCGCGTATTTCCGATTCGGTCGCGTTCTTTTTGCTGGGTGAGCTGGTGGAGCACGCGCCCACCGCGCAGCTCTTCAAGAATCCGATCGATCCGCGCACAGCGGATTATTTGACGGGGCGTTTTGGCTGACGCTGTCTTTTGCAGGTGCCTTTAGGGTTAAGATGCGGTCATACCGGCCGCAAAGGGGTTCAACATGATCTATTACGTCGAGGACGATGACAACATCAGGGATTTGACGGTCTACGCGCTGCGCAAGCAGGGAATCGAGGCCGAGGGCTTTTCGTGCGATGGCGAGTTTAAAGCTGCCGTGGCGCGACGGGTGCCCGATGCTGTGCTGCTCGATATCATGCTGCCCGATACCGATGGCTTGGCAATTATGCGTCGTCTGCGTGCCGATCGCATGACGGCGACGGTGCCCATCATGATGCTTACCGCCAAGGACACCGAGCTCGACAAGGTGATGGCGCTCGATGGCGGTGCCGACGATTACCTGACTAAGCCGTTTTCGCTCATGGAGCTTGCGAGCCGCTGCCGCGCACTACTGCGTCGCGGCGGCATGGTCAAGCAGGCGAGCGATGTACTCAGCGTGGGCGACATCGTACTCTCGCCCAGCCATCGCGAGGTGACCGTTGCCGGCGAGCCGCTTAAGCTCACCCTGCGCGAGTTCGACCTGCTCGAGTACCTCATGCGCAAGCCCGGCGTGGTCTTTACCCGCGAGTCGTTGCTGCAGAGCGTGTGGGGCTGGGACTTCGACGGCGGTTCGCGCACCGTCGACGTGCACGTGCAGACGCTTCGCCAAAAACTGGGCGAGCATGCCAGCGCCATCGAGACCGTGCGTGGCGTGGGTTATCGCCTGGCCGAGCCTTCTGCCGGTGATGGTGCCGAAGGCGACGCCACCGCGGCCACCGCATCGGAGGAGTAGCCCGTGGTCTTCGCCCCCCAGGGAAAACATACGCTGTCGCACCGCGTTTTTGTGACGATCTTTGTCTGCGCCATGGCGGTTATCGTGGCGTTTACGGTGCTGGGTGCGTTCTTTATGCAAAACACTTTGGCGGATGCCACGAGTGCCAATCTGGCGCAGGAAACCGAGCTCATTGCTGCCGCCCTCGACGAGCAGCAGGAGCCCATTCCGTTCTTGCGAAGCCTCGATCGCGAGGATCTTCGCATCACGCTGATTAACAAGGATGGATCGGTTGCCTACGACAACGAGGCGTCGCCTTCCACACTGCCCAACCATGGCGATCGCCCCGAGGTCATCGAGGCCTTTGAGAGTGGTTCGGGTTCCGCGGAGCGCGCAAGCTCTACACTCGACGAGATTATGCTGTATCGCGCCGTCACCCTTGATAACGGCCAGGTCGTTCGCTTGGCGCAGGCCCAGCCTGGCGTTGCGGCGATTTTGCTGTCGATGCTGGCGCCGATGCTGCTTATCGCAGCGGCGGGTGCAGTACTCTCGTTTTTTATGGCGCGCCGTGAGTCCCGTGCCATCATCGCGCCGTTGCAAGAGGTGGATTTGGATCACCCACGCCGTAGCTATGAGCACGCCTATGCCGAGATGGTCCCCATGCTTGAGCGTATCGAGTCGCAGCGCCAGGAACTCAAGCGCCAAATGGCGGTGCTAGCGGACAACGACCGTATGCGCCGCGAGTTCACGGCGAATATCACCCATGAGCTCAAGACGCCGCTTACGGCGATTTCGGGCTATGCCGAGCTCATCGCAAATGGCATGGTCGAGGGCGAGGACGACCTGCGCAACTTTGGCGGTCGCATCTATCGTGAGGCGGGCCGCTTGGCAGCGCTTGTCAACGACATCCTTACGCTGTCTAACTTGGACGAGGCCGAACGTGCAACTGAAGGCGAGGCAGTGCCCATTGGGTCCACGGAGCCTATTGAGCTCTCGCGGGCCATCTATGCGGTTGAGCAGCGTCTTGAACAGGTTGCCCGTCAGGCGAATGTGACGATAAGTCATGAGACCAAGCCTGTGGTCATCGAAGGCGTGTCGCGCTTGGTCGACGAGCTCATCTATAATCTGGCAAGCAACGCCATCCGCTACAATCGGCCCGGCGGTACGGTTACGCTGCAGTGCGGCACCAACGACGAAGGCCATCCGTTCCTCGCTGTCGCCGACACGGGAATCGGTATCGCGCCTGAAGAACAGGGCAAGGTATTTGAGCGGTTCTATCGCGTGGACAAGAGTAGGTCCAAGGCACGCGGCGGAACCGGCCTGGGGCTTGCCATTGTCAAGCATGCGGCCCTGTATCATCACGCCACGCTCGATCTGTCGAGCGAGTTGGGCGTGGGAACCACCATTACGGTGACGTTTCCCATACAGCAGGACGAGCCATTCGCATAGCGATACAACATAGATATTGATGTAGACGCCGCATTTGACTTTCGGGTGCGGCGTTGTTGTGCAATTTTACGATTGCTTCCGACATTTTTACAGGAGAGCCTGTTTCTTATGTATAGAGTTTGGTCTCGGTAAAAAGATGCGATAACATACGGACAGTTTTGTCAATCCGAACTGGGGAAATGAAAGGCAAGCTGCATGACCCTTCTCGAACTGTTCCAGCTGCTGAAGAAGCACCTCAAGCTGGTCATCACCCTTCCGGTGGTCTGCGCGATCGCCATGGGCATCGTGTCCTTCATTGCGATGGACAACACCTATACCGCGACGACGAGCATGTACATTCTCGCCAAGACCGACGATAGCGGTCAGATGAGCTACAACGATCTCTCGGCGAGCCAGATGCTTTCCAACGATATCGCCACGCTGCTGGATAGCGATAGCGTTAAGAGCGGCGCCGCCAAAGAACTGGGCCTCACCGATCTGGATGACTACAAGGTGTCTGTTTCCTCCGAGACCACCACGCGTGTCATTACGCTTTCGGTTACCGGCACCGATGCCAAGGAGACGGCTGAGGTCGCAAAGGCCATTGCCAGCTCGGTGAGTACGGTCGCTCAGAACGTCGGCGCTGCCCAGAGCATCAACGTTATCGACGAGGCTAAGACCCCCGAAGCCCCCAGCGGCCCCAAGCGCACGCTGTATATTGCCGTCGCGTTCCTCGCCGGTATCTTTATCGCAGTTGCCTATGTCGTTTTGGCAGACATGCTCAATACCCGCATCCGCGGTGCCGAAGAGGCAGAAGAGCTCCTGGGTATTCCCGTTGTTGGCCGAATTCCGGCTATGAAAGGTGGTAAATAGGCATGGCTAAGGCAAAGAACACCGATAAGCTCGTTGTACAGAATGCCGCCAAGACCCTTCTGGCCAACATCCGCTTTGCGAGCGTGGATGACCCCATTCGCACCATCACCGTTACCTCCTCGATTCCCAACGAGGGCAAGTCTACGGTTTCCATTAACCTTGCTCAGGCAATCGCCACGAGCGGCAAGTCCGTGCTCCTGGTCGAGGCCGATATGCGCCGCAGGTCCCTTTCCGATATGCTCGGCGTTCGTTCGCGCGGCGGACTCTATGCGGTCCTTTCCGAGCAGATCTCCATTGACCAGGCAATTGTCGAGACGGGTCAGAAGAACTTCTACTTCCTCGATGCCGAGCCGCACATTCCCAATCCTGCCGACATCATCGTCTCCCATCGCTTTGCCAAGCTGGTAAAGGCACTGTCCGCCAAGTTCCAGTACGTCATCTTCGATGCTCCTCCGGTCGGCACCTTCATCGATGCTGCCGAGATTGCTAGCCTGACCGACGGCACGCTGTTCGTGGTGCGCGAGGACTTTACCAGGCGCGAAGAGGCGCTCAACGCCATCGGTCAGCTTAAGAAGTCCGAGAAGGTCAAGCTCATCGGTACCGTCATGAATTACTGCGAGACCGAGACCAGCGAGTACTACTATTCTTACTACACCAAGGACGGTAAGAAGGTTAAGAAGGGCTCCGACGATCAGGGCACTTCCAAAAAGGGCATCTTCACCAACCGAGCAAACGTTTAGTTGATTAAGGCTGACCTATGCGTGACATTCATTGCCATATCTTGCCGGGTGTAGACGACGGCGCCGCCGATCTCGAAGAGAGCTTGGCGATGCTCGAGGCTGCCAAGCGGGCCGGTGTAACCAGAATCGTTTGCACTCCTCACTGCCGTGATCCCTATTTTGATTACGACAAGATGTGGGATGCCTTTGAGCTGCTGCGCGATAACGCTGACGGTTTTCCGCTCCAGATGGGCTTCGAGGTCAACCATCGAAAGCTCGTTGAGCTTGGTATCGATGCCGCGGAGCACTTGCATTTCGATGGGACCAACGAGTTTCTGCTCGAGCTTTCGACGCATGCCGATGCGTATGCGTTTAGAGAGTACGAGAACACGATTTACGATTTGCAGTGCCGTGGCTACCAGGTGATCATCGCTCATCCTGAGCGCTATCGTGCGGTTCAAAAGGATGTAAGCGTGGCGGAGCGCCTGGTCGATATGGGCTGCAAGCTGCAGGCTTCGGCGGACTTTATTGCTGGCGGTCGCTTTGGTCGCGAGAAAAAGCCGGCACAGCGCCTGTTCGATCAGAACCTGTACAGCTTCATCGCGAGCGATGCCCATAACGTGGGTCATTACGACTGCCTGGCGAAGGCTCGCGTGAAGTTTAGCGTGCGCGGAGCTCATTTTCGCTAAAATCTGTCCCTAACGTTCGCATTGAATGAAAGGGCAGCCATGGATATCCAACTTAAGACGGGATGCTTTGATGACGCGGCGTTGGTGCGCCGCGTCGTTTTTATGGACGAGCAGGGCTACGAGAATGAGTTTGACGCTATCGACGAGGATCCGAACTGCATTCATGTGACGCTCTATGTAGACGGCGAACTTGCCGGTTGCTCGCGCGTGTTTCCCGAAGAGCTTGAGCGCGCGGCTGACGCAGAGGCTCCGGTGTCGCCGGCGTGCGACTTGGACGAAGGCGTCGCGGCGGGGGAGACCTACATTATGGGGCGCGTGGCTGTGCTGCCGAGCATGCGCCGTCGCGGTCTGGCGAGCAAGATTGTCGAGGCCAGTGATACGTGCGCGCGTGATGCCGGCGCCAGGCTCATTAAGCTGCATGCGCAGGAATACGTGCTGCCGCTCTATGCCAAGGCGGGCTACGCGCAGATTGCCCCGGTGGACTACGAAGACGAGGGCCAGCCCCATGCTTGGATGGCCAAGCGTGTAGATGGCAGATAGGGACGTTCCTTTCCCGCCGGCAGTCGGGGACACTCCTCGGCAATTGGCGCATCAGAGCGTTTGGACATACAGTTTTTCGATTCCGTATGTATATATGCGCGCTAATGGGTTATAAAATCTAAGTCTGAACATAGCAGGTCTGCAATGCGGCTCGGGCAACCGGGCCGTTTTTGCGGACGGGGGTAGCGCGAAAGGACTGCACATGCGTCAATTTAAGACCGAGAGCAAAAAACTGCTCGACCTCATGATCAACTCCATCTACACCAATAAGGAAATCTTCCTGCGCGAGCTTATCTCTAACGCGAGCGACGCCGTCGACAAGCTCAACTTTAAGAGCCTGCAGGACCCGAGCGTCAAGCTCGACCAGGGCGACCTGGCTATTCGCGTCTCTTTTGATAAAGACGCCCGTACCATCACTATTTCGGATAACGGTATCGGCATGACCGCCGAGGAGCTCGAGCGCAACCTGGGCACCATCGCCCATTCCGGCTCCGAGGAGTTTAAGACCGAGAACGCCGAGCAGCAGGGCTCCGATGTCGACATCATCGGTCAGTTTGGCGTGGGTTTCTACTCCGCCTTTATGGTTGCCAGCCACGTGAGGGTCGTCAGCCGCGCTTATGGCGAGGATACCGCCCACGTTTGGGAGTCCGACGGTCTTGAGGGCTACACCATCGAGGATGGCGAGCGTGCTGAGCACGGTACCGACGTCATCCTGACGCTGCGCGAGAACGAGAAGCTCGACGCCGACGGCGAGGCCGAGACCTACGATCGCTTCCTGACCGAGTGGGGCCTCAAGAGCCTGATTCAGCAGTACAGCAACTATGTGCGCTACCCGATTCAGATGATGGTGAGCAAGAGTCGCCAGAAACCCAAGCCCGAGGACGCGCCGGAGGATTACAAGCCCGAGTACGAGGACTACCAGGAGCTCGAGACCATCAACTCCATGACGCCGATCTGGAAAAAGCGCAGCTCTGACGTTGAGCAGAAGGATTACGACGAGTTCTACAAGTCCACGTTCCACGACTTTGACGATCCCGCGCGCACTATCAGCTTTCATGCCGAGGGCACGCTTGAGTACGATGCACTGCTGTTTGTGCCGGGTCGCGCCCCGTTCGATCTGTACAGCAAGGACTACGAGAAGGGCCTGGCGCTCTACAGCTCCAACGTGCTGATTATGGAGAAGTGCGACGACCTGCTGCCCGACTACTACAACTTTGTGCGCGGCGTCGTGGACTCTGCCGACGTGACGCTCAATATTTCGCGTGAGACGCTGCAGCAGAATCGTCAGCTCAAGGCCATTGCCAAGCGTGTCGAGAAGAAGATCACCGCCGATCTCGAGGACATGCGCGACAACGACCGCGAGGCATACGAGAAGTTCTTTGAGAACTTTGGTCGCGGTCTTAAGTACGGCATCTACTCGAGCTACGGCATGAAGGCCGACGAGCTCGCCGACCTGTTGCTGTTCTGGTCTGCCAAGGAGCAGAAGATGATCACCCTTGCCGAGTATGCCAAGGGCATGCCCGAGGGCCAGAAGGCAATCTACTATGCCGCCGGCGATTCGCGCGAGCGTCTGGCCAAGATGCCCGTCGTGAAGGGTGTGCTCGACCGCGGCTACGATGTACTGCTGCTGACGCAGGACGTGGATGAGTTCACCTTCCAGGCCATGCGTGAGTATGTGGCTGCCGATATGCCCAAGGTCTACGAGGATGACGCTGCTCGCAAGGCTGCCGAGAAGGCAGTTGCCGATGGTGCCGAGCCTGAGGTCGAGGATCGTCACTTGGAGCTTAAGAACGTCGCGACCGGCGACCTTGACTTGGCAACCGATGACGAGAAGAAGGAGGCTGAGGACGCCACCAAGGAGAACGAGGACCTCTTTAATGCCATGAAGGAGGCGCTCGGCGACAAGGTCGAGAAGGTTGCCGTCTCCGCGCGCCTGACCGATGCCCCCGCCTGCATTACCACCGAGGGCCCGCTTTCACTCGAGATGGAGAAGGTGCTCCAGAAGGGTCCCGAGGGCGCGCCCGACGGTATGCCCAAGAGCCAGCGCGTGCTCGAGCTCAACGCTAAGCACCCGGTCTTCGCCAAGCTCGTCGCTGCCCAGAAGGCGGGCGACGCCGACAAGATTAAGCAGTACTCCGGCCTGCTCTACGACCAGGCCCTGCTCGTCGAGGGCATCCTCCCCGAGGACCCCGTAGCCTTCGCGGCAGCTGTTTGTAACTTGATGTAGTTCGGGGATACGGCACCGTAACTAGATTAGAACGAGAGTGGATAATCTCCCACTTTTGGCTCGAATGCGGGCTTGAAGTGGGAGATTTTCCACTCTCGTTTCCTTTTGAATGATCCCTCCGTCCCCAAGGGATCATTTATTTGTGCGGGTTGTGGTTTTGGGAGCTGCGGGAATTTTAGATACTGTACATCTGTACGCTAACTCATCTTCGTAGTATATTGCTACCCGCAAAACTCAGCACCATTGTGCCGCGAGACGCTCAAGTGCCTCCGTACAATGGTTGTTAATAGCATGATTCGGCTAAACGATAGGATGGATGGTCCAAGCGTGAGTCTCGGCAGCAAACTATCCAACGCAAAGGTGTCCTTTGCGATATTTAAGCGCGACATTAAGCGACTGCTTGTGAACCCCGTCGCCCTGGTGGTTACCCTAGGCGTGTGCGTTATTCCCTCGCTGTATGCCTGGTATAACATCGTGGCAAACTGGGATCCGTATGGAAACACCCAAGGCATCAAGATTGCTATCGCCAACAACGATCGAGGCACCCAAAACGACTTGGTGGGTGAGCTCAACGCTGGCGACAAAGTGGTCGACCAGCTCAAGGAGAATCATCAGTTGGGCTGGACGTTCGTCGACTCGACGGCCGATGCCAAGGAGGGCGTCGAGAGCGGCGAGTACTATGCCGCTATCGTGATTCCCAAGAACTTCTCGGATAACCTGGTTTCGATGCTCGACGGCAACTACCATCAGCCCAAGCTCACGTACTACGTCAATGAGAAGAAGAGCGCCATTGCGCCCAAGGTTACCGATACCGGTGCAAACACCATCGAGGAGCAGATCAACTCGGAATTTGTCTCTACGGTAGGCAAGACTGTTGCCGGTATCGCCAAGGATGCCGGTGTCGATTTAAAGGACAAGGCAACCCAGACTCAGGACTCGCTGGCAAGTTCGGTGTCCGAGGCGTCCGACACCTTGGGCGAGGTGCGCGATTCGATTGGCGATATGAATGCCGCCATCGATAAGACGAGTGGCGCTATCGCCTCGGCTGATGCGGCACTTGCCGGCTTGCAAGGCCAGGCACCGTCGCTGACGCAGGCGATCTCCCAGGGCAACGACCTGCTGAGCGAAGCTCGCACCACGGCGGGCAACTCCATCACCTCGCTCTCCAAGGCGCTCTCGGAAGGCAGCCTTGCGCTCACCAAGACGTCGGCCTCTGCGAACGCTGCCATCGGCAAGCTGACGGGCGCGGTCACATCTACGACCACCCGTATCGACAACTCGCTTGAGTCTCTCCAAGCGACGATTGACCACAATAAGGCCGTTATCGGGCACTTGGAAATTCTCGTCAATGACACGTCGACAGGTTCCAAGGAAATTGACGCGCGCATTGTATCGACCATCGATTTGCTCCGCGAGCAGAATGAAAAGCTTCAGAGCATCAAGGACGGTCTGTCTGCGCAGTCGAGCGCCATGGCGAATGACGCCGCGACTGTCTCGGGCGCCAGCGACGCTATCAATAACGCAATTCAGACCGGTGCGACCAACCTTGGCCAGGCCCAGACGGACCTGGGTCAAAACGCGCTGCCGAAGGCCTCGAGCGCGCTCGATTCCTTTGCCGCCGTCTCGGGTGATCTGACGGGCATCGTGTCTGGCCTTACGCCTACTATTGCAAGTGCGCGTGGTACACTTTCGCAACTCAACGCTACGCTCGGTCAGGCCAAGACCACGCTGTCCCAGACCGATGCCTCGCTTGCCAAGGTCCAGGACAAGCTCGCAACCGCCGCCAACGACATCGCGGCGCTGCAGACCTCCGAGTCTATGGGCGAGCTGTCTGATCTGACGGGCGTCGATGTCAATGACGTTGCAGACTTCATGGCATCTCCGGTCGAGCTGACCTCAAAGTCAATATATCCGGTCAAGAGCTTCGGCTCGGGCATTGCTCCTTTCTACACCAATCTGGCGCTGTGGGTGGGCGGTTACGTGCTCATCGCCATCTACAAGCTCGAGGTCGATCGCGAGGGCATTGGCAGCTTTACGGCGCGCCAGGGCTACTTCGGCCGTTGGATGCTCCTGGTGATCTTGGGCGCGCTCCAGGCCATCATCGTGACGGTGGGCGATCTGGTGATTGGCGTACAGTGCATCAACCCGCTGCTGTTCGTGCTGGGTGGCATCGCCATCTCGTTTACGTACGTCAACATCATCTATGCGCTGTCCACCACGTTTAAGCATATCGGCAAGGCGATTGGCGTCATTCTTGTCATCGTGCAGATCCCGGGTTCGTCGGGCATGTATCCCATCGAGATGATGCCCGGCTTCTTCCAATGGCTGCATCCGCTGCTGCCCTTTACCTACGGCATCAATCTGCTGCGCGAGACGGTCGGCGGCATGTACTCGTTCAACTACCTGTTCAACCTGTGCATCTTGGGCGTATTCCTTGCCATTGCACTCTTTATTGGCTTGCAGCTGCGTCCGTTGCTGCTCAACCTCAACCTGCTCTTTGATAAACAGCTTTCCACGACCGGTATGATGATCTGCGAGTCCAATGACCTGCCGCGCCAGCGCTACTCGCTGCGCACGGCCATGCGCGTCATGCTCGATTCCGATTCGTACCGTCGCGAACTGCTCGATCATGCGGTCGCCTTTGAACATCGCTACCCGTACTACATCAAGGGCGGTTTCGCCGCCGTGGTGGGCGTTCAGGTCCTGCTCTTTGTCCTGTCGACGGTTCTCGATATCGACAATAACGGCAAGATCATCCTGCTTGTCATTTGGATCATCTCGGTTATTGCCATCTGCGGCTGGCTTATCAATATCGAGTACATCCGCTCGAGCCTCAACACCCAGATGCGCATCTCGGCGCTTTCGGATGAGGACCTGCGCCGCGAGATGCGCGAGCACACGGCCGCCATTCCGGCCGCTCGTCGCATGTTCGGCTTGAATGCGAGCGAGCGGGGGTCTGAACCCAAGACTCAGGCTGTCAACCAATGTGGTCATCGCGATGCGGCCCATGTGCCCGAGAACGGGGATGACACGTTTGTGATGAATGAAAAGAACGCCCCGCTCGGCAAGCACTCCAAAGGAGGTGAGGCATAAATGAAGAACATCCTGCATCTGTTTAAGCGCGATGTCCAAAACGTGTCTCGCTCCGTAATCGGCTTGGTTGTCGTGATGGGCCTCATTATCGTACCGTGCCTGTACGCGTGGTTTAACATCGCCGGCAGCTGGGATCCGTACGGCAACACCGGCAATCTTAAGATCGCCGTGGTCAACACCGATGAGGGTTACGAGAGCGATCTGATCCCCGTCGAGGTCAACGTGGGCGAAAACGTGACCGCCACCCTGCGCGGCAACGAGAACTTCGACTGGGTTGTGCTCAACGATCGAGAAAAGGCCATCGAGGGCGTCAAATCGGGCGCATACTATGCGGCTGTCGTTATCCCTAAGACGTTTAGTGCCGATATGATGACGCTCTTTTCGACCGACGTTAAGCATGCCGATATCGAGTTTTACGAGAATCAGAAGGCCAACGCCATCGCGCAGATCGTGACCGAGAAGGGTTCGAGCGCCGTTCAGAACCAGGTTAACGAATCTTTTACCGAGACCATTACGAGCATCGGTCTTAAGACGGTGTCCAGCCTGCTCGATTACATGAGCACCGACCAGGTCAGCAACTTTATCGCCAACCTGTCCTCGACGCTCGGCGATTCGATTGGGGACCTGCAAGACGTTCAGGCTAATGCTTCGTCGCTGGCGGGCATTTTGAGCTCTACGTCCGATTCGTTGACGTCGGCGAGCGGTATGCTCCAGCAGACGGGTACGGTCGATGAGTCGACCAAGCAGTTGATGGAGCATGCCAAGAGCGGCATCGATGATTCCAAAGAAGCGCTTAAGGCGGCAAACGATGCCATCGATGCCGCAATCGATGGAAGTGCGGGTTCGTTCGACAATGTGTCTGCCGAGCTCGCGAAGGCGTTCGACACCGCGGACCAGCATGTCCACCTTACGGTGTCCCAACTCAACGATGCCGCTGCGGCTCTTAATGCGCGCGCCAAGGATATCGATGCGATGGCCGATCAGCTCCGCAGCCTTGCCGACCAGGTGAGCGATGAGAATTTGAAGGACGGCCTCAAGTCCGCCGCGACGTCGCTGGGCAGAATCGCCGTTGAGTACCGCAGCAATGCCAAGGATCTGGCGGCCACCGCGAAGTCTCTCTCCGATAGCATGGCCGAGGTCAACAACTCGCGTGCCGAGGTCGATCAGGCCATCGCCGATGCCAAGGCCGGCATCGCGGGCGCCAAATCCGATTACGATTCCACGTTCTCGGTTAAGGCCAAGGAGCTCAAGAAGACCGTCTCGGGCATCCTGGACTCGCTCGATGGTATCTCGGGCAATCTGGATAGCGCCGTAGACGGCCTGACCGACGCATCCGGTTCGCTGGCAAAGGGCCTCTCCAAGGCTGCAAAGCTGGTCAACAAGGCTTCCGATCAGTTGGGCGAAGCGTCGGACAAGATCAGCGCGTTTAAGGACGAGCTCGACGGTGCCTTGATGTCAGATGACCTCGCTACGATCAAGACGATGATCGGCAATGATCCCGAGGGTCTGGCCGTGTCGCTTTCCGGCCCCGTCGCGCTCGATCGCAAGCCGGTCTATCCGATTCGTAACTACGGTTCGGCCATGGCACCGTTCTACACGATTCTGTCGCTATGGGTCGGCTCGATCGTGCTGGCGGCCATGATGAAGGTCTCGGTTGACGATGAGCTCATCAACGAGCTCATCCCCGTGCGCCTGCACGAGATCTACCTGGGCCGCTACCTGTTCTTTGGCGGTCTGGCCCTGCTGCAGGCGACACTCGTGTGCGCGGGCGACATCCTGTTCTTTGGCATCCAATGCGACAACCCGCTGCAGTTTGTGCTGGCGGGCTGGGTCGCGAGTCTCGTGTTCTCCAATATCGTCTACACGCTTACGGTTTCGTTTGGCGATATCGGCAAGGCACTCGCCGTCGTGCTGTTGGTTATGCAGGTCGGCGGTTCGGGCGGTACGTTCCCCATCGAGATGACCGGCCCTGTGTTCCAGGCGATCTATCCGTTCCTGCCGTTCACCCACGGCATCAACGCCATGCATGCCGCCATGGCTGGCGCCTACCATATGGAGTACTGGATTGAGCTGGGCATTCTGGCGAGCTATCTGATTCCGTCGCTGGCACTGGGCGTCGTCTTCCGCCGCCCGGTCATCAAAGCCAACGACTGGATCATCGAAAAGCTGGAATCAACTAAGCTAATTTAGTGCGGCAACGTTAACGCTGATGTAGTACTAATGCCAGCGAGCGAGCCGCATTTGCGCCAAGGTGACGTGAAATGAGAGGGCGCTGACCTTCTGGTCGCGCCCTCGAAATTGAACGTCAGATTGGTGTGAATGCGACTCGCGCAGCGTCGACTGGTCCGCCGTTCGGTAGAACGGCGGAACAAGACGCTTTAGCGTAGTGAATTGCGTGGGCTGCTTGGTTGTTGCTACAGTAGCGGGGCGTACCGGGGGTCCGGTGCGCCCTGTTTGTATTTGACCATGAGGCGGCACGCAGCCATACGCGTGCGGACACCACGCCCAGATTGAGTGTGAGGACGTTCCATGGCCCAATACGCTGCCAACGAAATCGAAAACTTGCCCGACAGCCCTGTGGCCCGCGAAGACTTGGGTGCCGGCGGCGCCTCTCGCGGTGCCGGCGCACGCTCGCCGCTGTTCTGGAAGGTCTTGCTGCTTTCGATAGCGGTCATCTGGGGCTATTCCTTCACCACCATGAAGGATGCGCTCGATACCATTCCGGTGTTCGAGCTGCTCTACGTTCGCTTCCTTCCGGCTTCGCTGGTTATGTTCGTCATCTTCCACAAACGCATCATCGCTCATTTCAATGCCCGCAACCTAATCGTCGGGCTTGGCATGGGCGCGCTCATGTGGGGTGCCTACGGTTTGCAGACGATTGGCCTGGCACAGACCACGGCAGGCAAGAGTGCATTTTTGACGGGTACCTATTGCATCCTCGTGCCGTTTGCGAGCTACGTCCTAAGCGGCGAAAAGCTTACCCGTTACAACTTGGGCGCCGCGTTGCTGTGCCTGGCGGGCATTGGCCTGGTGGCGCTCGATAGCGTCGAGTTCAATGTCGGCGATGTCATCACACTGGGCGGCGCGGTCTTCTTTGCCATCCAGATGGCGGTGACCGCCAAGTACGGCCGCAAGATGGACATCAACGTCATCACGTTTTGGATGTTTGTGGGCAACGGCGTGCTGAGCCTGATCTCGTCGCTGTTATTCGAGACCCAAGCGCCGCTGTCCGTGTGGACGCCGAGCTTTATCGGTGTGATGGCGTTTCTATCGGTGGGCTGTACGTGTGTGGCTCTGCTCATCCAAAACGTCGGCCTGGCGCATGTCCCGGCCTCGACGGGCTCGCTGCTCCTTTCGATGGAGTCGCCTTCGGGTGTGCTGTTCTCGGTGCTGCTGATGGGGGAGGCGCTCACCTCGCGCCTGCTCGCCGGCTTCGCGCTCATCTTTCTTTCGATTATCTTGAGCGAGACGCATTTCGATTTTTTGCGTCGAAAGCCGCGTCCGCAATTGTAAACAATTTGTTGCGCCGCCTCCCGGGGCGGCATTTTTTATGCGTCGCCCTTAAAGTAGTACCTTGCACTTTACGCTATCAAAGTGCTTGCTGCAAAAACGTTACTGGAGGGCATCTATGGCACCAGCACTGTCCGATCTTCAACCGCAATCAGCGCCCAAGGCCACCGCGGCGGCGCAGACCGCTATCGGTGACGGTCTTGTTGCAGAAGCTCAGGCTTTTGCAGACGAGCTCGCTGCGTGGCGACACGATTTACATCAGATGCCCGAGCTGGGTAATAGCCTCCCGCAGACCTCTACGTATATCCAAGCGCGCCTGACCGAGATGGACATCCCATTTGCTACGCTCGTCGATGGTTCCTGCGTTGTGGGCCTTGTCGGCGCCGGTGCCGCCGCGGCCCAAGGCAATGGCATCTGCACGAATGAGCAGGCCGGTACGGTCATCATGCTTCGTGGCGACATGGACGCCCTGCCCGTTGCCGAGGAATCCGGCGAGCCCTTTGCATCCACCAACGGCTGCATGCACGCTTGCGGTCACGATATGCACGCGACGGCGCTGCTTGGTGCGGCTCGCCTGCTCAAGGCCCGCGAGGCCGAGTTCGTCGACGCCAATGCCACCGTCAAACTGCTGTTCCAGCCGGGCGAGGAGACCTTTGAGGGGGCACGCGCTGCCATCGCCGACGGCTTGCTCGAGAACCCGCGTCCTCAGGCGGCCTTTGCCATGCATGTCAACAGCCAGTCGCCGCTTGGCCTGGTGCTCTACGGCAGTCCGGCGCTTTCGGGCGTGTACGGTTTCCGCATCACGCTCCAGGGCAAGGGCGGCCATGGCTCGAGCCCCGAGATCTGCATCGACCCCATCGCGGCCGGCGTCCATGTGCACCTGGCGCTCCAGGAGCTTATCGCCCGCGAGGTGCCGGCGGCCAAGGAGGTCGCACTGACCGTTGGTAAGTTTGCTGGCGGCTTGGCGGCCAACGTCATCCCCGACACCTGCGTGCTCGAGGGAACGCTGCGCGGCTTCGATGTTGAGCTCATGGAGCACCTCAAGACCCGCATCGCGGAGGTCGTTAACGGCGTTGCTGCAACATATCGTACGTCGGCGACCATCGAGACGCTTTCGGATGTTCCCCCGCTCGTACTCGATGACGACATGACCCAGGCGTCGCTTGGCTACGTGGGCGTGGTGCTGCCCAAGGCCGCCTTCCTGCCGCTGTTCCACGCCATGGCGAGCGAGGACTTCGCGCTGATCTCGAGCGAGATCCCGAGTGCGTACTTTACCGTGGGCGCTGCCGTGACTGATACGGACGAGCATTTTGCTCAGCATCATCCCAAGGCACGTTTTAGCGATGCCGAGCTGCCGCTCGGTGCTGCGGCTTATACCGCCGTCGCTTTGGGCTATATCGCCGACCACCGGTAGCACCCAACCTTGCCTTTCAAGCCTGCGGGCATGGCCATAAGGCCTATGCCCTTGTCTTTCAAGGCAATCTTGGGCACTACCGGCGCCCGGCGCAGGCTATTCGTTTGTTAAATAAGGAGCAGTATGCCCCAGCAGCGTAAGTTCTTCCCCGGCTGGCTCGTGGTGGCCTCCGGCTTCGTGATCATGGCCACGTGCTACACGATTTTCGTCAACTGCATGAGCCTGTTCCAGCCGCTCATCGTCAGCGACTTGGGAATATCTCTTGCGCAGTACAACATCTCCAATGCGATCTCTACCGTGGTGAGCGTTATCGGATCGCTTGTCATTGGCCATGTTGCCGATAAAGTAAGCGGTCGCGTTTTGGGTTCCCTAACCGTTATCGCTACCTCTGCCGTTCTTGCCAGCATGAGCTTTGTCGGTGAGCTGTGGCAGGTCTACGTGCTCTTTGCCGTTTCGGGCTGCTTCGCTGTGGCCTCGACCCGCCTGCTCATCAGCCTAGTGACCGCCAACTGGTTTACCGCCAAGCGAGGCCTTGCCATCTCCATCGCACTTTCGGGCTCGGGCTTTGGCGGCGCTATTCTGCCTCCCATCGTGAGCTCGCTTATCGTGAGTGTGGGCTGGCGCTCTGCGTTCCTGGTACTCGCTGCCGTCTGCATGGTGGCGGCACTGCCCATCATGGCCTACTCCTTCCGCACTAAGCCTTCCGAGATCGGCCTTAAGCCGCTCGGCGAGAACCCGGGCGATCCGTCCGTCTCGACGGCTGGCGACAAGGACGAGCACACGGCGCCCGAGGTTAGCGTCGGCTGGTCTCGCATCAAGAAGAGCCCGGCGTTTTGGCTGCTTGTCGTCGCCTTCCTCTTTATGGGTCTCGTTAACGGCGCCATCTTGCCCAACCAAGTCACCAACATGACGAGCGTTACCGTCAACGGCGCCAAGATCGTCACGGGCGGTCATGATCCCATGTGGGCGGGCACTGTGCTTTCGGCCTATATGGTCACCGTCGTTATCGCCAAGATTTCGCTCGGTGCGATTTATGACCGCTTTGGCCTGCGCTTTGGCAATATCCTTGGCTCCGTTGCGTGCATTATCGCCTGCGTGGCGCTGTGCTTCCCGACGACGGACCTCGGTCCTATTGTCGCCGCTGTGAGCTTTGGTATCGGAACGTGTATGGGCACCATCACGCCTACCATCGCCGCGTCCAAGCAGTTTGGCATGGCCGACCTCGGCAAGGTCACGGGCGCCATCACCTCGCTCGAGATGGTCGGCGGCACCGTGGGCGCCATTGTCTCGGGCGTGCTGTTCGACGCCACGGGCTCCTTTGCGAGCACTTGGATCGTGTGCTTGGCGTGCTCCGTGGTCATGCTCGTGTTCCTGCTGGTATCCGAGCCCATCGCCGCCAAGCTGCGCGCGAGCGTGGCGGGGGAGTAGGCGTCCGTCGCTCTTTTCTGTTCGTCCCGTTCTGTCCGTGGCCGCCTTGGAAGCCGAATGGATGCTCGTACCATCATTCGGTTTCCAAGGCGGCCACGGGCCTACGAAATGATCCCTATTCCTCCGTCCCCAAGGGATCACGTGATCCGAAGGGGACGGAGGAAAAGGGATCACAAACAGCGGCGGCGCGTCTGGCCGAACGAGTCCCCATACCCTCGTTCGGTCAGACGCGCCGCCGCTGTTTGTATTTGTGCCGTATAATGACCGTTAGCTATGACGCGATACAAAAGAAAGGTGTTTGCCCATGCAGGCACAGAAGGCGGAGGGAACCCGCGACCTTATCGGCGCCGAGATGCGCGCCTGGCAAAAGATGCAGCAGATTGCGGCCGGCGTGTTCGAGCCGTTTGGTTTTAAACCCATCGAGACGCCCGCGATCGAGCAGGTGGACGTGTTTGTCCACGGTATCGGCCAGTCGACCGACGTCGTGCGCAAGGAAATGTTCCGCGTGTTCAGCGGTGCCAACCTGGAGCGCGTCTTTACCGAGGGCACCGACACCAAACTCAAGCCCAAGCAGCGCCTGGCGCTTCGCCCCGAGGGCACGGCCGGCGTGGTGCGCGCTGTCGTCGAGAACAATCTGGTGCCCCAGGGCTCCACGCCGTTTAAGGCGTACTACGCCGAGGCCATGTTCCGCGGCGAGCGTCCCCAGAAGGGCCGCCTGCGCCAGTTCCACCAGGTGGGCATCGAGTGGCTCGGCGCTCCCGATCCGGCGGCAGACGCCGAGTGCATCATCATGCTCATGGAGTTTTACAAGCGCCTGGGCTTCGATCTTTCCAAGCTTCGTCTGCTCATTAACTCGATGGGCGACGCTCAGTGCCGTCCGACTTACCGCGAGCAAGTCAAGCAGTTTATCCTCGATCACGCAGACGAGATGTGCGATGAGTGCCGCGAGCGCGCCGAGCTCAACCCGCTGCGTGCCTTTGACTGCAAGAACGACCACTGCCGCGAGATCATGGCCGAGGCTCCGCTGATGGGTGACAACCTGTGCGATGAGTGCCGCGAGCACTACGAGCAAGTCAAGCGCTATCTGGATGCCGCCGGTATCGAGTATGTCGAGGATCCCACCTTGGTGCGCGGCCTGGACTACTACACCCGTACTGTCTTTGAGGTCGAGGCCCCTGGCGCCGGCGTCGGCTCCATCGGCGGCGGCGGCCGCTACGATGGCCTCGTCGAGCTCGAGGGCGGCAAGCCCACGGCAGGCGTCGGCTTCGCCGTCGGTTTTGAGCGCGCCCTGCTGGCCCTGCAGGCCTTTGGCAGCGACCTGGGTGCCGAGGAGGTCCCGTGCGTCTACGTCGCCAATGCCGGCAAGGAGCTGCGTCAGAACGTCTTTACCATTACGCAGCAGCTTCGCGCCGCAGGGATTGTGACCGAGGCCGACTATCAGGGCCGTTCGCTCAAGGCCCAGTTTAAGCAGGCCGATAAGGTAGGCGCCAAGCTCATCTTGGTCCTGGGTGGCGACGAGCTTGCCGCCGGCAAGGTCAAGGTGCGCGACATGCAGAGCCATGACGAGGTTCTCGTCGATCTGGCCAACGTCGTCGAGGCGGTTCGCGAGCGTCTGTAGCGCATGATTTTTGAGCTGCGGACCCGCTAACATGTCCCGCTCGCGACGAGCTATTGTTACGGGGGTGTTTCGCATTTATGCGGAATGCCCTCGCTTGCATATGCCGCCCACCGAGAAATACGACCATTTGGGGCAAAAACCCTTGCAATGCAGAAAATACTTTTGTGTGGTAAAGCGCAATCAGTGTCGAAAGTATTTCTCAAGCGCCTATAATGAATACCGCATGTTACGTGCATAGAAGGAGGAATGGGAGGAAACGTGGCTGAGAACCTAAGCAACCAGTCTGTACCCGAAGCCGCGGCGCGCGTCGCTGCCGTGGTCAACCGCCTCGTTAACCGAATCGGCTCGAATGCCGAGTCCAGGGAGCGTCTCGCCGAGATCGAGATCCCCGAGGAGCTGCGCGATAATCTGGCGCTGTTCCTGCGCCTGGAACGTCGTGTGCTTAGCGAGTATGATCCCGAGATCGCGGACCTGTTCGACAAGATTTTGACAGCCGAGATTGTGGTCAATGCTGGCAACCCCGGTAGCCGCGCTGCCGACGAGTCCGTTGACGAACAGGGCGTGCCCACTGCCGACGAGCCCACCGCCGTGGCGTTTCGCGAAGTCGTCGATTTGATTGACAGCCTGCCGCTTGATAAGCAGCAGGTCATCGTTCGCGCCTTTACGAGCTTCTTCCACTTGGCAAACCTGTCGGAGGAGAACTACCGTGTGGCGCAGCTGCGCGAGCGCGAGGCCGGCGCATCGACCGATACCGAGGTCGATCCCGCCAACGAACTCACCGTCGCCTATCACCAGTTGGTAAACGAGATGGGCGTCGAGGGTGCCAATGAGCTGCTCGGCAAGCTCGAGTTCCACCCTGTCTTTACCGCACATCCCACCGAGGCCCGTCGTAAGGCCGTCGAGGGCAAGATTCGCCGTATCTCCAACCTGCTGGAGGAGCGTCCGCGTTTGGGCGGCTCCGACCTGGTGGAGAACGAGCGCCATATGCTGCAGGAGATCGACGCCCTGGTGCGTACGAGCCCCATCGCGCTCAAGAAGCCCACGCCGGTCGAGGAAGCCGATACCATCATCGACATCTTCGATAACACGCTGTTCGACGTTATCCCCGTCATCTACCGTCGTTTTGACGACTGGGTGCTGGGCGACAAGGCCGGTACCGTGCCGCCGCTGTGCCCGGCGTTCTTCCATCCCGGCAGCTGGATCGGCTCCGACCGCGACGGCAACCCCAACGTCACCGCCAAGGTGAGCCGCGAAGTCGCCGCCAAGTACTTCACTCACATGGTGCTCAAGCTCGAGGACAAGTGCCGCCGCATCGGCCACAACCTCACGCTCGAGGCCACCTACAGCAAGCCTTCTGCCGAGCTCATTAACCTGTGGAACCATCAGGTCGAGATGAGCCCTCGTTACACGGCCCGCGCCGAGCTGATCTCCGAGCACGAGCCGCATCGCGCCGTCATGCTCGTCATGGCCGACCGCCTGAACGCCACCGTGCGCCGCATCACCGACACCATGTACCACAGCGCCGACGAGTTCCTGGATGACCTGCGCGTCGTCCAGCGTTCGCTTGCTGCCTGCGGTGCCGTCCGTGCCGCCTACGGTCCGGTCCAAACCATCATCTGGCAGGTCGAGTCCTTCGGCTTCCATATGGTCGAGATGGAGTTCCGTCAGCACTCCGTGGTGCACGCCCGCGCCCTCAAGGATATCCACGAGAACGGTATCCATGGTGACCTGCAGCCCATGACGCGCGAGGTCATCGACACCTTCCGTGCCATCGGTTCCATCCAAAAGCGCTACGGCAAGAAGATGGCACACCGCTACATCATCTCGTTTACCAAGAGTGCCCAGCATGTGGCCGACGTCTTTGAGCTGGCCCACCTGTCCTTCGCACACGAGGAAGACGTTCCCGAGCTCGACGTGATCCCGCTGTTCGAGCAGCTCGAGGACCTCGAGGGCTGCGTTGACGTGCTCGACCAGATGCTTACGCTGCCCGTGGTGCAAAAGCGCCTTGCCCAGACCAACCGCCGCATGGAGGTCATGCTGGGCTATTCCGACTCTTCCAAGGATGCCGGTCCTACCACGGCCATGCTCGCGCTGCACTCCGCGCAGGAGCGCATCGCCAAGTGGGCAGAGAAGAACGATATCGACCTGGTGCTCATGCACGGTCGCGGCGGTGCCGTGGGCCGTGGCGGCGGCCCGGCCAACAAGGCCGTGCTGGCGCAGCCCAAGGGTTCGGTCAACTGCTTCTTTAAGCTCACCGAGCAGGGCGAAGTCATCTTTGCCCGTTACGGCAACCGCACGCTGGCTCAGCGCCATGTTGAGTCCGTTGCCGCCGCAACGCTTTTGCAGTCGGCCCCGAGTGTCGAGAAGACCAACACCGAGACCACGCAGAAGTTCTGGGATATGGCCGAGAAGCTCAACACTGCAAGCCACGAACGCTATCTGGACCTGCTGAACACCGAGGACTTTACACCGTGGTTCTCGACCGTGACGCCGCTGACCGAGGTCGGTCTGCTGCCGATCGGCTCGCGTCCCGCCAAGCGCGGTCTGGGCGCCAAGTCGCTCGATGACCTGCGTACCATCCCGTGGATCTTCAGCTGGAGCCAGGCGCGCATTAACCTGGCCGCTTGGTACGGTCTGGGCACCGCCTGCGAGCAGCTTGGCGATCTTGACCAGCTCAAGGCTGCCTACCAGGAGTGGCCGTTCTTCCGCACCTTTATCGACAACATCGAGATGTCGATCGCCAAGACCGACCAGCGCATCGCCAAGATGTATCTGCACCTGGGCGACCGCGATGATTTGTCCGAGAAGGTCTTCACCGAGATGCAGCTCACGCGTAAGTGGGTCCTTGCCATCGTCGGTGATGAGTGGCCGCTGCAGCGTCGTCGCGTGCTCGGCTGCGCCGTTCGCGTGCGTAACCCCTACGTCGACGCCCTGTCCATCGCCCAGGTCCGCGCCCTTCGCGAGGTGCGTATGAACCAGGACGAGATGGCCGAGGAGAAGAAGGCCGAGTACATGAGCCTGATTCTTTCGACTGTGACCGGCGTCTCGGCAGGATTGCAAAACACGGGGTAATCGATAGCCCTGTAGTCGCTGTCCGGGGCCGCCGTATGTTTGCTTTCCGGCGCGTCCTCGGACATGCAAGAAGCCCTCGCTGCGCACTTCGTGCGGCGAGGGCTTCTTGCGTCCTGCGGAGTGCGCCGGAAAGCAAACATACGGCGGCCCCTGCGATGTCCGGTCTTCGGCGGATTACTGGCTGGGGGAATAATGGTGCGCTTCGCGCGTTTTGGATGGGGTTTGTCCCGGCGGCGCGTTTGGCGCTTCGCGCCACGCGTCTTATCGATCGGGATTGAGATGCATGTGGCGCTTCTCGACTTACGACTGTAGCGGCCGCGGCTCCGTTTGGGATCGCGGTCGTTTTGTTGTGGGTCAAATATGAACGTTGTGTTAATGAGTCGGTGGACGGTGGTGTTTTTCGGTGAGCGGCGTATCCTTCCAACGGTTTATCTAGTGTGTCAGTTGAAAGGAAGAGGGCGCTCGTCATTGTTTGAATGTGAACTGCCGTTTGACCACAAGACGTTGCATTTGGAGCTCGAGGATAAGAACTTTGCGGGTGTGATGGAAGGTCATCAAAACGAGTTTAAGACTACAAAATCGCAGGAAGAGCTGGTGGAGGAGTCGCTTGCCAACCCTTATGGCTCGCCTTCGCTCGAGGAGCTTTGTGCTGGCAAGAAGGATATTGTCATCATTAGCTCCGATCATACGCGTCCCGTTCCCTCGCGTGTGACGATGCCTATTCTGCTGCATCACATCCATTCTGCTGCGCCCGAGGCTCGCGTGCGTATTCTGGTTGCTACGGGTATGCATCGTCCGTCGACGCACGAGGAGCTCGTCAACAAGTACGGCGAGGAGATCGTTGCCAACGAGGAAATCGTTATGCACGTCGCGACCGATGACAGCATGATGAAAAAGATCGGCACCCTGCCTTCTGGCGGCGAGTGCATCATCAACAAGATTGCTGCCGATTGCGATCTGCTGCTTGCCGAGGGCTTTATTGAGCCGCACTTCTTTGCCGGTTTCTCTGGCAGCCGCAAGTCCGTCCTGCCTGGTATCGCCAGCTACAAGACCATCATGTACAACCACAACGGTCAGTTTGTGAACGATTCCCATTCGCGTGCCGGCAACCTGTGCCACAACCACGTGAGCGAGGACATGTTTGCCGCTGCCGAGATGGCTCACCTTGCCTTTGTGCTCAACGTGGTGCTCAACGGCAAGCACGAGGTCATCGGCTCCTTTGCCGGCGACATCCACAAGGCGCACGAGGCTGGCTGCGAGTTCGTGAAGAGCCTTGCCGGCGTTGAGCCCGTCGAGTGCGAGATTGCCATTACCACCAACGGCGGCTACCCGCTCGACCAGAACATCTATCAGGCCGTGAAGGGCATGTGCTCTGCCGAGGCTACGCTTCCCGAGGGCGGCGTGATCATCGACGTCGCCGGCTGTGCCGACGGTCACGGTGGCGAGGGCTTCTATCACAACATCGCCGACAACGATCCGGCGGAGTTTGAGCGTGCCTGCATCGACCGTCCTAAGGACGAGACCCTGCCCGACCAGTGGACGAGCCAGATCTTTGCCCGCATCCTGGCGCATCACCCTGTGATCATGGTCACCGACCTGTGCGATCACCAGATGATCAAGGATATGCACATGACGCCGGTCAACACCCTCGATGAGGCGCTCAAGCTCGCCTTTGAGATGAAGGGTGCCGATGCCAAGGTGGCCGTCATTCCCGATGGCCTGGGCGTTGTCGTCGCACAGCACTAGCACGCGGCCTAAACGAATCGTTTATAACCGACAAGAAAGATAAGGTTTTATGCTTACCAAACTCCTCTGCGAATTCGGCGCAACGGCCCTCATGATCATCTTTGGCGTGGGCGTGCACTGCGATACCGTGCTTAAGGGTACCAAGTATCAGGGCTCCGGCCATATGTTTGCCATCACCACTTGGTCTTTTGGCATCTCGGTCTGCCTGTTTGTCTTTGGTGGCGCCGTGTGCATGAACCCGGCTATGGTGCTTGCCCAGTGCATCGTCGGTCTGGTGCCGTGGAGCAGCTGCATCCCCTTCATGATTGCCGATATGCTCGGCGGCTTTGCGGGTGCCGTGATCGCATGGTTGATGTATGCCGATGAGTTCAAGGCTTCCGATGGTGTCATCGATCCCATTGCTCAGCGCAACATCTTCTCGACCAACCCCACCACCGAGGGTACGAACTATGCCCGTAATTTCTTCTGCGAGGCTATCTGCACCTTTGTGTTCATCAGCGCCATCCTTGCTGCTGCTAACCGTGCTGGTGAGAACGTTCTGATGCTCGCCATCTGCGTCGGTCTGATCGTTTGGGCTGTTGGCATGGGCATGGGAGGTATCACTGGCTTCGCCATGAACCAGGCCCGTGACCTTGGTCCTCGCATGGCCTATCAGGTGCTGCCGATTAAGAACAAGGCTGACAACAACTGGAAGTACGGCCTGCTTGTTCCTGGCATCGCTCCGTTTGTCGGTGCCATCGTGGCTGCGTTGTTTGTGCATGGTTTCTTGGGCATGTTCTAGTCCAAGACAATTGATAGAACGCCCGGGTCCGGCATAGGTTAACTTTCCGCCGCGTCCTCGGACATGCAAGAAGCTCCCGCTGCGCACTTCGTGCGGCGGGAGCTTCTTGCGTCCTGCGGAGTGCGGCGGAAAGTTAACCTATGCCGGACCCTGCGGGAATCCAGTTGCGTTCGAACAAGCAACCAACATATATATCTGAATTTGGATGTGGTGGGCACTTTGTTGTTTGACGCTTTGAGGTTCGAGTGACACTTTGGGATGCGTGGCGCCTTGGCGTGGGGCGGTGCTTTGGGATGAGCTTCTTACTTAGTTGAAGAGGGGTTTTATGGCTGATAGGTAGTCTTTGGCTACGTCCTCTTTTGGGGCTTGGAAGTTGTGCCAGGCCCACCATTGGACCATTCCTACGAAGCTTGAGGCTATGTGGTGTAGTAGGAAGCTTCGGTCCATAGTGGTGGCGGGGCCGTTTGGGTCGGTAGGGACGGTTTCGGCTGCTCGTGACATGATGGTTTTGCGTAAGCAGTCGGCGAAGACGCGTGAGCCGGCGCCGGCTACGAGGGCACGTACGCCCTGGCGGCGCTCCCAGAGGTTGTTGAGGATATGCTCGACCTGAACGAGCGGGTCATCGAGGGGCGTACCGTCATCGTCGAGGGCGTGGGTGCAGATGTCGCTCACGAGCTCAGCGAGCAGATCATCTTTGCTTTTGAAGAGGCCGTAGAACGTGGCCCGACCCACATGGGCGCGAGCGATAATGTCGCCGACGGTGATCTTGCCGTAGTCCTCTTCGCGCAGCAGCTCGGAGAACGCCGCAACGATGGCAGCGCGGCTTTTTGCCTTGCGGGCATCCATGGCTATGCGTCCGCGTCAACGAGCAGGCAGCGGAGCGTGCCGGAGCAACCCTCGTAGGGGCGCTTGCCGGCGCCGTAGCCGACGGCCTCGATGCGGTAGCGGGCCGGCAGGTGCTCGGACGTGCGCAGTGCGGCGACGATGGCGGCGCCCGTGGGCGTCACAAGCTCGCCGGCGACTGGTGCGGGCGTGAGGGCGATATTGCCCGCCTGGCACAGGTTGACGACAGCGGGGACGGGAATGGGCATGAGACCGTGGGCACAACGGATGGTACCGTGACCCTCGGAGAGCGACTCGACCACGATGTCCTCAATACCCAGGTCATCGAGGCAGATGGCGACAGAGCAGACGTCGACGATGGAATCGACGGCGCCCACCTCGTGGAACATGACGGTCTCGGGCGTTTTGCCGTGAGCCTTGGCCTCGGCAGCGGCGAGTACGGAAAAAATGGCGAGGGCGCGACGCTTGGCGCCATCGCTTAACTGCGAGCCATCGATGATGGCGGTGACGTCAGCCAAAGAACGGTGGTGATGGTGGTGGGCGTGATGGTGACCCTCGTGGTCGTGGTCATGCTCGTGGTCGTGGTCATGCTCGTGGCAGTGCTCGTGTTCGTGCTCGCCATGATCATGATGGTGGTGCTCATGCTCGTGCGTGTGCTCGGCAGCTGCTTCGTTGCCGTAGAGCCAGGCCATATCGTGATCGTGGTTCTCGAGTTCCTCTGCAAGCTGGACGTCAAAGTCGCAGGCGTCGATGCCATGCTTGCTTACGCGTGTGACGGCGATCGTAAAGCCGTCGACCGGCAGCGTGGCGAGCTGCTCGCGCAGGTGCTCCTCGCTGGCGCCTAGGTCGAGCAGGGCCGCGACGGTCATATCGCCGCTGATGCCCGAGGTGCCGTCGATGATAAGCGTGTGCTGATGATTGGACATGGAATGCTCCTTAACGGGCGCAGGGCGTGCCGGCGCTCAGATGATTGATAAGACTTGCCTGGTAGGCGGCACCAAAGCCGTTGTCGATGTTGACGACCGAAACGCCGCTGGCGCAGGAGTTGAGCATGGCGAGCAGCGCGGCTACGCCACCAAAGCTCGCGCCGTAACCCACGCTGGTGGGAACGGCTATGACCGGACAGCTTACCAGGCCGCCGACAACGCTCGCCAGTGCGCCCTCCATGCCGGCAATGGCGATGACCACCTGTGCCTGGGCAAGTTCCTCGGCATGCGCGAGCAGACGGTGCAGGCCGGCGACACCCACGTCGTAGAGGCAGTCGACCTCGTTGCCATAGAACTCGGCCGTCAACGCGGCTTCTTCGGCGACGGGCAGGTCGCTCGTGCCGGCGCAGGCGACGACGATGCGTCCGTTGCCGGTAGGGGAGGGCTTGCCGCCCACGAGGGCGAGCTGTGCGTCCGGGACATACCCCAGGTCGATGCCGTTGCCAAGAAGCTCAGCGGTGCGCGCGGCTTTTTCGGCATCCAGGCGCGTGACCAGGATGCGCTCCTGGCCGGCATCGTGCAGTGCTTCGATAATGGCGGCAATCTGATCGGCGGTTTTACCGGCCCCGTAGACAACCTCGCCGGCTCCCTGGCGCACCCCGCGCGAAAGATCGAGCTGCGCAAAGCCCAAATCGGCGGTCGGAGCCGTCTGGATGCGCGTGAGGGCGTCGGCAGGGGTGACTGCTCCGCCGGCAACATCGCTCAGCAATTGCTCAAGATCTCGCTTATCCATATATGTTCCCTTCGACGGCGCAAAGTCTAGCACTCAAAGGGTATATTTCCGAACACTAAGACAAAATTGTTCGGAAACTATAGGACAGACTGATTCAACTGTTAGACGGATCGACTAGTCGCGCAGGATGATGTCCATGGCGAGCATCAGGTTGCGCTCGTCGATGGTAAACGGGGCGGCCTCGCGCGTCTTGGGCTTGGCACAAAACGCGATGCCCGTGCCTGCGGCCTGGATCATGGGGATGTCGTTGGCGCCGTCGCCGATTGCCACGGTGTGTGCCATATCGACGCCGCACTCAACTGCCCAGTCCAGCAGCTGGATGAGCTTGGACTCCTTGGTCACAATGTCGGCAGCCAACTTACCGGTGAGCTTGCCGTCCACGACCTCCAGACGATTGGCCAGGCAAAAATCGATGCCCGTGGCAGCCACGATCTTGTCGGCGACCTCGTGAAAGCCGCCGCTCACCACGCCGACCTTCCAGCCCTTGCTGTGCGCTGAGCGCACAAGCTCCAACGCGCCGGGGGTAAATGTCACGCGCTCAAAGGTGCGCTCGAACACGCTCTCGTCCAGGCCGGCGAGCAGCCCCACGCGCTCCTCGAGCGCCTGCTTAAAGTCAAGCTCGCCGCGCATGGCGCGTTCGGTGATCTGTGCCACCTGCTCGCCCACGCCGGCCTCTTCGCCCAACAGGTCGATGACCTCCTGGTTGATGAGCGTGGAGTCGATATCCATAACGATGAGGCGTGCAGTCATGGCGGGCCTTTCCGAGTGCTGTTTTATTGGGGCATATTGTCGCACGCGGCGCGCCTTGGCGACGGCCACGGCGCGTCAATTGTTTCGTCTCCGTCAAGTCTTTGGGCAGGAGCTACTTTTCCGCGGCACATCGACACAGGTGCGATAAGATAGGACGCCATGTCTGGCTGCGCGGTTTACGCAGGCCGGGCAAATCTGTACGACGCCGCCCGGAACGACACGGGGCGGCACAGATCCATAAAGGAGGATCACTGGTATGAGCCAGACCCGTCCCATCGACGAGCATTCCATGCACACCCGTACCTGCGGCGAGCTTCGCCGCGAGAACGTGGGCGAAGAGGTCACCCTCACCGGTTGGGTGAGCCGTCGCCGCGACCACGGCGGCCTTATTTTCTGCGACCTTCGCGACCGCGAGGGCATCACGCAGCTCACCTTCGACCCCGAGCACTCCGACGGCGACGCCTTTAAGATCGCCGAGACTATGCGTCCCGAGTGGCCCATCAAGATCCATGGCGTCGTGCGCGCCCGTGGCGAGGAGACCACCAACACCAAGCTCGCGACCGGCGAGATCGAGGTCCTGACCGATCATGCCGAGGTGCTCAACACTTCCGTCACCCCGCCGTTCCAGATCGAGGACGGCATCGAGACCAGCGAGGACACCCGCCTGCGCTATCGTTATCTGGACCTTCGTCGTCCCGAGATGATGGCCAACCTCAAGCTGCGCTCCGACTTCACCTTTGCCATTCGCGAGGCGCTGCACAACCGTGAGTTCATGGAGGTCGAGACGCCCTCCCTGTTTAAGTCCACGCCCGAGGGCGCTCGCGACTTCATCGTTCCCAGCCGTATTCAGCCGGGCAACTTCTACGCCCTGCCGCAGTCCCCGCAGCTTCTGAAGCAGCTGCTCATGGTCGGTGGCGTCGAGCGCTACTACCAGGTTGCCAAGTGCTTCCGCGACGAGGACCTGCGTGCCGACCGTCAGCCCGAGTTCACCCAGGTCGATATCGAGATGTCCTTCGTGGACCAGAATGACGTTATGAGCGCGCTCGAGGAGGTCCTGGCCGACGCCTTCGGCCGCATGGGTGTCGAGATGCCCACGCCGCTGCGTCGCATGGACTACTGGGAGGCCATGGACACCTATGGCTCCGACAAGCCCGATACTCGCTACGGCATGCACCTGGTCGACCTGACCGACATCTTTGCCAACTCCAAGTTCAAGGTCTTTGCGACTGCCGCAAACGAGGAGGGCTCTGTCGTCAAGGCCATCAACGCCAAGGGCGCCGGTGCCTGGGCACGTGCCAAGATCGATAAGCTCGCCGGCGTGGCCTCCACGTTTGGCGCCAAGGGCCTGGCCTGGATCGCTTTCCGCGAGGATGGCTCCATCAACAGCCCCATCGTCAAGTTCTTCTCGGACGAGGAGATGGCGGCTCTGCGTGAGCGCATGAACGTCGAGCCCGGCGACCTTGTGATGTTCGCCGCCGGTCCGCGCCTGCTCTCTGACGAGATCCTGGGCGGCATGCGTTCCCACATGGCTAACGCGCTCGAGATCAAGCGCGAGGGCCACGACTTCCTGTGGGTCGTCAACTTCCCGCTGTTCCACTGGGATGAGGACCGCAAGGCCTACGCTGCCGAGCACCAGCCCTTTACCCTGCCGACCGAGACCGACATCGCCAAGATCGAGGCCGACCCGCTGGCAGCCGGTTCGTGCACCTACGACTTTGTCATGGACGGCTTTGAGGCCGGCGGCGGCGGTATGCGTATCCACAACGCCGAGATGCAGATGTCCATGCTCAAGCTCCTGGGCTTTACCGAGGAGCGCGCCGAGTCGCAGTTCGGCTTCCTCATGGAGGCTCTCAAGTTTGGTGCGCCCCCGATGGGCGGCTTCGCCCTGGGCCTGGACCGCGTGTGCATGCTGCTCACCGGCTCCGACTCCATTCGCGACGTCATGGCGTTCCCCAAGACGGCCAGCGGCTCCGACCTCATGTCGGGCGCTCCGAGTGCCGTTTCCGGCGCCCAGCTCAAGGACGTCAGCCTGCGCTTGATGTAGGCAAGCGGCTACCTATTGCCTGTAACGAGGGAAGGACGTGTGCCTTCCCTCGTTTTTTGTGGGACGGGGGTGCGCCGGTAACGTACAATAACTACCACGTGGCTGGGTTTGCCGGCCGAATGTGCGATGCCGCGGGAGGGGACATGGTCGAGTTTACAAAGACGATTAAAGATCCGTTGGGACTGCATGCCCGCCCGGTTGCGCTGCTTTACGACATCATTGCCAAGCATCGTAGCAACGTATCGGTCAGTATCGGCGATCGCCATACCGACGGCCGCGATGTAATGGGGCTCATGGCTCTCTACGGCGAGTGCGGCGAGGACATCATCTTCCGCGTTTCGGGCGTAGACGAGGCTTCCTGCGTCACATCGATCAGAAACCTCTCGCTCTAAGCATGACAGGGCGCGGCAAAGGACAGCTCTTTGCCGCGCCTTTTTGTTTCGTATAGGAAACTTTTTCGAAATCTAAATGGGGACCCTTTCCAAAAAGTTAACCACGTGCTAGTTTACTATAGCGAACATAGACGTGGTTAACTTTTGCTGCGTCGATGTTGAGGACGAACTGACGTTAGGAGCTCACTCATGTCTTGCGGACCGCAGATGCCGGCTATGCCGCTTTCGATGGTAAAAGCGGGCGAAACCGTGCGCGTGTCTCGCGTAAAGGGCAATGAGGATATGAAGCACCATCTCAAGGACCTCGGCTTTGTCGAGGGCAACGAGATCCACGTGGTGAGCTCGAGCGGCGCCAATATCATCGTCACGGTGCTGGGCGCACGCTTTGGCATCGATTCCAAGGTTGCCATGCACATCATGACCGTCGGTTAGTCCGCAGCATTTCATAAAAACCGAAAGGGGGACAAGAGGATGAAGACGTTGGGTGACGTTAAGGTGGGCGAGAGCTCTACCATCGTCAAGCTTCACGGTGAGGGCGCGCTGCGCCGCCACCTTATGGACCTGGGGCTCATCAAGGGCACTTCGTTCAAGGTCGTAAAGGTTGCACCGCTCGGTGATCCGGTCGAGATCAACGTGCGCGGCTACGAGCTTTCCATCCGCAAGGAGGAGGCTGCCGTCGTCGAGGTCCAGTAAGGGCCGACGGCGAATATTTCTGCAGATAAAGTTAGGTTTTTCTAACTCAAACTTGCAGCGTTGAAGCACATTATCCAGCCCGCGCGGAGAAGGTACGCGGGCATACAAGGAAGAAGGATTGAATGGCGGATTCTCAGATCCATGTCGCGCTGGCGGGTAACCCCAACTGCGGCAAGACCACGCTTTTCAACCTGATCACCGGCGCCAACGGCTACGTTGGCAACTGGCCGGGCGTCACGGTTGAGAAAAAGGAAGCCAAGCTCCTGAGCGACAAGAGCGTCACGATTACGGACCTCCCCGGCATCTACTCGCTTTCCCCCTATAGCCCCGAGGAGCAGTGCTCGCGCGACTACCTTATGAGCGGCGAGCCCGACGTCGTCGTCCAGGTGGTCGACGCTACCAACTTGGAGCGCAACCTGTACCTGGCGCTTCAGGTTATCGAGACCGGCCTGCCCGTGGTCGTTGCCCTCAACATGGCCGACCTGGTCGAGAAGAACGGCGACAAGATTGACACGGACAAGCTTTCCAAGAAGCTCGGCTGCCCGGTCATGATGATCTCGGCCCTTAAGAACAAGGGCATTAAGGAGCTGTTCGAGCAGGTCAAGAAGTCCGCTGCTTCCAAGGGCCAGGTGCCGGAGCATAAGTTCGATTCCTCCATCGAGGACGTTCTGGACCACATCGAGAACAACCTGCCGGCGAGCGTTTCCGCCAACAAGCGTCGCTACTACGCCGTCAAGCTGTTCGAGCGCGACGCGGACGCCTGCAAGCTTATTAACCTCACCAAGGAGAAGGCCGCTCGCGTGGAGCAGCTGGTCGCCCAGTGCGAGCAGGACTGCGACGACGATGCCGAGTCCATCATCACCGGTGAGCGCTATGGCGTGATTGCCCACATCATCGACGAGTGCCTCACCAAGGCTCCGGCCAAGATGAGCACCTCCGAGAAGATCGACCGCGTGGTTACCAACCGTATCCTGGGCCTGCCGATCTTCGTGGTCATCATGTTCTGCGTGTACTACATCGCCGTTTCCACCCTGGGCGGCACGGTGACCGACTTCACCAACGACCAGCTCTTCGGTACCGACGGCTGGTACGTGCTCGGTCAGGGTCGCGACGCCTATGACGCAGCTGTTGAGGCTGCGGGCGACAATGCCGACTCGGTCGACCCGGCACAGTACGGTCCCTATGTCCCGGGTATCACCACCATGGTGCACGACGCCCTCGTGGCGGGCGGCACCGAGGACGGCGGCCTGGTCGATTCGCTGGTCTGCGACGGCATCGTCGGCGGCCTGGGCGCCATCTTCGGCTTTGTGCCGCAGATGTTCCTGCTGTTCGTGATGCTGTCTTTCCTGGAGGACTGCGGCTACATGGCCCGCGTCGCCTTCATCATGGACCGCGTGTTCCGCCGCTTTGGCCTGTCCGGTAAGTCCTTTATCCCCATGCTCGTGTCCTCGGGCTGCGGCGTCCCCGGTGTCATGGCCACCAAGACCATCGAGAACGAGAAGGACCGTCGCATGACGGTCATGACGACCACGTTCATTCCCTGTGGCGCCAAGCTGCCGATCATCGCCCTGCTCATGGGTTCCATCATCGGCGATTCTTCCACCACCGCCGCGTGGATCAGCCCGCTCTTCTACTTCCTGGGCGTCTTTGCCGTCATCGCCTCGGGCCTCATGCTCAAGAAGACCAAGCTCTTCGCCGGTCGTCCGACGCCGTTTGTTATGGAGCTTCCTGCCTACCACTTCCCGGCGATCCGCTCTTGGGCGCTGCATGTATGGGAGCGCTGCTGGGCCTTTATCAAGAAGGCCGGCACGGTCATCTTCGCCTCTACCGTCGTGGTTTGGTTCCTCTCCAACTTTGGTAGCTACAACGGTTCCTTTGGCTTCCTGCCTGCTATGGACGGCATCCCCGAGGAGTTCATGGACTACTCCGTGCTTGCCATGCTCGGCAACCTGGTCGCCTGGATTTTCGCCCCGCTCGGCTTTAGCACCTGGCAGGCAACTGCGCTGACTGTCTCTGGCCTCGTCGCCAAGGAGAACGTCGTCGCCACTGCCGGCTCGCTGCTGTCCGTTGCCGACGCTGCCGAGACCGACCCGAGCCTGTGGACCGCGTTTGCCGGCATGTTCCCGACTATGGGCGCTTGCGTTGCCTTTGGCGCCTTCAACCTGCTGTGCGCTCCGTGCTTTGCTGCCATGGGCACCATCCGCAACCAGATGGACTCCGGCAAGTGGACCGCGATTGCCATCGGCTACGAGTGCGCCTTTGCTTGGGTGATCGGCCTGTTCATCAACCAGTTCTACAACCTGCTTGTCCTTGGCCAGTTTGGTATTTGGACGGTTGTAGCCATCGTTCTGCTGGTTGCGATGCTCTTCCAGATCTTCCGTCCCATGCCTAAGCACGCCTGGACCGATGAGGACGAGACCAACACCGCTTCCGCCGCAGTTTCCGCTTAAGTCCGAATAAGGATTAGCCCCTTTCCACGAGCCCGGGTGTCCCAGCGACACTCGGGCTTTTTGGTGGGGGAGATGTGACGTTTCCGCAGATAAAACCGACCAAAATAAACCTGTCCCTTTTTGGCAGGTGGAGAATGGGGTAAAGTAAGTGGTGGTTAACTAGAGGAGGCTTGCTATGGCACCTATCGATATTGTTGTACTGGCCGTTATCGCCATTGCGTTTGTCGCCGTGTGCGTGCGCATTTATCGCAAGGGCACCTGCGCCGACTGCGCTCAAGGTGGCGTTTGCACAGGACATTGCTCCAACAAAAAGACCTGCGCCGCACTTAAGGGCGTAGACAAAATCGCCGAAGACTTGGGCCGCGGCATCAAATAAAGGTCCAGGCACCCAAGCGCCTCGCGAGCATCCGTTCGCGGGGCGCTTTGCACATTTGGGGGAGAGCGCGGCGAGTTGAAGAGTCATTTTGGGGTATCGTTACCTGTACTGTTAATTGGCAACTTATCTATAACGGAGTAACCCCATGAGCGCTCGCGTAACCATGAAGGACATAGCCGCCGAGCTTGGCGTTTCCATCAATACCGTGCACAAGGCCCTGACGGGTAAGGCCGGCGTGAGCGAATCCGTGCGCTCCAAGGTGAATGCTAAGGCCGAGGCCATGGGTTACCACCGCAACACAAGTGCCTCGAGCCTGCGCCGCAAGGATATCAACCTGGTGTTTTGCCTGCCCCGCGCATCGCGCGAGGGGGCGTACTTTTTCCGTTACCTGTGGGAAGGCTGCAACCGCTTTGAGCAGGAGGTCATCGACCGGGGTATTACGGTTGAGCGTGTTGAATTTGGCGTGGGCGGCTACGCCGATGCGCTCGAGCAGATTGATGAGCGCCTGCAGGTAGGGGAGAAAATCGACGGTCTGCTTGCCTATGTTCCGGGCGATGACCGCGCGACCGAGCTTTTGAGGCAGATTGCTGAGGCGGGCGTGGCGATCGAGCTCGTCGACGGCGATCGCCCGCACCTCGATCGCCTGGGTGCCAGTTTGGCGGACTATTCCACGGCAGGCAGCCTTATGGCAGAGCAGGCGGCTAACCTGGTCCACGCTTCTGGGGCTGACGCCCGCGTGCTCCTGTTGGCGGGCGACCCTTATACCGACTCGCACTATCTGACCGCCCGCGCCTTTCATAATTACCTGCGCGAACACGATATTCCATGGCAAGTTGAGGACCTTGCCGGCGCCCATGCGCAAGTCAAACAGCTCGAGCGGGAGCTTGAGCAGCGCTTGAGTGCGCCGGATGCTCCCGAGCTCATCTGTAGCGTTTTTGCCGTTGGTTCCGAAGTGGTCGCCGACGCGCTTGTTTCGAGCGGCAAGGCCGGCCAGGTCATGGTAATCGGCAACGACCTGTTCCCCGAGAGCGCCCTGGCCTTACGCCGCGGCATTTTTACCAATATCGTCTATAAGGACCCGGTGAGCTTGGCCTACCGTGGTGCCAAGACCTTGGGCGAGTATCTGCTGTGGGGTAAAACTCCGGCGGAGCCCGTGCAGAAGGGTGCTGTGGAGATGGTGTTTGCCAGCAACGTCGACCGCTACTGCGAGCTTGCGGGAATTTAGCTGTTTAGTCAGGTACCCCCTCTTGCGACGTGCATTTATTGGAGTATTCAGCAATGGCGTGTCCCGAAAGAGGCTAGGACGACTGTTTTCAGTGCCCCCGATGGCGTAATTCGCCATCGGGGGCACTTATTTATGCCGATTGGGCGCAATATGAGCATCAGATAGGGCTTCGAAGACGGTGCGCGGTGCGCTCCGATGCTGAATACTCCCAAAAATGCACGGCGGAACA
Organism: Collinsella aerofaciens; assembly: GCF_015561195.1. GTDB lineage: Bacteria > Actinomycetota > Coriobacteriia > Coriobacteriales > Coriobacteriaceae > Collinsella > Collinsella aerofaciens_AC. The sequence continues at coordinate 348,469 of NZ_JADMSU010000002.1, read as the reverse complement.
TGACCCACCTGGCCAAAGCGCTCAAGTTCGGTATTCGGGGACCCCTGCCAATTCGCAATACATACAAGTCACGGCTCCAGTAACCGTTGAACGGGCAAAATCGACCGTTCACCCCATGGTGGTTAGGTGAACGTTCACCTTTTAAGTCGCAATGAATTAGTATAGTGAACGTTCACCTAGAGGATAACGAGCGCATCGTGCGCCCGCTCCGCCAACAAAGGGGTTGTTTGATGAAAAACTTCATGGACGATCAGGATTTCCTGCTGAGCACCAAGACCGGTGAGGAGCTGTTCCACAACTTTGCCGAGGGCATGCCCATCGTTGACTACCACTGCCACATTTCTCCCAAGGAGATCTGGGACGACAAGCGTTTTGAGAACATCACCGAGGTTTGGCTGGGCGGCGACCACTACAAGTGGCGTCTGATGCGTGCCAACGGCGTTGACGAGCGCTTCATTACCGGCGATGCTCCTGCTCGCGAGAAGTTCCAGAAGTGGGCCGAGACCCTGGGCCGCTGCGTGGGCAACCCCGTCTTTGAGTGGAGCCACCTGGAGCTTAAGCGTTACTTTGGCTACGAGGGCGTCCTGAACGGCAAAACCGCTCAGGAGGTCTGGGACCTTGCCAACGCCAAGCTCGCTGAGGCCAGCTTTACCTGCCGCAACCTGATCAAGCAGTCCAACGTCCGCATGATCTGCACTACCGACGACCCCGCCGACAGCTTTGAGTGGCACAAGAAGATTGCCGCCGACGACAGCTTTGACGTCCAGGTCGTTCCCGCCATGCGCCCCGATGCCGCCCTGCGCATCGAGCGTGGCCAGGAGTTCGCCGACTACTGCAAGCATCTCTCCGAGGTTGCCGGCGTTGAGATCAGCGACTTCGAGGGCATGAAGGCCGCCATCTCCAAGCGCTACGACGTTGCCCACGAGCTGGGCTGCCGCGCTTCCGACCACGCGCTCGACTACGTTATGTACGTTCCGGCTACCGCCGACGAGATCGAGACTATCTTTGCCAAGGGCCTTGCCGCCGAGCCGCTTGCCGAGGACGAGGTCCTCAAGTACAAGACGGCCTTTATGCAGTTCGTCGCCGGCGAGTATGTCCGTCTGGGTTGGGCCATGCAGCTGCACTTTGGCTGCAAGCGTGACAACAACCGCGCTATGTTCGCCAATCTCGGTCCCGACACCGGCTACGACTGCATCTCCAACTACACGCCGTCCGACCAGCTGGCCGATTTCCTCAACTCCATCCAGGAGTCCACGGGTCTGCCCAAGACCATCCTGTACAGCCTGAACCCCATCGACAACACCATGATCGATACCGTGATGGGCTGCTTCCAGGAGGCTCCGACTGCCGGCAAGATCCAGAACGGCTCTGCCTGGTGGTTCAACGACAACGAGGTCGGTATGCGCGAGCAGCTCACGGCTCTGGCTAACGAGGGCGTGCTGGGCAACTTTGTGGGCATGCTTACCGATTCCCGCTCCTTCCTGTCCTACCCGCGTCACGAGTACTTCCGTCGCGTGCTGTGCGGCGTGATCGGCGAGTGGGTCGAGCAGGGCAAGTATCCGGCCGACATGGAGCTGCTGGGAGCCATCGTGCGCGACATCAGCTACAACAACGCGGTCCGCTACTTTGGCTTTGACCTGGATACCGTCGAGGCCTAAACCCGCATCGAACCACACCGAACTCGGAAGCGCCGTTGCCACACGCGGCGCCCCCGTTTTGCCTGCACGCTAACAGCAATCTAAGGAGAGACATCGATGGAGAACATCAGCTACGAGACGCTCGAGAAGATTGGCTACAAGGGCTACCTGCTGCCCAAGGACGCGCCCGAGAAGGTTCTGCAGTTTGGCGAGGGCAATTTCCTGCGCGCCTTCGTCGACCGCTTCTTTGACATGGGCAACGAGGCAACCGGCTGGAACGGCAAGGTTGTCATGGTCCAGCCCATCAGCGGCGCCTTTGGCTTTGCCGATGGCATTAACTCTCAGGATGACCTGTACACCGTGCTGGTGCGCGGCAAGGAGAGCGGCAACACGGTCGACGAGTCCCGTGTGATCAGCGCCTGCAGCCGCTGCCTCAATCCGTATCGTGAGGACGACTACCGCGCCATGATGGAGGTCGCCGTCTCCGACGATTTGGAGATTATCGTCTCCAACACCACCGAGGCCGGCATTGCCTACGACCCGTCCTGCAAGGCCGACGACATGCCGCCCGCGAGCTTTCCCGCCAAGCTTGTCCAGGTCCTTCACACTCGCTGGGCTGCCGGCAAGCCGGGCGTCATCGTGCTCGCCTGCGAGCTCATCGATCACAACGGCGAGGAGCTGCTGCGCATCATGAACCAGTACGTGAACGACTGGGGCTGGGAGGACGAGTTTGCGCAGTGGATGGCCAACGACTGCACCGTCTGCACCACGCTCGTCGACACTATCGTCCCCGGCCGCATCCGCGACCCCAAGGAGGCCGCTGCCGTGGCCGAGCGCCTGGGCTACGAGGATCCTTTCCTGGCCGTGCGCGAGCCCTTCCAGATGTGGGGCATCCAGGGCGACGAGTCGCTTGCCGAGAAGCTTCCCTTCGTGAAGGCCGGCCTGCCGGGCGTCTTTGTGACCCCCGATGTCACCCCGTACAAGAAGCGTAAGGTCCGCATCCTCAATGGTGCCCACACCGCCTTCGTTCCGGGCTCCTGGGTTGCCGGCTTTGATATCGTGCGCGATTGCATGCACGACGAGACCGTTCGCGGCTTCATGAACACCATGCTCTACGACGAGGTCATCCCGACGCTTGCCGCCGATCTGGATGTCGAGGACTGCAAGGCCTTTGCCGCCGCCGTCGAGAACCGCTTCGACAACCCGTTTATCGACCACGCGCTGCTCTCCATTTGCCTCAACTCCACGGCCAAGTGGCGCGCTCGCGACCTGCCCACGCTCAAGGACTATGTTGCCGAGACCGGCAGCCTGCCCAAGTGCCTGGCCACGAGCCTCGCTACGCTCATCGCCTTCTATACGCAGGAACTTGTTGCTCGCGAGGGCGATGGCCTGCACCTGCGCCGTGCCGACGGCACCGAGTACACCGCTCAGGACGACGCCTTCGTGCTCGACTTCTACGCCGCCCACGCCGGTGCAGACGATGCCGAGCTGGTGCACGACGTGCTCAGCAACGAGCAGATGTGGGGCGAAGACCTTACGCAGATTGCCGGCCTTGAGGAGTTTGTCGTCAACGCGCTTGCCGTCGTGCGCGTCGAGGGCGCCATGCAGGCCTTCGCCAACGCCCAGGCCTAAATCCTTCTGTGCGCCCGCCGGGTAACTGGCGGGCGCCCGCTGACTTCTGCTCAACCTGTAGGGTTAGGACTCTTTGTAATGAATACTATCCAGATCAATCCGGCCGACAACGTGATCGTTGCGCTGTCGCCGCTTGCCAAGGGCACCGCCGTCGCGGTTCCCGGGGTGGGCGAGGTCGTGGCCGCGGAGGATATTCCGCAGGGCCACAAGATGGCCGTGCGCGCCATTGCGGCGGGGGAGGACGTCGTCAAGTACGGTCTTCCTATCGGCCACGTGACGGGCGACATCCAGCCCGGTCAGTGGCTTCATACACATAACGTCAAGACCAACCTTTCGGGCGAGGTCGAGTACGCTTACAACCCGACGCATCCGGTCGTTGAGCCGGTTGAGCCCGAGACCTTTATGGGCTTCCGCCGCGCTGACGGCCGCGCCGCCACGCGCAACGAGCTGTGGATCATCCCCACGGTCGGCTGCGTCAACGAGGTCGCGCGTGCCATGTGCGAGCAGGCCCAGGATCTGGTCGAGGGTTCGCTGGAGGGCGTCTACTACTTCCCGCATCCCTTTGGCTGCTCCCAGACCGGTGCCGACCACGCCCAGACACGCCGTCTGCTGGTGGCGCTCTCGCGTCACGCAAACGCTGCGGGCGTGCTGTTCCTGTCGCTCGGTTGCGAAAACTGCACGCACCAGCAGGTGCTCGACGAGCTCGGTGACTTCGATCACGAGCGCGTTCGCTTCCTCACCTGCCAGGATGTTGCCGACGAGCAGGTCGAGGGCCACAAGATTCTGTCCGAGCTGGCCGACCTGGCCAAGCAGGCCAAGCGTGAGCCCATTCCGGCCTCCGAGCTGGTCATTGGCCTTAAGTGCGGTGGCTCTGACGGTCTTTCGGGCATTACCGCCAACCCCACGATCGGTCGCGTGAGCGATATGGTTGTCGCTCGCGGCGGCACGTCGGTGCTCACCGAGGTTCCCGAGATGTTTGGTGCCGAGAGCATTCTGCTCGATCGCTGCGAGAACGAGCAGGTCTTTAGCGCCGCCTCCGACATGCTCAATGGCTTTAAGGACTACTTTATCAGCCATGGCGAGGTCGTCTATGAGAACCCGAGCCCCGGTAACAAGGATGGCGGCATTACCACGCTCGAGGACAAGAGCTGCGGCTGCGTGCAAAAGGGCGGATCTGCCCCCATCGTCGACGTACTGCCGTATGCCGGTCAGGCTACCAAGCATGGCCTGAACATGCTGTGCGGTCCGGGCAACGACATGGTATCCACCACGGCCCTGACGGCTGCCGGCTGCCACGTAATCCTGTTCTCGACCGGCCGCGGCACGCCGTTTGGCGCGCCGGCGCCCACGCTCAAGGTGTTCACCAACCAGCGTCTGTGTGACCACAAGGCCAACTGGATGGACTTTAACGCCGGCGTGGTGGCTACGGGCGAGCGCACGCTCGATGAGGCTGCCGACGATCTGTATCAGATGGTGCTGGACACGGCGAGCGGCAAGCTTACGAGTGCCGAGCGTCGCGGCTGCCACGAGATCAGCATTTGGAAGGATGGCGTCTGCCTGTAGCGGTAAATGGGTTCGCATAGGGCGCTATTGACCATGGCCCCGTCGGGAGTGTTCCCGGCGGGGCCATGTTTGTTCTGTCTGTTCGGGCGTGTCTTTCTGAGGGTACGGGAGCGGCGAAAACAATAAACGTTCACCTAATCGACCTCAAATTTAAACCCACTCAATACCCATGTAATCGTGATTTTTTTTCAAGTCAGATGTCCGTTTAACGGCAAAAAACGACCGTTCAAGGATAATATACAAGTGAACGTTCACCTTTCATAAGCAATCGCGCATAATCTAGCTAAACGTTCACCCTGAACGGCATGCAGACAGACGTCGGTATGGACTCCAATGTCTTGTTCCAAGACAATCGAGAAAAGAGAGGGAGCTCGATGACTAACAAGATCGGTAAAAAGCGCAAGATCACATTCTGGACGCGCTTGGGCTTTGGTATGGGCGGCATGCTCAACTCCGGTGCCCTGAGCTTTACGCACAGCTACATGGTGCTGTTCCTGTCCACGGAGTGCGGTCTGTCCGCAGGCGAGGCTGCGCTGATCAGCTCGTTCGCCATCTATCTCAACGCCATTCTGTGCCCGCTCATGGGCTTTGTGGCCGATAACTTCTATGCCACCAAGGTCGGCCGCATCTTTGGCCGCCGCCGTTTCTGGATCTTGCTGGCTATCCCGATGATGGTCGCCGAGCCGCTCATCTTTGTGGCTACGCCGTTCGGTTTCCCGTACTACTTTGTGCTGTACCTGATCTACAACGTCGCGTACACGTTCTGCACCGCCAACCTGTCGCCGCTTACCATCGAGATGACCGATGACTTCAAGGAGCGTACGTACCTCACCGGCTACAAGCACCTCTTTGGTAACGCCGCCGGCTTCCTGATGGCAGCTCTCGTCGGCTTTGGCTTTGGCACCTTCGGCGAGACCAACCCGTTCAGCTACTTCATCATCGCTACGATCAACGCTTCGGTCATGGCAATCTCGCTGCTGTGCGTGTACCTGTCCACGTGGGAGCACACCCCCGAGGAGGTCGCTCAGGAGAAGATCGAGAGCGTCGGCGAGGGTATCAAGAAGTTCTTCATCGACGTTGTCTCCACCTTCCGCAACAAGTCCTTCCGCAAGGTCCTGTATGCACAGGTCTCCACGAAGCTCGCTGCTGCCTGCTGGTCTGCCTGCCTGTCCTTCTTCATCGTCTACTGCCTGCAGATTCCTAAGTCCTACGAGTCTGTGATGGAGATGCCCGGCAAGGTCGTCGCTATTGTCTGCACTGCCATCTGGGTCGCCCTCATGGCCAAGAAGGGCTTCCACAAGTCTTGGTACCTGGCAAACGTCGGTTGCGCCGCGTGCATCATCGCCTACAACTACTTCGCCTTTGGTCAGATTAACGGCACCTCCACGGTCGCCATCGCCATGATCGCCTACCCCATCATCTTCGCCATCTGGAAGTTCTTCTACGTTGGCTTCCAGTATCTGCCCGATGTTCTGCTCAACTACATCCCCGATGTCGATGAGCTCATCACCCTGCGTCGTCGCGAGGGCATCTACAGCTCCGCACAGCAGCTCTGCCAGCAGATTGCCCAGGCTGTTGCCGTCAACGCATGGGCCATCGTCCTTGCTGCCTTCGGCTTCATTCAGACTGCCGGCAACAGCGACGCCGTGACCCAGCCCGCCACCGTGCCTCTGTACATCTGCGGCTACATGCTCATCGGCTGCGCCGGCTTCTTCCTGCTCGCGGCCGTCCTTGCCCGCGGCATCAAGATCGACAAGGAGCAGTGCGACGTCCTTTGCGACGAGATTCGCCGCGTCAAGGAGGGTGGCAAGATGGCCGACGTCAAGCCCGAGGTCAAGGCGCTTTGCGAGGAGCTCTCCGGCTTTAAGTACGAGGACTGCTTCGCCCACAACAATGTTGGCTTCCAGGACGGCAGCGTAATTCCCGCCGAGTAGGGCAGGCGCATCGTCCAAACCACAGGGCCGTGCCACCGGAGATCCACCGGCGGGTACGGCCCTTTTTTAAAAACGAGTAGTATGAACTTCTGATTACATTTGAGGGAGAGACCCATGGAGACGAACGTTATCTGGCGCAATGCCCGCGCGGCCGTTATCGAGCTCGACGATGGCGGCTACTTTACCTGTGCCGATACGTGGGAGATCTTTGTCAACGATGAGCCCGCCGGTACCACGAATACGGTCGAGACCTATGTTGACGGCCTGGTTCCCGGCAAGCGCAACCTGATCCGCTTTGTCTGCGGCGAGCGCGAGTTGAGCGTAGGCGTCACCACGCCGGCGGAGCCCTTTACCATCAACGTTCGCGACTGCGGAGCCAAGGGCGATGCCGAACACGACGACACCACCAATATCCAGGCTGCTATCATGGCCTGCCCCAAGGGCGGGCGCGTGCTGATTCCCGCCGGTAGCTATCGCATCAAGTCCCTCTTCCTTAAGAGCAATATCAACATCGAGCTTGCCGAGGGCGCGGTGCTGCTGGCCCGTCACGACCGCGCGGCGCTTGCCTACATTCCGGGCACGGTCACGGGCGACGAGGGCGCCGGGTATGCCGGCACCGACATGCTGCCCCTGGGCCGCTGGGAGGGCGAGAGCTTCTCGACCTACTGTTCGACCTTTACGGGCCTGAGCGTGCACGACGTGTGCATCTATGGTCGCGGCGCCATCGACGGCCAGACCGATTTTGCCGAGGACAACTGGTGGAACAAGGACTTTAAGAACATCTTCCGTCCCGAGGAGGGCCGCGAGGTCGCCCGCCCGCGCATGATCTTCCTGTCCGAGTGCGAAAACGTGAGCCTTGCCGGCTTTACCGTACGCAACAGCCCGGCGTGGAATATCCATCCTATCCTGTGCGAGCACGTCGATGCGCTCTGCCTGTCAATCGAAGGTCCCAAGAACTCCCACAACACCGACGGCTTCGATCCCGAGAGCTGCGGTTTTGTCCGCATCCTTGGCTGTCAGTTCTCGGTGGGCGACGACTGCATCGCCATCAAGAGCGGCAAACTGGGCATTGAACCCGAGCTCCGTCCCGCCACGCACGACGTGCTGATCTCGCACTGCTACATGCACGACGGCCACGGCGCCGTGGTGCTGGGATCCGAGGCCGCCGGCGGCATCAAGGACCTCACCGTGAGCAAGTGCCTCTTTGAGCGCACCGACCGCGGCCTGCGCGTCAAGACACGCCGCGGACGCGGCAAGGACGCCGTCAACGAGGGCATCACCTTCGAGCACATTCGCATGGATAAGGTGCTCACGCCCTTCGTGGTCAACTCGTTCTACTTCTGCGACAAGGACGGCAAGACCGACTACGTGCAGTCTCGCGAGGCGCTGCCCGTCGACGACCGTACGCCCGGCTTTGGCGCCACGACGTTTTGCGATATCGAGGCCACCAACTGCCATGCGGCCGCGGCCTATATCACGGGCCTTCCCGAGAGCAAGGTGACGCGCCTGACGTTCCAGGATGTCCATGTGACCTTTGCCGCCGATGCCGAGCCCTTTGTGCCGGCCATGGCCTGCGGCGTGGAGCCCATGGTGCGCCAGGGCATCATCGCGCAGAACGTGAAAGTCCTCGACTTGCAGAACGTGCGCATCGAGGGTCAGGATGGCGACGAGCTGCAGCTGCAAAACGTCGACAAGGTTATCCGCGCGTAGGGTAGTGCTCCTGCACAAGTGAATACGGCATGTTGAGGCGTGCGACGGTCGGGTCTGCCCGGCTGTCGCACGCAATCTATAGGTGCCGGTATTGCATGGTGGGTGTTCTGTAACAGAAAGCGTAATGACAGATGAGTGGTAAAGAACAGCTCTTTGAGGTATCGCTCGAACGCGAAGGCGCGTATCGCAGCATTTCGGCGGCGCTTGAGGCGGCGGAGCGGTGCGTGCCCGATACGACCGTGCCGGTACGCGTGCTGGTGGCGCCGGGTGAGTACCGCGAGCAGGTCGAAATTCGTCGTCCGCATGTGACGCTCGAGGGCGAGACGGCCGACAGCGTGCGTATCGTGGGAGGCCTGGGTGCCAAGATGCCTTCGGAAGATGGTAGCGGCCAGGATGGAAGACTCGGCACCTTCCGTACGTACACGGTGCTGGTCGATGCCGACGACGTGACGCTTGCGGGTCTAACAATCGAAAACAACGCCGGTGATGGGCGCGAGGTCGGCCAGGCGATTGCCCTGTATGCCGATGGTGACCGCCTGGTTGTCGATGCCTGCTGCATTAAGGGACACCAGGACACGCTCTTTTTGGGGCCGCTGCCGCCGCGCGAGGCCAAGCCGGGCGGCTTTATAGGCCCCAAGCAGTTCGCCCCGCGCCGTGTGGGGCAGCAGTATTTTCGACGTTGCCGGATCGAGGGCGATGTCGACTTTATCTTTGGCGGCGCGCGTGCCTACTTTGAGGGGTGTGAGATTCGCTCGCTCAGCCGCGATATGGATGTCAACGGGTATGTAACGGCAGCCTCCACGCCTCAGGGCGAGCCGTACGGATTTGTGTTTCATGGCTGTTCGTTTACAGCCGATGAGGGCATTGCCCTCGGATCGGTCTATCTGGGTCGTCCATGGCGCGAGTGGGCCCAGACCGTTTTGCTCGAATGCTGGCTGGGCCCCCATATTTCACTCGAGGGCTGGTGGGATTGGAATAAGCCAGCGGCACATGACGGCACCCTGTATGCCGGCGGTACCCTGTTTGGCCCGGCGGGTGATGCTGCCGCTTGGGTGCCGTGGGCGCATTGCCTGACCGGTCAGGATTCCGAACGCTATGCGCGTGACCGAGTGCTTGCCGGCACGGATGGTTGGGATCCCGAGGGCGGCGACGGTGATGCAGTAGAGACGGCCGGGCTATCTGCCAATGGCCGCACCGTGCACATCGAGACGTACTACGAGGACGAACCTGCGCTGCGCGCCCGACTGAGGCGCGAAGGGCGCTCGGCCGCATTTACGGGCAAGACTCCCACAGACTTTGAGGCATGGAAGGCTGCGACCAGGACTCGTCTATACGATATTTTGGGTCTTTCGCTTATGGACCGCGCCCCGATTGAGATTCGTGAGCTCAATCGCGTGCGGGTTGCCGGCAGCATCGTGCGTACTCATGCGGCGTTGCAGGTTGAGCACGATGTGTGGATGCCGTTTTACCTGTTGGAGCCGTCCCGCCCCAAGCTTGACGAGCGGGGACTCAAGTGCTGCTATATCTGCCCGCATGGTCACCAGGGGGCGGGTGCTGCAAGCATAGCCGGCGTTGCGGGCGTGCCGGCGGTCGACGATGCCGTGCGTAGATTCAATTACGACTACGGTCTGCGTTTGGCGCGCATGGGTTACGTGACCGTCTGCCCCGATGCGCGTGGTTGGGGATACCGTCGTGACTGGAAGGGTCAGGGCGACGACGAGAACAGCTACCTGCGCGGTACGTGTCTGAATCAAGCACGTATGGCCGAGCCGCTGGGTCTTACGGTCGCGGGCCTCAACGCCTGGGACAACATGCGCTTGATTGATTACTTGGAGACACGCGGTGACATTGCCATGGACGACCTGGGCTGCTTTGGCTTCTCAGGCGGTGGGTACATGACGCTCTATCTGGCCGCGCTCGACCCGCGCGTGCGCAAGGCGTTTGTCTCGGGCTATCTGTACGGTGTCGATGATTCGCTGCTGCACCTCAACGGCAATTGCAGCTGTAATTACACGCCTGGACTTTGGCGTCTGCTCGATATGGGCGACATTGCATCGCTTGTCGCGCCACGGCCGTTGTTGGTCCAAAGTTGCGAAGAGGATCATCTGAATGGGGTACGCGGGCTCAAAAATGTTGACGAGCAACTCAAAATCGTGCGCGATGCCTACGAGTTGCTGGGCCGCAGTGGAGGTCTTCGGCACGAGGTCTGCCCGGGTGGACACCATCTTGGCGTGGCGCATCTTGCCGAGGATATCGAATGGCTCGATTCGCAAGTTGCGGAATGCGCCCACGCATAGCCCCTCGGCATGTTGCGAATGAACGGTATGTACCTGTATGACCGCCGGTGTGCGGGTGAGGAGAAGAATGTGGAAACGAAAAACCTGAGCGAATCGACCATCTGTGCCTTTGGCGACTCGACCACCTGGGGCGATAACGGATGCGGCGGGGGAGGCAACGACATCTCTTGGACCTCGCACCTGGGTGCGCTGCTGGGCGGCGCTACGATCGAGAACTTTGGTATTAAGGGTTCGCGTATTGCCGTCAAGGCCGACCGTAGCGATTCGTTTGTTGAGCGTTTGGACGGCATCGATGATGCGGCCGATATCTACATCGTCTTTGGCGGCGTCAACGACTTTAGCCGTAACGTGCCGCTTGGAGAGCTGGGCAGCACGGACGTGCACGAGTTCTATGGCGCGCTCGATTATCTCATCCACACCATCACGGCGCGCTCGCCTCGGGCAAAGCTGGTGTTTATGACGCCATGCAAGACGAGTGGTAAGCACGAGAAGGATATTCCGGCAAGCAACGAGGCCAACCATCTGGGCCTGACGCAAGACGCCTATGTGCGCGCGATGCTGGAGGTTTGCGATTGCTACTCGGTGCCGGTGATCGACCTGTATGCGCAAAGCGGCATCAGCCCGTTTTTGCCGGAGCACCGCGAGCTCTACATGCCGGACGGTCTGCATTACAGCCCTGCCGGCTATGAGCGCCTGGCGCATCGCATCGCCGCGGGCCTCACCGCCGTTTGCCGTTAAAAGTCTGCCGTTTACGGGGATTATAGGGTTAACGTTCACCCTATAATCCCCGTTCGCGTTACACTAGGGTTAACGTTCACCCATCAATAACGTCAGAGGGGACAGCAATGGGTTGCAATCAGATTCTGGACCGTTATATCGAGCAGTTGATCGAGACCTCTACGCCTCAGGCGCCGGCCTGGAACATCGAAAAGCTTCGAGCCGGCAAGGAGAACACCTGGAATTACATTGACGGCTGCATGATCAAGGCACTCATCGAGCTGTACGAGATCACCGGCGAGCAGCGCTACCTGACTTTTGCCGATGACTACATCGATTTCTTTGTCCAGGACGATGGCACCATCAAGCATTACAATCCCCAGGAGTACAACCTCGACAACGTCAACGCGGGCAAAACCCTCTACAAACTCTATGACCTGGTAGGCAAGCCCAAGTACCGTGCCGCCATGGATACCATCTATCGTCAGCTTGAGACCCAGCCGCGTACCAAAGAGGGTGTGTTTTGGCACAAAGCCGTCTACCCCAACCAGATCTGGCTCGACGGCATGTACATGGCGCAGCCGTTCTACATGCAGTACGAGCTGAGCTTCCACAACCGCCGTGCCTGCTCGGATAGCTTCCATATGTTCCAGGTCGTGCATGACCTGATGCGCAACCCCCTCAACGGTCTGTACTATCACGCCTACGACGCGAGCCGCAAGCAGTTCTGGTGCGATCCCGTCACCGGTCTTTCGGCCAACTTCTGGCTGCGCGCCGAGGGCTGGTTCGCCATGGCGCTCATCGATACCTGGGAGCTCATGCCGCCCTCGATGTCGGCCGAGAAGGACGAGATCCGCAAGATGTTCCACGACCTGATCGACGCCATGCTGCCGTATCAGGACGAGAAGACCGGCATGTGGCACCAGGTCATCAACCTGCCCAACATCGCCCCCAACTATCTGGAGGAGTCGGGCAGCGCCATCTTCGCCAACGCCATCATGAAGGGCGTGCGCCTGGGCGTGCTGGGCGAGCGCTACTACCAGTACGGCCGCCGTGCGTTTGACGGCATCTGCGACACGTGCCTGTCCGAGCGCGACGGACAGCTGGCGCTCGACAACATCTGCCTGGTGGCGGGTCTTGGCAACACCGCGCACCGCGAGGGCACGTTTGGCTACTACATGAGCGAGCCCGTCGTCAAAAACGACGCGAAGGGCGTGGCGCCGCTGGTGCTCGCCTATATCGAGACCATGCATCATGACAAGCTTGCCGGTAAGCGCGATCCGCTCGCCCCTTCGGGCGTGTGCTCCATCGATGACCCGTTTGGCGGCTACACCCCGGGCATCAATGCGTGCAAGGAGGTCTAGGCATGGCACAGTCGAAAGGCGCGTTGAGCGTCGGTGTGCGCCTGCACGACCTGCCCGAGGGCACGGTCGAGGAGCGCATTCGCATGGCGGGCAAACTGGGTTTCTCGTGCATTCAGCTGCCGAGCAAAGTACTCTACAAGTCCTTTGGCATTAACCGTTCCGGCCTTACGCACGAGCTCGCCGACCATCTGCGCGAGGTGCTCGACGCCAGCGGCGTGCAGGTGGCGGTGCTCGGCTGCTATAAAAACCTGGCAACGCCCGATCAGAATCAGCTGGTGGATACCTATGCCGAGTACGAGGCGTGCCTGAGGTTCGCGCGCTGGCTTGGGGGCTGTCCGGTAGGGACCGAGACGGGGCGCCCCAACGCGCAGAACAAGATGGCCGATGACCGTTTTTCGGCCGCTGCGCTCGATACGTTTTGCAAAGGACTCGCACGCGTGTGCTCGATGGCCGAAAAGGAGGGCGGCGAGCTTCTGATCGAGCCCGGCTGGAACGAGATCGTCAATACGCCCGAGCGCAGCCGCGAGGTTCTGGAGCGCGTTTCGAGCACTGCACTCGGTGTGATCTACGATCCGGTGTCGCTGCTGCATCCCATGATCGTCGGTGAGGCTTCCGAGCAGGTGTCGCGCATGCTGCATTTGTGCGGCAGCAAGATTCGCGTGCTGCATGCCAAGGACTACGAGATCGTAGACAACGAGGACCAGGATGGCTGGTGTGATGGCTCGGGCTCTCGTTTGGTATGCCACGGCGCCTGTACGTGCGGAAACTTTGATTTTGAGGCTATTGCCGCTTGGGCCGCGGCCGCGCGACCGGGCATTATGACCGTTATCGAGAACAGCACGCCGTCCACGGTCGAGCGTTCGCGCGACGAGCTGCTGCGCATGGGGCACAGCGTGATGTGCGAGCACGTGATTCTGTAACAAAGCAGGCTGGGCGAAAGAGATTGCCGTAGAGGTCAAAGAGGGGTACCGATGGCTATTCATATTGTTGAGGAAGCGAACCGCTGTCTTGGGTGCAAAAAGGCGTTCTGCCAGCTTAAAGGCTGCCCGGTGCAGACGCCTATTCCGCAGGTCATTGACTTGTTCAAGCAGCGTCGTCTGGAAGAGGCGGGTGAGCTACTGTTCCAGAACAACCCCATGAGCGCGGTCTGCTCCATGATCTGCAACCATTCGGGCCAGTGCGAGGGCGCGTGCATCCAGGGCCGCAAGGGCACACCGGTGCATTTTTCGAGTATCGAGAACTATGTCTCGACTGCATATTTGGACCGCAAGGAGTGGAAGCCCGCGCCGTCGTGCGGCAAGCAGGTTGCCGTGGTCGGTTCCGGTCCTGCCGGCATTACCGTGGCCATTAAGATGGCCCAGCTGGGCTGTGCCGTCACGGTGTTTGAGCAGCGCCCCGAGATCGGCGGCGTGCTGGAGTACGGCATCCCCGAGTTTCGCCTGCCCCGTGCGCTCGTGCAAAAGTACCGTCACGTGATGTGCTCGCTTGGCGTACGCGTCCGTCCCTCGACCACCATTGGCGGCGCGCTGCATATCGACGACCTGCTGCGCGACGGCTACGATGCGGTCTTTGTCGGTACCGGTACCTGGCGCGCCCGCAAGCTGGGTATTCCCGGCGAGTCGCGCGGCAACGTGCTGTTTGGTATCGATTACCTGGTCGATCCTACGAGCGTGGCAATCGGGCAGAACGTGGCGGTTATCGGCGCCGGCAACGTGGCCATGGATGTTGCCCGCACGGCTCTGCGTTCGGGCGCTCGCAAGGTTACCGTGTATGCCCGATCGCGCCATATCTCGGCCATCGATGACGAGGTGGAGCTGACCGAGCTTGACGGTGCCGAGATCGTGCGCGGCAAGGCGATCTGCGCCATCGACGATAACGGTCCGGTGTTCGAGACGGCTATCTTTGACGAGGACGACAACGTGGTGGGCTACGAGGAAGAACTTGACCATGTGCCCGCCGACACGGTTGTGATTGCGGCCTCGCAGGTGCCCAAGGACAAACTGGTGCTTACGACGGGCGGCCTGGAGACCGATCATCGCGGCCTTCTTTCGGTCGATGAGCACGGCATGACCACCGTGCCGGGCGTCTTTGCCGCCGGCGACGTGGTCAACGGCCCGCTCACCGTGGTCCATGCTGTAGCCGGCGCCAAGCTCGCCGTCGAAGGCATGACCAGCTACCTGGGCATCTAACCCATCCCATCCATCAGTTGCGGTGAAATAGTTCCTGTTTGGCGCGCCAAGAGCCTCATTCAGGAACTATTCCACCGCAACTTTTTTGTGGGTCGAACAGAAGCTGGGGGAGCGCGTGCGGTCGGGTACTGTGCAGTTGCTGATACAATAGGTACGTTAGCAACTGCCGCCGAGCGGCTCAAACGAAAGGAACCCTGTATGGAGTCCTCCGCCTATCCAATGCTCTTTAGCCCGATCAAGGTCGGTACGACCGAGGTCAAGAACCGCGTCTTTATGCCGCCGGTATCTACCAATCTGGCCGATCACGGCTATGTGACCGACGACTTGGTCGATCATTACCGTGCCCGCGCCAAGGGCGGCGTGGGCCTCATCATCACCGAGGTCGTGACGGTCGAGTCTACCTATACCTATCTGCCGGGTGACATGTGCTGCTACGACGACACATTTATCCCTGGCTGGGAAAAGCTCGCCGCCGCCGTCCACGAGTATGGCTGCAAGATCATGCCGCAGCTCTTCCACCCCGCCTACATGGCCTTTAACATTCCGGGCACGCCGCGCCTCATCGCCCCGTCCTTTGTGGGCCCGTCCTATGCCCGTGAGGCGCCGCGCCCCATCACCATCGACGAGATCCACGAGCTCACGCATCAGTTCGGCGACGCTGCCGTGCGTATGCAGAAGGCTGGCGTCGATGGCGTCGAGGTCCATGCGGCGCACGCCCACGGTATGCTCGGCGGCTTTTTGACCCCGCTCTACAACAAACGCACTGACGAGTACGGCGGCTCGCTCGACGCCCGCATGCGCTTTTTGCTCGAGGTCATCGCCGAGATTCGCGAGCGCTGCGGCAAGGACTTTATCATCGACGTCCGCATCTCGGGCGATGAGTACACCGATGGCGGTCTGACCCTCAACGACATGATCTACGTTTCGCGTCGCCTGGAGAAGGCCGGCGTCGACATGATTCACATGTCGGGCGGTACCACCATCAAGCGCGGCTCCGCGATTCCCGCCGCTGGTACGCAGCAGGCCTCGCACGCCGCCTGTTCGCGCGAGATCAAGAAGCACGTCAACATTCCCGTCGCCACCGTCGGCCGCATCAACGAGGCCTGGATCGCCGAGGAGCTGATCGAGGACGGCGCCGCCGACATCTGCATGATGGGCCGCGCCAATCTGTGCGATGCCGAGTTCTGCAACAAGGCAGCCGCCGGCAACGCCGACGACATCCGCCCCTGCATTGGCTGCCTGCGCTGCCTGAACGGCATTATGTTCGGCAAGCGCATCTCCTGCACCGTCAACCCGGACGTGGAGCGCGACGAGGCCGGCTACGAGCCTGCCGCCGAGGCCAAGAACGTGCTCGTTGTGGGCGCTGGTCCTGCGGGCATGGAAGCAGCCTACATTGCCGCCAAGCGCGGCCACAACGTGGTGCTCGTGGATAAGCAGGACGAACCGGGCGGCGAGATGCGCATCGCGGCCGTTCCGCCGGCAAAGCAGGAGCTCACCCGCGTGATCAAGTATCAGTACCGTCGCCTGGCCGAGGCGGGCGTCACGTGCGTATTTGGCACCGAGCTTACTGCCGAGGACATTCAGCGCGACTATGCGGGCTACGAGGTTGTCTTGGCTTATGGCGCCGAGCCCATCGCGCCGGCATTCATGCAGGGCTTTAAGCAGGTTATGACGGCCGACGACCTGCTGGGCGGCAAGGCTTTCCCGGGTAAGAAGATCGTCATTGTGGGCGGTGGTACCGTTGGCTGCGAGACGGCCGATTACCTGGCCCCGCTGGTCAACGACCTGTCGCCGGCCAATCGCGATGTCACCGTCATCGAGATGACCAAGACACTCGCCGCCAACGAGGGCGGTGCCGGTCGCGCGGTGCTCGTCACGCGTATGCTTTCCAAGGGCGTTCACGTGCTGACCGAGGCCAAGGTGACCGAGATCACCGAGGACGCCATCAGATACGAGAAGGACGGCGAGGTCCACACCATCACCGGTGCCGATACGCTGGTGCTTGCCATGGGCTATCGTCCCAACACCAAGCTGGCCGACGATCTTGTCGCTGCCGGCGTTGCCATCCACGTGCTGGGCGATGCCCAGAAGTGCGGCAACATCCGCGACGCCATCGGCGATGGCTACAAGGTCGCCTGCGAGCTGTAGGCTCTTGGCAAATAGGGGAGCGGCCGCCTTGCGGTGACTCAAGCGATAGCCAATCTAAAAAGGCGCCGCGACACATGGATCGTCGCGGCGCCTTTTGTCTGGCGGTTTGTTGGGGGTCGGTGCGCCCCGTGGGCCTTATTACAGACCCAAGAGCTCCTTGACCTTGGCGATGATGGCCTCGTCGGTGGCGTTGGCAAAGAAGTACTCCTGGAAGTGCTCACCAGCGAGGGCGCCCTTCACCAGATCCTGATCGATCTCGCCCAGGACGTCGACGAGCGGACGCATGGTCACAGCGCGCACGCCGTCGAGGATCTTCTTGTTGCGCTGCTCGGGCTCAACGCGCTCGGCGGGGTAGCCGTTGCCCGAGCCAAAGCCAAAGAGCTTCTCGAAGGTGTACTCGAGGTTGAGCTCCTGGCCCCAGCCGTTCTTGAGCGCGAAGGGCATGGCGACGGCGTTGCCATCGTTGACCTGGGCAAAGGTGTAGGCATCCAGCGGGTCGGCAACATGGCCGCACAGCACGCCGGGGAAGGAGTTGCAGGCGAGCATGGCGCCCTCGCCGGTGCCGCAGCCGGTCACGACATAGTCGGCAGCGCCGGAGTTGAGCAGCACGGCGGCAAGGATGCCGTTCTGCACGTAGGTGAGGGGCTTGGAGTCGGCGTCGGCATACATGCCATAGTTAAAGACGGTGTGGCCCATGGGCTCGACAACCTTCTTAAGGGCAGCCTCGATCATAGGGTTCTTAGAGTTCTGAGAATTCTCGTTGATTAGAGCGATCTTCATTTGAGTTAACCTTTCAACCAAATGTTTCTTTTTTTGTTTCTGTATGCGGGCGGCGGCTAATCCGACCCGCGATGAGCTGTGCGGGCGGTCGGCAGTTAAGTCTGTCGCGAGTTCCGCACGCAAAGGAAAGCACTTAATGTGCTTTCCGTCTTGCGCAGGACTGTCCGAGCAGCAGACTTAACTGCCGACCGCCTCGCCCAGTTTCCTTACTGTGGCTGTTTGCCGATGTACGCGAGGATGCCGCCGTCCACGTACAGAATGTGCCCGTTGACGAAGTTCGATGCGTCGGAAGCCAGGAACACGGCGGGGCCCTTCAGGTCCTCGGGCGTGCCCCAACGGGCGGCCGGCGTCTTGGCAATGATGAACTGGTCAAACGGGTGGCGGCTGCCGTCGGGCTGCGTCTCGCGCAGCGGTGCGGTCTGCGGCGTGGCGATGTAGCCGGGCCCAATGCCGTTGCACTGGATATTGGCCTCGCCAAACTCGGAGCAGATGTTCTTGGTGAGCATCTTGAGTCCGCCCTTGGCGGCGGCATAGCCGGCGATGGTCTCGCGGCCGAGCTCGCTCATCATCGAGCAGATGTTGATGATCTTGCCGTGACCTTTGGCGATCATGCCCGGCAGGCAGGCCTTGGACACGATAAACGGCGCATTGAGGTCGATGTCGACGACGCGACGGAAGTCCTCGGCACTCATGTCGAGCATCGGCGTGCGCTGGATGACGCCTGCATTGTTGACCAGAATGTCGGGCGTGGTGCCAAAATCGGCCTCGATCTTGGCGATGAGCTCAGCGACGACGGCCTCGTCGGTGACGTCGGCAACATAGCCGTGAGCATCAAAGCCCAGCTCGCGGTAGTGCTTCTCGGCCTCGGCGACCTTGTCGGCATGACGGGCGTTAAAGGCGATCCTGGCGCCGGCTTCGCCGAGTGCCTCGGCCATGGCCATGCCGATGCCATAGGTGGCGCCGGTCACGAGCGCGACCTTGCCGTCTAGGCGGAAGCTGTCCATAAGATCAGACATAGCAATCCTTCCAAAAGAAACGTTCATCTATATGAGTCTTACTTCTAATACAAGCTCAGTATAGGAGAAGCAGAGGAATTAACGCTTAGTAATTCCTAGAATTAGATGAACGTTCACTTTTAAAAGGCGAACGGTTGCAATTGATTGTCACAATGCCCGCTATTCGCTTTTCGCCTGTGCGCCCTCCGCAATCATGTTGCGGTTGTAGACCAGGTGCAAATACATTGCATCGTGCGCTGCGGTGGGGTTGCGCGCGGCGACGCCGTCCTGGCCGAGCGCCGAGCCGCTTGGAAGCCCAAGGCCAATCGCTATACCTCCGGCACACTCAAGTCTTTACCGAGCATACAGTTTCCGCCATTCAGGGTGGCTACATGGAGTAGCGCCCGTGCGCATCACATTTCTCCTCTCATAGATGCGTGGCACAAAAGCTCCGAGCTCAATTTGTCCCGCTTCCTCATTTCGGCGCAATTTTTGGGAGCTCATCTATGGTCGCGGGAGTTTTTTGAGTACTTGTTGGCGCGATTTCGTTGGTCGCCATGATTGACAAGCTCGGCATCAAGCATTTTAGAGCCAAAGGGAATTCTCAAAACCGCAGCGTATAGCCGGTCTCGGGCCTAGTTTCCAAATGCGGCGCGCACAAAGTGCTGGGCGAACAGCCTGTTGGCGATGTAGATAGCGTGGCCCAAGAACAGTGCAGAGATAGCGGTGGTCACGCCAAAGCCGCCCAGGTTGTGCATAAGGAGCAGCGACAGCGCGAGCGAGATCGCAACATGCGAGCAGTCGAACACGACCTTTACGTCTCCAAAGCGGCGCTTAAGCTTTTCGGCAACGACCTGCACCAGGCCGTCGGGCGCGTTGGGAACGACGCCCATGTTGACCACGAGACTTACGCCTAATGCGGTGACAGCGAGGGAGAGCAGCATGGTCGCTACCTGTGCGGGGAGCGCCGTGGGATGCAGCGGGTTGACCGCCATGAACAAATCCGTGAAGCCGCCAATCAGCGTCGAGAAACAAAGCTCAAGCAAAATGCGCGGCTGAAATTCGCGTCGCAAGATGGCCAATTGCGCCACGATGTAAGCGACATAGGTAACGATAATCCAAAAGCCGAGCGTCTTGCCCGTGAGCATGGATAGGGTCGTGGCAAAGCAGGTGAGTGCAGCGACGCCCAGGCCAGATGCCGTCTGGAGGCTCATGCCGAGCGCCAGTACGGCAACGCCCGCCAGATACATCAGCATCCTGATGACGGTATGACGCCAATCGATGTTCTCGCCATGCATGATGATGAGCGGTCGCATGCTGCTGCATCCTTTCGATTGAAAGAAAGTTGAAAAGAAGTGTCTGACCTGGGCCGGCAAAAAGAGGGTTATCGGAGGCACTGCTTTAGAAGCAGAAAAACCGGCCCCATGGTCAGACGTCTAGCAATGTCTCGTTGCGCCGGAATGGGACTGAAGGGCTCAACAAGACGGGATGAAAGCAAATGACATGACGTGGGCAATAGGATGCCAAGATGGTAGGGTGCGTCTTGGCATCCTATTGCCCAGGCTCAACGAAATCGGTTTCGTTTGAAGTTTAGTATACGCGCAGGAATTCGTTTGCAAAGCCAAATGGAATAAATAAGGTGAACGTTCACCTAATTGCAACAACTTGCTGGTGAATGCCGAGTCCTGCCCTGTCCTCTCAAGCATCGCGGTGGGATGGACGGCCAATTTGGGGTGTGGCTGGCGCTGCGTCACAAAATGGCCCTATCTACTACGTTAAACTCGCCTAGGCCGACCATAACCGCCTTTCAGCGAAATCTGCAAGCCGACTACCTGCGGTTTTCTTTTATTGAATTCCGCCATGCTCGGGGGTATTCGCCTCAACGTAGTAGATAGGCCCATTTTGTGCAAGGAGGGCTGATCCGTGGCTTAGGGTAGCTAAAAAAGCCCCATCCCAAAAAGACTGGTTGGAAGTTGCGGTGAAATAGGGATTGTTTTGCGGTCTTGGCGACGCAGGCGGTCCCTATTTCACCGCAACTGAGGGGATGGGGGATGCGATAGTATAACGAGGTGATATTCGACAAACCGTGGGCTTCATCCGAGGGCTTTATGGAACAGCACCAGCATTATCAGAGCCTGCAAGACCAGGCATACAACGCATTGCGCTCCAAGATCATCTATGCCGAGCTCAAGCCCGGCACGCGCCTTTCGGCGATTGGTCTGGAAAAGGAGACGGGAATCGGGCGCACGCCCATTCGCGAGTCCTTTGTGCGTCTGCGTGAACAGGAGCTGGTGGAAACGCGTCCCAAAAGCGGCACCTATGTCTCAAAAATCAGCATGGAGCGCGCCGAGAACGCCTGCTTCTTGCGCGAGAAACTCGAGAGAAGCGTGCTCATTAAATGCTGCTCTGCCGCTACGCCCGAGCAAAAACTTCGGCTCGAGCAGATTCTTGCCGAGTCCGAGTCGCTCGACCACAGCGAAACGCGTCGCTTTTTTGATCTGGACAACCTGTTCCATGAGACATGTTTTGAGATTGCCGGACGCCACATGTTGTGGGATTGGATGAAGAGCGTCAACACGCATTTTGAGCGATACAACTGGTTGCGTATGGTGTCGCAGGATCTGGATTGGGAGCCGATTCGTCGGCAACATCGCCGGATTCTCGAGGCCATTAAGAAGGGCGATACCGACACGGCGAGCTATCTGGCAGAGACGCATTTGCATCTAATGCCCGAGGAGCAGGGTCCGGTTATCGCCTTACATCCCGACTATTTTGAGCTGTCCAAAGACTCGGCCATCTAATCCGTTCCCCTAATTAGTTGCGGTGAAATAGGGACTGTTTTGCGGCTTAGGCGGCGTAAGCAGTCCGTATTTCACCGCAAGTGCGGGGTGTGCTATCGGGGCATGAAAAAGCTGCGGCGCCGCTTGGAGGAAAAGACCGGAAGCAAGGGTTCATTCCTCCAGACGGTGCCGCAGCTGTTTTGGTGGCTCGGCTTTTGTCGAAGTGGCTCAGCTGGGCGCGACTGCCAGCCGAGTAGGCAAAGCGGCTCGGGGGCGTGTCGCTTCCGTCACGTTCTATCAGCATACAAGACGGTTTTGGTTCTTGTTCGTGACGGAAACGGCGCGCTTCCGAGCTGCTTTAAAAGAAAGGGGGCGAGGTCTAGGACACGCCCCCTTTCACGATAGAGAGCTAAACCTAGCCGCGGACCTTCTTGACGACGTCCATGGCCTCGCGGGCAATCTGCTCGACCTTGGAGAAGTCGCCGTCGGCGAACAGGGCGGGCTTGACCATCCAGGTGCCACCGCAGGCGATGATGGCGCTGGAGCTCAGGTACTCCTCGACGTTGGCGGTGCTCACGCCGCCGGTGGGCATAAAGCGATGACCGACAAACGGGGCGGCGAGGGCCTTGATGGTGTTCAGACCGCCGTACTGAGCCGCGGGGAAGAACTTGGTGATCTTGAGGCCCAGATTCTCGGCGGCAGTGACCTCGGAGGGGGTCACGGTGCCGGGAAGGACGGGCAGGTCGATGTCGATGCAGTGCTTCACGACGGCCTCGTTGTAGCCCGGGGAGACGATGAACTTGGCGCCGGCGGCGCGGGCCTGCTCAACCTGCTCGACGGTCAGGACGGTGCCGGCGCCGACGCACATCTCGGGCTCGGCCTCGGCCATGGCGGCGATGCACTCGGCGGCGCAAGCGGTGCGGAAGGTGACCTCGGCGGACTTCATGCCAGCTGCCATAAGGGCGTGAGCGAGCGGGGCGGCGTCCTCGACCTTGTCGAGCACGACGACGGGCACGATGCCCAGGGACTCAAGCGTGGTATAGAACTGATCGAACATGATGTTCCTTTCGATGTACGGCGCGCGCGGGCGCGTGATTGCCAAATATGCTGGTCATGAGCCGGTTTCGGATTGGTTATCGGAGGCACTGCTTGGGGTCACAAGCAATTCCAAAACCGGCTGCGCGACCAGTCGTGTAGGAAATGCCGGGCAAAACCGGAATGGGACTGGTGGTTTTGCCCGACCGGAGGAATCGGGGAGCGGGCCGCAGGGGTATGGGTATAAAAAGCTGCGGCCCGCGGAATAGGGACGGTTTAGCGCGCGACGCGAGTGCCACCGTCGGCGGCGGATGCCACAGCTGCGATCTCGTCTGCGGTCACCAGGTTGGAATCGCCCTTGATGGTGAGCTTGAGGATCGAGGCAGCGATGGCGTAATTGACGGCGTCCTGCGGGTCAAAGTCGTTGATGAGGGCATGGACGAGGCCGGCGTTAAAAGCGTCGCCGGCGGCAACGCCCTCGAGCACGTGCACGTCGTGAGCAGGGGAGAACCAGTGCTCGCCGCTCTCGGCGTCAAAGAGCATGCCCATCCAGATGGAGCGCTCGACGCAGGAGATGTTGCGGACGACCGAGGCAACCTTCTTGCAACCGTACTCGGCACAGATCTGACGGGCCATCTCGACGTAGGTGTCGCGCTCCTCGATGCCGTGGGCAAGGGAGCCGGAGACGCAGGTCATACCGAGGCCGGCAGGAGCGTCCTCGTCGTTGGCAATGCAGATGTCAACGAGCGGCAGGAGTTCCTTCATGGTGGCCTGCGACTTCTCGGGCGACCACATCTTGCCGCGATAGTTCACGTCACAAACGGTGGTGATGCCCTTGGCGCGGCAGGCGGTGAGGGCATCCTTGCAGGCGGCGGCCATCTCGTCGGAGACGGCGGGCGTCACGCCGGAGAAGTAGAAGACATCGACACCCTTGAGGATCTCATCCCAGTCAAAGACGTCGCGCTTGGCCATGTTGATGGCAGAGTACTTGCGGTCGTAGACGCAGCCGTTGCCGCGCTGCGAGGCGCCGACCTCAAACACATAGGAGCCGAGACGGTCGCCCTGGCGCACGACGCGCGAGGTATCGACGTCGTAGACCTTCAGCGAACGCAGGGCGCACTCGCCCAGACGGTTGGCCGGGACAACGGAGACGTAAGCTGCCTTGTCACCCTGGTAGGCCAGGGAAAGCGCGGTGTTGGCTTCGGCGCCGCCGTAGCGGACGTCAAACTCGGTCGCCTGCTCAATGCGCAGATGGTCTTTGGGCGAGAGCCTCATCATGATCTCGCCGAAGGTAAGAACCGTTTTACCCATGGTCGCGCAGCTCCTTCTTGCTCGTGCATACACCTTTGATATGGCGTTGGCACGGAGGTGCCAAGACGGTAGGGTGCATCTTTGCACCTCCGTGCCAACGCTTGCCGAAATCGGTTTACGAAATCGGTTTCGTTTCGAGTTGTAGTATACTCACCTACAGCGTTTTGCAAGCGAGATTTTTAAAAAAATGCCTAAAATGGCTCAGACTGCCGACAATTGGGAAACGGGGTGCGCTATGGCGCAGATGAGAATCAAGGACATTGCCGCCGAGGCGGGCGTGAGTCCGGCCACGGTCTCGCGCTATCTCAACAACCGCCCCGGGCAGATGACCGAGGAAACCCGTGCTCGCATCGCGGCGGTTATCGAGCGCACCGGCTATCGCCCACGTGCCGCCGCGCGCAATCTGCGCAGCTCGCGTACCAACCTCATCGGCGTGATCTTGGCCGACATTGCTAACCCGTTCTCCAGCGCCATGCTCGAAGGGCTTTCCGCCAGTGCCGCCGCGCGCGGCTGCTCGCTTATGACTGCCATTAGCGGCAATGATTCCGCTAAGGAAGCAGAGTCGCTCACCAGACTTATCGATGCCGGCGTGGACGGCCTGGTCGTCAACACCTGCGGCGGCAATGACGAGGCGATCGCCGCGGCAGCGGGACGCTTGCCCGTCGTGCTGCTCGACCGCGATATTGCCGCCGGCGGTGTCGATCTGGTGACCTCCAACAACTGTGAGCTGGTCGCCGGCCTGGTAGACGCCTTGGCTGTCGCGGGCAGTGAGCGCCTGTGCCTGCTCACCGAGGCAAGCGACGACAGCCCCGTGCGTCGCGAGCGCGCCGAGGCGTTTGCCGACGAGCTTTCGCGACGCGGCCTTGCGGGTGAGGTCATCACCCTGGCAGACGGTGGCGTCGAGGGTGTCAGTCGCCTGGACGAGACCATCCGCGGCTATGCGGGTAAAAAGCTCGGCCTCATTGCCGTCAACGGCCTGGTTTTCCTGCGTCTGACCGAGGCGCTGGCCCAGCTCGGCCCCTCGTTGCCGGCTGGCCTCAAGATTGCGACGTTTGACGATTACCCCTGGAACCACGTGCTCTTTGGCGGTGTGACCACGGCCGCGCAGGACACCCTCACCATTGCCGAGCGCGTAGTCGAGCGTCTGTCCGAGCGCATCGACGTCGTTACCACTACGGTGGGCGATGCCGCAAAGCTCGCCCCCAAGCGCATCGAGATACCCGGCCACATCGAACACCGCGCTTCGACCTCGCGCTAGCCTGTGTGATAATATATAGACAATGTCATACAGGAGGTATCCATGGCTGCGTCTGTGCTGAGTGTACGAGTGGACTCGTCAATTAAAGATTCATTTGCCGAGCTATGCGAAGAACTCGGCATGACTTCGTCTGTTGCGGTCAATATGTTTATGAGACAGATGCTGCGCGAGCGCTCACTGCCGTTTGTCCCTTCACTCGGTAAAAGCTCTGCGAGCGGAAGCGTCGCGGCGGGCATTTTGGATACCGCTCAGATTGAGTCCGCTGTCCGTGAGGCGGCCAGCCCGATTCCCGCCATCAAAACCGTGATTCTTTTTGGCTCGTATGCCCGTGGCGAAGCGCGTGCCGATAGTGACATTGACTTGCGTCTCGAAGTTGATCGCGAGCAGGGCTTTGGTCTTTTCGCGTTGTCGGCGTTTGGCGAGGCGGTGCGCAAAGAAACCGGGAGGCAGGTCGACCTCGTTTCGAGTGACGATCTTGATGACGATCTTGCCGCGGTAATCGAGCGCGAAGGAGTGATCCTTTATGATCGCGCAAAAGTCAGACTGTCTCCGCGCCCACGTTTTTTGAGCGCTTGATACGCTTTAACCCTGCGGAAACATTTTTCTGCGATAGTATCTGCGATAAAGACCAGTCGAAACCCGCCCGAAAGAAAGGGGAGCGACATGAACCAGCAGAACATCGATTACGTACTCCGCTCCGTAGAGCAGCGTGACATCCGCTTTGTGCGTCTGTGGTTTGTCGACATTCTCGGCCGCCTCAAGAACTTTGCCATTAGCCCCGAGGACCTCGAGGTCGCTTTTGAGGAGGGTATTGGCTTTGACGGCTCCGCCATCGAGGGCTTTGCCACGCCCGAGGAAGCCGACATGCTGGCGTTCCCCGATGCCTCGACCTTCCAGATCCTGCCGTGGCGCCCGAGCCACAACGGCGTCGCCCGCGTGTTCTGCGACGTGTGCACTCCCGATCGCAAGCCGTTTGCCGGCGACCCGCGCGATGCCCTGCGCCGCATGTTCCGCAAGGCCGAGAAGGCCGGCTATCTGCTCAACGTGGGCGCCGAGCTGGAGTACTACTACTTCCCCGACGAGCACACGCCCGAGCCGCTCGACAACGTGGGCTACTTCGATCTTTCGGTGAGCGATGCCGCCCGCGACCTGCGCCGCAACACGGTCCTCACGCTCGAGAAGATGTCCGTGCCCGTGGAGTACACCTTCCACGCCGCCGGCCGCTCGCAGCACGGCATGAGCCTGCGTCACGCCGAGGCCCTGAGCATGTCCGACGCCATCACCACGGCCAAACTCATCATTAAGCAGCAGGCCTACGAGAGCGGTTGCCACGCCTCCTTTATGCCCAAGCCGTTGGCGGGCGAGGACGGCAGCGCTATGTTCCTGTGCCAGTCGCTATTCGACCACGACGGCAACAACGTGTTTTGGGGCGAGGGCGACGAGAAGTACCATCTCTCCGACGTCGCCAAGCACTATATGGCCGGCATTCTGGCTCATGCCCGCGAGATCAGCGCTATCACCAACCCCACGGTCAACTCGTACAAGCGCATCACCACGGGCGGCGACTCCGTGCCGCAGTACGCCACGTGGGGCCTGCGCAACCGCGCGAGTATGGTCCGCATTCCGGTCTACAAGCCCGGCAAGCAGCTGTCCACGCGCATCGAGCTTCGCAGCCCCGACCCCATGGCCAACCCGTACCTGGTCAACGCCGTCACGCTGGCGGCTGGTCTGGACGGCATCGAGCGCAAGCTGGAGCTCCCGCCCGAGGCCACGGCCGAGACGCTCAAGCTCACCGACCGCCAGATGGTCGAGGCCGGCTACGCGCCGCTGCCGCGCTCGCTCAAAGAGGCGCTCGACGTGTTTGAGGACTCGCAGTTTATGAAGGATGCCCTCGGCGAGCACATCCACAGCTTCTTCCTCAAAAAGAAGCGCGACGAGTGGCATAAGTTTGAGTCTACGATCACCGAGTGGGAGATCAAGCATTATCTGGCGAACTCCTAATCGCACTGGTTTGTTCCAGTACGATTGAGCTCATTTCCTTGGAGGCCGATATGTCCGAAAAGAGTGCCCTGTTCATGGCGCGCACGACGCGCTTCCACGAGTTTGCCCGCAGCTTGACGACCACCCTGGGTGTCGAGGTGAGCCTGGCAACCCCCGACTCGCCGACTGCGGCGCACGACTTTGACCTGCTGATCCTCGATTCCGACGGCATCCGCAGCGACCGCATCGATCAGATTGCCAAGTGGCTTGACGATCGCGGCGGCGTCCCCATGTTGGTGATTGTCGACGACGAGGCACTCGGCACCCTGCGTCTGCCGAACCACGCGCATGCCGACTTTGTATGCCCCACGGCGACGCCCAACGAGCTCAAGGCTCGCGCGCAGCGTCTGATGGGCGAGGAGGAGACCGTTACCGCCGACGATGTGCTCAACATCGATAACCTCGAGATCAACTTGGCTACCTACCAGGTGACACTCGATAACGAGCCCATCGACCTGACGCTGATGGAATACTCGCTGCTGAGCTTTTTGGCGACGCACCCCAACCGCGCCTACAGCCGCGAGGTGCTGCTGCACCGCGTGTGGGGCTTTGAGTACTGCGGCGGTACGCGCACCGTTGACGTACACATTCGACGCATCCGCTCCAAGGTGGGCCCGCAGATCGCGGCGCACATCACCACCGTCCGCGGCGTGGGCTATCTGTTTAAGGACTAGATTTCCACCACAAAGGGGACAGGCACCTTTGTGGTGGTTTTGACGCAGGTGCGGGTTCCTTTCGAGTTTGCAGCAGAACTTAAGCCTTGCTAAAAGATTGCGTTCTCGTACACGTACGCCCGCATATTGGGGTACAACTCAACGTGAACAATGATGGCCCGCCACATGTTTGGCGGGCCTTTGGTTATTTGACGAAAGGACCGCAGCTATGAGCGAGAACGATTCCCAGCGTCCCCAGGATGCGGGCAACGCCGGCGAGACCCAACAGCAGCCGCGTGTGCAGGTAGAGTCGACGCCTGCCGATGGCAACAACATTCCTTACGTGCAGGCCTACGACACACAGACTGGCCAACCGCTGGGCAGCCAGCAGGTTGTAAACAAGCACACAGTGGTCAAGACCAAGACCAAAAAGCTGCCGATCTTTATTACAGCGCTTGCCGGCTGCGCCTGCGGCGCCCTACTGGTCATCGCGCTCATTATGAGTGGCACACTCAACATTGGCGGCGGCAAGAATGCCGTGACGGCGGGCGCTTCGGGTTCGTCGACGCAAAAGATTACGATTGATTCCGAGGACACCACGCTGGCCGAGGCCATTTCTGCCAAGGCCCTGCCCTCCGTGGTTTCCATTACCGCCACTTCGAGCGGCAGCCAGAATGGCTCACTTTCGCAGTCTGCCGACGAGTCGGACAACTCGGGCAGCGTCGGATCGGGTGTTGTGCTCGATACCGAGGGTCACATCCTCACCAACAACCATGTGGTCGATGGCTATGACCAGTACGTGGTTACCATGGACGACGGCACCACCTACGAGGCCGAGTTCGTGGGCAACGATGCCTCGAGCGACCTGGCCGTCATCAAGCTCAAGGACGCCGACGCCTCCAAGCTCACGCCGATCGAGATCGGTGATTCCTCCAAGCTCAACGTGGGCGAGTGGGTCATGGCGATCGGTTCGCCGTTTGGCAATGAGCAGTCTGTCTCCACGGGCATTGTGTCGGCGCTGTATCGCTCCACGGCCATGAGCTCTACCAGCGGTAACACCATCTATGCCAACATGATCCAGACCGATGCCGCCATCAACCCGGGCAACTCCGGCGGCGCGCTCGTCAACGACAATGGCGAGCTCGTGGGCATCAACTCGCTCATCGAGAGCTACTCGGGCTCCAGCTCGGGCGTGGGCTTTGCCATTCCGGTTAACTACGCCAAGAACATTGCCGACCAGATTATCGACGGCAAGACTCCGGTGCATCCGTACATGGGCGCCACGCTTTCGAGCGTCAACGCGCTCAACGCCCGTACCAACAAGCTGAGCAGCGATAGCGGCGCGTATGTGGCGAGCGTCGTTGAGGATGGTCCTGCCGCCAAGGCTGGCATTCAGGAGGGCGACGTCATCACCAAGCTGGGCGACGACGAGATCACGAGCGCCGATGGCCTGATCATCGCGCTGCGCAGCCACGAGGTGGGCGAGAAGGTCGAGATCACGCTCATGCGCGGCAAGGAAGAGAAGAAGGTCACCGTCGAGCTGGGCTCCGACGAGGAACTGCAGAACCAGCAGCAGGACGACAGTTCGACCGACACCGGCAACGGCGGTATTACCGACGAGCAGCTGCGCCAGTATCTGGAGGAGCTGCTGGGCCAGCAAGGTCAGGGTCAGGGCAACGGTCAGGGTTTCTAACGAGCCGTTTCGCACATGCCGAAGCCAGAGGGGCTGTCTCGCCAACGCGGGGCAGTCCCTCTTTTCGTACTGATCCCTTGGGGGCGGAGGAAAACGGATCACTTGGGGCTGACAAGAGGCCTGGTTCGGAATGGTCTGGACAGTTAGTTCAGATACGTATAAATCTGGGGCAGCTTGGGATGCGTTTTGAGCAATTTTTGATTGGGATGGGGCTCGAATTGGTGTTTGGAAGGGAGAGTGGGACGTTTACATGGTCTCAAGGAGCCCAAATTAGTCGAAACAGGGGTGTTCGTGTCCGATCCAGCTCTAGGATTTATACGTATCTGAACTAACTGTCCACCCCAGTCTGGCGGCTGCCGATTCGGTGCGGTTCGAAAGGGTTATTCGGCGCCATGGTGACCGGTGGTACTCTTGTATCCGTTTGAAATCGAGCGAAGGAGTGCCGCTATGGAGCAATCGAGCCTGTTTGGTGACGGTGTGGACATCGATACCGAAATGCCCGCGAGCACGGATGCCGCTGCACCGGCTGATGCCCGTGCCCAGGCGGCAGCGCGCGCGGCCGAGCTGCGCCACGAGCTCGATTACCACGCCTATCGCTACTACATGCTCGACGCGCCCGAGATCACGGACGCCGCCTTCGACAAAATGCTCGTTGAGCTGCAGGAGATCGAGGCGGCCTATCCCGACCTGGTGACGCCCGACAGCTATACCCAGCGCGTGGGCGGATACGTGAGCGAGCAGTTTACGCCGGTCACGCACATGGCACGCATGTATTCCATGGACGATGCCATGGATCTGGACGAACTCGACGCGTGGCTCCAGCGTACCGAGGATGCGCTCGGCGCAGGTAGCGTTACCTATACCTGCGAGCTTAAGATCGACGGCCTGGGCGTGGCGCTTACCTACCAAAACGGAACCTTCGTGCGCGCGGCCACGCGCGGCGACGGCACCACGGGCGAGGACGTGTCGCTCAACGTCCGCACCATCAAGGATGTGCCCATGCACCTGTCCGAGCCGGCGCTCGCCCACATGGGCGCCGACCGCGAGCGTACCATCGAAGTACGCGGCGAGGTCTATATGCCCAAGGGCAGCTTTGTCCGTCTAAACGAAGAGGCCGATGCCGAGGGCCGCGACCCCTTTGCCAACCCGCGCAACGCCGCTGCAGGATCCCTGCGTCAAAAGGACCCCAAGATCACGGCGCGTCGCGACTTGGCCACCTTTATCTATGCCATTGCCGATACCGACCCGTTGCACGTCCACAGCCAGCGCGAGTTTCTGGACTGGCTGCGTAGCGCCGGCTTTAGCGTCAACCCCAACGTGGCCCGCTGCGCCACGCCGGCCGAGGTTCACGAGTTCTGTGCCCAGGCGCTCGAACACCGCGGTGACCTGGATTACGACATCGACGGCGTGGTCGTAAAGGTCGACAGCTTCCAGCAACAGCTCGACCTGGGCTTTACCGCCCGCGCACCGCGCTGGGCCATTGCCTTTAAGTTCCCGCCCGAGGAAAAGCGGACCGTTCTGCGCGAAATTCGCATCCAGGTGGGCCGCACCGGTGTGCTCACGCCGGTCGCCGAGTTCGACCCGGTGACGGTCGCCGGCTCTACCATCGCGCGTGCCACGCTGCACAACATCGATGAGATCCGTCGCAAAAACGTGCGCGAGGGCGACACTATCATCGTGCACAAGGCAGGCGACGTAATCCCCGAGGTCGTGGGCCCGGTACTCGACAAGCGCCCGGCCGACAGCGTTGACTGGCAGATGCCCGAGGTCTGCCCCGTGTGCGGCAGCCCCGTGGTTCACGAGGATGGCGAGGTGGCCTACCGCTGCGTGTCCATCGACTGCCCCGCGCAGCTCAAGGAGCGCCTGCTCCACTGGGTGAGCCGCGGCTGCATGGACGTTGACGGCCTGGGCGACGAGATCGTCGACAAGATGATCGCCGCCGGCCTGATTCACGATGTCGCGGATTTCTACCAGCTCACGGTCGATGATATTGCCGGACTGGACACGGGCCGCACCTATGCCAGCTCCAACAGCAAAAAGGGCGTCAAGAAGGGCGATCCCATCCCGGTGGGCCTCAAGACGGCCGAGAAAATCATCGCCGAGCTCAACAAGTCCAAGAGCCAGCCGCTCGGTCGCGTGCTGTTTGCCCTGGGTATCCGCCATGTGGGCAAGAGCGTGGGCGAGGTCATCGCCGAGCGATTCCTGTCGATTGACAAGCTCATCTTGGCGAGCGAAGAGGACATCGCCGAGTGCGAGGGCATCGGTCCCAAGATTGCGGCGAGCGTCAAGCAGTTCCTGGCCGTGCCCGAGAACCTTGCCGTGCTGGAGCGCCTGCGCCAGGCGGGTCTGTCGCTCGAGGTCGACTTGGGCGCCGCGCACGCGCAAGCCGCGGCCGACGCGGGCGTGGCAGGCGAGCTTGCCGACGCACAGCCGCTTGCGGGTCTGACCTTCGTGCTCACCGGCACGCTCGTCAACCGCACGCGCGACGAGGCGGGTGCGGCGCTCAAGGTGCTCGGCGCTAAGGTTTCGGGCAGTGTGTCGAAGAAGACGAGCTATCTGGTTGCCGGCCCCAAAGCGGGCTCCAAGCTCACCAAGGCCGAGCAGCTGGGCGTACCCGTGCTGGATGAGGACGCGCTCGAGCAGATCTTGGCTACTGGTCAGGTGCCCCAGGCTTAGCGCATCGATAGCCAAATTGAAGAACCGCCCGGAAGCACGATGCCTTCCGGGCGGTTCTTACTTTGCTGGGGCAACCGGCACCGTGATCTGCGTTACGTAGGTCGCTGGGTCATCGCTGATGATGTCATCGATGAGGGCGATCTCGCGCGACGGGCCGGCGGGTGCCAGCCCGTGTTCGTGCATATAGCCGAGTAGCTGCTCGTAGCGCGAGCCCGCCTGCCCGTGCGTGCCGCGGAAACTTATGGTCAGGCAGTGCGCGGCAGGCCGCGTCTCAACGTCGCCCGAGTAATCATCGGTGTCATCGAGCAGCAGAAAGACCTCGTCGTAGCCATCAAAGTCGCCGGCGGCCAGGCGCTCGGGTGCGATGCCCACACCCAGATTGCCCAGATAGGCAAAGGTTTCGCGCTGTCCCTGCTGAAGCTGGCGGATATGCCATCCCAGCGAATAGGCGTCGGTGGGATTGACGCGCTCGTGCAGCGCGGCGCAGCGAAGTTCGGGTTCCTCGATTTCGCTAATGGTGTCGAGATCAGCATTCAAAGCGCCACGAAGCAGGGCAAGTCGCTGGTCAATCTTGCGCGACATGCGTTCCAGCTCACACCGCTTGCGCTCAATTAACTCCTGTTGCTTGGTCAGTTGCCGTTGTATCAAATCCATATCGCGCGTAGTGACAAACTCGCGAATCTGCGCCAGCGGCAAGTCGAGAACGCGCAGGTTGCCGATGGTGTTGAGCGTGGAGAGCTGTCGCGTTCCGTAGTAGCGGTAGCCACTCGCCTGATCGACATATGCTGGCTCTAACAGCCCCATCTGCTCGTAATGACGCAGTGTGCCCACGCTCAAATTGAGCAAGCGCGCCACCTCGCCAATGCGGAGCAGGCCCTCAGTATGTTCACTTGGCATGTCGGTCACAGGACCGCTCCTTTCAATAGGGTCGGGGAGGGGCGCCAGGCTCGCGTTGCCCCTCTACGCCACCAGCTTGTCAAAAGCCCCGCGGCGGTTGAGCACGGTAAACGCGACAACACAGATGACCGCCGACAAAATCGAACCGCACGGCGAGGCGATGCCCATGGGAAACAACGTATCGGAATAGGCGTTCGACAGCAGCCACGCGCCCGGCACGCGAATGAGCGCCACGGCCAGCACGTTGTGCGCAAAGCCGATGTAGCTCTTGCCATACGCAGCGAAAAAGCCACTAAAGCAAATGTGGATGCCGGCAAAAATCGCGTCGAAAATATAGCTGCGCATATAGCCGGTACCGGCCGCGACCACTGCGGCGTCCTTGGCAAAAAAGCCGATAAACGCCGGTGCCACCAGCCACATCAGCACCGTGATCAGGCAGCCGTACACCACCGAGATGGTCATGGCATCCTTGAGCACCTGACGTGCGCGGTCGCCCTTGCCCGCGCCGGCGTTTTGCGCCGTGAGCGCGCTGACGGTGGCGCCCATGGAGCTCGGCACAATGAACAAAAAGCTGATCATCTTCTCGACCAGGCCCACGGCGGCGGCGTCGACCAGGCCGCGGTGGTTGGCGATGACGGTGATAAACATAAACGCCACCTGGATGCAGCCGTCCTGTACGGCCACAGGCACGCCGATCTTAAGAATGCTGCCGAGCACCTCGGACTGGGGGCGCAGGTCGCTACGCTTAACGTGGATGTTCGTGCGGCGGCTCTTGAGCCACACGAGCGCGAGGGCAACGCTGGCCGTCTGGGCGGTCACCGTGCCGAGCGCCGCGCCCACGGGGCCGAGCCCCATGTGGCCGATAAACAGAAAATCAAGCGCGATATTAATGATGCATGCCACGCCAATCACGTACATGGGCGAGCGCGAATCGCCCAGGCCGCGAAAGATGGCGGAGAGGATGTTGTACGCGGCGATAAACGGAATGCCGACAAAGCAGATGCGCAGGTAGGCGGCGGTGCCTTCGACGGCTTCGGCCGGCGTGCCAATGAGAGCCACGATCTGCGGGCAAAGCGCGAGCAGGACAGCGGCCAGTACCACCGAGACACCCATAAAGAGCGTGATGGTGTTGCCGATGGCGGTCTCGGCGCGGTCGAAGCGGCGCGAGCCCACGGCGTGGCCGACGATGACCGTCGTTCCCATGGCCAGGCCCACGAGCGTCACGGTAATGATATAGAGCGTCTGCGCGCCGTTGCCCACGGCGGTGATGCCGGCGGCGCCGCTAAACTGTCCCATCATGTACAGATCGGCCATGCCGTAGAGCATCTGCAAAAAGTACGAGAGCATATAGGGTAGGGCAAAGACCGCGATGGTCTTGAGGACATTGCCGCGTGTGAGGTCGTGTTCCATGGGCGGGCGCTTTCTGGCTGGGTTCGTTTTGCTACCAGTGTAGTGAAAACCCTACAACGATTGTAGAGTCAAGGTTTGTGATGACGACGGGGCGAAAAAAGTCACGCTCCAAGCACGGTGCTTTGGCCCTCCGTGCCTCTCACCTCGTCTCAAACCATCACAACATTCGACGTTTTTTGCCAAAAACGGGAAAAGCATCGAATGTTGTGATGGTTTTTCTGCCACTCGATCGGGTGGAATCGCTTTCTTGCGCACGAAGGTGTGCGGACCCGTGGGCAGGGGGAATAAGGTTGGTTATCCGACTCCATTGGAGGGCTCATGGACCTGCCGATCGTCCTGTCCCATAAGACTGCCTGGCTGTACCACAACGTGGCGCGCCCGTCCGAGCCGCTCTCGCGAGCAAGCAGCCTATACGATGAGGACTCGCTTGCTAACGAGGCGGAGCCGACTGCGGGCCTGCCCAAATTGGGACTCGATGCCAAGGGGCTGAGGGCTTCAGCGGCAGTTGGGATCGTTACCGACTATCTGGTTTCGCTCGGTATTCCACGAGAAGAGCTCGATCATATCGACACGCTCGTCAACTTCGATTTTGAGCGCTCGACGCCGGCTGGATTTAGGTGCCACGTGTTTGGAGCGCCGGTGCCTCCAGGCCATCTTATCGAGGCGGCAGAGGGCCTTCTGGTGGTTGATGAGGTCATGTGCTTTGTCCAAGCGGGTTCGTGGATGAGCGAGCCCGAGCAGCTGGAATATGGCTACGAAATCTGCGCCCGATACCATTTGAATCATCTGTCGACAGGCGATTATATCGAGATGGGGCAGAGGTATACCGTTGCCGACATGATTGCCTATTGCAATGAGAACCGATCTCGTCAGGGGGCTGTACGCGCGGCCGCCGTGCTCAGGCGCGTACACGATGGCGCGCGATCGCCCATGGAGACGGCCACCGCAATCATGGTCGTAGCAAAACGTTCCCAGGGCGGGCTGGGATACGTCAAGATCGAGCTCAACCATCGGGTCGATGTTCCCAACGAGTTCAAGTATCTCGCAAAGGCCGGGTATTTCGAGATCGACGTATATGCGCCTGCGAGTGGTACGGGGATTGAATACAACGGCTCGGACCATCTTGATAAACAGCGTAGCGCGTCGGATGCGGAGCGTATGACCGTGCTGAGCGCGCTGGGCTTTAGGATGATCGTCCTCACCGGGACTCAGTTTGCCCACCAGCTGCAATTGCACCGGGCGATGAACGCCATCGCGCTCGCTATGGGCCTCAAGTGCGACCGAAGCGAAGCGTTCCAAAAGCGGCAGAACGACCTGCGAGAATTTGTGATTCGGCACTGGGACGGCGGTTTTTAGGGGCGTTTCGGCCCTTCTACGGGGTGCTGTGGGCAGGCAAACCATCACAACATTCGACGTTTTTTGCCAAAATCGGGAAAAGCATCGAATGTTGTGATGGTTTGTGTGTTGAGGATGGGCTTGGAAAGTCCGTTTTGCTCGAAGTGACCTGTCCTGTCGTACGGGTGTCGGCATGATTCTCCCGTGCGGTATTATGTTTTCCGAAGAATAAAACGCCGCGTGAGGGGAGGGCTGCGTGGACGGGCACGTGCAACATGACGGCTTTGGCCGCGATATCAACTACCTGCGCATTGCCGTTACCGACAAGTGCAATTTCCGCTGCATTTACTGCATGCCGGCCGATGGCGTGGCGCCCCGCGCGCACGACGAGCTGCTCAGCGCCGAGGAAATCGCCCGCTTTGTGCGCCTGGTGGCGGGGGAGGGCATTCGCCGCGTACGCCTGACGGGTGGCGAGCCACTGGTCAGCCGCCGTATTATTCCGCTCATTCGCGACATCCGCGCGATTCCGCAGATCGAGGACATCTCGCTCACCACCAACGGCGCCCTGCTGCCCAAGCTGGCGCCGCAGCTCAAAGATGCCGGTCTTAACCGCGTCAACATCTCGCTCGACACGCTCGACCCTACGCTCTTTGGAAAGATCACGCGTCTGGGTCGGCTCGAACAGACCATGGCTGGCATCGACGCGGCGCTGGCCTGGGGCTTTGAGCCCGTTAAGGGCAACTGCGTTGTGGTGCGCCGGCTCAACCAGGATGTGGCGGCCCTTGCGCGGCTCACGCTCGACCGCCCCATCCACCTGCGCTTTATCGAATACATGCCCATTGGCGACGAACACACGAGCTCGCATTGCGCTGTGGACCCGCATGCGCCCGCGCTCAATCCGGCGCTGTGGGATGCGAGTGACACCGTTCCGAGCGACGAGCTGCGGGCGCGCATCAATGCCGGGGCCGCCGCGGCGGGACTGGGCGAGCTCGAGCCACTCGACATCAACGACGCTCCTGCCGGCGCGGGTCCTGCGCGCTATTGGCACTTTCCGGGCGCGGCGGGAACGGTTGGCTTTATTAGTGCCATGTCCAACCATTTTTGTGCGAATTGCAACCGTCTGCGCCTGACGGCCGATGGCAACGTGCGTCCGTGCCTGTTCAGCGATGCCGAGTATTCGGTGCGCGATGCCCTGCGCCGTGGTGATGATATGCAGGTACTTTCGATTTGGCGCGATGCCGTGGCCCACAAACCGCAGGAACACGCGATAATTGAGGGCACGCAACGATTTATGTCCCAAATCGGAGGATGATCATATGGCCAAGAGCAGGTACGCCGATGCCACCAAGGCCGCTCGCAGGGCCGCGATGTCTGCCCACAAAGTCACGGCTGCGGCGAATGCAGGCAACGCCGACGCGTCCGCGCAGCCGACTGCCAGCGCTGCCGCCGAGCCCGCCCGCGACGCCCGTCGCGACGAGCTGACGCACGTGGACGCCAAGGGCGAGGTACGCATGGTCGACGTATCCGACAAGGCCGAGACCCATCGCATCGCCATCGCCGAGGGCACCATCCTCATGCATCCCGAGACGCAGGCCATGGTGCTGCAGGACCGCGCCAAGAAGGGCGACGTGCTTGCCTGCGCGCGCGTGGCGGGCATCATGGCCATCAAACGCACAAGCGACATTATCCCCATGTGCCATCCACTGCTCATTACCAAGAGCAAGTGCGACATTGCGCCCATCGCTGCGGCGGGGACGCCGGCCGATGACGTGCCCGAGGGCTGGGCGCCGGCGCGCACGGACGGGCAGGTTGGCTTTCACGTGCTGGTTACGGCCGGCGTGACGGGCAAGACGGGTATCGAGATGGAGGCGTTGACCGGCGCGAGCGCTGCGTGTCTGACCATCTACGACATGTGCAAGGCCGTCGATCGCGGCATGGAGATCGTTGACGTGCGTCTGCTGCACAAGGAAGGCGGCCGCTCGGGCGTGTGGGACCGCGCCGAGCGCCAGGCCGCTGCTACTGAGGCCGTGCCCGCTGACGGTGCCGCACCCGCGAGCGCACCCGTCGCCGTCGCATCCGCAGCCCCGACACCGGCCGTCCCCGCGATCGCGTTTATCGGCTACCAAAACTCGGGCAAGACCACGCTCGTCGAGAAGGTCATCGCCGAGCTCACGCGCCGCGGCCTGCGTGTGGGTTCGCTCAAGCATCATGGACACCACGGCTTTGATATCGACGTGCCCGCTAAGGATACGTGGCGCCATCACCAGGCCGGATCCAAGCACGTGGGACTCATCTGCGCCACGCGCTGGGCGGAGTACGCCGACACGCGCGAGGAGGACGAGATGCCCGCGCGCGAGCTGCTGTCGCGTTACAACGATGTCGACGTGGTGATCATCGAGGGCTACAAGACCGAGGGCTTCGACAACATCGTCGTCGCGCGCTCCGGTGTCGACCGTCTGCGCGGCAAGAGCTCGCTCGACCTGGTCGACGGTCACACGCTGGCCCTTGCCTGCAACGAAGCCCTGGCGCGTCAGGCCTTCGATGCCGGATTTGCGACCCGAGCCATCAACATCAACGACGCCCGAGCCATCTGCGATCTTATCCAAGACCATCTGGCCTAAAACCTGCCAAATAGGGACAGGTTCATTTTGGCAGGTTTTATCTGGGCAAACGCCATTTCCACCACAAAGGGGACAGGCACCTTTGTGGTGGTTTTTGCTTTGGTAGATGTGTGGGACATGCCTTACAATCTACCAAGTAGTTCATGACGGGCGAAAAACGGAGAGAAGGGGCTCGATGCGTCCTTAATGTTTCATGCGGATAGATTGATTTGACAGACGGTGGCGAATGCCCGCCGTCCGCATTCGTACGAAACAAGGAGTCTCCATGCTCGCCTCTCTTTTCTCGAAGCCTCAATCATCGCTGTCCGTGCAGGCTAAGCGCCTGGTGGCAATGCGCTTCCTCATCTACACCGGTTTTCAAACCAGCTACTTTATCGGCGTCATCGGAACGCTCACCTATGCGGACGATGCCTCGGTCGTCGCAACATCGCTGGCCGTCCTTTTTATGAACGTATTCGTGATCTTGGGATCCTTTGCGGGTGGCGCGGCGCTCGACGCCTGGGGCCCACGCCGTCATTTCTTGCTGAGCATCGTGGGCACGCTGGCAACCGGCGCGGCGATCATTGCCTTTGGCAGCGCGATCGGCATCGTCCTGCTCGGCGCGGTGCTCCTGGGCTTTGTGATGGGGTTCGCCCAGCCCATCGCCACATCCTATCCGGCTTACCTCACCGACGATCCTGTCGAGCTCAAAGACATCAACTCCGCCATCGCCATGTTCTCAAACGTGAGTATCATCGTTGGCCCCACGCTGGGCGGCTTTGTTGCGGCAGCTGTGTCGTCGCGCACGGTGTTCGTGCTTATGATGCTCTTTACCGCGTTGGCGCTCATCGCCGGTTGGGGCTTTAGGCCGCGGACGGGTCTGGCCACCGCGCACGAAGGCAAACCCGCGATCGGTGACACCACATCGGACAATACCAGCCAATGTCCCGACCCCAACACATCTTCCCGCGCCACCTTCGCGACCAGCATCAAGACGGTCTTTACCAACAGTGTTCTCGCGCTACTTTTCTGCATCATCTTCCTCTCGAACTTTGGCTACGGCGCCTTTGACCCGCTTGAGTCGTTCTTCTACCGCGATATTCTGCATGTCGGTGTCGAGTGGATGGGCTGGCTCTCGTCGGCCAGCGGTGTGGGCGCGGTGCTGGGCGCTGTGGCCGCGCTCCGCTTGCCGCCGCACCTGGTCAACCTTAAAACGCTGCTCGTGGCACTTATGTCCGTGGGCCTGGGAAGTCTGCTCTATGTGGGGACACCGTACGTGGGCGTGGCCCTCATCGGCCAGATCGCCCTGGGCATAGCTTGGGGTGTCGTCAACCCGCTCCACAACACCATCGTGCAAACGACGGCTCCGCTCGAGCAACTCGGTCGCGTCAACTCGGTCATGGGCTTTGGCAATATGTTCGCTGGCGTGGCGCCGCTGGCGATTGCCCCGTGGCTGGCGGCGACATTTGGCGTGCAGCAGACGCTCGTAGGGGCGGGCATGGTCGTGACGGCGGTTCCCGCGGCGTTACTGCTGTTTGGACGCCGGCATTTTGATCGTGCCGCAAGGCAGTAAAATCCATCACAACATTCGATGAAAACTGCGATTTTGCCGAAAAACATCGAATGTTGTGATGGTTTGGCCCGCAAACGTCGCAACCACCACAAAGGGGCCAGGCACCTTTGTGGTGGTTTTTGCTTTGACAGGCCGCGCCTGCGCCTTGGTATACCATGTACGCCGTTCACGAATACGCCCCACACCGCCGCACAACCCAGAAAGGCCCCCATGGACGCCACCTTCAGCCACATCAAAGCCGTGTTTTGCGATATCGACGGCACGCTGCTCACGAGCCGGCACACGGTGTTCCCGCGCACCGTGGCGGCGATCCGCGCCCTGCGCGAGCGCGGCGTGCTCTTTGGCCTGTGCACCGGGCGTGACGCCCACGCGACCGAGGCCATGTACGAGCTCTGGGGCATCGAAGGCCTGGTGGACGTGCTCGTGGGCTGCGGTGGCGCCGAGGTCATCGACCGCGCGCACGACATCAACGAGCTGAGCTATCCGCTGCCGGGCGAGACCATCGCGCGCATCTGCAGGCACATGGCGGACCTTCCGGCAACGCCCGTCTGCCCCCGAGACGGCGTGTTCTACGTGCCCGAGAGCAACGCGTGCGTCGAGCACCTGTCGCGCGTCGACGGCGTGCCCTACCAGGTGGTCGATTTTGTCGAGTTCTTGCGCGAGCCGCAGCCTAAGGTGATGTTTACCATGGCGCCCGAGGTAATGCCGCGGGTGATTGAGCGGGCGTCGACGTTTGCCGATAACACCGTTAAGGCGGCGGCTCTGCAAACCACGCAGCGGCTCTACGAGTTCATGGATCCGCGCGTGTCCAAGACGCGCGGCCTTGTGCGCGTGGCGGAGCTCAACGACATGGAGCTCCAGAACATCTGCGTGTTTGGCGATGCGGACAACGACACCTGCATGGTGGCTGACGCCGGCGTGGGCGTGGCCATGGCAAACGGCAGCGACGCTACCTGTGCCGTCGCCGATTTTGTAACCGCCAGCAACGACAAAGATGGCATCGCGATCTTTATCGAGGAACATCTGCTGTAGCGCCGGGGGAGAGCCACCACAAAGGGAATAGGCACCTTTGTGGCGGCCTCAGGCGATTTGGGCGAAATGATGCCTAAAATCTGCGCGAAAATTCAAATATAGTTGTCTGAACATCACGCTTCTAACTACCGATGGGTTAAAGATATTCTCATCAGTTTGGTAGGATATTCCTTCCGGTTAATGACCTACCGCTCACGGTCGATTTTCGACCG
The DNA here is from genome assembly GCF_015561195.1 of Collinsella aerofaciens. GTDB lineage: Bacteria > Actinomycetota > Coriobacteriia > Coriobacteriales > Coriobacteriaceae > Collinsella > Collinsella aerofaciens_AC. The sequence goes on along the minus strand of NZ_JADMSU010000002.1, from coordinate 306,998 downwards.
TTCACAGGATGTTTGCTCTTGAGCAAAATGTTGTGCAAATAAATCTAATGCCATTAAAAAATAATACGCAACTAAATTACCAGCAGAAACAAAAAATAGATAGCGAATAAACGAAGGTAAATCTGAGCAAATGTCAAGAGAATTGAGAACTCGCTACAAAAATGTCGGTTTTGTTGCTCAGATGTTTAAACAATCGTTATAATTGCATTACTAAACGAGCGCAATTACAGATTGCGCAGATACGTTTGATGGTGAAAGAGCAAGATCGCGGTCTCTTGGGGAGGAGACATCGATGAAAGCGAATTCGGACAAATCTAAGCAGAGTAATAAAGCGACGCGCCGTGTACTGGCAGGCGTTTTGTGCGGAGCCTCCGTTTTGAGCCTGGTACTGTCGCTCGTCATGCCCCCGATCTCGCAGGCCATTGCCAACGACGCCCAGACAGATTCTACCGAGAAAACTGTGATGGGGGGGGGTTCCTCAAGTGAGTCTACTGATGTAGGCAACATCAACAACGGGGATACCGAAAACCAGAACAGTGACGAGGTCAAGGGTGACGAAACCTCTGGTGACGCTGCTTCCGAGGCGGTTCCGTTGTCTGATGACACGGAAGCCGATGGTGCTGCGCAGCCTGCGGATGATGGAGAGCCTGTCTATAAGGTCGCTACTATTGCAAATGAAGGTGAGGCTCAGGGACTTAAAAAAGATGCGGACGATTACACGCTGCTGAAGAGTGACGATGATTTGTCTACCTATCTTGACATGGAGAATAAGCCCGAAAAACTGCGTCTTGCGGCTGATATTAGTTCGAGTACATCAATCACCATCAGCCAAAACACCACGATTGACCTTGCGGGTCACAAGCTTTATTACCGCACTGGCAACAACGACACGTTCATTACGGTAATGAGTGGTGCACTTACTATTGAAGACAATATTGAAGACAACACTGCCCAGGTAAGCGATGCACCTTCGGTCGTTGCTAACGATCCTGGCCAGCTCGCAATCATAAAATGGACCGGTGACAAGAACGATACTCCTCAGAGCCTAACCTATTACGAAACCACGAGCACGCCTAACGAAGATGCTCTCGGCACCACTGAAACCACGACACAGCATGTCGTCAGCGGTTTCGGTGCAATTGTCGGTGCATCCGAAGGCGGATCGGTTCAACAAGTCATTTCTGTTGAGGACGGCGGTACGCTTAACCTCAACGGAGGCATGATCACAACGCCTCGTACCCTGGGCAACAACGGTCACGTTATTTTATCTCAAGGCACTGTCAATATTTCTGGCGGCTATGTCACCAACGGTAACGGCGGCGGCTGGGGCGGTGGCCTGTGCGTGACGGGCGCAAATGCCAAGTTCAACATGACCGGCGGCGTAATCGCGGCAAACAAGGCAGCATCTGGCGGCGGCATCTATGCTGACAATGGCGCCAAGCTGAATCTCTCTGGCGGTGTTATCTCTGGCAACGCTACGTATGGGAAACCCTATGACAACCTCTACAGTCCCGATAATGGCTATGGCGGCGGCGTCTTTACCAAAAATGCCGACGTTACAATCAGCGGAACGGCAAACATTACCAACAATCGTGTCGACTCCTATATCACTACGTCATACAACAATGGTCTGCTCGGCGGGGGCGGTATTGCGTCTGTCAACGACGGCAAGCTGACCATGACGGGCGGCTCCGTTACTGCCAATTACTCCCACGAGGCTGGCGGTGGCGTTTACGCTGGCTTTTGGAACCAGGCGATTACGTTCAAAATGACGGGCGGTACGATCGCTGGCAATAAATCCGACAATGCCGAGGGCGGTGGTCTCCGTATTTCTGAAAATACCACCGGCTTTATTGAGGCGGCAAGTGCGTCCAGCAAGGTTTACATCACCAACAACAAGACCATGACGGGCAGCACTACCGGTCGCGGAGGCGACTGGGGCGGCGGCGGAGTCTTTGTCCAGACGGCTGGTACGCTCAACCTTCGCGCAGCACTTGTAACCAGAAATGAAGCTGGCGGTTGGGGCGGCGGCATCGGTGCCTGCCCTACTGGTCAAACGATTGTGACGCATACTAATGGCTCAGCAATTTATAGCAACACCGACCATGGCGAGAATTTCTCTGCCGGCGGTAATGGTAAGAACGAGGACAGCCAGTCCAAATATATTACCGGTACCTTCAAAGACGCCGGTCATCAGGACTTCTTCCTGGTGCGTAATAAAGATAATGCGAGCTCGACAATTGCCGTTGTTCTTGGCAAGATGCTCGGCGGCGAATCGGCTGGTTGGCAGGGCACTTGCGACGGAAATCCGATTACCATCGACCCAAATGGCGGTGCCGAGGCCAAGTACATGTTCGGTCTTGAGGCCCATCCGACTGATGAGGCCATGAGAAAGGCGCAGATAGCGGCTACGACCATCATCAGTGGTAACTACTCCTACACCCACGGTGGCGGCATCATGACCAACGGCGACCTCATCGTCGGCGATGTTACTAAGGGGCTGAACGTTTATCCGAACATGAAGCTCAATGCCAGTAAGGTTCTTAAAGATGCAATGGACAAATCGCTAAAACTTGAAGGGCACAATTACAAGTTTAAGTTGCTGCGCCAGGATGGTACCAACGAGCCTTCTTGGAAAGCTGACGGCACGTTTGACATGGGCGATTGCATTGTTGCGGGCGAGGCGCCTGCTGACCAAACAGACGGCAATATCACCTTCGACTCTGGCAAGGACTATTCTTCGGGACAATACGTTTTCTATCTAGTTGAGGAACCTGTCAGCGGCGAAAACGAGATAGACACCAAGTTCGATAAGACGATCTACAAGATTGTGGTGACCGTTGAAGACAGTCCATACAAGACCGATTCGCTCATGGCGATTCCTATCAAATATTACAAAGTAAAAGAAGTAGCTGTCTGTAAAAAAGCGGATACAGACAACAGCTTTGTATCACTAGATTCCGAAAGCTATTCCGTTGCGCCATCGGAGGATAACACGGAGGCTACGGTGACTATTGGTGACAGGAACACCAACCCGACCTTTACCAACAAGATCGTGCCTTACACCTCCACTGGTTCCTGGACTCCTAAGGCGACTAAGGTCGTCGAGGGTGGCGAGATGAAGGAGTTTACGCTTCAGCTTGCGACCGATGTCAATTTTCAGAAGATTATTCAAGAGGCCAAAACTACTGGCGACAAAAAGAAGCAGACGCTTTCGTTCGTAGATGCCTCTGGTAAGGGGATTGAGTACTCGCTCTCTGATATCACTGCGAATCCTGACACCGCTGGTGACTCAACCGGCCGTGGTGCTTCCAAGACCTTCACGTACTATGTGCGCGAGAAAACCGACGGCTCGTTGTTCTCGCACTATAAGTACGACAAGTCGGTCTACAAGCTTACGGTTGTTGCAACGGACAATACCAAAGGAACCATCAACTGTAAGGTGACCTACAGGAAGGGAACCGTTGGCTCCGATGGCAAGTGGAAAAATGCTGATAGCGCCGACCACGAGCTCACCGACACTGACACCCCCACCTTCACCAACACCTACTCTACCTCTTTGCCCCTTTCTGGTATGTCGGGCGTCACTCTGACGTACCTTGCCGGCGCGGCGGTGCTTTGCGCTGCTGCGGCCTGGATGCACATTCGTCGCAAGGCGAATGCGAGGGGAGGTGAGCGTCGTGAATAAGAAAGTTTGCTCCTTCCCGATCTTGTTTGCGCTGCTTGCCCTCCTGATCGGCACCTGCGCGGTTGTGTTCCCCGCTTCCGCGCAGGCCGCGCCGACCTCGACCGGTTCCATTACGGTGAGCGGCACCGTGGCGAGCAGCTACGACGCCTACCAAATCTTTAGCGCCAACGTCGTCGACGGCGACAGCGACGCCAAGATCGCCGCCGACCTCGCTTGGGCAAGTGACGCCGTGCGCGACGCCGCGCTGCCTGTGCTGCACAGCGCCGGTATGCCCAATTCCCAGACCACCGCGCAGGAAGCTGCCGAGTGGCTCAACACCGATTCCCACCTTACGAGCGCGCTGAGCGCACAGCTCGCTCGTTCCCTCCAGAGCTCTGGCGCCAAGTTCGTGGCCCTTAACGCGGGCACGACGGCCGGGCTGCCCTGTGGCTACTGGCTCATCGTCTCCGACGACGACGCCATCTCCCAGAACGAGGCCGGCACCGCGCCGATCATGGTTCTGGTCGGCGGCAGCGCCGTCACCGTTAAGCCCAAGGCCGCCACTCCCAAGGTCGCCAAGCACGTGCTGGAGGACAGCACCGCCGCTTGGGGCAAGGCCGCCGACGCGACGGTCGCCGACGACCTGTACTGGCGCCTCTCGGCCACGGTTCCCGCGGGCCTTTCCGCCTATGACACCTACGCGGTGCAGTTCGTCGACACCATGAGCGCGGGGCTCGACCCCTCCAAAGTCGCCGCGAGCATGCGCGTGTACGTGGCGGCGGGCGCGGACGGCGGCTTCGACGCCGTCTCGGCCGGCAAGGACGGCCGCGCCGGCACCGAACCCGCGAAGGGCTGGACCGATATCACGGCCCAGTGCACCACCAAGGTGGCGGCGGACGGGACTTTCACCGTGCGCACCGGCGACCTGATCGCCGCGCTCGGCGGGGCAGACGCCTTCACCGCGGGCGCCCGCGTGGTCGCCGTGTACAGCGCGCCGCTCAACAGCGCATGCAACCACGGCATCGCGAAGGGCAACCCCAACGAGGTCTACCTGCGCTACCCGCGCTCTCCCTTTGCCGACCAGTCCGGCGACGCCGGCTTCACCCGCACGCCGAGTGACGACGCGTGCGCCTACACCTGGGATCTCGCGCTCACCAAGCGCAGCAGCGACGGCGACAAGCCGCTTGCCGGGGCGGTCCTGAGCATCGCCGACGACCGCGGTCGCACGCTAGCGGCTGACGGCACGTGGGATGCGGAGGGCAAGGCCACCGTCACCACGGGCGAGGACGGCCGCGTGACCGTCTCGGGCGTGGACTCGGGCAAGCTGGAAGTCCGCGAGCTCAAGGCGCCCAAGGGCTACACCGCCTTTGAGGGCACGCGCTCCGTGACGGTCAAGGCCGAGGGTCTGGACGTCGACCAGGTGGCTGCCGCCAAGCCCAAGCTCACCATCACGGCCGAGTCGCCCCTGCGCGCCGACAGCGCGGACGGGTCGACGGGCAGCCTGGAGGCGTCGCTCATCAACACGCCCACCGGCACACCCCCTAGCATTACCACCGGAGGCTTTATGCCCTCGACTGGCGATATGGCAATGTACGCCGCGGCCGCCGCAGCGGTCGCCGGAGCCGCGCTCATCGTGGTCGCGCTCCTGGTCAAGCGGGGAGGTGGCAGCCATAAAGAGTAGCTGGCAGCCCCACAGAGAGCGGGGCGAGACGTAGCGAAGTAAATGCTAAGACACAGACAGACAGATTTAGATCAAATGGACTTCAAGCAGAAAGCAGGGGAAAAGAAGATGAGCATGAGCAAGAACATCGCACGCCTGGCAGTAACGGCAGGCCTCACAGCGGCGTTGAGCTTCGGCGGCGTCATGGCCCCGGTCACGATGGCGTTTGCGGCGGGCACGCCGACGGTGGCCACGGAGAAGGGTAAGGTGGCTATCACCGACGAAACATACACCGGCACGACATTCAAGGGCATTCAGATCTTCACCGCGAAGGTCACGCAGGATCAGAAGGGCGATGGGAGCTGGGATGGCTCGGCCGCTAAGACTCTTTCCGATATTCAGTGGGCTCAGGGTAATGTGAAAACCCTCGTTACGACTGCGCTCAAAGACGTTACTGGAGCACCTGACGAGGATGCTGACGCCCAGACGTGGGCGGAGTTCATCAGCAAGGCTCAGGGCTCTATTTTTGGAGAGGCTACGGCGGTTGATACTGGCACAACTCTTGACTTGATTGCCAAGGCCTTGGAAAGGGACGGGAACCTCACGTGGACAACGCCAAGCGATTCCACCAAAGGTAGCTTTAAGGATCTTGATCATGGCTACTGGCTTTTCGTGACCGATACGCCCAGTACGACCAGCGGTGCTAATGGCAATACTGATGCGTATACCTCGCCGATTTTCACCATCGTCGGTGGCTCTGACGTTAATGTGGCCCCCAAGAAGGACGTCCCCAACGTAACCAAGGCCGTCAAGGATGACAAGGACGGCAAGTTTGTTACGGACGATAGCAAGAATGTTTTCACTGCAGCCAACAAGGCCGCCGACTCCGCTGCTGAACAGCTTGTTGAATATCAGCTTGCCGGCACTGTGGCTAGCAACATTAACACATACGTCAAGTACAGCTACGCTTTCACCGACAATCTTCCCTCCACGATGGTGCCGAATCTTGATGGAAATAAACCGGTCGTTGAGGTCAAGATTAACGATTCAGTCGTAGATCCCACTTGCTACAGTGCGACCTATGTCCCGGGGGAAAGCACGAATGCGCTCACTGTTTCCTTCGAAAACCTCAAAGAAGCAAAGGATAAGACTGGCAATCCTATCACCGTTGACGGTAGTTCGACAGTCTATGTGAACTATAAGGCAAAACTTGTTGCTGGCAAGATTAACGCGGATATGCTCGGCAAGGCCCAGGTGAACAATGTCAAGTTGACCTATTCCAACAACCCGCACACCAATGGCACCGGTACCACGGTTGACCATCCGGCCTACGACTACACCTATGGTATCGATGTTACCAAGGTCGGTAACGACGAGGACGAGACTGGCAAGCTCAAGACCCTCGAAGGCGTTCAGTTCACGCTGCAGGAGAAAGACTCCAACGAATTTATCAAGGCCGACGGTACCACGACGACAGATAAAGATGGCGCAATACTGACCACCAGCAACGAAGGTAAGATTAACGTTGTCGGTCTCGATGAGGGCACCTACATCCTTAAAGAGGTAACTCCGGCACCTGGTTACAATAATTCTGCCTCCAATGGTGTCACGTTTACTATTGCCCGCAACGCGCTTAAGCAGGATGGCACCGAAGTGATCCCTGACATTAATTCTGCCAATGTCACTGCTGCTGCTGGTGTTGTAAAGGCCGATTCTGCTGTCGCTTCCACCGGCAAGCTCAGCTTCACCATCGTCGACAAGAAGGGTTCCGGCCTCCCGCTGACCGGTCTTAACGGTGTGACCTTCACTTGGATCGCTGGTGGCGCGGTGCTGTGCATCGGCGTGGCGCACCTCATCCGCAGCCGTAAGCAGGCTGAGGAGTCCGAGCAGGAGTAGCGCTCGCTCACCCATCCCTTTGGCAGGTGGGATGTGATGGCCATGAGACTTGCGGACACTTTTCTCGTCCATCGACGTTCTTGCTTTGCCATTCTCTTTTCGGGGCAGACTCCACGCTGGAGTTTGCCCCGTTCTTTTTGGACAAAGCAGCCAGCCTCCATCGTCCGATGGGTCAAGCGTATGAATATCGAACAGATGTTTGCAATTATTGCGTTTACCAGCTGTTGGTGCATACACTCGCAGTAAAATGGCTTTGCGACGCATCCCGTGCGCGGGCGGCCGAAGACTTGATCGGAGGTCCCCAAATGCTGAAATTCCTTAACGCCCTCGCCGCCCTCGCTGCGGTGGGCTCGTTCGTCATCGCGTTTCTTGACTCGTATGAAGTTCGGTTTAAGGTCCGTAGGCGCACGCGCGGTGC